>CAXNLL010000001.1:0-1509072 GCA_964203405.1 Chitinophagales bacterium
TAATTTCTCATATGTATAAAAATTTAAATCAATCTTATTAAGAATAAAGGTAATATTTTACTAAATTACTACAAAATGAATTCATAGTGCATTTTAAATTGGCTTGCTTAGCTTTAACTCTAATTCACCCTAACTGGTCGGCGGATATAAATACTACAAGCAAGGGCAAAATAAGTCTTCCATTAGCCTCATTTATAGTCATTTACCACTAGTCCATCTTTATTTTGCCATAAGCGAAAAAAGTAGGAAATTAACTGCCACAATCAACCCCTTTACAACGTTTAAACAAATGAAAAAAAACATCCAATTTACCCTTCAAACCATTGCATTATTTTGCTTTATTTTAATAACCCTGGCTTCTTGTAGTAGTAAAAGAAGTAGCAAGCCCACTATTTTAGTTTTCTTTAAAACAGGAGGCTATCACCATGAATCTATTTCTACAGGTATTAAAGCCATTCAGGCATTGGGTGAAAAAAATGATTTTAATATAGATACTACTACTAATGCAAACAAATTTGCAGAAGATAGTTTGAAAAAATATGCTGCATTGGTATTCTTAAGTACAACTGGTGAATTATTATCTGGCAACCAAGAAATTGCTTTGGAAAGATATATGCAAGCAGGTGGAGGTTTTGTAGGCATACATGCTGCTACAGATGCTGAATATGATTGGAACTGGTATGTGAAAATGATTGGCGCTTCTTTCAAGAACCATCCTGCACAACAAGAAGCCAAATTAGTGATCAATGATAAAAACCACCCTTCTACAGATAGCCTACCTGCTATTTGGACAAGAAAAGATGAGTGGCACAATTTCAAAAACTTAAGTAAGGATATTAAAGTACTAATAAGTATTGATGAAAAATCTTATCAAGGCGGAGAAAATGGTGATAACCACCCTATGGCATGGTACCATATTTTTGATGGTGGTAGAGTTTTTAATACAGCGCTAGGACATGCCGAAGAATCATTTGCAGAACCTTTGTATTTAAAACATATTTTAGGCGGTATTCAATATGCCATGGGAGACAATACATCTGATTATAGCAAGGTACGTAGTGTTTATGCACCAGATGAAAGCCATTTCACCAAAACCGATTTAGTCACTGGCACTTTCTTCGAGCCTACTGAACTTTCAGTACTTCCTAATTTAGATGTATTAGTGGTTCAACGTCGTGGTGAAATATTATTATATAATAATACTTCTAAAAAAATTAAGCAAGCAGGTTTTTTAAATGTGTATTGGAAAACTAATGCCCCTGGTGTGAATTCTGAAGAAGGTTTATTAGGTGTGAAAGCCGATCCCGATTTTGCAAAAAATCATTTCGTGTATATGTTTTATAGTGCTCCCGATTCTTCTGTGAATAGACTGTCTCGTTTTACTTTAGAAAATGATACTATATTAAATAGCTCTGAAAAAGTAATTTTAGAATTTTATGAGCAACGCAATATTTGTTGCCATACCGGTGGTTCTATTGCCTTTGGTCCTAACAAAACTTTATTTGTTTCAACGGGCGACAACACTACCCCATTTGATGAGCCTAAACAAAAATATGCAAGTCATGGCTACGCACCTTTGGATGACCGTCCTGGTCATCTTCAATATGATGAGCGTCGTAGCTCGGGTAATACCAACGATTTAAGAGGAAAAATTTTACGCATCAGCGTAAAAGAAGATGGTAGTTATGAAATACCTGAAGGAAATTTATTCCCTAAAGGCACAGAGAAAGCAAGACCAGAAATTTATGTAATGGGAAATCGTAATCCTTACCGTATTTCTGTAGATCCTAAAAATGGTAATTTATATTGGGGTGAAGTAGGCCCAGATGCCAATGTAGATAGCTTAGAGACAAGAGGTCCTCAAGGATATGATGAAGTAAACCAAGCACGTAAGGCGGGTTTCTTTGGATGGCCTTTCTTTATTGGCAATAATTATCCTTATCATATTTATGATTACGCAACTGGTAAATCAGGTCCTGCCTTTGATGCAGCAAAACCAATTAATAATTCAAGAAACAATACTGGTTTAAATGAATTACCTCCAGCACAAGCTGCCTTTATTTGGTATCCCTATGGTGTTTCTACCACAGACTTCCCTTCTTTAGGTGCAGGTGGAAGAACTGCGATGGCAGGTCCAGTTTATTATAGCGACTTATATCCAAAAGAAACAAGATATCCTTCTTATTATGATGGTAAATTCTTTTTCAATGAATGGATGCGTGGTTATATTAAAGCTGTATCTATGAAGTCCAATGGAGACTATGATAGAATGGAACCTTTTATGCCGAATACCAAGTTTCATGCTGCTATTGATATTGAAGTGGGCCCTGATGGCCGTTTTTACGTATTAGAATACGGTTCAGGCTGGTTCAGTAAAAATGAAGATGCAGGATTATCAAGAATTGATTATAAGAAATAAACAATAGTCATTCACTTATAAAAAAATGTATATGAACAAGCGTCAATTTATTAAAGACATGGTTTTAACAAGTATTGCTACCCCATTAGGATTAGCAGGCATAGCCCAAAGTTTTAAAGAGAAAGAAAATGTTCCAGCAATGGTTTTGGCTAAAGACGATGCCTTTTGGTTAACTATTAGAAATCAATACCTATTAAAACCAGATTATATAAACCTTGAAAATGGTTATTATAATTTTATACCTCAACCTTTATTAGAGAAATTCATTCAACATATTAGAGAAGTGAATTATCAGGGTTCTTATTATATGAGAACAGTACAATGGGATAATAAAAATAAAATTGCAGCAAGGCTTGCTGAAATTGGAGGTTGTTTACCTGAAGAAATGATCATTACTAGAAATGCGACAGAATCACTTGATTTAGTAATAGGTGGGTTTGACTGGACTGCGGGAGACGAAGCGGTAATGGCTGTTCAAGATTACGGCTCTATTTTAGATATGTTTGAACAAGTTAAAAATAGATATGGCGTCATCACTAAAAAAGTATCTCTACCACTTCATCCAAAAAATGATGAAGAGATTGTAAACCTATATGCAAGTGTAATAACTGAAAAAACCAAAGTGATGATGATAAGTCATATGGTGAATATTACAGGGCAAATATTACCTGTTCGTAAAATTTGCGATATGGCTCATTCAAAAGGAGTTCAAGTAATTGTTGATGGAGCTCATTCTTTTGCACATTCAACATATCGTATTGATGAACTGAATTGCGATTATTATGCAACCTCTTTACATAAGTGGCTAAGTAGCCCATTAGGTGCAGGATTTTTATACATAAATAAAAATAATATTAAAAAACTATGGCCTTTACTTGCAGATGGAGAGAAAGATATTAATAAGATAAATAGATTGAACCATATTGGCACCCACCCGGTTCATACCGACCTTACTATAAACGATTGTATTGATTATTATAAAATGATAGGTGCTGAAAGAAAAGAAGCCAGAATGTACTTTTTACAAAACTATTGGACAAGCAAAGTTAGAAACTTACCAAGAGTGAGTATTTATATTTTGTAGAATATCCAATGTGCTGGACTTTTCTATATTATTATAAAGAGAAGTTGATTCAGTAGTTCTTATAAAATCATTAGGCATTATTCGAAAGTTTTTTTATCGCTAATACAAAGGTATCTAATTCTTCAATAGTTGTATATAGATTGGGACAAATTCTACATCCAAATACTTCTGCGCCGTCAATAGCAACTGTAAATACTTTATGTTCTTTCATTAAGCGATTGGCTAAGTCCCCAGGGGTAATACCTTCAATACCTATATTTGCAATACCGCAACTTCTGCTAGATTCGGCTGGCGTATTAATAATCACTCTTGGTAAGTTTCTAACTTTGCTTGTCCAATAGTTTTGTAAAAAGTACATTCTGGCTTCTTTTCTTTCAGCACCTATCATTTTATAATAATCAATACAATCGTTTATAGTAAGGTCGGTATGAACCGGGTGGGTGCCAATATGGTTCAATCTATTTATCTTATTAATATCTTTCTCTCCATCTGCAAGTAAAGGCCATAGTTTTTTAATATTATTTTTATTTATGTATAAAAATCCTGCACCTAATGGGCTACTTAGCCACTTATGTAAAGAGGTTGCATAATAATCGCAATTCAGTTCATCAATACGATATGTTGAATGTGCAAAAGAATGAGCTCCATCAACAATTACTTGAACTCCTTTTGAATGAGCCATATCGCAAATTTTACGAACAGGTAATATTTGCCCTGTAATATTCACCATATGACTTATCATCATCACTTTGGTTTTTTCAGTTATTACACTTGCATATAGGTTTACAATCTCTTCATCATTTTTTGGATGAAGTGGTAGAGATACTTTTTTAGTGATGACGCCATATCTATTTTTAACTTGTTCAAACATATCTAAAATAGAGCCGTAATCTTGAACAGCCATTACCGCTTCGTCTCCCGCAGTCCAGTCAAACCCACCTATTACTAAATCAAGTGATTCTGTCGCATTTCTAGTAATGATCATTTCTTCAGGTAAACAACCTCCAATTTCAGCAAGCCTTGCTGCAATTTTATTTTTATTATCCCATTGTACTGTTCTCATATAATAAGAACCCTGATAATTCACTTCTCTAATATGTTGAATGAATTTCTCTAATAAAGGTTGAGGTATAAAATTATAATAACCATTTTCAAGGTTTATATAATCTGGTTTTAATAGGTATTGATTTCTAATAGTTAACCAAAAGGCATCGTCTTTAGCCAAAACCATTGCTGGAACATTTTCTTTCTCTTTAAAACTTTGGGCTATGCCTGCTAATCCTAATGGGGTAGCAATACTTGTTAAAACCATGTCTTTAATAAATTGACGCTTGTTCATATACATTTTTTTATAAGTGAATGACTATTGTTTATTTCTTATAATCAATTCTTGATAATCCTGCATCTTCATTTTTACTGAACCAGCCTGAACCGTATTCTAATACGTAAAAACGGCCATCAGGGCCCACTTCAATATCAATAGCAGCATGAAACTTGGTATTCGGCATAAAAGGTTCCATTCTATCATAGTCTCCATTGGACTTCATAGATACAGCTTTAATATAACCACGCATCCATTCATTGAAAAAGAATTTACCATCATAATAAGAAGGATATCTTGTTTCTTTTGGATATAAGTCGCTATAATAAACTGGACCTGCCATCGCAGTTCTTCCACCTGCACCTAAAGAAGGGAAGTCTGTGGTAGAAACACCATAGGGATACCAAATAAAGGCAGCTTGTGCTGGAGGTAATTCATTTAAACCAGTATTGTTTCTTGAATTATTAATTGGTTTTGCTGCATCAAAGGCAGGACCTGATTTACCAGTTGCGTAATCATAAATATGATAAGGATAATTATTGCCAATAAAGAAAGGCCATCCAAAGAAACCCGCCTTACGTGCTTGGTTTACTTCATCATATCCTTGAGGACCTCTTGTCTCTAAGCTATCTACATTGGCATCTGGGCCTACTTCACCCCAATATAAATTACCATTTTTAGGATCTACAGAAATACGGTAAGGATTACGATTTCCCATTACATAAATTTCTGGTCTTGCTTTCTCTGTGCCTTTAGGGAATAAATTTCCTTCAGGTATTTCATAACTACCATCTTCTTTTACGCTGATGCGTAAAATTTTTCCTCTTAAATCGTTGGTATTACCCGAGCTACGACGCTCATCATATTGAAGATGACCAGGACGGTCATCCAAAGGTGCGTAGCCATGACTTGCATATTTTTGTTTAGGCTCATCAAATGGGGTAGTGTTGTCGCCCGTTGAAACAAATAAAGTTTTGTTAGGACCAAAGGCAATAGAACCACCGGTATGGCAACAAATATTGCGTTGCTCATAAAATTCTAAAATTACTTTTTCAGAGCTATTTAATATAGTATCATTTTCTAAAGTAAAACGAGACAGTCTATTCACAGAAGAATCGGGAGCACTATAAAACATATACACGAAATGATTTTTTGCAAAATCGGGATCGGCTTTCACACCTAATAAACCTTCTTCAGAATTCACACCAGGGGCATTAGTTTTCCAATACACATTTAAAAAACCTGCTTGCTTAATTTTTTTAGAAGTATTATTATATAATAATATTTCACCACGACGTTGAACCACTAATACATCTAAATTAGGAAGTACTGAAAGTTCAGTAGGCTCGAAGAAAGTGCCAGTGACTAAATCGGTTTTGGTGAAATGGCTTTCATCTGGTGCATAAACACTACGTACCTTGCTATAATCAGATGTATTGTCTCCCATGGCATATTGAATACCGCCTAAAATATGTTTTAAATACAAAGGTTCTGCAAATGATTCTTCGGCATGTCCTAGCGCTGTATTAAAAACTCTACCACCATCAAAAATATGGTACCATGCCATAGGGTGGTTATCACCATTTTCTCCGCCTTGATAAGATTTTTCATCAATACTTATTAGTACTTTAATATCCTTACTTAAGTTTTTGAAATTGTGCCACTCATCTTTTCTTGTCCAAATAGCAGGTAGGCTATCTGTAGAAGGGTGGTTTTTATCATTGATCACTAATTTGGCTTCTTGTTGTGCAGGATGGTTCTTGAAAGAAGCGCCAATCATTTTCACATACCAGTTCCAATCATATTCAGCATCTGTAGCAGCATGTATGCCTACAAAACCTCCACCTGCTTGCATATATCTTTCCAAAGCAATTTCTTGGTTGCCAGATAATAATTCACCAGTTGTACTTAAGAATACCAATGCAGCATATTTTTTCAAACTATCTTCTGCAAATTTGTTTGCATTAGTAGTAGTATCTATATTAAAATCATTTTTTTCACCCAATGCCTGAATGGCTTTAATACCTGTAGAAATAGATTCATGGTGATAGCCTCCTGTTTTAAAGAAAACTAAAATAGTGGGCTTGCTACTTCTTTTACTACTACAAGAAGCCAGGGTTATTAAAATAAAGCAAAATAATGCAATGGTTTGAAGGGTAAATTGGATGTTTTTTTTCATTTGTTTAAACGTTGTAAAGGGGTTGATTGTGGCAGTTAATTTCCTACTTTTTTCGCTTATGGCAAAATAAAGATGGACTAGTGGTAAATGACTATAAATGAGGCTAATGGAAGACTTATTTTGCCCTTGCTTGTAGTATTTATATCCGCCGACCAGTTAGGGTGAATTAGAGTTAAAGCTAAGCAAGCCAATTTAAAATGCACTATGAATTCATTTTGTAGTAATTTAGTAAAATATTACCTTTATTCTTAATAAGATTGATTTAAATTTTTATACATATGAGAAATTATAAAATTTTACTACTAGCAGCTCCATTTGTTCTCTTTGCATGTAGCAAAGGAGGAGACTCTCCTGCGCCAGTTACCCCTCCGGTAGTGGTTGTTCCAGAAGTAGATATTGCTTTTAAAGTGGAAATACCTGTGGGTACTGATGTTGATTACACAAAAATTTATGGAGCCATTGGTGGATCACAAGCCATTAATGTAAATGTAACTTCTAGCCTTACCAAAGGATGGAGTGACCATTGATGTGAAAGTAACTAAGGATTCAGATAACAGTTCTGTATTTACTAATAATATTTCAAGTACTAATGCTGCGGCGAATGCCATTACCATTAATAGTTTATCGCCAGGTGTTTTATCTACTGCAACGGTGGTAGTTACTTCAAAAACAAAAAGCTCTAATACGGCTACCAAAACATTCAAAATAGCGGCTAAATCGTAATAAGCTAGACTAGTTCATTTATAAACCCTTGTAAATCTTGTATTTGCAAGGGTTTTGTTTGTTGGGAGAAGGTAACAATCATTTTACTTTGTTTTTAAAAGTAAACACTTAACTTCAATATTCATTAAATTCAAAATTATGAAAAAAGTATTTTCAGTATTATTATTACTGTGTTTCATCACTGGTGTGAATGCACAAAAAAATCCTAATGGGGTTATTTATGACAAGCATCCTTCTATTGATGTGGTAGAAAAATTCATGCAAGCTTTTGTGAAGGGCGATGCAGCAACCATGACAAGTTTAACCACCGACGATTTTAAGGCCTACAATTCAATGAATACGAATTGGGATAATAAAGGCCAAGATTTAGCAACTTGTATTCGTAATGCTCAAAATTATGCAAACAATTACACTAATTTCTCTATTACAAAAAGAGAAGGTTCTTATCCAGATGCTTTAGAGTATAAAAAAGATGGTATTTGGGTGTATACCTTTAATATGTTCTTTGCTATTAATAAGAAGTCAGGTTTTAAAATTCAATCGCCTTATGATTGTGCATTTATATTCAATGCAGAGGGTACTAAAATTAAGAATATGAATTATACTATTAATACGGCTATGATGGTTAAGAATACTGAATCTGAGCAAACGCTAACCAATGGTATATTATATAAGAATCATCCAAACATTGTAAAAGTGAGAAAAATGATCGCTAATTTCTCTTTAGGGAATGTGGAAGGTATTTTTGCCGATTTTGCACCAAATGCAAGATGTTTAGATATTAACTATGCTTATGGTGTATCTACTTCAGTAGAGGAAAACAAAAAAGAAGTTACTGCTTTATTACAAGATATTGAAATTGAAGGAATAGATGAAGTAGGGTATCCTGATATGTTAGACCATGAGGGGCCAAGCTCTGTGGTAGATTCTTGGTGGACAATGCGTTTAAGAAATAAGAAGACCAATAAGAAGTTTAAAATTGCTTTATACTTGTCACATACTTTCAATGACCAAGGTCAAATTGGACAAGAGCATAGTTATTATAATGGTGCGCAAATAGCTGCTTCTTATATAGAAACTAAGAAATAGGTAAAATATTGAGATTTTAACGAAAAAGACCCCCGATGAATCGGGGGCCTTTTTTTTGATAATTAATCAAAAAATAATGCAAAAAAGCTTTCTTTTTGATACTAAATAACTAATTTAATGGTTTACAAAAATTAAAACAATCAAAAAACAATGAAAAAAACAATCCTAGTAGCTTTATTTGCTACCACATTATTTGCTTGTACTACTCCAGCAAGCTACTACTTCAACTGAATAGATGCTACAGTTTGGCAAGTCATGTTAAAGAAAATCGCAAAAGTGACAACAGCTCTTGTTTGAAGCTTTTGCAAACAAGGATTGTAAAAACTTGGGCTTCAGCATGTATCTGATACGCTTAAAGCACATGGAGCTGGATATGGCTCATAGTAATGACTACTGTTGGCAAAGAAGAATTGATGCAAAGACTTGCAGGATTGCATAGTATAGTGAATAGATATTAAAGCGAATGATATTGCAGATGCTATATCGCGGGATTTAGAGCTCAGTTACAGTTACAAGCAACAAGTGAGTGATGTAAGAGCTTATGTAAGATGGACAGATGCATGGTATCACATGGCGCAAAAATTGACCATAAATATTGATGGAGTATGATAAATCTCTTAATAAAGACCACAAGTATGCACTGAAAGATAGATGAATTTTTTGATATAAGTGGGGTTATAAAAGCTGCATACTGAAGATCAACAGAAATAAAGTTTCTAAAGTTTAGTTCAAAATACGAAAAGAGGCCCTTGGCAATAAGGGTCTCTTTTATTTTCACAGCTTTATTTTTTACGAAGTTCGTACCGCACTGAGTCGGGGTAGCCAATGGCATCAACATAGATGACATTTTTATTTTTATCAAAATAAAATTTCATGGCTTTTTCCTTAATTATTTCAAATTGGTTTACATCTAGTCTAGGTTTAGCCGAACTGGTTACATAGGTAGTGGGCTGAATAAGTTGTCCATTTCTTCCAACACTTGCATTCATGTTAGGCTGATAATTTGTAGGTGGCTGTGCCTTTTGTGGCGTATGATTGTAAGAGCTGTAGTCGAATAATAAGACATAGCCAGTTTCATTCAAGGTTTTAGTCTTATAGGGGCCTAATTTAGATATCACCATGGCCTCAGGTTTATCTATCCAATTTTCAGTTTGAAGCGTACTCATAGGAATGACGATCTTCTTATAAGGGGAGCAGGCAGTTAATATGATAATTCCAATACTTAGTAGCTTTTTAATCATTTTATGAAGGGTAATTAATGGCTAAAGTATTCTCTTTCTTCGAAACCACAAGTAAATTACAATGACAACTAATGACATTAATCCAATGGAGAAAAAGTAACCCCATTTCCAATTCAATTCTGGCATAAAACTAAAGTTCATACCATAAACGCCTGCAATAAAGGTAAGGGGTAGGAAGAAGGCTGAAAAAATGGTCAATAATCGAACTACTTCATTATTCTTTTGATCGCTGATCGATAAATAAGTAGTCATTAATTGGTTTGCATTTTCAACAGACTCATCATTGTAAGTGAGTAGGTTTAATAATTCATCTTTAATATCTTGATATTGGTAAGAAGCACTGAAATTATCTGCAGATTGTTCCATTACAGATTGCGTAATATGTAATACTTTTTTTAAAATTCTAGATTGAGATTTTATAAAATATAATTCTTCCAATAATACTTTACGATAGTCTTTTAAGAAAATAGTTCTTTCTATTTCGCTAATTTTATTAGATAAGTCAATGGTAGGCTTTTGAAAAGTGCCTAGCATTAGTTTCACTATTCTTAAAAAAAGCTCATTTATTTTTATATGTTTTTCTTCATGTATGTTCAAAAAATTAAAATTGGCTCTATGAATAGTTATTAATTTATCTTCAAATATAAAAAATGCAATTTTGTTGGACATTTCACCTACTTCATCAATTTGTAATTTAATATTAGAGGTATAAGCTCTAAAAATAAAAAAATCTATTTTATGCGTTTTCTCGTATTTTGGTAAATGCCCTTTCTCTAAACTATCTTTAATTAGATAGTAGTTTAGCCCATGTTCCTTGGTTATCTTTTCAAGATCCTCTTTTATAGGATTTTCAATATCAATCCACTTAAAGGATTCAAATACTTTTTCAGTGATTTTCATATTCCAAATTTACTTAAATAGACTCTTGGTTCAATAGCAAAGCATTAAGTTAACAGTAATTTCATTAAAAAGCCCCTAACTCATTGAAAGTTAAGGGCTTTTGCGGACCGGACGGGACTCGAACCCGCGACCTCCGCCGTGACAGGGCGGCATTCTAACCAACTGAACTACCGATCCTTGATTCGTGGATAAATCCACTAATAAGGGCTGCAAAGATAAGGGGAAACTGCTTTTTTAAACAAATCTTTTATTAAAAAAGCTTTATTATTTTTACATCCCAATAGAAGCTTATGCCAGTATACCCAAATAGACAGTTTTTAGATTTTGAACAACCTATAAAAGAGCTGTACGAACAAATAGATGCCACTAAAAAATTAGCAGAAAAAAATCCTAAAATAAATTTATCTGCTACCATTGTTCAATTAGAGCAATCTATTATTGATAAGCGAAAAGCAATCACAGCAAGCCTTTCACCTTGGCAGCGTGTTCAACTAAGTAGACATCCCGACCGACCTTATACCTTAAAGTACATTCAAAATATGTGCGATAAGTTTATAGAATTACATGGCGATCGTAATGTAAAAGATGACAAAGCCATGGTGGGTGGATTTGCGGAATTGGATGGTCATACCGTTATGATGATTGGCCAGCAAAAGGGTAGCAACACCAAGGCCCGCCAAATGAGGAACTTTGGAATGGCTAACCCTGAAGGCTATAGAAAAGCACTTAGGCTCATGAAATTGGCTGAAAAGTTCAATAAACCGGTAGTTTGTTTAATTGATACTCCAGGTGCCTTCCCAGGCCTAGAAGCTGAAGAAAGAGGACAAGGAGAGGCCATTGCCCGTAATATTTATGAAATGGTTCGTTTACAAGTGCCTATTATAATATGTATCATAGGAGAAGGTGCCAGTGGGGGTGCTTTAGGCATTGGGGTGGGTGATAAAACCTTAATGATGGAAAATACTTGGTACACGGTAATTTCTCCAGAAAGCTGTAGTTCTATATTATGGCGAAGCTGGGATAAAAAGGAAGTAGCTGCCGAGCAGTTAAAACTAACCGCCGATGATATGAAAGGTTTTGGTTTAATTGATGAAATTGTTCCAGAGCCAGTAGGTGGAGCACACTGGTCTTATACAGAAGCAGCTGCTATATTAAAAGAAAAAATTATTGCAGCATTAGCAACAGTGAAAGACATAGCACCTGCCAAGAGAGTAGAAAACAGAATTGAGAAATACAGTAAAATGGGTTTCTGGGAAGAAGCATAAAAATATTTAATTATCTTTAGTACATGTTAAGAGAAATTTTAAAAGGAACTGGTGTTGCATTAATAACTCCATTTAAAAAAGACAAATCCATTGACTTTGCCGCACTTGAAAATTTAATCGATATTCAAATTGCTGGAGGCTTAGATTATTTAGTAAGCCTTAGGTACAACAGGGGAGTCGGTTGTTTTATCTGATGAGGAAAAAATGGAAGTATTTAATTGTACGGTGAATAAAGTAAATGGTCGTGTACCTATTGTGATTGGTATTGGTGGAAGTGATACAGCGGCTGTGATAAAATCGTTTAGCAAATTTGATTTATCAAAGGTTGTTGCCATTTTAAGTGTAACGCCTTATTATAATAAACCTTCTCAAGAAGGATTATTCCAACATTATGTTGCATTAGCCGACGCTGCACCTAAACCTATTTTATTATACAATGTTCCTGGACGCACTGGAAAAAATATGACTGCTGCTACAACGCTTCGTTTAGCATCACATCCCAATATTGCAGGTATTAAAGAAGCTGGGCCTGAGATGGCGCAAATGATTGCAATATTAAAAGACCGTCCTTCTAATTTTTTAGTAGTGAGTGGTGATGATGAAATTGTGATGGCACAAATGGCCTGTGGTTGTGATGGTGTGATTAGTGTGGCTGCAAATGCATTTCCAAAACCTTTTTCTGATATGATTCGTTTTGCGATGGCAGGCGATTTCTCCATGGCTAAAAGAGTGAACGATTTATTATCAGAAGGGTATACTTATATGTATGAAGAAAATAACCCTTCAGGAATTAAAGCCTTTATGTTCGAGCAAGGATTAATTGAAAATGAATTGCGTTTACCACTAGTGCCTGTATCTGCACCATTACATGCAAAAATTAAAAATTACTTACAGCGTTATATCAGTCAATAAGCGCGAATTAAATACTAGTTAAGTTTTTTCTTAATGGCTTGTAGTTTCATTAAAGCCTCTACCGGTGTGAGATTATTAATATCCATCTCATCTAATTCCTTTCTAATAGACTCAAAGGTTTCTGTATGTGCATCAAAAATAGATAACTGAAATTTTGTATCAGCTGCTTGTGCAGATGGGGTAGCTAAATTTTGACTGCCCTTATTTTTTAATTCCATTTCTTTTAAAATATCATTGGCTCTGTTTACTAAAATATTGGGCATGCCCGCCATCTTTGCAACATGAATACCAAAACTATGTGTGCTGCCTCCTTTAGTGAGTTTGCGTAAGAAAATAATTTTATTTCCTACTTCTTTATGGCTTACATGATAATTGTGCACGGTTGAAAGTTGCGCTTCTAAATCGTTCAACTCATGGTAGTGTGTAGCAAATAATGTTTTAGGCTTTTGTTTAGACTGATGCAAGAACTCCACAATACTCCATGCAATAGAAATTCCATCATAGGTAGAAGTACCTCTTCCAATTTCATCAAGTAGTATTAAACTACGCGCACTAATATTATTTAAAATGCTGGCGGTTTCAAGCATCTCCACCATAAAGGTGGACTCTCCAGCGTTCAAATTATCGTTCGCACCCACGCGGGTAAATATTTTATCGGTAAGTGGAATGGAAGCAGCCTTTGCAGGTACATAAGATCCCATATGCGTCATAAGCGTAATTAAGGCAGTTTGTCTTAGCACTGCACTCTTGCCACTCATATTAGGTCCCGTTAAAATAATAATTTGTTGAGTGGTGGGGTCTAAGAAAACATCATTGGGAATATAGTCTTGGTCAATGGCCAAAGTTTTTTCAATTACGGGATGCCTTCCAGCTGTTATATTTAAAATAGAATCCTCGGTTAAACTAGGTTTGCAATATTTATTTTCTTTCGCAATTTGTGCAAAGCATAATAAACAATCCAAGGTTCCAATAAGTTGTCCATTGTTTTGAATAGCGCCCATTTCTGTAAACACTTGGTCAAGTAAGTCTTGGTACATTTCTTGTTCAAGACTTAAAATTTTATCTTCAGCGCCTAATATTTTTTCTTCGTAAATTTTTAATTCAGGGGTAATATACCTTTCTGCAGTGGTTAAGGTTTGTTTGCGTATCCACTCGGCGGGTACTTTGTTTTTATGTACATGGGTTACTTCTAAATAATAACCATACACATTATTGTATCCAATTTTTAAAGAAGAAATACCTGTAATCTCTGCTTCTTTGTTTTGTATTTGGGTTAAAAAGTCTTTGCCTCCACTGGATATATTTCTAAGTTCATCTAAAGCAGATGAAACGCCATTCTTTAATAAAGCCACCTTTCACAGTAGTGGCTGGGGGTTGCTCTTGCAAAGTATGAAGAATAGCTTTCTTGCTTTTATCACAAATGGCTATCTCTTTTCCTATTGTCTTGTAAAAAACTATTTCTTGAATTGGAGACTAATGTTCTTTAATAGTAGTCAACTGCCTCTAATGATTTTGCCAACTGCATTAATTCACGAGGCTGAATTTTTCTAGTCGATAACTTACTAGCTAGCCTTTCCAAGTCTCCACAAGACTCTATCAACTCACCTAATTCACTACTGCCAGTACTATCTTCTAATAAACTTCCTACAGCGTCCAAGCGCTTATTAATTTGCGTCAATGGATTGCAGTGGAAACACCAACCATCTTTTTAATAATCTTGCACCCATGGGGCTCTTGGTGGCATCCATAATTTCAAGCAGTCCTTTTTTATCTGCGCCATTGCCTATTAATTCTAAATTGCGAATGGTAAATTTATCCATCCACAATATTTCATTCACGCACAATACTTTTAATAGTATGAATATGTTGTAAGGTGGGGATGTTCTGTCTCTTTTAAATAATGCAGTATGGCACCTGCAGCCATGATGCCCAATTTTTGTTCTGCAATACCAAAGCCTTTTAAAGTACTGTGTTTGAAATTGCTTTAATAATTGTTCGGTGGCAAAGGCTTCATCAAATATCCAAGCATCTAAACCATAGGTATAAAATCCATTCCCAAAACTTTCTTTAAAAGCGGCCTGATAATTTTTAGGATGCAAAATTTCTGCAGGCTGTAAACTTTGTAATAATTTATCTAAATAGTCGGTGCATTGCCTTCTGCAATTAAAAATTCGCCGGTAGTAATGTCTAAAAAAGCAATGCCTCCTTTTTCATTTTCTACATAAATGGCTGCTAAGAAATTATTGTTTTTATGTTCTAATAATTTATCGTTGGTGGCAATGCCAGGCGTAAGCATATCGGTCACACCTCTTTTCACAATTCCTTTCACCGTTTTAGGATCTTCTAATTGATCACAAATAGCTACACGGTGTCCCGCTTTCACTAATTTATGTAAATAAGTATCTAAGGAATGGTGCGGAAAACCTGCTAGTTCACTAGAAGAAGCCGATCCATTATTTCTTTTGGTTAAGGGTAATGCCTAAGACTTTGGAGGCAACAATGGCATCTTCACCAAATGTCTCGTAAAAATCGCCCACGCGAAATAGCAAAATGGCATCGGGATATTTTTGCTTAATAGCCCGGTGTTGTTGCATGAGTGGCGTATCGGCACTTGATTTTGACATGGGTGGACAAACCTACATAATTTTTCATAAAAAGCCTACTTTTGCATATGCGTAAACTAAGCATGGACGAGTTGGGACGAAAGACGGTGGCCGACTTTAAATTGGCCGACAAAAAGCCCCTGGTGGTGGTCATGGATAATATCCGTAGCATGCACAATGTGGGTTCTGTATTTAGAACGGCCGATGCTTTTTTAATTTCAGGTATTTGTCTTTGTGGATTTACACCACAGCCTCCTCATAGAGATATTCATAAAACGGCCTTAGGCGCCACTGAATCGGTAGACTGGGTCTATTATGAAAATACCTTTGATGCAGTCACTGCTTTAAAAGAGCAGGGCTATAAAGTATTTGCCATTGAACAAACCCAAGGAAGTATATCTTTGGAAACTTTCAAAACCTACTCAAGTAACGCATCCAATGATGATGCTACTAAAGAATCAAATAAAGCATTAGCCTTTGTTTTTGGAAATGAAGTAGAAGGGGTGAGTGAAGAAGTCTTAGCTATTTGTGATGGGGCAGTGGAGATTCCGCAATATGGCATGAAGCATTCTTTAAATATTTCAGTAGCCGCGGCTATTGTTTTATGGGAGATGGTGAGATAGTTATTAGTAGAAATAGGATGGGTATAGATAGAAGAGTAATTATAATTAATAGAATTAAAAATATGTCGGTAGTTAAGAATTATTTGAGCTTGGTTAAATTTTCGCATACCATTTTTGCAATGCCCTTTGCGTTGATTGGTTTTGTACTAGGTATTGCTGCTTTGAAAAATAATAATATAGAATTACAGACCAACGAGGTAATCATTCGTTTTTGCTTGGTGCTAGTTTGTATGATCACAGCCCGTTCGGCAGCCATGGCGTTCAATCGTTATTTGGATCGTCATTTCGACCAGCTAAATCCAAGAACGGCCATTAGAGAAATTCCTGCAGGTATTATTAAAGCAGAAAAAGCTTTGGGTTTTGTAATGGTGAATGCAGTCATTTTTATTATTGCTACTTATTTTATCAATACCATTTGCTTTTACCTTTCACCCGTAGCCTTATTTGTGATTTTATTTTATAGTTATACAAAACGTTTTACTTATTTATGTCATTTAGTTTTAGGCGTTGGCCTTTCCTTAGCGCCTATTGGTGCTTATTTAGCAGTGACAGGAGTATTTAATATACTTCCATTACTTTTTTCTTTTGCTATTATTTTTTGGGTAAGTGGTTTTGATATCATTTATTCATTACAGGATGCAGATTTTGATAAATCACAATCACTGTATTCTATTCCAAGTCATTGGGGTTTGAACAAAGCCTTAAGTATTGCAAGAGTTTTACATGTTATATTCTGCAAGTTTTGTGATAGTAGCTTATTTTATTGGTGGCTTTCATTGGATATATTTAATTGGGTTACTTGTTTTTAGTGGGTATGCTTGTTATATCAACAATAGTATTGTGAAGCCTACTGACTTAAGTAAAGTAAACATTGCCTTTATGACTGCCAATGGAATTGCCAGTATTGTATTTAGTATTTTTGTGATTGCAGCAATATTTTTTCATTTTAATTAAATAACCTTGGCTAGAATAATTTGTATTGATTACGGTGGAAAAAGATGCGGACTAGCAGTGACCGATCCTTTGCAAATTATTGCAACAGCACTCACCACCGTGGATACAAAAAACCTTATTTACTTTTTTAGCCGATTATTTTTTGAAAGAACCCGTTGAACTTATATTAATAGGAGAGCCGCTTAATTTAGATAATACTCCCACCGATGCAACTCCGCTGGTGCAAAAAGCCATTATTGATTTAGGAAAGAAATTCCCTAACATTCCCATTCAAACAGTAGATGAGCGTTATAGTTCTAAAAATGCCGTGAGGGCCATGGTAGAAATGGGCATGAAGAAAAATGATAGAAGAGACAAAAAAACCATTGATAGAGTGGCTGCTACCATGTTATTGCAGGAATATCTGAGTAACCGTTCGTAAAGCCATCTTTTATTGATAACTTTGCAGCCAATATCCCCTTTTTAGATTAATAATTTGATTCTATGATTTTACCAATTGTTGCCTATGGTGCAGCTATTTTAAGAAAAGTAAGTCCTGCTATTGAGGCGGACTATCCTGGCTTGGCTTTATTAATTGAAGACATGTGGGAAACCATGTATGAAAGTAATGGGGTGGGACTAGCTGCGCCACAGATTAATAAGAACATTCGCTTATTTGTAATGGATAGCGCTCAAATTTTTGCGAGTAGAGAAGAAGAGGATGAAGTGTATGCAGATGCACCGGGAATTAAAAAGGTATTCATTAATGCCAAGGTAATTGAAACAGGAGGTACGGAATGGGTATACAACGAAGGTTGTTTAAGTATTCCTAAAATTAGAGAAGATGTGACCAGGGCTGAGACAGTTACCTTATCTTATATGGATGAAAACTTCAAGTCCTACACAGAAACTTTTACCGGCATGACGGCTAGAATTATTCTACATGAGTACGACCATATTGATGGAAAATTATTCATTGATTATTTAAAGCCACTTCGCCGTAAGATTTTGCAAGGGAAATTAAATGATATTTCTAAAGGAAATACGAAGGTTGATTATAAGATGATTCAAATTAAATAATTCATGATGCGTTTTACGAGTTCAAAATATAAAGGCTTCAAATATTCAGGCTTTAAATATATTGGCATAATGTCGCTAATACTTGTATTGAATGCGAATGTATATGCACAGGATACCACTTTTAATGATGGAGGTCAAAAATTTACTTTATCTGACGCCATTGTTAGAAACAATTTTGATTATAAAGCCATTTTACAAAGAATTAAAGAAGACACTAGTTTTTATAAAGCCTTTAAAACACTACGCACTATTGGATATAGTTCTTATAATTATATTCAAATGAAGGATAAGAACGAAAAAGTAGTAGCTACTTTAAATAGTAAAACCAAGCAAACCAGAAAAGACAATTGCAGGACCATGGAAGTATTGGAGGAGAAAGTAACGGGTAATTTACGCGACGCCTCGGGTGAATATAATTATGTAACCCCTTCTTTATATGCTAGTTTGTTTTTCACCAAGGGTACTATTTGCGGAGAAACGAATATTGTAAAAGGAAAAGTGAGAGAGATAAGAGGCTCGGGTATTGAAAAGGCTAAAGAGCAGTTGAAAATGTTGTTTTTCAATCCGGGTAAAAAAATTGCGGGTATTCCTTTAATTGGCAATAAACTCGATTTATACGACGAGTCGGCGCATGAGCTTTACGATTATAAATTAGACTATGTCGAATATCATGGACAGTTGGTCTATGTATTTGATGTACAACCTAAACAAGATTTAGGCTTTATAAATAAAAATAGAGTAGTGGTGGACCAAATGATTACTTGGTTTGACCCTAGAACCTTAGAAGTATTAGGTCGTAACTATTCCTTAAGTTATAAAGCAGGTGTGTACGATTTTAATGTACAGATGGAAGTGGAGATGACTTATTTTAATGGAATGCTTGTTCCTAAAATTTTAAGATACAAAGGCAATTGGGATGTTGTATTTAAAAAACGAGAAATAGGATTATTTACAGCCACCTTATTTGATTTTAAAGCAGCACAGTAGACAAAACATACTTAGCAAACTAATATTATACTTTTAAAAAACTTGTTTCAATATACTTTACCACTTCAATTAAGCTACCAGTTTCATTGAACACTTTTAATTGTTGGTCGGCCCCTGTACCGTTGGTAAATATATCCTTTACTTTTTCCAAATGTTTTCTGCTACCCAGTTCATCTACCACTGAATCAACAAAGTCTAGTAATTCTAATATTAAATCTTGAACAGGGACTTCTTTTTCTTTTCCAAAGTCAATTAATTTTCCTTCAATACCATAACGGCTGGCACGCCATTTATTTTCATTAATAAGTGCGCGTTGGTAATTGATGAAATTAATATTTTGTCTACGTAGTGAATATATTTTAGCACAGATAGCTTGAAAGAAAGCAGCAATGGTAATAGTTTCTTGAATGGTCATAGGTACATCGCAAATTCTAAATTCAACAGTATTAAAAACAGGGTGTACGCGTAAGTCCCACCATATTTTTTTACCATCGTCTATGCAATTGGTTTTTATTAGTAGTTGAATAAACTTTTCATAAGCTTCAATACTTTCAAAAGTATCGGGAATACCTGTTCTCGGAAATTTATCAAAGACTTTACTTCTATAAGATTTATAACCTGTATTGCGCGTTTCCCAAAAAGGAGAATTCGTACTTAATGCATAAATATGCGGCAAAAAATATCTGGCCGTATTGGCAATTTGCATGGCCATACTTCTATCTTCAATACCCACATGTACATGTAATCCAAAAATTAAATTACTTCTTGCGGCTTGTTGTAATTCATTTAGTATTGCTTGGTACCTCGATTGATCCGATACCAACTGTGTTTCCCATAAACTAAATGGGTGTGTGCCTGAAGCGCCAATACTAAAACCTAAGTCCATTGGCTACTTCTGATACATGTGTTCTTAAAGCTCAATACTTCTTCAAAAGCTTCATCTACATTTTTGCATATACCAGTACCCACTTCCACCACTGCTTGGTGCATCTCGGCCTTAATCTTTTCTTTAAATTTCTTCTGTCCCTCATTCACAATCTGCTGCTGATGGCTTTTTAATTCCTTCGTAGCAGGGTCTAAGTACCATGTACTCCTCTTCGACCCCCACTGTAAACTGTTGTAAATTTTCTAAAGACATTGCTATAAAATTACAAATTATATCAGTTGAAAACAAAAAAATACCCCGTCCCGAAATTCGGAACGAGGCATATAATACTAGGCTTTGCGTCTATTTAAACTTATCTTTTCTATTCTAATAACTTAGAATAACGATAATAAGATAGGCCTTAACGATGGTAAGAGTTCTCGGTCTCGTTTTCTCTTTCCTTATCGTAAGCCCTAATAATGGCTTTTACCAATTTATGTCTTACTACATCCTCCTCATCTAATTGAATATGGGCAATGCCTTCAATATTTTGTAAAATACGAGAGGCTTTCTCCAATCCACTTTTTTGATTTCTTGGTAAGTCAACCTGGGTAGGGTCCCCTGTAATAATAGCTTTTGCATTAGCCCCAATACGCGTTAAGAACATTTTAATTTGTAGGTCGTTGGCGTTTTGAGATTCGTCCAAAATAATAAAGGCATTGTCTAAGGTACGACCTCTCATATATGCAAGTGGTGCAATTTCAATAGTGCGCGTAGTCATATAATATCCTAATTTATCAGCAGGTATCATATCATCTAATGCATCATAGAGTGGTCTTAAGTATGGATCAATTTTTTCTTTTAAATCCCCTGGTAAGAATCCTAAATTTTCACCAGCTTCCACAGCAGGTCTTGTTAAAATAATTTTCTTTACTAATTTATTTTTTAAAGCCCTTACTGCTAAAGCCACTGCAGTATAAGTTTTACCTGTACCTGCGGGTCCAATAGCAAAAATGATATCATTTTTATCGGCAGCCTGTACCATTTTTTTCTGATTGGCAGTGCGGGCTCTAACGGTTTTACCATTAGGTCCAAATACCAATACATCGTTCGGGTTTTTGTCGATAAAATTATCAATGGTTTCGGCATCATCACCTCCTAAAATTTGCTCAAAATAGTTTTCGCTCAAATGACCATTGCGTTCCATGTACTGAATGATTAAGTCAATTTTTTCTTTGGCTAAATCAATTTGTTCTGGGGCGCCGCTAAGTTTAATTTGAGTACCTCTTGATAAAATTTTTAGTAAGGGAAATTTCTTTTTTAAGATGTCGAACTTGGAGTTGTTAACGCCAAAGAATTCAATGGGGTTAACGGTTTCTAAATTGATGATGGTTTCTGTCAATGTAGTAACATTTAAAGGGTTAGTATTTTATTTCCTCAGCCTAACATAAATTTAATTTAACTAAAAGAAAATAACAAGGATTAAATACGCACATATGTGCATTACTTTAAATGATAACATGGGCTTAATCATTTGATAAACATTTGATAAAATAAGGTTAATCTTAAGAGCATAATAACTAACATTACACTAAACAATAAGTAATCATACTATGACTGCTTTAAACTCGCAATCATCGCTATAGGGTCGGCTGCTTTAAATACAGTGGTGCCTGCAACAAGTATATCGGCGCCAGCCTTAGTAAGCGCTGCTGCATTGTTAGCATCCACGCCGCCATCTATTTCAATAAGGGTAGAAGCACCCGCTTTGGTAATCATTTCTTTTAAGGCAACTACTTTCTCATAAGTAGTTTCAATAAATTTCTGTCCCCCAAACCCAGGGTATACACTCATTACACAAACCAGGTCTATCTCTTTTATAAAAGGAGCTAATACTTCAGCTTCGGTATTGGGGTTAATAGCCACACCCGCCTTCATGCCCTCGGCTTTAATTTGAGCAAGTGTATCAGATAATTCAGGACAAGCTTCATAGTGCACGGTTAAAATATCGGCCCCTGCTTTTTTAAAGGCAGTAATATACTTTTCAGGAGAGACGATCATTAAATGAACATCGCAAACCTTGGTAGTCGCCTTTCTAATTTGTTCAATAATGGGTAGGCCAAAACTTATATTGGGTACAAAGCTTCCGTCCATGACATCTAAATGAAACCACTCGGCCTCGCTTTCATTAAGCATATTGCAGGCATTGCCTAATTCTAAGAAATTGGCTGCTAATAGGGAAGGTGCGATAATGGCCATAGACTAGTTTGTACAAAGGTGTATTTTTTAAATGATTTCGCCATAATTAAGTCACATAAATATGACAGAAATATGACAGAAAAAAGAGGCTTTACTGATTTGGGTTAGCTTTATTGCTTTTTTACTAATTACTTTTGCTGCCTATAAATTAATCTATGAAACAATTAAGTATTTTAGTATTCGCTGCTTTTTTAGGTATGCAGGCCCAGGCACAGGATTCAGTATTATTTGCAGGTGAATCACATTTTAAAAATATTATTCAATTAACCAAGGGGGGAGACAATGCAGAAGCTTATTGGAGTTTTGATAGCAAGCGTGCAAGTTTTCAAAGAACGAATCCTAAAGAAGGAGTGAATTGCGATCAAATTTTTATGGGTTTGGTACCAACGAATAACACAGAAAGTTTTACTTATAAATTAATTAGTGGAAACAAGGGAAGAACTACTTGTTCTTTTTTTACTAAAGACGGAGCGCATATTATTTACGCTTCTACTAAAAATGGGGGAGATGATTGTCCACCAACAGTGGACCGTGCAAAGTATGGTAATAGATATATTTGGCCTTTATATGCTAGCTATGATATTTTCGTTGCCGATACGAATGGAAAAAATGAAGAGCAAATTACACATAGCGAAGGCTATGATGCAGAAGCGACCTTGTCTTCGGATGGTCAAAAAATGATTTACTGTAGTGTGAAAGACGGCGACTTAGATTTATATGTAATGGATTTAAAAACAAAAAAAGAAATTAGAGTCACCAATACTTTAGGATATGATGGCGGTGCTTGGTTTAGCCCAGATGGGAAAAAAATTGTTTGGAGAGCAAGCCGCCCTTCTACAAAAGAAGAGATTGATGAGTATACTTCTTTATTAAAAGAAGGAATGGTGGCACCTACTAAAATGGAAGTGTGGATTGCGAATGCCGATGGAACCGATGCCAAGCAAATTACCAATTTAGGCCAAGCCAATTGGGCACCTAATTTCACACCCGATGGTAAGCACATTATATTTTGCAGTAACCATGAATACAAACGCGGATTTCCTTTCAATATGTATTTAATTGACTTAGAAGGAAATCATTTGGAAAAAATTAGTCGCGACAAAGGCTTTGATGCTTTTCCTATGTTTAGTCCAGATGGCAAAAGAATCCTATTCTCTTCCAATAGAAACAATGGAGGCACTAGAGACACCAACCTATTCGTTGCAGATTGGGTAGACTAGTTCGCTTATTTTTAATTATATTAGCTAATTGAATCTTCAATTGCTCACAATATTAAAAATTTTAATATGAACACAGGCCTATTGCATTTACATAATTTACTTAGATGGGTGGTGCTAATTACCCTTCTTTTATCCATTGTCAAGCTTATTTCGGGACAAAATGCACTAAAAACCAGCAAAATTTTACTTATAAGTGCCCATACTAGTTTGGTTTTGGGACTTTACCAGTATTTCTTTGGAGCCGTGGGTTACAAGCTTATAGCTGCAGCAGGAGGAATGAAAGAGGTGATGAAGGACGCCGCTACCCGTTTTTGGGCGGTAGAACATATCAGCTCCATGCTTATTGCCATCGTTTTAATAACCATTGGCCATATACGCTTGAAAAAGGGGGGTAAGCCCAACTTAACTGCTACATTTTACCTTATTGCCTTGCTCTTAATCTTGTCTGCTGTTCCTTGGCCTTTTAGGGCTGGCATTGGCCGACCATGGTTGCCGGGTTTATAATTACCTAACTATTTGATTATCAACCTATTTTTAAGGAGAACCTGGGGTTCTCCTTTTATTTTGCACATTTCGCAATATTTCGGGGTGAATTTTTCATAATTCCATTCATTTCCATATCTTTGCAACCCCAAAATAAGTATGTCAAAACAACCGCTGATTAAACAAGATGGAGTAATTATAGAAGCTATGAGCAATGCCATGTTCAGAGTGAAATTAGAAAATGGACATGAAATTTTGGCAACAATCTCTGGTAAAATGCGCATGCACTATATCAGAATTTTGCCTGGGGATAAAGTGGGTTTGGAAATGAGTCCTTACGATTTAACAAGAGGAAGAATCAATTTCAGACACAAATAAAAAGTAGAAAAAACTAGTAGGAAATAAATATTTAAAAATAAAAAGATGAAAGTTAGAGCATCCATTAAAAAGCGTAGTGCCGATTGCAAGATCGTGAAGCGTAAAGGTAAATTATACGTTATCAACAAAAAGAATCCTCGCTTTAAGCAAAGACAAGGATAATCTCTAACAGACCCATTCTAACAATAACAAAAAACCAGTTTTAAAATATGGCTCGTATTGCCGGTATAGACTTACCAAAAAACAAAAGAGGAGAGATAGGACTACAGTACATTTTCGGTATTGGACATTCTACAGCTCAATACATCTTAAACAAAGCAAACATCAGTTACGATAAAAAAGTAAATGAGTGGAATGACGATGAGCAAACTGCTATTCGTAATATCATCAATGCTGAATTCAAAGTAGAAGGTGCTTTACGTAGTGAAGTGTCTATGAGCATTAAGCGTTTATTAGATATCGCTTGTTACCGTGGATTACGCCACAGAAAAGGTTTACCTGTTCGTGGTCAACGTACTAAGACTAACTCACGTACTCGTAAGGGTAAGCGTAAGACAGTTGCTGGTAAGAAGAAAGTAGCTAAGAAATAATTTTAGTTCCTCCTAAAAATCGGATCCTACGAAATGTAGGGGAGATTTATTAATTTCAAAATAACCCGTTTCTATTACAAGTAACAACAAGTAATAAAAACACACCTCAAAAAAAAATGGCAAAACCAATCAAAGCACAAAACAGTGCAAAAGCGGCTTCAAAGAAAAGAGTCGTGAAAATTGATGCATCTGGAGAAGTTCGTATCAGTGCAACATTCAACAATTTAATTATTGCTTTCACTAATAAAGCAGGTCAAGTGATCAGCTGGAGCAGTGCTGGTAAAATGGGATTCAGAGGTTCTAAGAAGAACACTCCCTATGCAGCTCAAATGGCAGCAGCAGATGCAGCGAAAGTAGCATCAGACGCTGGTGTTAAAAGAGTAGAAGTATTTGTAAAAGGTCCAGGTTCTGGTCGTGAAGGAGCTATTCGTTCTATTTCACAATCAGGAATTGAAGTCACTTCTATCCGTGACGTAACTCCAATGCCGCACAATGGATGTCGTCCTCCAAAACAAAGAAGAGTTTAATTATTTATATATTTACAAACAAGGGTGTATCATTCATTTTAGATTTTTACTGATGATACATCGACACTAAAAAATCACAAACAAGAATTATGGCACGTTACACAGGACCCAAAACCAAAATTTGTCGCATTTTCGGCGAACCTATCTTAGGAAACGCAAAATGGTTAGGCAAAAACAGCAACCCTCCCGGTCAGCATGGCGCACAACGCAAGCGCAAGCAATTAGGTGAGTACGCTTTACAATTAAGAGAAAAACAAAAAGCCAAATACACTTATGGTGTATTAGAGCGTCAATTCCGCAAAACATTTGAGGAAGCTGCACGTATCAAAGGCGTTACAGGTGAAAACTTAATCAAATTATTAGAATCTCGTTTAGACAATACCATTTTTAGAATGGGACTTGCAGCTAGTCGTCCAGAAGCACGTCAGTTAGTAGCACATAAGCATATCACCGTAAATGGTGCTGTGACAAATGTACCTTCTTATACATGTCGTCCAGGTGATGTGGTTGCCTACCGTCCTAAGAGTGCGCACAATACTTCTATCGTTGCAAAGCAACGTGGTAGAAATACTAAGTTCAGCTGGGTAGATTGGAATGAAACGACCAACACGGGTACTTTTATTACAATGCCAGAGCGTGAAGCGGTTCCTGAAAACATTAAGGAGCAACTAATCGTCGAATTGTATTCTAAGTAGTAGTATATAATAGTATTATAACAATAGTACTTTATATTAAAAGCAACTAACAAAATTTCTTCCTCACGGAAGATTCAAATAAAAAATAAATTGACATGGCTATATTAAGTTTTCAAAAACCAGACAAAATTGTTTTACAAAAAGCAAATGACTTTGAAGGACAATTCGAATTCCGTCCATTAGAGCCAGGTTTTGGTTTAACATTAGGCAACTGCATTAAGAAGAGTTTTATTAAGTTCTTTAGAAGGTTTTGCAATTATAGGTATCAAAGTAGAAGGAGTAGACCACGAGTTTGCTACTTTAAAAGGTATCACAGAAGACGTTACTGAATTAATCTTAAACTTAAAGCAAGTTCGTTTTAAGCGTAAGGCCGATCAAGATGTATCCTCTGAAAAAATTACTTTATCTATTAAAGGTAGCAGTGAATTTAACGCAGGTCATATTGGTGATGCTTCTCAGCAGTTCCAAGTAATGAACCCTGAATTAGTTATTTGCACAATGGATTCTACTTCTAAATTAGAAATAGAATTAACGATTAGCAAAGGGCGTGGTTACATTCCTGCTGAAGAGAATAAATTAAAAGAAATGCCATTTGGCTATATCGCTATCGATTCTATTCACACACCTATCAAGAACGTTAAATACGCGATTGAGAACTACCGTGTTGAACAAAGAACAGATTACGAGAAATTAATTTTAGACGTAGCTACAGATGGTACTATTCATCCTGAAGATGCAGTAAAGCAAGCTTCTAGAATTTTAATTCAACATTTGATGATCATCACTGATGAGAACATCACTTTTGATAATAAAGAAGACAAGAAAGAAGATGTAGTGGATGAGCAAGTATTGCAATTAAGAAAAGTATTGAAAACTCCTTTGGAAGATTTAGACCTTTCTGTTCGTGCATTCAATTGCTTGAAAGCTGCTAAAATTAATAGCTTAAGTGAGCTTGTTCAATATGAGCAAGAAGACTTAATGAAATTTAGAAACTTTGGTCAAAAGTCTTTATCTGAAATCGAGCAAGTATTAATCGAAAGAGGATTGAGCTTTGGAATGGACCTTAGGTAAATTAGGATTAGACAAATTAGATTTACAATAGTCGTAAACACTAAAAGTAAATCACTATTTATAACGAGCGAAAGCTCAAACCTTACAATTCCTGACACGGTGTAAGGATAAAACTTAAAAGTCATGCGTCACGGAGACAAACAAAACAACCTAGGTAGAAAGAAAGCACATAGAGATGCTTTATTAATGAATTTAGCTTGTCAAGTAATTACGCACAAGCGTATTGTTACAACATTAGCTAAAGCAAAAGCTTTAAGAACTTATGTAGAGCCATTAATTACCAAAACAAAGAAAACAGCTACTAAAGAAGAAATTAGCCATAACCACAGAGTGGTGTTTAGCTATTTGAACGACAAAGCTGCTGTAAAAGAATTATTTACAGTGATTGCACCAAAAATTGCTGCTCGTCCAGGTGGTTACACACGTATCATCAAATTAGGCATTCGTCCAGGTGACAATGCTGAAAAAGCAATGATTGAGTTAGTGGATTTCAACGAAGTGTACGGTAATTCAATAGCAACTGCTGGCGAACCTGCTAAGAAAACACGTCGTAGTAAGTCAACAACTACCACTACTAAAAAAGCACCAGCAAAAGCGAAAGCAGAGGCGAAGGCGGAAGCGCCAGCGGCTGAAACTGCAACAGATTCACCTGAAACTGCTGCTGAATAATGAGTTTAATGAATTAACATATAAGGCAAGACTAACCGTCTTGCCTTTTTTTTGCGCTTTTTCGTCATTTCTTTTGATTCAGACACAATGTTCAAAAGTTATTATGGAAAAGTAAAAAATAGTTTCTTTTTTTGCATAATAAAACAAGTACCCAAATGAGCGCACAACCAGCAATTTTAGTTCTAGCCGATGGCCATGTATTTCATGGTCAAGCCTTTGGTAAAATTGGCACTACCACCGGTGAAATATGTTTTAATACGGGTATGACAGGTTATCAAGAAGTATTTACCGATCCTAGTTATACGGGACAAATTATTATCATGAACAATGTGCACGTGGGTAACTATGGTGTAAGAAAAACCGATATCGAAAGTAAGTCGGTTAAAATTCATGGATTAATTGGACGCAACTTAGAAGAAAAATATAGTCGTTTACTTGCCGATGGCAATTTGAATGAATACTTAATTGAAAATAATATTGTTTCTATAGAAGGACTAGATACTAGAGCCTTGGTAATTCATGTGCGTAATTCAGGTGCCATGAACTGTATTATTTCTTCAGACAACTTAGATGTAGATGCTTTAAAAGCGCAACTCGCAAAAGTGCCTAGCATGGATGGTTTAGAATTAGCAAGTACGGTAAGCACTAAAGAAATATATGAACTAGGGGATACTAGTTCAAAAATAAAAGTAGCTGTTTTAGATTTTGGGGTGAAGCAGCATATATTACAATGTTTAGTAGATAGAGGAGCGCATGTAAGAGTGCATCCAGCAAAAACCGATTTTGCAACTTTAAAAGCGTTTAATCCAACAGGTTATTTTTTATCCAATGGTCCTGGAGACCCAGCCCCAATGGATTATGCCATTAAAACTATTAAAGAAGTTTTAAAAGAAAAGAAACCTTTATTTGGTATTTGTTTAGGCCATCAATTACTAGCCTTGGCCAATGATATTCCTACTTTTAAAATGCACCATGGTCACCGTGGCTTAAACCACCCAGTGAAAAATGTAATTACAGGTTTATGTGAAATTACTACACAGAACCATGGCTTTGGTGTAGATCCTGATGCAGTGCGCAAGCATCCCAATGTAATTGTATCGCATGTGAATTTAAACGACGATTCTATTGAAGGTATTAAATTAAAAGACCGTCCTGCCTTTAGCGTACAATACCATCCAGAAGCAACACCGGGTCCGCACGATAGCAGGTACTTATTTGATGATTTCGTATCTTTAATGAAATCGAATTAATATATTTATAGCATGTTAGAAATAGCCATCATTAATGGGCCGAATTTAAACCTACTAGGAAAAAGAGAGCCCGAGGTATATGGTCATGCTAGTTTCGAGGAATTTCTAGAACAATTAAAGAAAGACTTTCCCACTGTTCACTTTACTTATTTTCAAAGCAATATAGAAGGGGAAATTGTTCAAGCCATTCAATCTCATGGTTTTAACAAAGCAGGTATTATTTTAAACCCTGCTGCCTATACCCATACTTCCATTGCGATTGGTGATGCAGTGGCTGCTATTCAAACACCTGTAATAGAAGTGCATATTAGTAATGTACATGCTAGAGAGGATTTTAGAAAAATATCACATGTTTCGGCTAAATCGGTAGGTTCTATCGTTGGCCTTGGTTTAAAAGGCTATGCTTTAGCTACTGAATGGTTTTTAGCCAAGGCAGGAGCTATTCAATAAGTTTCCTTACTTTTATTGGGTCGTAGTATATTGAGTAGTAGTATTCTATTGTATACTAAAAAAACAATTTATGCCCCCAAGTACAATTAATTATCAGAAAAAACTTTGGTGGCTTATCGGAATTTCAGTTTTTGCTAAAATTCTACTTTCCTTTTTTCTTGAACTAGGGAATGATGAAGTGTATTATTATACCTATGCATTGCAACCGGATTGGAATCATTTTGATCATCCTCCCATGGTGGGTTGGCTTATTCGTATTTTTACTTTCAATTTATACTGGTTATCGGATTTAAGTATGCGCTTAGGAAGTATTATTTGCGCTGCACTCACTACCATTGTTATTTTTGAATCAGGCACTTTGCTAAAAAACGAAAAGGCAGGATGGATAGCTGCCTTGTTATATACTTTATCCATTTACACAAGTATTATTGCAGGCTTATTTGTAATGCCCGATAGTCCTCAATTATTATTTTTTACCTTAAGTATTTATGTGATGTTGAATTGGGTAATGAAGCCGCATCTATTTACTTTATTTGGTTGGGTTTTATTAGGCTTGTTTATTGGACTGGCCACCTTAAGTAAAATACATGGACTTTACTTATGGGTGGGTTTTGGCTTATATATTATTTTTAATCAGGTTGAAAATTTAAAAGAAAAGAATGGCTATATAGCTATTCTAGTAACTTTATTATGCATTGCTCCCATTTTGTATTGGAACTTTCAAAACGATTTTATTACTTATCGTTTTCACTCTAAAAGAGTCATGCATACTGGTATTTCTTTTTCTAATTTTATCACACAGGTAGCAGGGGAGTTCTTGTATCAAAATCCTTTGGTTTATATTGCTGTATTCATTGCTTTACTGCGTACTCAAAAAGTAAAGTTTCAAGCAAAAAGCGCTAAAGCCATAAATTTGCTACTTTGGTTAAGCCTTCCTTTAATATTTATATTCTGGGGGGTCTCTTTATTCAATGCCACACTACCGCATTGGACTGGTCCTGCCTTTATTCCTTTATTTTTATTAGCAGGCGTTTACTGGGCTTCTTATTCTCGTAAGTTTATTCCAGTACTGCTGAAATTTGCCATTGGTTTTATGATACTGCTTGTGATAGGTTTGGTAGTCATTGTAAAATTCTATCCAAAGCAATTGGGTTCAGAGAAGTTAGAAAATCTAGGGGAGTATAATCCTATTAACGATCTAACGGGCTGGGCCTATTTCAGTGATGAATTCAAGGGCATTGTAGAAAAGGATCAAGTAGCGGGTAGGATGTCTAAGCAAGCGCCCATTGTAGTGCATAAATGGTTTCCTGGAGGGCATTTGTTATTTTATACAGCTCCGATAGTGAATACAAGGGTGATTGCCATAGGCGCCTTAGAGGATGTACATAAATTTGCCTGGTTAAATGAAAGTCAAGAAGCAGTGAAAATAGGGGAAGATGCTTATTGCATAGTGCCTTCCAATTTACCTGCCAACCCTACTGAATTATACGGTGCTTATTTTACAAGTATTGAAAAGCCCGATACCATACCTTATATTAACAAGGGAGTACTACTCAAAAATTTTTATGTGTATAGGTTAAAAGGATGCAAGCTCATTCCAGCTAGTATATTAAATCCTAAAAAAGAAGTGGGAAGTCTTAAAAAATAAAGGAGCCTAGAAAAGATTATCAAAATCTTTACGATAAGAAATACTCAAACCTTGTCTATTTCTTCTACCCAAACTACTTCCCGTAATATCTAAGCTATTTCTATTAAATACAATGGCGCGTAACTTACGGTCTCTGGTTAAGATAAATTCAATATTTAAATCGGGTAACCATTGGAAGGTTCCATTTTGAATGCTCGTGGTATTGCGCACATTAAAATCTAAGTCACCTCCCACATTCACAATAACATTATCATTTAAAAAGCTTCTGCCTAGTTTTAAATTCACTCTTTGCCTATCTATCTTATTGGCATTAATGGCCAAGCCGGCGCCTGAAGGATCAATTAAATTGGCACTATTGTATACCGAGGAGCCAATATCAAATCTTAAATTTCTATCTCCAGTGACCTTGTTTAAAATATTGGTAACAGATTTATTAATTTCCTTGGTCAATAAATTGGAGATAGTATTAATACCAATGGTAGTGACTGTATAGGCATTGCTATTATTACTATTACTAAAGCTCACTGGTGCAAAAGAGTTAAATACAATTAAAAAAGAAACCTGTTTCAAAATTTCATTTTCATCTCTTTCTAATCTGGAAATAAATTGAGAGAACTCATTGTCTGTGCTAATTGGGTTACCAGGAGGGAAGGCCAGGCTAAATTTAATATCGGGTTTCGATAGTTTATTTCTAAGCCCTGCTATAACATAAACGCCACCTCGGTAGGTTCTTACTGCATTGCTAAAGTTACCAGTACCTACAAGTTCGTTTAAACTAATTCGCTCAGCAGTATACCTAGCATCGATGTGTAAATCGGCCTCGTAAGGGTCGCCGGTCCATTCAATAAAATTACCTGCTTCTGGAATTAAGTCAAAAGGCTTTTTGATAAAGGATTGAAAATTGAAATCATATTTTCCAGACTCTATATTGTATTTGCCTCTTATGGTTAAAGGTTCAATATTACCTGCTCTTATTTTTAGTCGGCCATTACCCACGGCTTTAATGACATCCCCCGTAAGCTCATCCATAATAAGGTCAATCTTAGTTTTATTATTGGCAGTCACTTCAAGGTCCACCACTAAGTTATAGGCAGGTATATCCGCATTCTTTTTGGTTGTTTTGCCATATTTTTTAAAAACAATATAATCCGATTTTCCACTTTCCTTACTAGTTGAATTAGGCAAGTAAATATGGGCGCTATCATTTACATCTGCACTAATAAACATTTTAATGTTTTCTTCAGGGCCTTTAATGGTCATGCCTGCCTTTCCTACAGCCTGTCCATAAAAACTAGCATTGTCTATGGCATTCGTATTCAACAATTCAATTTTAGGGCTAGACATTTCCATATCATAGTCTAAATGCTTAAAGCCTTGATTTAATATTTTACCTTTGAATACCGCCTTTCTATTTTTACTATCTCTTATTCCAACCGTTCCAAAATCTATTCCTTCATTATTAAAGTTAATAATACTGCTATCTATAAAATACCTCACTTTGGTATAGTCTACAATAAAGGATGCTTTATCTAAGGTGGCGGAACCTAATAAATAGGGGTTTTCAATTCTGCCTCCAAAATGGATTGCGCCATTCGCTTTACCATCTAAATGGGTAAGTACACCACCAATAAATTGCTCTACCAAACTAAATTTGGTTTTGCGCATATACAGCATGGCATCTAAGGGGCTAGTATCGTTTTTTATATTATAGCTTCCTATTGCAGCTAAGTTATATTCGGTATTCGGGCAATTTAAGTTAAAAGGGACTTTACCTGTTGAATTTTGGTAGCCAATGGATAATTCGGCAAGTCCAATAGAATCGGCATTAAACCTAAACTGTGCTAATTTTAAATTGGCATTGAACGTAAAGTCGTTTAGTATATTTTTAAATTGAATTTTACCATTGGTAATACCTTCTAGTTTAGGGTAGCTAAAAAATACTTTTGTAAAGTCGCCTAAAATAATATTTTTCAGTTCAAGTTGAAGTGCATTTTCATCAACGGTTGAATTAGAAAATACAAATTCTTGTATGCCTTGTGTAATGGTTAAATTAGAAGCATTAACATTATTTTTTCTTAAAATAAGGCTACCTAAATTATTGATATCCCATTTTTTCTGGTTCAAAATGAAGTAGGATGGTTGCCATTTAATTGAAATACCATCATTATAAGTTTGTATCATACCCTTAAGTACAATTTCTTCTAATGCCGACTTACTTAATGCAAAAACAGAAAAGTTTGAGTGGTCATTACTACTATGCACACTAATATTAGGTTGTAAAAATTGTGTACTATCGGTAATATTAATAGCTGCTGCTATAATATTGACATGTACTGAGTCCTTAGTGCCTGTACTGTTAATTTTACCATTTTTAATTAAATAACTATCCCAACTAGCAAAAGGAATGCTAGATACTAGGCTAATATTTTGTTTTGCAGAATTTAAACTACCCTCTAATGTTAAATTATTAAATCCGGATATTTCTTTTTTAAATAACCGTAAATAAGGTTCGAAATAATTGGTTTTAATTTGAACGGTAAAATCCTGATTCGTTGGTGCGTTCTTAGGAGCATTAATATAAGTAGGGAAGTAGCGTTGCATAAAGTACTGCACACTAGATGGTAAGTTTATAATATTAAATTTACCTGTGATAGAGGCCTTGATATCTTCGCTAGATAAAGTTATTTTTTTAATTCCATTTTGAATACTAGATGCTAATGTTAAGGAATCAAAATCTAAGCTGCTGGTTTCTCCTTTTAAATTTCCTTTGTAAAATTTGGCATACCCAATGAAATTATCAATACTATCTCCTTCAAAATTGAGGTCTAGCTTACCAGCAAGTTGTATATCATTTTTAGAAATATTTAAGGCCTTTAAATTCGCATAATGTAAGTCACTAACGGCAACAATTTTAGGTCTTCTTTCATTAAAGTCAATATTCAGATTACTGGTGAAATTTACATTCTCATCTTTAATGCCTAATAAACCAATAAAGGCCTTTTTTTGTAAAATACCTTTCGTGCTTATATGAGTGTATGTATATTTATTCACTTCAATAGAATCGATATTGCCTTCAATATTCGTTTTAATATTATCTAAGCTAAAAGAACTACCTGCAATACTTCCTTTAAAATTCACAAGTCCTATTAAGTCGTTATTTAAAAACTTGCCAATATTAAAACGATTGGTTTCAAGTAAGCCTTCATAACTAGGCTCTTTTTTTTCCGGAAATTGTAATCGTATTTCTGTTTTGGCCATACCTAACTGAGTACTAATTTGACCCTTTGTAACAAAGTCGTATAAACTGCCATTGAATTCACCTTTAAAGTTCATTTCACCTAGGCTATTTACATTTAACTCGGTTTTAGTGCGTAAGCTAGGTATCCAATTAGAAATATCGTTGTAGTTAGCACTGGCAATTACATTAGTAAATTTAACTTCTGTATTACGCATATCAGGAATGCCTTTCATTGATAAGTTTCCATTAAGTGTAGACTTATTATAGGATGCTTTAAAGTCTTTTGTTTCAAAATTGGCTACAGTACCTAAAAAATGAAAACTTGTATTAACCTTTTGATGTATGTTCTGAAGGGCAGGGGCAAAATAGGCGATATCATCGAAGGCTACACTCGCATTCGTCAAATGCGCCTTCATGGTTACCTTATCAATATAAGAAGGAAAATCATTGGCTATATCTTTATACTGCATGGCATAATAACTACCAATGGTGCTATTGTTGGTTTTTAATAATAACTTATTAAACTCCATTATTTCTGGAGTCATTTTAAACTGCGTGCTTAGTTTTTTTATTTCAAAGCCCGACTGCTCTTTCACGCGTAAGCTAACAGTGGCCTTAATAGTATCTTCTATAAAACTTGCCTTGCGAATATTGGCATTGATATCCTTCATTCTAATGTGATCGACATCAAAATTTGAAATAGGTTTATTGAACCCATTTTCAATCCACATTTTTCCGTTGATGACCTGTATTTCGTTTGCAAAAATTTGAAGATGACTAGCATTAAAATAGAGTTCTCCTTTTTTTCTTTTAACGGCTTTCGCGACAGTTTTAATAGGGTTTAGCCCCACTTTATTTTGAATAAGATAATAAGGCTTATTGGCAATGAGCTGATCTATATTAATATTTTTCCCATTAATGGATTTTATATTAACTAGTATATTAGTAGAAGATAAAATAGTTTTATTACCCACCCACTCATCATCGCTAATAAATTGAAAATTAGAGATGTCTAGTTTCTTTAAATCAAATTCAGTATTTTTTTGATTACTGTCTGCTGTTTTATTGAGTTGATCTAGAATAAATTGATAATTCCATTTCGAGGTTTTACGATGCAAATACAATTTGGTATTGACTAAGCCAATGTATTTTATAATAGGTGTATTATTAGAGAAGTATAAATCGCTTAATCTTAGTTTTAAAGATTCAGTATAAAGGAGTGTGTCCTTATTTTCATCTCGAATGATTATGTTTTGAATATCTAATTTATCAAACAATGAAAAGCGAACTTGACCTAATTCTACGGGGGCTCCAATGGTTTTGCTAAAAGAGGAGGCAATACGATGTGCCACCTTGTTTTGTACCCAGGGTAATAAAAATAACAGATAGGTAAATAAGAATATACCTACTACCGCTGCGGCAATAATTCTAAGTAGGGTAAATTTCTTATTTAACAATGAAAGGGGTTTTTGTAAAAATACAAAAATTAATAGCCAGCTACGCTATCATCACCTCTTTTATCTCCAGCTGCCATTCGTTTTCCATCGCTTGAAATAAGAATGCCATCCATTCTACCAAACTTGCCTCTTCTAATGGTTTTGTAGCCCATATTTTTCAAGCCAGTTTCAATATCCTCTGGGAAATCAGCTTCTAATGCAATTACATCTGGAATCCATTGGTGATGAAATCTTGTGGCATCAATAGCTTGTTTGATGGTCATTTTATGATCGATGATATTCACCAGTCCTTCATATACTTGATTGGGAATGGTCGTACCGCCTGGAGTACCAATACTTATATAAGGTTTGCCTTTAACAGTGACAAGGGTAGGTGTCATAGAACTTAACATTCTTTTGCCTGGTTGAATTGAATTGGCTTCTCCTCCCAAGGCCCCATACATATTAGGTACACCTGGTTTTACACTAAAGTCGTCCATTTCATTGTTTAATAAAAAGCCTGCACCCGCCACAATGGTTTTATTGCCATAAGTATCATTTAAAGTGGTGGTAATGGCTACCATATTTCCTTCTTTATCAATCACACTTAAATGGGTGGTTTGCTCACTTTCAGTTGCCTGGCCAGCTAAAGTTATTTTACTGCTTCCAGCAACGCCTTCTTTATAATCGCTCATTCTTGCTTGCGCATAACTATTACTAATTAAGGTTTTAGTAGGCACTTTCCAATAATCAGGATCGCCCATATGTTCTGCACGATCTGCATAGGCTCTTCTTTGTGATTCCACCATTAAGTTTACAGAGGCAAGTGTATTCAATCCCATTTTCTCAACATTGAATGGGGCAATCATTTGCATCATTTGTGCAATTAATATTCCACCACTAGAAGGAGGGGCAAAACTTATTACATGGTGGTCTCTGTAATCAAACTCTACAGGTTTTCTAAATTTAGGGGTATAGTTTTTTAGATCTTCTAAACTAATATAGCCACCACTATGCTGCATTTCTTTTACAATATATTCAGCAGTAAGACCTTCGTAAAAACCTGCTAACCCTTTTGCTTGAATACGCTTAAGGGTGGCGGCAAGCTCTGGTTGAATTAATGTATCACCTGCTTTCCAAACTTCTTTTTGAGTAAATGCACTTGACGCAGAACTAAACTTTAAAAAATTAGCACGGTCTGCATTTAAACCCTTGGCTTCTCTTTCTGAAATCACATAGCCAAATTCAGCAAACTCAATAGCTGGTTCAATCAATTTTGCAAAAGGCAATTTTGCATAGGCATGTGTGCTTATCATTCCTGCAATACTTCCAGGAATACCAGATGCAGAAGAACCTCTTGTAGATTTTCCATCAATAGGATTTCCTTGCGCATCTAAATACATATCTCTACTTGCAGAAGCAGGTGCTGCTTCACGGTAATCAATACCTATTAATTCTCCATTTACTTTTCTAGCTAACATAAAACCTCCACCACCAATATTACCTGCCCCAGGAAATACCACGGCTAAACTTAATTGAGTAGCAATAGCCGCATCAAAAGCATTGCCTCCGTCTTGCATCATGGCTGCACCTACCATACTAGCTAATGGATGTGCCGAAGTAACGGCTCCATTGTCAAACGATTTTTCTTTCACCACTTCATATTGATAAGGATTAATATGAGGATGCGCTTTTAAAAAGGTTTGGGCCATTGATTTGCCTGTAAAAAGAAGGACAAAAAACAACATAATTAACTTAGTATTAGAGAAGGCTTGCAGCGCTTTTTTCATAGGGTTTCAATTGAGCAAGTAATTTACTTAAATATTTAGTATTCAACAAACTAGCGCCTACCATTTGTGTAAAACTATCCTTAGATAGCCTCTTTTTAAGCCCAAACTTCCTTATTTTTAGGGGGGATAATTATGCCCCTTATTCTATGAAATTTAAGAATATAAAAATGAAATTTTTTAAATCATGCGTAAATTAGTTCTATTCATTTCAATTTGTTTTTTATTCAATACTTCTTTGTATGCGCAAAAAAGTAGTGCTGAAATTTATGCCCAGATAAAAAAAATGGGGGTAGTAGGTAGTGTATTATATGTAGCAGCGCATCCAGATGATGAAAACAATAGTTTCCTTCCCTATTTAACCAAAGAAAGAATGTATAGAGCTGCTTATTTAAGTTTAACCAGGGGCGATGGTGGCCAAAACTTAATAGGTAAAGAGCAAGGGGTAGAATTAGGCTTAATTAGAACACAGGAATTATTAGCGGCTCGTGCACAAGATGGAGCGGAACAATATTTTTCTAGAGCCTATGAATTTGGTTATAGTAAATCCTCAGAGGAAGCTTTAACTATTTGGAATCATGAAGAAGTTTTAAGTGACGCCGTTTGGGTGATTAGAAAGTTTCAACCCGATATTATTATTGCGCGTTTTCCACCAGATGCAAGAGCAGGTCATGGTCATCATTCAGCCTCTGCTATTATTGCCAATGAGGCATATATTGCAGCTGCCGATAGCACTACAATTTCCAGAACAATTTAAGTATGGGGTGAAGCCTTTGGCAAGCCAAAAGAATACTTTGGAATACTTTTAATTTTGGAACCGTTAATACCACCAAGTAGCAGTCAATTAAATATTGAAGTGGGTGGATACAATGCTACGGTGGGTAAAGGATATGGTGAAATTGGAGCCGAAGCAAGAACCATGCATAAAAGCCAGGGCGAGGGCAGGCCTAGAAGAAGAGGCACTAGTTTTGAATTTTTTGAAACCACAGGCGGCGATATTCCTAAGACAGATATTATGGAAGGAGTGAATACGAATTGGGATAGATTGCAAGCGCCAAGTATTCAACTTGCTATTAACGATATTGTAAAGCAGTATGAAATAGAGAACCCTGCTAAGTCGGTACCTGCTTTAGTGAACTTATATAAATCAATTGCAGGGCTTCCCAATTCACTTTGGAGAAATTATAAATTAACTGAACTGCAGTCAATTATTAAAGACGCAGCGGGTATTTATATGGAAGCTAGTTCTCAACAGCAAGAAGTTTTTCCAGGAACGAACTTACAAGTACAATTCTTTTTCAATCAAAGATCAAATGCTCGTGCTGTCTTAGAAAAAATTTCTTTACCTGGTAAAGATTCCGTTTTTGCTAAAACAGTTTTGAATAATCAAAATAGTAGTTGGGATTATTCTTTTAAAGTAGCTAGTACGCAAGCTATTTCACAGCCTTATTGGTTAGTAGAACCTAAAACCGAAGGTATGTTTGTAGTGAAGGACCAAATGCTTATTGGTAAGGCTGAAAACGATCCTATATTTACAGCCACTTGTAATGTAATTATAGAAGGCCAGCGTTTTAGTTTTACTATTCCTATTCAATATAAATATGTCGACCTAACCAAGGGGGAAGTATTCCAGCCCATTGTAGTCGTGCCCCTGCGTGAAACCAAATACGATAAAGAAGTAGTATTAATGAATGCAGGTAAACCTGTTAAACTAGGTTATCAAGAAATTAATCATACAGGCAGTACTGTGCATCAAGAAGTGGAAGTAAAATTAGCTAGTGAAAATTTACCCACTGCCTTAGATCAATTATATAAAAGAAACATTCAGTACGATCATATCCCCACCATTACTTATTTTGCCCCCGCTACTACTAAACTAGTGGAGCTGAATGTAAAAACCAAGGGTACAAAAGTGGGTTATATCGATGGAGCAGGAGATAAGTTACCAGAAGCCCTTATTGAATTGGGCTATCAAGTAACTGTTTTAAAAGAAAGCGATATTGAATTAAATAAATTAAAAACTTTCGATGCCATAGTGGTAGGCATTAGAGCTTATAATATGTCTGAATTTTTGACCACTCAAAATGAGATACTGAATACCTATATTGAACAAGGAGGTAATTTAATAGTTCAATATTTAAAAAGCAATCAAGTAGGTATTCGTAAAGTGAAAGTGGGGCCTTATGCTTTTACGGTGAACTCAGGAAAAAGAGTGTCTCAAGAAAATGCAGCTGTTAATTTTGTATTACCCACGCACTCGGCATTAAATTTTCCTAATAAAATAGAGAAGCCTGATTTTGATAACTGGGTACAAGAAAGAAGCACTTATATGGCAGAAAATGTAGACCCTCATTTTGAAGCACCGCTTTCCATGAATGATAAAGGGGAGACGCCTTCTTCGGGTAGTTTATTAATTGCCCCTTATGGTAAAGGCAATATGGTGTATTTGAGTTTAGTTTTATTTAGACAATTACCTGCAGGGAATCCGGGTGCTTATAAATTATTAGCCAACCTTATTTCACTTCCTAAGCATTAATTCAAGATTATGAGACGCAATGTGAGCATTTTTACTTTACTAATTATTGGCCTGGGTGTTGGCTACTTAATTAAGAATGTAAAAATTGGATTAATTCTTGGGCTTGTTATTGGGCTGCTAATAAGTGGGATAGGTACTAGAAGTAAATAGGTATAATTTTACGCTTCTTTTCCTAGTTCATTATTTTCTTCTACCGCTCCAATCCATTTGAACTTTTTGGCAATAAAATAAGCAATCAGTCCAAGGCTAATAACAGTGAGTCCACTCAGCATCATTTTAGTACCTGTTGAAAAAAAGATACCTCCCCAAATAATAATGGCTAAAAATAAAGGCAGGGGATAGAAGGGCATCTTCCAAGGGAAAAAACCTTTGCCTTTTCTTTTAAATAATAATAGTAGTCCAATGGCCTGTCCTATAAATTGAATTAATATACGCATGGCTAATATACCATCAATGACTTCTTTGAGTCTGAATAATAAGCTAAATACAAAGGCAATACCTCCTAATACTAATAAAGAGCGGTGCGGAAAATGTAATCTAGGATGTAGCTCTTTAAAAAAAGGAAAGAAAGACCTGTCCTGTGCCGCAGCATAAGGAATTCTGCTATAACCCAAGGTGGCAGAAAATAAAGAAGCAAAGGCCACCATTAATATGAGTATTGTGGCAAAAGCACCTGCAGTGGGGCCATAAAGTGCCTTTATATAATCACTGACTACAAATTTACTAGTAATAATAGTTTGAAAGGGTAGTACACTAGCCACAGATACATTCATGGCTAAATATAAAATTGCAATACCCGTAATTGAAATAAACATACTTCTTGGAATATTCTTACTTGGGTTTTTAATCTCCCCTCCTAAATGACAAACATTATAATAGCCTAAATAACTATAAATAGTTTTTACACTGGCAAATCCAAGTGCTGCGACAAATCCATGCTGCATGGTAAAGCCATCGTTAATATGTTTAATGGGCGCTAGAAAATTGCCGTGCGCAATACCTCCAAAAATAATCCAGGCCATAGTACCCAATACACCTACCCATAAAAACACAGATATTTTTCCAATGGATTCAATTTTTCGATACAATAATAATAATCACTAGAATAACTACTAGTCCACTCACTGCTTTTTCTTGAAGAAAACTTAAATGAAAAAAGTAATTGGCATACTGTGAAAATCCAATTGCTGCAGAAGCAATTACTAATGGGTGCTTGAATCATGGTTTGCCATACAAATAAAAAGCTCATCAGAGATCCTGCTTTTTCTCCGTATCCTTCCTTTAAAAAATGAAAACTTCCGCCTGCTCTTGGTAGCGCTGCACCCAATTGACTCCATACCATCGCATCTAAATATGAAAGTAAGGCGCCGGCTACCCAAGCATATAAAAAATAAGGGCCTCCCATAATTTGTGCCACCACACTTAATACCACAAAGGGGCCAATGCCTACCATATCAATCATGTTGATGGCCGTTGCATGTAAAAGACTTAATTTGCGCTCTAAAGCTGGCTTAGTGTTACTCATGTGTTGGCCAAGTTAATAAAAAATGGTTTAAAAATTGAAATAAAATGGATGCAAGTTTTAAAACGGTAGAATGGATGAAGGATAAAACTATTTATGAAGTTAATCTTAGACAATATACGGAAGCCGGCACTTTTAAAGCATTCGAATCGCATATTCCAAGGTTAAAAGAAATGGGGGTTGAAGTTTTATGGCTAATGCCTGTCACACCCATAAGTGCAAAAGGGCGTAAGGGTAGTTTGGGTAGTTATTATGCATGCAGTAGTTATACAAAACTGAATCCTGAGTTTGGCACAGAGCAAGATTTTCTTTCCTTGATTCAATTAGCCCATAAACATGAGATGAAAGTAATCATTGATTGGGTGGCGAATCATACAGGTAGAGAACATGAATGGATGCAGTCACATCCGGATTGGTTTAGTAGAGACGCTGATGGAAATTTTACAGAAAGAAATGGCTGGGACGATGTGGTAGATTTAAATTTTGAAAACCAAGACATGCGCGCAGCATTAATAGGCGCTATGCAATATTGGGTGCGTACATTTAATATAGATGGGTTTAGATGTGATATGGCGCATTTAGTGCCACTTGATTTTTGGAGCACAGCAAGAAAGGCCTGTGAAACCATTAAGCCTTTGTTTTGGTTAGCTGAATGCGAGGATATTGAATATCATTCCGTTTTTGATGCAAGTTATGCTTGGTCTTGGATGCATGCAACGCTTAAGGTAGAAGATTCAGGGGTGAATGAAATTTATAATGTACTTCATGCCTATGCGCAGTATCCTAAGGGGGCCTATAAATTATTTTTCACTTCTAATCATGATGAGAATACTTGGAACGGCACTGAATATGAAAAGTATGGCATAGCTGCAAAGGCCTGGGCCGTTTTTACATTTATGTGGAAGGGCATACCCTTACTATATAGTGGTCAGGAATTACCCAATCATAAAAGATTAGCCTTCTTTGATAAAGACACAATAGATTGGACAAATGCGCCTCAATTGGCTAGCTTTTATAAAACACTTATTCAATTAAGAAAACAATATGTATGTATTGTAAAGGGGGATAGTTTTAATCTACCCACTAGTTCAAATCAAGTAATGGCCTTTTTAAGGTATAATGAAAAACAAATCATACTAGTCGTACTTAATTTTTCCCATCAAATACAGAAAGTAGAATTGGAGCATGACTATTTAAAGGGGCAATTTACAAATGCCTTCTCGGGGCTGAGCTACTCCTTTAATAAACAGGAAAGCTTTGAATTAATGCCTGGGGACTATTTAGTGTACTTAAAAGGAAGTACTAATATTTAATGCTGGTATTCAATCTTATTATTCAAACTATTGGCTATTACTAGCTTCTCTTAGCCTGTTGAAAGGCTACAAATTCCATCATTTCTTGTAAAGAAAAACTACTTAGGTTTTGTGCAGCGGTCAGTCCTGCTTTTTGAGCTACTAGTACGCCATATTTACAATCGGCGAATCCTTCTACCGCATGCGCATCCGGGTTAATAGATATAAGCACATCCTTTTCTACAGCACCTGCTATATATCGCCAGTCCATATCTAAACGACGAGGATGTGCATTTAATTCTATCACTACATTATTATCGGCGCAGGCTTCAATTATGGCTGCATGATTTACAGGGTACCCTTTTCTACTTAAAAGTAATCGACCTGTAGGATGACCTAATATACTAGTGTAGGGGTTATTAATAGCGTTGAGTAAACGCATCATTGCTTTTTCTTCTGTCATTTTTAAATTAGAATGGATAGAGGCAATGACAATATCAAAGCTTTCAAGGATCTCTTCAGGATAATCCAGGCTGCCATCATTTAATATATCTGACTCAATACTTTTAAAAATTACAAAGGGAGCTAGCTTTTTATTCAGGGCATCAATTTCTTTATGTTGTCCTGCGATGCGTTCTATTTCTAAACCATTGGCATAGAAGGCCGATTTTGAGTGGTCACTAATAACTAAATATTCATAGCCAGCTTCTTTAGCGGCCTTCGCCATCTGCTCAATAGTATGAATGCCATCGCTCCAAGTACTATGTGAATGTATGATACCCCTGATATCTTCTACCTGAATGCTGGGGGCTAACCTTTTTTTATTATTGGATAAAATGCTGGATAAAATAGCCGGGTCTTCTCTTTGGGGGGCGGGTATGAATGGAATACCTAATTGCTCGAATAGGGCAGGCTCAGAAATAAATTTAAATTTTTTTTCAAAAAGGGGGTTTTCGACCCATTTTTTAAGAAAATCGGGGGAACAGGCCAGGGAAAAATCGGTCCAATGGAAATTATCGGGACTAGTTAAATGCCACCTTAATTTCAAAATTATCTACTCCTTTACTACTTAAAAATTCATCTGATTTTGTAATGGTAAATTCTTTTTCTGTTAACCAATCTATTAATTTATTTTCTGAAAGGGTAGTGACGATATCTAAAAAATCGATGGTCTCCATTTGTCTTTTAAAGTGACCAGAAATAATATGTTCATTCTCTGGAAATTTTTCATTCAATATAGTTTGCAAATTATGTGCAAGTGTTTCTACTTGTTCGTATAAAAAACTTCCTTGATGTTGTAAATAATATTCTAAAGACTCTTGAATATTTTGTTGCGTCTTCGCACCAAAACCTTTGTAGTTGATTAATCTGTTTTCTTGACAAGCATATAATAGTTCACCCACTGTTTCAATTTCTAATTCTTTCCAAATAGTAATAATTTTTTTAGGACCTAAGCCTTTAATTTTTAGCATTTCTAAAATGCCCATTGGTGTTTTTTCTATATAGGTTTCTAGTAGTGTAAGTCGCTTATTTTCAATTAGTTGCAATATTTTTTGACCAATGGCTTCACCTATACCTCTAATAGCAAATAATTCATGCGCTGACATTTCACTCACTGGTTGAGCTAACTTATCTAATGTGTAGGCAGCATTTGTATAGGACTTTATTTTGAATGCGTTTTCGCCATGGATGTCCATGAGTTTTCCAAGTAAAGTAAATTGTTCGGCGATCTCGTAATTATGCATGCGTGAATGTATAAAAAATAGTTCAAAAAAAAATCCCCCCCGTAAACGGAGAGGACTTCAAATCTATTTTTGCTGAAAGCAAAAAAGACGATTTAATTATCTTGCGATAATTATTTCTTTTTAGCAGCTTTCTTCTTAGCAGCTTTCTTTTTAGGAGCAGCTTTCTTTTTAGCAGCTTTCTTTTTAGGAGCAGCTTTCTTTTTAGCAGCTTTCTTTCTTGGAGCAGCTTTCTTAGCAGCTTTTTTAGGAGCAGCTTTTTTTGCAGCTTTTTTAGCTTTTGCCATGTTTTTTAGATTTAATGGTTAGTAAATATGTATTAAAAATAGAAAACTTTTTTAATAACTGCAAAATTATTTTTATTAAGCTACTGTTTCTACCGGTAGGATAGACACTGTGGTGCGGTTATTTCTGCCTTTTTTAAACTCCACAATTCCGTTAGAAAGGGCGAATAATGTAAAGTCAGAGCCTAACTCCAACGTGTCTTACCAGGATGGTATACAGTACCTCTTTGGCGTATTAATGATGTTACCAGATAATGCTGGTTGACCACCATAAATCTTAACACCTAAACGTTTGCTTTGGGAATCACGGCCGTTTTTTACGGAACCTTCCCCTTTTTTGTGTGCCATAGTATATTCTTTTTTCTAGCCTTTTATTAATAATGGATATATCTTCTCAAGTCCTGCCTAAGCTGGATTAAGCGATGTTCTCGATTTTAATTTGTGTGTAATGTGTTCTGTGACCATGTTTCTTGCGGAAACCTTTACGTCTTTTCATTTTAAAGGCGATAACTTTATCACCTTGTACTAAGTCGTTTAAAATTTCAGCCTTCACTTTTACCTTGCTCGTAAAAGAGATGCTTCCATTGTTATCGACAAATAAAACATCGTTGAATTCAACTTTGTCTCCGGTTTTACCTTGCAGGTGAGGTACATACAAGCTATCTCCTGCTTGTACTTTAAATTGTTGTCCTGCGATTTTAACTACTGCTAACATAATTGTCCAAAATTAGGACGGCAAAGGTAATTATTTTTATCCCAATTTGCAATTAATTCTCAAAAAATATAATGGGGCCTCCAAATTGACTTAAAAACCCACATTTAATTGAGTTTTAAGGCCTAAAGTGATTTGACAATAACTAAATTAGTACCTAATTTCGCCTCGTTCTATCTATAATAACTGTATCCGAATATGATTAATGTCAAATCTTTATTGGCCAAACCCTTTGCAGGTGTTATTCATCGTCTAATACAGAAGGATCGTAAAACCGCCCTCAAAGATCAACAAGACATTCTAAATCAATTAATTAAGGTCAGGGAAAAACACCCTTTTTGGGAAAGAACACCATTTTGATCAAGGTGAATGACTACCCTAAGCTTTCAAAAAGCGGTCCCTTTAAGAGACTATGAGCAGTTCATTCCCTATATCGACCAAATTAAAAAAGGCACACAAAACGTGCTTTGGAAGGGCCGACCTATCTATTTTGCCAAAACCAGCGGCACCACCAGCGGGGTTAAATACATACCTATTACCAAGGATTCTATAGACAATCATATTAATGGGGCCAGAAATGCCATACTTGCCTATATGTCTGTAACGGGCAATACCCAGTTTGCAGGGGGTAAAATGATATTTCTAAGCGGTTCCCCCGAACTAGAACGAGTGGGTGGTATTCCCACAGGAAGATTAAGTGGCATTGTGAATCATCATATTCCTCAATATTTAAGAGGAAACCAACTACCTAGCTTTGAAACCAATTGCATAGAAGAGTGGGAAGAGAAATTAGATAAGATAGTTACAGAAACTATAGGTAAGGATTTGACTTTAATAGGAGGCATTCCACCTTGGGTGCAAATGTATTTTGATAGAATTGTTGAAATAACCGGAAAGCCTGTGATTGAAATTTTTCCCAACCTACAAGTACTTGGTGCAAGGGGGTGTGAATTTTGAACCCTATAAAACAAAACTTATTTGATACCATCGGAAAGCAAATAGATACCATTGAATTATTTCCCGCCAGCGAAGGATTTCTTTGCTTATCAAGATACAAGAACAGAACCAGGTTTATTATTAAATACCAATAGTGGTATATTTTATGAGTTCATTCCACTAGCGAATGTACATGATGAAGCACCTATAAGAATTTCACTTAGCAGATGTAAAGCTAGCAGAGCAGTATGCAATGGTTATTAATAGCAATGCGGGTTTATGGGGCTATCATATTAGGAGATACTATAAAATTTGTAAGCATTGACCCCTACAGAGTGGTTGTTACCGGAAGAGTCAAACATTTTATTTCTGCTTTTGGAGAACATGTGATTGGGGAGGAAGTTGAAGCAAGCATTGTTAGCAAGTAGCAAAACAAATGGAGGCATCGGTTGTTGAATTTACAGTGGCTCCTTTTATTCAACAAGGGGAAGGGAAAAGTTACCACGAATGGTTTATTGAATTTGAAAAAACACCAGCGGATATGGATTTGTTTAGTAAACAAATTGAACGAAGCTACTATGTACTAAAAATGTCTACTATCAGGATTTAATTGCAGGAAATATTTTAGCCCCTTTGCAAATTAACAGCCAATGCAAAAAAATGCATTTATTGATTATATGAGAGCGCAAGGGAAAATTGGGGGGACAAAATAAAGTACCCCGTTTAAGTAATGACCGAGTTATTGCCGATGAGCTAAAGCAATATATTGCGCACATAAAAAAATAATAGCTTAATTTTAATGTCTAAGAATACAATTGGATGAGTCAAAAAAGAATTGCCATTTTCGGATCAACAGGGTCCATAGGGAAACAAACCCTTGAGGTAATTGCTGCACATCCTGAATTATTTGTAGCTGAAATATTAACAGCCCATTCTAATGAGTCTTTATTAATTGAACAGGCCTTAGTTATTCATACCTAATATAGTGGTCATTGTAGACATTACAAAATATGCAACTGTTAAAAAAGCATTAGAAGGAAAACCTATTAAAGTGTTTGCTGGGGAAGAAGCTTTAGAGCAAGTGGCTGCCATGGATTGTTATGATTTTATGATGGCAGGCATTGTAGGCTTCGCAGGATTAAAACCAACTTTAACTGCAGTAGAAAATGGGAAAGCAGTTGGACTTGCCAATAAAGAAACTTTAGTAGTAGCAGGTGATATAGTCATGCAAAAAGCAAAAGAAAATAGAGCAGCTATTATTCCAGTGGATAGCGAGCACTCTGCTATTTTTCAATGTTTAGTGGGAGAAGCAAAATAATCCTATTGAAAAAATTATTTTAACTGCTAGTGGTGGTCCTTTCTTAGGAAAGAAACCTAATTTTTTAGTGAATGTAAAACGCGATCATGCTTTGCAGCATCCGAATTGGACCATGGGGGCTAAAATTTCTATAGACTCTGCAACCCTTATGAATAAAGGGTTGGAGATGATTGAAGCAAAGTGGTTATTTGATTTAGGACCACATCAAATTAAAGTGGTAGTGCATGCGCAAAGTATTATTCATAGTATGGTGCAGTTTGAAGATGGAAGTATTAAAGCACAAATGGGACTGCCCGATATGAAATTGCCTATTCAATATGCCATGGCATTTCCACAAAGATTAAAAAACAATTTTCCAAGGTATACTTTCGATAAACCGAATCTATTAAGTTTTGACGAACCCGATACTAAGAACTTTTAGAAATTTACATTTGGCAAAAGAAGCGATGGAAAAAGGGGGCAATACCCCCTGTGTTTTAAATGCAGCGAATGAAATTGCAGTCTATGCTTTTTTAAGAAATAGAATTGGATTTTTAGAGATGACAGAACTCATTGAAGAGAACTTTAGAAAAAATTAATTATATCTCGCAAGCCAAGCTTGGAAGATTATTTTGAAACCGATGGGGAGGCGCGTAACTTTGCAGCCTCTTTAATACAATTATAAAATATGTATATTTTAGCATATTGATTTTGCAGCAGTGTGGTGTAAAAACAGCACAGTTTATTTTATCTTTTTCCATATTAGTAGTCTTACATGAATTAGGACATTTTATTCCTGCGCGTTTATTTGGAACGCGTGTAGAAAAATTTTATTTATTCTTTAATCCAGGATTTAGTCTTTGGAAAAAGAAAATAGGGGAGACTGAATATGGTATTGGTTGGATTCCTTTTGGTGGCTATGTGAAAATTGCAGGGATGATTGATGAAAGCATGGACAAGGAGCAGTTGAAAAAAGAACCTGAGTCTTGGGAATTAAGATCCAAGCCAGCATACCAAAGATTAATTGTGATGTTAGGCGGTGTAATTGTGAATGTGGTATTAGCCATTGTAATTTTTATTGGTATTGGTTGGTATTGGGGAGATGATTATTTGCCTGCAAAAAATGTGACCTATGGTGTACATGCCAGTGCAATTGCCAAACAAATGGGTGTGCAAGAGGGAGATATCATTGTTTCAGTAGATAAAAAAGAATTAGAAAACTTTGATGCTTTAGAATCTAAATTAATATTAACGAATCCTACCAGTTTAGAAGTGCAAAGAGGGGATAGTATTATTTCATTAAATATTCCATCTACTTTAGCTACCTCTCATTGCTAAGTTTAAAAAAGCAGATCCCTTTGTGATTCCTCGCATACCAGTCATTATTGATTCAGTAGGAAAATCGGCAGTCATTTTAGAAGGGACATTTAATAAAAACGATACACTGTTGAAAATAAACAATACCAGTATTAGGTATCAGTATGAATTTTTAGAAGTGAAACAAAAATATGCCGATTCTATTGGTAATGGTCATGTTAAAAAGAGGAGCGGATACTGTATACACTAAAACCTTAATTAGCAATGCTGGACAGATAGGTTTATTTGTAAAACTACCTTATGCCTTATTTAAAACAGTGCACAGAGATTTTACTTTCTTAGAAGCCATTCCTGAAGGAGCAAATCGATGTTATACTACTTTGGACAATTATATTCAAGGCATCAAGCAAATTTTTACAGGCAAGGTGAATGCCAACGATTCCTTGGGTAGTTTAATTAGCATAGGAAATACATTTCCTGCTGCTTGGGATTGGGAACGTTTTTGGACATTGACCGCTATATTCTCTATTATACTTAGCCTTTATGAATGTGCTACCTATTCCTGCCTTAGATGGGGGTCATGCACTGTTCATTATAGTGGAAATGATTACAGGTCAGAAAGCCCAGTGATAAGTTTATGGAATACGCTCAAATAGTGGGTATGATGCTCATGTTTGGCCTTATGCTATACGCATTGGGGCTTGACTTTTGGCGTTTGTTCAAGTAATTCAGCAATTTGTTGTAATTTTGTTGGTTCGAATTAAGTTTTATCTCATAAGATACAATTGGGGTCGTATGGTTTTGACAGCAGTCGTAGCGGTTGGGGTAAGCATGCAGTGCGTTGGGTAATTAGCACTTTAATCTGAATACCAAACAATCAAAAGGCGAAGCAAATTTTGCCATGGCTGCTTAATTCAGTGAATTAACTTCCATTTTGGTCGAGAGAGAAGGCAGGCCTGTTGCCCGCTCCTCAGCCTAATTAAAAACAAAACAGGATGCGATAAAAGTAGGCTGTGCCTTTTATTTAAGTACCATCCAGCTAAGTGAATAATTGGTTTGTGTTTTTCCTGCTATTCGCCGACAAGTAATAAAACAATAAGCATGTAGAAGACCAATGGTAACATTGTTTGGACAGGGGTTCGACTCCCCTCGACTCCACAAAAAAACCTCACCCCGAAATAGGTGAGGTTTTTTTTATTTATTTTTTAAATATACTTTTCTCTTTAGCCATTTTTTCAATAGCCTCCACCGTGCGAGGAGATCCTGCAGATAAATTTTTATTGCCTGTTTCAGTAATTAAAATATCATCTTCAATTCTTACACCAATGCTCCACCATTTTTTATCGCAGTTACTTCCTGGTGGAATGTAAATGCCTGGTTCCACCGTTAAGACTACGCCTGGTAATAAAGTACGCGGTCCCATATCATGCACATCTAATCCTAAATGATGTGAAGTGCCATGCGGAAAATATTTTCTAGCCTCTGCTTCATTAGCAGCAATGCCTAATTTTATTAAACCTTCGTTGACTACTTTTCTAGCAGCAGCATCTGCCACACCAAAGGGAGCACCTGGAACACAGGCAGCAATTCCTGCATCTTGTGCTTTTAATACTAATTCATAAATAATTTTTTGAGCGGGGGTGAATTTTCCATTGGCAGGAACGGTTCTAGTGACGTCTGCAGTATAACCATGGTATTCTGCAGCGCAATCGCTTAAAAGCATATCTCCATCATTCATCAATTTTAAATTGGTGACATAATGTAGTACGCAAGCATTTTCTGCAGCCCCATTAATACTAGGGTAGCCAGGGTATTCAGAACCATTGGCTTTAAAATGATATTCCATAATGGCCTGTGCTTGGTATTCAGTCATGCCAGGCTTAATGGCACGCATTACATCGTTATGACCTTCACAGCTAATAGCCAGCGGCCTTCGCAATTAAAGCAATTTCTTCTGGTTGTTTAATGCCACGAAGGTTACTTAATATTGTTTGAGTACTTCTTGCTGCAATAGGCTTGTTTTGTGTATTGATAATACTATCAACTATTGTTGCCATACGCGCAAGTGGGTCTTCTGCTCTTTTATATTTTGAAAAAATGCCTTCACCACGATAAGCAGAGAAAACAGAGTCTATGCTACTAAAATCAACGGTAGTAGCTGTAAATAGGTCATTGATAAAAACGTTTTCTATTTTATACTTTTCTTTTACACCTTCTGCCCCTAAAATTTTCCCAGTCCACAATTCTTTTTGCGGGTCTCTATTTTTTACAAAAATAAATTCAGTACCTGTTTTATTTAAAATTGTAATAGGTTGTTTAAACAATAACAATAATGCATCTGATTCTTCTAATCCTGTAAAGTAGTAGAAGTTTTTATTTTGTGCATATTGAAAATCGACATCGTTCGTTCTTACGCGCACTTGAGAGGCGAAGAAAATACCTACACCATTTGCCGATAATTTTTCTTTAAATGCTGCACGACGACCTGCATGAAATTCAGGACTTAAATAGTCGTTGGGGTACTGTGTAGTTTGCTGAGCAAATGTTAATAAGGGTGCTACTAGGATGAGTAACCAAGAAAGGATTCTTTTTCTGTTCATTATTGTAAATTTTACGTCTTAAAGCTAATTGTTTTTTGAGAATATAAAAAGAAAAGATAGGCGCCACTTATCAAAATTTAAATATTTAAGGAGGATACTTAGCTATATTTTCTTATATTTAGTAGGTCATTTTTATATTATATTATTTAATCTAAACAGATATGAAAAAGTATTGTTTCTTAGTATTAGTAGGGCTCTTAGCCTTTGTTTCAAATCATCAAGTGGTGGCGCAGGGGATTAAAGCAGTGCCTATAGAAGGTAGATGGGATTTAACAGTGGATTTTAATGGAGGGAAGGCCGCATCATGGTTGGAAGTAAGACATTCAGGTATTAAAACTTTAACAGGACATTTTGTTTGGGAATCGGGTAGTGCGCGTCCTATTTCAGAAGTATTTTTCAAAGAAGGAAAAGTAAAATTTCAGATACCTACACAATTTGATGCGAGTGATAAAGAAATGTTTTTTGAAGCGACCATTAAGGATGATAAATTAGTCGGCACTATTCTTAGTCCTTTAGGTAAAACATTTAGTTTTACAGGTGTAAGAGCGCCTCGTTTAATTTCAAATATAGAAACCTGTTTGGGGAAAGCCAATACCAATATTTAATGGAAAAAATTTAGACGGCTGGCAGGCCTTGGGTAAGAATCAATGGGTGGCAGAGAATGGAGTTTTAAAAAGTCCTGCATCCAGGTTCAAATATTAGAACGGTGCAAACCTTTAATGATTTTAAATTACATATTGAATTTCGTTATCCTAAAGAAAGTAATAGTGGTGTGTATTTAAGAGGAAGATATGAAGTGCAAGTTGAAGATAGCAAAGGGAAAGAACCCTTAAGCACTTATTTAGGAGGCGTGTATGGATTTATTGACCCCTTATTTAATATGGCTAAAGAAGCAGGAGACTGGCAGTCTTATGATATTACCTTAGTGGGTAGAGTAGTGACTGTGGTATTAAATGGTACGACTATTATTTATAATCAACAAATTCCAGGTATTACAGGTGGCGCCTTGGACAGTAATGAAGGAGAGCCAGGTCCTATTATGATGCAAGGTGACCATGGTCCGATTGAATACAGGAACATTATTATTACACCTGCTATTAACTAAATAATTATAAAGAATAAAAAAGCCCCCCGAATTATCGAGGGGCTTTTTTTATATACTTTAGTTTTTAGTGCTCATATATTAGCGTTCGAAAACTACTTCTTCATAAGGTACTCTAAATCGAGGGCCCCAAACACCTTGGTCAGTGCCTTTACCCACGCCAATGATCATATTTATTTCAGCATCCGCTGGAAGATTCAATGCTTTTTTTACTCTTATTTGATCGAATCCTTCCATCGGACAAGATTCAAATCCTTCAGCAGCGATGGATAACATAAATGTTTGAGCGGCTAAGGCACAAGATTTATGCACGGTAATTCTTTGATCGGCTTTCCCGCCAAAACGAATAAATGGTTTTGAAATGCCCATAAAAAAACTAATACATCTTCTTACGAAAGCGAAAACCCCGAAAATATCAGATCTATAGGCAAGTGGCATTAATTTACCGTAGTAGTCCAATCCTCTTTTTTCTAGTTTGGAGGGTTCCCCTTTGATGCCCCGCTTTTAATCTATCATAATTCCACTTGGCTCTTTGGGGCCATAAATCTTTTCTAGTTACAAAAACTACAATTTGTTTGGCTGTTTTAGCAGCAGACTGGCCTAAGCATAGGGCCTCGTATTTTTTTCTTTCGGCCTCGTTTTTAATCCAATAAAATTCCCATAGCTGCATATTGCTGCTATTAGGAGCAAGAATAGCACGCTCTAAACTTTTTTTAATCACTTCATCCGGCACTTCCACCAGTGGATCAAATTTTCGGTTCGATCGACGACGATCAATTATTGCTTGAAATTCGCTTGAATACATTTTATTAGACTTATTTTAATTAATTTTGACAGTCGCTTCCATAGAAGCTGACTGCAAATAAACCAAACTTTTTCTATCTATGCTAAAAAAAATTGCCATTGGCCTTCTGTTAATCATAATTGTATTAGGCGGCCTATCTTTCACCCCACAATTTGCACATTTAAAAAACTTTGCATCATGGGGTGTGCATACTATTCATGATTATAAAACCCATCCAACGCGTTTGGTAGCTAGTGGGGGTAAGCCACAATATTGGCCCTTGGATTCTAGTTATAATAAAATGGCTATTTCAGATTCACTATTGGCCATCATGGACTCCAACGATACGCATGCTTTTTTAGTCATTCAAGATGGTAAATTAATTTATGAAAAGTATTGGGATGGTTATACACCCACTACTTTAAGTGGATCTTTCTCTGCTGCAAAAAGTATTATCTCCTTATTAATTGGTATTGCAGTGGATGAAGGAAAAATAAAATCAATAGAAGAGCCAGTAGGTAATTATGTACCTCATTTTAAAACAAGCGGTTTAGAAAAAATTCGTATCAAAGATTTATTAACCATGAGTTCTGGTACCAATTATTATGAATTTGATAAAGGCTATTTTAGTTTGAATGCTTATGGTTATTATGGAGATGACGAAGAATTTATGATTAGTAAAATGGCATACAAAGAACCAGCTGGTGTGCATTGGGATTATCGTAGTGGAGATACACAGGTATTGGGCTTGATTGTTGAAAAAGTATTTGGTCAAAATATTTCAACCCTTGTTTCAGAAAGATTTATGCAACCCATGGGTGCAGAAGCAGATGCACTATGGCTTTTAGATGGCGCTCAAAAACATGAAAAAGCTTTTTGTTGTTTCAATGGTGTAGCGCGCGACTATGCAAGATTTGGACAACTCGTATTGCAAAATGGAAAGTGGGGTGAGAAACAAATTGTTTCTAAGTAATTATGTTCAAGCAGCTACAAGGCCTGCTTCTTATTTAAAAGATGCTTATGAAAATGAGAACCCAGTTGACTTTTACGGTTATCAATACTGGATGTTCAAAGAACAAGGCCATGATATAGTGGCACAAAACGGATTGTTTGGGCAATATGTTTACATTATTCGAGATAAAAATGCGATAGTGGTTCGCTTAGGGGAATCTAAGACGGTGAAACCTGTACATCATCATCAGCCAGAAATATTTACTTATGCAGCAGCTGCACTTTCTATTTTAAAATAAAGAGTTTATTTTAAAAATAATAAAAGACCCGCTCTAAAATCTAGAGCGGGTCTTTTTTGAAATATAGTGTTGGATTAATTTAATCGACTAAAAAAGATCCATGGCTTTTGCAAAATAAGTTAAAGTACCAGGAAGGGCTAACCAGAAGAACTCTCTGTAAACAACAAATAGAGCAATTAAAATTACAAACCATGTAAAGAAAAGTACCCAGTATTTTTTTGTATTTTTTTGCGCTTCCATTCTATTAATTTATAAATTTTTAATTGTGGTTTAATTGCTTGCGCAAATATACCATTTTATTTTTTATTTTGTTTTTTGGGGATAAGAATATTGCAAGTCTACCTTCCAACCTTCTGGGGTGGAAACGACCATCATTTTTTGAGTAATCTTGTCCAATGAATTTTGATAATCGAAACTACTATGGGTGGAGTCAATGCTGCGAATTTCATTAATTTGAATGGAGGCCTGTCTTAATTGCTGCCTTCCTTCCTTATCTAATAAAAAATAATGGGCGGAAAGGGAATCGAAAATAGCTTGATTCTCAGGGCTAGCTAAGAAGTAGTTTTTGGCCTTACTAAAATCGCCCTTCATGCAGTTTTCAATAAAATACCTGCCCCCGTCTAGGGCATTGTCTGCTTTCATTTCATCCGCACCCGTATTGCAGGAGATGGCCATAGCTAAAAATCCAATAAATAGAAAAAGGGTTGCTTTTATATTCTTAATCATAGACAAAGTTAATCCATAATTGGCATCTTGCATGCTTTTGGCTAAATTTGCATCAGCTTAAAAATGCAGCATGACAAAATCACAATTGGTAGAGGAAATTATAAAAAAGCAGTCTTATTTATGTGTAGGCTTAGATTCCGATTGCGAGAAACTACCAAAAGGCTTTTCGAAGGATGCTAAAGGGGTGCTCGCATTTAATAAAGCTATCATTGATGCCACGGCTGCACATTGTGTAGGGTATAAAATAAACACAGCCTTTTATGAATCCATGGGCGTGAAAGGTTGGCAGACCATGGAAGAAACTTTAGCGCATATACCAGGTTCACATTTTACCATTGCAGATGCAAAGAGAGGAGATATTGGAAACACTTCGGCACATTATGCTAAAACTTTTTTTGAAATTTTACCCTTTGATGCGATTACAGTAGCTCCTTATATGGGTAAGGATAGTTTAGATGCTTTCTTAGCCTATACAAATAAATTTACCATTGTGCTAGGGATTACTTCTAATGAAGGCAGTCAAAATTTTCAACAACAAAAATTAAGTAGCGGAGAATATTTATACGAATCGGTATTGGAGCAAGTTGCTACTTGGGGTAGTCCTGAACAAATTATGTTTGTAGTAGGCGCTACTAAGGCGCAAGAGCTTGAAAGCATTCGTTCCATTATTCCGCATCATTTTTTATTAGTACCAGGAGTAGGCGCGCAAGGAGGTAGTTTAGCCGATGTGACTAAGTATGGTAAAAACGAATCGGTAGGTTTACTAGTGAATGCGAGTAGAGCTATTATTTTTGCAAGTACAGAAAATGATTTTGCAGAAAAAGCAAATAAGGCTGCAGCCGCCTATGCTACCGAAATGAAAGGGCTACTTTAAAAAGACCTACTTTAATAATTGTACATTTTCTCCTTCTGTCTTTGCAATGAATATAGTAGCTGCACTATTGCCAATGATATTGGTAATGGCTCTTGCCTCACTCATAAACTTATCTACGCCCAATAAAAAGGCCAAGCCTTCAATGGGAATTTTTTGCAAGGTGGCTAGGGTAGAGGCAAGTACAATAAATCCACTTCCTGTAACGCCCGCAGCACCTTTAGAAGTGAGCATTAAAATAAATATCATGGTAATAAGTTCGGCGTTACTTAATTGAACATTGTATAGTTGTGCAATAAAAATGACGGCCATGGATAAGTAAATAGAAGTACCATCTAAATTAAAAGAATAACCCGTGGGTACTACTAAACCTACCACCGATTTAGAACAGCCCATTTTTTCAAGCTTATTCATGAGTGATGGCATAGCAGGTTCTGAAGAAGAAGTTGCAAATACAATTAATAATTCTTCTTTGATATTTTTAATAAGCTGCCAAACAGATAAATTATAATACTTTAATAATAAACCTAGTATTACAAAAATAAATAGAGCCATGGTTAAATACATGGTGGCCATTAATTTACCCAGTGGAATTAAACTAGCTAAACCATACTTGCCTACTGCAAAGGCCATACCGCCAAAAGCAGCAATGGGGGCTAAATACATAACATACTTTAGACCTATAAAAACATAATGCGTTATTCTGCCTAATATATGTATGTATTTTTCTTTTTTGTTTAAGAAATTCAAAATTAATCCTACAATAATGGCCAGCACTAATATTTGCAAATTGGCATTCGTTTTTATAATTGCCCAAATATGAAAATCAGGAGAGGCAGTATATTTTGAAGGGTCTTGCATTTGAATACCTTCTTTATTAATAGAGCCTGGTTTTAACCAAAGTGCAACAATAACCCCAATAGCTAGTGAAAGCGTACTTACTATTTCAAAATAAATCAATGATTTTAATCCAATGCGCCCCACTTTTTTTAAATCCCCCATGCTGGCAATACCTAGGGTGACGGTTAGAAAAATAATGGGGAAAGTAAATATTTTTATAATACTAATAAAGTACTTAGAAAGGGGGTCTAGCTGAAGGGCTAGGCTAGGTGAATAAATGCCTACTAATACACCTGTAATAATGGCTATTAAAACATAAAAACTTAAATGGGTAATAATTCTTCGCATATTAATATTGTTATTGTAAATATACTTTTTTACTGCTGTTTCAGTTATCTTTGCACTTGATTGTTTTCATAATAAACTAATTATTTATGGCAGTAAGAACCGATTTATTTGAGTCTCCCGATTATTTTCAATTAGATGAATTATTATCTGAGGAACATTTAATGGTCAGAAAGGCTGTGAGAGACTATGTCAAAAAAGAAATTTCACCCATTATAGAAGACTATGCACAACGTTCTGAATTTCCTACTCAAATTATAAAACAATTAGGGAGATATGGGTTGCTTTGGTCCAACGGTGCCTGCTGAATATGGCGGTGGTGGTTTGGACTATATTAGTTATGGTATTATGATGCAGGAATTAGAAAGAGGGGATAGTGGTGTAAGATGCTACTGCAAGTGTTCAAGGTTCTTTAGTGATGTTTCCTATTCATGCTTATGGCAGTGAAGCGCAAAAGAAAAAGTTTTTACCCAAATTAGCTTCTGGAGAATGGCTAGGTTGTTTTGGATTAACAGAACCAGATCATGGGTCTAACCCATCAGGTATGTTAACCAATATCAAAGACGCAGGGGATCATGTTATATTAAATGGTGCAAAAATGTGGATTAGTAATTCTCCCTTTGCACAAGTAGCAGTGGTATGGGCAAAGAATGAAGCAGGAGAAATAGTAGGGGTCATTGTTGAAAGAGGAATGGAAGGTTTTACCACTCCCACAACACATAATAAATGGAGTTTGCGTGCGAGTGCAACAGGAGAATTGGTTTTTGATAATGTGAAACTGCCTAAGGAAAATATTTTACCGAATATTAAAGGATTAAAAGGACCATTGAGTTGTTTGAATAAGGCAAGATTTGGTATCGCATGGGGCACGATTGGTGCTGCAATGGATTGTTATGATACTGCATTAAGATATAGTAAGGAGCGCGTTCAATTTGGTAGACCTATTGGCGGATTCCAATTACAACAAAAGAAATTGGCAGAAATGGTGACTGAAATCACCAAAGCGCAATTAATGGTTTGGCGTTTGGGCGTATTGATGAACGAGGGTCGTGCCACTGCTGCTCAAATTAGTATGGCTAAAAGAAATAGTTGTGAAATGGCCACTAATATTACCAGAGATGCTAGACAAATGTTAGGCGGCATGGGTATTACGGGCGAGTACTCAGTTATGCGACATATGATGAACTTAGAGAGTGTAATTACTTATGAAGGCACACATGATATTCATTTGTTAATTACAGGAATGGATATAACAGGATTCAACGCATTTACATAGAATTGTTCAATAAAGAAAAATTGGGAAATGGCTGCCGATAAAATATTTTTAATTGGGATGATGGGTTCGGGTAAATCTTATTGGGCTACAAAAAATGGCTAAATGGAATAAATGCGTGGGCTATGATTTAGACGCGTTGATAGAAATGAATGAAGAAAAAACAATTGCCGAAATTTTTAATGAAGACGGAGAAGATTATTTTAGAAAAGCAGAAGCGAAAATTTTAAGATGGTTTAAAGAGAAGAAAAAATTTATCATTGCTACAGGTGGCGGTGCGCCTTGTTTTCATGAGAATATGCATTGGATGAAAAAAGAAGGTATTGTTATTTGGTTGGATGAATCAGTGGAAGTATTAGTCAAAAGGTTATCTCCTGAAAAACAACAACGCCCCTTAATTGCAAATTTAAGCGATAGCGAAATTGCTCGCTTTTATTAGAAGACAAATTAGTGGAAAGGCATGCTATTTTATGCAGCAAGCTAATTACCGATTAACCAGCGACCAAATCAATGAAGCCGGATTGAAAAAATTAATGGCAAAACATGCATCGTAAAATATTAATCTGGGGTTTAGTATTTTCTTTATTGGCAGTGGTATTCGGTGCCTTTGGAGCACATGCTTTAAAAGCGATTCGTCAGCCAAGATAAATTACAAATTTTTGAAACAGGGGTGAGGTATCAATTCATGCATGCATTCGCATTAATGGGCTTATCGATCTATGGCAGTTTGCAAGCAGTAAAACAAAAAGCGCCAATAGGCTTGGGATGGTCGGCTCACTTTTTTATTGTAGGGGTTTTTCTATTTAGCGGCTCTTTATACGCATTAACCTTTCTTTCTTTAACGATCTATCCATTGGGCTCGTTTGCTGGGACCTATTACACCCTTGGGCGGACTTTGTTTTATACTAGGTTGGGCCTTTTGGATAAGGGCAGTTTATCTTAGATAAAGTGGATAAGTAGGCCCTGCTATTTTCAATTTTACACATTTGTTCAAATTCCTTTTTCGTCCTATACAGATAACTTATATTTGTTACCATGGCAAATACGCCTAAAAAGCAAAAAACAACCCAAGATTAATGCCCAGAATTTAAATCCTGATAAAGAAGCAGATGTATCGGTGACGGATGTAGTGAAAGATGAACGAACCTCCAAAATTATGGGGCGTCATAAGTTTACTCATTACCTTATTTCTATTTGTTGCATTTCACTTCTTATTTATTTACTTGGCAGGACGACCAGGACATGGTCCAATTATGGCGCACGCATTTGTTTTCTATCAACGATGTTAAAAGTTAATAATTTATTGGGCTATATAGGTGCTTTTGTCGCCTATCAAATCATGTTCAATGGATTTGGTTTAGCCGCTTATTTATTTTGTACTTTCTTTTTTGTTTTAGGCGTGAATTTATTTTTTACAAAACCTATTTTTAGTTTATGGCGTAATATTAGGTATGTGATTTTAGGCTTACTTGTTATAAGTACTTGCTTAGCCTTTGTTACAGCAGGTGCTCATTTTTCTTGGGGAGGCGCACTAGGAGAATACAGTAGTAGTTGGTTAATTAAATGGGTTGGCAGTTTTGGAACCGGTGCTTTATTATTAGTAGCAGGCTTTAGTTATTTTATATGGAGGTTTAATCCTAGCTTTAATGTACCTAGTTTTAATTTTTTAATTCCGAAGAAAAAAGCAAGCAGCATTTTGAAGGGATGATATTGTGATACCGAGGAAGCAGCTGTCAAACAAGAATGGGATTTAAATCAAGCTCGCAGCACAGCCAAATCCAGGAGGTAATAAATTAAAGATAAACGAGTCTTTTGATGAATTAAGTTTCGAATGCTGAAAAAGTATTAGAGACTGCAAGTTATTATTAGCAGCACTAACGCCAACACTCATTGATGCAGAGGAACCCGCATTAGTTGAAGAATGAAGTGAATCATGAAGAGCGCTGCACGCTGACGTATGGCAAAAAATAGAATATTGAGAGATTTTAACGGAGAATTATTAGAAGACCTTGATTTAGAAATTAAACCAAGTAGCCAAAGAAGTGATTGTACCCTGTTGGAGCTATAGGGACTAGCCTATGATGCCACTTTGGATTTAAAAAATTATAAGTATCCATCTATTAATTTATTAGAGACGCATGGCTCTGAAAAAATTGTACAAGATCCAGAAGAATTAGAGACGCATAAAAACCAAATTATTGCAACACTAAAAAATTATGATATTGCCATTCAACGAATAGCTGCCACAGTGGGTCCCACCGTTACTTTATATGAAATTGTACCAGCCCCTGGTGTGCGTATTAGTAGAATTAAAAACTTAGAAGACGATATTGCTTTAAGTTTGGCTGCATTAGGCATTCGTATTATTGCACCTATTCCTGGTAAAGGAACCATTGGTATTGAAGTGCCGAATATTAGAAAGTCGGTAGTGAGTATGAAAACATTATTGGCCAGTGAGAAATTTCAAAATAGTCAAGTATCTCTTTACCTATTGCGATTGGTAAAAAAATTGACAATGAAAATTTCATTGTGGACTTAGCAAGCATGCCTCACTTATTAATGGCAGGTGCTACAGGTCAAGGTAAGTCGGTGGGATTAAATGCTATCTTGGTTTCTTTATTATATAAGAAGCATCCATCACAATTAAAATTTGTATTGGTAGATCCTAAGAAAGTGGAATTAAGTTTATACCGCGTCATAGAAAAACATTTCTTAGCAAAACTACCTGGAGAACAAGATGCGATTATTACAGATACTAAAAAAGTAATCAATACACTGAATGCATTATGTATTGAGATGGACAATCGATATGATTTATTAAAAGAAGCAGGTTGTAGAAATATTAAAGAGTATAACGATAAATTCACGGCGCGTAGGTTGAATCCAGAAAAAGGTCATCAGTTCTTACCATTTATTGTTTTAGTCGTGGATGAGTTTGCCGATTTAATTATGACAGCAGGTAAAGAAGTGGAAATGCCTATTGCGCGTTTAGCACAGTTAGCAAGAGCGGTGGGTATACATTTAATTATTGCAACACAAAGACCAAGTGTAAATATTATCACAGGAACCATTAAAGCAAACTTCCCTGCACGTATTGCGTTTAAAGTATCCAGTAAAATAGATAGTAGAACTATTTTAGATGCAGGGTGGTGCAGAGCAGTTAATTGGTAAAGGAGATATGCTGGTAAGTTATAATGGAGAAATTACGCGTTTACAATGCGCATTTGTAGATACCCCAGAAGTAGACCGCGTTTGTTCTTTTATTGCCGAACAAAAAGGATATCCTCAAGCATTTTTATTACCAGAATATGTAGATGAAAAAGAAATGGATGCAGGTAATTTTGACTGCTGGCGCAACGAGATGTTTTATTTGAAGAAGCAGCTCAACTTGATTGTAAGTGCTCAAATGGGTTCCACTTCCTTAATACAACGTAGAATGAAATTAGGCTATAATAGAGCAGGCAGGGTAATGGACCAATTAGAGTCGGCAGGTATTGGTGGGTCCGAGCCAGGGTTCTAAGCCTAGAGAGGTTTTATACAAGACAGAGGCCGATTTAAACACCTTTTTAAAGAATCTCGACTAATAGAAAGTTTGGTATGCCCGCTGGACTTAGGCGTTTGTGTCTAACCTTAGTCATTTGTTTAAAAATTGGCTTAAAATTATCATTCACTTAAATATCGATTCTTTATTTTTGTCCATACCGAATGAAACAATAACTAGCTTACTATGAGAATCCCCTTAATTCTTCTTGCATTTTTAACCAGTTTCACCTTAAATGCCCAAAAGGACGCATCTGCTAAGGCAATCTTAGACCAAATGGGCGCAAAAGTGAAGGATTCTAAAGGAATACTGGTCAAGCATTCAAATGGTGTCCAAGAATAGCCAAGGCAAGGCAATGGGGACCAAGCAGATAGGTTTGAAGATGAAGGGTGATAAGTATTATCTAAAACAAGGACTGATGGAAATACTTTGTGACGGTAAAATTATATACAATTTCGACGGGGCCAATACCATTTCAAAGTCTAGTGTAGCGGAGTCAGATCAAACCCTAAGTCCTCAAAAATTATTAGCAGGTAACTACGATAAAGACTTCAATTACAATTTATTAGGTCAAACATGTTCACAATGCAACTATTGAGCTTATGCCCCTGGATAAACGTAAGAGTTTTCAGAAAGTAACCCTGGTTATTGACAAGCTTAAATCGGCTCTTTCTTCGGCCTCCATATTAGATAAAAGCAATAATAGTACCCGTTGTAAAAGTGCTGTCTATCAATTACACATGCTAGTTTTAGCCGATAATCTATTCCTTTTCAATAGGGCCAAATACCCAAAAAACGTGGAAATTTTTGATTGATTTACGCCTTTTTACACGTATCTTCGCAGCCGAAATAAAAAAATAAAACCGTAGTTAATAGTTAACTACAAAAAAAGAAGTTTTACAATGGCTATATTAACATCAGAAAAGAAAGCAAGCATTTTTGCTGAATTTGGCGGAAAAGCAACTAACACAGGTTCAATTGAAGGACAAGTTGCTTTATTAACCGAGCGTATTGCGCACATTTCAGGTCACCTGAAGGCAAACCACAAAGACCATTCAACTCAAAGAGGTTTAATGCAATTAGTGGGTCAGCGTAAGCGTTTATTGGTTTATTTACAAAAACATAACCTAACGGGTTACCGCGCACTAATTGAAAAATTAGGCTTAAGAAAATAATCAACAAAAACAAATTATAGGCTGTCCCAACTGTACAACACGGTTGGGATTAGTCGTTTATATACTATCGATTCTAACAAAGAAAAGATTTAAAAAAATTAAAATGATAACACAACCTAAATCAGTCAAGTTTGAAATAAATCCAGGTCAAGAGGTATTTATTGAAACAGGTAAATTAGCCCGTCAAGCAGATGGTGCTGTTACTGTAAGACAAGGCAATTGTATTTTACTCGCCACCGTTGTTGCGAATAAGGATCCTAAAGACGGACAAGACTTTTTTCCTTTAAGCGTAGACTACCAAGAAAAATTTGCATCTGCAGGTCGTATTCCTGGTTCTTTCTTTAAAAGAGAAGCACGTTTAAATGATTATGAAATATTAACCAGCCGTTTAATTGACCGCGCACTTGCGTCCTTTATTCCCTGAAGATTATTTATGTGATGTACAAGTATTAATCTCTTTGATATCAAGTGATGAAAATGTAATGCCCGATTCATTAGCATGTTTAGCAGCCTCTGCAGCATTAGCGGTTTCTAATATTCCTATTAAAGAAATTATTTCTGAAGTACGTATTGGACGTATCAAAGGAGAATTTATTATCAATCCTTCTAAAGCACAATTAGCTATTTCTGATTTTGAATTTTTAATTGCTGCTACTGATAAGAATTTGATGATGGTGGAAGGTGAGGCAAAAGAATGTTCTGAAGAAGAATTAGTACAATGTTTAGAAATTGCACATGAAGCTATTCGCAAACAAATTAAAGCACAAGCGGAATTAAGAAAAGTAGTGGGTATTACAGAAGTACGTGATTATAAAAAACCAGAACAAGACGATTAGCGATCAAAGAAAAAGTATATGCATTTGCCAAAGCGAAAGTAACTGCGATTGCTGAAATTAGGTTCTGCTAAGCATGAGAGAAGTGATGCATTTCACTGCATTGAAAAAAGAAATCATTGAACATTTAGGAACTGAAATTACCGACTTGCAAAAGAAATTAGCAGGTAAGTATTATGAGGACTTAAAATGGGAATTAGTAAGAGATATGATGGTGGACAAGCGTATTCGTTTAGATGGTCGTAAGTTAGATCAAGTGCGTCCTTTAGCAATGGAAGTAGATCCACTTACCAACTCCGCATGGTTCTTCTTTATTTACAAGAGGAGAAACTCAATCTTTAACAACAGTTACTTTAGGTACCAAGTTGGATGAGTTAATGCAAGAGACTGCAGCAAGTGCTGAATACACTAAATTTTTCTTACACTATAATTTTCCTCCCTTCTCTACAGGAGAAGTGAAAATGATGCGTGGTGTAGGTCGTCGTGAAGTAGGACATGGTAATTTAGCTATGCGTTCTTTAAAACAAATGTTACCAGATACCACTACTTTCCCATACACATTAAGAGTGGTTTCAGATGTATTAGAATCAAATGGTTCTTCTTCTATGGCAACAGTTTGTGCAGGTTCATTAGCATTAATGGATGCAGGTGTTCCAATGCCTAAGCACGTAAGTGGTGTGGCGATGGGATTAATTTCAAGAGAAGATGGTAAGTATGCCATCTTAACAGATATCTTAGGTGATGAAGATCATTTAGGAGATATGGATTTTAAAGTAACAGGTACACGCGATGGTATTTGCGGTGTGCAAATGGATATTAAAGTAGATGGTTTAAGTATGGATATTATGCGTGAAGCATTGTCTCAAGCTAAAAAAGGTCGCTTACATATTTTAGATGCAATGTATGAGTGTATGCCAGCTGCACGTGCCGATGTGAAACCACATGCACCTAGAATGGTTAAATTAATTATTGATAAAGAATATATTGGAGCTGTAATCGGACCAGGTGGTAAGATCATCCAAGAAATGCAAAGAACAACTGGTGCGACTATTAATATTGAAGAAGTGGGCAACCATGGTGAAGTAAGTATCTTCTCTGCTAACAAGGATAGCTTAGATGCTGCAGTGAAATGGATCAATGGTATTGTTGCTGTTCCAGAAATTGGAGATGAATACGAAGGTGTTGTAAAAGGTGTGAAAGAATTTGGTGCCTTTGTAGAATTCATGCCAGGCAAACAAGGTTTATTACACATTAGTGAAATAAGCTGGAAGCGTTTGGAAACAATGGATGGTATCTTTAACGAAGGAGATGTAGTAAAAGTGAAATTGGTTGGTTTGGATCCTAAAACAGGCAAGTTCAAATTAAGCCATAAAGCTTTATTGCCTCGTCCAGAGCAAGCGCCTCGTGAAGACAGAGGTCCTCAACAAGGTTAATTTTATAGCGCCTTTTAAGATTAAAGGCTTAGAATTATATGTTAAAATGCCTTCCCATAATCTGGGAGGGCATTTTTTTGGATTTAACTTTTTCAAAAACCTTACTATTGAATAAATTCAATTTCGAGTCGAGCTTTCGAGCATGCGTAGAGAGAGACGAGGGATTGGGATTTATTCAATTAGGGTAAGGTATCTTTGTAAACAATTAAAGCTCCCTAAAACAAACAAATGTCTAAAGAATACATACAAATAGCCTTCAATTTCGACAACCAAGACCAATTTGATATGCTAGTGGCTCAATTATCTGACTTAGGATTTGAGGGGTTTAACGAGGAAGAGGCGAGTCAAGGTATTAATGATGGTGTGAAAATGTCTAATTCACTTGGGGAAGGGGCAGGGCATTGTAAAACCTTCATACTTAATACTGAGTTTGAGGCTAATTTATTGGATAATGAATTAGATATTATATTCAAACAGCATAGTTTAACTTACACAAAATCAGTTATTAAAGAAGAAAATTGGAATGCCCTATGGGAATCTAATTTTGAACCAGTAAGGGTGGGTGATTTTGTAGGTATACGAGCTAATTTTCATCCCCATTTTGAGCCAAAAGTAGCTTTTGAGATAGAGATTACACCCAAAATGAGCTTTGGAACAGGCCATCATGCCACTACTTTCACAGTGATTGAACTCATGGAATCAATGGACTTTAAAGGGAAGTCGGTCTATGATTTTGGAACAGGTACAGGTATATTAGCCATACTTGCTGAAAAGCTAGGGGCGGCATCGGTTTTAGCTGTAGATAACGACGATTGGTGTATCGAAAATTCGATAGAAAATGTACAAAACAATGATTGTCAAGTTAATTAGAATAGAAAAAGTGGAATCGGCCTATCAAAAAGAAAAGTTTGACATTATTATAGCCAATGTAAATAGGCATATCATTGAAGCCAATATGCTTGAATTAACCCAAATTGCTTGTCCAGCATCTACCTTGGTACTAAGTGGTTTACTTATTGATGATCAAGCAGATATGATTAAATTAGCCGCTGATAATGGCTGGAATTTTCTAAATTCAAGGCCTTTAAATGGGTGGGTTAGTTTATTGTTTAAGCTTTCCTAGAATCTTACAGCAAATGTTACAGCGGGCAGTGTTAACAAATCATTAATTTTTTTCGTCGTATCTTTGTCCTCCAACCAAATTTTATAATGACAGAAATTATTCTAATTATACTGGCCTATATTATCGGATCTATTCCCACAGCAGTCTGGGTGAGTAAGTCTGTTTTTGGTATTGACATTAGAGATTACGGAAGTGGAAATGCAGGAGCAACCAATTCATTTAGAGTATTAGGTTCCAAATGGGGCAGCTTTGTAATGCTTGCTGGATGTTACCAAGGGAGTTATTGCAACTTCCTTATATATTCTTATTCCATTTTATTTAACCAACGAACTAGCAAGAACTAATTTTATGATAGCCCTAGGAATGGTGGCTGTCCTTGGACATATATTTCCCATTTTTGCCAATTTTAGAGGTGGAAAAGGGGTGGCTACTTTATTAGGAATGGCCTTAGCCATTCAACCAATGGTTGCATTTACTTTGCTTAGTGTGTATTTCTTAATCACTTTGCTTTCAACTCGATTTGTATCCATTAAGCTCTATGCTCGCGGGAGTGGCTTTTATGGTATTGATCCTCTTTATTTTCAATGAAAAGGAGACCATCTATCGCCTATTTCGCAATAATAGTGGCAATGATGGTGGTGGTTACCCATCAAAAAAACATCACCAGGCTGTATCAAGGGAACCGAAAATAAAGCTGCCCATTTTCAAGAACAGAGGTAGGATAGCCTTAACATAAATAATTTGCGCATCAAATTTTTTTAAGATTTCATCCCAAATTTGTAGTTCTAAAAAATTAGAATTTCGTAACTTCGCCGTCCGTTAAAACTTTAAAGCTATGTCAGAGTAACCAGAATATTTTGGAGAAATTGCAGTTAAAGGAAGAGAAAAATTTACTGATTCAAGGCTTACCTTCTTCTGTAGAAAAGCAATTCGCTAAGCTCGCTTACAACAAGAACTTGACCCCCTTATTAAAGACTAGAAAAATTGATTTTGCGCTTATTTTTGCTATCAATCAATTACAATTGAATAATATTCTAAAAGAGGTATTTCCAGCCTTACATCCAGAGAGTAAATTATGGATTGCTTATCCTAAAACTACTTCTAAAATTGTTTCTGATTTAAACAGAGACGCAAGCTGGGAGATTTTATCTAAGAATGATTATGAGGCGGTAAGACAAGTTACTTTAGACCATGTTTGGACAGCAATGCGTTTTAAGAAATTAGACCAAATACCTAATAGAAACAGAACCTTTGTTGAATTTAAGTCTGCCAATATTAAAGTAGACGATTTTGAAAAAAGATTAATTGCCCTTCCGATAGAATTAGATAAATTATTTGGTGCACATGAAGATGCAAGAGAATTCTTTGCTTCTCTTATCGATCATCGAATCAAAAGGAATATTTAAGTTGGATTCAAGGTGCGAAAAAAGAAGAAACTAAACAAAAGCGTTTAGAAGCAACTTTAGAAAAATTATTAGCAGGGAAGCAATAACCCTTCCGAGAAGTAGATATACTTTTCTAATAGAATCAAACGGGAGCTGTTGTTACCTAAAATGACAGTCCCAATATGTTGCGTTAATGTCACGCTCTACTTCTTTTAAATGCTTATGTATTTGAAGTAATTGTATTTGTTCTTCTTCAGGTCTGCCTTTTCTAGATCCATCTGATTTTGACGTAATCATCTTTTTAACCTTTCTTAGTTTAAAGTACATTAAACTTATTTCAATTTCATTTAGAAAATATCTTTTACATCCTCGCTTTCTGGTGAGTACCTAGTTTTTCATTCCATCTTGTGACTTAATTCATGTTCAGGGTGCAAATAAGCTCACTACCCATTTTTGTACATCTTTCATCTTCATGGTATTGAAGCGTTTTTCCATTGGGTAGTTTGCCTGCATAATACCATTTTTTATAAGCGTCTACCAAATAAATCATATCCTGATTTTCCAAAGGGAAAGATTCTATTTCATCCAAATATCCACGTGCGCCACTAATTTATTCCGTCTGTTAGTAAGTTCATTACCATAATTCAATAATAACGCTTTACTAAATTTTTCTCGTGGACTAAGTCTTTGTCTATAACTAAGTCAGTATCCTGTCGTTGTTCTGATGTCGCTTGTGGGAAGCTAGGCATTAAGAATAGCCGCTTCATCATAAGACATTTTCTTTTCTTCTTTTACAATCTTATCACGCTTAAACTTATTGACTAATTGCGTTAAGCCTGTTTCGTCAATGCGCAATAGGGAAGCGCTACATTTTCTTACATACTCTTGTAGCTTTGTAAAATCTTCAGGCTTATTAATTTTACTTAATGTCTCTGCTATTTGATTCACTAGAGCTATTCTTTTTATTCAAATCGTTACCCACTTCTTTTAACTGCACTTCTAATTGAAAGAGTACAAAATCTTTTTTAGCCGATTGTACAAATTCTCTGAAAGCGTCAGGTCCTACTTTATTGACATAACTATCTGGATCTTCTTTATCTGGAATTAAAACCAATTGCACATTTAAGTCCTTCTTCCAATGCCATATCTAGTCCACGCAAGGCTGCTTTCACACCCGCTGCATCTCCATCATAAATAATGGTTAGGTTCTGCGTATATTTTTTAATGAATCTTAATTGGTCAATGGTTAAAGAAGTACCACCACTGGCCACCACATTTTCAATGCCTGCTTGGTGTAAGCTTACCACATCGGTATAACCTTCTACTAGTAAACATTCATTTAATTTATCAATTGAAGTTCTTGCAAAATAAGAGCCATATAAAATTTTACTCTTTACATAAATATCATTCTCTGGTGAGTTAATGTATTTAGGTGACTTATCATTCTTGGCAATTTGTCTGGCACCAAATCCAATAATTTTTCCAGTAGTATTATGAATGGGAAAAATAATACGGTCCCTGATAATTATCCTGCCATTCGCCATTGCGTTCCACGACTAAACCTGTTTTTGCAAAAAGTTCTGGATTGAATTGATTTTGAATTAAGGCTTTGGCTAAACTGTCTCTTATCAGAAGGGTTGTATCCAATTTTAAATTTTTCTACAATGGGTTTTAAAAAACCTCGATGTTGCATATAGCTTTGCGCAATAGATTCACCGGCCTCTGTTTCCCAGTATTGCTTTGCGAAAAAATCCATCGCGAAATGATTAATCGCATATAAACTATCGGCTACTTGCTGTGCTAATTTTTGTGCAGGACTAGTTTCCGTTTCTTCAATTTCAATATTATATCTTGCTGCTAACCATCTTAAAGACTCTACATAACTATACTTTTCATGCTCCATTAAAAAAGTAATGGTGTTACCGCTTTTGCCACAGCCAAAACATTTGTAAATTTCTTTAGCAGGAGAGACGGTAAATGAAGGAGATTTTTCGTTGTGAAAAGGGCAGTTGCCTATAAAGTTGGTACCTCTTTTTTTCAATTTCACAAATTCACCCACCACATCAATGATGTCAATTCGGTTGGTGATTTGTTGAATGGTATTCGAGGTAATCATGAGGGCGAAAATAACTAATCTTAAGAGAAAATAGGGCTATTCTTGGTTCGAAAACTCCATATCATCGCTATCTAGTAATTCCCTTTCAATTTCCTCCATTTGAACAATGTCCCAAGCCTCTGATTCTGTGGGGGTTAATGTTCATTATTTCGGCATATTCGGTCAAATCTAGGCGTATCTTGAAGGCTATCTGACAGGCCGCAAATGACAAATGAGGTATTATTCTCATAGAAGCAGCCCTGACCTTCTGCTAATTCGACAATCACCGGTAACTCCCAGCGAGCCACTTGGCCAAGGTTCAAAATCAGGTTTTTAGGGGCTTCAGCACCAATTTTAGCTATAATTTGGGCTAATTCTGGCACGAGATTTGAACTAAGACTATTCTCGAGAATGGTAAGAACAGTAAATTTCTCTTTGAGTTCGGTTTTGTATTGCATATTGGCTTAATAATAAATGGTTGATAAACAAGTAATACTTAACATACTTTAGGTCAAAAATATTCGTTATTCTTGTAACAGCTCGAAATAAATATATGGATAATAATTTTTCAACACAAGTTAAGGAAATCATCTCTTATAGCCGTGAAGAGGCTTTGAGATTAGGTAATGACTTTATAGGAGCCGAGCATTTAATGCTAGGCCTTATAAGAGACCAGGAAAATACTGCGATCAAAGGTATTGAAGCAGTTGAATGTAAATTTAGCTGAGCTAAGAAAAGAGATTGAATTAGCCGTTAAAGATAAGTCGGGTAAGAATGTAGCGAACATTAATAGTTTGCCATTAACCAAGCAGGCTGAAAAAGTAATTAGAGTTACAGTACTTGAAGCGAAGGCATTAAAAAGCCCGATGGTTGAAACAGAGCATTTACTTTTAAGCATTTTAAAAAATAAAGAAAACATAGCGACTCAAATTTTAAATCAATTTGATGTTGACTATGATTTATTCCGAACTGAATTAGGGTATGGTTGGATCAAATACAGACGAGCCTATTAATCCGTCCAAGTGCAGAATTTCCAGAAGAAGGAGATGATGAATTTGATGAAGAGAAAAGAGGCGGCGGTGCGGGTGCCTTTGGTGCTAGCATCAAAAGCAAAACCTACAACACCTAATAAATCAAAAACACCTGTACTAGATAATTTTGGTCGTGATATTACCAAGCTTGCTGAAATGGATTCATTGGATCCAATTGTAGGTCGTGATGCAGAAATAGAAAGAGTAAGTCAAATTTTAAGTAGAAGAAAAAAGAATAATCCCATTTTAATAGGGGAGCCGGGTGTGGGTAAGACAGCTATTGTAGAAGGTTTAGCCCTTGCGAATTGTGCAAAGAAAAGTAAGCCGAGTTTTATTTGATAAGCGTGTTATTTCTTTAGACTTAGCAGCACTTAGTTGCGGGTACTAAATACAGAGGTCAGTTTGAAGAGCGTATGAAGGCTATCATGAACGAACTTGGAAAAAAACAGAGACGTCATTTTATTTATTGATGAAATACATACCATTGTAGGTGCTGGTGGCGCAAGCGGTTCATTAGATGCTTCTAATATCTTTAAGCCAGCTTTGGCGAGAGGAGAATTACAATGTATTGGTGCATCTACTTTAGATGAATACAGAATGCACATTGAAAAAGATGGCGCATTGGATAGACGTTTCCAAAAAGTAATTATTGAGCCACCTAGTGTAGCAGATACTATTACTATCTTAAATAATATCAAATCTAAATACGAGGATTATCATAGCGTTGTATACGATCAAGAAGCCATTGAAGCTTGTGTGAAATTAAGTGATCGTTATATGACCGATCGCTTACTTCCCGATAAGGCCATTGATGTATTGGATGAAGTGGGTGCAAGAGTGCATTTAAAAAATATTAATGTGCCGCAAGATATTGTTGATTTAGAAAAGCAAATCGAAGAAGTTAAGAACGAAAAGAATAGGGTGGTGAAAAGTCAACGTTTTGAAGAGGCTGCTAGCTTAAGAGATACAGAGAAAAAATTAGGAGAAGCTTTAGAAAAAGCTAAAACTACTTGGGAAGAAGATAGTAAGAACAAAACGTTTCCCTATTAATGAAGAAAATATTGCTGAAGTAGTAAGTATGATGACAGGTATTCCTGTAAAACGAATGGTGGAAGCGGAAACAACTAAGTTGCAGAAAGATGGCCGAAGAAATGAAGACCGAAGTCATTGGACAAGATGAAGCTATTAGGTAAAGTGGTGAAAGCCATTCAAAGAAATAGAGTGGGCTTAAAGGATCCTAAAAAACCAATTGGTACTTTTATTTTCTTAGGTCCAACAGGCGTGGGTAAAACGGAGCTAGCCAGAGCACTTGCCAGAAATTTATTTGACTCAGAAGATTCTTTAATTAGAATTGACATGAGTGAGTATATGGAAAAGTTTTCTGTAAGCCGTTTAATTGGAGCGCCTCCAGGTTATGTAGGCTATGAAGAAGGTGGTCAGCTAACTGAGAAGGTACGCCGTAAGCCATACTGCGTCATACTTATTAGACGAAATTGAAAAAGCACATCCAGATATTTATAATATTTTATTACAAGTATTAGATGATGGTATTTTAACAGATGGCTTGGGTAGAAAAGTAGATTTTAAAAATACTTTAATTATCATGACTTCTAATATTGGCGCTCGTCAATTAAAAGAATTTGGTGATGGGGTAGGATTTGCCACGGCTACGCGTGTGCATCAAACCGACGAAAACAATAGATCTGTTATTGAAAAAGCATTAAAGAGAACTTTCTCTCCTGAGTTTTTAAATAGAGTAGACGATGTAGTAGTGTTTAATTCATTGACCAAAGAAAATATTTTCTTAATCATTGACATTATCATGAAAAATGTCTTAGGTCGTTTAGTCACTTTAGGATTGAACTTAGTTTTATCTGAAGAGGCTAAAGGCTTTATTGCAGACAAAGGCTATGATGTTCAATTTGGAGCAAGACCTTTGCATAGAGCCATTCAAAAATATATCGAAGATCCTCTAGCGGAAGAAATCTTAAACCATAGTGTTAAAGAAGGCGATACCTTAATGGGCGATTTAGATAAAGAAAATGAAAAGCTTGTTTTTACTTTACAAAAAAAGGAAAAAGAGAAAGCGCCTAAGGCACCTAAAGAACCTAAAGAAGATTAAGTCTTAGTTCATAATTAAAAAAGCCTCCTAGATTAGGGGGCTTTTTTTTATACTCAAAATTTTAATTCATTTATTTATTCCCCCAACGGTAACTATTTGCTTTTAATCCTGCTAAATCAAGTATGCGGTGCACCACTGTAAAAGCCACTTCTTCAATAGTTTGAGGCTTGCTATAAAAACTTGGAGTGGCCGGACAAATAATTCCACCTGCTAAGGTGATTGTTTCCATATTTTTAATGTGAATTAAGTTATAGGGTGTTTCACGCGCCACTAGTATGAGCTTTCTTCTTTCTTTTAAAATAACATCAGCAGCCCTGGTCACTAAATCATCGCTTATACCACTTGCAATACGCCCTAAAGTACCCATACTGCAGGGAACAATGATCATGGTGTTAAATTGAGCAGAGCCTGAAGCAAAGGGGGCATTAAAATCGTTTTTTTGATAAAAATGAAAGGGGTATTTACTGTAGTCTTGATTGCCTAATTCTGTCTCCCAAACAATTTTTGCATTATCGCTCATGACAATGCCCACGGCCTCTATCTGGTCCTGCATTTGGCTTAAACTATCTAATAAGCATTTAGCGTAAATGGCGCCACTGGCACCTGTGATGGCTACTACAATTTTATTCATATACTATTAACAAAAATAGGCACTAATTGTTGAATTATAAACTGCCTATGTATTTAGGGCCTAAATCTTGCTTAAGATGGATTTTTATAATTAATTTACAGTAACGAAAAACGAAGGCTAAAGCCAATCATTTTAATTAGAAATTTCAATTATGCGAAGTCAAGAGCAGGATTTATTTACACTTAAAAATAAAGTCATTGTGGTGACAGGGGCCACCGGGGTTTTAGGGGGCAGTTTTGTGGAGGCTATCTCCAAGCAAGGGGCCACTGTAGTTTTAATTGGCCAAAACGAGTCGCTGGGTGAAGAGCGTGCGGCATTTATTAGAAGCCAAGGGGGGGAAGCCTTGTTTTTAAAAGCAAATGTACTTGTGGAAGCTGAATTAGAAATAGCCAAGAATAAAGCAGTGGATACATATGGAACTATTCATGGACTCGTGAATGGTGCAGGAGGTAATTTACCTGAAGGAGTATTATCGCCCGACCAAGATGTTTTTACAATGAATATGGAGGGGATGAAAAAAACAATGGAGTTAAATGTATGGGGTACTTTATTACCGGTGCAAGTTTTTGGTCCTGCTATTGCGAAATCGGGTGCAGGAAGTATTGTGAACATTTCTTCTGTGAATTCAAAAAGAACAGTTACGCGAGGACTAGGCTATAGTATGGGAAAGGCAGCCATTGATTTATATACCAAATGGTTTGCAGTTGAAATGGCTAATAGATATGGCGATGCAGTAAGAATTAATTCCATTATGCCAGGTTTTTTTCTTACGAAACAAAATAAAAATTTATTAACTAAAGAAGACGGTAGCTTAACGGATAGAGGAAATTTAATTATTAAAAACACACCCTTTAAAAGATTTGGAAGTCCAGATGAATTAACGGGCGCATTAATATGGTTATTAAGTGACGCTTCAAAATTTGTAACGGGCATGGATATAGGAGTGGATGGAGGTTTTACCATTAATACTGGCGTCTAATTTAAAAGAAAGAAAAAGCTTTGCTTATAATGCTTATGAATAATAGTCCCTCTTATGCTAACATAGAATACAGAATGGAGCAGACCATGCGTTGGTTTGGTCCTTCAGATCCTGTTTCTTTAGCAGATATTAGGCAAGCAGGTTGCACAGGAGTGGTTACGGCCCTGCATCATATTGCTAATGGGGAAATATGGACAGTAGAAGAAATTAATGCTAGAAAAAAATTAATTGAAGCCAGCGGATTAACTTGGTCGGTAGTGGAGAGTGTACCTGTGCATGAATCTATTAAAACACAGAAAGGCGATTTTAAAAAACATATTGAAAACTATAAAATAAGTCTTCGCAATTTAAGTACTTGCGGCATAAAAGTAGTGACCTATAATTTTATGCCAGTAGTAGATTGGACTAGAACAAATTTAGCCTTTCCTATGCCAGATGGTTCTTTGGCTTTACGGTTTGAAAAAGCAGCCTTCATCGCCTTTGATTTATTTATCTTAAAAAGAGCAGGTGCTGAAACTAATTATACAAAGGAAGAAATAGCAGCTGCTCAAATTCGATTTACTGAAATGTCTACGGCAGAGAAAAATCAATTACAAGCCAATATTATTAAAGGGCTTCCTGGAAGTGAAGAAAGTTTTTCTTTAGAGCAATTTGCCGCAGCTTTAAATACGTATGAGGGAATAGGAGAAGGGGAGTTAAGAAAACATTTAATTTATTTTTTAAAACAAATAGTACCAGTGGCAGATGAATGCGGTATTCAATTAGTCATTCACCCCGATGACCCACCTTATGCTATCTTAGGGCTTCCTAGGGTGGTAAGCACAGCTAATGATATACAAGCCTTAGTGGATGCGGTCCCTTCTTTAAATAACGGACTTTGTTTTTGTACGGGTTCTTTTGGCGTAAGGTCCGATAATAATTTACTAGCCATGATTCGACAATTTGGAAATAGAATTCATTTCTTGCATTTAAGAAATACTAGAAGAAACGATAAGGGCGATTTTTTTGAAGACAATCATTTAGAAGGAGATGTAGATATGGTGGCAGTGATTAAGGAAATAGTATTATTAATGCAGCAAAGAAAACAATCACTACCTATGCGTCCCGACCATGGGCATCAAATGTTGGATGATTTAAATAAAAAAACAAATCCTGGTTATTCAGCAATAGGTCGTTTGCGTGGTTTGGCTGAATTAAGAGGGGTGGAGTTGGGTGTAGCTAGAACTTTAAAATTAATAGTGTAAATAGATAAAAGAGTATAAAATGAAAAAAGGCACAACGGCGACCATATTCAATGATTCATTTTTATTGGAAACTAAATTAGCCAATACACTATATCATAGTTATGCAGCAGGCCTACCTATTATTGATTACCATAATCATTTATCTCCTAAGGCTATTGCTAAAAATTCATCCTACGATACCTTAACGGATATTTGGTTAACAGGGGATCATTATAAATACAGAGCCATGCGCGCTTGGGGTGTGCCTGAAAAATTTATTTCAGGATCGGCCACCAAGGAGCAAAAGTTTTTAGCTTGGGCTGAATGCTTGCCACAAACTTTAAGAAACCCTCTTTTTCATTGGTCACATATGGAATTAAAAAATTCATTTGGGATTAATGAATATTTAAATAAAACCAATGCCTTTGCTATTTATAAAAATGCCAATAAGCAATTACAGAAAAAAGCTTTAAGTACAAGAGGTATACTTTCAAGTTATAAAGTGGAACTAGTGGGTACCACCGATGACCCTTGTGATAATTTACAATACCATAAACAATTACAAAAAGAAGCAGGGACTCTGTCGAATAAAATAAACGCAACTGCTAAAATGCTTCCCACCTTCCGCCCCGATAAAATTTTTCAAATTCAAAATAAGGAAGCCTTTATGCAATACCTGCATGCCTTAGAAAAGGCAGCCAATTGCAAAATTAAAACTATTGCCGATTTATTGAACGCCTTAGAGCAAAGAGTAAATTATTTTCATGAAAATGGCTGCCGCATTGCCGACCATGGTTTAAACAATATGCCTTCATCACTTAGTTTCACTAAAGAATTAGATATAGCCTTCACTCATTTTATACAAAATAAAAAAGACTTGCATTTTTCTATGGCTGATAATTTTGTAGGAGTAGTTTTATTGGCCCTTTCAAAAATGTATTATAAAAAAGGCTGGGTGCAACAATTTCATTTAGGGCCTATTAGAAATAATAATACAAGATTACAAGAGAAACTAGGCTTTGATGCGGGTACCGATTCCATTGGCGATTATACCCAAGCAAAAACCTTATCTCATTTCTTAAATACATTAGACAGCAAGGGGGAGCTATGTAAAACCATTATATATAATTCGAATCCGGCCGATAATGAAGTATTTGCTACCCTCTGCGGTAATTTTAATGAAAGCGGTATTCGTGGTAAAGTACAGTTTGGTGCAGCTTGGTGGTTCTTAGATCAGAAAGAGGGTATTGAAAAACAAATTAACGCCATTTCAAATATGGGACTCGTTTCCACTTTTATAGGTATGACCACAGATAGTAGAAGTATATTATCCTATTCAAGACATGAATATTTTAGAAGGGTTATTTGTAATTTATTTGCAAAGGATATGCTAGCTGGACTTTTACCCAATGATGAAAAATGGGTAGGAGAGATAGTAAAAAATATTAGTTATTTTAATGCCAAAGAATATTTTAAGCTATGAGTATAAATAAAGTATTTTGTTTTGGTGAAATATTACTGCATTATGCACCTCCAGTGAATAATAATTTTATGGAGCAGCACCAAATGCCTTTTTATTTAGGGGGAGCTGAATTAAATGTGGCCACTGCATTAGCTAAGTGGGATATGCCTGTAAAATATGGAACAGCCATGCCTTCTCATTTTTTAACAGATACTATTATAAGTGATTTATCGAAAAAAAATATTGATACATCGGCTATTCAATTTTCAGGCCATCGTATAGGCTGCTTTTACTTAGCGACAGGCTTGGATATGAAAAATGCAGGAGTAGTCTATGATAGAGCCCATTCTTCTTTTGCTGAAATAAAAAAAGGAAGTATTGATTGGAAAGAAGTTTTAAAAGATGTTAATTGGTTTCATTTTAGCGCTATATCGGCCTCTTTAACACAAAATGCAACAGATGTTTGTATGGAGGCTTTAATAGCGGCAACAGAACTTGGTATTCCTATATCTGTTGACTTAAACTATAGAGCCAAGTTATGGCAGTATGGAAAAACGCCTATTGAAGTAATGTCTCAGTTGGTTAAGTATTGCACTGTATTAATGGGGAATCTTTGGGCGGTTGAAGATATGTTGGGAATTAGTTCAAGTATTCGCTCAAGTGTGGGATCTTCTAATGAGGAATTAGTAAAATCGGCCCATAAAAGTATGTTGGCATTGAAAGAGCAGTTCCCTTTGTTAAATACAATGGCCTATACTTTTAGATTAACAGAGAGCTATTTTGGACTCATGTTTAATAAAAATAATTTTTATAAGTCTCCAACCTATAAAATTATAGATGTAAAAAACATAGTGGGTACTGGTGATTGCTTTATGGCGGGTCTTATATATGGGATGCACCATCATCATACAGCAGAAGAAATTATCAATTTTGCAGCTGCAGCAGCAGTAGGTAAATTATATGAATTAGGCGATGCAACAGAGCAGAGCCCTGAACAAATTAAAAATAGAATGCTATGATGACTGAAGAACAAATGAAAGCCTATGTGAAAAAGGTAAAATTATTGCCTTTATTTTATCATGATGATATTGCGGTTTGTAAAGAAATTGTCAAAGCATTATATACTGCAGGTATAAGATGTATTGAATTTACCAATAGAGGACCTAAGGCATTGGGAAATTTCAAATTATTATTAGCGCATAGAAATGAAAATTACCCAGATTTAGTTTTAGCCATTGGTACTATACAGCATCAAAAGGAGGCTGAGGCTTTTATAGAAGCAGGAGCCGATTTTTTAATTAGCCCATTTTTTGATCAGTCTATTGCAGATGCGGCGTATTTACATAAGAAGCTTTGGATACCTGGTTGTATGACTTCCACTGAAATACATCAAGCGGAACTAGCTGGTTGTGATTTGATTAAATTATTTCCTGGCAATGTTTTAGGGCCAGGTTTTGTAAGCGCTATTAAACCTTTATTTCCTAGTCTTAGTTTTTTAGTTACGGGAGGAGTTGATACTAGTAAAGAAAATTTAACTGCCTGGTTTAAAGCAGGCGTGGTAGGTGTTGGCATGGGTAGTAAATTAATGAGTGAGGAAGTATTGGCTTCTAAAAATTATACTGCCATTGAAACTGAGACGGCGAAAGCCTTGGCTATTATTGCTAGTTTAAATTAATTATTTATGAAAGCCGCAGTCATTGGAAAATATCGTTGGACTATTTGCGCGCTTTTATTTTTTGCGACTACTATAAATTATTTAGATAGGCAGGTATTGAGTTTATTAAAGCCTACGCTCGAAAAGCAATTTGATTGGAGCAATAGTGATTATGCAAATATTGCATCTGTTTTTCAATTTGTATATGCACTGAGCATGTTATTTGCAGGAAGAATTGTAGATAAATTGGGAACCAAATGGGGCTATGCTTGGGCTATTATTATTTGGTCTTTTGCTGCCATCATTCATGCTTTCGCTATTCCAATAGGAACTAGTATTGTAAACATATTAGGATGGGTGGGTATCGCAGCCGTACCTGTATCGATTGCAGGATTTATGTTCTCAAGAGCATTGCTAGGTTTTGGTGAGGCGGGTAATTTTCCTGCTGCCATAAAAACCACTGCTGAATATTTTCCAAAAAAAGAAAGAGCCTTTGCTACTGGTATATTTAATTCAGGAACCAATGTGGGAGCCATATTAGCACCCTTGTCTGTTCCTTGGATTGCCCTTCATTGGGGATGGGAAGCAGCATTTATTATTATTGGAGCTATTGGATTTTTATGGTTGATTGCTTGGTTTATTTTTTATGAGATACCTGCAAAACAATCAAGACTTAGTGCAGCAGAAAAAGCCTTTATTAATAGTGATCATGAAGTGGAAGCCATTTTTGAAAAAGGCATTCAAACTAATAAAATTTCATGGCTTACTTTATTAAAATATAAACAAACCTGGGCATTTGCTATTGGTAAATTTTTAACGGATGGAGTTTGGTGGTTCTTTTTATTTTGGTTGCCTAGTTATTTAAAAGACCAATATAGTATGCAGGGCACTCAAATTATATTGCCTTTGTCTGTATTATATAGTTTAACCATGATAGGAAGCATTGGGGGTGGATGGTTTCCCACTTATTTTATTAATAAAGGTGCCAAACCATACGAAGGTAGAATGAAGGCCATGTTATTAATCGCCTTCATACCACTTGTTGTATTATTTGTTCAGCCCTTGGGTTACTTAAGTTTTTGGATACCTGTTTTATTAATTGGTATAGGCGCTTCTGCACACCAAGCATGGTCGGCCAATATTTATACTACTGTTTCTGATATGTTTCCCAAACGTTCCATTGCCACAGTCATTGGGATGGGCGGAATGGCAGGGGGTATGGGAGGCGTAGTGGTTTCTAAAATGGGTGGTTGGTTATTTGATACCTATAAAGTACAAGGCATTCAAAAAGCGGTAAATGTAGCTGCTGAAAAAGGACTTTCTGACTTTTTGCAAAAGACAAATACATTAAATGTATTAGATGCCAATGGAATTCCCCTTAAAATATCAGAAAAAGAATGGTCTAATTTATCTGATCAAACCATTCAATCTATTCAAAATATTAATCTACAAAATTTTCAAGATTTCTATTCTATTCAAAAACAAATTATACAAGAAGAGATGGCTGTTGCTTATGGCTATATGTTTGTTTTTTGTGCGATTGCTTATTTATTAGCATGGCGCATTATGAAATGGTTGGTTCCTAAAGAAAAATTAATTAACTTGCCTTAAGAGCTTTTTTAATTACAAATCAAGTATTATGAAAAAAATGTTGCTGCTTTTTTTAGGTTTTACAGTATTAAGTGTGGAAAGCTTAGTTGCGCAAAATAAATCGGAAGCTTTATTCAATGGTAAAAATCTTGATGGTTGGATTCAATACAATGGCAAAGCCAAGTTTACAGTTGAAAACGGAGAAATAGTAGGTCGTACTGTGCCGGGGGAGCCTAATAGTTTTTTATCAACCGAAAAATTATACGGCGATTTTATTTTGGAATTAGACCTTAAAGTAAATGAACATATGAATTCAGGCATTCAGTTTAGATCTGAGTTAAACGATGCCAATGATAAATGTACTGTCACAGATAAACATACACCTAATAGAGTGCATGGTTATCAAATGGAAATAGACCCATCCCCAAGAGCTTGGAGTGGTGGTATATATGATGAAGCAAGAAGAGACTGGCTATACCCCCTAGAATACAACACCGCAGCTAAATCGGCTTTTAAAAATAACGCATGGAATCATTATAAAATAGAAGCCATAGGTAATAGTATTAGAACCTGGGTGAATGGTGTGGAATGTGCTCATATCATTGATAATATGACTTTAAAAGGTTTTATTTCTTTGCAAGTACATCAAATTAGTGATGCAAAAGATGCAGGGCAAGAGGTACGTTGGAAAAATATTAAAATTCAAACTACCAATTTAAAACCTGCAGCCCCTTCGAATTTATTTGTGGTGAATTTAATGCCCAATACTATTTCAGAAGATGAAAAAAGAAATGGTGTTCGACTTTTATGGGATGGGGTGACCACTAAAGGATGGAGAGGTGCCAATAAAAATTATTTTCCTGAGAATGTATGGTATATTAAGGAAGGTGTTTTACATGTGAAAGGTTCAAATGGAGCAGAAGCTTCTAGTGGTGGTGATATTGTTACCGTGGATGAGTTTCATGCTTTCGATTTGCAATTTGAATTTCAAATTTCAGATACCGCTAATAGTGGTATAAAATATTTTGTGACTGAGAAAGAAAATACTAAAGGTTCTGCTATTGGTTTAGAATATCAAATATTGGATGATGATAAACATCCCGATGCCTTATTAGGATCTATTGGCAATAGAACCAATGCTTCATTATATGATTTGATACCTGCTTTAAGAATTGGCACTGGTAGAAGAGAGAAATTACCTGTAGGTGCTTGGAATAGAGGGCGCATTATTGTTTTTCCTGATGGGAAAATTGAACATTGGATTAATGGATGGAAAGTGGTGGAATATCAAAGAGGTACGCAATATTTTCATGCATTAGTAGCTAAAAGTAAGTATGTAGTGTGGCCAAATTTTGGAATGGCTGAAAAAGGACATATCTTATTGCAAGAACATGGTACCCATGTAGCTTTTAGAAGTATTAAAATAAAGGAATTATAAACTTTGAAAAATTAAAGAATTATAAATTATGAAAAACTCAAGAAGAAATTTTATAAAAACAACTGCCAAGGCTACTGCTGTTACTTATGCAGCTACGCTAGGTTTTTCTGCGAAAAGCTATGCTAATATAATAGGTGCAAATGATAGAGTAAGACTAGGCGTGGTAGGCTATTCCGATAGATTCAGACAATCGCATTTACCTTGTTTTTTAAACCATTATAAAGAATTGAATTTTGATATTGTAGCTGTTTCAGATATTTGGAAACTAAGAAGAGAGGAGGGCAAAAATTTTTTAGAAAAAACAATGGGTCATACCATTAGAGCTGCGCGAAACAATGACGAATTATATGCAGGTAAAGATATTGATGGTGTATTTATTAGCACTGCCGATTTTCAACATGCCATTCATGCTACGGAAGCAGTGAAAGCAGGTATGGATGTTTATTGTGAAAAACCTTTTGCAGAAACCATGGAAGATAATAGAATGGCTTTAAAAACGATTAAATCCTCTGATCGTATTGTGCAAGTTGGTTCACAAAGAAGAAGTGGCCCTAATTATAAAGCTGCTGCCGATTTTATTCAAGCAGGAAAATTTGGACCTATTACCATGGTAGAATTAACCTGGAATGTAAACCAACCTGGCCGTTGGAGAAGACCAGACTTAGTAGCAAAATGTAAAGAAGAGGATTTAGATTGGAACCGCTATTTATTAAATCGACCTTACGAAAATTTTGATCCAAGAAAATATTTAGAGTATAGATTGTTCTGGCCTTATTCTTCTGGTATGCCAGGTCAATGGATGAGTCATCAAATTGATACTGTGAATTGGTTCAGTCAATTACCACATCCTCGCAGTGTAATGGCTAATGGAGGCATTTATGCTTGGAAAGATGGAAGAAAAAACTGGGATACTACAACTGCTGTATTTGATTATGGCCCCTTAGATGATATGTCAAAAGGTTTTCAAGTGGTATTTATGTCGCGTATGCATAACGGCGATGAAAACCCTTCTGAAATTTATTATGCCAATGGAGGAGAGTTAAACTTAGTAACCAATATGGTTTCCCCTAATGGTGGTTTACAAGCTGCACCTGCATCGGCTATGAAAATGCAGCCCAATTTATTAGAGAAATTTAATCTATCAGATAATGCAGCCAAGGTAGTGGCCTCTGCTAATACAGGGGGAGATATGCTCACATCTGCGCATGTGCGCAATTGGATGGAGTGTATAAGATCAAGGAAAGAGCCCAATGCACCCGTGGAAGCTGGATATCAACATTCTATAGCCACTATTATGACCAATGCAGCTTGTCGCACAGGCTCAAAAGTTACCTTCGATGAAAAAACGCAAGAGGTAATGGCGAACGGAAAAGTTTTTAAGTACTAGTTTTTATGTACTAATCTACTTTATACATTTTCTCGTAATATTCTTCTGCCATTCTATTACTATCAAATTGGAAACGAACATCCTTCATTCCATTTTGTGTAATCTGACGCCAAGTATCCTTGTTGTCATAATACATAGGAATAATTTGTTGTTCTAGTATTTTATACAGTTCATCTAAATCGTAATCGTCTTGTTGTTGATGTACTCATGTTCGCGTAGTCGGCCTTAGGAATCACAAACCCATTATTGCCATGATTAATAAATTCTGGAATCCATCCATCGTCCGTAGAAAAGTTAATCGCACCATTCATAGCAGCAGTCATGCCGCTTGTTCCAGAAGCCTCTCTAGGTACACGAGGATTATTCAACCAGACATCTGAAGCCTGTTTCATTCTTTTGCTTAGTCCTAATTCATATCCAATTAATACGGCGACATTATGGTAGTTCTTACTTAAGTGTACTAAATTATTGAATTGAGAAATAGCAGGGTGGTCTACAGGATAAGGTTTTCCGGCAAAAATAATTTGCACTGGATATTTTGCATTGGCAAGTAGTTTTTCGAAACGATTTAAATTCCAGGATAAGAAATCGGCTCTTTTGTACCCAGCAAAACGTCTTGCCCAAACAATGGTTAATACATTGGGGTCAAATATTTTTCCTGTTTGATCGGCTACAATTTCAAAAGCACGTTTTTTCAAATACATTTTACGATCATCAAATCCTGATGTCATCTTGATTTTCTGCAAAACGGTATAATTGTTTATCCGCCCAGTAGCGCCAGTTCTGTGCATTGGTAATATGTGTCAATTGGGCAGATGCCTTCATATTTACTCCATAATTCTCTACTCACATGGCCATGTAATTCAGAAACACCATTGGCCTTTCTTGCAAAACGAAGGGCTGCTAAGGAGTGGTTGAACTGGTCATCCTGAATGCCCGTCAATTTTCTTACTTCATCCATACTTAAGCCACAGAAATAACCCATCTTATGACATAAATAAATATCGTGTTTTTCGTTACCTGCTTCTTCTGGAGTATGCGTGGTGAATACTAAGCGTTTTTTAACTTCTGCTAAGGACTTGTATTTATTCAATAAATAAAAGGCTGCAGAAAATCCATGGGCTTCATTTAAATGATATACTTCTGGGTTGAAATTTAATTCGTCAATTAATTTAGCACCAGCCTACTCCTAATAAAATAAATTGAGCCACTTTAGTAGCAACATTGGCGTCATATAAACGGTGCGTAATGGTTTGAGAAACATAATCGTTCTCGGGTAAATCGGTACTTAATAAAAATAGGGGTGCACTGCAAAAAGTATTAGGGGCTAAATAAAAAGCCTTCACCCATACCGGATGGTCATGAATAAGTATTTGGTATTTAATGCCTGTATCTTCTAGGAAAGATATACATTTTTTCCATAAAAGTTACTTGCAATGTTTGGTCTAGATTTCTGGCTTGGTCGTAATATCCATACTTCCATAATATACCTACACCAATTAAATTTTGGTTTAATTCAAAAGCACTTCTTAAATGGGAGCCTGCTAAAAAACCTAGGCCACCACTATATATTTTTAAGGGTTGATGAATGGCAAATTCCATAGAAAAATAAGCTGCCTTTTTTTTGAATTGATCATTGATAGCATAAGGCACTTGATAATTTCTAAAACTCATACAAAAGGGTTTGGTTATTTGACTGCAATATAATGGTATTTGAAGAAAATGTAATTATTACACATTAAACTGTGGATAAGAACCAGATCTAGGGCTTGATTGTGGATTATTTCTTCTTTTTCGCCTTTCTTTTTTTGTCATAGCTATCATTAAAATAGCAGGTCATATTGCGATGATTACCGCAATTGCCGTCCTCTTTAATATTAATGACATTGCCTTGTATGGTAAAATGAATAATACAAGGATCGCCTTTTTCTGCGAAAGTGGCTTTGTTTTTTGTAAAGCTTAATAGCCCTTTTAATTCTCCTACGCAAGTACCATCTTTCTTTTCAAAATGTAAAAAGAATTGATATTTACCAGCGGTAGAGTAGTCTCTTATGGAAATAAAATTTTTAGCATCTCTAGCATAGTCACCACTAAAAGTATAATTCATGGGCATACTGTCTAGGGGGTTGAGTACTTTTTTAGTTTCTGGCTTTTTATTGCTATCAAAATAAATTAATCTAAAACTTTTATCGGTATAGGCCCAACCTTTCTTTTCATAGGTAAGAGAATTGTCATCTGCTAATTTATTTTCTTCTACTAAAAAAGAAGGCTCTCTATTAATATTTAAACTCTTGCCATACATTTTTGAATTGGCATTTCCTTCATTGAATTCTGTAATGACTTTATAATCTAGGAATTCATTTTTCTTACTAAATACAATAACGGCTATTTCTTGTTTTTTAGGATGGCTCACATTTAACAACAAATAATATTCTTCTTCTTTTTCAATTCTTATAATAGGGTGCAGGGAAGCTTTTTTATCTTTTATAGCTATGATATTTTCAACCACGGAATCTGGAATAAACTGAGCCAATGCTTTTCTTCCAATAACTAGGGTATCGGTATATCGCTTCAAATTAGAATCAGAAATAGAAAGGGGTAAACTCGCTGCTTTAAATACTTTATTAAAGTCATTTATTGTTAAGGGGGTATTGCCTGTGAAATCTGGTTTTTTTTCAGCGCAAGCTAAAATCATGCAGCAAAGCAAAATATAGTACCCAATACGCATTTCGTAGTTTTTTGCTAAAATAGACTATCAAACTGAGTTAGGCAAAAGCTTTTATCATTAAATTTACATTACTACGGCCATGAACCATTTAGCCTCTCAAAAGGGCCAAAATGAACACTGACCATTAGGTATAAAATTAGTAGGTGCCTAATGAAGTACTTAATTTAGAAGGAAGTATAATTATGAGAGAAAAGTCTTTAGATAACTTACACGAGTCGGTTCCTGTCCAAAATAAGGGTGGGTGGCGTAAGTTTATGGCTTTTATTGGGCCTGCCTATTTAGTGAGTGTGGGTTATATGGATCCGGGTAATTGGGCCACCGATTTACAAGGGGGTGCCAAATTTGGCTACCAATTAATTTGGGTATTACTGCTCAGTAATTTAATGGCCATTTTATTACAAAGCTTAAGTGCAAGACTAGGTATTGTGCGAAGGTTAGATTTAGCCCAAGCCAATAGAGAAACCTATCCGCCTTTTATTAATTTCATTTTATATATTTTAGCAGAACTAGCCATTGCCGCCACCGATTTAGCAGAAGTATTAGGAATGGCCATTGGTATTAAATTATTAACAGGTATGCCATTAATGTATGGCACAATGATTACTGTTTTTGATACTTTCTTATTTTTATTTTTACAACGCTATGGTATTCGTAAAATGGAGGCCTTTATATTTGTGCTAGTAGCCACTATTGGATTTAGCTTTCTAATACAAATGTTTATAGCCAAACCCGATTTATCATATGCTATTAAAGGTTTTATTCCTTCTGAATTATCACCAGAAGCCTTGTATATAGCAGTGGGTATTATTGGAGCCACGGTCATGCCACATAATTTATACTTGCATTCTGCCTTAGTACAAACTAGGAAAATTGAAAGAAGCAGCAAGGGTATTCGAAAATCAATATTCTATAATTTTATCGATAGTGCTATTGCCTTAAACGCAGCCTTTTTTGTCAATGCCTCTATTTTAATTCTAGCAGCTACTGCTTTTTTTTCTACAGGTAATTCGCAAGTAGCTAGAATTGAAGAAGCGCATTCTATGTTAGCGCCTTTGCTCGGGTCTGAATTAGCACCTATTTTATTTGCCATTGCTTTAATTGCTGCGGGCCAGAGCTCAACAGTGACAGGTACTTTAGCGGGTCAAATAGTCATGGAAGGTTATTTAAAATTAAGATTGAACCCTTGGATAAGAAGATTATTAACCAGACTTATTGCCATTGTGCCTGCCGTTTTAGTGATAGGAATCATGGGGGAAGAGCATGTAGATGAGCTTTTAATATTTAGTCAAGTAATATTAAGTTTACAATTAGGTTTTGCTGTTATTCCACTCATTCATTTTGTAAGTGATAAAACTACGATGGGTGAATTTGTGATAAATTGGAAAGTAAAAGCCATGGCTTGGGTGGTGGCCAGTATATTGGTGTTTTTGAATGGTAATTTAGTGTTAGGTTTTGTAATAAGTTATTTTGAAGGTGCTGGAAATGGCTTTGTGAAAATATTATTAATTGTTCTAGTGCTTTTATTTTTAGCGCTACTTATTTATATAATTGTATTTCCAATTTTTCTAAAAAGACATCATGCGAAGGTGGAGGAAGGTTTTCATGGTGAGATGATTGAATTAGATTGGTCAGAGGAGGCGCCTGTGAATAAAATTGCCATTGCAGTCGATTTTTCAGTAGCCGATGCAAAGCTTATTAAAACGGCTATTCAACATGCACATCAGGCTACTGAATTTATATTTATTCATGTGGTGGAAAGTGCGACAGCTAAATATTTGCGAGAATCAAGTGATGATATTGAAACCAGAAAAGACCAAGCAAGACTCGATACCTATGCAAACGCTTTACAATTGAAAGGCTATAAAGTCACTACTTATTTAGGCTATGAAAATAGGGTGAAGGAAATTGTGAATATCGTTAATAGCTATGAGGCCAAATTATTAGTGATGGGTGGGCATCGCCATCAAGGTTGGAAGGACTATATATTTGGCGAAACCATTGAGTCTGTTAGGCATAAAGTAAAGATTCCAGTGCTTATTGTTAATATTTAATAGGCCTATTTAAGTCTATTTTATCTACTTATATCAGTTATTTATAAAGCTAGTTTTTGTACATTTACATACAAAATTTTATAGAATATGGGACAGAAAATTAAAGTAGCAAATCCGGTAGTAGAATTGGATGGTGATGAAATGACCAGAATTATCTGGAAATTTATTAAAGACAAATTAATACTTCCTTATTTAGAGATTGATATTAAGTATTATGATTTAGGTATGGAATACCGCGACGAGACCAACGATCAAGTAACAGTGGATGCAGCCAATGCTATTAAGCAATATGGTGTAGGTATTAAATGTGCCACTATTACGCCAGATGAGCAAAGAGTTGAAGAGTTTAAGTTAAAACAAATGTGGAAGAGCCCTAATGGGACCATTCGTAATATTTTAGATGGTACTGTTTTCAGAGAGCCCATTGTTTGTACATAATGTACCTCGTTTAGTGCCTAATTGGACTGCACCTATTTGTATTGGTCGTCATGCTTTTGGAGACCAATACCGTGCAACCGATTTTGTTACGAAAGGAAAAGGTAAATTAACTGTTAAGTTTGAAGGAGAAGATGGTACGAAGCAAGAGTTTGAAGTATTTAATTTCAAAGGGGATGGGGTAGCGATGGCGATGTACAATACCGATGAAAGTATTTATGGTTTTGCACGTGCTTGTTTTAACCAAGCCTTAGCAAAAAAATGGCCTTTATATTTATCTACTAAGAATACCATTTTGAAAAAATATGATGGTCGTTTCAAAGATATTTTTGAAGAAGTATATCAAAATGAATTCAAAGCGAAGTATGAGGTAGCAGGTATTACTTATGAGCACCGTTTAATTGATGATATGGTGGCTTCTGCTTTAAAGTGGAATGGTAATTTTGTTTGGGCTTGTAAGAATTATGATGGCGACGTACAATCAGATACAGTAGCACAAGGTTTTGGTTCATTAGGTTTAATGACATCTACCTTAATTACACCAGATGGTAAAGTCATGGAAGCAGAAGCAGCGCACGGTACAGTAACACGCCATTTCCGTGAGCACCAAAAAGGAAATAGAACTTCTACAAACCCTATTGCTTCTATTTTTGCATGGACAAGAGGTTTAGAGTTTCGCGGTCAATTAGATAATAACCAAGAATTAATTCATTTCTCTAAAGCTTTAGAAGAAGTTTGTGTGGAAACAGTGGAGTCTGGCATTATGACCAAGGATTTAGCTGTTTGTGTGCATGGCAATAAAGTAAAACATGGTGATCACTATGTTTATACTGAAGAGTTCTTAGATGCATTGGACGCGAATTTGCAAAAAAAGCTTGCTAAATAAATATAGCAAACCCTTTTTGCAACTCTGTTTTATTTTAAATTTTCTTCGAAAATTTTGGCAAAAGAAACTTGGCTAAATAATTCAAATAAATTTAGAAATAATACAAATCCTCTCCTCGCTCTGCGCAATGCTCGAAAGCTCGTTTAGGATTCGTATTATTATCTAAATTAAACATATAAAAAACCCGGTAGCTAATAACTATCGGGCTTTTTATTATTTCTAAATATATTTTATAAGTATTTATTAGTCTATCCTGTGTTTTACTAATGCAGCACTTCTAAAATTGGGTTTCCAATTGAACCACTTGGCATTTGAATACCAAGGAGTGTAGATACAGTAGGGGCAATATCGGTCATATAATTGACTGAATTGATCTGGCCTTTTTTGATGCCATTGCCGTACCATAAAAGTGGAATATGTGCATCATTATTGTATAAAGTGCCGTGTGTGGTACCTGTTGCATAGCCATCCATATATCCAGATTTTGTGACTATAAATAAATCACCACTTCTTTGAGGCGTATAACCATTAACAATGCGTTCTCTTAAGGATTGAGGTAGTGATGCTGTAGCAGCTTTTCTTGTTTCAACTACTTGTAAAATACCTGGATTTTTCTCCAGACTATTAGATACTAATTGCACTAATTTATCTTGACTTACGTGAAGGCTATCCATTAGTTCATGATTAAAGTGAACATAATATTCTCCTATATTTGAAATCATTTTTGGGTCTAAACCATTTTTAACTAATAGTTGATTTAGCTCTTTTTTTATATCTGATTCACTGATTAGCCCACCAGGTAAATGGTGTTTTTTTGCAAATTCTGGTATATGTTGTACCGCATGATCCGCTGTCAAAAAAACAGTATAATTATTTTTCCCAACTTGCTTGTCTAAACTAGCAAAAAGCTGAGCTAATTGTATGTCTAATTTGATATAGCCATCCATTGTTTCCCAAGAATTTGGACCAAAAGAGTGACCAATATAATCTGGAGAAGAAAAGCTGATTGCCAATAAATCTGTATAATCATCTTTACCTAATTCCTCTTTCATTAATACCATTTCAGCCATTTCTGTAACTAAGTTATTACCATAAGGCGTAGAGGCAATCTTGCCATAATCCTTGCCAATAAATTGAGATAAGCTATATGGAAATCCTTTTTGATTAGCACCTAAAGGGGTGGATTCATATGCGTTGATGTCTGCATCACAATTCGCTTCATAGACTGATTTGGCTAAACTTAAATCCCATCCTTTGGTATATAAACTATCTACTCGGTGTTGGTCATTGTAATTGGATACCCACAGTGGCAAAGTTTTGTACCATAATAATTAGAGCTTATAAATTTCCCAGTTTTACTATCATACCAAAAAGCCCCATCGGCACTATGTCCTGCTGGAAAGATAGCACCCCTGTCTTTAATTGAAATACCGTAGACCTTACTTTTAAAGTTGCTTGCTAATTTCATTTCATCTCCAATGGTACTTGTCCACAAGTTTTTAGGACTCATTTTTCCAGCAGCAATGCCTTCTACACCAATTGATATGAACGGTAGGGTCTTCTACACAGTAGACAGTTTTTTGTAGGATATTATCAAACCATTGGTTTCCAGTAATACCATGAATTGCAGGTGTGGAACCAGTGTAAACCGAAGCATGTCCAGGTGCTGTTACGGTTGGAATGTAGGGAATTAAGTTATTATTACAACTGGCACCCTCATTTACAAAGCGTAAAAAGCCTTGTTGGGAGGTGAAAGTAGGGCTTTAAACTGATTGATATAATCCCAACGCATTTGATCCACCATTATCCCTACAACCAATTTAGGTTTGTTTGAAGTACTTGTTTGGTTTGATTTTGGGGTTTGTGCATTGCTAGTCAATGAAAATAGGCCTAAGCAAATCAATAAAATGTTTCTCATTTCAAATATTTTTCTCTTATAAAATGTACTTGTTAACACTAACAAATAGTAGACTGCAATTTACATCTATTTATTAGAGGATAAAAGGTAAAAATTTATTAAATTTGCCTATATAAAAAAAGATAATATGGCGGATATATTTGAAAGACTCATTAAGAATTATGGACCTATTGGCCAGCACCGTGAAAGAGCCCATGGCTACTTTGCTTTTCCAAAGTTAGAAGGAGAAATTGGCTCTAAAATGAAGTTTAGAGGTCAAGAAATGATTGTATGGAGTTTAAATAACTATCTAGGCCTTAGCCAACCACCCAGCCGTTCGTAAGGCCGATGCCGATGCAAGTGCAAAGTATGGTTTGGCCCTTCCAATGGGTGCGAGAATGATGAGTGGAAACAGTGATTTACATGAGCAATTGGAAGCTGAATTAGCCAGTTTTGAACATAAAGAAGATGCTATTTTAATGAACTATGGCTATCAAGGTATCATGAGTGCCATTGATGCTATTTGTGGTAGACATGATGTGGTAGTGTATGATGCCGAGTGTCATGCCTGTATTATTGATGGATTAAGAATGTTAGCAGGACACCGCTTTGTATATAAGCATAACGATATTGAAGACTGCGAAAAGCAATTATTGAGAGCGCAAGCCTTAATAGACAAACAAGAGACTGGTGGAATATTGGTCATTACAGAAGGTGTATTTGGAATGGCGGGAGACCAAGGAAAGTTAAAAGAAGTAGCAGCTTTGAAAAATAAAGTTTCCTTTAGATTATTGGTAGATGATGCACATGGTTTTGGTACTTTAGGCAAGACAGGTGCGGGTGCAGGAGAAGAGCAAGGTTGTCAAGATGAAATAGATTTATATTTCTCCACTTTTGCAAAAAGTATGGCTTCTATTGGAGCGTTTATGGCTGGGCCTAAAACCATTATTGATTATATTAGGTATAATATTCGCTCACAAATTTTTGCGAAAAGTTTACCTATGCCATTTGTAGTAGGTAATTTAAAACGTTTAGAATTATTACGTACACAAACTGAATTAAAAGATAAGTTGTGGAAAAATGCCTTGGCCTTACAAACTGGGTTAAAAGAAAGAGGCTTTGATATTGGCAAAACCGACTCAGTAGTGACGCCAGTGTATATGAAAGGTGGCGTAGAAGAAGCTACTTTAATGGTGATGGACTTAAGAGAGAATTATAAAATATTCTGTTCGATAGTAGTGTATCCAGTTATTCCTAAAGGGCATATCATTTACAGATTAATTCCTACAGCAGAACATTCACAGGAAGAAATTGATTTAACCTTAAAAGCCTTTAGTGAAACAAAAGCGAAATTAGATGCAGGTGCTTATAAGGCGGAAGAAATTCCAGATATGGCAAACAAGTAAATACTAAAGTAGAGTAAGTGTAAAAGTAGTTTGTTATTAAGCGACAAATGCTTTTCAAAATAGTAAAGAGTAAGATTGATTAGAGTAAGTCTAATTGATTTTGCTCTTTTTTTAATACCTCAATACTTACATTGAGTTCAAAGCCTATAAGTAAGATTAAGGAATTTAAGTATATTAAAGTCATTACCACTAGCACCGTTCCAATAGATCCATAAATTTTACTGTAACTACTAAAATTATTAACCCAATAAGAGAAACCAAGGGTAGTAATTAACATTAATAAAGTAGAGAGTAAGGCTCCAGGAGAATTGAGTGGCCATCTTTCTTTAATGAGGGGGGCGTATTTGTATATAAAGGCATTGCCAAAAAATAGCAATAGAATAATGATCGCCCAGCGAACAGAATTCCAATAGGGCACAATGGTTTTACGTTTAATATCAAATACTTCTCTAAGTAATCTAGTTAATTGATCTTGGCCTATTAAAACAAGCAAACTTGCAAATACTAAGAGTATTAAAATAATGGTTAATCGAATGGCCCTCATTCTTTGGTGTAAGAAAAAAGGTTTGTTTTGCATAATGGATTTATCAAAACTTCTAATAATGCCTGTCATGGCATTAGAGGCGTAAAACAATAGCAATAAAAATCCAAATGAAAAAATACCCACATGCTGACTCAATAAATCGTTAATGATTTCCATGATGAATTTATAAGTGCTTGAATTAGGGGCAATATCTTTAAATACAGAAAGTATTTGTTTTTTTACTTTAAAAGCCTTTGGAAAATAAGGAATTATTGAAAACAAAAATAGAAATCCGGCAGGTAGGGCCATGATTAAGTTAAAAGAAATAGCAGAAGCCCTGTCGTATAATCCTAAGGTGTTTAATTGTTTGTACACAAAACTTAAAACCTGATATAAATTGACATGATGAAAGCCTGGAATATATATTGCTTTTGCTTTTTGTTTTAAAAACAAATAGAAGGGGTTGACAATTTTAAGTAGTATGTTGAGAAATTGATTCAAATGAAGGGGTTGAGATGTATTGTTGAGTATTTATTAATTTTATTTTCTAAGGTTTATTTATTTTTTTTAGCTTGGTATTCATCTAGTTTAAGCTGATAGTCGTTTGGCAAATTTATTATGTTCTTCATAAGTAGCACTAAAATGATGGTAGCCACTAAAATCGGCCTTGGCTACAAAATAATAATAATTAGTATTGGGGGCGTTCAACACTAAGTCAATAGTTTTAGGTGCGGGTGTACAAATAGGGCCAGGAGGAAGACCTGCTTTTTTATAAGTATTATAAGGAGAAGGATTGGTTAAATACTTTTCATAAATACGGGTAAGGGTAAAATCCTGCATGGCATATTTAATAGTAGGGCAGGCTTGCAGTGGCATTTTTTTCTTCAATCTATTTTGGTAAACACTTGCAATAATGGTTTTATCAGAATCATAATTCGTTTCTTCTTCCACAATGGAAGCTAAAGTATATACTTCATTTTTACTAAGTCCAATAGATTCCGCTTTTGCTAAGCGATTATTTTTACTCCAAAAAATACCTTCTTCTGTTTTCATTTTTTGTAAAAGCTTAGTCATAGGTGTAGACCAATAAAATTCATAGGTATTGGGAATAAATAAGCTAAGCACTTGCGTGGTATCTGTATCGAAGGGGGCAAGTGAATCGTTACTAGTTAAATACTGCATGCAGCTAGTGCTATCTATAGCGAATGTGTTTGCAATTAGTTTAGCGAGGTCGGCCTTGGTTCTTACTTTGTTTAAAATAAATTTAACCCTTGCTTGTTGGTTGTTTCTAAGTATTCTAATTAAGTTCAGTAAGCTTGTTTTTTTATCAATTAAAAATTTACCTGGTTTAATTCTATCTTCTACATTGAATAATTTAGCAAAAACTAAGAAACTTGTTTTATCTCTAATTATTTTTTTATTACTTAAGCTGTCTGCTAAGGCGTCTAGCCCTCCTTTATTATATTCAAAGCTTACTTTATCTGTTGTAAAATGAGTGACCTTAATAAAAAGGGTATAGGAACTATACACCACTAAAACCAATAAAGCGAGTAAGATCCATTTTTTCATAGGGTAAAGATATTTCATCCTTTTAATACAGAATCAAAATACAATAAAAATCCCTCTCGTTTGCGCGAGAGGGATTAAATATTTTGGATAAAAAAGGCTTAGGTTAATCTAGTCATTAACTTATGCCATTTAGTATTACTTTTTAGTAGCTGCAGGTACAGTGGCTGGAGCAGTAGCAGGGGCTGCTTGTTGAACTGGAACTGTTGCAGGCGCCGTAATGGAAGTGTTTACTTTGTCTAATAAACCTTTATCTGATGCAGAACCACCTGATTTTAAAAATAAGGTAGAAGTCATGGCTAATATAGCAATCACAGCAGCGAAAACCCAGGTACCTTTTTCAAGCACATCTGTTGTTTGCTTGACGCCCATGAAATTATTGTTAAGGCCACCTACATTCGCATTTAAACCGCCACCCTTAGGGTTTTGGATTAAGACCATAAATCCAAGGCCTAAGCAAGCCACAATAATCAATATCAAGTAAATTGTAATCATTTCTTTTGTTTTAATTGTTCTATTCTAGACGCAAAATAAACGGATTTTTCAGGAAAAATAAAACTTAATTTGGAATAGATGTCGATGGCTTTGCGCTTATTGCCTTGTTTTAGCCATATTTCGGCCATGGCTTCGGTGATCACATCGGCCGTGGTATTGGCTTTTTCGGCTATTGCGGCTATTTCCTTTTCGTTTTCCTCCGCCATTTCCTCCATTATAGGAATGCCCTCTTTTTGCTTTAAAACCTTTAACCAAGCAGTAAAACTCCTTAATTGTTGGGTGAATTTGTCCTGAGGAACCTTGGAAAGGTCAATTTCAATACCCTGGGCAGCAAAATAGTCGGCTTTTGCGGCTATGGCTATTTCTGCCTCATAAGCCAATTCTATGGTTTCAATAGGCTCTTTAAATTGAGCAAATTGTTCTGAAATAAGGTTGGTTACTTTATCGTCCAAGGGGTCTGCAATGGTATCTTTCTCATGCTCTTGTAAAATCTGGTGCAAATGCAAAGCAGTAGGAAAGTAGCTTGTTGTTTTTTGCACTTGTTCTTGAAATAAAGGCGAACCTACTAATGCATATTTTTTAGCTAATAAATATTGTAAGCTTGCGCTATAAGGATGCGTTTGAACCCATTTTTCCAAATCAGCGGTCTCAATAGATTCTAATGTGACATGACCAGTCCATTGAGCTAATATTTTATTATGTAGGGCTGAAGGCATGCTTACCAGTTTGAAAAAATTTGATTAAAGATATCATCTGTAATATTTCTAAGGATCTCTTCCATCAATTGTCCTTCTGCTTGATTTAAAGTGAGGGTAGCAGCAAAATCAAAATTTCTAGTGACATCAAATTCTTGTTCTTTGTTATCTAAAGTCTTTTTTAAGACCACATGTACGGTTACCGTTAATCGGTTGGTACTTGCTTGTTGTGCACTTACACCCACTGTTTGAGAAGGGTCGTAATTGGTAATAGTTGCAAATATTTGATAATGCGCATCGTCGTTATTGGTTCTAGTCAATTTCGTTTGGCTCATTATTTTTTGCATCAACTTATCGGTGAGCAGGGGAGCCAATTGCGGGTTTACATACCTCGCTTTATTTTCTACGAAACCTATTTTAATGGTTTTGACATTTTCTGGAATGACGGCATCTCTAAAACTATAAATACCACAAGCACTTATAAGTGTTGCGCAAAGAGTTATGGGCAAAATAAATTTAAAAAGCTTGCTCTTTAATATAATCTTACTCTTTACTATAATATTAAAATACTTATTCTTCAATGTTGTATTCTTTAATTTTTCGATATAAAGTTCTTTCACTAATGCCTAAGTCGGTAGAAGCGTCTTTTCTTCGGCCTCTATGTTTCTTAAGCGCCTTTAAAATTAGTTCTTTTTCCTTATCCATGATATTCAAAGATTCATCCACTTCATAATGGTTATTGGATTCATTGTCTATAATAATAGGCTGGGGGTGGTTCAAGTGAACAGTTGGCTGTGGGTTCACTGAAGAAACATGTGCAGCGCTGCTTGGCATAATATCTTCTTTTAATTCATTAATTAAAGACTCTTTATTAAAATTAGCAGACTGCCCAGCAATAGAAGGGTTTTGTAAAATTTCTAAAAACATTTTCTTCAATTCATTCACATCTTTTTTCATATCAAAGAAAAGCTTGTATAAAATTTCTCTTTCATTTGCAAATTCACCTACCGGGGTACCGCCTGTCACCATGGGCATATTATGCATATTATGCTGAGGTAAAAAACCCGCCAAGGTTTCACTATTAATATTATCCGATTTGCGTAGCACTGAAATTTGCTCTGCAATATTTTTTAGTTCTCTAACATTACCAGGCCAGCTATACTTGGTAAGTAATTCTCTTGCTTCTTCGTCTAAAAAAATAGGTTTGGTTTTATACTTCTCTGCAAAGTCTACCACAAATTTTCTAAACAACAAAGGAATATCTTCTTTACGATCTCTTAAAGAGGGGACACGAATAGGCACGGTGTTTAATCTATAATATAAGTCTTCTCTAAATTTTCCTTTCTGTGTGTATTCAAGTAGTTCTCTATTGGTAGCTGCTATTACTCTTACATCTGATTTTTGCACTTTAGAAGAACCTACTCTTATAAATTCTCCAGTTTCAAGTACGCGTAATAAGCGGGCCTGTGTGCCTAAAGGCAATTCTCCAATCTCATCTAAAAATATTGTACCTCCACTTACGGTTTCAAAATAACCTTTTCTGCTATCCACGGCACCTGTGAAAGAACCTTTCTCGTGTCCAAATAATTCAGAGTCAATAGTGCCTTCTGGAATGGCACCACAGTTCACTGCAATAAAAGGATTATGTTTTCTTGCAGATAAGCTATGAATAATTTGAGAGAAAACTTCTTTACCCACACCGCTTTCACCCACAATTAAAACGGTTAAGTCGGTAGCAGCTACTTGCTCTGCAGTATTTAAGGCATGATTGAGTGCAGGCGGTATTGCCTATAATACTAAATCTATTTTTTAAAGCTTGTAAGTCCATGTTCTTTATTTTATAGTACCTATTAAAGTACCTTTTGTATATGCTGTAATAAGAATATTTACATAATCCCCTTTTTGCAAAGGTTTTGTTTGTCCTTCCATTGATTTTGGAAACACCACCACTTTATTTTGGCTGGTTCTTCCCATCCACTCTTGATCGCTTTTCTTGCTATTGCCTTCAATTAAAACTTCGTAAGTATTCCCTAATTCTTTTTTATTACTCTCATTTGATAAATGCCACTGCACATCTACAATTTCTTGTAGTCTTCTTTTCTTTACCTCTAGTGGAACATCGTCTTCATATCTTTTCTCTGCTAAAGTGCCTGGACGCTCTGAATAAAAATACATGTAGGCATAATCATACTGTGCTAGTTGCATAATGCTCATGGTATTGTTATGGTCTTCTTCTGTTTCAGTACAAAAGCCTGCAATGATATCGGCAGAGATACTACAGTCTGGCATTAATTCTTTAATACGGGCTACTTTAGCAAGGTACCATTCACGTGTATAAGTTCGGTTCATTAATTGCAATACACGCGTGCTTCCACTTTGAACAGGTAGGTGAATGTATTTACAAATATTATTGTACTTCATCATGGTGAATAAAACTTCGTCGGTAATATCCTTAGGATGTGAAGTGCTAAAGCGCACTCTCAGTAGTGGACTAATTAAAGCAACGCTTTCTAATAACATTGCAAAAGTAACCTGGGTATTGGTTTCTGGGTTCGTCCAATAATAACTATCTACATTTTGTCCAAGCAGGGTTACTTCTTTGTAGCCTTTATCGAATAAGTCTTTAGATTCTGCTACAATAGAAAATGCGTCTCTGCTTCTTTCACGACCTCTTGTAAAAGGCACTACACAAAAACTACACATATTATTACAGCCTCGCATAATAGATACAAATCCACTAATGCCATTGCTATCTAATCTAACAGGAGAAATATCGGAATAAGTTTCATCACGACTTAATAAAACATTCACTGCTTTTTGTCCAGTGCCTGCTTCTATAATTAAATCGGGTAGGGTGCGGTAAGCATCGGGGCCTACTACTAGGTCTACTAATTTTTCTTCTTCTAAAAGTTTTGATTTTAACCTTTCAGCCATACAACCCAAAACACCCACTAACATTCCTGGCTTTTGTTCTTTGTATTTTCTAAACTCAGTTAATCTTTTACGCACCGTGAGTTCTGCTTTCTCTCTTATAGAACAAGTATTAATTAAAATTAAATCGGCCATCTCCACATTACGGGTACTTCCATAACCGTTTTTTTCTAAAATAGAAGCCACCACTTCGCTGTCGGCAAAGTTCATAGCACAGCCATAGCTTTCTATCAGAAAAAACTTTGTAAAGGGCGCTTTGCTTTGAGCCGATTCATAGGCTTCCCCTTGTCTCATTTCATCATGTTCCTTGGTCGCCGTGGTGAATAATTCCATTCAAATTGGTTTGAAACGCAAATTTAGTTAAAAAAGTAGAATGTGTCAACTTGTCAGCCAGAACTTCTAATTATTTGATAATGAAACCCTTACTTGGCTAATAGCCCTTATGTATTAATAATTTATATATAATTAGAAATCAATGATTTATCAAAGGCTTCCTATATTTGAAAAAATAATGAGTTTCATGAGAAAAAGTCTGCTATTTGTTTTGATCTTGATGGGGGTACAAGCTGCCTCTGCTCAAAATATAGCAGTGGCTAAACTGAGGTCAGAAACTTCAAGATCTATAAAAAAAGACAACGATACCAGTTATTATAATTGGAAGCAGGGGGGCATGTATAATTTTAATTTAGCACAAAGCTCTTTAAGCAACTGGGCAGCGGGTGGTGATAATTTCAATATGGCTATTAATACTTACTTTAATTATTATGCCTATTACCAAAAGCCTCGTCAGAGCTGGGATAATAATGTAGATCTGAATTTAGGCTTTGTACAATCAACAAGTTTAGGAGGTAGAAAAAACGACGATAGAGTTGATATACTAAGTAAGTATGGCTACCGTATTGATACCACCGGTATGTGGTACTTGTCTGGTTTATTCAATTTCCGTTCTCAATTCTTTGATGGGTATAGTTTCAGTGGGTCAAATTCAAATTTTACTTCTTCACTCTTATCGCCGGCTTATATTATTTTATCTGCGGGATTGGATTTTAAACCCAATAATACTTTCTCGGTTTTCTTTTCTCCTTTAACTTCTAGAACTACTTTAGTATTAAATACCAAGCTTTCCAATTTGGGTAGTTATGGTGTACCTGTAGGTAAAAAGATAAATAGAGAAACAGGTTTATTTGTAACGGTTAATTATAGTAATACTATTGCACCAAATGTTACCTATAAAGGGCGTGCCGATTTTTTCTCTAATTATTATGAAAAGCCTGAGAATATTAATTTGTACATGACCAACATGTTTACTTTTAAAATTAATAAGTTTTTCTCGGCTACTTATAGTTTAGATTTAATGTACGATGATAAAATTAAAATCTTTGGCCCTTTGAAAAAATCTCCAGGGCTTCAATTAAAAAGTATAATAGGAATTGGCTACCTAAAAACCTTACAAGTAAAAAAGACCATTCTAAAACCTAAGGTTTAGTGATAGCCTTCAATGTGTGTTTTATCTTATTTGCTTTATGCGTTAGGTCTTGGTAGTCTTTACTCATAATAGTTACATGGCCCATTTTTCTTCCAGGCTTTGTTTGTTTTTTGCCATAAATATGTACAAACACATTATCCATTTTTAGTACTTCATCTAATCCCTCATAATATACCTCACCGCTATGACCTTCGCTACCAATAATATTCACAATGGCCGAAGGTAAAATTGCATCGGTATTACCTAAAGGGTAGTCTAATAAAATTCTAAGTAGCATATCGTACTGACTACTATAATTTGCTTCAATAGTATGGTGCCCGCTATTATGCACGCGAGGGGCTGTTTCGTTTACCCATATATCCTCATTGCTATCTATAAATAGTTCAATAGCAAATAAGCCGGGACTTTTTAAACCTTGCACTACTTTTCTAGCAATGGCCTGCGCTTTCCATAAAACTTTTTCTTCCAACTTAGCTGGGCTTAATTGGTAGTCCAATAAATTATATACGGGATCAAAAATCATTTCAGCAGGAGGGTAAATAATCGTTTCTCCTTTGGCGTTCATGCCCACAATTAAGGCAATCTCGGTAGCAATTTTAATTTTTTGTTCTAATACAGAAGGAACATTAAAACCCAATTCAATTTCTTTTTCGCTAGCTATTATTTGAACACCTTTTCCATCATATCCACCTTCAGCCATTTTATGCACTGCAGGTAATAAAGAAATATGTTTTAGTAAATCGGCTTTATTTTCTGTGATGAAAAAAGGAGCAGTAGGAATTTCATTTTCTTTATAAAACTGCTTCTGTAAAATTTTATTTTTAATAGTTCGAATAGCGCTAGGTGTTGGATATACTTTTACACCCTCGGCTTCCAATTTCTCTAAAGCATCTACATTCACCGCTTCAATTTCTATAGTAATGGCGTCTAAGCCTTTTCCAAAATTATACACCGCGTCAAAGTCTTGAATATTGCCTAAGGTAAAATGATGACATAAATGTGCGGCAGGACAGCTGGCATCATTTTCTAGTACATAGGTTGTAGCATCATAGTTAGCGGCTGCTTGCAATAACATTCGTCCTAATTGACCCCCTCCTAAAATGCCTAATTTCATTTTACTATCTTTTGACAAAGATAAGGTTCTTGGACAAGTTTTCATTTTGCATAGCGCTGAAAAGAGATTAAATTTGCTTACTTATTCATCCAGTCATTAATTAAGGTATCATGTCAGCACTGCCCATTATTACGGTTAAAGACCTCGTAAAATCCTATGGCGATTTTAAAGCAGTCAAAGGCATCAGCTTTGAAGTAAAGGAAGGGGAGATTTTTGGACTTATTAGGCCCCAATGGTGCAGGAAAGTCAACCACCCTTGAAATTATTGAAACCTTAAGGGAAAAAACAAGTGGCACAGTGATGGTGAATGGCTTTGATTTAGATAAGTCACCTGAGTCTATAAAAAAAATGATTGGGGTACAACTTCAAACCGCCGGATTCTATCCTAATTTAAATTTAACTGAGCTTATTCATTTATTTGTGGGCTTATATCAAAATGAAATGGATGCCAGAGCGCTTTTGCAAAAAGTAAATTTAGAAGATAAAGCCAATGCAAAGTTTAAAGAATTAAGTGGGGGACAGAAACAAAGGTTCTCTATTGCCACTACTTTAATTAATAAACCCAAAATTATTTTCTTAGACGAACCTACAACAGGTTTAGACCCCCAAGCAAGAAGAAACTTATGGGATTTAATTAAAGAAATTAGAGACAATGGTACTACAGTAATTATCACTACCCATTATATGGATGAGGCAGAAGTTTTATGTGATAGAGTAGCCATTATTGATAGTGGTAAAATTATTGCCATTAATACACCGAATCATTTAATTGATGAGTTGGTGGAAACCGGATTTGAAAAAGTGAAAGAAGTAAAAAAAGCCAACTTAGAAGATGTATTTATACATTTAACGGGGAAGGCTTTGAGAGAAGAATAAAAATTTAAAAAAAATAATAAAATGGAAGACTTAAAATACCCTATTGGTAAAGTAGTTAATTTACCTTTTAACGAAGAAAATAAGAAGGCTTGGATTAATGCCATTAAAATAGCACCTGCCGATTTAGAAATGGCAGTGCAACATTTAGATAAAGCACAGTTAGATACTCCATACAGAGAAGGAGGTTGGACTATTCAGCAAGTTATGCACCATATGGCCGATAGTCATATGAATGCTTTTATTCGTTTTAAAATGGCCTTGACGGAAGAAGTGCCTGCTATTAAAGCCTATGATGAAAAAGGTTTTGCGAACACGGCCGATTCTTTAAATACACCTATCAATTATTCTACTACATTATTACATGCCTTACATGCGCGTTGGGTAATGCTATTAGAATCTATGACCGATGAACAGTTTCAAAGAAAATTATTTCATCCGGGTAGAAATGCAGAAGTAAGTTTATGGGATATGTTAGCAATATACTCTTGGCATGGTAAACACCATTTAGCCCATATTACTAATTTATGTAAGCAGAAGGGGTGGTAGTAGACTTGGTAGTAAGCTTGTTAATAGACTTAGTTTATTTTTTAAACAAGGCTCTGTCTACTTCGGCTACTAAGTAAACGCTTCCTATTACTAGTATTAAGTCCTTGTCAGTGGCTTTTGCAGCTGCTGCTAGTAAAGCAATATTTACATCGCTATAAATATCCCCTTTCAGTCCTAATGCATTCGCTTTTTCTGCAAGCTCCTTAGAAGCAAGTGCTCTAGGCAAATGGGATTGGGTGAAATAATAATTTGCATTTTTAGGAAGTAATGAAAGTGCTGCATCCACATCTTTATCTTTTACCATTCCTGTTACTATATATAGTTGCTCGAATTTGGTAGTAGCTATTTGATCAAGTAGGGCCTTGATACCATGCTCGTTATGTGCTACATCTAAAATAATTCTAGGAGAAGCTTGTATGCATTCCCATCTTCCCATAATGCCAGTAGAGGTTTTAATTTCAAGAAGTGCTTGCTTAATAATTTCACTAGTCAATTTCCAACCCCTATCTGCTAGTAATTGGCAGGCCACTAAAACACCTTTTAAATTTTTTGCTTGGTATTTACCTGGAAGGTCAGAGCTAACAATAAACTTTGCATCAAATAAAGGTTTGCTTAGTAAATGAAATAAGGGTTGATTAAAACTAAAGCTAGCCGTATCCCAATTATTTTCAAAGGCCTCTGCTTGAATAAAATCTTCACTAAAATAAATAGGTGCATTTTCAAGTGCAGCCTTTTGAATAAAAACCGACTTGCTTTCAGGTATACTTTCACTAATTACAATAGGGGTTTCTTTTTTTATAATACCCGCTTTTTCAGAAGCAATGGCTTCGAGTGTATTTCCAAGCAAAGCCATATGATCCCAGCCAATATTGGTAATTACACTTAATATAGGTTCAATGACATTGGTACTATCTAATCTTCCACCTAATCCTGTTTCAATAATGGCAATATCACAATTTTCAACAGCAAAATATTCAAATGCCATACCTACTGTGATTTCAAAAAAGGAAGGTTCAATTTCTTCAATCAACGGTTTTACTCTATTAGTAAAGGAGGTTACAAATTCTTTTTTACACAATGCTCCATTCACTTTTATTCTTTCTCTAAAATCATATAAATGCGGAGAGGTATATAAACCTGTTTTATAGCCGGCTTTTTGAAAAATGGCAGCAAGCATATGACTGGTAGAACCTTTTCCATTGGTGCCTGCAATATGAATGGTTTTGAACTTCTTTTCAGGATTACCTAAGAAAGAACAAATTAATTGCGTGTTATGTAAATCGTTTTTTATGGCAGCTGCTCCAATACGACTAAACATAGGAAGACGACTATATAAATAGTCAATAGTATTTTGATAATCGTTCAAAGCAAAGGAATTATTGATTTTCGAACTTAAACTTTACAGTAACATTAGATACATGATCGGAACTATTGAAACTTATTTTAGTTAAGTACTCCACAATGGCTCTTTTATATTTAGTATCATTAGAGCTTGAGCCTTTTACAATTTGTACAAAACGGCCAACGCCTGTTGGGTTCACTTCAATTTCAGCATAAATAGTAGCAGGTTCTACATCACCATTAAATGAATAAGCTTTTGTAACTCTTCTGTCGCCTTTTGTTACAAAGGGGCCACCTGTTCCTTCATAATTTTTTCCATTGATACTTCCATTTGCCACCCCTTGATCGCCTTTGCCTCCAGCAATACCTTGGTCTTTTACATTATTATAACTGTCCTGATTATTTCCCCCTTTGCCATTACCACCAGCATATTTTCCCATTAAAGCTTTTGGCTTGGGAGCAGGAGGAAGGGGTAAGTTTTTAATATTGGTTTTAGCTTTCGAGGATCTGATGGCTTCGTCATTAGGATCATTGCCACTTGCATTTATTTTAACAGCCTTATTAATGGCCGTTGCTTTTACGCTTTTACTTGAACCTAATTCAGGTGCTGGTGCTTCTTTACTTAAGGGTGCGATGTCTCCTTGGCCTGTTGTGGTATTGCCTAAGTTTACTTCCATATAGGCAGTTGCAGGAGGTATAACGGTAGCTGCAGGTTGCTGCCAATGCATGATAACAAATAAGCAAGACAAGGCAATACATATAAGTAAGGTATAAACACCTGCCTTCATATTTTTTTCTTGTTCGAAGCTTAATTGCATACTATAAAATTAATGCAAAAATAGATCAAAACCCAATTTTGATATTCATTAAGATTGGCCTACAATAGGTTTAATAGGACTAGGCCATGTATTAATTATAATGCCTGTTATAATTATACAGCCACTTATAACTTGAGCTGTAGAAAAGCTTTCTCCTAATAAAAACACAGCTTCGATAGAGCTTAATAATGGAATTAGAGTTCCAAACAAGGCGGCCTTACCTGCACCAATTTTTTGTATAGCATTGTTCCAAATTAAATAAGATATGGTAGAATTACCAATGCCTATATATAAAACAATCCACAATAGTTGGGAGTTGAATACAACGGGTTGAACAAAATTCATTTCATAGGCGGCTACTGGTAATAATAATAAAGCGCCAATGGCAAAAAGTACCAATAAGAAACTATTATTAGAAATGCCAATTGGTTTTTTTCGTACAAAAACATTGTATGTGCCAAAACAAATACCTGCGCCAATCATCCATAAATCGCCGGTACTTATTTGGAAATTTAAAATATTGGCCATTTGCCCTTTTGTTAATAAATAGACAGTACCAATTAAGCCCAGTATAATGCCTGTGATATTTTTCCAATGTAATTTTTCATTCACAAAATAAGCGGCTAGTAGTGCGGCTACAATAGGATGCACAGTAGACCCAAATAAGGCCATATTTATAGCCGTGGTATAATGACCTGCTGTATATATTAATGTATTGTAAACGGAGAAACCTATAAGACCCATCCAAAAAAAGTAGGCTTTATTAGCTTTGAAAATGGGCCATTCGTTTTTTACATTTTTATAAGCAAAAGGCAACATAAATAGAGTAGCAACAGTCCATCTCATAAATGCTAAACTAGCAGGGCCTGCTAAATTAATGGCATATCTAGATACAATAAAATTACCCGACCAGATAATACTAGAGGTAATGGCCAGTGCGGCTCCTATTTGATTTTGTCTTCTCAATGGTGTGCAAAATTTTGGGTAAAGTTGCCTTTAATTCTTTCAATAGGAGGGTTATAGTAACCAAATTGTAACTGAGGAAATTCTTCTTTAATTAAATCCATCATTTGTTTAACGCCCATAATTTCTCCCACTTCTGTAACACCTATTTTACCTAAATACCAATCGGGATCAATATTGAAATTACGCCACTGAATCATTTTTAAATCGGTGTCTTTGATAAATTTTCTTAAGGCTTCATATTCTGCAACACTATCCGTCATACCTGGGAAAACAAAATAATTAATACTTGTCCATTTACCTGCAGCCGACATTTCTTTTAAACTTTCTACAATATCGTTAAAGGTATAATTATTAGGTCGGTAGTAGGGATTGTAAATTTCTGGTCTCACCGAATTGGTACTTACTCTCAAACTATCTAGTCCCGCTGCTGCTAAAATTTTTACAGCTTTTGGATCAGAGCCATTGGAATTTATATTTATACTTCCTTTATCTGTATGTTTTCTGATTTCAATAATGGACTCTTTAATAGTCTCCCACATTAATAAGGGTTCACCTTCACAGCCTTGTCCAAAACTCACAATAGGAAAAGGGGCTGTCATTAAATGAGGCACAGTGTATTCTACTACTTCAGCGGCGGTGGGTTTAAAACTCAATCTTTCTTGATTCGAAAAAATTTCTTCTTCAATAGGTTGAAATGAAATACATCCAATACAATTGGCATTACAAGCAGGTGAAATAGGAATAGGACATTCCCATCTGTCCATGGCAAAATTTCTGGCTGCAGGACAATGATAAGTCATGCAACAATTTTCCATTAAATGTTTTACCAATCTGTTCTGACTATAGGTTTCTAATAATTTACTAGTACCTGCTTCAATTATTTTTTGATCATATCCTTCGCAATCTTGTCTAATATCTTTTTCAATTCTTACAGCGGGTACATAGTTTTTTCCATCCTGCCAGCCCACGGCGGTATAACAAAATAAAGGAAGCGTGGGTGCATTGGGCAGGGTTTCATAAGCAGCAATGTACAATCCTGTATGTGCTGGAGGAATAAAGGCAGCCACGGCCCAACCTTTTTCACAAATGCGCATTTCTCCTGTTTCTACATCAATACCAATACCTCTTCTTTCTGGTAATTCATATAAGCTTCCGCCATTAGGAAGTTCAATCCAATCGTCTACATCTATAGGATAGGCGTCCCAGCCCGCGCGGCCTGCAACATACAAACTAGTGTCTTCAAATATTTGGCCTTTGCCATCGGAGTATAAAATATAGGGAGAAGATTGTAATGACATAATGTAAAGGTATCAATTAGGAATGAGTTTGAGAATTAGTTTAGTATTGACCTTAAGATTGACTTGTTCTTGAATGCGCAATTTGTTCAGCACAGAAGGCGTTAAATTCATTTGTAACAGTAATACTTACTGGCTCGTTTATTTGTTTTTGGATAAGTTTATTGTCTTTGAAGTCGATGGTAATTAGGTCGTCTTTAATAATGGCATTTTCTACATAGCCCCAAGGGTACTGTTTTTTAGGAAAAGTATTTATAACAATACCTGCCGGATCAAATGCAATTTCATAGGGGAATTTAACCTGTCTTTCAAACAGCGCACCTATTAAAAAAATGCCTGCAATGATTAAACCGTTGGGCTGCAAAAACCAACCCCAGGAAGCTATTAATAATCCTAATCTATAATAAGGTAAAACACCTCTTTTGGCTTGAAAAAAACAAAATATCCACCAACTTGTAAACGCAGTCATGATGGCAAAAATGAGGGCTGGTTTAGGAAATAGGCCTAAATAAATAGAATAGCCAAAAGCCACTAATGAAATGAGTAACATGAATTGACTAATGCGATCTACATTTTTAAAGTCAGGGCTTCTACAAACTATGATATAGTCAAATTCACGCATAAAAAAAGGGTTTCGATGAGGATAAAATTTGGTGCAATTTAAGCTCATTTGGTTAACTTTGCACCATGAAGAAAACACATATTGCATTATTGGTCTTAATCGCTGCCGCCATTGTAGTGCTTATAAGCTATACAGGCGATTTAAGTAGTTATGAGACAATTGCTTCTGCCAAGCAAAAAGAAGGAAAATTTGTGAATTTAATTGTCAAAATGGACAAGTCTGTTCCAGTACAATACGATCCAGTAAAAGACCCTAATTTATTGCAGTTTAATGTACAAGATAGCCTGGGCAGTAAAATTAGTGTGGTCTATCATAATACCATGCCTACCGATATGGAAAAATCGGAGCGATTGGTGTTGAAAGGAAAAGTACAAGGAGATGTTTTTGAATGTTCTGCTATTGTGATGAAATGTCCTTCTAAATACAAGGACAATCCCAATGCTATGAAAGACCAACCGGTTACCATTAGCAATTAAAAAAATACAATTAGGTAAATGAATACTACACAATTTCTTGACGAGCATCTATTTCCTGGTCAAATCGGCTATTTTTTAACCATACTTTCTTTAGTAGCTTCTTTAGTGGCTACTTATTCTTTTGCAAAAGCATTTTTCTCTAAAGAAATTAGTTTGCAAGCTCAATGGGAAAAATTAGCCAAGATTGCTTTCATTATTGAATCAGTGGCAGTTGTTTCTTGTTTTGTAGTTTTATTTTATATTATTTATAATCATTTATTTGAGTATAAGTATGCCTATACACATAGCGACAAAAACTTACCTTATCAATATTTGTTAAGTTGTTTTTGGGAAGGACAGGAAGGAAGTTTTTTACTATGGAGCTTTTGGCATTGTGTTTTAGGTTTAATATTAATTGCTACCAAAAAGAAATGGGGAGATTCATTCTCTGGGGTGATGATGGTAGTGAGCTTTGTCCAATTCTGTTTAGCCACCATGATAGTGGGCTTGTATATTTTTGATATGAAATTAGGAAGCAGTCCATTTACATTATTAAGAGAAGAAATGAACTGGCCTATTTTAGCTAGACCCGATTATTTACAACTTATCAAAGATGGCACTGGTTTAAATACTTTATTGCAGAATTATTGGATGGTCATACATCCACCTGTTTTATTTTTAGGATTTGCTTCTACTACTATTCCTTTTGGATTTGCAGTAGCTGGCTTACTTAAAAAGAAACATGATTGGATGGATAGCTGTTTGCCTTGGGCTACTTTTTCTGCGGGTATCTTAGGTTTAGGTATCATGATGGGCGCTGCTTGGGCTTATGAGAGTTTAACCTTTGGAGGTTATTGGGCATGGGATCCGGTGGAGAATGCATCGCTGGTTCCTTGGTTAACCTTGGTATCGGCAATACATGCTTGTATTATATATAGAAAAACAGGATCTAGTTTAAAATTAACCTATTTATTTTTCGGCATTAGTTTCTTGTTAGTCTTGTATTCAACTTTTTTAACAAGAAGTGGCATATTAGGAGACACTTCAGTGCACGCCTTTACCGATTTAGGTATGAATGCGCAACTATTAGGCTTCTTATTAATTTTCGTGATACCTTATTTTGTTTTATTCTTTGTAAGGTTTAAGCATATGGCCGAGCCACAAAAAGAAGAAGCCATTGATAGTCGTGAATTTTGGATGTTAATAGGGTCACTTATTTTATTTTTATCAGCAGTAGTTATTATATCTATTACCTCTATTCCTGTATTTAATAAAATATTTGGTACAAAAATTGCGCCTCCAGAAGATGCGGCCTTTGCGCATAATCAGGTGCAAGTATTTGTAGCCATTATTATTGGTTTATTAACTGCCACTGGGCAGTATTTAAAATACAAAGGAACCACCAAGGCATTTTTAGTGCAGAAGCTTAAAATGCCTATGTTAGTGACCATTGTAATAACTGCGGTAGTATATATTTTTATAGGGGTTGCCTTTAAAGAAAAAGGTATTGGATTTGAGGGGGCTATTTATGTAGCCATGTTTGCTGCTATTTATACTATTGTTGCCAATGTTTTCTTTTGGATGACGATGCAAAAAGCAAAATTAAAATCGGCGGGTTCATCTATTGGACATATTGGTTTTGGAATGGTTTTAATAGGTATTTTAATTTCCTCTTCTAATAAAACAGTATTAAGTTGGAATACCACTGGCATTAGTCCACTTCGAGTGGAATCAGGAAAAAGCCCAGTGGGAAATCCTAGAGAAAATATTACATTATTTGAAGGTATTTCCACTGACATGGGGAAGTTCATGGTTACTTATGTGCGTGATACCTTTGATAATTTAGATAAAAGATTTTTTGAACTAAAATTCATAGAGAAAAAAACACAGGCAGCATTTTTCTTGTATCCTGATGTATTAAAAAATAATAAAGGCATGGAAGGCTTCTCTGCGAATCCTTCTTCTAAACATTATTGGAATAAAGATATTTTCGTTTATGTAACTTCTTTTCAAGATAATTCAAAAGAGGATACCACTAGTTTCAAGCCAAATAAAATGGCCATCGGCGATTCTATATTTTATAGCAATGGCTATATTAAATTAGAAAAAGTATTAGTGAACCCCAATACAAACCGACCTGCAGGTACCAATGAATTAATTTTACAATTAGCGGTTACTTCTAAAGAAGGTTTAAAGTATACAGCTAGTCCTGGTATTGTATTAGAAGGCATGAATTTGCAGTCCAATGTAGATACCGTAAAAGCACAAAACTTAGTATTAAGTTTTAATAAAGTCATCGATCAAGAAAAAGGCACATTAGAAATAGGGGTGAAAGAATCATCGGCCTTAACCAATCTGATTACTTTAAAAGCCTATGAATTCCCTTTCATTAATTTACTATGGTTGGGGGTTATTATTATGACTTTTGGCTTTGGTGTGGCTACTTGGAGCAGGGTGTCTAAGTTAAAAGAAAAATAAAATAGTAGAAAAAGTTGCTTCTAAAAGGTTACTTTTTATAATTTAGTGTATTAAATTTAAAGAAACAGTTTTAATAAACTTCTATATAAGTTTTAAATGATTCCAGATAGTAATATGAAAAAAGGCTTTCTCTATATTATTCTTATTTGTTTAGTCTTGCTTTACTAGTCTAAAGTTGAAGGCTCAAAACAATTCTAATGATACCATTATAGTAGGCATTAGAGACAATATTAGAGTGGAAGCCTTTATTACACCCGAAGGAGACACCATTCCACAATCTTGGTTACCCACAGTTGAAGTGACTGGTATACAGTCGGCTCGTTGGAAAAACTATTGGAGAAATTGGACAAGACTTCGCAATGCTGTGTATGTTACTTATCCTTATGCTAAAACAGCAGGTAAGCTCATAACAGATGTAAATACTCAATTAGCGGGTGTACGCGATGAAGCAGCAAGAAAAAAAATTATTAAGTCTAGAGAAAAGGAAATGAAAAGAGACTTTGGCGATAAAGTAACTAGTTTATCGGTATATCAGGGAAAAGTGTTGATGAAATTAATTAATAGAGAAACAGGTAATAACTGTTATGAAATAATTAAAGAATATAAAGGGGGCTTTAATGCCGGTTTTTGGCAAACGGTGGCCTATGTTTTTGGAAGCAGTTTAAAGCAACCATACACACCTCAGGGGGAAGATAAAGACATTGAAAAAATTGTCTTAGAATTACAAAAGCTCTACGGCTACAAGGGTTAAGCATTGGGGTAGGTTTTTGGGGCAGGTTTTTGTATCTTTACCCCATACTAATAACCATCATGAGCGAGGAAAAGAATCTAAATTTTATTGAAGAAATTATCTCCCAGGACTTGGCATCGGGTAAGTACGACCAAATTTTAACCCGATTTCCACCTGAGCCTAATGGCTATTTGCATATTGGGCATGCCAAAAGTATTTGTTTAAATTTTGGATTGTCTGCTCATTTTGGAGGAGGCACGAATTTAAGATTTGATGATACCAACCCTTCTACGGAAGAAACAGAATATGTAGATAGTATTAAGGCCGACTTAAAATGGTTAGGCTTTAATTGGGTGAAGGAATGTTATGCATCGGATTATTTTGATACAGCTGTATGGTTTTGCTGTTCAATTAATAGAGAAGGGCTTAGCCTATGTGGATGATAGTACTGCTGAAGAAATTGCTTTACAAAAAGGAACACCTACTGCAGCAGGTACAGGCAATGAATATAGAAATAGAAGTATTGCTGAAAATTTGGAATTATTTACTGAATATGAAGGCGGGTAAATATGCAGATGGTGCAAAAGTATTAAGAGCTAAAATTGATTTAGCAAATCCCAATATGCTTTTGCGTGATCCTATTTTATATAGAATTAAAAAAGCGCATCATCACCGTACTGGCGACAAATGGTGTATTTATCCAATGTACGATTTTGCCCATGGACAAAGTGATGCTATTGAAAACATCACCCATTCTATTTGTACTTTGGAATTTATTCCTCACAGAGCCTTATATGATTGGGGTATTGAAAATTTAGGTATTTATCCTTCCAAGCAATATGAATTTTCTCGTTTAAATATTACTTATACTATTTTAAGTAAAAGAAAATTATTACAACTAGTGCAAGAGGGCCATGTTTCAAGTTGGGATGACCCTCGTATGCCTACCATTAGTGGTATGCGTCGTAGAGGGTATACTGCAGAGAGTATTAGAGATTTTTGCGATAGAATTGGTATTGCTAAAAGAGAGAATATTATTGACTTTAGTTTATTAGAGTTCTGTGTGAGAGAACATTTGAATAAAATTGCACAAAGAAGAATGGTGGTAACAGATCCTATTAAATTAGTTATTACTAATTATGATAAAGGAGAAGAGATACTTCATTCTGAAAACAACCCAGAGGATTCTGAAGGAGGTGTGAGAGAACTTCCTTTTTCTAATGAACTATATATTCAAAGAGACGATTTCATGGAAGAGCCTACTAAAAAATATTTTAGATTAGGTCCTGGCTTAATGGTGCGCTTAAAAAGTGCTTACATTGTTAAGTGCGACAGCTTTGAAAAAGATGCAGCAGGTATAGTGCAAACTGTTTATGTGAGTTATGTGCCAGAAAGTAAAAGTGGTTCGGATACCTCAGGTATTCATGTTAAAGGAACCCTTCATTGGGTATCTGCCAAGCATGCAGTACCTGTGGTCTTGAATGAATATGACCGTTTATTCAAAGTAGAAGATGTAGCTAGTGCAGAAGGAGATTTTAAAGACTATATTAATGAGCAATCTTTAACTAAAACCAATGCCTGGGCAGAACCTGCCTTGGTATCAGATGCTTTAGATATGCGCTTTCAGTTTTTAAGAAAGGGATACTTCTACCAAGATAATTCTAGCACCAAGGACGCCCTTGTATTTAATAGAACAGTAACGCTTAAAGATGCTTGGGCCAAAGAGCAAAAAAAATAATCCCATTAATTCATTCATTGAATGTTAACGCTCGAAACCTTTATTAAAAATTGGGAAAAAAAATTTCCAACGCTTTCATTAAAGAAATCGACATTTATTATTGCCATTAGTGGTGGGGTAGACAGTATTGTACTTGCTTATCTAATGCATAAGGCGGGTGCTTGTATAAGTATGGCCCATGCTAATTTTCAATTAAGAGGGGAAGAGAGTACCAGAGATGAAAACTTTGTAAAAGATTTTGCCGCAAAATATTCCATTCCCTTAGCCCTTAATAAATTTGAAACGGCTGCCTATGCCGAGACCTATAAAATGGGTATTCAAGAAGCGGCTAGAGAAATGAGGTATGCTTGGTTTAGCAATTTATTATCTGAAAATACTAGCGTAAAAAAAGTATTACTCACTGCGCATCATGCCGACGACCAGGTAGAAACTGTTTTTATGCAACTCGCAAGAGGAACAGGCTTGCATGGTTTAACCGGTATTCCTGAAAGAAGAGAAGACGCTTTATCTATTGCAAGACCCTTACTTTCATTTTCTAAATTAGCAATTATTGAATTTGCTAGAAATAATGGTTTAGATTTTGTTGAAGATAGTTCGAATAGCAAGGACGATTATACCCGTAATTTATTTAGACATAAAATTGTACCTATTATTCAAGAAGTCATTCCTAATATGACCCAGAATGTACTAGATACCATTCAAAGATTAAAAGAATCAGAATCTATTGTAGAAACTACTGTAGCTGATTTTTGGAAAAAAGGACTTAGAGTACAAAAAGGCATTTTGACCATTCCTGTGAAACATTGGAAAAAAGTAAATCATAATTTTACCTATACCTGGGGGCTTATTAAAAATTATGGGTTTAAACCACAGCAAATTAGTGAAGTACATAAATTATTGGCAGCCACTAATGGAGCCTATATAGCAACGCCTTCGCACCGCTTTATTAAGTTTAATGAGTCTATTCAAATTATTGATAACAATACCGAGAAGGAGCATATTATAATTCATGTGGCAGATGGTGACTTGCAAGTAAATAATGGCGTTTTACATTTTGAAATGAAAGCAGCATTGAAGTTGGGGGAAATTAAAAAAGAAGCCAAACTATGCTTATTTAGACGCCGATAAATTAGAATGGCCATTACTATTTAGAACCTGGCAACCCACCGATTATTTTTATCCCTTAGGCCTTCGCAAAAAGAAAAAATTAAATCATTTTTTAGGTAGCTTGAAATTAAGTCCTGCAGCCAAACAAAAAACGGCTGTACTGAATATGGGCGATAAACTCCTATGGGTAGTGGGACAAAGAATTGATGATCGTTTTAAAATAACAGATCAAACAAAAAATGTATTAGTGATTACCTGGACAGATAAACACTAATTTGTTCTACAAATGAACTGAGTACATTAAAATTCCCCATAAAATAACTGGTAATAATTAAAAACACAACTCCATAAAGGGATCCCCATAAATGGGCACTATGGTTAATACCTCCTTGTCCACTCTTCGCCAAATAGGCTGTTAAGCCTAAGTAAATAGGGCCGAATATAAATCCAGGAATAATAGGAGGGATAATAAAAAATCCAATTTGCATAGTGGGTTGTAAGAAGATGCCTACAAATACAATGGCAGATACTGCGCCAGAAGCCCCTAGGCTATTATAATTATATTGTTTGTAATGATTCAGGTAGGTAGGAATTAAACAAACTAGTAAGGAGGACACATATAATATGATATACATCGATGAACCTGACCTACCAAAAATCATTGCAAAATATTGTTCTATATAATCGCCAAACATATAAAAGGAGAACATATTAAAAGCTAGGTGCATAAAATCGGCATGTACTAAGCCACAAGTAAAAAATCGGTACCATTCATTATTATTATGTACTGAATAGGGATGAAAAATAAGCTTATCCATTAAAGCGTGGTTGTACATGGCTAAAATAGAAACCGCTGACAGTGATAATGGTGATATATAAAGTAATACTCATTTGCGTAATTTATTTATTATAATTTAGTTCTTATAAAGTAGTTCTTGAATAATTTTAGTAAAATATAAATAAAGTGATTAAGGGAATACTAAAATTATTGATGATGGTATTTTTCATTAGCCAAGATACTACAAGCGCGGTATACTTGCTCTGCTAAAATTAAACGAACCAACATATGCGGAAACACTAATTCAGATAAAGACCAAGTGAATTGAGCACGCTTTTTAATTTCTTCATCTACTCCATAAGCGCCTCCTATTAAAAACACAATTTTTTGCGCACTTTGATTGGCTTTCTGTTGTATTAATTTAGCTAAACCCGGGGAGCTTAACATTTTACCTGTTTCATCTAATAAAATAAGTATATCTGTTGGTTGTAATGCTTTTAGAATTGATTGGGCCTCTACTTTTTTTATCTGGACTTGTTCAGTTGCCTTTGCGGGTGCAATTAATTGCCAGTCGACAGGGTAGTAATGGCTTATTCTTTGTGTAAAATTAAGCAGTCCTTCCTTGATATAAGCTTCATGGGCTTTACCCACAGATAAGAAAACAATTTTCAATACTTACGATTTAATTCAAAAATACAATTTTTAAAATCTTCCCCTTTATAATTAAAAAAGCCTCCTAAATGAAGGAGGCTTTTTTTAACCTGGTGACCGCGTTAGGATTCAAACCTAAAACCCCCTCATCCGTAGTGAGGTACTCTATTCAGTTGAGCTACGCAGCCATTTCCCTAGTTAAAGGGGTTGCAAATATACTTCAAAATCCCATTTTACCCAAGTAAAAACCCTAAATAAGGGCTAGAATCTAATAATGCCATCTCACAAATGCCTCAATAGCAGCGTATTTGGTTAATCCTAGACTTGCATACAAGTCGGCTGTATTGGCGTTCCTAATCTCAGCTCTTTGCCAGAATTCCCTTGAATCGCTGCCCTGGAAAGGAACACTGTCTTTTTGTGATTGATGTATAAATATACCAAATCTCTTTTTCAATACTTGATCAGGGCTCATTGGCACTAGCCATTTCAATTTCAGAAACAGCCCACTCTTGCCAAGCACCTTTATATAACCAAACCCAGCAATCTTTCACCCAAGATTCACCAGAAGCTTTTAATCGGCGAAGACTCTCAAATATAATTTCTAAACATACTTTATGTGTACCATGTGGGTCTGCTAAATCACCTGCACAAAATACTTGATGAGGCTTTAATTCTTTTAATAAGTCCATGGTAATTCTAATATCTAATTCACTCATTGGTTTTTTATCAATGGCACCTGTTTCGTAAAAAGGTAAGTCTAAGAAATGATAATTCGTATCTTTTAAACCTACATATCTACAAGTGGCTTTGGCTTCACATCTTCTAATTAAGCCTTTAATAGCTCTAATTTCTGCGGTGTCTAAATGAGTAGTTTGCTTTTCAGCTAAAAATTTACGTGCATTGATTAAAATTTCTTGACTCTTTTTATTATCAATACCGAATAAGTCTTCAAAGCCTACTGCAAAATCTAAAAAGCGTGTAACGAATTCATCGGTGACTGCAATATTACCAGAAGTTTGATACGCTACATGTACATCATGTCCCTGTTCTTGCAGGCGCATAAAGGTTCCACCCATACTTATGATATCATCATCGGGGTGGGGAGAGAATATTAATACTTTTTTAGGGTGCGGGGCACTGCGCTCTGGATGTGCTGGAATAACTGCATTGGGTTTACCACCTGGCCATCCAGTAATGGTATCGCGCAACATATAAAACACTTGCAAATTAATATCGTATACCGATTCTTTTAAAACCAATAAGTCGGATAAACTATTCTCTTTATAATCGTCGGCTGTTAAACTAAGTACCGTCTTGCCTAATTTTAAGGCCAGGCTAATGACTGCACTTTTAATCATATTGGGTGTCCATTCGTTGGAGCCCGTTAACCAGGGTGCTTTATTTCTCGTTAATTCTGAGGAAGCTAATTCGTCAACAACGAATGTACAATCATCGTGATTTTGTAAAACAGTTGCAGGAATTTGTTCAGTTACATCCCCTTCAATAGATTTAGCTACAATAGAAGCCTTATCGCCCCAAGCTAGTAAAACTATTTTTTTGGCCTTCATGATACTGCTAATACCTACGGTGATAGCTAGTTTAGGCACTTTATTTAAATCATGGAATTCATAGGTGTTTGCTATTCTGGTTTGTTGGTCTAAATGAATGACTCTAGTTTTTGAATTAAAGCTAGAACCCGGCTCATTAAATCCAATATGTCCATTTTTTCCAATGCCTAATATTTGTAAATCAATGCCGCCTATTTTTTCAATAGTTTGTTCGTAGGCGATGCAAGATTCTTTTAAATTTTCTTTTGTCCATTCTCCATTAGGTAGGTGAATATTTTTAGGATCAATATCTACTAAATCAAATAAGTGGCGGTGCATAAAGCTCCAATAACTTTGGTAAGCCGATTTTTCAATAGGGTAGTATTCATCTAAATTGATGGTTACTACATTTTTAAAGCTAAGTCCTTCTTCTTTATGTAGTCTTACCAATTCCTTATACAATAAAATTGGAGTGGTGCCTGTAGCCATTCCTAAAACACAGGGTAATTTTTTTGCTTGCTTTTCTTTAATAAGTGCAGCTATTTGAGCAGCTACAGCATTAGACCCTTCCGTTGAGTTTTTGTAAATCTGAACAGGTACTTTTTCAAAAGATTCTAGCATAAAATTATTTTTATATTAATCAACCTTTGTAATTTTTATCATGTTGGTAGGTAAGTGCAATTGAACAGGTGTACTTCCTGTATTCACCACAATATCATCTTTTTTAACAAATCCGTTTTTCTTTAAAATTTGAATTTGGTCTTTGATAATACTATCTAAACTTTCTTCTTTATTATAATAGAATGCCTTTACACCCCAGCTTAAACTTAATTGATTCATTAAGCTCCTTTCTTTGGTAAAAATAAATAAAGGCGATTTAGGTCTGAAGCTACTTAACATAAAAGCAGTATAGCCACTTTGTGTCATACCTATTAATGCTTGTGCATTACTTTCATCGGATAACTGACAACCGCTATAACATAAGGCGTCACTTACAAAAGAAGGAGAATGGGGTTGTGGTTTTAAGTCTTCAGATCGGTTGTATTTATACCCATGTTCTTCTACCTCATTGATAATTTTACGCATGGTCTCAATCACTAAAACAGGAAACTGACCTGTAGCCGTTTCACCACTTAACATAACCGCATCAGCGCCTTCAATAACTGCATTGGCAACGTCGGTAATTTCACTACGATTAGGTTTTACTCTATCAATCATGCTTTCCATCATTTGTGTAGCCACAATCACAGGCTTCGCACGGTGTATACATTTTCTAATGAGTTCTTTTTGAATCAAAGGAATTTTCTCTACTGGAAGCTCAACGCCTAAGTCGCCACGCGCAATCATAATGGCATCGCTCGCAATAATAATATCACTGAATATTTGTTAAAGCCTCTGGCATTTCAATTTTAGCTATAATTTTCGCCTTGCTCTTATGTTTGTCTAAGATGGCTCTTAGCATTTCAATATCGGCCACTCTTTTTACAAAGCTTAAGGCTACCCAGTCTAACTCTTCTTTAATAATAAAGGCGGCATCTTCTAAATCTTTTTCAGTAAGTGCGGGTAATGAAATTTTTGTATCAGGTAGGTTAATTCCTTTTTTAGAAGAAATAATACCTCCTAAGGTTACTTTTACTTTTACATCACCATTTTTTTCTACACTATGAACTTTCACTTCAATCTTACCATCATCAATCATGATTAAGTTGTTCACTACCACATCGCCAGCAAGGTTAGGGTAGGATACATATATTTTCTCAATGGTTCCAACACATTTCTCATTGGTGAAAGTTAATATATCTCCTTCTTTTACTTCTAATCGGTTATTTTCAATTTCTCCTACTCTTAATTTAGGGCCTTGTAAATCACCCAGTATAGCAACAGTACATCCTAATTCTTCGTTAATACTTCTAATATTGTCAATAATTTTTTTCTTGTCCTCGTGACTTCCATGAGAAAAATTTAATCTAAAAACATTTACACCCGCAATTACTAAATTTTTTAATTGGTCATATGAATCACAAGCAGGGCCTACTGTTGCGACAATTTTAGTTCTGTGATGGGGTTGTTTAAATTCGTTTTTACTCATTTTGTGTTTTGGGGTTATTTTAATTTTTATTCTTTTTCTATCTAATTATATCTCTATCTAGTTCTATCTCTATCTTTATATCTAATTAGCTAGCTAATATTTTTACAATTCTTAACCACTCTTCAGAAATTTTTTGTTTTGCTTTAACGGCGTTATCAAGTGGTGTGTATTTCATTTTATTATCTTCAATACCCACCATTACATTATGTGTTCCATTGATTAAACATTCAACAGCATGGTAACCCATTCTACTAGCAATTAAACGGTCAAGGCAACTAGGAGAGCCCCCTCTTTGAATATGACCTAAAATACAAACACGCACATCTGCATTCGGTAATTTTTCCTTTATGAAATTACCCACTTGGGTACCGCCTCCAAATTCATCACCTTCGGCTACCACAATTAAGTTCACTAATTTTTTTCTTCTCTCTTTTTCAGTTAAAGAAGTAATCATGGCTTCCATATCTGTTTTAGATTCTGGAATTAATATATTTTCTGCACCTGTGGCAATACCACTATGAAGTGCAATATAACCTGCGTCACGTCCCATTACTTCTACTACAAATAAACGGTCATGCGCATCTGCGGTATCTCTAATTTTGTCAATAGCTTCTACTGCAGTGTTTACGGCTGTATCAAATCCAATGGTAAAATCACTTCCTGCGATATCTTTATCAATTGTGCCTGGTATACCAATACAAGGAATATCAAATTCATGACTAAATTTTTGTGCTCCTTTAAAACTTCCATCTCCACCAATAACTACCATTCCATCAATGCCTCTTTTCTTTAGATTCTCGTAGGCGGTTTTTCTTCCTTCTATTTCAAAGAATTGTGCGCTTCTAGCTGTTTTTAAAATGGTACCTCCTCTTTGAATAATATTGCCCACCGATTTTGAGTACATTTCAAAAATATCATCATCAATCATTCCATTATATCCCCTTGAAACTCCAAATACTTGTAGCCCATGATAAATACTGGTTCTAACCACGGCTCTAATGGCGGCATTCATGCCGGGGGCGTCTCCACCAGAGGTTAAAACTGCGATTTTGCTTACTTTTTTAGTAGACATAATTTTCAATTGTTCATTAATGTATTGATTTACAATAGTAATACCAATACGATGTAAAAGAAACCGAGCTACAAATTTAATCAATTGAGCTCAATTTTCCATTCAATTTATGAACAGTTTTGTCATGCTAACGCCTGTTATTAAATAGCAGTAAACTAGATCTAAAGTGAGTATAATCAGAGAATTGCAAAGAAATGGAGCAATTAAGACTATATTATTTATTTATTAAATAGATTTCAGCCATCATGCATCTTGTGCTACCGCCTCCTAAAGCTTCAATAGTGGGGATAGAAATAGGGAGGAGGGGGTTGTATTTTTCTAAGCTTTTTAGCTGAGCAGGATCTAAAGAAGTATGGGCTTGTTCCGACATGATTAAATGTGGTTTTTCATTAGTATCAAAAACTTGCAACATATTTCCTGCAAAATGATTCAGTTGATCCTGGCTAATTTCAATGACTTCTTTATTTGATTTCTTAAAACTTTCAAGCACTATTTGCTTTTCTTGTTCATTGGGAATACTCTCTAAACAAATCACCACAAATTGATCGCCCATACACATCATCACATTGGTATGATAAATGGGTTGTGCTTTATCATCCACTGCTTTAAAAGCAATTGCCTTGAATTGCATTTTATCGCACCATTCATTAAATGCATTCTTATCTAATCTTTCAGATAAACATCCATAGGCTAATTTATTTTGATGGTCTAGCACCATACTGCCTGTGCCTTCTAAAAAGATTCCTTCCTTTTCTAAGTCAGTTAAATCCAATGTATTTTCAATTTTATAATTCGATTCTAGAAAATCTATTACCGTTGACTTTCTCTCAGCTCTTCTGTTTTGTGCAAACATAGGATACAAGCAAAGGGTTCCACCTTCATGCGTAGAAACCCAATTGTTAGGGAAAATAGAATCTGGGGTAGAGGGGTCTTTGGTGTCTTGTATCACATTTACTTTTATTTGATGGGCACGTAATTTCTCCACCATCGCATCAAATTCGGCAATAGCTAATTCATTGGCATTTTCAATATTGATATTAGATTGAAAAAAATTATTAGCAGCCGTTTGCTGATTAAAATAAAATTGAAAAGGTCGAACCATTAAAATTTCCATATCCTATTTTTATTAAAATAAATTAGATTAGATAGCCTTTCTTTCAATAGGCATACTCATACAATGAAAGCCACCTCTTGCTCTGGATAATTCTGCAGAAGGCATAAGTATAATGGTGTTTTGAATAGTACTAGGACTTTTTATTCCTTTTTCAAAATCTATTAATAATTCTTTTACATGGACTACTTCAAAACCCTTGTTTTTAAAGGCTTCTACGGTTTTATCGTTTCTGTCATAGCCAAGTACCACCCCTTCTTTTAAAGCAAGCAGATTGCAAGAATCTGTCCATTGTTCTCTGGCATTATAAGGAAATTCATTATTGCCTGAGTAAATAAATTGAGCACCATTTTTGCAACCAAAATCTTCTCTACTTATTTCATCTAAGAATTGTTCTAAATCGTTAATGATGGTAGGACTATCTTGTTTTGATCTTTCAAATTTCCAAATAGTCACCGATTCTTTTTGAGTACTCTTAAAATATTGACTTACTTGATTATTTTCTTTGTCTTGCAAACCCTCTTTAGAAAAATTACCTAATATCACCCAAGTATCTTTTTTGACTTGGGTAAATATGGTATCAATATGCATGTAGTCTCTTTTTTTAGGAATTTTGACAATGCTTATTTTATCCACCAATGCTTTGCTAAATAAAATTTCGGTGAGTTGAATGGCCGCACTCATACTTGTTCTTTCACTTACCCCTATAATTACATGTTGTGGGGATATCATCATAATATCACCACCCTCTAAGGTTACTTTCTCCTCATTCTCTTTTTCGTTTAAAAGTGCAATGGGGTCCTTCTGAGAAAGTTCAATGATAAAAGAACTACTGTTTTTAAATAAAGGGTGATAATGAAATAAATATTTTGCAAATAAGGCTTCTCTTTTTCTAGCTAGTTTAGCAGGCTTGTTTAAAACTAAATGGTCTTTAATAACAATGCCAATATCTCTTGTAAAAATAAAATTAGGAATAGGAGGGAAGATGAGTTCATTATGAATATCGACACCCGATAAAAAAGTAGAAGCTAGTTTGGCTGGGGTATACTTTTTTAAATCCTCTTGTAGTTGATAGCTGCAGCCTTCAATAGCAGCCACCGCTGCAATAAGTTGGTTTTTAATATCGGCATTCTCTAAAATGCTCGCTAATAACCATTCTAATTCTAATACTTTATCCGAGGCGTGAAAATGGGGGTGACCTGGTTTGTAAAAGGCACGATCGTTTTTTGGATCGTCAATGAAAGCTATTCCAGGTTTCATTTTTTCTGGGTCTAAAAAATAAAGTAGGAGTTTAGTATAATAATCATATTCGTTTTCACGAATACTTTTTAAATGAACAATATCTTCAAATAGCCAATCCTGTGCTTTTGAGGGTATTACTTTTCCCAAGCCTTTATCGGGGCTATGAACAAGTAATCTTTTAAGTTCACCAATTTCAGAATGAACAGACAATATATTTTCTTGCATAAGAATAATTATTAAAATAAATTTAACCCTTTTTATTTGCTTTCCAATATCAATAAATCGTTAAAAGCTATATCATATTCTTTATTCATAGACCTAATTAAAGCATTTTTATCTTGATAGCTTTTTTCTATGATATGCATTTTGGTAGGATCTGCATAAATAGCAGGGTTGGCCATTTCTAATTCAATGGCTGCTTTTTCAGTATGTAAGGTTTCTATATTATGCTCAATTTGTGAGATAACTTTTTGTAATTTTTGAATTTGCTTTTGCAAATCCTTATCAATGGCTTGAGGCTTTATTTCTACTGGTGCGGCAACTTCTTGTTTAGCTTGCTTTCGTGTGTCTTTAGATCCTGCATTTTTAGTAGGTTCTGCTAATTGTGCTTTTTGTTTAGCCATTCTCTCTTTCCACTCTAACCATTCCTTATAATCGCCTTTGAATTCAATAATTTTTTCATCTTCAATTTCCCAAATTTTATTAGCAGTCTTTGAAATAAAATAACGGTCGTGACTTACTAATATAATGGTACCATCATATTTGGTAAGGGCTTCTGCTAATAATTCAACGGTGACCATATCTAAGTGGTTCGTAGGCTCATCTAGCATTAAGAAATTCGCTTTACTAATAATAGTTTTAGTAAGGGCAACTCTTGCTTTTTCTCCTCCACTCAATACTTTAATTTTTTTATCAATCTCGTCTCCTCCAAATAAGAAGCAACCTAATAAGGCGCGTAGTTCTAATTCAGTATTTTTGGTGCCACATTCTTGCACTTCTTTTAAAATAGTATTGTTTAAGTTTAAAGATTCTAATTGGTGTTGCGCATAAAAACTTTCTTCTACATTATGGCCCCAAACTCTTTCTCCATCGAACTTTTCCATACCTGCCACAATTCTAAGTAGGGTAGACTTCCCTTTACCATTGGCACCAATCAATGCAATTTTATCGCCTCTTTCAATTTCTGCAAAGGCATTGTCTAAAATTTGAACATTGGGGAAACTCTTGCCAACCCCTTTTAAGTCTACTAATACTTTTCCTGGTGTTTTATCTACTGAAAAGTTGATTCTAATATTGGGTCTCTCAATTTTAACATCTTCAATCACATCTAATTTATCTAGTCGCTTTTGAATAGACTGGGCCTGCGCTGCTTTTGATGCTTTGGCTTTAAACCTTTCAATAAATTTTTCTTGTTGCTTAATATAGTCTTGTTGGTTCTCAAAGGCACGTTGTTGTATTTCTACTCTTTGTTCTTTTTCAATTTCATAATGCTCGTAGTCGCCGGTGTAAAAATGTAATTGTTGTTGATACACTTCTACAATTCTATTCACCATTTTATTTAAGAAGTATTTATCGTGACTTACAATAACTACACTTCCTTTGTAATGCAATAAATATTTTTCTAACCATTCAATACTTGGTAAGTCTAAGTGGTTGGTAGGCTCATCTAATAATAATACATCGGGTTGCTTGTAAAATCATTTTAGCTAAGTAGTACACGCATTCTCCAACCTCCACTAAATTCTTTATAGGGGCGAGATAAATCCTTAATCGCAAAACCTAGTCCGTGTAAAACTTCTTCTGCTTTATGGTTAATATTATAGCCATCTAATAAATCAATTTCGTGTAAAGCGTCGGTGTATTTAATGAGTAAATCATTGTCCTCTGAATTCGCTTCTAATTCTTTGCCTAATTGTTCCACTTCTTTTTCTAAGTTCACGCACTCTTTCAAAAGCGCCTAGGGCCACTTCGGTAATAGATTCATTGGTGTCAAAACTTAATAAGTCCTGGTGCAAATAGCCAATGGTGGTGTCTCTTCCTTTTTCAACCGTTCCTTTGCTGGGGGTGAGTTGTCCCACCAATAATTTTCAATAAAGTAGACTTCCCCGTACCATTATAGCCAATTAAACCAATGCGTTCGCCTGGTTGGATGGACCAATTCGCCTCACTCACAATTACTCTTGCCCCAAACTCAAATGTCAAATTCTGTAAACCTATTAGCATGTTTTTTCAATTCAGACCGCAAAGTTAGCAAGTTGGACAATCTAATTATGCATAAATTTGGAAAAAGATTCTATGAAGCCCTTTTTCTTTATCCTTTTTGCCTTTTTAATGATGGCTTGTGATAGTCCCGAAGACCCTGCTATCAATAAGCAGCTATGGGCCTTTAGCCCTCAAAATAACCAAGGAAGTTTTGACAAAGCCCTGATGCCATTATTAAATAATTACCAAGAATTATTAAAAGGGGTAGCTGCAGGTGATACCGCTTATATTTTTAATGCGGCAAAAACACTTATTCTATTAACCGATTCTTTCCCTGCAGCTGCTATTAGTTTTAAAGATAGTTTATTGCATGAGCAGGCTAAACAATCTCTCAATAATATCAATGCTGAATTACAAGGACTCCTAGCTGAACAAAGTTTGCCCGCTTTAAATATGGCCACACATATGGTATCTATTCAGTTTTTGAATTTATTAGCCACAGTGGGCTATCAAGAAAAGAATATTTATGTATTCAATGTGCAGGATGAAAAACTAGAAGATGGAATGATTTGGTTTGGATGGAATAAGACAAGTAATGATCCCTATCATTCAAATCGAAAAGACGAAATAGTGGCGCAGAACTTATTACAAGAATAAGGCTATTGGCTTGGTTTTTTCAGTTCAAAAATAATCATCGCATTTACATTTAAAGTTGAGGTAATATAAATTTCTTGTCTACTGGTTCCATCTTTCACCACCATGAGTGCGGTATTGGGAGGCACCGTACCTAAATTATGTGCAACAATAATAATTTCATGACGGTTATTGTCTTTGTTGAAACTGACATCAAAATGAGTGGCCTTATAGCTTAATCTTTTATTTTCTAGCAATAAAACTTTATTATCAAAAATCATAATGGTATCGTTGTCAATGGTGCCATTATCGTATAAGTCAATGCTAATAGAAGGGCTATTGACAATAACTTGTTTGACTAATTTATTTTCTCTGCCTACTAAAACCCAAGGCAGTATTTGACCCGAAGACTTAGTGGCGCTGGTATTTGGACTAGCACTCGTTTCATTAATAGCAGCTGCTTTAGTGTTCTCTGGTAAAGGATTTGCCACTGCATTGGTTGGAGCAGCAGCTGTTTGAATAGTAGCAGTTTGAATAGAAGGAGTTTGACTAGCACTTGCTTGTGTAGCGTTTGACTTCGTTGTTGAATTTAATTTTGTGGTAGTACTAGGCTTTGTTGAATTTGTTAACTTAGAAGTATTAGTTGTATTTGACTTAGTAAGTACTTGTTTCACTATTGCTGTTTGTTTAGCAGGCGTAGCTTTATTTACTTTTTGTAGAGAAGTATTTTTCGTAAGTTTCTCTTTGGTAATTATTTTATTAGCAGTAGCTGTTTTAGAATCTGCTATTTTAGCGGTAAACTCTTTTACAATGGGTCCTTCTTTTTCTAAATATACTTTTCCGCCACCACAATCTCTGCCAGAGAATTCGTTAGTAGCGGTATAGCTACCTTCTAAAATTTCGTAACCTCTCACCAGTCTGTAGGTCAAAAAATTGGTCATTAAACAGGCTTCAAAATTTCCCACTAATTTTTTCTTATTGAAACTTGTTTCTGTAATACTTACTAGCTGCGCATTTTCTGAATGCATTCCAGTAGCTAATGCATTGGCTGTAAAATTATTTGATATTTTAGAGTAGGTGCTGGCTGTTAGGGTATGGTCAGGGTTTTCTTTTATAATAATTTCATAGGTAACAATTTTACCATCGAGGTCACGACTAGGTGTAAAATACCCTCTCCATTTCCCAGTAAGGTCTTGGCCCATAACGAGGGTGGGTATGCAAAAGGGTAACAATAAATATACTAGGCGGCGCATATTACAAAGCTATGTATAAAATATGAACCGCATTTGTTACCTTTGCGGACATATATTATAGTTAAAAAACATGGTTCAAATTCAATTTCCAGACGGCGCGGTGAGATCCTACGAAAAAGGGATTACTGCATTAGGTATCGCTAAATCCATTAGTGAAGGATTGGCAAAGAAAGTATTAGCAGCTTCAGTAAATGGAGAGGTATATGATGCTACGCGAGCAATTAATGAAGACGCAGCCCTAAAATTATTAACCTGGGACGACGCCGACGGTAAAAATACCTTCTGGCATTCTTCTGCGCACTTATTAGCTGAAGCTGTAGAAATGCAATTTCCCGGTGCTAAATTTTGGGTAGGGCCCGCACTGGAGAAAGGCTTTTACTATGATATCGATTTAGGAGATAAAACTATTAGAGAAGAAGATGTTTTATTGCTTGAAAAAAAGATGAATGAATTAGCCAAGCAAGCCAACGCATACATTCGTAAAGAAATGTCTAAGGCAGAAGCAACCGCTTATTTCACAGAGAAAAAAGATGAATACAAATTAGATTTATTATCGGGCTTAGAGGATGGTACTATTACTTTTTATTCACAAGGTGCCTTTACCGATTTATGTCGTGGACCACATATCCCCAATACTAGTTTTATTAAGGCTATCAAAATTACCAATATCGCAGGAGCGTTTTGGAAAGGCGATGAGAAAAATAAAATGTTGACAAGGGTGTATGGAATTACTTTCCCGAATCAAAAAGAATTGGATGAATATTTATTGCTTTTAGAAGAAGCTAAAAAAAGAGATCACCGTAAACTAGGAAAAGAATTAGGCATTTATACCATGGATGATGATGTTGGGCCGGGTCTTCCTTTATGGATGCCGAACGGAACTATTATTATTGAGGAATTAGAAAATTTAGCCAAACAAACCGAAGAGGATGCAGGCTACAAGCGAGTAGTGACGCCACATATAGCGAAAGAGAGTATGTACATTAAGAGTGGTCACTTACCGTATTATGAAGATAGTATGTTCCCTCCAATGGAATTAGATGGCACTAAATATTATTTAAAAGCAATGAACTGTCCGCATCATCATAAAATTTTTGATGCAGAACCTAAGAGCTATAAAGACATGCCACTTCGTTTAGCGGAGTATGGAACTTGCTATAGATATGAACAAAGCGGAGAGTTGTTTGGACTTATGCGTGTGCGTTGTTTGCATATGAATGATGCGCATATTTATTGTACCAAAGAACAATTTGCACAAGAGTTCAAAGCAGTGAATGAAATGTATTTAAAGTATTTCAAAATTTTTGGAATTGATAAATACGTGATGCGTTTAAGTTTACATGATCCAAAAAAATTAGGACAGAAGTATATTAACGAACCTGAACTTTGGCTAGAAACTGAAGCCATGGTGCGTGCGGTATTAATTGAAACAGGTACCCCTTTTGTAGAAGTGCAAGACGAAGGTGCTTTTTACGGACCAAAAATTGATGTGCAAATTTGGAGTATCATTGGAAGAGAATTTACACTAGCTACCAACCAAGTCGATTTTGCACAAGGCAAAAGATTCAACTTAAGTTTCACCAATAAAGACAACGAACCTGAAACACCATTAATTATTCATCGTGCGCCTTTAGGAACACATGAGCGTTTTATTGGATTTTTATTGGAGCATTATGCAGGTAAGTTTCCTGTATGGTTAGCGCCATTGCAAGTGAAAATTTTACCAATCAGTGATAAGTTTATGCCTTATGCTGAACAAGTTTTTGCACAATTTAAAAAAGCAGGGGTGCGCGTGGAAATTGATGACAGAAATGAAAAAATTGGAAAGAAGATTAGAGATACTGAAATCATGAAAGTGCCTTATATGCTGGTGATTGGCGAGAAAGAAGTAGCTGAGAATAAATTATCTATAAGACGTCAAGGAAAAGGAGATTTAGGTATGCTAGACAAGGATTTATTCCTAATTCAGGTACTAGAAGAAATCAAAGAAAGATTAGCGCCTATATCATAACAAAGACTATCTTTACAAAACTTAATAAACGTTTAATTACTTAATGGCATTACCGAACAGAGGACCCAGATTTAACCCAAGGTTTCAAAGACAACAAGAACCAGAGCATCGCATTAATGATCGCATTCGAGTTCCACAAATTAGATTAGTTGGAGACAACATTACAGTGGGTGTTTACAATACTCAAGATGCGCTGAAAATAGCTGCGGACCAAGGTTTGGACCTAGTGGAGATTTCTCCAACTGCCGATCCACCAGTATGTAAAGTCATTGATTATAAGAAGTTCCTTTACGAGAAAAAGCGTAAGGAAAAAGAGATGAAGGCGAACTCTAAACAATCTGAGATTAAAGAGATTCGTTTTACGCCAGGTACCGATGACCACGATTTCGATTTCAAAGCAAAACACGCAGAAAAATTTTTACAAGACGGGAATAAGGTGAAAGCCTATGTTCAATTTAAAGGTCGTGCCATCATGTTCCAGGACAGAGGTCAACTACTTTTATTGAAATTTGCAGAGCGTTTAGCCGAGGCAGGAACTTTGGAAAGTATGCCTAAATTAGAAGGAAAGAGAATGTTTGCTATTTTCCAACCTAAAGCAGGGGGAAAGAAGAAGCCTACATCTTAATTAATTTTTGAGTTTGGTTTTAAGTTAAACCATTGATTTTCAAGCTATTTATACAATGAGCCATTCCAATACACGGAATGGCTCATTTTTTTTGCCATCTCGCTATTTGCGCGTACCTTCGCCATCCATTTCCCACAAGGCTCAACAAGTGCACTCGCCTGAGCAAGCGCCGCCAGTAGGGAGTAATCGTAAAGATTATATAATGCCAAAAGTTAAAACTAACTCGAGCGCGAAAAAGCGTTTCAAAGTTACCGGAACCGGTGAAATCACCTTCCAAAAAGCCTTCAAAAGACACATTCTTACCAAAAAATCTACAAAGCGCAAAAGAGCGATGAGAAAAAAAGGACTTGTTGGGTCAACTAACAAAGACTTCGTTCTTCGTCTTTTAAGATTAAAAGGATAGATTCAAAGAATAGTCAAACAATTAACCAGACTAAGGTTTATTTAAACAAAATTCAATTCACCGGATCCAATCATTAACTTGATAAACAGGATTCAAAAAAATATTAATTATGCCACGTTCAAAAAATGCCGTTGCATCGAGAGCAAGAAGAAAAAAGATATTCGAACAAGCGAAAGGTTTTTATGGTAAACGTAAAAACGTTTATACCGTTGCCAAAAACGTATTAGAGAAAGGTTTAACTTATGCTTATGTAGGTCGTAAGTTGAAAAAGCGTGAGTACCGTACTTTATGGATTGCGCGTATTAATGCAGCAGTGCGTGAAGAAGGGCTTACTTACAGCGAATTCATTAACCTTTTATCAAAGAAAGGATCTGATTTAAACCGTAAGGTTTTAGCAGACTTAGCAATGAACGAGCCAGCAAGCTTCAAAGCCTTGGTTCAATCAGTGAAGTAAGTTTCCTTCTCAAGATCTTAAAGCTCCAGTCCGACTTTGTCGAATTGGAGCTTTTTTATTTTCGCCCAATCTTCAACACTAAGTTCCGCCCTAAATCCCGCCCAAAATTTCCGTCCTAAATATCCGTTCAAAGAACTATTTTTGTTCTCTAAAAATAACAAGCTAACAACCCTGTTTAAAAATGAACAATACCTACACCTCGTTGGTTAATCAAACCTTTCATTTTCCCCAAGAAGGTTTTGATGTGGATGATAATGGTTATTTACAATTTAATGGAGTGGATCTTAAAGCCATCATTGAAAAACATGGTACTCCCTTAAAGTTAACTTACTTGCCTAAAATAGGCATGCAAATTAAAAAAGCCAAGCAAATGTTTGCAGCAGCTTTTAAGAAACATAAATACGAGGGAGAATATTTTAATTGTTATTGCACCAAGAGCTCTCACTTTTCATTTATTGTAGAAGAAGCATTAGGGCATAATGTACATTTAGAAACTTCTTTTGCTTACGATATCGATATCATCAACCAATTGTATAAACGTAGAAAAATTAATAAAGATATTTTTATTATTTGCAATGGCTACAAGCAGAAATTATACATGAGTAGAATTTCAAAATTAATTAATACAGGTTTCAAAAATGTAATACCTGTTTTAGATAATAAAGAAGAGCTACAATTTTATAAGCGTAATACCAAAGAGCCTTTTAAATTAGGCATTAGAGTCGCCTCAGAGGAGGAGCCTAGTTTCCCTTTCTATACTTCACGCTTAGGCATTAGAGCTAAGGATATCCTAGAATTTTATGTAGATGAGATTGAGGGGTATGAAGATAAGTTTCAATTAAAAATGCTACATATATTTTTAAACAAAGGCATTAAAGACGATATCTATTATTGGTCTGAATTAAACAAGATTATTAACTTGTATTGCCAGCTTAAAAAAATATGTCCTGAATTAGATTCAATTAACATTGGTGGTGGGTTTCCTATTAAGCATTCATTAGGTTTTGAATATGATTACCAGTTCATGATTAATGAAATTGTTTCAAATATTAAGAAGGCTTGTAAGAAGGCAAGAGTGCCAATGCCAAATATTTATACCGAGTTTGGAAGCTTTACAGTGGGAGAGAGTATGGCGCATATTTACAAGGTACTTGCTGAAAAGAAACAAAACGATAGAGAGTGTTGGTATATGATTGATTCTTCTTTTATTACCACTTTACCTGATACCTGGGGTATTGGTGAAAAGTTTTTGATGCTTCCGGTGAATAAATGGGAGAATGATTACCAACGTGTGGTATTAGGCGGACTTACTTGCGATAGTCATGATTATTATGATTCAGAGGAACATATCAATGAAGTATTCTTACCTAAATTGAAAAATGACTTATTGGAAGACAAGGCCGAAGAGAATAATGAATCTTTATATGTAGGATTTTTCCATACAGGGGCTTATCAAGATCAAATTAGTGGCTATGGTGGCATTAAGCATTGCTTGATACCATCTCCAAAGCATGTTATTGTAGAAAAGGATGCTAAAACTGGAAAGCTGGTTGATTGGGTCTATGCTAAAGAGCAAACCGCTCAGTCCATGCTTAAGATATTGGGCTATTTGAGATAGTCTAGAATATAGTCTCGAAATCTATTAATTATTGCGATTTTACTCTATTTTTATGCCAATACGGCATATTATCTTATTATTAACTGCCTAAAAGTCTTGAAAACAAATTTGTAAGAGATTTTTAAATCACCTAATTTTGACTCAAATAGTAGAAGTTATGTACCCTGAAGAGTTTGTATTACCAATGAAAGCTGAATTAGTTGATAATGGTTTTGAAGATTTAACAACAGCAGCTGAAGTTGAAAATGCAGTTAAACAAGAAGGTACAACATTACTTGTGATTAATTCAGTTTGTGGTTGTGCTGCTGGTGCTTGTAGACCAGGTGTTTTAATGGCAGTAGCTAACGCAACTCAAAAACCAGATCGTATCACAACTAGTTTTGCGGGATTTGACATAGAAGCGATTAATAAAGTAAGAGAATTACACTTGCCTTATCCTCCTTCTTCACCAGCAATTTTATTATTTAAAGATGGTCAGTTAGTGAATATGGTGGAAAGACATCAAATTGAAGGCCGACCTGCTCAAGTAATCGCACAGCACTTAATTTCAGTGTTTCAAGAACATTGTAATTAATTCAAAAATATTGATAAACGCTTTTTGTTTTTAGATGGGTTAGTAAACACGGCCGCACTTTCTAGTGTGGCCTTTTTTTTTCGTACATTGCAGTACCTTATTTATTTCAAACTATGTATCCCAATTTATATTATCTAGTCGATGACTTATTCGGTATTAAATTAAATGGATTAAAGCTTATCAATTCATTCGGTTTTTTTGTAGCCATTGCCTTTGTGGCCTCTGGTTATGTCTTATATCTTAGAATTGAAAAGAAAGGAAGCATTAGGGGAGTTTACACCTGTAGAAGAAAAAATGATTGTGGGAGCACCTGCTTCTATGAGTGATTTAATTACCAATTTTATTTTTGGCTATTTGTTTGGTTATAAGATAGTTGGAGCCTTTACCATTGAAAATGCTTTAAATAATACCCAGGCCTTTATTTTATCCTTAGAAGGAAATATGCGTCGCGGGTATTATTGGTAGGTGGCTTCATGGTCTATGTAAAATGGAGAGAAAAAAATAAAGAAAAATTAGCGAAGCCTGAAACCAGGACCTTTACTGTATGGCCGCATGATAGAGTAGGTGAAGTGGTTTTACAAGCTGCCTTATGGGGGTTTTTAGGCGCCAAAATTTTTCATAACTTAGAAAATATAGATGAATTAGTAAGAGATCCTATTGGATCACTTATTTCATTTAGTGGATTAACTTTTTATGGGGGATTAATTTTAGCTACCATTGGTGTCATTGTATACATCAGAAAACATAATATTAGAGTAATACATTTTGCAGATGCTATGGCGCCCACTATGCTATTTGCTTATGCAGCGGGAAGAATTGGATGTCATATTAGTGGTGATGGCGATTGGGGTATTGTAAATTTAGCACCCAAGCCTTTTACATGGTTACCTGATTGGGCTTGGTCTTCTACCTATGCGCATAATGTTTTGAATGAAGGGGTGCCTATTAATGGATGTGTTGGAAATTATTGTAACGAACTACCTGCTGCTGTTTTTCCAACTACCTTGTATGAAATAATCATCATGTTTGCCTTATTTGCTATCATGTGGGCATTTAGAAAAAAAATTACACAGCCAGGCATACTGACTGGTATCTATTTAATTTTTGCAGGAGGGGAGCGTTACTTTATTGAAAAAATAAGAGTGAACAATAAGTATATGTCACTTCCTTTTCAGCCTACTCAAGCAGAACTTATTTCTACTTTTTTAATACTTATTGGAATTGTATTTTTGATTCAATCAAAACGTTGGTTCCCTAAAACTATTGTTAAACCATAAATAATTTTTATGCCGTCATTTGATATTGCTAGCTCTGTAGATATTCAAACATTGGATAATGCAGTAAATATTGTGAAAAAAGAAATCACGAATCGTTTCGACTTTAAAGGCAATCATGTAGTGATTGATTTAAATAAGAAAGATTATATGCTGAAATTAGAATCTGATTCTGAAATGAAAATTCAGCAAATTGTAGATGTTTTAATAAGCCGTGCAATGAAGCAAGGTATTGAAGCATCTTCTTTTGATTTTTCTAAAGACGCTTTTCCGAGTGGTAAAATCTTCAAAAAGGACGTTTCTGTGAAAAATGGCCTAAAGCAGGAAGATGCTAAAAAGGTGGTCAAACTCATCAAAGAGAGTGGGCTAAAGGTGCAGGCGGCCATTATGGACGATATTGTTCGTGTGACAGGCAAGAAAATCGATGATTTACAAGATGTTATAGCTGCTTGCAGGGCGGGCAATTTAGGCCTTCCTTTACAGTATATCAATATGAAATAAGGGTATTTTACCCTTTCAAGCCTTTAAAATTTGGCCACAACCTTGCTTTAAGCTAAATTTGCGTCCTATTAAATAAATTGTACGGCAAAACCCGTGCATCCTTAAAAATCATAATTATGAGAGAAGGTATCCATCCAGAAGCGTATCGTTTTGTAGTGTTCAAGGACATGAGTAACGGTATGCAATTCTTAGGCAAATCAACTGCACAAACTAAGGAAACAGTCATGTTTGAAGACGGTAAAGAGTATCCAGTTATTAAATTGGAGATTTCTAACACTTCACATCCTTTTTACACTGGTAAAAACATGTTGGTTGACACCGCTGGTCGTATTGATAAATTCAACAAGCGTTACGCCAAGAAGCAATAAAAGAGAGACCATTAAAAAATATTCTTTTTTATACTTATTCAAACCCTTTCTTACGCAAGTAAGAGAGGGTTTTTTGTCAAAAAAGACTTTTGAGTACTTACCTTTGTAATGTAAATTATCAATTATGCAAACACTAGATATACTTGCTTTTGGAGCCCACCCCGATGATGTGGAGTTGGGATGTGCAGGGGCATTGTTAGTCGCAGTGTCTGAAGGTAAGAAAGTAGGTATTGTAGATTTAACCAAAGGAGAGCTTGGAACAAGAGGCACCACTTCACAAAGATTAAAGGAATCGCAATTAGCTTCTCAAGTAATGGGCATTGGTGTGAGAGAAAATTTAGGAATGTCCGATGGTTTTTTTGAGAACAATAAAGAAAATCAATTTGCCATCATTGAAACTATTAGAAAGTATCAACCTTCCATTATTTTTTGTAATGCACCAGAGGACCGTCATCCGGATCATGGGCGCGCTTCTAGTTTAGTAGTGGACGCCGCATTTTTATCGGGCCTCGTTAAAATTCAAACTACGCATAATGGAGTCGTGCAAGCACCTTGGAGACCTACTCAAGTATTTCATTACATACAATCAAGAAATTTAACGCCTAATTTTGTGATAGATATCAGTGCCTTCATGGACAAGAAGATGGAAGCCATCCTGGCGCATAGTTCACAATTTTTCGATCCAAATTCTACTGAGCCTGATACTTTTATTTCGGGCAATGCTTTTTTAGAATTTGTAAAAGGAAGAGCCAAAGAATTAGGACATCAAATAGGAGTGGATTATGCAGAAGGTTTTATTACCCAAAAGTTATTAGGTATTCGTAGTTTTGAGGCAATCATTCAAAAGACAACATAGAAATATTTTAACCCTTTTTAATTTAAAATTATGGCCATTGTTAAAGTAGGATTAGTGCAAATGAGCTGTGAGGCATCAAAATCTGCCAACACTTTAAAAGCAATTGAAAAAGTAAGAGAGGCTGCAAAAAAAGGAGCGAATATTATTTGCTTACAAGAATTATTTACTTCACTTTATTTCTGTGATGTAGAAGCCTATGATAATTTTAAATTAGCTGAACCTATTCCAGGTGAAACCAGTAATACACTTTCTGCTTTAGCCAAAGAATTAGGGGTGGTTATCATTGCTTCTTTATTTGAAAAAAGAGCAGAAGGTTTGTACCATAATACTACAGCGGTTTTAGATGCCGATGGAGCTTATTTAGGGAAGTACCGTAAAATGCATATACCAGACGACCCTGCTTATTATGAAAAATTTTATTTCACTCCAGGCGATTTAGGCTACAAAGTTTTCAAAACAAAATTTGCCACTATTGGTGTTTTAATATGTTGGGATCAATGGTATCCTGAAGCTGCAAGAATTACGACTTTAATGGGTGCTGAAATGTTATTTTATCCAACCGCTATTGGTTGGGCTACTGCACAAGACGAAGCCACAAATAAAGAACAATACAATGCTTGGCAAACTATACAACGAAGCCATGCGGTTGCCAATGGAGTGCCAGTGATTAGTGTGAATAGAGTAGGACTAGAGCAAGAAGGGCTGATGAAATTCTGGGGTGGTAGTTTTGTAAGTAATCCCTTTGGAACTTTATTATACGAAGCTTCTCATGATAAAGAAGAAGTGGCCGTAATTGATATTGATACAGAAAAATCGGATAGTTATAGAACTCATTGGCCATTCCTTACGTGATCGTAGAATTGATTCTTATGGTCCTATTACTAAAAGATATTTAGACGATGAGGCTGAATAAAATATGCATAAGAAATATACAAATTAAATTAAGCAGACACTATTATAATATGACCAACGCTACACCAAAATCTTTAGGCTATTATTTTCCCGCTGAATTTGCAGCACATGATGCCATTTGGTTAAGTTGGCCCCATAAAGAAGAAAGTTGGCCTGGTAAAATTGCCAGTATTTATCCTTCCTATACTGAATTTGTAAAAATTGTTTCTCTAACAGAAAGAGTTTGTATTAATGTGGTAGATGAAAAAATGCGCAACTCTGCTCAAAAAATGTTACAATTAGCAGGGGTGAATTTAGAGCGTGTTCAGTTTTTTATGCATCCCACCAACGATGCTTGGTGTCGTGATCATGGCCCTGCCTTTTTACTAAGAGATAATGCAGTAGATCCTAAAGTAATTATAGATTGGAATATTAATGCATGGGGTGGAAAATATCCGCCTTATGATTTAGACGATATAATTCCTACGCGTATAGCAGCCGCCTTAGGTTTACCAGTATTTCATCCAGGTATTATTATGGAAGGAGGCTCTGTCGATTTTAATGGCGCCGGAACAGTGATGACTTCAAAATCTTGTTTGTTAAATCCTAATAGAAACCCGCATTTAAATCAAGATCAAATTGAAAAGTATTTGAGTGACTATTATGGAATTGACCAAGTGTTATGGGTAAGTGATGGTATTGTGGGAGATGATACCGATGGTCATATCGACGATACCGTTCGTTTTGTCAATGAAGACACCGTTATTACAGTAGTGGAGCCCAATCTGCTTTCAGCCAATCATGAAATATTGCAACAGAATTTAAAAGAACTAAAGCAGATGCGACTACTTAGTGGTAAGCAATTAAATATTGTGGAACTACCTATGCCTGCAGAAGTAATTTATGAAGGTCAGAGCCTGCCCGCATCTTATGCTAATTTTTATATTAGCAATGGACATGTTATAGTACCTACTTTTAAATCTGATGCGGATGACAAGGCCATGCAAATCATTCAGTCTTGTTTTACTACTAGAGAAGTAGTGGGTATTGACTCTACCGATATTATTTGGGGACTAGGTAGTTTTCATTGCTTAAGCCAACAAGAGCCAAGTATAGTATCTAAATAAATCCTTAATGCACATGCTATTTTTTAAAAGATCTTCCTTACCTATTGGACTTATTGGTATTATTAGTTTCATTGCCATTGCAAGTATGATGGCTTGTAATCATTTTCCGTATGCTACAACTAATCGAATCTATAAAAAGCATACTAAAGACTTGGTTACCTTATTAAAAGAAAATCCAAGTTTGCAAACTATTAATCAATTACCCAAGGCAGCCGATTGGGTAGGTACTACCAACTTTGATTTACGTAAACCTAATTTTGTAGTCATTCATCATACTGCACAAAATTCTTGCGAGCAAACTTTAAAAACTTTTACTTTGGAAAGGTCTAAGGTAAGTGCCCACTATGTGATTTGTAAGGACGGCACTATACACCATATGTTGAATGATTATATGAGGGCCTGGCATGGTGGTATTTCAAAATGGGGTAATAATAGCGACCTTAATTCAAGCTCTATAGGTATTGAGCTTGACAATAATGGTTTTGAGCCTTTTGATAGCGCACAAATAAATAGTTTGCTATTGTTATTAGCTCAATTGAAGGAGAATTATAAAATACCAGATGCCAATTTCATTGGTCATGCCGATATTGCACCGAAACGAAAAGTAGATCCTAATATTCAATTTCCTTGGATATTATTAGCCCAAAAAGGCTATGGTCTTTGGTTTGAGCCCGATGCAAAATATAGCTTACCTGCATCTATATCCATTCCTTTTGCCTTGGCCATGGTGGGTTATGATATTAAGGATACCACAGCTGCCTTGCTCGCTTTCAAGCGACATTTTAGAGCCGATAGTTCGGCTGTAGTTACAGAAAATGACCGCTCGGTTTTATTTCAATTAATTCAAAATAAATTATCGAACTAACAATTGTTAGTGTAATTTTGTCAAAAAATAATAAGGTATGGATTTCAAGTTAACAGAGGAGCAGCTAATGATTCAAAGAGCTGCTCGTGAATTTGCACAACAACAATGTTTGCCAGGTGTCATTGAAAGAGATGAGCATCAAAAATTTCCCAAAGAACAAATGGAGCAATTAGCTGATTTAGGTTTTTTAGGTATGATGGCTTCTACCGAATATGGTGGTGCAGGAATGGACACCATTAGTTATGTGATTGCGATGGAAGAAATTAGTAAAGTAGACGCCAGTGTATCCGTGGCAATGAGTGTGAATAATAGTTTAGTATGTTGGGGCTTGGAACATTATGCAACAGAGGAACAAAAGAAAAAATATTTAACACCATTAGCACAAGGGAAGAAAGATGGCGTATTATATATTGGTGCTTTTTTATTAAGTGAGCCAGAAGCAGGAAGCGATGCGACGCATCAACATACATCTGCCATAGATAAAGGGGATCATTATTTATTAAATGGGGTCAAGAATTGGATTACCAATGGTTCCACTGCATCGGTGTATTTAGTAATGGCACAAACAGATGCTTCTAAAGGCCCAAAGGGTATCAATGCTTTTATTGTTGAAAAAAATACACCAGGTATTTTAGTAGGAGCAAAAGAAAACAAATTAGGCATTAGAGGAAGTGATACACATGCCGTTTCTTTTATGGATGTGAAAGTGCCCAAAGAAAATAGAATAGGGGCAGATGGTTTTGGCTTCTCCTTTGCCATGAAAACTTTAAATGGAGGTAGAATAGGTATTGCTGCACAAGCATTAGGTATTGCCAGTGGCGCTTATGAATTAGCATTGGCTTATAGTAAACAAAGACAGTCTTTTGGAAAACCTATTCATGAGCATCAGGCTATACAATTTAAATTAGCTGAAATGGCTACTAGAATTCAATCGGCCAGATTGTTATGTTATCATGCAGCTTGGGAAAAAGACAATGGCTTAGATTATACGACTTCAGCTGCCATGGCTAAATTACATGCAAGTGATACTGCTATGTGGGCAGCCACTGAAGCTGTTCAAGTGCATGGAGGATATGGGTTTGTAAAAGAATTTCATGTTGAAAGGCTAATGCGTGATGCAAAAATTACGCAAATTTATGAGGGTACTAGTGAGATACAAAAAATGGTCATTGGTAGAAATATTACAAAATAAATTATGCCTGTAAATACTGAAGCCTATCAAAGCTATTAAAGAACAACTGCAAGGAAAAAATGTGCAGTTGGTGGCTGTCAGTAAAACCAAGCCTAATGAAGACATTGAAGCCCTATATGCCTTAGGTCAAAGAAATTTTGGTGAAAATTATGTACAGGAATTAGTAGATAAAGCTGCCAGTTTACCTTCCGATATCCACTGGCATTTTATAGGACATTTACAATCCAATAAGGTAAAATATATAGCTCCCTTTGTGTATTTAATTCATGGGGTCGATTCTGAAAAATTATTAGCAGAAATAAATAAGCAAGCCATTAAGCAAAATAAAATGATTGCTTGTTTATTGCAAGTACATATTGCCACAGAAGAAACTAAGTTTGGATTTGATGCAGAAAGTTTAACAGCGTTTATTGCAAGTGGTCGACTTTCTAATTATAGTAATGTAGTATTAAAAGGACTCATGGGTATGGCAAGTTTTACGGAAGACAAAGCCCTGGTTGAAAAGGAGTTTATTACTTTAAAAACAATTTATGACCACACAGCTACCGCATTTAAATAATGTTCATTTTGATACCATTAAGTATGGGCATGAGTGGTGATTACGCATTAGCTATTACCAAGGGTAGTAACTTAGTAAGAATAGGAAGCTTATTATTTGGTGCTAGAAATTAATAACTACTTCGTTTTTCCATAATCAAATACTAGTTGACAGAAAGCTTTTACCCCCACTATAAATCCAGATTCATCTAAATAAAAATCGGGAGTATGATGTGGGCCTGCTTTTTTAGGATCGGTTCCTTTAGGCATACCTCCTAAATTGAAAAAGAAGCTAGGCGCTTTGGCTGCAAAAAATGAAAAGTCTTCAGCACCTGTTACCCAGGTTGATTCTGAAACATTCTCATCACCTGCTGCCTTTATTAAAGAAGGTAAAGTCTTTTTCACTAAGGCTGGGTCGTTATAAGTGACTAAAGTTTTTGTATCAATAGTCACATCTGCAGTAGCGCCTGAACTTTCTGCAATGGTTTTAGCGGTATGTTTAATTCTCTGATGTACTTCTTCTTGCATCTTGCTATCAAGGGTTCTAATAGTACCTGTCATCTCCGCTGTTTCAGGAATAATATTAGAACGTACACCACTATTAATAGTACCTACTGTAATGACTAGTGGGGCCGTGGTTAAATCCATTTGACGACTTACAATATGTTGTAAGCCTTCAATTATTTGTGCACTTGCCGCAATAGGATCTACGCCGCCCCAAGGTTGTGAACCATGACTTCCTTTACCATTTACTTTAATGGTGAACCAATCAGAGGAAGCCATAAAGGCGCCTGATTTATATTTTAGAGTGCCTACTGGTGTTTGAGAAGAAATATGAATACCAAATACCGCTTCTACTTTTGGATTGTCTAATGCGCCTTCTTTAATCATTAAGTTGTGCGCCACCTTCTTCATTTTCTGGAGCGCCTTCTTCAGCAGGTTGAAATAAAAACACAATGGTACCTGGTACTTCTTTTTGCATGGCACTTAACATTTTGGCAGTAGCCATTAACATAGCTGTATGTGAATCATGACCACAAGCATGCATTACACTTACTTTTTGGCCATTGAATTCAGTAGTTACTTTAGAAGCAAAGGGTAGGGCTACTCTTTCATATACAGGTAAGGCATCGATATCGGCTCTTAAAGCAATGACTGCACCCGGTTTACCCCCTTTTAAAACCGCCACCACACCTGTTTTAGCAACAGGGTATCTTACTTCAAGATTTGGTAAGGTTTTTAAAAAATCGGCAATGTATTTTCCTGTGTTTACTTCTCTATTAGATAGTTCAGGGAATTCATGAAAATGTCTTCTCCAAGCAATAAGTTCTGGTTCTACTTCTTTTAATAAGGAAGCATAATTTTTAGGTAAGTCTTGTGCTATACTTGATACAGTTACAAGTAGCTAATAAAGAAAGGAAAATTTTACGCATTGTATTTATGTTTTATCTTTTATTTCTAATTATATTAATTAAGTTTCTTATTTAATCTATTAATATATAAACTACTTTTTTATTTTGGTGTTTATATTTTTAAGCTTGGAATTCTCCATAAATACCTCTTAATTCATCTGCTATTTCTCCCAAAGTACAATAGTTTTCAATAGCTTCTATTACAGAAGGCATAATATTTTCAGTACCCGATGCGGCTGCTTTAACCGCTGCTAAACAAGCCGTGACTTTAATAGTATCTCTACTGCTTTTTAAGGCTTTTAATTTTTCAATTTGTTGTATTCTTATACTTTCATCAATTTGAAATACAGGTATATTAGTGGTGGAAGTAGATTCAAATTGATTCACCCCTACAATTATTTTTTCTTTGGACTCGATAGCCTTTTGATAAGCGTAAGCACTTTCTGCAATTTTGTTTTGCATAAATCCATTTTCAATAGAACTTACCGCACCTCCCATTTCATCTATTTGGTTAATTAAGTGCTAAAGCCTTTTCTTCTAGTTCATTGGTAAGGCTTTCAACAAAATAAGAACCAGCTAAAGGATCGGCTGTATCGGTAATGCCCGATTCATTGGCCACAATTTGTTGTGTTCTTAAAGCAATACTAGCTGCTTCTTGAGTAGGTAATCCCAAGGCTTCATCAAAACCGTTGGTGTGAAGGCTTTGTGTGCCACCTAAGACTGCAGCAATGGTTTGAATGGTAACCCTACTAATATTATTTAAAGGTTGTTGTGCCGTTAAAGTAGCTCCGCCTGTTTGTGTATGAAAACGAAGCATCAAGGCTTTTTCATCGGTGGCGCCTAAGTCTTTCATTATGATAGCCCACATTTTTCTAGCCGCTCTAAACTTGGCTACTTCTTCAAATAAATTATTATGGGCATTAAAGAAAGAAAGATAATCTCTTACCAAATACATTAATGTCTAATCCTTTTTCAATAGCCGCTTTTACATAGGCCTTACCATTACTTAAAGTAAAGGCTACTTCTTGCACCGCAGTACTGCCCGCTTCTCTAATATGATAACCAGAAATACTAATGCTATTCCACTTCGGTAAATGCTGACCACAGTATTCAAAAATATCGGTGATAATACGCATAGAATGTTTAGGAGGGTAGATATAAGTACCTCTTGCAGCGTATTCTTTTAAAATATCGTTCTGTATAGTGCCTGCTAATTGTTTTAAATCAATGCCTCTTTTTTTAGCCAAGGCAATATATAGTGCTAATAAAATAAAACCAGTAGAATTAATAGTCATAGAAGTACTAATCTTATCTAAAGGAATATCCTTAAATAAAATTTCCATATCCTCTATGGAACAAATAGATACACCCACTTTTCCTACTTCACCTTCTGCTAAAGAATGGTCGGCGTCATAGCCTATTTGAGTGGGTAAGTCAAAGGCCACACTTAAACCCATTACCCCTTGTGATAATAAGAAAATGATATCGTTTATTACTTTCCTCTGCGGTAGAAAATCCAGCATATTGGCGCATTGTCCATAACTTACCTCTATACATATCTGATTGAACGCCTCTTGTATAAGGGAACTCGCCTGGTAATAATGTTTCATTTAAATTGGTAGGTAAATCGTTGCAGGTATATACCTTCTTGATTTCAATGCCACTATCTGTCTTTTTTTCAGCTTCTTGCATGGTTAAATTTACGAAAAATTCAAAATATAGGGCCTTCAATTATTTCTATTTTCGAAATGACTGTTTACTTGTAAATGCTCCTAATATTGTACTTTTGTACTATAAACATTCAAATATGTCTTCAGATACCAATATAGCCTTACAAACCCCGGTAACCTTTACCGCAGGAGCCATTACTGAAATTAACCGATTAATGGCTGAGCCAGACTTTGATCAACAACAAAGACTAAGAGTGGGCGTAAAAGGGGGTGGATGCAGTGGTATGACCTATGTATTAGGTTTTGATGTTCCTAAAGAAGATGATGAAATTTTCTCCATTGAGGGTATTCCTTGTTGCATGGAAAAATCGCATCAGATTTATGTATATGGAATGGAGATAGATTGGCAAGGTGGTCTGAATAGCCGTGGATTTACTTTTAAAAATCCAAATGCTTCTAGTACCTGTGGATGCGGTACTTCATTTGCGGTTTAAAATTAGTTTAAACAATACATCATTTTCGCTCTCTGATCGCTTTGCTCACAAAGTTCGCTTGAATGAGTATTGTTTTCAATCTAATTTTAAACAAATTTTAGTCAGCATTTTTTTCATATAACGCATTATGAATAGACTACTCACGAGCTTATGAGAATAGCGTTAAGAAAAATCATAAATACATCGTTAAAAAATTGTGCATGTCTGAGCGAAGCGAGTTCACAATTTTAGATGAATTTATGATTTTTTAGCGTCATTCGAATCCGAGAGTGATAGGCTATTTATAATGCTTATGAAAATAAAAAAGGCCCTGATTTCTCAAGGCCTTTTTTTATAAATTCAGTGTAGAATTATTTCTTTTTCTCTTCACGGCCTAATGGGCGACTCTTTGCAAAGTCAACTAGTACTGGTGCCGCTACAAAGATAGAAGAGTAAGTACCTGTAATAACTCCAATTAACATAGCGAATGCAAAACCTCTTGTTACTTCTCCACCAAAGATGAATAAGATTAAGATAGTGATGAACACGGTTAAAGAAGTCATAATAGTACGACTCAATGTTTGGTTAATGGCTTTATTAATGATAGTAGCATTATCTACACCTTTCATTAATTGGCTGTCCTCACGAATACGGTCATATACAATTACAGTATCGTTCATAGAGAAACCAATTACGGTTAATATAGCTGCAATAAAGTGTTGGTCAATCTCTAATGGGAAAGGCACCACTTTTCTTAAGAAACTAAATACGATTAAAGTAACAAATATATCGTGTAATAAAGAGAAGATGGTTCCTAAAGAATATCTCCAATCACGGAAACGAATAAAGATGTATAAACAAATTGCAATTAAAGCAAAAATGGTTGCTTTCGTAGCACCTGCTTTTAAATCATCAGATATAGTAGGTAATACTGTTTGAGAACTTTGCTTATACTGAGAATCGAATTCTTTTAAAGAAGTTCCTGCAGGTAATTGCTTTTCTAAACCTTTGAATAATAAAGCTTCTACTTCTTCATCAATATTATTGCCTTGTTCTTTAATTTTATAAGAAGTGGTAATATTAATTTGGTTCTTAGAATCTACTGTTTTAATAATAGGAGATTCGCCGAATACTTTTTTCAAGTCCTCTCTAACAGATTCAATATTCACAGCTTTAGCAAACTTAATAGTATAGCTTCTTCCTCCAGCAAATTCAACACCTTCGTCAAATCCGTTAAAGAAACTAGCAATACCCATTACTAATACAACAGCAGATAACATATAAGCATACTTTCTGAATTCAATAAATTTGAAAGATGCATGCTGAAAGATACCTCTTGAAATTTTAGTGAAATATTCGAAGTGTCTGTTTTTGCTTGTGTAGATATCGGTAATTAAACGAGATACTAAAATTCCGCAGAATAAAGAAAGTAAAATACCAATGATTTGCGTTGTTGCGAAACCAAGTACTGGACCTAAACCAAAGTAAGCTAAGATACAAGCTGTTAATAGGGTAGTAACGTGTGCATCCAATACTGGAGACATAGAACGTTTGTAACCATCTGTGACAGCCAACTGATAACTTTTTCCTTTTGTTAATTCCTCTTTAATACGCTCAAATATAATTACGTTGGTATCTACCGCCATTCCAATAGTTAATACTAAACCTGCAATACCAGGTGCTGTTAAAGTAAAACCTAAGGCGCTTAATATACCAATAGTGAAAAGTAAGTTTAATACTAATGCAATGTTCGCTACCCATCCACCTGTGTTAAAGTATAATAACATTAAAGCGAAAATGACAAGGAAAGAAACTCCAAATGCCATCGCACCACCTTGAATAGAAGCCAAACCTAAAGTTGGACCTACTAATTGCTCTTGTACAATTTTAGCAGGCGCTGGTAATTTACCACTCTCTAAAATTTCAGCTAAGTCTTGTGCTGTTTTTAAAGTATAGTTTCCAGAGATTGAAGAGTTACCTGTAGTAATTGCATCATTTACATTAGGAGCTGAATAAACAATATTATCAAGTACGATTGCAAGAGGCTTACCTACATTTTTAGAAGTCATCTTAGCCCAAATGCTGGTACCTAATTTATCCATATTCATTTTGATGGCTACCTTTCCTCTTTCATCAAAATCTTGTGCAGCATTCGCAACATGGTCGCCTTCTAATTCTGCTTGACCATTATCCAAAGTTTTAATAGCATAAATTGGAACTACATCTTTGCTTTTAGGATCTTCGCTTTCATTTTTACCATACATAAATACCAAGTTCGATGGGAACTTAGATTTTACTTCTGGAAGGGCTAAGTATGCATTTAATTTACTTGTATCAGTTTTGAATGTGTATCCAATTTCAGCAGGGTAAATAGCTTGACCATTTTTCCCTTGATAAGGTTGCGTAAACTGAACCATTTTTAACAAAGGATTTTTGTTAGGGTTCAATTTAGAAGTATCTGCTTTTACATTTGCAGTGGTATCGCTAATGCCATTTAAACTTGCTTCAATCGCTTTATCAGCGGCAACAATTGCATTTTGAAGATCTCTGTTCTCAAAAGTATATACTTCAAAGAATTGAAGGTTAGCCGTAGATTGTAAATAAGAACGAACACGCTCTTTATCGTTCACACCTGCTAATTCAATATTGATAATACCTTTAGTAGCATCAGGGTTGATATTAGGAGAAGCTAGACCAAAACGGTCAATACGCGTTCTTAAAATTCGGTATGTATTATTGAAAGCCTGTGTAGATTGTTCTTTTAAGTAAGTAACGGCTGCGTCATCAGAAGCGTCGAACTTTAATTTACCATTGCTTCTTGCAGCAAATAAAGGAGCTAATTTACCCGTTGGGTTAACTGGTTGCATATTCATCTTTGAATAAGGAAATTAAATCGGCACGACTATTAGCTTTCTTTTGCAACTGCATTGTTTAAAGCAGTGTTGAATGAAACGTCCTTAGTATAGTTGGCGAGTGATTTAATTAAACCATCTAAGCCTACTTCCATGGTGACACTCATACCACCTTGTAAATCAAGGCCTAGCATTAATTCTTTTTCTTTAGCAGAAGCATAAGTGGTTAAACCAAAAGCCAATTTACTGTCTTTGGTACTGTCTAATAACTTCTTATAATAAGTTTTTTGAATATCGTTTAAGCTATCGTTGTACAATAATTGCTCTTCTTTATTAGAAGGGTATACTTGATCTGCTTTTGGGAACTTTTTCACCCATGAACTAGCTTTCACCTCCATGGCTTTTTCGTGACTTCTTACGAACCAAGTAAATGACAATTGATAAAGACAAATTAAAATAAGCGCAATGGTAAAAAAGCGCACTAATCCTTTGAGTTGCATAATAGTGTGGTTAACTGATTTTTAGTCGGCAAATATAATGGAAAGAGGCCAAAATAAAGGCTAAAAAGCCATTATTTTACCTTCAACAGGCTTACGTCAAAGTACAAGGGGGAGTTGCCCGGAATCTCGCCACTTCCTCTAGATCCATAACCTAATGTAGATGGTATAAGGATTTTGATTTGGCCGCCTTCACCTATTAAGGGAAGGGCTATTTGCCAGCCTGGGATAAGGTTATTTAAAGGATAAGTGATAGTGCCACTATCAAAGGTCTTATCGTTCATTAATTTACCTGTATAAGTAACTGTAATTGTGCTAGTTAGCCTAGGTTTAGTACTATTTCCTGCAGTAATTATTTGATATAAGACGCCAGATGGGTCTGATACATAGGTAATATTATTCTTTTTTGCATAGCTAATCATCTGGTCAGATTCACTAGCTGAGGACTTGCTACAGCCTAATTGGCTAAATGTTCCCAGTATGATAAGGGTTGCGATGATTAAATTGCGAAAAATAAGGGTCACTGGGGTTTTGAAATTCATTAGATTCATTAGGTTCATTTTTTATTTTTTAAGTGCTTTATTTCTTTAAATCTTTGTTCGTTCATCTCGGAGGTAAATTGCTGGTAGAGCCATGCAAATCCAAAGGAGAATAGTACAATAGCAATCATAATCCATATTTCATTACCTCTCATATTGGCTACCATACTGGCCCTTTCATACCAACCCGTTTCTGAAATGATAAGTATTAGAAGCCCTAAGCTTAATCCAAAACTCAAACCTATTAAAAAAGGTTTGCGTTTGTAATGGGGTAGGGTTCTTTCTTTTTCCCATTGCAGGTAGAATTTTTCTTCTTCCGGGCTAATCATAAGCAAATTTATGCATTGATTCTTAAATTAGACATTCATTGCTTACATTTAATTTTTATATGTATCTTGATTAACCTTCCTATATACCTGGATTAACAAAAAATTAAAACTTGATATGAAATCTTTTTTTACAAAATGGGGACTAACTATAAGCTTAGTGGTTATTATTATTCATTTTTTAGCCCAATTTTTAGGGGAAGAATATAAACTTATAGAGGCTATCAGTAAGGCCTTGTTTCTGCCTACGCTGATGATATATTTATATTTTCAAGGCAATGTCTTCAACAAGCCTGGAAAAAATTTAGTGATGATGAGTTTATTTGGTTCTTTTTTAGGGGATGTATTTTTAATTTCAAAATCTCTTTTTATACCAGGTATGGTTGCCTTTATGACCACCCATATATTTAATATTATTTTCTTTAGTAAAATATATGGTTTGAAACAGCCTAAATCAACAATATTAAAAGCTTCAACTTTTTTATTGCTTAGCTTTTGTTGGTTTATTTATTTTCAATTAAGTACTGCCATAGGACCATTAATTTATCCCATATTAGTATATATGGTACTCATTTGTTCAGCAGCATTAATGGCTATTCATATTGCTAATCATAAGCCCATCAAAATTATTGCCAATAATTTTTGGATACCAGGTATGTTATTTTTCATAGCATCAGATGCTATTTTAGCTTTTAATAAATTTGATTGGTCTATTAATTCACCTATACCACATATTGGTTTAATTATTATGGTTACTTATGGATTAGCGCAATTTTTATTAGTGAAAGGATTCCAAATGTATTTTACAACTAAAGGCCGTATGAACAAAATAGCTATAATTTATTAAATACTTAATGTCTTAATCGCATAAAAAAACCTCCCCGAAAAATCGAGGAGGTTTTTTTTATTTCTTGATGCGAATAAATCGCTTTCAATATTAGTAACCCATACCACCCATGTCAGGTGCATGTCCACCACCTTGAGGCTGCTGCTGGAGCTGGTTTGTCAGCAATCACACACTCTGTTGTTAACAACATAGAAGCGATAGATGCCGCATTCTCTAAAGCAACTCTTGTTACTTTAGTAGGATCGATAACACCTGCTTTGAATAAGTTTTCGAAAACTTCTGTTCTTGCATTGAAACCAAAGTCGTCTTTACCTTCTTTGATTCTTTGAACAACAATAGAACCTTCGATACCGCTATTCTTAACAATCTGACGAAGTGGTTCTTCAATTGCACGACGTACAATTTGAATTCCTGTATTCTCATCTTCGTTAGCACCTTTTAATTTTTCTAAACTTGCAACGGCACGAATGTAAGCAACCCCACCACCTGGTACGATTCCTTCTTCTACTGCAGCGCGCGTTGCGTGTAAAGCATCGTCCACACGATCCTTCTTTTCTTTCATTTCAGTTTCAGTAGCTGCACCAACATACAATACGGCAACACCACCACTTAACTTTGCTAAACGCTCTTGTAATTTTTCTTTATCGTAATCAGAAGTTGTATTTTCAATCTGTGCTTTGATTTGATTTACACGCGCAGTGATATCTGCTTTTTTACCTTTACCACCAACAATCACTGTATTGTCTTTATCGATTGTGATAGAAGATGCTTGACCTAAATAAGTTAAGTCTGCATTTTCTAATTTGAATCCTTGCTCTTCGCTAATGACAGTTCCTGCAGTTAAAATAGCAAGGTCCGTTAACATTTCTTTTCTTCTATCACCAAAGCCTGGTGCTTTAACGGCAGCTACTTTAATAGTACCACGTAATTTGTTTACTACTAATGTTGCCATTGCTTCACCTTCTAAGTCTTCAGCAATAATTACTAATGGACGACTAGTTTGTGCTACTTTCTCTAAAATATGTAAGATGTCTTTCATTGCTGAAATTTTCTTATCATAAATTAAGATGTATGGATTTTGCATTTCAGCTTCCATCTTTTCGCTATTGGTAACGAAGTAAGGAGAAACGTATCCACGATCGAATTGCATACCTTCTACTACATCTACTGTAGTGTCAGTTCCTTTTGCTTCTTCTACTGTGATCACACCTTCTTTACCCACTTTGCTCATTGCAAGGGCAATTAATTTACCAATTTCATTATCGTTGTTGGCAGAAATAGAAGCTACTTGCTCAATCTTCTTAGCGTCGTTACCAACTGCTTGAGATTGTGCTTTTAAACTTGCAACTACTTTTTCTACTGCTTTATCAATACCGCGTTTCAAATCCATTGGATTTGCACCAGCAGTAACGTTTCTTAAACCTTCGCCAATAATAGCTTGTGCTAATACAGTGGCAGTGGTTGTTCCGTCACCAGCTAAGTCGGCTGTTTTTGAAGCAACTTCTTTAACCATTTGAGCACCTATATTTTCAATAGGATCTTCTAAGTCAATTTCTTTGGCAACAGTAACACCATCCTTTGTAATAGAAGGTGATCCGAATTTCTTTTCAATAACCACGTTACGACCTTTTGGCCCTAAGGTTACTTTTACGGCGTTGGCTAAAGTGTCAACCCCTTTTTTCATTTTATTTCTCGCTTCTAAGTCGAAAAAAATCATTTTAGACATATAAACTTATTTTATTTCGTTAATTAATGTTCTACTTACTCTAGCAATTATACAATTGCTAAAATATCGCTTTCGCGCATGATCAATAAATCTTGACCTTCAATTTGAATTTCTGTTCCAGCGTATTTGCCGTATAAAACGTTATCGCCCACTTTTACAGTTACGGGTTCGTCTTTTTTACCTGTTCCAGCAGCAAGTACTACACCACGTTGTGGTTTTTCTTTTGCAGTATCAGGGATGATGATTCCTCCAGCTGTTTTTTCTTCTGCAGCGGCAGGCTTAATTATTACTCTGTCATGTAGAGGAGTAATGTTTAATTTCTTAGCCATACTTTATCGTTTTTTGTTTATTAATAAATATTGTAAATCCTATACATCGATAACCGTGCCACTGCAATTTTTTCCTATACAATAGGCCAAATTTTCAGTTTTATTGTTTTTCAAGCGTAAGGGAAGCAAATCTATGCCTAAAATTGCATGATACGCAAAGGATTAGGGTAAAAAATGTCAGTTTTTACCAATAATTTTAGATAGATTTGCAGCCGCTTAGCTCTTATACATATGATGAACCGAAGAAATATTAGAATTAAAGTAATGCAGGTGCTGTATATGGTTGAAAATCAAAACCAAAGCAGTCCCGGCTCCCTACTTCAGAAGGAATTTGACAAAACACGTAATTTGTTTGTTTTCCTGGTTCATCTAGTACACCAAGTAGCCCTTTATGCCGAAGTTGAGGCAGGGCAGAGAGCCTCCAAAAATTTACCCAATCAAGCCGATCTTATCCGTTAATATCAAATTAGCTGGCAATAGTATTGTATGGCAAACCATTGAGTCTGAGAAATTCAAAAAAGCATTGGTTCTCGTTAACCCTGCACAATGGTTGGACGAGGATATCGTAAAAACCTTGTTTAGAAACTTATCAGAATCGACTATTTATAAAACCTATATTATAGAAGCAAGGAAGAGACAAGGCCAAAGAAAAAGAGATACTTAAATTTATTTTCGGCACCCTTATTTTAGAATCGGATAATATTTTAGAATATATAGATGAGCGTTTTGCTAACTGGGAAGATGAAGGAGATATGATGGTGGGCTTTATCTTGGATTATTTGCAAAAGCCAGGCAGTATTAATTTTCTAGATTTAGTAGGTGAGGAGAAAATGAAATTCGCTACTGAATTACTAGATACAGCTATTGATAAAAAAGGATATACGGAAGAAGTGATTAAGCCTAAATTAAATAACTGGGACCCAGAACGTATAGCCGTAATAGATATGATACTACTTCGTTTGGGCGTTTGTGAATTATTGTATTTTGATACCATACCTACCAAGGTGACTATAAACGAGTACATTGATTTAGCCAAGGACTATAGTACCGAACAAAGTGGTCATTTTGTGAATGGTATTTTGGATAATATACATAAAGAGTTAGTGGGTTCGGGAAAAATTCAAAAAATAAGTCACAAAGCAAAATAGCAAAATAGTTTCTTTGCATTATATTTACTCATAATTATAAATAAATTAAAATGACACAAATTTTATTACAAGCACCTCAAGGTGGCGGTACTTTTCAATTGGTGATGTTAGGTGGTATCATACTAGTATTTTGGTTCTTTATGATTCGTCCACAAGCTAAAAAAGCAAAAGAGCAAAAGAAGTTTATTGACGATATCCAAAAAGGAGACAAAGTAGTTACTATTGCAGGTATCCATGGTACTGTGAATAAAGTAAACGAAGACAATACAATTCAATTAGAAGTAAGTCCTGGTTCTTACTTGAAAATTGAAAAATCATCTATAAGCTTAGAGTGGTCAAAAACCAACCCTAAATAATTATATTGGTTTGATTAAAAAAAGTCCGAAATTGGGGTAACTAATTTCGGACTTTTTTATGTCTAAGATGATCGGACTTACGGGGGGAATAGGTGCAGGGAAAACCATGGTAGCCAAAATATTTGAAAACCTAGGTGTGCCTGTATTCAATGCCGATGAAACGGCGAAGCAATTAATGCAAACAAGTCCTGCCATTAAAACAGCGCTTATTCAACAGTTCGGAGAGAAGGTATATCAAAATGGTGTTTTACAAAAAGCCTATTTGTCTTCTATTGTTTTTTCCGATGCGCATCAGTTGGCCCTATTAAATTCAATTGTTCATCCTATTACTATTCAAGCTGCCTGGGACTGGGCCAAATTACAAACAGCCCCTTATGTTATTAAAGAAGCAGCTCTTTTATTTGAATCGAGTGCAGTAGAAGGTTTAGACTTTGTGATTGGAGTAACGGCGCCTATGCCATTAAGAATTCAAAGAATTATGCAAAGAGATGCTTGCACAAAACAAGAGGCTGAAAAAAGAATGCATCATCAAATTAGTGATACTATTAAAATGAAATTATGTGATAAAGTAATTGTGAATGATGAAATACAATTATTAACGCCACAAGTTATAGCCATTCACGAATTTATACTGGCTTCTGTAATTTAAAGCAGGCTCTTTTCAATCTTCCATCAAAATCAAATGGGGTAGTAGCCTTGGTAATATCTTTAATGAGTTTGGTGTGAATACTTTCGGCATCAATTTTAAAATGAGAAAAATTAGTACTGAAATATAAGATACCTCCTGGTTTCATGGCGCGAAGTACATCATTGATTAATTCAACATGGTCTCTTTGAATATCTAATACATCCTTCATTCTTTTGCTATTGCTAAAAGTGGGAGGGTCCATAAATACTAAATCATATTTATTAGCAGGTAAGGTTTTTAAATACTGCTTTACATCGGCGTGAATAAATTGATAAGCGACTTTGTTATTTAATTTATTCAAAGCAAAATTATCTTCGCTCCAGGCTAAATAGGTTTTAGATAAATCAACAGAGGTAACGGTTTTAGCACCTGCCGCTGCAGCGTATACAGAGAAGGAGCTGGTATAAGAAAATAAATTTAAAAATTCTGTATCCTTCGATTCTGCTTGCATCATTTGTCTTGTAATACGGTGGTCTAAAAACAAACCAGAATCTAAGTAGTCGGTTAGGTTTACTTTAAACTGTAAACTATTTTCATTCACTGTAATTATTTTTGAAATAGGAAGGGTTTCTTCTTTCTCATACTGCTCTTCTTTATGATCCATTCTCTTGCGTACCCTTAAGTACATATTTTCAATGGGCAAGCTCGTAATAGTAGCAATACAGTTTTTGGTTTCGCTTAACCAAAGCTCATGTTCTTCATCGCTCAAGCTATGGCGACGATTGTATTCTGCTATATAAATATAGTCTTCGTAAATTTCAACGCAAACGGGAAATTCTGGTAGGTCATGGTCATACAATCGCCAACAGCTAATATTTTGTCGTTTAGCTTGTTTAATGCGGTGCTTATAATTTTTAAGCAACCTATTTTCGAACATTTGAAATTTCTCTGAGGTCACTATTTTAATTTAGCCAAGGCTTCTTTAATTCTAGCCCAAGCTTTTTCAATATTTGGCATGCTATTGGCAAAAGAGAAACGAACACAATTAGGTTCTCCAAAAGCGTCTCCCATGACAGAAGATACATTGGCCTCATTTAAAAGATACATACTAAAATCGGATGCATTTGTAATGGTTGTTGTGCCATCAGACTTTCCATAATAAGCACTTACATCGGGGAATACATAAAATGCTCCTTGAGGCGCAAAGCATTTAAAGCCAGGTATATCATTTACAAGTGCTAATGTTTTTGCACGACGACGTGTAAATTCTTCCGTCATTTCAATAGAAGGTTTTAAATCTCCTACTAAGGCAGTGACTGCCGCTTTTTGTGTGATACTACAAGTACCTGAAGTAAATTGACCTTGTAATTTTTCCATAGCTTTGGCTAATTCAACATTTGATGCAGTATAGCCTAAACGCCAGCCAGTCATGGCAAAACCTTTACTTAAACCATTAATCACAACTACTTGATCTTTGATCTCATGCAAATTGTGCAATACTTTCATTCTTGCCTTCAAAATTGATATACTCATAAATCTCATCTGATAATATAGTAATGCCAGGATATTTTTTAAACAAATTGGCAAGTGCTTCTAATTCAGCTTTATTATACACCGCACCTGAAGGGTTATTTGGTGAAGAGAACATAAATACTTTTGTTCTTGAAGTAATGGCGGCTTCTACTTGTGCAGGGCTTACTTTAAAACCATCTTCTACAGTGCTTCTTATTTCTACCACCTTACCTCTCGCAATTTTTACTAATTCAGAATAGGTAACCCAATAAGGAGTAGGAATGATTACTTCATCGCCATCGTCCACCAAGGCTAAAATGGCATTGGCTAAACTTTGTTTGGCGCCAGTAGAAGTAATAATATTTTCTGCTTTATAGTCTAAATTATTATCGCGTTTTAATTTACTGCATACAGCTTCTCTTAAATCGGCAAAACCGGCAACAGGTGTATAGTGAGACCAGTTATCGTTGATGGCTTTAATAGCCGCATCTTTAATATGTTGAGGAGTATCGAAGTCGGGTTCACCCAAACTTAAGTCAATAACGTCTTTGCCTTGTGCTCTTAGTTCACGGCCTAATTTGGCCATTTTTAAAGTTTCTGGCTCACTAAATCTGTTTAATAGAGAAGATAATATCATGATTGCTTATTTGAAACACAAATTTCGCAAATAAATCGCAAACAGACGTAAGTTTTGGACATTGAATGCCAATAAATTATTCCCTTTCTGTTAATATCTATTTAGAAGCCTCAAGTATAGGGGCAAAATTGGGTAGAAAGGCTTTTTTGCGTTGAAGCTCGTAGTTGTAAATTAACTGACCTAAGTTTTTATAAAAAGGGAAGCCTACTGAATCGTAATCGTATTTACTATCGTTGATAATGCCATCGCTATTGCAATATATAACGGCACTCAACATAAACTCAACTTTCTTCTCCGGATCCATGATATAGGCAATGTCTAATAAAAACCCATAGGCATCGCCTACTTTATTAAATATTTTCAAATTATTGGGGAAGGGGCCTTTCTCAGAACCTGTGTATAAAAACTTACAATAGTTTGGCCAAAAATTAACGCTGTCATAAGTGGGATATTGTGACTCGCGTGGGTAGGGTATGCATGTAGTGCAGTAAAAACTTTCTATCCTCGGTGGTTAAATTAAATCTTTGAGAAGGGGGCGTTTGATCGAAAAATATAACCGATTTTAAAATATGGGTAAGGTCACTTAAATAAATTCTGTTTTTTTCTGAAAAATTTAAAGGGCCCTTGATAAGGGAGTCTTGATTATTTAAATAGCCATTGCCAATAAAGGCATTATAATAAGGAAGGCTATCATTATTAAAGGCTGCTGGTTGATGATGAATTATTTTTCCTTGCTCATTATAAAAATCAATGGCTTGAGTGCTTCTATTTTCTTTGGCTGTCCTACCTAATTCTAATCGGTTTCTAATATACACATCTTTATACCCTTTATTAGCTAATTGCTCATGTACTGTATGCGGTGTTACAAATTCAAATAACCTATTGGCTGCATTATTATCACTTACTAAAAAAATTTCTTTAACAGCCTGTTCAATATTTTGTACGCCATTAATGGAGTAGGGATTATTATAAATTTGTTCTTGTCTATCTGCTACACTATCGTAAACCATGAGTGTAGACTTTGTAAGCCCCTTAATTTTTAAATTATTTATTTTTTCTAGTGCTAAAAAAGCTAGCGGCATTTTAACGGTACTTGCTGGGTAAAAATATTCTTTAGGGTTTAGGTTATATGTGAACTCTTTAAAATGGGGAACATTGTTTTTATCTCTATCAATTTGAGTATATAAAATTTGTAGTCGGTATTCTTTGGGGTTGGCTAAAATCTTACCAAATTGTTCAGGCTTTTGCTGCATTAATTTTTCAAGCAAACGTGCATCTGCTTGAGCTATTGAAGATAATGCCACTAATAAGAGTCCGGCTAAAACGCTAGTAAATTTCATATTCAAATGTATTAAATCTGAATTGAATTAATCCATCTCTACTAAAGAATAATCTTGTATCACATTGTAGAGCGTGCCTCTTTCCACAGGTTTTCTATGGGCTTGCTTAATTAAGCGTACCAATTCTTCAGTCGTCATAACAGGGGTTTGTTCTTCACTACCTGCCATTGAATAAATTTTAGTGGTATCGTCAATAGTGCCGTCGATATCGTTTACGCCATAGCTTAATGTAAGTTGTGCTATTTCACGACCTAAGCATTGGCCAGTAGGCTTTCACATGAGGGAAATTATCTAAGTATAAACGAGATATTGCATACATTTTTAAATCATTGGCCATGGTAGACTCTGGAACATCATGCATGTCATTGTCCTTATTTCTAAATTTTAAAGGAATGAAAGTATTAAAGCCCTTGGTTTCATCTTGTAGTTGTCTTAACCTTTCCATATGATCTATGCGGTGTTCAGCTTTTTCAATATGACCATATAATAAAGTAGCATTACTATGCATACCTAAATTATGTGCAGTTCTATGAATATGTAACCATTCGTCCCCAGTGGCTTTGTCGGCACAAATAATATTTCTAATATCTGGATGAAAAATTTCAGCACCTCCGCCAGGTAAAGAATCAAGACCTGCTTCATGCGCTCGTTTCATACCTTCTTCGGTACTTAGATTTGCTTTACGAAACATATAGTCTAATTCAACAGGAGTGAAGCCTTTAATATGTAATTCAGGACGGTGTGCTTTAATAGCTTTTAATAATGTCAATGAAAAATTCTAAAGTTAATTTAGGATGCACGCCTCCCACAATATGCACTTCGGTAACGGGCTTGCCATCGTAAGATTTTACAATGTCCATCATTTGGTCAATGGTGAGTTCCCAGCCTTCTTCTTTATGTGCATATAATTTTGAGTAAGAACAAAATTTACAAGAGAAAACACAAACATTGGTAGGTTCAATATGAAAGTTCTTATTAAAGTAAGTGGTATCGCCGTGTAAAGATTCTCTTTTCCAATTTGCTAATGCTCCAACATAGGGGAGTGATGCTTTTTCAAATAAATAAACGCCCTCCTCAAAACTTATACGTTCGTTATTGAATAACTTTGTTTCCTATTTTTTGTAAGAGATTGTCTTTTTCTGAAGCAATAATGATTTCGATATTAGCTGTACCCATAGTCCACATATTTAGAATGCAAAGCTACCAATTATCTGAATAATTATGGTGTTAAAATGAACTAATAAAAATCATATTATTTTTATCGTTAACCTATTAAAATACCTGCAATGCTTGCAGATAAATAGGAGGCGAGGGTTCCACAAAGAAGTGCTTTCAAACCTAGCTCGGCTAAGTCCTTGCGACGGTTAGGAGCCATTTCGCTAATACCACCAATAAGCATACCCACGCTGCTAAAATTGGCAAAGCCACAAATTGCAATACTTACAATAAGCAAGCCTTTCTCTGTAACAATAGGAACCACTTTGCTAGTTAAACTTTTAAAAGCCACAAATTCATTAATGGTTAATTTTTGTCCAAGTAAGGTGGCTGCGTTTTGAATATCGGCAGTAGGAATACCCATGGCCCAGGCCATTGGATAAAATAATTTACCAAATAGAAAGTTTAAGCTTAAATGCAAATTAGGGTTAAATAAATGTCCAATAGATAAGCATACATCCAGTCAATCATAGCTATTAAGGCAATAAAACCAATTAACATGGCAATAACGTTCATGGCTAATTTAAAACCATCACCTGCGCCATGTGTAATGGCATCAATGGTATTACTATATTGACTTTTAACTTCTAAGGTTACTTTTCCCATGGTTTGAGAAACTTCTGTTTCAGGAAAAACAATTTTAGCAATAACAAGTGCACCAGGAGCTGCCATTAAACTTGCTGTAATTAATTTAGGGGCTAAGTCCATACCTGCTTGTGCACCCATGTTTGCATACACAATTAATATTCCACCTGCAATACAAGCCAAGCTTCCGCTCATACTAGCTAAGTATCTCACTTTTAGTCATGGTGGCTAAGTATGGACGAATCATAATTTGCGCTTCTACTTGTCCTACAAAGGCACTGGCCACATTGCTTAATGCTTCGGCGCCACTTACACGCATAATAAAATTCATAGCCTTTGCAACCACTGCTACAATTCTTTGCATAATTCCAAAATGGTAAAATAAAGCAACCAGTACACATACTAATATAATAGTAGCAGTTACATTAAAGGCAAATACAAAACCACCGTTGGCAAAATCGGCCACACCAGTTGGAGTAGTTGCTGCCACACCACTATATACGAATGCTGCACCTGCGCGCGCAAATTGTTCAATTTTACCCATACCTCTTCCTAATAATTGGAAAAAACTGGTCACAGCTGGAATTTTCAAGATTAGAAATCCAATGGTTAATTGAAGTAATAAACCACTTCACCACCAATCGGTAATTAATATTCTTCTTATTATTAGAGAATAAAAATGCAATCATTAAAATAATCACAATACCAATAAGGCCTTGAAATCGCTCCATAGTGCTGAATTTGAAATAGGAAGATAAAAAAAAATAGGCAAACTAGGCCTATTTTTTAAAATCGTTCTATGGTTGGTTTAACTATAAATGCGACTGAATTTTCTTGTCTAATACCGACTTAGGTACAGCACCAATTTGCTTGTCTACTACTTGACCACCTTTTACAAAAAGGATAGCTGGGATAGAAGTAATACCAAAGTTCATACTTAAAGTAGGATTCACATCCACATTCACTTTTCCTATGTTTACTTTGCCTGCATATTCAGTAGCTAATTCTTCAATAACTGGCCCAATCGCTCTGACAAGGACCACACCATTCTGCCCAAAAATCAATTACTGTTAATTTGTCGCTTTCCATAACGGTCTGTCTGAAAATTGGCGTCTGTAAATTCTAAACTCATATGTATATTTTTATATTGTTAGGTTTCTATTTAATTCTAATTGTTCAGTTTCTTTTGATTTCTATTTAAGTCAACTCTTATACTTTGATTCGTTTGACGCTTCTTTTATTCTATGTTCAAAATTAGTTCCAAACTTCAATACCTGCCTATTTGACTTTTCCACTTAATTAAATAGCCATTGGGGACAAATTCTATGGCAGAGCTTCGGACTAGCTGTCGCAGCGCTAGGAGCTAAGTGACTAATTAAGTGACCAAATTCACTTGTACATTCAATGCAGGGTTGCTGTCCAAGAACTGCACAAGGTCGTCGTTCATTAGAAAGCCCTTTTCAATAGTGAGTAAACTTGCCACTAATTGATCCTTGGGTTCAACAAAGCTTATTTTGAAAGAAGACTTTCCTGGGTTTTGTTTCAAGTTCTTTTCAAAGAAATGAATCATTTCATTGTTTAAATGGCTTGGGTGGAGGCTAATTTCAATGGACCTGGTTTGTACTTGTTTCACTGTCTCTAGTAAAGACATAGTGACTATTTTAAATTCAAACTGATTCGATTGATTGTACCTCGTTCTAAAAGAACCATTGATAAATATTTTTTGTCCAACTTCTAAATAGTTTTGAAACTTAACATAGTCCTCACTCCATAATAAAAAATCGGTTTTGCCTGCAAAGTCTTCAATGATAAAAGAACCAAAGTTCTTACCGGTTTTAGTCACTCGGTGTTGTACATCGGTAATTAAGCCGGCTAGTTTAAAGTTGTCGTGCCTAAATTATTAGGATATAAAGCAAGGTTATCTTTTACTTCATTAAAAGCATTAATAGGGGTGAACTGGTAGTGACGCATTTCAAAACCATAATGGTCAAGCGGGTGCCCACTCATAAACATACCTGTGATATCTTTCTCGTGTTCTAGTTTTTCAGTTAATGTCCACTCTTCGCAAACAGGAATTTTAGGAACAGGGCACTTGCATAGCAGAAGGAAGGTCGCCAAATAAAGTATTGGTAGTACCTGCTGTCATGGACTGAAGTGCTTGCGCATAACCAATTAATTTTTCTAATCCTGAAATTCTATCTCCATCGGCAATGGTAAAATATTGTGCACGGTGGTATTCAGGGAAACAATCGAAAGTGCCTGAGTAAGCTAAACTCTCTAGAGACTTTTTATTGACAGCTCTTGATAAAACTCTTTTCATAAAGTCTACCATATCTTCAAAATGTCCAGCCTTGTTTCTTTCTGTAATAATGGCTTCAATGGCTGCATCGCCCACACCTTTTAATCCACCTAGTCCAAATCTAATTTCACCTTTTTTATTCACTGAAAAACCTCTCAAAGATTCATTCACATCTGGACCCAATACTTTTATCTCCATTCTTTTACACTCTTCCATGAAAAAAGTAATCTTATCAATACTTCCTGCATGGTTTAAAACAGCCGACATATATTCTCCAGGGTAGTGCGCTTTTAAATAAGCAGTTTGATAAGCTAAATAAGCATAACAAGTAGAATGCGATTTATTAAAGGCATATTGCGCAAAGGCTTCCCAGTCTGTCCACACTTTTTCCAATACATTTTCAGGATGTCCATTTTTTACAGCGCCTGAAACAAACTGCGCTTTCATTTTATCCAATACCGATTTTTGTTTTTTACCCATGGCCTTTCTAAGTACATCGGCATCGCCCTTGGTAAAGCCTGCAATTTTTTGACTCAGTAACATTACCTGTTCTTGATACACCGTAATGCCATAAGTGTCTGAAAGAATTTCTTCCATCACAGGTAAATCATACTTAATTAATTCACGACCATGTTTACGCTCAATGAAATTAGGAATATAGGCCATTGGGCCTGGTCGGTACAAGGCGTTCATGGCAATTAAGTCGGCAAATTTATCGGGCTTTAAATCGCGTAAATGTTTTTGCATGCCCACACTTTCAAATTGGAATGTGGCATTGGTTTCGCCTCTTTGATATAAATTAAAAGTTTTAGCGTCGTCAAGTGGTATTAAATCTAAATCAATGATAATGCCATGATTTTGTTTAATTAATTCAAGTGCCGTTTTTAAAATAGAAAGTGTTTTTAATCCCAAGAAGTCCATCTTAAGTACACCGGCTTCTTCAATAACGCTTCCTTCAATTTGTGTTACCCATAAAGTAGAATCCTTGGCAGTAGCCACCGGCATAATTTCAGTTAAATCGCTAGGGGCGATAATGATACCTGCTGCGTGTATGCCTGTATTACGAATAGAACCTTCTAAACGTTCTGCTTCATGTAAAACAGCAGCGCGTAAATCATTGCCTTTATATATTTCTCGTAATTTTTTTACGTTGTCAATATCTTCTGGTTGATAGCCTTCTCTTTCTGCCAAAGATTTTTCACCTTCTTTCACCGTTAAGGGTGCATGTAAACATCTGTTTAATTCTGTACCTGGTTTATCTGGAACGAGTTTGGCTAGTAAATTAGATTCAGATAAAGGCAAGTCCATTACACGGGCTACATCCTTGATACTACTTTTTGCAGCCATGGTACCATAGGTAACAATTTGTGCTACTTGTTCCTTGCCATATTTATCTACTACATAGTCAATTACTTTTTGACGGCCTTCGTCATCGAAGTCCGTATCAATATCGGGCATGCTCTTACGATCGGGATTTAAGAAACGCTCAAATAGTAATTGATATTTAATAGGATCAATATTGGTAATGCCTATACAATAAGCCACCACAGAGCCTGCGGCAGAACCTCTGCCTGGCCCTACAAACACACCCATATTTCTTCCGGCTTGTATAAAATCACTTACAATTAAAAAGTAACCTGCAAAACCCATGGTGCGAATCGTGAATAATTCAAAATCTATTCGCTCTTGTAATTCAGTGGTAATTTCAGGATATCTTTTATGTGCACCTTCCCAGGTGATATGTTTTAATAATTCCCACTGATTCATATTGGCTTCCTTATGAATTTGGAATTCCTTTGGAATAGGGAAGGCAGGAAGTAGAATATCTTTTTTTAAATTCAGTACATCTACTTTATCTACAATGGCATTGGTATTATCAATGGACTCAGGCAGGTCGCTAAATAGCGCTTTCATTTGTTCCTGGGTCTTAAAATAAAATTCGTTATTTGGAAATTTGAATCTTCTATTTTTTATTTGCAACTCATCGTTTACAAAATCATCGAAACCCGGAGTGGCTTGTTTCTCTCCAGTATTAATACATAATAAAATATCGTGCGCATTGGCATCGTCCTCATTAATATAGTGACTATCGTTGGTGGCAATAACAGGCACTTTAAATTTCTTAGCAAATTTTAAAAGTTGCGCATTAATAATTGCTTGCTCCGGAATTTGATGTCTTTGAATTTCGATATAATAATCTTCTCCAAAAATATCTAACCACCATTTAAATTCTTTTTCTGCAGTGGCTTCATCCTGTTTTAAAATAGTTTGAGGAACATAGGCGCCAATACAACAAGTAGTGGCAATTAAACCTTCATGGTATTTTAAAATTAATTCTTTATCAATACGAGGGTACTTACTATACATTCCTTCAATATATCCAAGAGAAGTAAGTTTAATTAAGTTCTGATAACCCACTGCGTTTTTAGCAAGTAGTACTTGGTGAAAACGTTGATCTTTAGCGTCCTTGGTAAATTGTTTAGCATGTCTATCTTTCACTACATAAAACTCACAACCTACAATAGGTTTCACCACAGGGGCTAGAATATCTTTTCCTTCTTTATCTTTTCCAATCACCTTTGTTTTTTTCCAAGCCTGACTTACGAATTTAAATGCCCCAAACATGTTTCCGTGATCGGTAATGGCTAAAGCCGGCATGTTGTCGTCCATGGCTTTATTATATAAGCCCTCAATGGAGGCAGCCCCATCTAATAAAGAGTATTGAGTATGTACGTGTAAATGGGAAAAACTAGGCATTCGGATATTGGGCTAAGGCTACAAATATCGTTAAAAACCAATGGCAAAACGGCCTTAATTTTCCACAAAAAAGGGTTAAAAATGGGGTATTTATTCCTTTTTAGCCTGACTTAACTTAACTTGCCTTCGATGTTAAAAAACAAGATATATCTATATATATGTATGGGGCTAACAGCTAGCAGTTTAGCAAGCTGTAGTTCACTTAAGACTATCTCGTCTAATGTGCAAGCAAAGGCGCAAAAAATAACGGCAAAGAAGCCATCGGCTCAAACAATCAATAAAGGAAACAGTGCGGGTGGTGAAATTGAATTTTTAACCAATATATCGGTAACACCTGGTAAGATTTATATTAAAAATGAATCGGATGGACTTAGTGCAGAACCTGTCACTGCCAGTGCTACTAGTTATGAAAAAATGCCTTCTAATTTATCGGAGGTTGAAAGATTAAACTGGTTGCAATTAAAGTATTCTATTAAAATGGATATTGCGGTGGAGTCCATTGTGAATATTCCACTACTTCAAAAAATAGATGAGTGGTGGGGCACGCCTTATAATTTAGGAGGCAGTACTAAAAATGGAGTAGACTGTTCTTATTTTACATTGGATGTAATGAAAGACATTTATAGTGTGAATTTAAAACGCACGGCTGCTGAACAATATGAACAGAGTGCTAAAATTGAATGGAACGATTTAAAAGAAGGTGATTTAATTTTCTTTAAAGCCGATGGCAGAAGAAATATTTCACATGTAGGCATTTACTTAGCCAATAATAAATTTGCACATGCATCAACCAGCCAAGGCGTAACCATTGGCGATTTAGTCTGATCCTTACTGGCAAAGAAGATTATACAGTTTAGGTAGGGTAGCTGCGCAGAACTAATTATTATTTTTTCTCTAACTAGTCTTCTTCCTTCTTTAATTTACTAGCAAAAACTTTTTCAAATTTTTCTAGCTTAGGCCCAATTACATAACGGCAATAACCTTGACTTGCATTGTTATTGTAATAATTTTGATGATAGCTTTCTGCAGAATAAAATTTTGAAAAGGCGGTAATTTCTGTAATGATTGGTTTATCCCAAGCTTTCGCAGCAGTTAATTCAGCTTTATACTTTTCAGCTACTTCTTTTTGGTGTTCGTTATGAAAAAATATAACACTTCTGTATTGAGGGCCTACATCATTGCCTTGTTGATTCGGTGTGGTAGGATCATGTGTTTTCCAATACACAGCTAAAATATCGTCTAAACTAATTTTAGTGGTATCAAATGCAATTTGACATACTTCGGCATGGCCCGTATTTTTATCACAAACTTGTTCGTAAGTAGGGTTGTCTACAAAACCGCCGCTATAGCCGCTGGTTACTTTTACAACGCCTTCTAATCTTTGATAAATGGCTTCGGTACACCAGAAGCAGCCAGAGCCTAGGGTAATGGTTTCAGTATGGGTCATGTCTATTTTTTTAGATTTTTTTTGTTTGGTTGGTTGTGCGCAAGCCGATAAGCATATTAAGGATAATGATAGCAAAAAGGCTTTATTTATTAGTTTCATAATTTAGGGCTTGTCTTTTATTAATGGGGAAACGGGTTTTTATCCAATTCTAAATTATAACAAAAATAGCTTCCATTTGTTCTCATTTAGTTAATGTTTATTTAAGTAATTTCGTGCACTATTTAGAACCTATGCACGTATACCCTGAAAATGCCCTTTCTCAATTAGAATTTGATAAAATAACCACTATTTTATTAAACTATTGTCAGACCAATATGGGGGTAGAACAGGTCAGTGAAATGCGCATTCATACCCATCAAAAATATATTGAAGAAGCCCTTAGGCAAACTGAAGAGTTTAAGTTCATAAAACTAGCCAATCAGTATTTTCCTACCGACTTTATTTTAGACATTAGAAAGGATTTAAAATTACTAGGCATCCCGGGTGCGCAGTTAACCGGTGAGCAGTGGTTGCTTGTAAGAAAGTTAAGTGATCATATTCAACAAGTATTTAAATGGTTCGATTCCGAAAGGCAAATGGCTTATTCCAATTTGTATGAAGTGGTGAAGTCTTCTTATTATGAAAAGGCCATTATTGAATGTATTGATTTAATTATTGACGATAGAGGATCCGTAAAAGATAAAGCTTCTGAAGACTTATCTAAAATAAGAACGCAGTTATTTAAAAAAAGGCAGGAGCTGCGCCGCATTTTTGAAAAAGTGGTGCAACGATTAGCCAAGTCGGGTTATACCGCCGATATAGATGAAAGCTTTAGCAATGGCCGAAGAGTGGTGGCCGTTTTTTCTGAATATAAAAGACAGGTAAAAGGTTTTTTACATGGAGAGAGTGATAGTCGTAAAACAGCATTCATAGAACCAGAGGAAACTATTGAGCTGAATAATGAATTGTATGGATTAGAGCAAGATGAATTAAAAGAGGTACAAAAAATATTAAGAGCCTTAACAGCACAGTTAGCACCTTATTCAAGTTTACTACTTAGCTATGCGCAAATTATTGGCAGTTTTGATTTTATAAGAGCCAAGGCCTTACTAGCCATTGATATGAATGCGAATAGACCCATGGTGCATAATAAAGCCATTACGCATTTAATTGAGGCCTATCATCCCTTACTATACATATATAATAAGACATCGGGCAAGAAAACTATACCAGTTAATTTAGAATTAGATGATGAGGCGCGTATATTAATTATTAGTGGACCCAATGCTGGAGGTAAAACAGTGTCTATGAAAACCTTGGGCTTGAACCAAGTGATGTTGCAAAGTGGTTTACTAGTTCCGATGAGTGCCACTTCACAAATGGGTATTTATAAACAACTATTTATTCAACTAGGAGATACACAAAACCTAGCCTTTGAATTAAGTACTTATTCAAGTCATTTATTACACATGAAGCATTTTATTGAAAATGCCAATGGTAAAACTTTGTTTTTTATAGATGAACTAGGAAGTGGAAGTGACCCACATTTAGGAGGCGCTTTTGCAGAAGTTATTTTAGAAGAATTATCACATAGACATGCACAAGGAATTGTGACCACGCATTATTTGAACTTAAAAGTAATGGCCAACCATAATAAAGGCATTATTAATGGAGCCATGCAGTTTGATGAAGTAAAGCTAGAACCACTGTATCAATTAGTAATTGGTAAGCCTGGTAGCTCTTATACATTCGCCATTGCAGAAAGAATTGGACTGCCTAAACATTTAATTAATAGGGCTAGAAAATTAGTGGATACGCATCATTTTGAATTGGATAATTTATTGAATAGAACCGAGCAGGACTTGCAATTGGTGCAACAGGAAAGAAAAGAACTACATAAGAAGCTAAAAGAAAATGATAATCTGAAGACGGAATTAGATAAAGTGCTAAACAAAGAAAAGCATGTTCAACAAATTGAATTATTAAAAGAACAGAATAGAGTGTCGGAAGAAAAGTTTGCTTATTTAAAAGATATGGAGCGAAAAATAAAGCAAATCGCACTGGACTGGAAAAAGTCCGATAAGAAAGAAGAAGTGATGAAGAATTTATACAATTTATTATTTAAGACCAATGATAAGATTGTTATTAATAGATTGGCTAAAAAAGTAGATAAACAGTACAAAGAAACCAAGCAACCCATTATAGTGGGTGCGATGGTGAAATTAAAAAAGAATTATCAGGTGGGAGAAGTGATTGGCTTTAAAGGAAAAAGAGCCATTGTAAAAGTAGGTCAGCTTCCAATGAATATAGATTTGGATGATTTAATGGTGGTGGAGAAAATTGAAGAACCTAAAAAGAAATAAATAAAATTTCAAGTTATGGTAATAGATAAATTAAGTGAGATAAATAAATACGCTGGTTTGCATCCGCGATTTGCAAAGGCCATAGATTATATCGTAACCTCTTCTTTTTTAAATATGGAACCTGGCACTATACTTGTGGACGGGGAAGATATTAAGGCTATAATAATGGAGGGTAACTGTGTGCTTAAGGAAGAGTCGCTAGCGGGTTTTGAATGCCATAATACTTATATAGATATTCAAATTATTGTTAAAGGAAAAGAGACAGTTGGTTGGAGAGCAAGAACTAGTTGTTCAATGCCCAAGGGTGAATATAGTGAAGAAAAAGATGTACTATTTTATGCCGATGCACCTACAGTATTTTTTGAATTACAAGCCGGTATGTTTAGTATATATTTTCCGGAAGATGTGCATGCACCCATGATAGGGGAAGGGCCCATTAAAAAAGTGGTTATGAAAGTAAGGGTAAACTAAATCCAATAAATATAGTAGTTTTATTATATGAAAAAAGCCCCTGATTATATACTATTATTTTTCGCAGCTATTTATTTAATAGTACATTTTATTCCCGATTTAGGCGGCGCCGATGTAATGGGAGCTCAGTGGTTGTATACCAGTGTGGTGGATTTGGTGGTACTTGGCTATATATTTATAAATAGAAAAACATACAGTGAAGCTATTTCCTCGGTATTCAGTCATCAATTTACGCTACTATATACTTTTTATTTTATTTGGGCCTTAGTTTCTATAAGCTATGCCATGAATGTGATAGAGGCCATTGTATGTTTGGCTAGATTAGTAAGTACCTTTTTTATTTTCACTAACCTTTCCATTTTATTATATAAAAAAGATATTAAGAATTACTATTTACCAGTAGCGCTTTTAATTACTATAGTACTATTTTTCGATGCTTTTTATGTAATCAATACTTTTAAGCAAGCCATAAATTCTGAACTGGGTTCATTTAACCCCAATAGTGCAACAGGAAATAATGGGAATAAAAACGTAATGGCAGCAAGCCTAATCATTAAATTTCCTTTCTGCCTTTATTTTATTTTAAATACTAAAATACTGGGTAAAATATTTGGAGTAATTACCCTATTTGTTGGCGCCTTTTCAATTTTTATTTTAAGTACTAGGTCTACATTTCTATCGCTCTTAGCTATCATATTAATATTTGCTATAACAACTTTATATTTTAGAAAGAAAGCTGACCTTAAGAATTCAATTATATCTATTGCTTACATATTAGTTCCTGTGATTTTTGCATTTTTCTTTTCAAATTTAGCTTTAAGTAATATTAACGAAGCATCTTCAAGTGGTGCTGTAACGGATAGAATTCAATCCATTCAACTTAATAACCAAGCCTCTTCTGGTCGCTTACATTTATGGGAAGGGGCTATTGATTATTTCTTAAAACACCCTTTCATTGGAGATGGTTATGGTAACTGGAAACTAGCTTCTATTCCTTACGAGAAAGAGTTTACCAATGATTTGTATGTGCCTTATCACTCACACAACGATTTTTTAGAAGCTGCTGCAGATCTAGGTATAGTGGGAGGGCTTGCATATTTAGGTCTTTTTATAATGGCATTTGTATTCACCCTTCAAGTTTGGTTTAAAGAAAAGTATAAAGACTATCGCCTTTTTACCACTATAAGTTTTATGGCTGTTACTTGTTATTTTATTGATGCATTTTTGAACTTTCCTACAGAAAGAACATCCATGCAGACAATGCTAACTGTTTCTGTTGCTTTATTATTTTCACCAGCATATTTGATAAAAACTGACACCAATAAAAAAATAAAACCATTCAAGTTCATTACGCCCCTTTATATATTTATAGGTGTTCTATTAATAGGCGGCTCCATTTTCATCAACAACCAAGTCTATGAGTCTTTAAAAGTGCAAAAGTATGTGATGGGGGAAATTGATGCCGATCCTAAAATGGCATTAGACGAAGTGAAGACTGCTTTTCCTATGTTCCCTAATTTATCTACTTCCACTTTACCTATTAAGGCCTTGGTGGCTAGATATTATTTTAGAGATAAAATGTACGACGAGTCTATGCGACTTTTAAATGAGAGTGAAAATGTAAACCCTGCCTTGCATTATAACGATTTTATTAGAACTGCTATTTATGCAGCTAAGCAGAACTACGATAGCACAGCATATTACGCTTACAGAGCCTTTTATAATTGGCCAAGAGCAACTTCTTATTATAAGAATGCCTTATTTGCGGCTGCTAAAAAGAAGGATACTGTAGAAATTAATAAAGTATATAATGTATATAAGAAGTATAGAGATGGGGGTGAGGCCGTTAATCAATACTTAATGGCTATGTATGAAGTGAAAGGGGGTGCCGATAAGAACATGTTAAATATTTTAGATTCAGCCTTTGTTCATTTTCCGAAGGATACAGCTGCTTTATATAATGCTAGAAATTTACTTTCAAGAGGTGTTTTGGGAAGTCAAGGTAGCGGACAAGTCGTTTTTACCAATCAATATTCAACAGATGGAGGGAAGCTATTTGCAAAAGGAAAATATACTCAAGCAGCGAATATGTATATAAAGGCAAGTAATGCGGAGCCAAATAATTATACGCATTATGAAAATGCAGCTATTTGTTATTACACCAATAAGAATTTTGAAAAAAGTATTCCTTATTTTGATAAAGCTGCTTCTTTTTCAAATAATAATACAGGGAAGTCGGAGTTTTTTAAAGCGATGTCACTGGTGTCAATGGGAAAAAATGCGGAAGCTTGTGGCCCATTACAAGCTGCTAAAAAGAAAAATTATCCAGATATAGATAATTTTATTGATTTATATTGTAAATAATCTAATGAAAGATTAAAATTTAGCAATGAGAAAATCTTACCTATTAATAATAATACTATTGTCATTCGCAAATTTGGCCAATGCGCAATATCAAATAAAAATTAAGGCTATTAATACTTTAGATACAGTTGTCTATTTTAGAGGTACTGTATTTGATGAGAAAAACTTTATTCCCAAGGATACCATTAATTTATCTAAAGGTAGTTTCACGCTTAGCGCTAAAAAGCCAATACTAGGAGGTATTTATTTTTTCTATTTCCCTAAATCAAAAACTAAAATTTTCTTTGCCTTAGAAAATAAAGACAGTTTGAAGGTGGAAATTTCTGGGGCTAATTATTTAGATTTTATAAGCTTTAGTAATTCAAAAAATAAAGTTTTTATAGAGTATCAGCAATTAGAGAAAAAATTATCTAATTATGATACACTTTTTGCTAAAGAGTTAGCGCAGGGCAAGAAATTTAATTTGGCTCAAAAAGCAGCATTTTTCAAGCTAAAAACTAATCAGCTAGTTTATTTTAGAACCAATGCCATGGAGCAAATGAAAAAGACAGATGCGCTTTACTTGCATTTTAATGCATTGAACCTATTAGATGAGTCGGTACCCAGTAGAAAGAACTTCGCAGCTAGAGACGAATTTATAAGACAATTTGATTTTAAATCGCCGAAACTCTTATTTACACCCAATTTACGCGCAGTACTTACAGAATACTTTTCTTATTATCCCTTACAGGCCGATTCCATTTCTAAAGGAGTTGACACTGTTATGAAAGCAGTAGATTGCAAAATGTTTATGGCCAAGTATGTAGTTGATTATTTAACTAAGTTATTAAAGAATAGAGAAATTGTTAATAATACAGAAGCGTATAAGAAATTTATGCAGTCCTATTTATTAAATGATAAATGCAAGGTTTTAGATGCCAAGCAAAAAACGACCTATAAAGAAGAAATAGCCAATATAAGTATACTTAGTTTGAAGGATACCTGTGTGAATATGATTTTAAAAGACACGAACAATAAGCCACAGAATTTACAGGAGTTTGCGAAACAATTTAGTTTTACTGTTATCATATTTTATGATCCCACTTGTGAGCATTGTAAAGTGGAGCTTCCTAATATGGACAGTACATTAAATCTTTTGTATGCAAAGTATAATATCAAAATAGGTAGGTATGCTGTTTGTAATGAACCAAATATGCCCGCCTCAATTTGGAAGGAATTTATAAATACTTATAAACTTTCAAATAATTATATGCATGTGAATTTAGGCGCCAATGTAGAAATTAGAAAAAGTTATGACGCTTTTACCAATCCCATATTTTATCTAATAGATAATAATGGCATTTTGATGGGTAAAAAATTGAGCCCTCTAACGCTTAGGAATATGGTTTTAGCTAATTATATAAAGTAAGAAAAGTTGATAGAATTAATTCTATTAGACCTAGGATTAAGCATAATCAAGCCATAAGTTTCTTAATTTTAATCGAATTCTATTAAAAGCATTTTTTCAGTTCATAAATTAGCCACATGGATACCAAAGTAATTATAGCAGACGACCACAGTATAGTTAGAATGGGTTTGAGTTCCTTAATTAAGCATTTTAATGTACAAGTGGTAGACGAAGTGGCTACTTGTAATGAATTAATGCAGGCACTTAAAAACGATACTTACACACATTTGGTGCTAGATATTATTTTACCCGATGGGAATACCTTAGAAATTATAGAGAACATTAATAATTTGTATCCAAAATTATCTATTTTAATACACTCTATGCAACCTATTGAAGTGTATGGTAAAATTTTGAAGAAATATCAAATACATTCTTATTTATACAAGGGGGTTTCAGAAAATGAGATTAAATTTCATATTGAGTCTTTCATTAAATCGGTACCCATGACAATGTCTAAAGTCATCGATAATGAAATAAATCCTTTTGCCACCTTAGCGGTTAGGGAATTAGAAGTTTTACATTATTTATTAAATGGCTATAGAACCAAGGAAATTAGCACGCTTTTAGGCCTTAAAATGAACACTATTTCTACTATAAAATCGGTTATATTTGATAAAGTAAAGGCGGAATCATTTACGCATCTTTTACAATTGGCACATGCGCATCAAATTAGTTATTAAAAGTTCTCTATTTACCCTACTGCTCCTACTAATAGGGGCTTCCTCTTTTTCACAACTGCCTTATACTATTGAAAGGCTTAATACAGAATCTGGTTTACCTACTAATACCATTAAGGGTTTACAGTTCGACGAAAAGCATCGATTCTTATGGATAGCAACCGAGTCTGGTATTGTAAGATATAATGGGCATAATGTTCAAAGCTTTGGGGACCAAGAAGAAAAATCAATTTTAAATAATAGAGTAGTATACTTTACCAATTCAGATAATGGAACTTTATTTGGGAAATTTGTAGATGCTACAAGTTTTAAAATTAGCCTAAATGATGTTATTGTAGGTAAAACTTCATTAAAAAATAATAACCTTAATGAATATATAGAGGATAAGTACAATGTAAAGCTAGGCAAGCTCAATACCGACATATATAGCACCCTTTTCAAAACATATAAAATAAATAATGAAATACTTTCTATTAATGATGGATACTTAGTTCGATTTAAAAGTAAAAAAGTGGACACCTTAGTTTCACTTGATAAAAATGCACAAGGTTTTCAAATGGGGGATAGGCTGTTTGTAATTAGATGAAAATAATATATTATCTGAAGTTAAAATAATTAATGATTCCATTAAAAATGTCTACTACAGTTACTGTTAAAAAGGTGGATCATTGTGAGAAATATTTTACAAAGGGGGAATTAGTAAAAGTTTTTCAAGACTTGTCATATGATGATGCTTTCATAATTATTGGTAATAAAGTATATAGAATTCATTATGATGAAAATGGTTTTAATTTTGAAATTTTAATTAATAATTTACCATTTAATGAATATTACAAATTCGTTCAATTTGATAAAATAACACAAACAATTTATATAGGTACAGATAATAGAGGGGTTTTGGTTTGTAGACCTAAATATTTTGATAGAATACTTCCAAATAATACGTTGTTAAATACTAGTACAAGTGCCTATGCACAGGTATTACTTAAAAATGGCAATATACAAGTAAATGATGGTCAGATTTTCGGGTCTTCTAAAGTTACTAGCCCTATTATTTTTGAAAAAAGATCTGGAACAAGCACTTTTATTTCAAGCAAAAATATACTCTATTTTACCAATGAAGATGGCATTGTCGAATATGATATAAGTACAAGTAAAGTAATTAATAAAACCAAGGCTGAATTTGCCAATAGAAATGTTTTTGTTGAATTTAATAATACCATTTATTCCATCAATGAAAGAGGTGTTATTAAAAAAAATAACAACAATGAATGGGCATATCTTTTAAAATTTAAATGGACACCTCTAAATTTTATAGTATATGATATAAAGATGGATAATGCTGGAGGCTTTTTAGTAGCCACTTCTGATGGGTTATATAAATACAACCTAGATAAAAATACTTTTAAATTGTTTTATAGGGATAAGTCAAAAGCCAATTTTAGAAGCATTTATAAAATGGGGGATTACTTTTTATTCGGAACTTATGGAGGGGGCGTATATATGTACAAACAGGATACGATTAAAAAAATGCCCTTGGATCCTAATGGCTATTTGAAATATGTGCATTGCTTTATAGAAGATGATGAACATAATATATGGGCAAGTTCAAATAAAGGACTTTTTAGGTCGCCTAAACAATCAGTAAAAGATTTCTGGAATTTTGGACCAGGCAAAATAACTTTCAGATATTTTGGAAAAATAGATGGTATTGATGTTTTGGAGATGAATGGTGGCTGCAGCCCCTGTGCTATCAAATTACCTAATGGGGACTTTTCAATACCAGGTATTGATGGATTAATTCAGTTTAATCCTGATAATTTGAATAAACTAAATTATCTGAATATCAAGCCAAATGTTTATTTAGATAAAATTATTATCGATAATAAAATTACAAGTTTTGAAGACTTTAATAAATCGCTTTCTCGTAAAACAAAAAGTATCGATTTTCAATTAGGTATCTCGGGTATGTTGTCTGAAGAAAATGTAATTGTAGAATATAAGTTTGGATTAAATGAAATTTGGAAAAGAATATCTGTAAAGAACCCTATAATTCATTTAGATAAAACTTCTTTTGGTCAAAATGAGCTTTATTTGAGATGGAGAAATACAGCAAGTTCTGATTTTGGTTCGATAGATTATCCTTTTTATGTTAATTATCCTAATGCAGTAAATCCTTTAATGATATTACTTTATGTGTTGATAATAATATTTATTATTTACGTATATATTAGAATTAAAACTGCCATTTATCAAAAAAGACAAAAAGAATTGGAAGCAGAAGTGAATACAAAAACAAAATCTTTATTAAGTTTAAATAAGTATTTAACCGAAAGGAATCAAGCAAAGGAGCAGGTATTGGCTATTATGAATCATGATGTATTAACGCCGCTTAAGTATTTGCACATGACCGCCAATAGTATCAATGAAAAAATTATAGACACTGATTTAAAAAAGTCAATCCAACAAATAGCTAAGACTAGTAAGGAATTAGAGTATTTAACTAAGAATATGTTAAACTGGGTTAAATTCGATAATACCAATAAATTATTAAACAGTCAAGAAGTAGATATTCATAAATTAATTTATGATTTAATTGATTTCATTACTCCATTTATAGAAGGGAAAGATATTATTTTAGAAAATAAAATTCCTATTGATACAAAAATTAAAAATTGGCCGGAGGCACTAAGGGTATTGATGTATAATATTTTAATGAATGCTATTAAATCGACAGAGAAAGGGTTTATTTCTATTTCAATAGAAGAAAGTAAATCTGGATATATAATTAAAGTGCAAGACACCGGTGTGGGCATGAGTGCTTCTATGGCAAAGTATTTAATTACGGGAAAAAGTAAAGATGAAGTAGAGAATTTGCCTAAGTATAAAAAAGGAAACGGGGTAGGCTACCAAATTATAAGAAATATTATAAAACTAATGAAAGCTAAATTAGAAATAGATAGTATAGAAAATAAGGGTACTACTGTAAGAATATTCTTTGTTAGTTAAAGAATTGAATATTAAAGTACCTCAAATGTTGTAACATTATGTTCGTCCATTTGAAATTGATATTTACCTTTTTTTAATTCACCAATGTATAAACAAGTACGCTGTGTGAAACCGGCAATTTTGCCCTTCATAATTTCAGTTCCTCTTTCACATAAAATGCTATAGCTTTTAGTATTAAGTTGTTTATCAGAAAATATAATTTCTAATATATCATCTTTTACTTTTTCTGTTATTTTTAACATTGCTTGGGGAATCATTGTTAATGCAAATTAGAATTATTTTAATATTTACAAATAGAATTATCTCTACTGAACATTTAAATACTAGACAATAGACTTAATTCTATTGATTTTTATAGAATAGATTTAAATCTATTTATGTTGAAAAGTATTTTAAATATTCTATAAATTGTAGAATTCATTCTATGACTACTCTCATCTTTTTATAGAACTTTTGCAGATACCCAATATCCGTATCTGAATGTCAATCGATAGATTTACAAGGCTTTATCATCTCTATACTAAAAAGAAGAATATTTTTATTCATTCTTTTATCAGGGTAAGTATTTTAGTGTTTTTGATTGGAATAAGTTCTATTACAAGTAAGCTTCAAGCGCAAGCAAATGCTTCTATAACCATTAATTCTATCACTGGTAATTGCCCTTCTGCAACTATTTCTGCAACCATAACAAATTCTGGAACTTTGGCTTTGCCTGTTGGAACTTATGTATCTATTTATGATGCAAATCCTACAACAACAGCTGCCAACTTAATTGGGACTTATACTACCACCGTTTCAATACCTGCATCAGGAACATTAAATGTTTCAATGAGTGCATCATTAGTTTTCAATACTACCACGATTTATGTAGTAGTGAATGATAAAGGAACAACCAACAGACCTTTTAATTTAAGCTCATGGACAACAAATACTACTGTAACTGAATCTGTTTATACCAATAATATTGATTCAAGAGCTTATTCTTGCACAGACACTGATGGTGATGGTGTTGCTGATTTTTTTGATCTAGATGATGACAATGATGGAATACTTGATGTAGTTGAAACTAATTGGTGTAAACCATTAACTGCTTCTACAATTATTCCTGTTGGTAAAACATATGGTGTTACTGCAGCATCGTTTGGTAGTTATTTACCTGCCGTTACAGCAGGTTTAGATGCAACCACTTGTATGAGTCCAGGTCAAATTACTACTTTAACTTATGAATTTGGGAAAACGGTTAACAATCCAATTATTGGTTTTTATGGTGTGGATTTTGCCAAAGAGGAATGGTTTGATTTAAATGACAATCCAGTTCAATTGCGAATCTTAGATGCAAGTTTACCAACAAGTGTAACAAATAATATTTTAACGTTATCAACTAGTCCAGTTGCTGGCGCAAATACTGCAGCCACTTCTGCGATGGGACGTGTTCAAGTATATGGTAATGTAACAGGTTTAAAAGTAAAGCACACTTGGTTATTGACTTCTCAAAATTGTGATAGTCATGGTTTTTCATTCCTTGAGCCAACTGAATGTTTAGGTGGCCCTAATCCAGATACAGACGGTGATGGAGTTGTTAATAGTATGGATTTGGATTCAGATGGAGATGGATGTCCTGACGCTTTAGAAGCCGGAGTAAATGGAGTATTAACTTCTGGTACCGTTAAGAATGGTTTAAATGGAGTGGTTACTTCAACCATAAATATAGCAAGTGCAATTGCAACAGGGACTTATGGTGCCAATGGTTTGGCCGATGGGGTAGAAACTTCAACTGAGAGTGGTATAATTACTTATACCTCTAAATATGCACTGTATGCTTTAAGCAAAAATATAGCTGCCTGCGCAAATACTGATGGCGATGGTATAGCAGATTTATTTGATATTGATGATGACAATGATGGTATTTTAGATGCCGAAGAGTCACCCACTTGTTTTATGACAGCCAATGAATGGAATACGGTTGATAAAACAGCTTCAGTTATTAGCATCACTTCTGCTTTAAATACATTATCTCCAAATAACAAATACTCATCTCTAACGGATAATGATGCTACGGCTGCTGCTGTTCAATTTTCAACCGCTACAGCACAATCGCAAAATGGTAAAGAAATTTTTAAAGTTCAATTTTTGAGTCCCACTCAATTAGATGCGCTATATATTCAAAAAACATCGGCAACGGAAATATTTGCAGCAACTTCTTCAAGTTTAAAATTACAAGGCTCGAATGACAATACTAATTGGACTGATTTAACTGCTGCAATTACCCGACCTGCAAATGCAACCAATATTACGGCAAATGGGGCAGTTTCTTTAACAAATTCCAATAAGTTTAGCGTTACTACAGATGCTGGGAAATATAAATATTATCGAATTTATGGATTTTTAGAGGCGAATATTTTAGCAGGTATTGCCAGTGAATTTTATTTTGATGTTAATACTACAAACTATCAAGCTTCATATTTCCCAAAGACAGATTGTTCAAACGATACAGATGGTGATGGAATTTTAAATCATTTGGACTTAGATTCAGATGGTGATGGTTGTGCTGATGCGATTGAAGCAGGAAGTTCAGCAACAGCTACTAGCATTTCAGTATATCCAACTGGATCAGATGATAATACCAATGGATTATTGAATGTTTATGAAGGAACAACAGCTGGCACAATTAGTTATACCTCAAAGTATTCTCCTTATGCAATAAGTAAAAACTTAGCAGCTTGTAGAGATACAGATGCGAGATGGTATAGCAGATGATATTGACTTAGATGATGACAATGATGGAATTTTAGATGCTATTGAATCACCTGATTGTTTTTATACCGCCAATGAATGGAAATATGGCGCTAGGTCAGATATTACAGTGACTTCTCCATTAACCATGATAGCAGGACAAGACAGTCCACAAAAATTAGTTAATGGGCTTAATTATGGAACTAGTTACGATGTAAGATTTGCTGCAACAACTGGATCTGTGAATGTATTAGGTTCTGGAAGAGAAGTGTATAAATTTGACATGAAAATTCCGGTGAAACTTTCAAAAGTTTATTTAGGATATGTAAATACGGCTACACAATTTGGTGCAAGCACAGTAATTTCTTTACGTGGTTCTAATGATGGAGTTAACTGGACTAATTTAAATACCGGAGCTACATATGATGCTACAATAGATGCAAATTCGGCAACCGAAACTTCAACCATTTCTCCCTATCCTGCTACGTCGCTATATTCTACAAATGCCAATATATTTTCGGTAACACAAAATGCAGCTAAATATCAATATTATGATATTTATTGGGTGAGTGGTGGTGCTATTAGTGTGAATGGTTATGCCAATGAAGTTTATTTTGATGTGGCAACAGATTATAATTCAAGTGCGCATCCTAAAGTATCTTGTACTAATGATACTGATGGAGATGGAATCTTAAATCACCAAGATTTAGATTCAGATGGGGATGCTTGTCCGGATGCTAAAGAGGCGGGTATTAAAGCCACATTAACATCGGCAACGGTAATAAATTTAGCTGGAGCAACTATTGCATCTGGAACAGCTACTTCTACTTTAGATAATGCAATTGTATCTGGTACAGGCACGTCCACTTTTGGAAATAATGGTTTTGTGAATTCATTAGAGACTGCTAGTGAAACTGGAATTTATAGTGGAACTTATAACTATAGCTTTGCAACAAATAAATTAATTAGTACTTGTTTAGATTCTGACGGAGATGGCGTTTCAGATAATATTGATTTAGATGATGACAATGATGGCGTTTTAGACATCGTCGAATGTCCAGCGCCTGGTGTTACACCTTTGTTGACAAGATTTGACATCGCGTCAGGAGCAAGTAAGACGCTAAACATGACAGGGTTCCCTGAAGAATTATGGATCGATGTTTGGACCATAGACAACAATTTCAATTTAAAAGTCAATGGAGTTAATATTACCAACGTAAGTGAGTTGAATTTTGATCCAATGGGAGGCAATAACATGTATTCAGTTCCTTTTACAGATGTAGTTAGGTCGGATGGTTCACCGATTTATCCGTTGAATAGTGTTTGGCTTTATCCTAAGGGAGCCCAATACCCATTGATTCGTGTGAAAGTTAATAAAAATGGATATTCTAAGATTTATGGGTATGATTTTGTAAACGGAACCGGAAATTATCAGGAATTAGTGTTAGTTAATGCAGTCTATCAAAAAGTACCTATCAACTTATCAGGAAATAACGCAATCGTTTTTGGTCAAGATAACACGTGGGCTCCATCAAACCTGAACGCCGAATTTAATTCGTACTCGAGTGCAGGTTTTTGTGATACCGATGGAGATGGGGTAGAGAATCGATTGGATTTAGATTCAGATAACGATGGTTGTAGTGATGCGTATGAGTCTAAAACTACTACTAGTACTGATGCAAATTTTCAGTATGCTAACAATTTAAGTTATGATACTAACGGATTCTTAAATACATTAGAAACCAGCGAAAACGGAATTTACAATGGATATTATCCGTATGATTTTGCCATTAACTCAGGCATTAAAGGTTGTTTAGATTCTGATGGAGATGGAGTTCCAGATCTAAATGATTTAGATGATGATAACGATGGAATTTTAGATGCCGTAGAATCTCCTACCTGCTTCTATACCTTAAAAGAATTAGCCGCTCCTGTAGCCGTTAGCTCCGATTTACTACCTTATGATGCCACGGCTACCTACGCCTTATCAAATTCGATAGATGATTTGACATCGACCTATTCGGCATTTAAATCAGGACAATTTTTTGCTAATAAAGAAATTTTAAAATACACAGCGAATGGACTAATCGACATAACAAGCTTGACTTTAGACCTAGATTTCAGAGCGATCTCCACGGATGCGGCAAGTACATTTAGGTTCCAAGGATCTGCTGATAATGTGATTTGGGATAACTTAAATACGGCGGCAGTTTCTTCAATGAACTATACCCCTCCAGCAACGTTAGTACTTACAAATAATCTCCAAGCAGGTAAAAAGTATAAGTATTTTAGATTATACGGAGTGGCAGGTACTTCAAATTTTGGTGGCGTTGCAAATGCCACATTTAATTTAGCATCTTCTAATAGACCAAGTGCCAATCCAAAATTAACTTGCACGAATGATACCGATGGAGATGGTATTCCTAATCAATTAGATTTAGATTCAGATGGTGATACTTGTCCAGATGCCAAAGAAGCAGGAGTAGTTGGTACATTAACAACAGGTAATGTAGTTAATTTAACTAATCCGAATGCAGCTGCTGGAACCGCTACATCTACCAGTACGAACGTGCCTAGTGCAGTTGCCACTGGTACTTATGGTTTAAATGGATTCGCAGATGCTTTAGAAACTGCAACAGAATCGGGACTTTATTCTGGGACTTTTAATTACGATTTTGCTATTTCAAAAACATTTAATGCTTGTACAGATACAGATAGTGACGGTATTCCAGATTTAGTAGATATTGATGATGATAATGATGGTATTCTAGATGCAGTTGAATCGCCAACCTGTTTTTATAACACAGTTGAAATGACCAAACCTACTGCCATTAGTACCGATTTGCTTCCTTATTCAACTACTGTTATAGGTAATGCTATTGATGCGGATCTAACTAGTTATTCTGCTTTTGCACTTAATCAAAACTGGGTGGGTAAAACATTGTTTAATTTAACAGCAAATGCTCAAATTCCAATTTCGGGAATCAATTTAAGTTTAATCAATTGGGCTTTGTCTAATCCAGCAAACACAACAGGAAATACTTTTAAATTACAAGGATCTAATGACAATAATATTTGGACCGATCTTTCAATTGCAATTTCGTCAGATGCAACTACTGGAATTGTAAATATTCCAAATACATTAGCCACTATCTCTAAATTTAAATTTTATCAAATTGTAGGTGTGGCTGGAGCGTCTTATTATGCTGGTGTTAAAGATATTAATTTTGTTATTGCTAGTAGTTATGTTCAAAGTCAATATACAAAACCAACCTGTCTAACAGGCCGTAACGATGCGGATTTAATTCCAAATCATTTGGACTTAGATTCCGACGGAGATGGTTGCTCTGATGCTCTGGAGGCCGGGACTACATCAAGCACAACTGCTAATTTTAAATTTACAAGTACAAATAATATAGCTGATTTTGGGGCAAATGGTTTTTACAATACTTTTGAAAAGACAGCTGCCGAAAGCAATCTCTATAAAGGCATCTATACATATGATTATGCAACTGATAATAACATTAATGCTTGTTCTGATTTTGACGCAGATGGAGCTGCAGATCTGTTTGATTTAGATGATGATAATGATGGAGTTTTAGATGCAATAGAGTCGCCAACTTGTTTTTATAATTTAAATCAACTAGCAAAACCAATTGCAGTAAGCACCGAGTTAGCTCCTTATTCTACTACCGTTATTGGGAGTGCTATTGATACCGATTTAACCTCATATTCTGCTTTTGCTCCTTCGATTAGTTGGGTCAATAAAGAAATATTCAAATTTACGGCACAAGATTATATAGCGATTTCTGGGATCACATTTAATTTGGTCAATTGGGCATTATCATCTGATGCCAATCAAACATTCAAACTACAGGGTTCAGGAGATAATATGAATTGGACAGATTTATCTGCCGCATCTTCTTCAACGACAAATTCTGCAACTTATACCATCAGTAATACTTTAGCTACAACTAGTAAATTTAAATATTTCAGATTATTAGGCGTTGCAGGCAATACGCATTATGGTGGTGTAACAGATGTGAATTTTAATTTAAGCAATACAACCAATTTAAGTGCTTATCCAATGTCCACTTGTACAACAAGTGATACCGATGTAGATGGCATACCTAATTACAAAGATTTAGATAGTGATGGTGATGGCTGTTCGGATGCTAAAGAAGCGGGCGTAATTGGAACTTTAAGTTCGGGATCTTTAAAAAATGGTACTGGAGGTGCAGTTACATCTACCATTACCAACGCATTTGCTATTGCGGGGACAGCTGGTTCTTATGGAGCCAATGGTTTTGCCAATGGGGTTGAATCAGCTACTGAATCTGGAATTTATTCTGGAACCTACACTTACTATTATGCAATTGATAATAAAATAAATACTTGTTCCGATACCGATGGGGATGGAATATTAGATTATATAGATATTGATGATGATAATGATGGCATATTAGATTATATAGAACAAACTTGCACCTCAGCTTCCATGAGCAAAACAAATGTTACTGTAAGTTCTGCTGTTAACTGGACTTTCCAAAATGCACCTACCGGTTTATATGCATTATTAGATGGTTCATTGATTCAACAATTGTATCCAACAGATGGAGCTATCGCTAACAAAACAGTTTTCCAGTTTAATTTTTTAACACCTAAAGTATTGAACTTAATTGAGCTTGCTAATGTGGCGAATCAAATACCATTTGTTGCTGGAGGTACTTATAAAATTCAAGGATCAAGTGATGGGACCAATTGGAATGATATTGTTAGTTCTCAAGTTGTTGCAAATACAGCACCAATTTTAGCTACGACCAATTCTATAAAATTTGATATGCCTAACAATTGGAAGTCATATGTAAGCTATCGAATTTATGCCATTAGTATGACTGGTCAGGCCAATTGGTCTACCGAAGTTTATTTTAGAGAAGTTAGCTGTGTAGATATTGATTCAGATGGAGATGGTACTCTTAATAAATTTGATTTGGACTCAGATGGCGATGCTTGTTCAGATGCGGTGGAAGCGGGAACGGCACCAATAGGAACTACAGCATTCGGAAGTACAAGCTTTTTTAATCCGGCAACAACAGGTGCAAATGGTTTTGCTAATAGTTTAGAAACGGCAACAGAAAGTGGTATTTACAGTGGAACTTACAAATATGTTATAGCCTTATCATCTGCATTAAGTGCTTGTCTGGATACTGATGGCGATGGGGTTTCAAATATATATGACATTGATGACGACAATGATGGAATAACCGATCTTAAAGAGTTAAACTGTACTCTTGCAAATAGTACAGATGGTACTTGTACGGATGCATTAAAATCTACGTTCAACTATGGAATTTTTACACATTGTTCCGGTTGGTATGCATTCGATTTTGATCCGTCGCCGTCAGTTATAGTTAGAGCCGATTTTGATTATATGGGAGTGAGTGGAACGGATCCATATTTTGATTTACAAGGTTCCTATACAACCCCTATAAGTGGTAAGATGGTCAAAAGTTTTGCTACTACGGCGGGCCTTTCTTATACTTTTGAAGTTGGATTAATTAGTGTTTTTAAGGATGATCCTACAACTGGATCAAAACCATATTTGAGAGCCATAGATGCATCTACAGGTGAGATATTAGGTACTACTTATTTAAACGGCTCTGGTGTTCGGACGGTTAGTTTTACGGGTATTGGTAGTTCTACATTAATTACTTTAGGATACGATATTGGTATTGGTAATATTGGTAGTTTATTCTGGAAAGGTGGTAAAATGACTCAAAATGGAGAAGCTTACCAAATATGTTCAATTCAAGACACTGATAACGACGGTGTACCTAATCAGCTAGATCTTGACTCCGATGGTGACGCTTGTCCAGATGCGGTGGAAGCAGGCACTACTGCTATTTTAAGTTCGGGTGTTGCTTCATCAGCTAAATTAACAGCGAGTATAATTCCAGCACCTTATGGAAATAATGGCTTTGCCAATGGTTTAGAAACAACAAGTGAATCTGGAGCATATACAGGAACCTACACTTATAATTATGCAATTGATGCAACCATAAGTGGTTGTAAGGATACAGATGGTGACGGGGTATCAGATATTATTGATTTAGATGATGATAATGATGGGGTGTTAGATACCATTGAGTATAGTTGTTCTGTCATTGTTGTGAACAAAACAGGAGCCATTATTACCAAACCATCAACCATTAATTATAATTTTAATGGGACAATAGCTAATTTAATCGATGGCGTAGATAATAATGTTTATGTTATTTATGGCCCTTCCGGTACTTTAAATGGTCCTTGGTTAAATTTTGAATTTCCAAGTCCCAAAGCATTAACGTATTTAGAAATAGGTCATTATGTCAATCAAACCCTTTTCACCACAACTTCTACTTATAAAATTGAAGGAAGTAGCAATAATACAAATTGGACAGATGTTTCTGGTACATTAACATATAATAATAACGCTACTTCAACAAGTGGAGGCTTATCAAACTACAACTCCAATATTGCTAATTTTCCTAACAATAAAACAGCATATAAATACTATCGAATTGTAGGAATTAATGCGAGTTCAGGTGGCACATGGGCAACTGAAATATATTTTAAAGAATTGGTTTGTGGAATACCTGATTTGGACGGCGATGGTATACCAAACCGTTTAGATTTAGATAGTGATGGTGACGGATGTCCAGATGCGGTAGAGTCCGGTGCAACTGCTATAACAAATTCCGGAGTTGCTTCATCTGCAAAATTAACAGCGACTACCATCCCAGCTCCATATGGTAATAATGGTTTTGCGAATGGATTGGAAACAGCAAGTGAATCAGGGGCATACTCAGGAACATACACTTATAACTTTGTTACTGACGCAGCTTTAAATAGTTGCTTAGATACAGATGGTGATGGGGTGCCTAATGTTGGTGATTTAGATGATGACAATGATGGTGTCTTGGATTCTAGTGAACAAATAAATTGTGTGACAAGTGCAATCGATTTAACTACCTTAACTTTTAATGGCAGTTCTATCTCAGCTAAAACCGCTAGTAGTTTTACAACAGCTGGAGGGGATACATGGAAATCTTCTTATTCCAATGAGAATCTTAAACTTCCTATTTCATTAAAGTTTAAGCATAATTCAACGACAGGTTATGAGATGTTTGGATTATTCCCAATCAATAAAACTCAAACGCCTCTAAGTTGGGACGATGGTGGATATAAGTTTTATCCTCAGAATTCTGTTACCTACGGTTATTTTACAGGTGCATGGGACTTTGGTGCTATAGCTATTTCATCAACCGATGTTTTAAGTATTGATATTTCTGCAACAGGTTATGTAACGGCAACCATTAATGGGGTTACTCAAAAAGCATTTCAAGGAGTCGTTTCAGATTATAAATTAGCCGTTAGTTCATACCGAGCATCTTCTTTAACGGGTATTATTTTAACCGATGCAACTAGACCTGTTATTTTAACTTGTACTGAATTGGATACCGATACCGATGGAATTCCAAACCGTTTAGATTTAGACTCCGATGGCGATGGTTGTTCGGATGCAGTTGAAGCAAGTAGTTCCAATACTGCAACTAGTATTTCTGCATTTCCAACAGGTACCGATACAAATGGTAATGGATTACTAAATGTATATGAATCAGCATCTGCTGGTGTGGTAAGTTATACTTCCACATACGCAACGAATGCATTAGATAATACTAAAAATAGATGTACGCTTAATAATAATTATACCATTACAACGCCTGCAGCACTTTGTGCAACCAGTAGTTCGCCTGGTGTTTTATTTTCAAGTTCAAATGTAGTATTACAGTCTGGCACATCTGGATCCACTTCTATTAAATGGCAAAGAAGTACAGATGGTGGGGCAAATTGGGCTGATATTGTTGGGGGCGCTAACGCAACAGATGCGGGTGTAACTTATACCAACTTTAGTTCTAATACAAGTACGGTTCCTTACTTAACATTTTCTGCTGCTCCTTTATCAATTAATGCTTATAAATATAGAATAGTTAGTACGAACGTAATTGGGTATTCCGCTTATTCTAATGCTGTTGCAATAACGGTAAATACCATTCCAACTATTACAACACAACCTGCTAATAGTGTTAAATGTACCACTGCTGCTACTTCTTTTTCAACAGTAGCTAATGGGGGTACTACAAGTTTAACCTATCAATGGCAGGTTAATACAAATACTAGTTCACCTACTTGGACAAATATTACAGCAGGCAATCTGCCTAACCATACTGATATTATATATAGTGGTTATACAAGTGCTACTTTAAATTTATCTGCTGCACCTGCTACTGCTAATAATTATCAATATAGAGTTATTGTAACTAATTCATGTGGTAGTGCTACTTCTTCTTCTACTATTTTAAATCCAACACCTATTGCGCCTAATATTACAGCAGGAGGTGCTTTAGCTATTTGTGAAGGTAGTTCAGTTACTTTAAGCACAACCCAAGTTGCGAATGTCAGTTATCAATGGTATAAAAATTCGGTTTTAATTGGTGGTGCCACAACTACAAGTTTAGTTGTTGCACAATCTGGTGTTTATTCTTTAACAGCAAAACTTGCAGGTGGATGTACCATTGAAAATAGTAATTCGGCCGCTGCAACTACTGTAGTTGTAAATCCGATACCAACAGCTAGTATTACACAAGGTGCAGTATTAACTTTAACTTCTGCTGGTGCAAGTATAGTATTAACTGTAAGTACAAACGCAATTACACCTACTTATATTTGGTATACTGCAGCAATTGGTTCAACTACTTGGTCAGTTGTAGCGGGTCAAACGACTAACAATTTAACAGTTTCAGCAGCAGGGCAATATAAAGCAAGTGTAGTATCCTCAACAGGTTGTTCTGTTTTATCTGATATCACAACAGTATCTGTTTTACCTGCTCCATCAATTACTGGTTCTACTATATTTTGTGCACCTGGGTCTGTAATAATTTCAATTAATAAAGAAACGGGACAAACAGCTACTTGGGAACAAAATACTATTGGTGGATCATCAACTTCATGGACAACACTATTTGCGGATGCTTCATCTACAACAAGTTCTACTTATACTGCCACAACAACTGGATCTTATAGAGTTGTATTGTCTGGAAGTTCTGGAGTAAATGCAAATGGTACCAGTGAAAATATTAATGTCACAGTCAATCCTTTACCTACACCAATAATTACAGCTTCTGCAACTTCGATTTGTGCAGGGGAGTCAATTAGTTTAACGGGTTCAGTTAGCCCATCTTATCAATGGTTATTAGATGGTGCTGCAATTTCGGGTGCAACTTCCGCTACCTTCATACCTACATTATCTGGAGCTTACGCTTTAAAAGTGATTGATGCAAATACTTGTCAAGGAACTTCTAGTTCAACTTCCATTGTAATTAATCCATTACCAACTACTCCAAATATTTCAGCAACGACTGCTAATTTCTGTTATCCTGGATCGGTTAATTTAACTTCTTATCAACCAGCTGTTACTACTGGTATAACATATGAGTGGCATACTGTATCATCTAACCCAACTATTTCCACATTGGTTGGTACCTATACACAAGTTACTACAGAAGGTACTTATTACTTATATGCAAAAAGTAGTACAGGTTGTTATTCTTTAGCTTCTTCAGGTTTAGTGGTAACGAATACCACTTTGGTACAAGCCATAACAACTGCTAGTAATCAAATTTATAATTTAAATGCAACTGCTAATGATTTAACTGCTGGATTAACAAATCCTTCTTATGAGTTAAGATGGTATGATGCATTGACTTCGGGTAGTTTATTATCTGCGCCAGTTACTCCATTAACAACAACAGCAGGTGTTACTAATTATTATGTAGAACAGTATGACCCACTTGGAACTGGTTGTATGAGTAGTCCTCGTCAATTAGTAACAGTAACTGTTAAACCTTTAGCACCTGGTATTACACCCAACGCTAGAATTGTTGGACAAACAATCACCTATTGTTATGGTGCAAGTGCTTCAACATTAACAGCTACTGGAACAAATTTAAAATGGTATACAAGTTCAGTTGGAGGAACTGCTTCCACAACTGCACCTACTGTTTTAACAGGAACAGCAACTACTACAAGTTATTTTGTATCGCAAACTGTTAATGGTGTTGAATCGGATCGTTCTGAAATTATTACGATTGTGAATGCTGCATTAGCTGGTACAAGTTCAATTACTGGTTCTACGACTGTGGTATCGGGGATGAGATCATCTTATTCAATTACACCAGTTGCTGATGCGGTTTCTTATACTTGGACTTTGCCTACTAGCTGGGTAGGTAGCCCAATTTTAAATGTGAATGATGTAATTATTGGATCTAGTGGTGGTAGTATTAGTGTTAAATATACTGATGCTAATGGTTGCGTATCTCCAATTACTACTCTTAATGTAGATTTAGATTCTGATGGTGATGGGATTTTTGATGGTGCAGATTTAGATGATGACAATGATGGCATTTTAGATACGATTGAAAACGCAGCTTGTACACCATCTTCTACGACTTGTGATTCAGATGGCGATGGGATTCCTAATAATTTAGATTTAGATAGTGATGGAGATGGTATTACAGATGCAAGAGAATCAAATGGCATTGATTTAGATGGTAATGGAAGAGTTGACGGAGCTGTAGATGCGAATGGAGTACCAGCGTCTTCTAATGGTGGAGTTACACCAGCTGATACAGATGGTGATGGTAAGAAAAATCCATACGATACAGATAGCGATGGTGATGGAATTCCAGATTCTGTTGAAAAAGGAACTAATGCAAATAATCCAGTTGATACCGATGGGGATCTTATTCCAGATTATTTAGATACGGACAGTGATAATGATGGTATACCTGATGCAGTTGAAAAAGGAACAGATGGTGCAACGCCTGTGGATACTGATGGTGATGGAACACCAGATTATTTAGATACAGATAGTGATAATGATGGCATACCAGACTCGGTTGAAAAAGGAACAAATGGTGCAACGCCTGTAGACACTGATGGTGATGGTATTCCAGATTATAGAGATACGGACAGTGATAATGATGGCATTCCTGATAGTGTTGAAAAAGGAACAAATGGTGCAACGCCTGTGGATACAGATGGAGATGGCACGCCTGATTATTTAGACACCGATAGTGATAATGATGGCATACCAGATAGTGTTGAAAAAGGAACAAATGGTGCAACACCTGTGGATACAGATGGTGATGGAACACCTGATTATTTAGACACCGATAGTGATAATGATGGCATTCCTGACTCAGTTGAGAAAGGAACAAATGGTGCAACACCTGTAGATACAGATGGTGATGGCACTCCAGATTATTTAGATACCGATAGTGATAATGATGGCATTCCTGACTCAGTTGAGAAAGGAACAAATGGTGCAACACCTGTAGACACCGATGGAGATGGTATACCTGATTATAGAGATACTGATAGTGATAATGATGGCATTCCTGATTCAGTTGAGAAAGGAACAAATGGTGCAACACCTGTAGATACAGATGGAGATGGCACGCCTGATTACAGAGATACGGATAGTGATAATGATGGCATTCCTGATAGTGTTGAAAAAGGAACAAATGGTGCAACACCTGTAGACACCGATGGTGATGGTATACCTGATTATAGAGATTTAGATAGTGATGGTGATGGCATACTAGATGCTGTAGATAATTGTAGAACTGAACAAGGGGTTGCGTCTAATAATGGTTGTCCGGCAGTAGGTACACTTGCATTATTAAACGATGCAGGTACTGCTTATATAAATATTCCAACATCTGGGAATATCTCTACAAACGATGTGGTGCCTGCAGGAACAACCTATGGTCAACCTGCACAACAAACGGGGGCGACCATCAATATAAATGCAAATGGTACTTATAGCTTCACGGCCACGGCTGCTGGAACTTATACTTACACTGTTCCAGTATGTGCACCAGGTCAAACAACTAATTGCCCAACTGAAATATTAGTAATCACCGTTCCTGTAAAAACTTTAAATGATGATGCACAAACTGCTTATGCAAACATTCCAAGTTCAGGAAATATCTCTGCAAATGATGTGGTGCCATCAGGAACAACTTATGGTCAACCAGCACAAATCACCGGTGCAACAATTACAGTAAATGCAAATGGTACTTATAGTTTCACAGCAACTGTTGCTGGAACTTATACTTATACCGTTCCAGTATGTGCACCAGGTCAAACCACGAATTGTCCAACAGAAATATTAGTAATTACTGTTCCTGTAAATACTTTAACCAATGATGCGCAAACTGCCTATGTAAATATTCCAACAAGTGGCAATATTTCAACCAACGATGTGGTGCCTGCAGGAACAACTTATGGTCAACCTGCACAACAAACGGGTGCAACCATTACAGTAAACGCAAATGGTACTTATAGTTTCACGGCAACAACTGCTGGTACTTATACTTATACTGTTCCAGTATGTGCACCAGGTCAAACCACGAATTGTCCAACAGAAATATTAGTAATTACTGTTCCTGTAAATACTTTAACCAATGATGCGCAAACTGCCTATGTAAATATTCCAACAAGTGGCAATATTTCAACCAACGATGTGGTGCCTGCAGGAACAACTTATGGTCAACCAGCACAACAAACGGGTGCAACCATTACAGTAAACGCAAATGGTACTTATAGTTTCACGGCAACAACTGCTGGTACTTATACTTATACAGTTCCAGTATGTGCACCAGGTCAAACCACGAATTGTCCAACTGAAATATTAGTGATTACAGTTCCTGTAATAAATATTATTTTACCAGATTTCAATGTGACAAATACAAATGTTCCCGTAAATGGTAATATATCTACCAATGATCAAGTACCTACAGGAACAAGCTATGGACAGCCAGCTTCAAATTCCAATAATCCAATAGGGTCTATTATTACTATAAATTCAAATGGAACTTATACATTTAATGCTACTAATCCTGGCACTTATACTTTTTATGTCCCCACCTGTGCTCCTGGACAAACAAGTAACTGCTCATTAACGCCTCTTGTTATAACTGTAGTAGAACCATTAATCAATACTAATCCACCAATTGCCAATATAGATATTGCCACTACCACCGTTAATACACCAATAAAAACCAATGTGCTCGCAAATGATAAAGCTGCTAATTTAGGAGGAAGTTTAAATCCATCATCTCTAAGCATTCCAACTCAACCTAAACATGGTGAAGTAGTGGTGAATAAAGATGGAACCATAACTTATACACCGACTGCAGGTTTTGTAGGTACTGATAGTTTAATCTATAGCGTTTGTGATAATAGTACGCCATTGTCTTTATGTAAAACAGCTGTTGTTTATTATACAGTTAATTCTGCTAGCTCAAATAATGCAACCACTGCCGCAGATGATTTTGCAAATACAAAAGAATTAAGTTCAGTTTCTGGTAATGTTTTAGCAAATGATAAAAATACTGCAGGAGCTGCTTTAAAAGTTACAAGTATTCCAACAGTGCCTACATCAAAAGGTGAACTGAAGATGAATGCAGATGGTAGTTATGTATTTACGCCAGCAGCAGGTTTTACAGGTACTTTAGACCTTATTTATACAGTATGTGGTGGAACACCAGAGATTTGTGTTAATGCTACCTTACATATTTTAGTAGAGCCTATTTTACGTAAAAAAGTTTTAGATATAACCAAGGTGGCCAATTCTGCAAAAATGAATTTAGATGGAAGTTTTAATGTTGAATTTATTATCAAAATTAAAAACTTAACCTCAGATTATTTAGATAGTATTTTGGTGAAAGACGATTTAACAAAAGTTTTCACAGATACACGTGGTTTATCAATCGTATCAATGAATGTTTCAGGTAAATTAATAAAAAATACTAATTACGATGGTATTCTGAATACCGATTTATTATCGATAGAGTCGGCATTGGATCCGAATAAAGAAGATTCCATTATTTTAACAATACATGTTGATAATAATTTATCAGGAATTTTTGCTAATACAGCTGTTGTCACAGCACCTACTAGTTTTGGAAATGTAAAATTAAATTCAACCGATCCAACTGTAATAACATCTCCAACCGATTCTTCTAGAAAATCAACTCTGTTTAAAATTCCATTGGTTGAAGTTATAATACCAGGTGGATTCTCTCCCAATAATGATGGTATAGATGATACATGGAAAATTCAAAGACCTTTTGGGACTAAAATAAGCGTACAAGTATTTAACCGTTGGGGTAATGAAGTGTACTCAAATTCAGATTATAAAAACGATTGGAGAGGAATAGGGGTGAGCAATTTTATGGGTGAAAATGTGGTAGAAGGCACTTATTTCTACATTGTATTAGCTACTGATAGGGATGGAGCTATCAAGAAATTTGCTGGATCCTTAACCATTGTAAGATAATGATAACGATAAAGTATAAATGAGTATAAAGTTTAAACATATTAAAATTCTAATGCTGCTGGCGGTTATGCTATTTGCTTATCAGAAAAGTATTGCGCAAACCGAACCTATGTATTCTCAATATATGTTTAATATGTTAGGGGTAAATCCAGCTTATGCCGGTAGCAGGGAGGCCTCAAGTTTTAATTTATTCCAACGAAGACAATGGATAGGTTTACAAGGTGCACCACAAACTACCTCTATTAGTTTTGATCAATCTATTTTAAATAAAGCAGCAGGATGGGGTATTCAATTATATGACGATAAAATAGGGGTGGAGAAAGCTGATGGTATTAATTTAATGGGTGCTACAAGAATTCGAGTTTCTGAAAAAGGGGTACTATCTGGAGGTTTAAGTTTAGGCTTAATGAATTATAGAATTGATTTAATGAATGTTACAGGAAGATATACGCCTAATGACCCTGCGTTTTACGCCAACTTAAATAAATGGACACCGAGTCTTGGGCTAGGTATATATTATAATACTGATAATTTCTACGCAGGGAGTTTCCATACCTAATATATTAAAATCTAGGTTAACTGCTTTTGACTTTAATTACGATCTGGCTTACAAAAAGTAAATCAAAAACATATATTTCTTACTACGGGTATAGTACTTACTATAAATGAGGATCTTAAATTAAAGCCCTCCACTATGATCAAAATAGTGGAAGGTGCTCCCATAGAAGCAGATTTCAATACCAATATTATGGTTAAGAGATATTATTGGACTTAGGAGTTTCTTATAGAACAGGAGATGCCAGTAATTGGTATGGCGGAGATTCAGGCCAATGAAAACCTCAGGTTTGGGTATGCCTACGATATGACTATCTCACGCTTTGAAAGTTTTATAATACAGGGATCTCATGAAATTATGATTAGGTATGAGTTAGGTAATTTCAAAACTAAAATTAAATCTACTAGATACTTCTAAAGCATTATCCTAATGAATAAAATAATATACATATTAATTTTCTTAATGGCTTTTCAGGGCTTGAATGCACAGCCTAGAAAGCTTAAAAAAATAATAAGAACTGCGAATATAGAAATGCAGGCCCTAAGGTATGCTTATGCTATCCCATTATATAAATCATATTTATTAAAAGGGGGAACAGATACACTTGCTTATAAAAATATAGCAGCATCTTATTTTAAAGTACATCAGTATGATAGTGCCTTAAAGTATTATCAATTGGCTGAAACTAAAGGGGCTATTGCCACTAATAAAATACCAGAGCTATACGCCACTTTGGGTAATTATAATAAAGCAAAGGAATTGTATACAAGCTTACAAGCAGAAAACAATACTTTAATCACCAGTGCTAGAATTTATGGGTTTTCAAATATAGATAAGTTTAAAAATGATTCACTAGACTATAAAGTATACAATACCATTATCAACACACCTTATAATGAATACAATGCTGTTCTTTATAAAGAAGGCTTGGTATTTGAATCGAATCGTATTAATAAAGTCTATAAAAATAAAAGAAATAAAAAAGAAGCCAATATTTAAAAAATATGAACCTGAATTTGGCTGGGATGGGTCTGGCTATACTAAATTATATTTTATTCCAAGTATTGATAGCATTCATAGTGATTCACTTAGCATAGGTTTTTACAATGAAAAAGTATTTAAGTATGCCTTAGATGATTATTCCACAGCTACAAGTAACGATTCAAGAAAAATACTTACTACTTATGATAAAAAAGCCGCTGCTTTTCAAAATGCTGGCAAAGTTGGGTTATTCAAAGGTTTTCATAATAATTTAAATATAGGTAGTATTAGTTTTACGCAAGACGGCAACACGGCTTACTATACGAAGAACCAAGAAAAATCAAAAGATATTTATCAATTAGAGATTTGGGAGTCGAAGTATATAAATGGAATTTGGACTAAAGGGTCTAAATTATTTATCAATAATGCAAATTATAGTTTTTTCCATCCTGCCATAACTCCAGATGGCAAAAGGCTTTATTATGCGTCAGACGATCCTAATGGTAATGGAGGCACTGATATTTACTATATTGATAAAAACGAAGATGGTTCTTGGAAGCCTACTCAAAGTGCAGGGCAAGATATAAATACAGAAGGAGATGAATTGTTCCCTACATTTTATAATGGAAGCCTTTACTTTAGTAGTAATGGCCATCCAGGAATGGGAGGCTTAGATATATTTAAAGTAGAAAGAAACAATAAAACGGGCATACTTATTAAGAATATGGGCTATCCTATTAATAGTTCCAAAGACGATTTAGGTTTCTCTATAAATAATAACACTGGATTTTTTAGCTCCAATAGAAATGGCTCAGATGATATTTATAGTTTTGATTTTATACAAGCTAATTTGATTCTTAAAGGAAGACTATTGGTAGACAGTAATTGTATAGGGAATAAAAGAATTTATTTATATCAAACCGACCAAAATGGTAATGAAGTATTAGTAGATAGCTGTATGCTAGATAGTGAATGTAATTACCAGTTCAATGTTAGGCCTAATCAAAACTTTTCAATAATTGCCTATGATTTAGATGACAATAAATTATCCTACGCAGTGTCATCTAATGATTATAGTAAATTAAATGATACCTATACAAAAAATATGGCACTCATTAATTTACCCTTACCTAAAAAGATATTGGAAGATCGTTTAGCAAAAGAAAAGGCTATTCAATTAGCAGAAGAATTGTCTATGTCTAAGACATTTAAATTAACCATTGATTCATTGAAGGCTTTAACCAAGGACTATATTGAATTACATCATCCATTTGATCAAGTCTATGTAGTGAAAGAAGATTTAAATAGTTATTATAAAATTATAGAAAGGGTGAAGCGCATGAAGGGTAAGAAAATAATTATTGTTTCTGCGGCCGATTGCAATGGTTCATCTGAATACAATGAAAACTTATCAGAAAGAAGAGCAAAACGTATTTATGCAAGCTTGTCCAAACTTTCTAATAATAATGTCATTATTAGAAATGTAGGAGAGCGAGAGTTAATTGAGGCTTGTGATAAAGCAAGTAATAATAAAGCATTACAAAAAGTGAATAGATATAGCTATGTATTCATTTTAGATAAATAATTCGAACTAAAATTGATTTTAATTACAAATTAAAAGGAAGATTATGGACAGAAAAATTATTACTAAATCAACCATTACGCTAGCTTCTAGAGAAAGGGAGGTTTTTAACTGCCTTATAGAAGGTATGAAAACTAGTGAAATAGCCAAAAAATTCGATATAAAACCGAATACGGTTTCAACCATTAAGAAGGTAATATTTCGTAAATTGCGTATTAACTCCCCAATGGAGTTATATAAAATTGCGGTTCAAAACAATTTAATACAATTATAAAAATATTTTTATGAAAAAAGTCTTTATTACATTAGTTATGTTTTTAGGTATAGTAGCTGTTAAGGCTCAAACCAATTCAGCACCTGCTCAAGTTGATATTGCTAAGGTTTTGAAGTTCACCAATGACAATTATGATATGGGTAAAATTGCTTTTGGCAAACCCACTGAATTTACTGTAAGTATTCAAAATATAAGTAATTACAATATTAGTTTAGACAATGTAATGGTGGGTTGTGGTTGTACCACACCAAAATATACCAAGGATCAAGTAATTCTTCCTGGCGCAACAGCTACTGTGGTTTTAGGTTTCAATGGGTCTTCGGTAGGTATATTTTCAAAGTCGGCTACCTTATTTTTTAGCGGGAATTTGAATAAAACTGTTTCCTTTCGTGGAGAAGGGGTGCAGTAGGGTTCTGTTCGCAATGCTACTCCTTGCTCTGTAAATGCATTTGGTTTTCTCCTGTTTCTTCCCCAACTTGAAGTCGCATTTTGCGACCTCAAGTGCTAAGTCTCTTAGCTACGCCATTTTATGTCTTACTTCAAAACATACGCATTAAAGCAAGCTTTATGCTTCGTTTTTTGTAATCCATGCTCACTTCGTTCGCTTTTGGGCATGAAAAAAGGGGCTAAAAGCCCCTTTTTTTGTTCATTCTGCGGAGAGTTAGGGATTCGAACCCCAGGACCTGTTACAGTCAACAGTTTTCAAGACTGCCGCATTCGACCGCTCTGCCAACTCTCCGCGGCAAATGTAGGAAGGGAAACCCAATTATGCAAAAAATAATTACATTAATTGAGCGTAAACAAATGCGCTAATTTATTGACTACCATGTATCTTTACAAAAATGGTCTAGGTGAAAGAATTGTCGGCACTGAATGTGTTTTTTTGGAAGTATAGGTTCCGGTTTTTTACTGGAATTCTTCTGGTTATTGCTACCAATTACCTAGCCGTTTTAGCCCCTCAAATTACCGGATATGTGGTGGGTTTGGTACAAGCTAAACTTCCTGGGGGTAAGCCGGCCCCATCCTTACACAATGAAATCATTGTGAATTGGATTAGTAGTTTAAGTATTAGCTATAATTTTAGTTTTGCTTGGTTAATTACCTTTTGTAGTGTTACTATACTCGTTTTGGCCATTGTAAGAAGTGTATTTATGTTCTTTATGCGTCAAACCATTATTGTAATGAGTAGGCATATTGAATTTGACCAAAAAAATCAGGTCTATACGCATTATCAAAAATTGGATACTGAATTTTATAAGACTCATAGCACAGGAGACTTAATGAGTCGTATTACTGAAGATGTAAGTAGGGTAAGAATGTATACAGGACCCTCTATAATGTATTTAATAAATTTGGTTTCATTGATTGGGTTTTGTTTGTACAATATGTTTAGTAAAGATGTTCGCCTTAGTTTATATGTATTGGCACCTCTTCCAATACTAGCCATTACTATTTATTTTGTCAATAGTATTATTAATAAAAAGAGTGAAGAAATACAGGGACAACTTTCCGATTTAACCACTAACGCGCAAGAATCTTATTCTGGTATTAGGGTGATAAAATCTTTTGTTCAAGAAAAAGCAATGTTGGGTTTCTTTAAAACCAATAGTGAGCTTGTACCGAAAAAATGCAGTTAGCCTTGCCAAAGTGGAAGCCTTTTACGCGCCCACCATGGCCTTGATGATAGGACTGAGTACTTTATTAACTATTTATTTAGGAGGCCTTGCAAGCCTTAAAAGACCCTCGAAAAGTAGGCACTGTAATTGAGTTTGTGATTTATATCAACATGCTCACTTTTCCTGTAAGTGCCATTGGTTGGACAGCTAGTATGATACAACGTGCGGCAGCTTCTCAAAAAAGATTAAATGAATTTTTATCTATTGTTCCCGTTATTTCTACAAAAAATACAAAGCTCGTTCCTTCTTTTGAGGGTAATATAGAATTTAATAATGTAGGATTTGTGTATCCACATTCTGGTATACATGCCTTAAATAATTTTGATTTAAAAATTAAAGCAGGCCAAAAAGTTTTAATACTGGGTAAAACGGGTGCTGGAAAAACTTCTATTGCGCAACTTATTACTAGAATGTATGAAACTAGTTCCGGCACTATAAAAATAGACGGGGTAGATGTGAACAGTATTAATACGCATCAGCTAAGAAAAGAAATTGGCTATGTGCAACAAGATGTTTTTTTATTCAGTGATTCTATTGAAAATAATATTCGATTTGGGGTAGATGCTAGTTTTACGCATGATGACCTAATAAAAGCCACTCAAACGGCGCATGTATTAAATGAAATTAATAACCTGCCGAATAAATTTGAAACCCTGGTAGGAGAAAGGGGTACCACTTTAAGTGGGGGTCAAAAGCAAAGAGTGGCCATTGCCCGTGCTTTATTAAAGAAACCCAATATTTATATTTTTGATGACTGCTTAAGTGCAGTGGATGCCAATACAGAACAAATTATTTTGTCTAACTTAAAAAGCTATATTCAAAACAAAACGGCCCTTTTTATTACCCACCGCATATTTTATAGTTTCCAATTCGACCTTATTATTTACCTAGAAGATGGCAAAATTGCTGAAATGGGCACCCACGATAGTTTATTAGCTAAAAATGGCCTTTATGCCGAATTATACAAGGTTCAACAAACACAAGAGCAACATTAATTTAACCTGAAAATTTTACTTTTTCAATAACATTTTATATTTTTAAGAATAATAATAAAGGAATATGGAACAGGAGAATTACGAAAACAATAACGACCGAAAAATTGAGAGTGTCTATAGTACCCGTGTGCGTGCAGGCAAGAGAAGAACTTATTTCTTTGATGTAAGAGCTACCCGTGCGAACGATTATTTTTTAACCATTACAGAAAGCAGAAAGCGTTTTGATAATAATGGTTATGATAGACATAAAGTATTTATTTATAAAGAAGACTTTAATAAATTTATTAAAGCCATTAACGAAGCTATTGATTTTGTGAAAACAGAATTAATGCCCGACTTTGATTTTGATGCGTTTAATCACGACGAAGCATATAATCCAGAAGACGCGAATGCGTCTGAAGAAAACGCGAAAGCGTTTGATGCAAGAGTAACACCTTCAGCGCGTGAAGAAAACGCGAATGCGTTTGATGCAAGAGTAACACCTTCAGCGCGTGAAGAAAACGCGAATGCGTTTGATGCAAGAGTTACACCTACTTTACAAACCACTTCTACTCCAGAAACATCTGCTAATCCTATTGAGGAACAAGACGTGAATGCTTCAGTTACAGCAGTAACAGCTTCTCATGAAATGCCAGACGATAAAGACCCAATAGAAATTACAGAGAAAAAGCCTTTAGAAGCTAGAGATACAAAAGCAAGTGAAGGAGATAATTTAAGTGGGGAAAAAGTAGATAAATGGTAAAATAAAATTTACCTAATTATTTATTGAAGCTATATAATTTTTTAAGCATCCATATATCACAACCGCAGTGTCCGCTATTGCCTAAGGCATGGTTTAATTTTTCAAAGCCCACCTTTTCATAAATACTTACTGCTTTAGACAGCTCAGGCATCGATTCTAAATACACCTGATCATATCCATTATTTTTCGCCCAGTCCATTGCTTTTAATAATAAGGCCTTTCCAAGACCAGTGCCTCTTGCAGCTTTATCTAAATATAATTTTACGAGCTCACATGTTTTTTCGGGTAAGGCTTCGGTGGGGAAAATACCACAGCCTCCTAAAATAATTCCATTTTTTTCAGCTACAAAATACACAGAACCAGGAGCTTTAAATAATTCAAATAAATGGTCGGTGGTAGGATCGAAATAAACAGTGCCTGGTTTATTGGCACCAAATTCTGCTAAAGCATTTCTAATAACTGCAGCTATGGCCACATTATCGGTTGGTTCTATATTTCTTATTTGAATTTCAGCTAACATTAGGCTTGTTTTTTCCAAGTTTTATATTGGTTCATTAATCCGTTGGTAGAACTATCGTGGCTGTTCACCGCTTCGTTATTTTCTAATTCAGGTAAAATTTTATTCGCTAGTTGCTTTCCTAATTCTACACCCCATTGGTCATAGCTAAATATATTCCAAATCACACCTTGGGTAAATATTTTATGTTCATACAAGGCAATCAAAAATCCTAAAGTATTGGGCGTTATTTTCTTTACTAAAAAAGAATTGGTTGGTTTATTGCCAGCAAAAACTTTAAAAGGAGTTAGAAATTCAATTTCTTTTTCTGATTTTTTACTAGCCGTTAATTCTGCAACTACTTCCGCATTTGTTTTTCCATTCAACAAGGCTTCTGTTTGCGCAAAATAATTACTTAATAATTTATCATGATGATCACCTATAGGGTTGTGGCTAATCGCAGGTGCTATAAAATCACAAGGGATCACTAAAGTGCCTTGATGAATTAATTGATAAAAAGCATGTTGACCATTCGTGCCTGGCTCTCCCCAAATGACTGGACCAGTGCTATAATTCACAGCTGTACCATTGCGGTCGATATACTTACCATTGCTTTCCATATTCCCTTGTTGGAAATAAGCAGCAAAGCGGTGCAAGTATTGATCATAGGGTAGGATGGCTTCCGATTGTGCACCAAAGAAATTCGTATACCAAATGCCTAATAAAGCCATTATTACTGGAATATTATTTTCAAACTTTTCAGTTGCATAGTGTTTGTCTGCATCATGTGCACCTTTTAATAAGGCTTCAAAATTGTCATAGCCAATAGTTAAGGCAATCGATAATCCAATGGCACTCCATAAAGAATATCTTCCACCCACCCAGTCCCAGAACTCAAACATATTCTTACTACTAATACCAAATGCATTCACTGCTTTTTCATTCGTGCTTAAAGCCACAAAATGGGTAGCTATATGTTTTTCATCTAAAGCTTTTTCTATAAACCAAGTTCTTGCCGTATGGGCATTTGTCATGGTTTCTTGAGTAGTAAAAGTTTTAGAGGCAATTAAGAATAAAGTTTCTTCTGCATTTAGTTTTTTCAAAGTTTCTGCAATATGCGTTCCATCTACATTGCTTACAAAATAAACTTGAATACCATCTACCCAATAAGGTTTTAAGGCTTCAGTGACCATTACAGGGCCTAAATCACTTCCTCCAATACCAATATTTACAATGGTTTTAATTTTCTTTCCAGTATACCCTTTATGCTCTCCACTATGTATAGCATTACAAAAGGTTTTCATTTGCTTTTGAACTCTTTTAATTTCAGGAAGAATGTTTGCTCCATCTACTAAAATAGAACTAGCAGTAAAATCACGAAGGGCTGTATGAAGTACAGCTCTGTTCTCTGTTTCATTAATGGCCTTGCCTTCGTACTGTGCTTTAATGGCTTTTTCTAGTCCACATTCTTTGGCTAATTGTAATAACAATTGCAAAGTCTTGTCGGTGATAATATTTTTTGAGTAGTCAAATAAAATATCTGAACTAGCTATAGAGTATTGATCAAATCTTGTTGGATCCGCTGCAAATAAATCTTTCATTTGTTTGCGGTTCATCTCTTCCTCAAAATGCTTTTTTAATACAAACCAGGCCTGTGTCGATGTTGGGTTTATTCTTTCTAACATGTTTATAATTTCTCTATTGTTTCTAATGTGCTTGCTAGCATCTCATTTGTTATGTCTAAATGAACAACAAAACGAATAAGTGCGGGTGTCATCGCTATGACTAAAATATTTTTTTCTTTTAAGGCAGCTGCCAATTGAGTGGCAGTATATTTCCCTTCAATATGCGCTATCACTATATTGGTCTCTACTTCAAAAATTTCTTTTACAAAATCCTTCTTCAACAAAGCATCTTTAATTTCTAGTGCCTTGGTATGATCCTCTTTTAATCTTTCAATATGGTTATCTAGATGCATAAATACCCGCAGCCGCTAAAGAACCTGCTTGACGCATACCACCACCAAATACTTTACGCCATCTTCTTGCTTTTTTTATAAATGGGGTAGATCCTAATAATACACTTCCCACTGGAGCGCCTAAACCTTTGCTTAAACAAATAGAAATAGAATCAAATACTTTTCCATATTGTTTTGGGTCTTCTTTTTTATGCACAATGGCATTGAATATTCTTGCACCATCAAGATGTAATCCTAAGCCATTTGACTTAGCCACTTTTTGAATGGATTCTATTTCTGAAAAATCATAACAAGCGCCACCACCTCTATTGCAGGTATTTTCTAAGCTCACTAATTTAGAAATAGGCTTATGGACATCATCCGGGTTAATGGCAGCTAATACCTGGTCTGCAGTAATTCTACCTCGGTTTCCTCGTAATAATTTAACCGACGAGCCTGAATTAGAGGCTATGCCACCGCCTTCGTATTGGTAAATATGGGATAATTCCTCGCAAATAACTTCGTCTCCAGCCTGGGTATGGGTTTTAATAGCTAACTGGTTGGTCATCGTGCCGCTTGGACAAAATAGACCTGCTTCCATCCCAAATAGGCCAGCTGTTTTAGCTTCCAAGGCATTGATACTAGGATCTTCGCCAAATACATCATCACCCAATGGAGCAGCCTGCATATAGGCTAACATAGCGGGGGTTGGAAGGGTTACGGTATCGGATCTAAAATCTATCATGCTGCGAAGATAAATCTCGAGGGGTGATTATCCCTCATAAATTTTGAGGAATTGACCCCATTTTGGCCTAAAAAATGTGCATAAATGCTTTGTAATCAATATTTGTCTAATTAATTTCAAAATTGTACCTTTGCCGACTGACATTGGTTAATTTTTCCTTATATTAACTTTTGCTCGAGCACAACTTTTTTAGACATTTCAACGTTATACAATTAAATAAATTCTTTGCATGAGGCAGCTTAAAATTGCTACACAGATTACAAATAGAGATTCTCAAGCGGTTGAAAAGTACTTACAAGAGATTTCTAAAATTTCAATGATCAATCCTGAAGAGGAAACCACTTTAGCGCAACGCATTAAAATGGGCGATCAGCGTGCATTGGACAAATTAGTTCAAGCCAACTTACGTTTCGTAGTATCGGTAGCGAAACAATACCAACACCAAGGTTTGTCTTTATCTGATTTAATCAATGAAGGAAACCTAGGCTTAATCAAGGCAGCACAACGTTTTGATGAAACCAAGGGTTTTAAATTTATCTCATATGCTGTTTGGTGGATACGTCAATCTATTTTGCAAGCTTTAGCGGAGCAAGGTCGTTTAGTGCGTTTGCCACAGAACAAAATTGGTACTTATAATAAAGCCAACAAGGCCTATATGGCTTTTGAGCAAGAACATGAGCGTGAGCCATCTACCGAGGAATTAGCAGGTATCTTGGAAATGTCTGAGACCGAAATCAACAATATTTTCCAATCGAATACCCGTCATACTTCTTTAGATGCACCCGTACATGAAGCAGAGGATGTAGCCATGGGAGATTTATTAAAAGGGGGAGATGAAACAGACGAAGATGTGATGAAAGATTCTTTAAGAGAAGAAATTCGTCGCGTACTTAAGTCATTGAGTCCTAGGGAGGCAGAGATAGTTAACGCATATTTTGGTTTAGATGGAGAGAACGGTGTAACTATTGAGCAAATTGGTATTAAATACGATTTAACGAAGGAAAGAATAAGACAAATTAAAGAGCGTGCTATTAAACGTTTACAAAAAGCAAGATATAGCAACGCACTAAAGGCTTATTTGGGCTAGTAGTAGTACAATATTATAAAGCCCCTTCAGTCTAAGGATTTGATGGGGCTTTTTTTTAGCCAAGATTTTGTTGATGATTTGATAATGAAGAAAGTAAAAGGATTAAATAGGATAAATTGAATTTTGAATAAGTAATAAAGAAGATATGGAAACAGAAAAAGTAAGCATTTTAATTATAGGTTCAGGACCTGCAGGTTACACAGCAGCTATTTATGCAGCGCGTGCGAACATGAAACCATTATTATATCAAGGTATTCAACCAGGTGGTCAATTAACCATTACCACTGAAGTAGAAAACTATCCTGGTTATCCAGATGGTATTCAAGGCCCTGAAATGATGGTGCATTTTGAAAAACAAGCGGCTCGTATGGGTACCGATATTCGTTATGGTTTAGCCACTAAGGTTGATTTTAGCGAAGACGTCAAAAAAGTATGGATTGATGATGAAAAATTAATTGAAGCCGACGCGGTTATTATATCAACAGGTGCCAGTGCAAAATGGTTAGGTATTCCTAGCGAAGAAAGATTAAATGGTTTTGGCGTAAGTGCCTGTGCTGTTTGTGATGGATTCTTTTTTAAAGGAAAAGAAGTAGCCATTGTAGGTGCTGGCGATACGGCTGCTGAAGAAGCACATTATTTATCAAAAATGTGTACCACGGTGCATATGTTTGTGCGAAAGGAAGCCATGCGTGCAAGTAAAGTAATGCAGGATAGAGTGATGAATACACCGAATATTAAAATCTATTTTAATACAGAGACTGATGAAATTTTAGGAGAGAAGAAAGTAGAAGGCGTTCGTATTTTAAATACCAAAACAAATACAAAACAAGATATTCCAGTAAGTGCCTTTTTCGTAGCTATTGGGCACACACCTAATAGCGGTATTTTCAAAGATTATGTTACCATGGATGAAACAGGTTATATTCTTACAGAACCGGGTACTACTAAAACTAATGTAGAAGGTGTATTTGCATCTGGTGATGTACAAGATAAAAACTATCGTCAAGCAGTCACTGCAGCGGGTAGTGGTTGTATGGCAGCTCTTGATGCTGAGCGTTATTTAACTTCAAAAGGACATTAATGTCTACTGCCCCTTATATGCGCATTAGTTTAGATAAGCTAGTATTCTTTGGCTATCATGGATTATATGCAGAAGAAAAAAAATTAGGCAATACTTATATAGTAGACGTACTTATTGATTTCACCGCTAAGAAATCGATTATTGACAATTTAGAGCAGACCATTGACTATGTACAGGTGTATGCACTCATCAAAAAATGGATGTCCATACCAACTCCTCTATTAGAAACATTGGTGGGTAATATGGCAGATGATATTCTAAAAGAACAGTTACTAGCCGAAAAAGTGATGGTTAAAATTACCAAACAGCATTTACCTATTGCTGAATTTGAAGGAACCGCTTCGGTTTCCATTGAAAAGTCTAGAGTGTAGATAATACTGACTTAGTTATTCTTATACTCTCTACAATTAAATTCTTCTTATTCTTCCATCTCATGGAATGTATATACAAATAAGAAGGCACTAGTAAAGAAATCCAATAAATAATTTCACAGATCCATCCAATAGTAATAGGTAATTGGAAATACTCAATGGTCAAGTAGGCGTAAATGATATAAATAATAATAGCTAGAAATTCAATCGCTAAATTAATTTTAGATTGTCCTGTTCCAGTAACCGCGTTCAACCAAATAGTAGCAATAGACATAAGTACTAAGGCAAAAGATACTACTCTTAAAACCGGAATACCTTCTTGCATAAAACCTGCTCCCTGTCCATAAATAGATAAAAAGGGTTCTGCAAATACATTGAGTATTAAACATACCAGTAAAGCAAAACCTACACTCCACTTCACTATTTTATTAATTAATGGAATGACTTCATCCTGCATACCTTGTCCAATAATATTACTCACCATGGTATTCGCAGTGGCTGCAAAAGCCCAGGTAAAACTTCCAAAGAAGCCAAATATATTTCGCATGGCATTGGATACGGCTAAGGCCTGCTCACCTCTATGTTCTATTAATATATAAAAGTACTCCCAGCTAATAATGCTAATCATATACTGCATCATGATGGGAGAGGACTGCACCAATATTAATTTTATATATTCCCACTGAACTGAAAAGGTTTTAAATAATTCAAAGCGAGCGCCAATTTTTTGATAGTGAATAACTAAATAAATCACAAATAATCCCATCACTTCAGATATAATAGAAGCGTAAGCTGCTCCATTTAAACCCATGGCCGCAAATCCAAAATGACCAAATATTAAACTGTAATCAAAAAAGATATTAAATAGTGCTTCTGTAGCAGTTCCAATAATTAAGAATTTACTTTGATTGGTACCTACTAGAAGTGCATTGCGCATTTGATAAATAAATAAAAAGGGGATACCCCAAATTCTAATTTTTAAAAATTCAATCACAATTTCGGCTCTTCGCGCGTCGTGCAGTAAACTATGAAAAATACTAGGGGCAATAAAATAAGTAAATAAAATACCTACGACTGATAAGAATAAGGAGATAATGACACCTTGAGAAAACAAGACCCCAATTTCATCAATTCTATTTTCACCAGCCCTGCGTGAAATAAGGGCTTGTAAGCCATTGTTCAAACCCTGTCCCATTACTCCAAAAATTAAGTAATAAACCCCAATAATGCCACCAATGGCCAATGCCTCTGCACTTAATGCCCCTAAGAATATATTATTAATGACGAAGTTCACTTGCGGCACCATAATCGCTAAAGCAATAGGCAAAGAAATAGATAGAATTTGCTTACTGCTAATAGTAACTTGTAGAGATGGGGTAGACGGACTGATGCTCATATTTTGCAAATCTACAATTAGTTTTAGCAAAGAACTGCCTCTTTTTTTATATCATTGCATAAGAATTAGCACTATGGCCAAGAAGAAAATAGGGTTTTATGGAAAATTAGAAAGCACCGCTAATAATAAGGCTGAGAACCTATATATTATTGTTAATAAATCCAGCATTGTTTTTGTTGTAAAGCATATTGTAAAAAATGAGTTTGTATCTGTTGAGCATTTTGAACAAACAGAGGAGGCGAGCAGCTGGAGTCCCTTATTAGCTTATTTGCAAAATAATTCTAGCCTACTTCAGAATTACTATAAAGATATTTTTCTTGTAATGAATAGTAACAGATTAATACTCTCACAAACCGATACGAAAGACGATTTAATTTCAGCAGCACATGAATTAGAATTAGTACATGGTCATAAATTTGACGAAGAAATTTATACAAGTACTGTAGCGGATAAGCATTTTTTAATTTATGGAATAGCAGATGAATTAATTGCCATATTGAATAGGTATTTTCCTTCTGGTAAATGGCAGCATTATACTAGTTATTTCTTGGGTAATGTAATTGATAATGAAGTGCAGGTAAGAATTTTTGAAGACTGTTTTATTATATACATTGTAGAAAAGGGCATTACCAAGCTTTTGAATTATTATCCTTTAGAAGGAGAAGACCAAAATATATATACTTTACTCAATAGCTGTATCAATGCAGGTATTGATACCAATACTTTTTTACTCAAAGTTTGGGGTTATGAAGAAGGCAAGCATACATTCATTATAAAGGCAGCGCCTTATTTTGCAGCCAAGCAAATCATTCAGATTGAGCAAGTGCCGAATGCTTATTCATCCTATTTTATATTTTAATGAGAATTATTTCAGGCAAATATGGAGGTAGAAGAATTAATCCTCCGGCTAATATGCCTCATACTAGGCCTACCACCGATGTAGCGAAGGAAGGTTTATTTAATATTTTACAAAGCAGAATTAATCTAGACGGCGCCAAAACCTTAGACTTATTTGGGGGCACGGGTTGTATTAGTTATGAACTAGCTTCAAGAGGGGCCATTGCATTAACCATAGTGGAGAAGGACAATCAAATGCTTGATTTTATTAAAAAAAATATCGAACAATTTAAAATAGAAAACGCGCAATTACTGCGTATGGATGTATTTCAATATTTAAATACTTGTACAGACCAATTCGATTTTATTTTTGCAGGCCCGCCTTATGCCTTAACCACTATTGATGACTTGCCTAGGATAATTGTAGAGCGAAAGTTAATTTCACCTGAAGGGTATTTTATTTTAGAACATACACCTCGAAATAATTATGAAAACTTCGCAGGTTTTAGTTTTCAACGAAATTATGGAGCCACCGTATTTAGTTTTTTCGAATAGTAAAAACGAAATTTATGTTAAAGTCGGATGCTAGAAAAGAACTTTTAGCCAAAAGAAAAAATTTAACGGCCTCCGATTGCCTTAAATGGGACGACTTACTTCTTATACAATTTCAAAAATTAGACTGGTCGAATGTTTCTTGTGTGGCTAACTTTTATCCTTTAGAAAATATGAATGAACCCAATAGTTTGCTTTTTGCTAGCTATTTAAAAACCGTGGTGCCTGGTATTCAAATAGTTTACCCAGTGGTAGAGGCGAATAAAACCACTATGCAATTTTATAAAGAAACAGAAACACTTCGTTTCAATGAATGGGGTATTGCAGAGCCATTCGCTATAGAAAAAGTGGATCCTATTTCAATAGATGCTGTTATCGTTCCTTTAATTGGCTTTGATAGGCAAGGACACCGTATTGGATTTGGGAAAGGTTTTTATGATAAATACTTTGAAAACTACCCTCAACATAGGCCTAGAATAGGGGTTTCCTATTTTGAGCCCCTTTCAAATATTGAGGATACCCATGAATTTGATGTACCTTTGACCCATTGTATTACGCCTTGGAATAGTTATGAATTTTAACAATGTATTTTTAAAATCCTTCAGAGTTTTACTTTTACCATTTGCACTTATCTATGGTTGGATTGTTTTTGTAAGGAATTGGATGTATGCTAAGCAGTATCTCAAATCAACTTCATTTAATGTTCCCCTCATTTGCATTGGTAATTTATCTATGGGAGGGACGGGTAAATCGCCGATGGTAGAACATCTGCTTTCCATCCTATCCGAAGAATATAAAATAGCTACTTTAAGTAGAGGGTATAAAAGAAAGACCAAAGGATATGCCTTAGCCAACGATGCTTCAACCGCATTAGAAATTGGAGATGAACCGATGCAGTTTCATTTAAAATTTCCGAATGTAGCCGTTTCAGTGGGAGAAAGACGCATTGAGGCAATGGCTCAGTTAATTCAAGATGTCCCTAAAGTGGAAGCCATTATATTGGACGACGCTTTTCAACACCTTGAAATTAAAGCAGGCTTCAATATTTTACTAACCGAGTATGATAATTTATTCTGTGATGACTTTTTTATACCCACCGGTGATTTAAGAGACGATAGAAAATCGGCAGGTAGAGCAGATATTATTATTGTCACTAAATGCCCGGCTAATTTGTCAGTGGAGGAAAAAGAAGAAATAACTGAAAAGATAGACCCTGCTTTACACCAGAGTTTGTTTTTTACCACCATTGCTTATGGAACACCTTATCATATTTACAACCCTTCCGATCAATGGGTTTTAACTTTAAGGGACGAAGTATTACTGGTATGTGGAATTGCCAACCCCTTGCCTTTAAAAAATTATTTACACGAAAACACCAATACGTATTATCAATTAAGTTATAACGATCATCATATTTTCTCTATTGAAGACTTACAAGAAATAAAAGAAAAATTAGATGATATTCAATCAAAAAGCAAACTAATATTAACAACAGAAAAAGATGCTGTAAGACTGGTAAAATATACGGAAGAGCTACATGCCCTTCCATTATATGTATTACCTATAAAGCCAAAATTTTTATTTGAAGCGGAGAATATTTTTAATGAACTCGTTAAAAATTATGTTGCACAATTTTACAAAAAAATAAATGGGAACTAGAAAGAACGAAAAGAAAACAAAAAAGACAACGACGAAACATACGCATATCGTAACCTCATATAAGGGGGTGCTAGATATTGCGAAATCGGGTATGGGCTTTGTTATGGTATCAGGTTTGGAAAACGATATATTGGTTTATCCAAACGATTTTAATACTGCCTTAAAGGGCGATGAAGTAAGTGTGAAAATCACAAAAATTAGACAATCTTCAGGAAAGAAAGAAGGTAAAATATTAGAAGTACTTAAAAGAAAACAAGTTTCTTTTGCGGGCACTATGCAAGTAAAAGAAAAGATTGCTTTTTTTATTCCAAGTACGGTAACACCTATGCCAGATATTTTTATTCCTATGGGAAAATTAAATGGGGCAAAGGATAAAGACAGGGTTATTGTTCAATTAACTAAATGGGAGAAGTCCTCTAGAAAACCAGAAGGAGAGGTCTTAAGAATATTTACACCAGAACAGGAGAATGATTTAGCCATGCAATCCATTGTGGCCGAAGCGGGTTTTGCTTTAAGCTTCAGCGATGAAGTAAATGCTTTTGCAAGATCCTTATCGGATAAAATAGATGCTACAGAACTAGCGAAAAGAAAAGACTATAGAAAAGTACTCACATTTACCATTGACCCATTAGATGCCAAGGATTTTGATGACGCTATATCTTATCAAAAATTAGCCAACGGCAATTTAGAAATTGGAGTGCATATTGCCGATGTGAGTCATTTTGTACAACCAGGTACTGCAGTGGACAAAGAAGCTTATGAAAGAGCTACTTCAGTGTACTTGCCAGACAGAGTGTATCCAATGCTACCTGAACGTATATCCAATGAACTATGTTCTTTAAGACCGAATGAAGATAAACTTACATTCTCTGCCTGCTTTGAAGTAGATGCGCATGGGAAAATAGTGAATACCTGGTTTGGTAAAACCATTATTCATTCCGATAGAAGATTTACTTACGAGCAAGTACAAGAAATTATTGATACTAAAATAGGAGACCACTCTAATGAAATTTTATGGTTATTGGATTGGACCCAAAAATTAAGACAGGCCAGGTTTGATAATGGCGCCATTAATTTTTCTTCACAGGAAGTACGCTTTACTTTAGATGACAAAGGAAAACCTACCGGTATTACTATTAAAGAAAGTAAAGAGTCGCATCAGTTAATTGAAGAGTTAATGTTAAAAGCGAATCAACTTATTGCACAAAAAATGGGTCAGGTTAAAATTAAAAAAGAAACACTTCCTTTCCCATATCGTGTGCATGATCAGCCCAATGAAGAGAAGTTATCTCCTTTTATAATATTTGCAAAAAAGCATGGCTATCCATTTGACATCTCAACACCTACACAAATTGCACATAGCTTTAACGACTTAATGAAGGCTGCCAAGGGCAAGCCAGAGCAACATGTACTTAGAGCAATTAGGTATTAGAACTATGGCCAAGGCGGTCTATACCAGTGATAATATTGGACACTATGGTTTAGGTTTTGAATACTATTGTCATTTCACTTCACCTATTAGAAGGTATCCCGATATTTTAGTACACCGTATTGTGCAATCGGTTTTAGTAGAGCGTCCAATTAACGATGCTGAATTAGAACAAAAATGTGTGCACTGCAGTGAAAGAGAGCGTGCCGCCATGGAATCGGAGAGAGCTGCTAATAAATACAAGCAGGTGGAATTCATGCGTGATTATTTAGGCCATAGCTTTGAAGGCATTATTAGTGGGGTATCTAGTTTTGGATTCTGGGTAGAAACCATTGAACATAAATGTGAGGGACTAGTAAGCGTAGTTTCATTATCTAAATTCGACGACTTTAGATTAGTAGAATCGGATTATGCCTTAGTGGGTATGAGATCGGGTCGCAAATTTAATATGGGCGATAAAGTCACTATTAAAGTTGTGGCTGCTAGTTTAGAGAAAAGACAATTAGACTATGAGTGGGATCAAACCAAGGCTGCCGAGAGTTCTACTATTTAATCATTATTCTTTTGTATTAACTCTTAGATTTCTTTAGTTAGTTCATCAAAAACAATACCTTCTTCTTTTAAACTTTTTAAAATTGGTTTATAAATAGAAGGGTGGATAGGAATATGTAATCCTGTAATTTTAATTTCACCTTTTAAATAAGCACAAACTCCCATGGCTAAGGGTAAACCCACCGTAGTAGCCATGGCGGTTTCTGTTGCATTTTTTCCTTTTTGTACCATTGAACTTTGCACTAAATATTTTTTAGCATCTAATTCGTATTCAATTTCGTGCATCATTACTACCATATCCTTATCAGCTGGTGCTAGTTTCCATTTACTTTCTAGTATCCATTGTAAAATAGCAGCGCTGCTTTTATATTCAACAGGAATAAGGGTTTCACTAGAAAAGCCAATATAATCAAATTGAGTTTTAATAATTTCGTTTTCTAAAAATGCTGCGTATTTATTTTCTAATTGATGCGTTTTTAAATGCAATTCAATCCAGTCTTTAATGCTTGCATTTTCCTTTAAAGCTACTTGCGATTCGTCGGTTAATTTTAATTGCACAATGGCATTCCATCCCAGAAAAAAATGAGGATGTCTTAAAGTGGTTCTAATAAAATTTTGCACTTTATCTAAACTATAGGTATTTATATAGGACAATGAATTTCTATTCGGATAATAAGAAAGCTTTCCTAAACTAGGCAGTTCAATACTAGGGGCATTTTCAAATAAGTGATTATAGCTAAGGTTCTTTTCTTGTCCCTGCTCTAAATACAAAGCGCCCGACTTACCCGCTAAAATTATATTGTCTCGCGATTCCAGCTTATTTTATAATGCCAAGGGTTATTATCGCTTTCAGGGGCAATGATGCCACCACAATGCGATTTAAACCCCGTAATTTTTCCTCCTTTATCTTGAATGGAATGAATTAGTTCCATCGCACTCATGTGGTCAATACCAGGGTCTAAGCCCATTTCACATAAAAATAAAAGCTTCTTTTGCTCAATAGCTGCAGCAATTGATTTCATATTATCGTCTACATAAGAGGCCGTAAATAGAGGTTTTCCATAATGCACACAGTCTTGGGCTACCAAAAAATGTAAACTAGGAGGTAGCATGGAAACCACCACAGTGGCTTTTTCGATCAAGGCCTTCCTGTTTTCTTTGTTTTCTATATCAATGCCTAGAGCATGTCCGTTGGGGGCATTATTCCACTTAGAATTAGCTACAGCGGCATTTCCATCTGCTAAGACAATATACCAGTTGTTTTCAACCGCTTTGGTTTGCAAATACTGTATTAAAACAGTGGCCGATTTGCCAGCTCCAATTACAAGAATTTCAGGGTTCATTTTAGCGCGTATAAGTCATTAAAAATCCGAGCTTTAAAGTTAGTAATTCTTACCCACAACTGTGGATAAAAGAAGGCAAAATTTAAGGGGTAAAAATAGTAAAAAAGGCCTTGAAAAGTTATCTTCGTTTACACTCAAAATGGGTTTAAAAAACAACTCATTTTTAGTATAAAGAAATAAACACTATGGAAGATAATATCAACGAAAATTTAGGTACAGAAGCCACCCAAGATAATGACCGTGTTATAAGGATCAATATCGAAGAGCAAATGAAAACTTCTTACATCGACTATTCTATGTCGGTAATAGTAGGTCGTGCATTACCTGATGTGAGAGATGGTTTTAAGCCAGTTCACCGCAGGGTTTTGTATGCGATGAGTGAATTGGGTAACAATAGCAATAAAGCGTATAAGAAATCGGCTCGTATAGTGGGAGAAGTAATGGGTAAGTTTCACCCACATGGAGATACTGCTATTTACGATACACTTGTGCGTATGGCACAGGAATGGACCATGCGTTACACTTTAGTGGATGGTCAAGGTAATTTCGGTAACCAAGATGGTGACCCACCAGCTGCAATGCGTTATACCGAGGCAAGACTGCAGAAAATTTCTGAAGCCATGTTGGACGACTTGGAAAAAGACACTGTCGATTTTCAATTAAACTTTGACGATAGTTTATCTGAGCCTTCTGTATTACCCTCTCGTATTCCTCAATTACTTGTCAATGGTTCTTCAGGTATTGCGGTAGGTATGGCTACGAATATGCTTCCTCATAATTTAGGAGAAGTAGTAGATGGTTGTATTGCCTATATTGATAACAGAGATATTACAGTAGAAGAATTAATGCAGTTTGTAAAAGCACCCGATTTTCCTACAGGCGGTGTGATATACGGAATGGAAGGAGTGAAGCAAGGTTTAATGACTGGACGTGGTAGAGTGGTGCTTCGTGGAAAATGTAATGTTGAAACAAAAGCGAATGGTCGTGAATTAATTGTCATCAATGAAATTCCTTATCAAGTTAATAGAGATAATTTAACAGATCGTATTGGTCAGTTAGTAGTTGATAAAACTATTGATGGCATCACGCATGTGAACAACGAAAGTAATAAGCGTGAAGGAACACGTATAGTTATTGAGCTTCGCAAAGACGCTGTAGCGCAAGTAATCATTAATCAATTATTCAAGTTTACTGAATTACAAACTAGCTACGGTATCAATAATGTGGCTTTAAGTAAGGGCCGTCCTAAAATTTTAAACTTACGCGATTTAACAAGCGAGTTTATTGAGTTTAGAATGGAAGTGGTTATTCGTCGTGCGAAATTTGAATTAAGAAAAGCACAAGAGCGCGCCCATATATTAGAAGGTTATTTAATTGCCTTAGATCATTTAGATGAAGTCATTCGTTTAATTCGTAGTTCAGCCAATCCTGAAGCGGCTAAAGAAAGTTTAATGACTGCAGGTTGGGGCATTTCTGATATTCAAGCGAAAGCTATATTGGAATTGAGATTGCAACGTTTAACGGGCATGGAGCGTGAGAAGATCAAAGAAGAATTTGAACATTTAATGCAAATCATAAAATCATTAAATGAATTACTAGGTAGCGAGCATTTACGTTTTGAACTTATCAAAACTGAATTATTAGAGGTAAAAGAAAAGTTTGGTGATGCACGTAAAACAGAGATCCAATATTTAGCTGATGAAATGAAGTTGGAAGATTTAATTGAAGAGGAAGATGTAGTAATTACTATTTCTCATTTAGGATATATTAAAAGAACAGCTGTTTCTGAGTACCGTCAACAAAAAAGAGGTGGTCGCGGTGCGATGGGAACCAAAACAAGAGATGAGGATTTTGTAGAGCATTTATTTATTGCTTCTACACATGATACCATGTTGTTCTTTACTGAAAAAGGAAGATGTTTCTGGTTGCGTGTGTATGAAATTCCAGAAGGTGAAAAAACATCTAAGGGTAGAGCGGTACAAAACTTAATTCAAATACCACCGGATGATAAAGTAAAAGCTATTATTGAAGTGCGTAAGTTGGACGATAAAGAATATGTTCAAAATCATTTCATTATTTTATGTACTAAGCGTGGTATTATTAAGAAAACATGTTTAGAAGATTTCAGTCGTCCAAGAGTAAGTGGTGTAAATGCCATTACTATTAATGAAGGCGATGAATTATTAGCAGCACGTTTAACCGATGGTAATTTTGAAGTGATGATGGCTGTGAAATCGGGTAGAGCCATTCGTTTCCCTGAAGAAAAAGTGCGTCCAACAGGTAGAGGTGCGATAGGGGTTGCCGGTATTGAAGTGGACAATGAAAATGACGAAGTGGTAGGTTTAGTTTGCGTTCATAAAGATGATAAAGAGCGTACCATACTTGTAGTAAGTCAACAAGGTTTTGGAAAGAGAACCGCTATTGAAGAATACAGAATTACCAACCGTGGTGGTAAGGGCGTTAAAACCATTAACGTTACAGAGAAAACGGGTAGTCTAGTGGGTATCATGGATGTAAAAGAAAAAGAAGATTTAATTATTACATGTAAGTCGGGTGTGACTATTAGGACTAGAATCACTGACATTCGTGAAGCAGGTCGTGCCACTCAAGGGGTTACTTTAATTAGATTAGATGAGGGCGATGAAATTGCCGCTACTTCTAAAATTGAAGAACAAGATGAGTCTGCTGCAGATTTGGAAGAGGGTGTAGAGCCAACAGCGAGCGCTGATGGTGCTGAAAATACTGAAACCACAGATGCAACCGATAATCCAGAAACACCAGTCGTTGAATAAAAAACCAATCAACACAAATCCATAAACTAAATAGAATTTTAACTATAACTTTAGCAGGCAATAATTCATAATAAAAATAGATCTATGAAAAAATTAATGAGTGTTTTAACCATTTTGTTGGCAATGCATACAGTGCAGGCACAAGATTTTGATAAAGTAAAAACAAATCTTTTATTAGGCAAAACCGACGATGCAAAAGCCGATTATGACAAGGTTCTTGCTAAAAAAGTAAACTTAGCAGGCACAGCTGCAGCTTATTATTGGAAGTCTAAAATTTATAGCGCTTATCATAAGGATGCTGTAAAATATCCAAATGCTTATAATGATTCAAAGACAGCATTAGAGGAGTATATGAAGGCTGAACCTAGTTTACAATTAGCCAAAGACAATGGACAAGAGCCTTTCTTTGATATCTATATTAAAAGTTTTAAAAATGGGGTAGATAGTTTTAACGTAAAAGCTTGGAAAGGTGCTGCTGCTAATTTTGTGAATGTAGTAAAATACAGCGATATCATATTTACACAAGGTTGGGCATCTTCTAAACAAAAATTTGATACGACTGCTTTAATTTATGCAGGCTATTCAAGTCAAAATGCAGGTAATTTAGAGGAAACTATTTTTTATTATAAAAAATTACTTGATAATAAAGTAGCCACTCCAGAATTAGTAGATGTATACAGATACTTATTAATTCAATTAATTGATAAAAAAGATAAAGTACAATTTGATACTTATTTAGCATTGTCTATTGCTGCTTATCCTAATGAAAGCTGGGTAGAGTATAGTACAGACTATATCGACAAGAACTTAAGCATTGATGAGAAAGTGGCCATGTTTGATAAATTAGTAGCAGGTGGTACTATTTCAGAACTAGAGAGTCAAATGTTTGGCGATATGTTTATGTCTGGAAAAAATGCAGAAGGTCTTAGTCAAGAAAATTCAGATAAATACATAGCAAAAGCTTCAGAAGCCTATAAAAAGGCTTACACGATGAATACTAAAAACTATGCCGCTGCATTTAACGCAGGTATTAGTCATTATAATGCATTCTCAGTTTTAGATGAGAAAGTATCTGTAAATCTTAAAGCGCTTCAAACAATTAACTCCACTAAGCCAGTAGCACCTAAGGATCCTAAAAAGAAGGCAGCTTTTGATGCATTTTATAAAGCCAAAATAGATTCTGTAAGAAAAATAAATACGAGCCTTGAAGCCCCTATAAAAGAAAGCGTTGACGCAGCCATTGAGTGGATTGATAAAGCTTTTAATGTTATCAAAGACAAGGAGAAATTAGAAAAAGGTGAAAAGAATGTAGCCTTAAGATCGGTTGATTTCTTAGCAACTTTATATGCTTATAAAAGAGATAAAGCTAGAGGCAAGGATCAAAAAGTTTTTGACGAATTCGATGCTAAATTCAATATCTACGATCAACTACACGACAAGTATCAGTAGAATAGTAGTATTTTATTAATGTAAAAGCCGACCCTATAAATAATATTATATTGGGTCGGCTTTTTTTAATCTCTTAACACTACAGTAATTTTATAGTTTTTAGTTTCATTAAAATCTACTACAATATCCTGACCGCCAAATCTAAAAACAGCTTGAATAGGGAAGATAACATTCTGAAAAATATAGATATTTCTTTTTTGTTGATTGGTTCTAGGAAACATCTCTTGGAAGGACCCCTTATTAAATGTATATTCAGTTAAAGTAGGTTTAGGCATTTCGCCAGATAAAGTAGCTGTACCGCCTGAAACTGATTCAACACTTACTTCAATAATATTGCCACTTGGATTTGCAGGTTCAGATGTAATACTTGCATTACTTATCATGTATGACTTACTTATAATTTTATAGGGATATTCATAAATGCCAATGTATTGGTCTTTTTTCCAATAGCCAACCAGGGTAGTATCTCTATCATACATTGTTTTATAGGTTAATTCGCCATAACCTTCTTTTTTGCCTTTTTTAAAGCTGCCTTTAAACACACTGCCTGAGGTATCTGTCAAAACACCCATACCATCTGGTTGACCATTTTTTTGATCGCCCACATAGGTGGTTGCTGTTTGAGTATTCGTTTGTGCATTTAGATTGTTAAGTTGACATAAGATGATTAAAGCAATTAAACAGGAGATGGTCTTTTTCATATTGATAATATATTTCATTGATTTTATAATGATGGAGTAAAGTTATGGTTTCCATATTCCAAACTAATGGATAGTAGGCCTCATATTTATTTATATTTTATTTAACATAATGTTAATTATAAGCACAAATAATAGGTTTAAATGGGTCAATTAACTGTAAATCAATGTTATTGTAATATACCTGAGATAAGTATAAGATAAGTGTAAGATATGCTATAGATATAAGGGATGATACAAAAGATATAGCTTGTTTATAGCTAACCTACAAGCAATAATCTATCAATAAACTAGGAATAAATTCGGGGATTAATTCAGCATAAATTAGTATTTTGTATATCATTAATCATCTAACTCTAAATACAATGGCAAAGAATCTAAGTCGAAGAAAGTTTGTACAAAATGCAGGATTATCCTCTATTGCTTTAGGACTTTCTCCTCAGTTTATAAAGGCTCAATCCAAGTGCTAAAATGGACAAAGTACGTATAGGAATTATAGGTACAGGTTACAGGGGTCAAAGCCATCTAGAGATGCTATGCCAACGTAAAGACACTATTATTGTTTCTTTTGCCGACCCAGACCCTAGAATGTTAGCCGATGCTCAAAAGATACTTAAAGAAGCCGGCAGACCTGCTGCTGTAGAGTTTAAAAATGGCAATGAAGACTATAAGAACTTGTTACAAAGACATGATATTGATGCAGTTATCATTGCTACACCCTGGGAATGGCATATTTCTCAGGCTTTAGAATCTATTAAAAATGGTATTATTCCAGGTGTAGAGGTTTGCGGCGCTATTAAGCTATCCGATTGCTGGGATATTGTGAATGCCAGTGAAAAAGCAGGTATTCCAGTAATGTGTTTAGAGAATGTATGTTACCGCAGAGATGTGATGGCGGTCTATAATATGGTAAGAAAAGGCCTGTTTGGTGAATTATTACACTTACAAGGTGGCTATGAGCACGATTTAAGAGGGGTAAAATTCAATAGCCCTAATTCCTCTGATAGTGCTTCTGGTGTTGAGTTTGGAGAAGGAAAAGGCTTCAGTGAGGCCGCTTGGAGAACCAACCACTCCTTATATAGAAACGGAGAGTTGTATCCAACGCATGGTTTAGGTCCTATAGCCATGATGTCGGATATTAATAGAGGCAATGTATTAACTAGGTTATCATCGGTTGCTACAAAGGCAAGAGGTTTACATAAATATATAGTTGAACACCCTAAAGGTGGTGATAATCACCCTAATGCGAAATTAAAATTTAAGTTAGGTGACATAGTTACCACTACCTTACAAGCAGCCAATGGAGAGACCATGTTACTCACCCACGACACCAATTCACCTCGTCCTTATAATTTAGGGTTCAGGGTTCAAGGAGTTCAGGGATTATGGCAGGATTTTAGTTCAGGACAATTTAAATGCAGGACATATATATATAGAAGGCATTTCTCCCAAAGCACACCAATGGGAAAACCCAGAGGCCTACTTAAAGCAGCATGATCATCCTTTATGGAAGAAATATGAGTCTGATAGCCGTGGGTGCTGGACATGGTGGTATGGACTTTTTTGTAGTCAATGCCTTTGTGGAGTGTATTAAAAGAAATGTTCCTTTCCAATTAGATGTATATGATTTAGCTACTTGGTATGCCATTACACCGCTTTCTGAAAAATCGATTGCTGAAAATGGACAGGTTCAATTAATACCAGACTTTACTAGAGGCAAATGGAAAAATAGAAAGAACGATTTTGCAATGAATGAAGATTATTAATTTTCAATATAGCGTATTAATAATCGACCCTACTCTATTTAGCCTAGCTAGTTCAATTTATTATACTCCTCTAATAAACGAATTTGATTTAGCGTGCGCACTAAGTTCTGACCTTCATACTTGGCGCCATAGTATATATCATTGTTTAAATGGTCGCGTTAAAAAACGAAGGGCTTGCATGTAAATCATAAATTGCCCAGCATAGAAAAAGTGGTCCTTTTCAAAATTGGATAACTCATCTTGCATTAAATGCAAATAACCCTTTTCTAGCGCCTTCCATTTAGCGGGGTCTACCACTACTCTATTCAAATCTTTTTCCTCTTCTGAAACGGTGCATAAACAAGTGCGACACATATCACCTACATCACTTATAAAATAACCGGACATTACGGTGTCTAAATCAATAACGCAAATGGCTTTTTCTATATCTTGCTTTATTTGAAATAGCACATTACTTATTTTGGTATCGTGATGTGTAACGCGTTTTTTTACTTCAGCATGCTCTATAAACTGAGTATATATATCTACATATTTTTTATGAGAGGCTAGAAAACTAATAGCGTCTTGGGTTTCGGCAATTCTTTGGGCATTCCCTTTTATAATAGCCTCTGAAAATTGATGGTACCTTAAATTTAGGTTATGAAAATTGGGCAGGGTATCTTTTAATTGATTGACCTCAAAGTTTTTTAAAACATGGGTAAAGCCGGCAAATTGTTTAGCGGCCTCTCCTACTTGGTTTTCATTTTCTAAAACACTTAAAGCATAGCCCTCTATTTTATGAAAGGCTCGATAATAACCACCCTCCCAGTTCACTAAGGTATTACCATTTAATGTTGGGACTAAATGAGTGAATAAATAATTTGGATGATGCTTTTGTAAATAGTTGGAAATAGCATTGATATTATCATCAATAGCGGAAGGACTTTTGAAAATACGATGGTTAATGGATTGCAAAATAAACTTGCCTCTACTTGTTTGAATAGAATAAGTACTATTGATTAAACCTTGCTGTATAGGTTCATAACTAGTTACCTGCCAACCATATAATGTAAAGACTGCTTGCATAAAATATAATACTTAAAAGTACTAAAAATAAGTTCATTGTTCGTATCTTGAAATCTATAAAATGAAAGAACTATGAGCATGGATAGAAGAAAGTTTTTGAACCTAAGTGGTTTAGGTATTTCAAGTTTTACCATCACTGGCTTTATCCCTAAAACGGTACAAGATATTACTGGTGGCTCGAATGCTATAAATAATATTGAATGCAGTGGTGAATCCTGTTGTAGTGGCCACTTGGGATGCAGGCTTGGCTGCTAACCTTGCAGCTTGGAAAATAATTGGTGCAGGTGGAAAAGCTTTAGATGCGGTAGAAAATGGAGTGAAAGTAACTGAGGATGAAATTAATTGTTGCGTAGGTTTAAGTGGCAACCCCGATAGAGATGGTCATGTGACTTTAGATGCCTCTATTATGGATCATGAATTTAATTGTGGATGCTGTTGCTTTTTTAGAGCGTATTAAACATCCTATATCGGTGGCAAGAAGAGTGATGGAAAAAACTCCCCATGTAATGCTGGTGGGTGAAGGCGCACAACAATTTGCACTCTCTGAAGGTTTTACTTTAGAGCCAGATACTTTGTCAAAAGATGCAAAATCATCGTATGAAAATTGGTTAAAAAAATCGGAGTACAAACCAGTTATAAATATTGAAAGAAAACAAGCAACCAGTCAATTGGATCCATCTTTAATGGCGCCACATAAACTTAGTAATGGAGAGTGGAACCATGATACCATTGGAATGATTGCCTTAGATAGCTTTGGAAACTTATCTGGTAGTTGTACCACTAGTGGTGCTGGTTTTAAAATGAGAGGTCGTGTGGGCGACTCCCCTGTTATTGGTGCAGGTTTATATGTAGACAATGAAGTGGGTGCTGTGGTAGCCACTGGTCAAGGGGAAGATGTTATTCGAGTGGCAGGTGCCAGTGCCGTAGTAGAACAAATGAGACAAGGGAAATCGCCAGCAGGAGGCTTGTAAATTTGTGGTAGAAAGAATAAGAAGAATTAAAAAAGAAAAGGCAAAGGATATTCAAGTATGTTTTATTGCATTAAATAAAAAAGGAGAAGCGGGTGCTTACGCTTTACATAAAGGTTTTAACTATGCAGTGCATACTAAGGATGGAAATAAATTATTTGAATCTTCTTCATTAGATTAATTATATGTCTACAAAACTTGAGATAGCTGTATTTTCAGTAGAAGCTGCAGTAACTGCCTTAAAAGCAGGTGCGCATAGAATTGAATTTTGTGAAAACCCTTTAGAAGGCGGTACTACTCCTTCTTATGGAAGTTTAAAAACGCTAAGGTCTTATACTACTCAACCAGTATTTCCTATTATACGTCCTAGAGGAGGTGATTTTTTATATTCAAGATCGGAGTTTGAAGTAATGAAGGCCGATTTACTTATTGTTAAAGAACTAGGCTATTTAGGAGCCGTTATAGGATTATTGAATGCAGATGGAAGCATTGATACTAAAAGAACCAAAGAACTTGTAGATATAGCGGGGCCTTCAATGCAAATAAGTTTTCACAGAGCCTTTGATAGATGTAAAGACCCATTTCATAGCATTAGAAGATATTATTGACAACTGGCTGTAAACGAATTTTAACCAGTGGTCAAGTACCCAATGCAGCAGATGCAATACCCTTATTAAAAAAATTAGTAGAACAAGCCGGTGATAGAATTATAATTATGCCAGGTTCTGGTGTGCGTTCTAATAATATCAAAGAAATTATTCAAGCAACTGGTGCTAAAGAAATGCATAGCAGCGCAAGAAAAATGCAAGCAAGTCAAATGCTTTATGCTAAAGATTCTATGAAGGAAAATTTACAAGCTACAGGTGTAGATACAGAAGAAATTAAAAAAATGCTAGAACAATATGCAGGCTTAATGTCACTATGAATTTTAATAGTTCATGCAAGTTAAATCTACTAATACAACATACGCGCTCTAATAGTATGTTTCACTTCTTTTAATAGTGCAATAGCCGTTTTAGATAATTTAGAATCGACATCTAATACCACATAGCCAATTTCATCATTGGTTTTTAAATATTGTCCCACAATATTTATTTTATTTTTAGACATCACTGTATTAATGGCGCTCAATACACCCGGTACATTATTATGAATATGTAAAATACGATGTGCATTTTCAACTGGCGGTAAACTAATGGAAGGAATAGTATGAGAACCATAAGAAACGCCACGCTCTAAATATTGATATAATTTTATACTTACATCTTCTCCAATATTCTCTTGCGCTTCTTCGGTAGAGCCACCAATATGTGGCGTAAGAATCACGTTGGCTAAGCCTTGTAGTGGAGTGGTGAAAATATCGCCGTTCTTTTCTGGCTCTATAGGAAATACATCAATGGCAGCCCCTGCTATTTTTTTATCAACAATAGCCTTGCTTAATGCATCAAGGTCTACCACTTCACCACGTGCAAAATTTATGAGTATAGATCCTTGTTTGAATTGACTAATAACAGACTTGCTAATTAAATTTTTTGTTTGACTGGTTTCTGGAACATGCAAAGAAATAATATCAGAACTACTTACAATATCTTTTATAGATTTTGCAGGCTTTGCATTGCCTAAAGGTAGTTTTGTTTCAATATCAAAAAATTGAATTTTCATACCCATGGCTTCTGCCAAAATACTTAACTGCGTACCAATATTACCATAGCCAATAATGCCCATTGTTTTTCCTCTTAGTTCAAAACTTCCTTTAGCTTCTTTATTCCAAATGCCTTTATGCGCTGCTGTATTTTTATCTACAATTTTACGAATAAGCATAATTGATGCACCAATCACTAATTCTGCTACAGATCTTGTATTACTATAAGGTGCATTGAAAACAGCTACCCCTTTTTGCTTACAAGCTTTTAAATCCACTTGGTTAATACCAATGCAAAAACAGCCAATGGCTTGTAATTTTTTTGCACTGTCTAAAACTTTTTTAGAAATAAAGGTTTTAGAACGAATGCCTAAAATGTGAACGTCCTTTATAATCTTAATTAATTCCTCCTCACTTAAAGCCCCAGATACCTTTTTTACATCTGTATATCCCATGTCTTTAAAATACTGAACTGCCTTATCACTTATGTTTTCAAGGAATAAGACTTTAATTTTATCCTTAGGATAGCTAGTGGCATCAAAATTACTCATAGCACAAAGTTAAAAAAAATTAACTGTTTGCTATTCATTAACAATAAATTATGTGTTTATATCGTTAATTTAGTAGCTATAAATGGTTATGGCCACCTTATAAAACTAACAGATGTTCATTCGATTCACCCTCTTACTATGTTTTTTCTTTTTAAGTATTGCCTGCGGAACAGGTCAAGGCCCTCGTTTTTTAGATATTACACAAACTTCTATCCTTAACAACGATGAAAAAGAGCGTTTAATAGCTGAAGTGAAAGCTAAGTATGAAACCATTTTGGGCAATAAAGGTTTTAGCGGTCAAATTTTAATTGCCAAAAACGGAGAAGTTATTTTCGAAGATTATAAAGGCTTTTCTAATTATTCAGATAAAACCGCCATCATTCCTGAAACCCCTATTCATTTAGCCTCCATTTCTAAAACATTTACGGGAATGGCGGCATTAAAATTATGGGAAGAAGAGAAATTAGATTTGAAAGCCCCTGTTACAAAATACATTTCGAACTTTCCTTATGCTAGTGTTACTATTGAACAATTACTTTCTCATCGTAGTGGTCTACCCGATTATACTTATTTCATGGAACCAAATAAGTATAAAACTGTAAAAGTTAAAAATAAAAGAGGTCGTTGGGTAAAGAAATTAAAATTAATAAAGGCTGAAACCCCTTTCAGGCAAGGGTTGTATAATAATCAAGATGTACTAGATTATATGGTGACCAAGCGCCCTGCACCAGCGGCTATGCCCAATAGAGTATTCAAATATTGTAATACTAATTTTGTAGTATTGGCTTTAATTATTGAAAAAATTACTGGTCAAGACTTCCCTACTTATATGGCAGAAACTATTTTTAAGCCATTGAAAATGGAAAATACTTTTGTATTTAGTGCCAAGAGTATTGACAAGTACACGCCTTCTTATAATGCAAGAATGGTTCCTTATAAAATTGAAAAGTACGATTGCATTTATGGAGATAAAAATATTTACAGTACAGCAAGAGATATGTATTTATGGGATAAAGCTTTAACGGAAGGGACTTATGTAAAACAAAGTACTTTAGAAATGGCTTATCAACCTCAGAGCCCTATCAATAAGTATTACCATAACTACGGATTAGGCTGGCGTATTTTGGCAAAACCTAATGAAGAAAGGTTGGTTTATCATAATGGTTGGTGGCATGGGAATAATACGGTGTTTACCCGCTTAATTGGTGAATCGGCGACCATCATTATTTTGGGCAATAGGTTCAATAAATCTATCTATAAAGGCAAGGAAATTGCCTCTGTTTTTACAGGTAAAGTAGATACCTCCGCTTTGGTGGAGTAAAGTTGCCCTTTTTTGCCCTTTTTTGACTTTTACCCCCTATTTTTGCAGACCTTAAAAGAATTTAAACAGAAAACAAAAGAATAAGTATTGCTATGAAAGATCTTCTATTTTATGCCGTTCCGGCAATGGGTATTGTGGGTTTATTGTATACACTCTTGAAATTCAATTGGGTATCTAAACAAGACGCAGGTAATGACCGTATGAAAGAAATTAGCACTTACATCGCTGAAGGTGCAATGGCTTTCTTAAAAGCGGAGTGGAAAATCCTAGGCTATTTTGTGGTAATTGTGGCCCTATTATTAGGGTTTATGGCTACTAAAAATGCAGAAAGTCACTGGAGTATTGCTGTCGCATTTGTAATTGGTGCTGTATTTAGCGCCACTGCTGGTTATATTGGAATGAAAGTAGCTACTAAAGCAAACGTAAGAACTGCTCAAGCAGCTAAAACAAGTTTAGCGCAAGCATTAAAAGTTTCCTTTACGGGCGGATCTGTGATGGGCTTAGGCGTATCTGGATTAGCAGTATTAGGATTAGGTGGTTTGTTTTTAGTACTAAAACAAATGTTTTTTGTAAATGGTGACCCTTCTGAAATGCTAAGAACAATTGAAGTATTAACTGGATTTTCTTTAGGTGCTGAATCGATTGCATTATTTGCACGTGTAGGCGGTGGTATTTATACAAAGGCTGCCGATGTAGGTGCTGACTTAGTAGGTAAAGTAGAAGCAGGTATTCCTGAAGATGATCCTCGTAACCCTGCAACGATTGCAGATAATGTAGGAGATAATGTGGGTGATGTGGCAGGTATGGGCGCCGATTTATTTGGTTCTTATGTGGCAACCGTTTTAGCTACGATGGTATTAGGACAAGAAGTAACTGCAGTTGGTGGTGGTAAATTAGTAGATGCCTTCGATGGTCTATCTCCTATTTTATTACCAATGATGATTGCAGGTGTAGGTATATTATTATCCATCATCGGCACTTTCTTTGTAAGAATTAGTGAGAACGCTGGTTTAAATACGGCTACTGTTCAAAAAGCATTGAACATGGGTAACTATGGTTCTATGATTTTAACAGCTATTGCTTGTTATTTTTTAGTAGGATATATTCTTCCTGAAACTATGGCATTACGTGGTATTAGAGTTTACAAGAAATGGTGTTATTGGTGCAATAGCAGTTGGTTTAATAGTAGGAACTTTAATGAGTATCATTACTGAGTATTATACTGCTATGGGTAAGCGTCCAGTAATGAGTATTATTAAACAATCAAGCACAGGACACGCAACCAATATTATTGGTGGTTTAGCAATTGGTATGGAATCTACTTTCATGCCTATTATTGTTTTAGCTGCTGGTATATTCGGAGCTTCTTATTGCGCAGGTTTATATGGTGTAGCGATTGCTGCTGCAGGTATGATGGCTACAACAGCTATGCAATTAGCGATTGATGCCTTTGGTCCTATCGCAGATAACGCTGGTGGTATTGCGGAAATGAGTGAACTACCTGCTGAAGTGCGTGAGAAAACAGATATTTTAGATGCGGTTGGTAACACTACTGCTGCAAGCGGTAAAGGTTTTGCCATTGCTTCTGCTGCATTAACTTCATTAGCATTGTTTGCTGCCTTCGTTGGTGTGGCTATGCCAGACAATCAACATATTGATATTTATAAAGCGGATGTATTAGCTGCCTTATTTGTAGGTGGTATGATTCCATTTATATTTTCTTCATTAGCGATTCGTGCGGTGGGTGAAGCGGCAATGGCCATGGTAGAAGAAGTACGTCGTCAGTTCCGTACTATTCCAGGAATTATGGAAGGTACTGGTAAGCCTGAATATGAAAAATGTGTGGCTATCTCTACTGAAGCTTCTTTAAAGAAGATGATGTTACCAGGTGCTATCACCATCATCTCTCCTATTTTAATTGGATTTACAATGGGCCCTGAAGCCTTAGGTGGTTTCTTAGCAGGTGCTACTGTAAGTGGTGTGTTGATGGGTATATTCCAAAACAATGCAGGTGGTGCTTGGGATAACGCTAAAAAATCTTTTGAAAAAGGTGTTGAAATTAATGGTGAGATGTTCTATAAAAAATCTGAACCACATAAGGCTTCTGTAACAGGAGACACAGTGGGAGATCCTTTTAAAGATACATCTGGTCCTTCAATGAATATCTTAATTAAATTAATGTCAATTGTATCATTGGTTATTGCGCCAAGTTTAGCGCAATTGCACCCAACTAAAGCAATGGATGCTAAATCTCAAACTGTTGAGATTTCAGTTATCAATAGCGATACAGCTATGGGTGCTAAAATTATAAATGATACAGCAACAACTGTAACTATCTCTGCAAATACTAAAACATTATTACAAGCTTTACAAGAAGAAGGTATTGCTCCAATTGACAATGTGAAGATTCAAATTAACAGATGGCAAGATTACGGTAAATGGCAAGGCCTTAACAGAAGAGCAGAATGCTAAATTCTCTTCTTATCTTAAGAGTAAAAATTAAAAACTAAGGCTAATAGGATTTACTTAAAAGCCTAATCATTTATAGCTTTGTAGAGAGCCTAATTTTTATAAAAAATTAACAAAATCCCTCCGATATTTTCGGGGGGATTTTTTTGTTAGTTCCTATAATTTCGTAGATTGCTTACGAATACAATCGTATAATATATGAATAAGACTATTAGGCCTACAGAAAGTGAATTAGATATTCTTAGTATTTTATGGGAAAAAGACAGCGCCACTGTGAGAGAAGTGCATGAAGTGGTACAAAAAACCAAGGATGTAGGTTATACCACTACCCTTAAGCTTATGCAAATTATGAACGAAAAGGGCCTTGTTACTAGAAATGTAAGTGCTAAAACACATATTTATACCCCTACTTTAAAAAGGGAAAAAGCGCAGGAGCATTTTGTAGGCAAAATAATTCAAACTTTATTTAGTGGAAGTACTTCTCAGTTGGTGATGCAAGCATTAGGTAAACATAAACCCTCTGATAGTGATTTAGCTGAAATTAAATTCATGATTCAAAAACTAGAGCGTAAATAATATTAATATCTATCAATGTTAGTTTTAACCAATATACCATTTGCAATAATCAATAATATAGGCTTTGCCGCTATATTATTTTTGGTATACCAAGTGCTTAAAACTTTACAAGAAAAAGAAATACTTCCCATTAAAGCGGCTCATCTATTTAGTATGGCAAGTATTTTTCAATGCTTGGGCTTGGTTCAATTTATAGTTTTACTATTCTATCCTAAGCTAGGTTCAGTCATTATGAATACTGGTTTAGATTTCGTTAATGCAGGTATAAGTTCTTTATTCATGCAGCCCCCTATTGAGTGGCTTTCATATATAGGATTTGTTTATTGTATAGTATTAGCCTTTTTAATTATTAAAACGGGATTTCAATTCTATCAATTAACTACTTTAATAAAAACGGCCAATTTTTCTGAATCAGATAAGTATACTTCTTTTATAAATAGCCTACCCAATTATTCTTCAAGCAGAAAAGTAAAATTAGGTATTTCATCTAGCATTGAAACCCCTATTAGCCTTGGCTGGATAGAACCTATTATACTTCTACCTATTGCCTTGGTTAATCAATTAAGCATAAAAGAAATAGAGAGTATTATTTTACATGAATGGGCGCATATACTTAGAAACGATTACCTTCTTAATCTAATGACTAGCTTTGTTCAACTAGTTTTATTCTTTAATCCTTTTACATATTTATTCAATAAAGAAATTAGCCTTCAAAGAGAAATAGCTTGTGATAGTTTTGTATTATCTGTTTCAGTGGAAAAATTAGATTACTTGAATACGCTCTATAAAATGGCAGCTGGAATACGTGCAAAGGACTTGGCTATTCAAAATACAAGCAAGTGGACAATGGGCTTTTTAAATATACCCAATGAACTATTATACAGGGTGAAATTTTTGACAAAAACCAAAAGGTTTAATTTTATTCAATCTACTAAAATAATGTTTACAACTATACTAGCCAGTTTGTTATTTTTTATCCCTTTTGATAAAAAACAAAATAAGTTAGTAGCTAAAGTACAACCAAAGGTATTATTAGCTTCAATAATAGTTCCTAGCGAAGAAATTAAACAACCAACACCTTTTAAATCAACAGATTCATATACTTCTATTCAAAAATATAGTCGCCTTCGACAAAAACAAATTGATGAAAATACAGAGGTGGTGAATACTTCCTACGATGAGATGGTACAAAAAACAATTCGTTGGATAAAAACGCGTGAACAAGAGAATCAATTTGCTAATTATCAAGAAAATACGGAAGCTGTTGAATTTGAAGTGGCGGAGAAATTATTAATGCGAGCCATTTTTACCAACTACCAATTAAAAAGAGAATTGTTAAATGATCGTTTAAATAAGGCAACCAATGAAAAAGAAGCCATGGACTATGTGGTGAATAGTAAAGAATGGGAACAGATGCAACAATATGAAAAGTGGACTGCTGAATTTTTACAAAAACATCCCCTACCTGTAGATACGACCACTTCTTTTTCTACTTTAAAGGCTCGCTTAATTGTTTACTAATTTCCTTTCCTCCTGCGCAAAAAAGCCAGTCTAATATACTTAGGTTAGCAATAAAGCCATTAGTTGATTCAAATACCTGCATATAGGAACGCTGTATAGCAAACTGTTCATAATTATTGGGTTGCCATGGGAGTATTTCTTTTACAGCTTCTTCATTTTTATTTTCTTTGCAATCTATCAATTCCCATTTGCCCTTAATAGATTTTTGTATAAATTGATGACAGTCCTCTAAAAAATCAACCAAGTATTCTTTTTTTGTTGTGTAAAGCTTTTCCAAATCGGCTTCATAGTATTCAAAATACGGCGCTCTTTTATAACAAGTTTTAATGGCCTTAAAATGCTGTGCTTGCCAAGGTGCATCATAGGCAATGAGAATATCCTTAATGGGCGTTTTCTGTTCTCTTCCTCCTAGTATAGGAATAGTTAAATTCAATGGCCCTTGAGCGCTTAAAATGACCATTCTATTTTTAAAACTCATCTTTGTAAAAGCAGCTTCTTTGTCAAAACATAGCTGCTTTTGATTATAGATTAATTCTATAAAGCAAATGGGCCCAAAATATTGATAATCGGTTAGCATCATGTCTTAACAAAAACTTATGTAAATATATTTTTACATTCTCCAATTAACTAATAATTTTTAATAATTTTAGAGAAATCTTTTATGAAGCCTACTGCTTACCTTTTATTAGCTGTTATTTTATTTTTTTCAGCCTGCGCCGAGCCCAGTCCACTTGTTTTCAAAGGGGTTCAATCAATCAAAATTGAGAAAGCAAGTTTTGGTAAGAATAGTTTTAAAGCAGAATTTGCTTATCAAAATCCTAATCGTTTTGGACTAGTGCTTAATAAATTAGATTGCAATGTATTTATCAATGATCAGTTATTTACCCAATATAAATTAGATACCAACTTTACCATTCCAGCCAATGCAGAATTTGTATTACCAGCAACTATGGAAATAGAACTAAGTTCATTATTAAAAAATAGCGTTGATATTTTATTAAACAAGCCTATGAAAATTGGGATTAAAGGAAATGCCACCATTTCAAAGGGCATGTTCACTAAAACTATTCCTATTAATTTTGAGACGAATCAGAAATTAAATTTAAGAGAGGCTATTATGAAATAATTTAATCTAATTATTTAAATATTCCAAGTACTTGGACTTTCTCTCCACTGCATTAATGTTTCTTGGGTTTTGCTATCCACATCCCCCTTCTCCACTGCTAAGTCAATTAAGCTTGCATAATTGGTTAAAGAATAATATGGAACACCTGCTGTTTTGAAGGCTTCGTCCGCTAAAGCAAAACCATAATTAAAAATAGACACCATACCCACCACTTCTAATCCTGCATTTCTTAAAACATCTACTACTTGTAAACTACTTTTTCCTGTAGATATTAAATCTTCAATAACTAAAATTTTATTCGTTGTGGCATAAGCCCCTTCTATTTGATTGCCTAATCCATGTTCTTTGGGTTTCGGTCTAACGTATATATAAGGTAGTTTCAATTGATCCGCTGCCATGGCACCCCAAGGAATACCTGCGGTAGCTACACCTGCTAACATATCAGCGCCTTCAAATTTTTCAAATATTACATTACACATTTCACTTTTAATAAAATCTCGTACATAAGGAAAAGATAAAACCTTTCTATTGTCACAATAAATTGGACTTTTCCAGCCACTTGCCCATGTAAATGGATTATTTGGGCTTAATTTTACAGCACCTACTTGAAGTAGTTTTTCGGCAACGGCTTTCTGATTTGTCATAGGAATAATTTCTACTCGCAAATGTAAAGTCAAATTGCTAGATTCACTTCAGGACTTACTAAATACTATACACATTTTTATGCCCAAACAAATAATAGCAGCTGGTGGCCTGGTAACAAATGCCCAAGGAGAAATTTTATGGATATTTAGAAGGGGTTTCTGGGATTTACCCAAGGGAAAATTAGATGAGGGTGAAACTATACAATCTTGTGCCATTAGAGAAGTAGAAGAAGAAACCGGCATTCAAAATATCAAGTTACATGAATTATTAAAATTCACGAATCATCTTTATTTTGATAAATATTTACAAGAGGAAGTAGTAAAACGTACTTATTGGTTTCATATGACTATTGCAGATATGCAAAAAGGAATATCCTCAAACTACAGAAGATATAGAAAAAATTGAGTGGCATTCTTTAGCTACTGCTAAACATTGTTTAGAACAAACTTATCCAACTATAATAGAAGTAATAGAAGCTTACCGATTTAAAATTAATACTTAGAAAACTCAGTTCATTGATGAAACTGAATTATACATAACAATTTATGTAAATATTAAAATCTTTTAATCTTACTTATTCAAACTTTTGATAACGGCTTCTGGTAAGAATGGAGAGGCATCTCCCCCGTTTCTAATGATATCTCTTACAATAGTTGATGCTACAGAAGTGTATTTAGGTTCTCCTGTTAAAAAGATAGTTTCAATATGTCTATCCATGGTGCGATTGGCATCGGCAATGGTTTTCTCATATTCAAAATCGCTTACATAACGAATGCCTCTTAAAATAAATTTAGCCCCAATAGATTGACAAAATTTTACAGTGAGTCCATCATAAATGGCTACTTCCACTTGTGGTTGGTTTTTATAAATATCTTCAAACCACTGTTTTCTTTGGTCTGCTGTGAACATTGGATTTTTAGATGCATTAATACCAATACCTACTACCACTTTATCAAATAAGGGTAAGGATCTATCAATAATATCAATATGACCTAAAGTAACAGGATCAAATGTTCCAGGAAATAAGCAGATTCTTTGCATGGCTTAAAAGTAAGAAAATAGTTAGGAAAAAAGAGATTAAGACTGATTAACTAATTAAGAAGGGTTGGTTCTCCCTGTTAATAGGTATAAACAAGCCATTCTTACTGCAACCCCATTTTCTACCTGGTCTAAAATGATAGAGTGTGGGCTATCTGCCACATTACTATCTATTTCGACACCTCTATTAATAGGGCCAGGGTGCATAATCACTATTTGCTTATTGAGTTTGTCTAGTCTATTTTTAGTGATACCATATGCTAGGTTATATTCTCTTAAAGAAGAGAATAGAGGCTGATTTTGCCGTCTCTAATTGAATTCTAAGCACATTGGCCACATCACACCAAGCTAGGGCCTTGTCGATATTGTATTCCACACGCAGATCCATGGCTTTTTGTAAATAAGTAGGGATTAAAGTGGGTGGCCCAGAGACCATTACTTCTGCACCCATTTTCTTCAGTAAATAAATATTACTTAAAGCAACCCTGCTATGCATGATATCTCCAATGATGGCCACTTTTAAACCCGCTAATTTTCCTGTTTTTTCTTGCATGGAAAAGGCGTCTAGTAAAGCCTGTGTAGGATGTTCGTTAATGCCATCTCCTGCATTTATAATGGCTGCGTCTATATGTTTAGCTAAATAGTGCGGAGCTCCTGAAGCGCTATGGCGCATGACTACCATATCGACCTTCATACTAAGAATGTTATTGACTGTATCAAGTAATGTTTCACCTTTCGCTGCAGAGGAATTGGAAACTGTGAAATTCACTACGTCCGCAGACAAGCGTTTTTCAGCTAGTTCGAAGGAAATTCTAGTTCTTGTTGAATTTTCGTAAAAAAGATTCACAATAGTAACGTCTCTTAAAGTGGGAACTTTTTTAACGGGTCTTTGTAAAACTTCTTTGAATTGAGTAGCGGTAGATAAAATAAGTTGGATATCCTCAGTTTGTGAGGTCCTTGATACCAAGAAGATGTTTGGTAGTTAGTGCCATTAAAAAACAAAATTAATATAAATTTTTCTAATCAACCAATAAAATAACATCATCCACCCCATCATTTTCCTTCCACCTCACTTTTACCTTATAAGGGGTGATATCTACCATTTCCTTACCTGTAAAGTCGGGTTGAATGGGTAATTCTCTACTGGGCTTGCGATCTACTAGTACACATAAAGCTAACTTTAGAGGGTCTTCCAAAAGCAAAGTAAGGCATCTAGGGCCGCTCTAATGGTTCGGCCAGTAAATAAGTACATCATCTATTAAAATCACCGTTTTGCCTTCAATACTAAAGGGTAAATCGGTTGGCCTTTGCCAAATGTAAATCTCTTCTAACATCATCTCTATAAAAGGTAATATCCAATTTGCCATATTGAACTCTGATCGGCAGGTAGTTCTTGGTGCAAGGCAGCTACAATTCGGTCACTTAAATAAACGCCTCTAGGTTGTAGACCCAACAATGACTGCATTGGTTAAACCAGGATAAGTTTCTAAAATCTGATGTGCCAGTCTTTTTACGATGCTGGGAAGCTGTTGCTCACTAATAAGCGTCATGCTATAAAATTTTAATAAAATTACACCCTTTTTTTGAATTTTAAAGGGAGGAAACAATTCCCTTTGTATTTTGCAGTCATGGTGGGCATTCAACAACTTAAATTAGTCCAATTTAGAAATTACGTTCAAAAGCAATTTGAATTCACGCATCGTATTGTGGGTATCGTGGGCAGTAATGGAACTGGCAAAACCAATGTTTTAGATGCCCTCTATTATTTATCCTTTACCAAAAGTTATTTCAACAGACCTGATGCACAAAATGTACACCATGCATATGAGGGTTTGCGTATTGAAGGCCTTTATACCATTAATAAAACAAAAGTGCCTATTACCTGTATTATTAGAGAAACTTTAAAAAAGGAGTTTTATTTTGATGAAATTATTTACACGAAATTATCTCAACACTTAGGAAAAATTCCTTGCGTGATGATAGCCCCCGACGATGTTCAAATAATTACGGGCAGTAGTGAGGAGCGCAGAAAATTAATGGATAGTTTGTTATGTCAAATTTACCCCGACTATTTAAAATTTTTAATTCAATACAATAAAGTATTGCAGCAAAGAAATAGTTTATTAAAGCAAGCTGCAGAAATAGGAAGCATTGACCCTATTTTACTAGAAACATTGAATAGACAATTAATTGAAAATGGAATACCCATTTATACTTATCGAAAACAATTATTAGATGATTTGCTTCCAGAAATTTTGGTCTTGTATAATCACTTAGCTAAGAATAATGATAAAATTCATATTGAGTATGAATCTAAACTGCATACAAATTCATTCAATGATTTATTAGATGATGCTTATACAAAAGATAGTGTACTTCAAAGAACCACCGTGGGTATTCATAAAGATGATTTAATTATTACTATACAAGGACAACCTTTTAAACAAGAAGCCTCACAAGGACAAAGAAAAAGCTTACTATTTGCCATTCGTTTAGCTGAGTGGGAATGTATTAAAAGGCATAAAGGATTCTCTCCTATTTTATTAATGGATGATATTTTTGAGAAATTAGACGAACAAAGAATGATTCAGCTATTAGACTGGGTAAGCCATTCAACAGACGGTCAAGTCTTTATAACCGATACCCACAAGGATCGTATGGATAATTTATTAGGAAAATATTTAGCAGATTATCAGTTGATACAATTATAATTAGCACTAAATTGTGTGCTCTATGGGAACATTTAAATTGGGTGAAGCGCTTAAGAACTTTGTACAAGGAAGTAAATTAAAAAATGGCATTCGTTCTGCTGAAATAGAAGAGGTATGGCTAGAATTAATGGGTGTGACTATTGCAAAGTATACCGACAAAATATACATTTTTAATCAGAAGTTATTTATACAAACAAGTGTAGGCCCTTTAAAGAATGAATTAGGTTTTCAAAAAATTCAAATTATAGAAAGGGTAAATGAAAAGATGGGTGAAAACACCATCACAGAAGTTATTATTAAATAAGTTTCACTGTTCCTTTTATTTTCCTAAGTAATCGATATAGCTAGTTTTTTGCATGATGGTAGAACCATTCATAACAAATAAGCTTGGCCAAACACGGGCAGCTGTTTTTATCATTGTAATATCCCCTATTAAAATATTTTCTTTGGCTAAAAATTGTTGGGCACCTGCTTTATCAGCAGTAACAATATATACCAGCTTATATTTTTTATGCAATGAACTTAGTAAATTCTCCCAAGGGACATTGGCTTCTATTTTACCAGTAAAAACTAATAGATATGGAACTTCGGTAGCAAATAATGCCTCTGTGGTATCCAGACCATTTACATTCATTATTTCAAAATCAATAATGGCGGGAACTAATCCATTGCCTTTACTCACCACTACTTCTTTTCTGTTCTTATATACATAGGTAGAATCAAAATTATCAGGGAATTGATTGGCATCAAAAAAATAGGTTTTGCCTGCTTTCACAAATTCCATTTGTATAGAAACACTGTCTTTTATAGCCCCTTCAGGTTCTTTCATTTTATCTACTATATTATTACCTGCTTTATAAGGCAAGCAATCAATAAAAGGTAAATGTTCAAGTACATAGTATTGACCATAGCCTACTAATGATGTAGTTAATAGTAAAATAAAAATGCCTACATACTTATTGGTATTGGGCTTAGCTTTTTTATGATTAATAAGTAAAATAAGTATGGACACTAGCAGCACTATGTCTTTGATAAAGGAGGTCTTAGGTGTTAAAGGAATGCAGTCTCCAAAACAACCACAGGTTTTAATTTTTCCAGAAAATAAAGCATAGCCTGTAAGAAAAGTAAAAAATACAATAAGCCCTAATAGTAACCATAGCGTTTGTTTATAAGGAAATTGTACAATTAAGGCAATTCCTGCTACTATTTCCAAGGGTATTCATCACTAAGGCAAAACCTAAAGTATAATCAGTTAAAAATTGTACGCCCCAAACATCAAAAAATTCTTGCATTTTATAGCTAAGGCCTAAGGGGTCATTGGCTTTAATTAAGCCAGAAAAAATAAATAATATACCTACTGACCAGCGTAAAATTTTAAGAAAGTTTTGCATGGCTTCTTTTTAATGTTTGCCTTCAGCCATTTGTATTAAGGCAAAGGCTGAATAATTTAAGATATCAACAAAATTAGCATCAATGCCTTCACTAATTAAGGTCTTGCCATCGTTGGTCAAAATTTGTCTAATGCGCATTAATTTCATTAAAATTAAATCCGCATAACTTTCTTGACTCATATCTCTCCAAGCTTCTCCATAATCATGATTTTTGTCCATCATGGTAGTTTTGGCGAAGAGCACATTTTCATGGTATAAGGCTTGCACTTGATCAACAGGAAGTTCGTCTACCTTAGGATCACCCAATTTCAATTGAATTAAACCAATAACGGCATAATTAAGAATGCCTTTGAATTCTGATTGAATATCGTCTTCTACCTTCTGGGTACCCAAATCTTGGATGGTACGAATGCGTAAGGCCTTTATAAAAATTTGGTCTACTACAGAGATTATTCTTAATACTCTCCAGGCAGTGCCATAATCCTTTGTTTTTTTAATAAAAATATCACTGCAAGAGGCAATGGCTTGATCAAATTGTGCGGAAGTTTGACTCATTAAATTTCGTCCGATTACTTTGTTAATTAATATCTTTGAACCACTGCAAGATAATCAAATAAGCTTAAATTAAAACCATGTTTAAAATACCTGCCAAAGATATAGAATGGCAAATCACGACCCCCCAGGTTATGGGTATTTTAAACCTAACGCCAGACTCATTTTATGAAGCTAGCCGTCATTCAAATATTGATAGCGCTATAGCGCAAGCCAATTTATTTATTCAAGAAGGTGCAAGCATTATAGATATTGGTGCACAAAGTACGAGGCCAGGTGCCCAAATGGAGGGTGCAGAAATTGAAATAAAAAGACTCATTCCTTACATTGAAGCTATTCATCAACACTATCCAAAACAACTTATTTCGGTGGATACTTTTTATGCTTCCGTGGCAGATGCTGCCTTAAAAGCGGGTGCACATATTATTAATGATATTAGTTGTGGAGCTTTTGATGAAAATATATTAACAGTGGTTGCTAAAAATAATGCTGGTTATATTGGTATGCATTTAACAGGTGGAATGGAAACTATGCATAAAGTGGAACCAAGAGAAGATATAATGGATCCGCTCATTAGTTACTTCGAAGCCAAAAAGAAATTATTATTAAAATATGGGATTGAACATTGGGTTATTGACCCTGGTTTTGGTTTTGGAAAAACAGTGGAGGAGAATTTTACGATCATTAAAAAAATAAATGAATTAAAAATATGGGGGCTTCCAATTTTATTGGGTGCTTCTAGAAAGTCTAGTTTATATAAAACATTAGGCGTTGAATCAAAGGATGCCTTAAACGCCACCACCATTGTAAATACAGTGGGCTTATTAAAAGGAGCTGATATTGTAAGAGTGCATGATGTGAAAGAAGCTGCTGAAATAATTCAATTACTGCCCTATTTACAATAAAAATGCTCCTCTTATTAGGAGAAGCATTTTTGAATTCAATAAATCTTAATTATTTAATTTATAATTTCTATAAATTATTTATGGTACTTATTATTTTTGCATTGGCGGCGGTGGAGGTGCAATAGTACTTGCTTTTGAAGCAGTTGTTACATCTTGAATTTCAATATCAAAAGCTAAGTTATCATAAGCCTTAATAACACCATTTGCTTGTGGGCCATAAGCCAACATTGCAGGAATGTATATAACACCTTTTCCTCCTTTACCAAAATACTTCAATCCAATATCCCAACCTGGAATGACGCTACCTGAACCTACTTTTACTTCGTAAGGTTTAGCTGTAGGATCGTTAGGTTTCATATTTGAATCAAATACTTCACCTTTCAAAGTATATCCTTTGTAATAAACACTTGCAATTTTTGTAGAGTCAATTCTGTTAGCAGCATCGCCTGCTTCTTTAGTAACTACAAATACACCTTCTGGAGATTGTACAGCAGTGATTTTATTTTTAGCTAAGTAGGCAGCAATAATGCCAATTTCTTTGGCTTTTTCTTTGTCTTGCTCTTTCTTGTAATCTTCATCTACTAATTTAACATCTGTAAATACATCCACAATTTCAGCTCTACCTAAAATCATATCTTTCGCTTTGAATACTTCATTTAATTGTAAAGCATTCATGCTTACTAAAGTATCAATACTTAAAGAGAATTCAATCTTGTCTCCTTTTCTACATTTCATAATAACTTCTGTGAATGTATACTTACCTAATCGAGTAGTATCAATAGGGAAATAAACAGGTATTACACCAAAAGTTGAACTTAAAGTAGTGTCTTTAGATTTTAACTTATACTCTACATTTAATTTAACGAACTGGCCTTGTTGCAATAATTTTTCATTACCACTACCGTGTGTAATTTTGTAAGGCATACCAGATGGGGCTTTTTCATATTGGTTACAACTTGCAAACAAGACAATAGCAGCCACTAACTTTAATGTTGATTTTATCATTTTTATTTTAATTGTGTTAATTGTGATTTATACTCTTTTATAATGGTTTTAAAATCGGTTGCGGTTTCTTCCACAGATTTCGAAGATCTTCCTCCAGCCGCATTGGCATGTCCTCCCCCTTCAAAATGAGTACGTGCAAATATATTAACATCGAAGTTACCTTTGCTCCTAAAGCTCCATTTTCTTTCTTCTTCTCTGTCAATTACGATGGCGGCTAGCTTAATTCCTTCAATAGATAGCAAATAATTAACCAATCCTTCGGTATCTCCTGTTTTTAAATCGAACTTATATATATCGGTTTTGGGTATGGCCATGATGGCTGTATTTAATTCAGGCATTACCGTCATTCTATTTAAAAATGCATTCCCCATAAACTTTAATCTGCCTTCTGTAGAATTGTCATATATTTTTTCATGAATCAAAGAATGCTTTAGGCCTATTTCTTTTAAATGCGCCACTATTTTATGAACAGATGCAGTGGTTGAAGGGAAACGGAAAGAACCGGTATCGGTCATAAGCCCTGTATATAAACAAGCAGCAATATCAAGATTGATTAAATTACTATGCCCCGATGCTACGATGAAATTATAAATCATTTCACAGGTGGAGCTCATCATTACATCACTAATACCATAAGCAAATGAAGGCGTATCGGGCTGTTGATGATGATCCACTAATATTTTAAGCGCTTTCGCTTCTTTAATAATGGGTTCTAAATACTTAGTTCTGTGTAGAATATTAAAATCTAAACAAAAGACATAATCGGCAGCTTGAATAATACTAATTGCTTTTTCTTTATTCGCTTCAAAATCAATCACCTCTTCCGAGCCTGGCATCCAATCTAAAAAGGAAGCCCAATTGGTGGGAGATATGACAGTTACCTCATGTCCTAACTGCTTTAAAAAATGGTATAAACCCAAACTAGAGCCCATCGCATCGCCGTCTGGCTTTTGATGCGAGGTAATAACAGCCTTAAAAGGTTTATTCAGAAGGGGGTAAAATTGTTCAATTGATTTCATAGAGGCACAAATTTAGCGTAAATCAGATGTTTTTCAGTAATTTTGCGCCTGCAATTAGCAACTAATAATAAATTAACTATGAACCGCACATTTACCATGATTAAGCCAGATGCCACTTCAAAAGGCTATACTGGAGCTATTTTAGACCAAATTATTAAGGCTGGATTTAGCGTTAAAGCCATGAAATGGACAAAATTAACAGTGGAACAAGCTGGTCAATTCTATGAAGTGCATAAGGAACGCCCTTTTTATGGTGAATTAGTAGCCTTTATGAGTTCTGGCCCTATTGTGGCAGCTATCTTAGAAAAAGACAATGCAGTAGCCGATTTTAGAAAATTAATTGGAGCTACTAATCCTGCACAAGCTGAAGAAGGTACTATTAGAAAGAATTTTGCAGCTTCTATGGGAGAAAATGCTGTTCATGGAAGTGACAGTGATGAAAATGCTCAAATAGAAGGAAACTTCTTCTTTGCAGCTACTGAGAAATTTTAATAAATAAATAGGCCCTTAAACAAATTTAAGGGTCTTTTTTTTTGTTTAATATTTTTTTTACTTAGGCCCTATTTATTTCTTGCCACCTCTTGAAATAGGTTTGCCGTATTTTTTCTGCATAATCTCTTTCCTATTCTTGCGTACATTCACTTTACTATTCTTAGCCGATTTTTCGTGAAAGGCTGGGCCCGATTCTTCTTTCTTAGGCACTTTAATTTGAATAATCTTCATTCGAACTTTTGGCTTCTCGTCCTCGGTGAGTATCTCTGAAATTTCTAAATCGGCAGGTAATGCCAACATAGGAATTTCTTGCTTCATTAAAGTTTCTATTGCTTTTTGTAAAACTTTTTCTTTAGCTGTAATAAAAGTAATGGAGATTCCTTTTTTATCAGCTCTTCCTGTTCTACCAATACGGTGAATATAATTTTCTGGCACATCGGGTGTATCAAAATTAATTACATGTGTTACTTCTGCTACATCAATACCTCTGGCCATCACATCGGTAGCAATTAAATATTTATCGACTCCTGCTTTAAATTGTTTAACGGTATTAAAACGATGATTTTGTTCTTTGTTTGAATGTATTACCCCTACTATTTCTGGGAACTTTTCATTTAACTTTTCAAAGAGTTGATCTGCCAAAGCCTTGGTAGCAGCGAATATGAGTACCTTGGTCATAGCTTCATTAGAACTTAATAAAAGCTCTAATAAATTAACCTTAGTATTAAAATTAGGAACATCGTACGCATGTTGAATAATATTTTCAAGCGGTGTACCTGTTGGTGCAGCTTCTACTCTTACGGGTGCGCTGAAATAATCATTCATTAATTTTTCAACATCATCGGTGATGGTGGCTGAGAAAAGTAAGTTTTGTCTTTTAGCAGGAAGTAGTTCTAAAATATTCGTGATTTGTTTTCTAAAACCTAAATTCAACATTTCATCCATTTCATCAATGACTAGTTTTTTAATCATTTTAGTTTTAAAGGCTCCATTCATGATTAAGTCAAATAGTCGACCAGGTGTAGCTACTAAAACATCTGCGCCCGACTCCAATGCAATTTGTTGTGTATTTATATTAACGCCTCCAAATACACCTACTGCATGCACACTCATATAAGGTGTTAATTTATTGACAGCTTCTACTACTTGTACCACTAATTCTCTAGTGGGCACTAATATTAATATTTGAGGATCTTTATTTTTATCAAATTTCCATTGTCTTAAACAGGGTAATAAATAAGCAAATGTTTTACCTGTTCCTGTTTGTGCAATACCGCATACATCTCTACCCGACATGACAATAGGAAAAACCCTATGCTGTATAGTAGTAGCTTCCTTAAAACCTAGTTCCTCAACGGCTCTTAATAAAGGAGTATTTAAATTTAAATCTTGAAACGTCATATGGCGTAAATGTGTCGCGAAGGTAGTTTATTAAAAGCGCTATTTAAGCATAAATATTAGATAATCGTAGTTTATAATTAATATAAATAGTTCAATACCAATATCTTAGAATGGAATAGGTATACAATAAATGAGTTTGTATTTCAATAAAATATTATCTTTTAAATGAAGAGCTACTGCATTAAAAAAATTATATTTAGCTAATGAAAATTTCACAAAAATCTAAAATTTAAATAAATGAAATTCAGTAATCAACTAAAGCAGTTCGGTATAAACTTATGCAAGATGCTTACAATTGTTTTGCTAAGCTTGACATCACTGCAGGCGTACAGTCAAAATGATGATAATATTAATAGTAGAGATATTGCCTACCTTACTTCTGGAGGTAAATTACATCCCTTACAGGCTATTATGGATATTAGACATTATACCATTGCCTTGGATGTAGATATTGCGAAGCAATCTATTAGTGGATCTACTGAAGTAAGTTTGAATTTGTCTAAAACAACAGATACCATTTTACTGGATTTAATTCATTTATATAAGGTTACTAAAATTAAAGTGAATAATAAAGCAACTGCCTTCTACCAACACGACGATAAAATATTTATTATTTCTAATGCTGGTTTTGCAGTCGGTAATCAAAAAGTATTTATAGAATATAATGGTATACCTCCGGTAGCTATTAAACCTCCATGGGATGGTGGATTTACTTGGAAAAAAGATAGCGCAGGGTATGATTGGATATCTATCAATATTCAAGCCGAGGGCGGAAAAATGTATTTCCCTTCAAAGGATCATCCTAGCGATGAGCCCAACGAAGGAGCCGATTTAAAGATTACAGTGCCTTCTCATTTAGTAGTAGCAGGTCCAGGATTATTAATGAATGTAAGCACTAAAAAAAATAAAGTTACCTACCATTGGAAAACAAACTATACCATTAGCAATTATTGTATTTTATTTAATATAGGTAAGTACAAAGTGTATAAAGACGAGTTAACTACTATACTTGGCAATAAAGTACCTATTGAGTATTATGTATTAGAAGTTGATACCATGCATGCTAAAAAAGTAATTGCCACTAAAAAAAGAGACAACCAAATCTTAGAAAAATATTTTGGTGAATACCCTTGGGCTAAAGAAAAAATAGGTATTGCTGAAGTGCCTAACTCTGGCATGGAACATCAAACCATGATTACTTTTGATAATTTGTTTAGATATAAAACTATTAATGGCCAATATTATTCAGATAACTTATTTCATGAATACGCACATGAGTGGTGGGCAAATAAAGTAACCAATAAGGACTGGGGCCATATGTGGATCCAAGAAGGCATTGGTACTTATGCAGAAGCATTAGCGATGTTAGAAATTGGAGGCGAACCTGCATACGATGAAATTATTGCTGGCCATAGACGTAATTCAAGAAATAAATATGCCATTGTTCCAGCAGGTGATGAAATTACAGAAAAGGAAGTGTATTCGGGTGGAGATATTTATGGTAAAGGTTCTTTTTTCATGCATAGTTTAAGGTATTTAATTGGAGATGAAATCTTCTTCCCTACTTTAAAAAAATTAGCTACCGACCCTCAGACTACTTATGACAATTTTGTAACCACCATGGATGTTGAAAAATTATTTAGTACGGCTACTGGAAAAGATTTAAAACCATTCTTTGATTTCTTTTTAAGAACAACTAATGTTCTAGATATAACGGTGAAAGAAGTAGGATTTCAAAAATTCCAAATTAAACAAAACAATTTCTTTATGCCTCTGCCTTTTGAAATTACAGTTAATGGTCAAACTAAGCGTACCATTATTCCTAGTGAAGGCATTATAGTGAATTCGTCCCTTGTTCCTCAGGTAGATGCCAAAGGAAATTATTTGAAAAAAGTAACGCTACAGTAAAACATTTAATAAAATATACAATACCATTACCCTAATGAAAAGAATTATTAATTTATTTACAATAGCCTTACTCTTTGTTATACCTCTTATATCGAAAGCAGATATCTACCCTATTAATAAAAATATAGATATTAAGCATTATGTATTTAAATTAAGTTTATCTGATGCTGATAATGAAATTACTGGAACAACTTTGGTAACTCTTAGTTTCAAAGAAGCAGGTATGCAAAATTTCCGTCTCGATTTTATTAATAAAACAAGTGGAAGAAAAGATAAAGGCATGGTGGTAGATGCAGTAAGTGTTAATAATGCTGCTGTAAACTATACGCATAAAAACGATGAACTTATTATTAGTTTGCCAGCTCCTTCTACTAAAAATCAAACAATCACTTTTACTATTCAATACCATGGTATCCCTTTTGATGGTTTAAGAATTGGTAATACTAAATTAGGTGACCGTAGTTTTTTTAATGAGAACTGGCCAAATCGTGGAAGACATTGGCTACCTATTGTTGATCATCCTTATGATAAAGCTACTTCTGAATTTATTGTAAAAGCACCTTCTCATTATAAAGTAGTTTCTAATGGTTTATTAATGGAAGAATCTGAACTAAGTAATAGTACAAGGCTTACACATTGGAAACAATCAGTGCCTGTATCTTCTTGGTTATTTGTTTTAGGCGTAGCAGACTTTGCTGTTAAATATGTAGATGAATTCAGAGGAAAATCAATTCAAACTTGGGTGTATGCAAAAAACAGAGAAGCGGGATTTTATGATTTTGATGAACCCACTAAAAAGGTTTTAGAATTCTATTCCAATTATGTGGGCCCTTATGCTTATGAGAAATTAGCGAATATCCAAACCCCTAGTGTAAATGGTGGAATGGAAACTTCTTCTGCTATATTTTATGGAGAAGATTTAGTAACCGGTAAAAGAGATGAAAGAACTAGAAATGTAGTCATTCATGAAATTGCACATCAATGGTTTGGCAATGCTATCACTGAAACTACTTGGGACGATGCTTGGTTAAGTGAAGGCTTTGCTACTTTCTTTACTTTATTATTTATAGAAAATGAATATGGTAAAGAAGAATATACTAAAGGCATTATTAAAGCAAGAAAGTCTGTTTATGATATGTCAGTTAAGATGCCCAATTTTAGTATAGTGAGTGAAAGAACTGCAGAGAAAGAAGATGTCACTAGTGGCATTACTTATCAAAAAGGTGCTTGGGTAATACATATGCTTAGAAATTTAATGGGAGAAAAGAATTTTAAAAAAGGAATTCAAAATTATTATGCAAAGTATTTTAATGCGAATACCAATACCGACGAATTTAGAGCAGAGATGGAAAAGGTTTCTGGCAAAGATTTAAAATTATTTTTTAAGCAGTGGTTGTACCAGCCTATTAACCCCACTATTAATGCCAGTTGGACTTATAATGCAAGTACTAAGAAATTACAGATTCGTTTAAATCAAGCGCAGCAATTTTTATACAATGTACCTGTTGAAATTGGATATTATAAAAAAGGAGCCAACACCCCTACCATACTTACCATGAATTTGAAGGATAAAGACCAAGCGTTTAGTTTTCCTTTAGCGACTGCGCCTGAGAAATTGGAATTAGATCCTAGGGCTCTGTTATTGAATGATGGGAAGATGAGTAAGGAGTAGAAATTATGTCCCAAGTTTCACTGAATTTCAAGCTATTGAGCTGATTTTGAGGCCTAAATCACAGGATTTGGGGGGCAATTTTAAGCCTAAATAGAAAAATCGGGGTATATTGCATCAAAATTATAAAGGCACGATGACAATTCTTCTACGACAAGTCAAAATTGCAGATACAAAGTCGCCTTTTAATGGCTTGGTTAAAGACATTCTTCTCCAAGACCATCAAATCATCTCCATTTCAGATAAATACAAAGGCGAAGCTGATCAAATCATAGAATTAAAGAACGCTTTTGTAAGCTCAGGTTTTGTAGACCCCTTTGTACATTTCTGTGATCCAGGTATGGAACATAGAGAAACTTTACATACTGGCGCTGAAGCGGCTCAGCAAGGAGGATTCACCACCGTATTTGTAATACCTAATACACAACCCGTTATTGATACAAAGTCTCAAGTAACTTATATCAAACAACATAGTCAAGACTTACCTATTCATATATTACCTATTGGGGCGCTTTCAAAAAAATTAGAAGGAAAAGATTTAGCGGAAATGATTGACATGCATAGTAATGGAGCTGTTGCTTTCAGTGACGGTTTATACCCCGTTCAATCTACCCTATTATTTTTAAAAGCCTTACAATATGTAAAAGCTTTTGAAGGTGTGGTTATTCAAATGCCTATAGATAAAAGCTTAGGCAGTTTAGGATTAATGAACGAAGGAATCTTATCTACAAGATTAGGATTGCCTGGTATTCCTTCTATTGCAGAAGAGTTAATTATACATAGAGATATAGAGTTACTAAAATATACTGGTTCAAAATTACATATCACAGGTGTAAGTACCGCTAAAGGAATTGCTTTAATAGCTGCGGCTAAAAAAGAAGGACTTCAAATTACTTGTAGTGTAACGCCTTATCATTTATTCTTTACAGAAGAAGATCTAAACAACTACGATACTTTATTAAAAGTATTCCCTCCACTTAGAACTAAGGAAGATCAAAAAGCTTTAATCGCTGCTGTTGAAAACGGCACAGTAGATTGCATTAGCACACACCATATGCCACAAGATTGGGATGGTAAAACTATCGAATTTGAAAACGCAAAAGCAGGAATAGCTTCTATCGAAACAAGCTTTGCTGCTGTAAAGCAAACTATACCTTCTCTATCTGAAGCAAGATTATCGGAATTGTTTTCAAGTAACGCTAGAAATATTTTCAACCTTTCTTCTGCAAGTATAGTAGAAGGCGCTGAAGCTGAACTAACACTATTTAGTACAAAAGAAAGTACAAGCTTATCTAAAGAAAGTTCTAAAAGTAAGTCTGCTAACTCTCCTTTCTGGAATATCGCCTTGTCTGGTAAAGTTTTAGGAACTTATGTAAAAGGCAGGTTGTCAATTAATAAATAATTACGCTAATAAATCATACCTCTAATAAAAACCTAACAAATAATAATAATGGAAAATATAAATACAACAAATACACAAATCACTACGCATATTGTTAAAGGTTTATTATTAAGTGCAATCTCTATTGTATTTAGTGTAGTAATGTATGTATTTAATTTGTTTGAATACAGTTGGTTAACTTGGATAAATACGGCTATTATAATGGGCGGTTTAATTTATGGTAACATACTTTACGCTAATCAAAATAACAATAATGTAACATTTGGTAATTTATTTGCACATGGTTTTAAAGCCACTGCAGTAGTTATTGTTATTACCACTGCCTATACTTTTCTTGCCTTTAAGGTTTTATTTCCCGATATGATTGATATTATTTTAGAAATATCTAGAAAACAAATGCTAGCAAATCCTAAAATGACAGATGAGATGATTGAGCAAGCAATAGGTATGACTAAGAAATTCTTTATCCCCTTTGCTATTGGAGGTACCATTCTAGGTACTGGCTTTACAGGGGCTATCGCTTCTTTAATTGGAGCAGCTGTTGCTAAAAAGAATCCTATTGATCCTTTCTCTAATCCTGCTTCTTAATAAACGAATATGCAAATTTCTGTAGTTATACCTTTATTTAACGAAGCTGAATCATTGCCTGAATTAATGCAGTGGATTGACCGTGTTATGCAAACGCATAATTACTCATACGAAGTAATTATGGTGGATGATGGAAGTAAGGATAATAGTTGGAATGCAATACAAACATTAAGAACTACCTACCCTTCATTGAAAGGAATTAAGTTTCAACGCAATTACGGAAAGTCTGCAGCGTTGAATGAAGGCTTTAAAATGGCCCAAGGAGATATTGTAGTAACCATGGATGCCGACTTACAAGATTCACCCGACGAGATTCCTGAATTTTATGATATGATTACCAAAGAGGGTTATCATTTAGTAAGTGGATGGAAGAAAAAAAGATATGATAATACTTTCACTAAGAATATTCCTTCAAAAATTTATAATGCGGTAGCAAGAAGAAGTTCTGGTATCGTCTTGCATGATTTTAATTGTGGTATCAAGGCCTATCAATTAAAAGTGATTAAAAGTATTGAAGTTTTTGGAGAGATGCACCGCTACATTCCTATTCTAGCTAAATGGGCTGGCTTTAGTAAAATTGGAGAGAAAGTAGTAGTACACCAAGCTAGAAAATACGGTACTACTAAATTTGGTTGGGAACGCTTTGTGAATGGATTTTTAGACTTAATGACCATTCAGTTTTTATCGAAGTTTGGTAAAAAGCCCATGCAGTTTTTCGGATTATTAGGTTGCTTATTTTTCTTAATTGGTTTAGTTTCTTTTGGTAATATAGTATTTGATAAGTTTATGAACTCCGATTTTTCAGTTACCAATAAACCTGCATTTTATATTGCCTTAGTCTCTATGATTATAGGTGTTCAATTATTTTTAGCTGGTTTCATTGCAGAATTAGTGAACCGCAGTGCAGTAGATAGAAATACCTATTTAATTGAAGATAAACTGGGTTTCAATAGCTAATTAATAATCTTTTCAAATGAATAAGAAAGTGATTATTATAGGTTCTGCTTGGCCACTAAGAGCAGGAGGATTAGCCACTTTTAATGAGCGATTAGCCAAACAGTTTATTCAAGAAGGTTTTGATACAAGAATTTATACCTTCTCTTTACAGTACCCCAATTTCTTATTTCCAGGTTCTACGCAGTTATCTAATGAACCAGCACCCATTGGTCTAAAAATTAAGGCTTGTATTAATTCCATTAACCCACTGAATTGGTTTAAAGTGGGAAAGGAACTTAGAAATTTAAAACCCGATTTTATTGTAGTTCGTTTTTGGATGCCTTTTTTTGGCCCTTGCCTAGGTACAATACTTAGAATAGTGAACGGCAATAAATTCACTCAAATTATTTGCATAGCCGACAATGTAATACCCCATGAGAAAAGAATAGGTGATACAGTATTAACAAAGTATTTCTTATCTTCTATACACCGCTTTGTTACTATGAGTGAGAAGGTAAATGAGGATTTAAAAACCTTTACCCAAAAACTTTCTATTAATATAGTGCACCCTATTTATGATAATTTCGGAGATATTATTTCTAAAGAAGAGGCTCGCAAGCATTTAAGCTTACCAGTAAATGAAAAAATTATTTTATTCTTTGGCTTTATTCGTAAATATAAAGGCTTGGACTTATTATTAGAAGCCATGAACGACTCCCGCATAAAAGAGGCTAATATTAAATTATTAATAGCTGGTGAATTTTATGATAATAAAGAAGAGTACGAAACTATTATTTCAAAATATAATCTAACCAACTCATTATACTTAAGAACTCAATTTATAGATAATAGTGAAGTTAAATATTATTTAGGCGCTGCCGATTTTGTGATTCAACCTTATAAACATGCTACGCAAAGCGGCGTTACACCACTTGCCTATCATTTTGAAAAGCCCATGCTTGTTACCAATGTGGGAGGCCTTGCAGGCTTAGTGCCTCATTTAAAAGTGGGTATTGTTACGGAACCTAATGCAAATGCTATTGCCTCAGGCATTATACAGTTGTATGAATTAGGAGAAATCCATTTTTTAAAGCAACTTTGTGAAGAAAAAAAGAAGTTTAGCTGGGATAAATTAACCACTGCTATTATTGAAAATAAATAGACTTAATATTAGATTATTGGACTAAAATATTAGATTAAAACATTAGATTAATAAATACAGTAGAATTAAATATATGCAAACAAAAATTAACAGTATCATCAATGCTTCTATTCAGGTGAAGCAAGACATTATAGAAAAGGGCGAATTAGCTGCTACGCTTGAAAAAGTAATTGCTGTTATTACCCAGGCTTTTAAAAATGGAAATAGTGTGTATTTTGCAGGTAATGGAGGAAGTGCTGCAGATGCGCAACATTTGGCTGCTGAATTTTCAGGTCGTTTCTACAAAGACCGAAAAGCCTTGCCTTCTGAAGCCCTTCATTGCAATACTTCTTATTTAACGGCGGTAGCCAACGATTATAGCTATGATGTAATTTATTCAAGACTACTAGAAGGTTTAGCAAAACCAGGTGATGTACTTAGTTGGATTAAGTACCTCTGGTAATTCAGCTAATATTGTAAAGGCCTTTGAAAAATCTAAAGAATTAAAAGTGGTAACTATTGGTTTTACGGGTGCAGATGGCGGTAAAATGAAAGACTTAAGTGATTATTTAATTAATGTTCCTTCTACCGATACGCCTCGCATACAAGAAAGTCATATTTTACTAGGCCATATAATTTGTGAATTAGTGGAGAAAAATATCTTCGGATAATTCTAAAGTAGAATATATAAAACAAATGTTTGACCTTAACGCCATAGACAATAGCTGGACTTTATTTTTAGATAGAGATGGGGTTATTAATTTCGAAAGAAATAATGACTATGTTAAATCTTGGGCCGAATTTAAGTTTTATGAAGAAAGTATTCTGGCCCTACCCCTTTTAGCCCAAAAATTTTCAACCATTGTTATTACAACTAACCAAAAAGGTGTGGGCAGAGGGATTATGACGGAAGAATCTTTACAAACTATTCATGATAATATGGTGAGTGAAATTGTAAAACTGGGTGGAAGAATAGATCATATTTTTTACTGTACCGATTTAGAAAACGATTCCATTAATAGAAAACCACAACCTGGTATGGCATTACAAGCGAAGGAGCAATTTCCAAGTATTGATTTTACAAAGTCGATTATGGTAGGTAATAGAACCAGCGATATGGAATTTGGTAGAAATGCAGGGCTGCACACTGTGTTTTTAGCCACTACGCATCCTGAAACAGTTTATCCAAACCCTTTGATAGATTTCAGATATAATCACTTACTGGAATTTGCAAATGCCATTCAATAAAAAAGCACCTAGTATTCACTAAGCGCTTTTAAATTTTTTAAAACTATAGTTTAATTAATCTATTAACTCAACTTACACATTTAAGTATTAATCTAATTTAAGTACCGCTAAGAATGCTTCTTGTGGAATTTCCACATTCCCTATTTGACGCATTCTCTTCTTACCTTCTTTTTGTTTCTCTAATAATTTACGCTTACGGCTAATATCACCACCATAACATTTAGCGGTTACATCCTTACGCATAGCAGATATATTTTCTCTAGCCACTACTTTAGCACCAATGGCCGCTTGTATAGCAATTTGGAATTGTTGTTTGGTTAATAGCTCTTTTAATTTCTCACAAAGTCTGCGGCCAAAATCGGAGGCCTTGCCTCTATGAATTAAAGCACTTAAAGCATCTACCTTTTCAGCATTTAATAAAATATCCATTTTTACAATATCGGCATCTCTAAATCCTATTTGAGAATAGTCAAATGAAGCGTAGCCTCTTGTTTGACTTTTTAATTTATCATAAAAATCAAATACAATCTCCGTCATGGGCATTTCAAAAATTAATTCCACCCTTGTTGGGGTTAAATAACTTTGATTCAATAAAATTCCACGTTTGCTTAAACATAGGGTAATAATATTTCCAATATAATCTGGAGCCGTAATAATTTGTGCACGTATATAAGGCTCTTCAATATGCTCAATTTTTACTGGATCGGGCATTTCAGAAGGGTTGTTCACTATAATTTTTTCACCTCTTGTAGTATAAGCTATAAAACTTACGTTAGGAACCGTGGTAATTACTGTTTGATTAAACTCTCTTTCTAAGTCGCTCTTGGATAATTTCCATATGCAGTAATCCTAAAAATCCGCATCTGAATCCAAAACCTAATGCCTGAGAAGTTTCTAATTCAAAAGTTAAAGAAGCGTCGTTCAATTGTAATTTTTCCATACAATCTCTTAACTCTTCAAACTCATCGGTGTTCACCGGATAAATACCCGCAAATACCATGGGTTTTACTTCTTCAAAACCATTGATCATCTCTCCTGGGTTATTGGCAAGGGTAATGGTATCTCCTACTTTCACTTCTTTAGCTACTTTAATACCTGTAATAATATAACCCACATCTCCTGCTCTAACTTCTGCCTTTGGTGTCATGGCTAATTTTAATACACCTACTTCATCTGCATTATAATCTCTACCAGAAGCTACAAAACGAATTTTATCATTCTTCTTTAATACTCCATTCATTATTCTGTAGTAAACAATAATACCACGAAAACTATTAAACACACTATCAAATATTAAGGCTTGTAGTGGCGCTTCAGGATCGCCTACTGGTGCAGGAATACGCTCTGCAATGGCTTGTAAAATTTCTTCAATACCAATACCTGAACGTCCACTGGCCAGTAAAATATCTTCTTGCTTACAACCTATTAATTCAATAATTTGATCGGTTACTTCTGGAATTTTAGCACCATCCATATCAATCTTATTAATCACCGGAATAATCTCTAAATTATTTTCCAATGCTAAATATAAATTGCTAATAGTTTGTGCTTGTATGCCTTGTGAAGCGTCTACTAATAATAAAGCACCTTCACAAGCTGCTAAGGCCCTGCTTACTTCATAACTAAAGTCAACGTGACCTGGTGTGTCAATTAAATTATAAGTATAGGTAATGCCATTGTGTACATAATTAATTTGAATGGCATGACTTTTAATGGTAATTCCTTTCTCACGCTCTAAATCCATATCATCCAAAACCTGATTCATCATTTCACGTTCGGTAATCGTTTTAGTATGTTCTAATAAACGATCTGCCAAGGTACTTTTACCGTGATCGATATGGGCGATGATACAAAAATTTCTAATATTCTTCATGTAAGTTGAAACTAGTCTTTTAATTAAGAGAGTGCGTTTATAATAGCAGTGAATTCAGTAGCAACTAAAGAAGCGCCACCTACAAGTCCTCCATCCACATCTGGTTGAGAGAATATTTCTTTTGCATTAGAAGCTTTCACACTTCCACCATATAATATAGAAATTTCATTGGCTACTACTTCACCATATTTTGCTAGCAAAACAAGATCTAATGTAAGCATGTATATCTTGCGCCTGTGCACTTGATGCAGTTTTACCTGTACCAATGGCCCAAATAGGTTCATAGGCTATGACTACTTTTACAATAGCCTCAGCTGATAAATGAAATAATGAATTTTTTAATTGCGCTTCTACAAAAGCATTTTGTGTTTCTGCCTCTCTAATAGCTAAAGGTTCACCGCAACAAAATATAGGTGTACTATTAATAGCTAAAATAGCATTTACTTTTTCTGCTAATAAGGCGTCAGACTCCGCAAAATATTCACGACGCTCAGAGTGTCCTACAACAATATGCTTCACACCAATTGACTGTAACATAGAAGCTGAAATTTCTCCAGTATAGGCACCCGATTCTTTCTGATGACAATTTTGTGCTGCAACAAATACATTGGCCTTGTTGGCCAATTTTGATAAGGCTAATGGAATGTAAATAGCAGGCACTGCAAAAATAGCTTCCTGATGAGCGCCTAATGTAGGTGAACTAGCTACTAGTTCGCTTAATAAAGTCTCTGCTTGTGCAAGAGATAAATTCATTTTCCAATTGGCGGCAGCTATTTGTTTACGCATAAAAGTTATAGGAAGTTTAGTGGGCTATTGATGAGCGCAGCAAAGGTAATAAAATTCAGTCCTAATCAGTGATGATTTAGTTGATATAAGTGCTTCAAAACCTGTTTTTCGGCCTCGGTAATGGCAAATCCTTTCAATTTTTTCCAATTATGGATATCTTCTATGGCTTTGTCCAATTGATAGCCTGGAATCACGCCCCAAGTGAAATTGGGTATATGTTTTGGAAGTAGCCCATTTCCGAAAATATTGGCAGATACTCCAATATAAGAACCTGTATTTATACTTGATTGAATGGCAAAACGACTATAATCTCCTACCAGCATACCCATCTTCTGGCCTACATTTTCCCATTCCCCCTTGAATTCATTCCACATCTGTATTTCTCCAGCGGTATTCTTAATATTACTGTTACAAGTACCTGCCCCCAAATTGCACCAATGTCCAATAATGCTATCCCCTAAATAACCCTCATGGCCTTTATTAGAATATCCCATTAAAATGGAATTCTTAATCTCGCCCCCAGCTAAACAATAAGGGCCAATACTGGTAGTTCCATATATACTGGTATTCATCTTCACCACCCCATTTTTGCCTAATACAAAGGAGCCTCTAATAGAAGAACCTTCCATTATAATAGACTCATTACCAATATATATAAAGCCATCACTTGCATTTAAATTAGAACATAATACGGTAGCTCCTTTCTCTATAAAAATTTGGTCTTTATTAATGACATTATTAGAGGGGTCAATGGGTTCTGATTTTCTTTGACTAACTACCCAATTAAAATCTCTTTCAATGAGTTTAGGATGGATAGATAAGAACTGTAACTGATTTAGTATTAGGGAAACCTCCTCAAAAACAATGGGTGGCTTTTCCGCCAACAGAATTTTGGAAATTTGTCTTTCCTTGGTTTTAGTGGCAATCCACTTACCTCCAGCGGTCATCAATTTCTCTCCTTCATCTAAGGCATTGATAGCTTTCAATAAGTCTTCAGAAGGAATACAGGCCACATTAATAAAATATAAGAGACTTCGGTAGAATTAAGAAATTCACTATCCTCATATAAGGCTTGTAAATAAGGGGCTGTATAAATACCGCAAGCTTCATGTGTATACTGCTCCCACCTTTCTTTAAAAGTAAAAATACCTACCCTGCAAGTTGCCAAGGATTGGGTTAAGGTAAAAGGATAAAAATGTTCCCTTTCTGCGATATCAACTAAGATATATTGCATTGAATACTTTTAAAAATTGAATGTTTGTAAATCATACAAATTTAGTCAAAGTCTTGTCAAACTCATGCCAAAGTTTAGTGAATTAGGATAAGTTCCTAACAGATGTTCATTTTATGCTTATTTTTGAAGCCTAATACACTGACTATGCAATTTGGCACTTTTAATTATCCCGTTCCAGTAAATGAACCCGTATTAACTTATGCTGCAGGTTCTGCTGAAAAATTAGCTTTAAAACAAGCCATCGTTTCTCTTAAGAAAAAATCATTGGACATTCCGATGATTATAAATGGTAAAGAAGTTAGAACCGATTTAAAAAAAGCCATACATCCACCCCATGAAATAAAACATATACTGGGTCATTTTCATATGGGTAATAAAAAACATGTGGATCAAGCCATTAGTGCTGCATTAAAAGTGAGAACTGCATGGTCGAATATGAATTGGGAAGCAAGGGCACATATATTTTTAAAAGCAGCCGATTTATTAGCGACTAAATATCGTTTTGAAATGAATGCGGCTACGATGTTAGGACAAAGTAAAAATGCTTATCAAGCAGAGATAGATGCTTCTTGCGAACTAATTGATTTTTTAAGATTCAATGTTCATTTTTTAAGTCAGATATATCAACAACAACCTATCTCATCCCCTGGCATACACAATAGAATGGAATATCGTGGATTGGAAGGTTTTGTGTTAGCCATTACTCCATTTAATTTTACAGCTATTGGTGGCAACCTTCCAGCCTCTGCTGCCATGTGTGGTAATGTAGTTGTTTGGAAACCTGCGAACACACAAATTTATTCTGCACAATTATTTATGCGCATCATGAAAGAAGCTGGACTTCCAGATGGTGTTATAAATATTGTATATGTAGATGGCCCTACCATTGGCGCTACTTGTTTTGCGCATCCCGATTTTGCGGGTGTTCACTTTACAGGAAGTACTGGAGTATTTAATTATATGTGGAAACAAATTGGAGAGAATATTTCAAAGTATAAAACTTATCCAAGAATTGTGGGTGAAACAGGGGGTAAAGATTTTGTAATGGTACACGAAACTGCCGATGTAGATACTGTAGTCACTGCACTAGCGCGTGGTGCCTTTGAATACCAAGGACAAAAATGTTCTGCAGCATCTCGTGCTTATTTACCCTCTAATATTGCACCACTCATTAAAGAAAAATTAGTGAAGGCTATTAAGACTATGAAAATGGGAACGGTTGAAAATTTCTCGAATTTTGTGAATGCAGTTATTGATGAAAAATCTTTTGACAATATTTCAAAATATATTGATCAAGTTAAAAAAGATAAAAAAGCAAAAATTTTAGTGGGTGGAAATTATAGTAAAAAACTAGGCTACTTTATTGAACCTACTGTTATTGATACGACCGATCCAAAATACACAACTATGTGTGAAGAAATTTTTGGACCAGTACTTACCATTTATACTTACCCTGCAGCTGAATATGAAAAAACTTTAAAGCTTCTGGATAGCACTTCTAAATATGCATTAACCGGAGCCATTATTGCACAAGACCGATCAGCGATAGAACTAGCCACTAAATTGTTAAGACATGCAGCGGGCAATTTCTATATTAATGATAAGCCTACAGGAGCCGTTGTTGGACAACAGCCTTTTGGAGGTGCCAGGGCTTCAGGAACCAATGATAAAGCGGGATCTATGTTGAATTTATACAGATGGTTGAGTGCAAGGACAATTAAAGAGACCTTTAACCCTCCTACCGACTATACTTATCCATTTTTAAAAGAAGCCTAAAGCACTGTTTTTTGCTCTATTTTATGGTAGAAAACAGTATATTTGCTGCTCAAAATTAAAGGACTGTGGCCCAAAAATTTTCTAAAGAAACATATCTCTATTGGTACGAACTCATGCAGTTAATTCGTCAGTTTGAATCCAAAGCCGAGGAGATGTATAAAATGGCTGGAAAAATCAGAGGTTTCTTCCATGTTTATAATGGACAGGAAGCCATTGCAGCTGGCTGTATGACAGCTACTAACCAAGAAGACCCCTTCATTACTGGATACCGTGACCATGGTTTAGCCTTGGCGAAAGGAATGAGTCCTAATTCGGCTATGGCTGAATTATATGGTAAGGCAACAGGATGTTCTAAAGGAAAAGGCGGCAGTATGCACTTATTTAGTAAGGAACATAATTTCTTTGGTGGACATGGCATTGTTGGTGCTCAAATTGGAACAGGCGCTGGTTTAGCTTTTGCTGAACAATACCGTGGTTCAAAAAATGTAGTTTTATGTTATTTTGGAGATGGCGCCGCAAGACAAGGTATGTTGCATGAGGTATTTAATTTAGCCATGCTTTGGAAATTACCAGTGGTATTTATTTGTGAGAACAATAATTATGCAATGGGTACTTCAATTGAAAGAACAAGTAATGTAATTGATATTTATAAATTAGCGGATGCTTATGAAATGCCTTCTGATAAAATAGATGGCATGATACCAGAAGCAGTGCATGAAGGTGTAGTGAGAGCCGTGAAAAGAGCACGTGATGGCGAAGGCCCTACTTTATTAGAAATGAAAACCTATCGCTATAGAGGTCACTCCGTATCGGATCCTCAAAAATATCGATCTAAGGACGAAGTGGAAGATTATAAAAATCAAGATCCTATTACGAAAGTACATAGCACTATTCTTGAAAATAAATTTGCCACTATTGAAGAACTTAATGCAATTGATGAAAAAATTTCATCAATTGTGGAAGCTTCTGTAAAATTTGCAGAAGAAAGTCCATGGCCTGATGATAGTGAATTATTGAAAGATGTATACATTGATTCATCTTACCCTTTTATTGTTGACTAATTATAACAAATATATATGAGCGATTTACACCAAGAAAAACACCCCTTTGTAGATTTTGTAAAGAACAATCAAAAAACTTTAACCTATACAGTTACTATTTTAGTAGCAGTGGTATTAGCTTATTTTGGTTATGCAGAATTATACCAAAATCCAAGAGAAGCCAAGGCTGCTGATACTATGTTTACAGCAGAAAAATATTTTGGATTAGACTCTTCTAATTATGTACTAAATGGTGATGGAACGAACAAAGGCGTTTTATATGTCATTAAAGAATATAGTGGAACGAAGGCTGCTAATTTAGCTAATTACTATGCCGGTATTAGTTATTACCGTTTGAATGACTATAAAAAGTCTATTGAATATTTAAAGGACTTCTCTACTTCTGCTAAGCAAGTGCAAGCCATTGCTTATGGTACTATTGGAGATGCTTATGCCGATTTAAAAAATAACGAAGAGGCAATAGAATACTATAAAAAAGCAGGTGGTCATTTCCCAGAAGATGAAGGTATTTCAGCTGAATATTTATACCGTGCCGCTTCATTATTAGAAATGAATGGCAAGGCAGATGACGCTATTGAAATTTATACCACTATTAAGACTAAATATCCTAAAACAGAAAAAGGCTTCCAAGCCGACAAATATATTAATAGATTGAAGGTTCAGCCTTAATCTATTTTCCAAAAGCTTAAAAAGGCATTCTCCACCAAATGTGGAGAATGCCTTTTTATTTTAGCTTAATTATTAGCTAAGTATTCTTATTTTTGGTGCATGACAGTACAGCTATTTATACCTTGTTTTATGGATCAATTGTATCCACAAGCTGCTTTTAATACTATTAAGGTATTAGAAAAAGCAGGTTGCAAAGTAAAATACAACGAAAAACAAACTTGTTGTGGCCAGCCCGCATTTAATGCTGGTTTTTGGAGTGAGTCTAAAGATGTATGTACCAAATTTGTCCAAGACTTTGATGGTACCGATTATATTGTAAGCCCTAGTGCCAGCTGTACAGGTTTTGTAAGAAATAATTTTGGAAAAATTTTCGAGAACAATGCCTTTCAAAGTCCTGCTAAAAAAGTAACCAACAGAATGTTTGAACTTTCAGAATTCTTGGTTAAAATTTTAAATGTTACCGACCTCGGTGCTAAGTTTGAAGGCAAGGCTACCTATCACGATAGCTGTGCAGGTTTAAGAGAATGTCATATTAAAAAAGAGCCTAGACTACTATTATCGAAAGTGGCTGGTTTAGAATTAGTGGAAATGAATGAAGTGGAAACCTGCTGTGGTTTTGGAGGAAGCTTTGCTGTGAAGTATGATACTATTAGTGTATCTATGGCCGATCAAAAAATTGAAAATATAATTAATACGAAAGCCGAATATTTAATTAGCACCGATTCAAGTTGTTTAATGCATTTAGATGGCCGTATGAAATTCAATGGTAATAATGTACAAATACTTCATTTGGCAGATGTACTAGCAAGTGGATATTAAAAAAATTTTATTATGGCCTATTGGTTAATTAAATCAGAACCTTTCAAATATTCTTGGGATCAATTTGTCAAAGACAAAAAAACATTTTGGGATGGTGTAAGAAATTATGGTGCCCGTAATAATTTAAGGTCAATGAAAAAAGGCGACCTAGCCTTTTGGTACCATAGCAATGAAGGCATGGAAATTGTAGGCATTGCTAAAGTAGTTAAAGAATCTTACCAAGACCCTACCACAGAAGAAACCGCTTGGTTAGCCGTTGACTTTGCACCTCATGAAAAATTAAAACATCCTGTGAAATTAGCTGACGTAAAAGCCAATACCAATTTAGCCAATATGGCCTTGGTTAGATTAGGGCGATTATCGGTACAACCTGTTACAGATAAAGAGTGGAAGGAAGTCATGAAAATGAGCCAGGGTAAGTAATTACTTAAAAAATACATAGCCAATAAGTATCGCAATTATCACTCCTATTATATCTGCAAAAATACCAGCCCATAAAGCATACCTAATTTTTTTAATACCTACACTTCCAAAGTAAAGTGCAATAATATAAAAAGTAGTATCTGCAGATCCCTGAAATATGGAGGCTAATTTACCTACAAAAGAATCGGGCCCTTGGTTTTGAAATATATCTAACATCATTCCTCTTGCTCCACTCCCACTTAAGGGTTTCATAATAGCTACTGGAAGCGCTCCTATAAATTCAGTATTCATTCCTGTGAGTTGAATTAAATAAGTAATAGCATTTAAAATATAATTCATAGCACCACTATCTCTAAATACACGAATAGCTACTAGCATGGCCACTAAATAAGGAATGATTTTTATAATTACTTCAAAACCATTTTTTGCCCCTTCAATAAAGGCATCGAAGACGGAAACTTTTTTATAAGCACCTCCTACAATAATGGCAACAATAATTACAAGTAAGTAATCCGCTGCCAATTACTTTTGAAAATACTTCTTTATTAACAGGGCTCAAAGAATTCACTCCAAAAAGTACACCCACCATTATTAATACTAAAGCTATTAACCAGCTAATTAAAACCTTATCCCATTTTAATTTTTGATAAAATCCTACCATTAAAATGGAAGCGAGTGTAGTGCCAATAGTGGCTAAAACGCAGGGAATAAAAATACTCGCTGCATCTTGAGAGCCTGCTGCTAACCTATAGGATATAATAGTTAAAGGAATAATGGTAAGTCCACTGGTATGTAATACCAAAAACATGATTTGGGCATTGGTGGCCTTTTCTTTTTCGGGGTTTAAACTTTGTAAGCTTTCCATGGCTTTTAAACCAAAAGGAGTGGCTGCATTATCTAATCCTAACATATTGGCAGAAAAATTCATCACCATCTGCCCCATGGCTGGATGATTGGCGGGTACTTCTGGAAATAAACGACTTAAAAATGGGTTCATCCATTTGGCTAGCTTTTGGATAGCCCCTGCTTTTTCAGCAATATTCATTAAACCTAAGAAAAAGACCATGGTGCCCGCTAAAGGAAAGGCGACATCAATTACAGAGGACTTAGCAGAATCAAAGATACCATCGGCTAATAACTTGAAAATGGCTGTATCGCCCAAAAAAACAAGTTTACAGAGGGCAATTATAAAGGCAATCACAAAAAAAGCCATCCAAATAATATTCAAGGCCATAATCTATTGTTTATGGTTCTAATATAGTCATTTTTGGGTTTAGAATTGTATTTTTGCGCTCATAAAACACTAGATATTATGGCTTTACAGGCAGGGATTGTGGGATTACCCAATGTAGGAAAATCGACTTTATTTAACGCAGTTAGTAATAGTGCCAAAGCACAGGCAAGTAATTACAGATTCTGTACCATTGAACCCAATGTAGGTTTAGTGGACGTACCAGATAATAGATTGCAACAATTAGCAGATTTAATTATTCCCAATAAAATAGTCCCTACTCAATTAGAAATTGTGGACATTGCTGGATTAGTAAAAGGAGCAAGTAAGGGGGAAGGTTTAGGTAATAAGTTTTTAGCCAATATTAGAGAAGTAAGTGCCGTGATACATGTGATTAGATGTTTTGAAGATGAGAATGTATTAAGAGAAGAAGGCGCTATTAACCCTATTGCGGATAAAGAAATTATTGAAACTGAATTACAATTAAAAGATTTAGATAGTGTAGACAAGAAAATTCAACGCTGCGAGAAAATGGCTAAAACCGATCCGAAGGCCAAAGTAGAATTAGAAGTTTTACAAAAATGTAAAATACATTTAGAGCAAGGGAAAAGTATTCGTTCCTTGGACTTATCTAAAGAAGACAAACTAGCCATTGCAGATAGTTTTTTATTAACAGAAAAACCTGTAATGTATGTAGCCAATGTAGATGAAGCTTCGATGCATACGGGTAATAAGTTTTCAGCCATGTTGGTGGAAATGGCTAAAGCAGAAGGTGCTGAAGTAATTGTAATGTGTAATAATATTGAATCACAGATTGCAGAACTCGAAGACCCTGCAGATAGAGCGGTATTTATGGATGAATATAAAATGACCGAGCCTGCTTTAAACCGTTTAATTCAGTCAGCTTATAAATTATTAAACTTAGAAACCTATTTTACAGCAGGTGTTCAAGAAGTACGTGCTTGGACTATTGGCAAAGGCTGGAAAGCGCCTCAAGCCGCGAGTGTAATTCATACCGATTTTGAAAAAGGTTTTATTAAAGCAGAAGTAATTGCTTTTGATGATTTTATTAAATTCAAAAGTGAGGCTGCTTGTAGAGAGAATGGAAAACTAAGAATTGAGGGAAAGGAATATATTGTGAAAGATGGTGATGTAATGCATTTCAGATTTAATGTATAGATTTTATAGCAATGAATAAACAAGCTTCTATATTATTGTTTTTATTTACCACTTCATTATTCTCATGTAATACAGATAATAATGAGGCTAATAATGAAAATGCTATAGCAGCCCCTACTAATTTATCTTATGAAGTCATTAAGGTTTACCCACATGATACTAGTTCCTACACACAAGGTTTAGAATGGAATGGCAATAAATTAATTGAGAGTACAGGACTTGAAGGAAAAAGTGTTTTACAAATATTGGATTCCAATATGAAGCCCCTTGGTAATAAAGTAAAATTAGATAAAGAATATTTTGGAGAAGGCGCTACCTTTTTTCAAGATAAAATTTATCAACTTACCTGGAAAAGCCATAAAGTTTTTGTCTACGATGCCAAAACTTTAAAGAAGATAAATGAACTATACTGGCCCTATGAAGGCTGGGGATTAACACATAACGAATACCTCCTTAATTGTTTCTACTGGTGAAAGCAATATCTATTTTGTAAATCCCACTGATTTTTCTATACAAAAAACCTTGGGAGTATTTAATCAATATGGTTATTTGAGTAATATCAACGAGCTAGAGTTTGTAAACGGACAATTATACGCTAATGTCTATGGTCGTAATGAAGTGGTTGTGATTGACCCACAATCTGGGCAAGTAAAAAGTAGTATTGATTTTAGTAATTTACTATCTCAAGCGGGCGTTAAATACGATCCCTGTAAGTATTGATGCAGGCTATGTAATGAATGGAATTGCATATCATGCTGCTAAGAAAACCTTTTTTATAACAGGTAAATCTTGGCCTGTTTTAGTAGAAATTCGTATACGATAATTCTAGTCGATCTTTTTTATTTCATAAATTATGGAGCTTCCCCTATCGGCATTGCGTAATGCTATTAAATTAGAAATACAGCCAATAAAAAAAGCGCGCATCATTCCTATTATTCCCGATTCTTTATATTTTTCACTTAGAAGGCTAACATAAAAACTGTCAAACCACATAGGCATCTTTTGCACGATATTCATTTTATGTTTTTTGGCTAAATAATGCATTGATAAAGGTGAAAAATGATATAAATGCCTTGGAACATCATAAGCCGCCCAATAATTCTTATAAAACCCTGCATCGTAGCTTGTATAATTGGGTACAGCTATGATTAACCTTCCATTAGGCTTGAGTAAACTATGAAATGTTTTCATATAGGCATTTAAATCATGGACATGTTCTAATACATGCCATAAAGTAATGACTTCGTATTTAGCAGGCTCTAATTGAAAGAGTTCTTCAATGGGTAGTAAGTTTATATCATGATTTTCAAGGGCTTTTTGTCTACTTGCCGCATCGGGTTCTAATGCAGTTACTTTCCAGCCTTTTTTTAACATAGAATGTGCAAATGCACCTGTTCCAGCCCCTACTTCTAATAGTTGACCCTTATGGCCTGTAAACAGCGATTGAACCCAGTTTGTCTTTTGAGTAAGTGTATGATTTCTTACTTTATGATAAATTTGATTCACAAAACCTTCTTTCGTGTCTGTATGTGATATATAAGAAGGAAAATTATAATAAGGTGCAATGGCTTCTTTACTCGGTGCTGGATCGGTATATTCTAAAGTACAATTAGCACAATGGATAATTTGAAAGTCATCGCCTGTAAGTGAGTAATCCTTGGTATGTAGTAAACTAGCGATGTCTTCTTTATTACAAATGGGACAAGGAGAAAATTGTTTATGAGTTTCAAGCATATTTAAAAAGATTTAAATACAATTGCTACAATGGCTAAAATAAATAAAATCAAAGCTATCCAAGGCCATTGAATAGACTTCTTTTCAACCATCTCTTCACTTGTAGTGATGGGACTTATGGTTATATCTTTAAAGTAATGATTTGAGGTGAAACTTGTATTCCATGTAAATTCATTCCCCAATTTTTCAATACTTCCTAAATTGCCAATTGCTATATTTCCATCTTGAGTATCGAAACTATTTTGTAAAAACTGTTCGAATTGAATATTGGCCTGTTCATTAGAAATAGCTAAAGCTTCAGCTAAATAAGTGTAAAATTCAGTGCTAGGTTTCTTTTTAGCTGTCGTAAATAAAATATTGAGTTCAGGTGCATGTAAGGTATCCCCTATCCAAGTAGCTGGCTTTTTACTCAAATGAATAGCTACCAATATTAGTAAGTACTAATTCATTATTTTGTACAAAATATTGTTCAAGTATTTTTTCCATAGTTATTTATGAAACGAATATACGATACCAGCAATTAATTGAACTCCTAAAGAAGGATATTCTGCCCAACGTTGATACTTTTTGTCTAATAAGTTCTCTCGCTTTAGCCCAGGCTTTTAAGTGTGTGGTTAATTGATAGTTAAAGGAAGCGTTTAAGACTACTGCCTTATTTAAGTCATAGGCATTACCAGCCTCATTTTCGAAGGAAGCACCAGACCAATATTGTACACTACCATCAATTGACCATTTTTTACTAGGATACCAATTAAGCTCTCCATTAAAATTTAAAGGTAAAATACCCCAAGCATTGGTATTTTCTTTGATTGAGTTGAACTGAATATATTTAGCATTCGCTTTTACAATAAGATTGATCGCTTAATTGATAACGCATTGCTGTAACAAATTCTAAGGTAATAGCCCTGTATTCAAAAATGGGTTGAAATTGTAAACCAAAAAATTGAGATTTTGCTACATTATTTATTCGGTTGAAGAAAGGAATATTACGATAATCATTTAAAGACAATCCAAAATTATATTGTAAGTTCTTAGAGGCATTGATAAAAAGGGTTAATTCCTTTTTTTCTTGGGTGGTTATTTTTAATGAAGTAGGTGCAGCTATCCAAGGATTCACCATTGAAAGGCTTGCATAATTATTATTGGTTAAAATAGTTTGCCAATTAGCGACTAATAAATAGTTGGTATCATTTAATTTTTTACTAAACTGAACGACTGGGAATAAAGCAAATTCTTGGGTGGTGAAACTAGGGTTAACGCCAACTTTTATACTAGCATTCCATTTATTTAATTCAATCGAGGGTTGAATGATAAATATGGAATTGGCCTGATTTGTATAATTTGTATGTTTATACTTATTATAATTATAACTAAAATCTAAATTTAATTTGCCCGTACCTTTTAATGTAAAGCTCATTGGGTTAAACATTTCTACCCATAAGTTATTGGTAGAGGCAAGCCCTTTAAAGTTTTCAAATTTAACAATGGGATTAAATAGTTTATTCATTAAACTATTTTTTGAATTTTCATTCACCCATTTAATAGAAGTTCCAAATAGCGTAAAAGGTTGTGCATACTCTCCTAAGGCTACACTACTATTGTCTGGCACTAAACCAAATCTGTAACGCTGCATATTTTGAAAAAATGCTTCCGTTTGAATGGCGTAATTTTCATTAAGTTGCAAGCTGCCAATGTATGCAAAATTTTTATGGTTAAACTGCTGCAGATATTGCATACCATTGGAGGTCTCAAAACTAGCATCAAAGGCGTGGGAATGATTATTTTCATCCATCGCATTGTAACTAGCTTCAAAGAACTGGTTATTATAATTACCAAATCCAACTTTTAAATTGGTGGTATTGACTGGAAAAGAAGTCTCTTTTTCTTTGTAAGACCTTGGGATTAAAGAAATAGGTCTATACTGAAAACTTAAATTTTGTGTGGGAACTTGATAATTAAGTACCGTAGTGGAGGTATCGGTTTTATTGATAGCCTTTGTGAAATTTAGTTTGGCTATATTTTTAAGCTGTGGCTTGAAGGCTGAAATTATACTAACTTCTTTTTCTGGAATAGTATCTAGTGTAGGAGTAGCTATATTATTAGATTGCAAAAGTTTTGATAGATCAGCTGTTTCAATATTTAGTGTGGCTGTATTTTTTTTACGTACTACCCTATTATTTTTCTTCGAATTTGATTTTTTAGCCTTCTTTTTTCCTTTACTTGATTTAACTGTTTTCTTCTTTTTGGTAGTGCCTACTTTTTTACTAGCCGTAATTTTTGCCTTTTTCTTATTTTTTTGCTGGGTATTACCTGCTGTTAAGAAACAAAAAATACAAATGAATAAAAAGCTATATTTTAAAAAATACTTCATAATGTGTTATTTAATTGTTGGTGTTTCTGTAAGTTCTTTCAACTTTTGAGCAGCAACAATTTTAAGTGGTTCAATAGTGGCATTATCAGCTACACTTTTATAAGTAGCAATGGCATTGAAATTATCTTTCTGTGCAACATAAATATCGCCTAATAAAATATAGGTTTTAGTGACCCAGTATTCATAAGAAGCTTGTTTTTTAATAATATCAAAAGCCGTTTTCTCCGCTAAGCTTAATTTATTTTGCAATAAGTATACATAGGCTAATTGGTAATGGGCTTCCGCTGTAATAACACTAGAACCAGTTTTAATGACTTTATTAATTATTTGTAAAGCGGCACTGGTATCACCTGCTATTAACTTCTTATGATAAATGGTCATATTCGCCATTTCAACATCATCAACAGCGCTATTTTTATCCTCAATAATGAGTTGGGCTATTCCATTAACATCCGCCCATTTTTCGGCTTTATATTGGCATCTTAATAAGCCCTTATTGGCTTCTACTAAATTTTCCTTCTGTGTAGCTATTTGCAATAGAATAGTAAAATATTTTTCAGCTAAATCGTAGTTTTGATAATTAAAATAATTTAATCTAGCGGCAATAAGCGCTGCTCTTTCTGCATAAGCATTGGGTGCGATATCGGCTAGTTTTGAAAAATAAACCAATGCGGTATCATAGGACTGTTTAGAATAAGCAATTTCTGCCATTAAATTGGAAGCCTCCAAGCTATATCTTCCATTAGGAAACTTTTGTAAATAGGCACCGAAGCCAATAGCCGATTCTGTATATCTTTTTTGTTCATACTTGATAACAGATGCCCTAAATATTAAAGAATCTTGTTCATTTACTGTTAATGGATGTCCATAGTCGTTCATAAACTGAACATATAATTCTGGTGTTTGATCCTCAATAAATATATTACGGATATATTCAATGGCATTTTCACTTTCAATAGAATTAGGATAAGTCGCATATAAATCTTTGAAAGTAGAAAGGGCTATTATATTTTTATCCAAATTAAAATATACAATACCTAATTTATAATAAGCCTGAGGGTAAAATTGAGTGGCTGATTTATCTAAGCTTATTTTAGTTAAAGGCGCAATAGCGTCTTGAAATTTTTCTTGACTTACATAAGTATCTGCCAATTCCATTCTAGCATCATTGATATAAGAAGAGTTTGGATAAATAGATTCATAATTGATGAGCATCTTAATTTTCTCATTCACCTTACCTATTCCACCTAATATGGTTGCTTTCTGTAAAAAGGCATAGTCGGCATAAGACCAAGATAAATCTATCACACGCTGATAAGTAGCTAAGGCATCATTCATTTTCTTTAACATCATTTGACAATCTGCCACTCTTACAAAGGCATCTTGTTGAAAATGATCTAATGCTGTGCCTGGATTAAGACTTGATATTTCTTTAAATTGTAATAGTGCTTTTTGATAAGCTCCATTTTTCAAAAAGCAGTAGCCTAATATATACCTGGCATTCGTCGCATTGACTTCTCCAGTATTTACAGGATCCAACATGTATTTCTGTAAATAGCCAATGGCATCGCTAATGAGGCCCATCTTATAACTTATTTCACCTAACCAAAAATGAGTAGCAGATAAGAAATTGCCATTGTAAGGAGCGTTTCTTAGTTGATTCAATAAAGTATAGGCCTTTTCCACTTCTCCATCATTAATATGGTTGCAGGATAGTCCATATAAAATGGCCGGATATATTTTTAGTAATTCAAGCGATGGGTTCTCCATTAATTGATAAGCCTCTAATGCTTGTTTATAATTATTATTATAGGCTAATGCAGTAATCCACAAAGACTTTGATTCTGGGAAGTAAGTAGACTGAGGATAGTTCTCTATAAATTTATCTAATACAGTCACAGCAAGACTAAATTCTTTCAGTTCTACAAGTAGTTTTCCATAATTAAATAATGAAATTTCTTTTTGTTCTAAATTGATACTTTTAGAAGCGCATAGCATAAAAGCATTCTTAGCTCCGTTTTTATCATTTACTTTCAAGTAAGCCGTTCCCAATAAGTACATACTATTTTGACCTAGAGAGTCATCCACATTGGCTAATTTTTTAAACCCTTCAATAGATTTTTTCCATTGTTGATCTTGGAAATAGCAAAAAGAAAGTTGGTATAAATCTTGTACTTCCACATTGTCTTGCGCAGCCACATATTTTGCTAAGTAAGGAACCGCTTTTTGATATTGTTTTTTCTCAAAAAGTAAATGACCCATTAACTGCTGTAATTGTAAATTATAGTATTGCCCTTCTAATTGCAAAGCTTTCTCGCAATTGAGCATGGCAGCATCAATATCTCCATTGAAATAGTATATCTGACTAATATAAAAAGGGGTTAAGCTTGCATAGGCTTCATTATTACTAGCAATTTCAAAACAAGCTAAAGCCAAAGTAAAATCCTTTTTTTGAAGTGCAATGAAACCGGCATAATAATTGGCATCGGTATAATACAGCGATTGCTTTAATTGTCTAATACTATTTAATAAATTGGTGGCCTTATCCCAGATACCTAATTTGAAATATAAATAGCCTTGAAGATATTTCATGGTAATAAGCTCCTCATTATTCAAATCGGCAATACTTACTTTACTAAAAGCATTCAAGGCCTCCTGGGTATTTTGTTTTTTAACATAATAGTCCCCTAAAAAGAAACTAATTCTAGCATTGAAAATTTTATTGTTGGAAGACTTTAGATAATTGATGGCTAAATTTTCAGCCGCCGGTTTTTGTAAGACAAGGGATAAGTAAGTATAGTAGAAGGTAATATCCTCTTGCTTAGGTTTTAAATGATAAGCCGTTTGGATATATTGAAAAGCAGCCAGGGTATCTCCTTGATGAAGTGCATGCACTCCTTTTTGGAAAACGGGGTCTAAGGGACTTATGTTTTGACTATATTGAGCTTTTGCTTGAAATACAAAAATCATTAATATAAATAAGGCCCCTACTCTAATGCTTAATGATTTCATGCTACTTGTTTATTAATTACCTAAAAATACGCTCTACTCATAAAACGAAGCTTATTTAGTGCTTATTGTGGAAAAACAGAATTCATTCGTAAATTTGTCAACAATAACAATAAAACATGTACGAATTCAATACACAGGTAAGAGTCAGGTATGCAGAAGCAGATCCCATGAATGTGGTTTATTATGGCAATTATGCTCAGTATTTTGAAGTGGGCAGAGTGGAAAGCTTAAGAAACCTAGGTATAAGCTATAAAGGCATTGAGGATATGGGTATTATGTTACCTGTAGTGGAATTAAATATTAAGTACTTAAGACCTGCTAAATACGACGATTTGCTAACGATCAAATCCCAAATCAAAGAACTGCCTACAGAGCATAAAATTATATTTGATCAGGAAATTTATAATGAGGAAGGGAAACTATTAACCATTGGTAAAGTGAAGCTTTATTTTATGGATAGCAAACTAGGTAAAAGAGCTAGTATGCCTGCTTCCATGCTTGAAAAACTAAGCACCTATTTTAGATAAAAACCGCTGTTTTTTAGTTTACTTTGCACCCTATAACCCTGATTCAATGAACCCTATTCAAGCTACCATTATTACCATCGGAGACGAGCTATTAATTGGGCAAGTTATTGATACAAATAGTGCTTTTATTGCACAAGCTTTATTAAAAATAGGAATACCAGTTACTAGTAGAATTGCGGTGGGCGACAAGAAAGCGGATATCATTAATGCCTTGGATACAGCCTCCAAGAAAAGTAAGATTATTATTTTAACCGGAGGACTAGGGCCTACAGCAGATGATATCACCAAACCCCTACTGAATGAATATTTTGGTGGCAAGATGATTGTTCATCAGCCAAGTCTAGATCATATTACCTATATATTCGAGACGATCCATAAAAGGCCCATGATTGATCGAAATACAAAGCAAGCCGAGGTTCCAGACGTTTGTGAAGTGTTATTTAATGAAAAAGGAACTGCCCCTGGGATGTTATTTAAAAAAGAAGGTGTTTACTATTTTTCATTACCCGGTGTGCCACATGAAATGAGATGGTTAATCGAAAATCAAGTTATTCCGGTAATACAAAAATCATTTACTACCCCTTTTATTGCGCATAAAACGCTTTTAACGGCAGGAATTGGAGAATCCTTTTTGGCTGAACATATTGCCCATTTTGAAAGCGCTTTACCTGCATTTATTAAACTAGCCTACTTACCTAATATTGGCATGGTTCGTCTTAGATTAACTGGGTCTGGTCAAGATGAAAAATTATTAGCAAAAGAAGTGAATGCTCAATTTGAGTCTTTGAAGGAAGCAGTAAAAGAATATTTAGTAATAGATGCTGATGAAACCATGGAAATGGTTGTGGCCAATTTATTAAAACAAAGAAAACAAACAGTGTCCACTGCTGAAAGTTGCACAGGTGGTTATATAGGTCATTTATTATCCAAAAATGCAGGTTCTTCTCAATTTTACACTGGAGGCATTATTAGTTATGATAATCGTATCAAAACTGAATTTTTAGACGTTCCCACTGAAATCTTACAAACGGTGGGTGCTGTGAGTAAGCAAGCTGTTGAACAAATGGCTTTAGCCGTTAGGGAGAAAATGAATACCGATTATGCTATTTCGGTAAGTGGTATCATGGGTCCAAGTGGCCAAACCGATGAAAAACCATTAGGAATGGTTTGGGTGGGTGTGGCGAGTAGAGAAAAAGTGGTTTCCAAGGTTTTTTATCTCAGGTTTGACAGGTTAAGGAATATAGAAGTTACTGCTAATCAGGCTATAAATTTGCTTAGGTTATTAATAATCAATAAGATTTAGTCTTATTTTTGCTAAAATTAACTCATATGCCAATTGTGGATCTAGTTTTACCTAAGTTGGGTGAAAGTATCATGGAGGCGACCATCTTAAAATGGCATAAGAAGGTGGGTGATACTATTCAATTAGATGAAACCCTTTTGGATATAGCTACCGATAAGGTAGACAGCGAAATTCCTTCTACTACAGAAGGTACTATTACAGAAATTTTATTTGAAGTTAATAGCGTTGTTCCAATTGGAACTGTTATAGCAAGAATTAGCACCACAGCAAGTGCATCTGCTCCTATTATTGCTGCTCCAATTATAGAAAAGAAACTAGATACTATTATTGAAAACATAGTAACCAATGAACCAGCTGTCATTGAAGAAGTGCCTTATGTTCCTTCTGCTCCTATTCAAATGAAAGCAGCTCCTATTCAAGAAAATAAAATTGTTGAATCTGTTAAGTCTAATAACTTACAGATGAACACTAATTCAACACAAGAAGCTAAATTTTATTCACCCTTAGTTTTAAATATTGCGCAGAATGAAGGGGTGGGCATGAATGAATTACAGCATATCAATGGAACGGGTACTAATGGAAGAATAACCAAAAAAGATATTTTAGATTTTATAGCCCGTAAAAAAATGGCTATTCATTTGCCTACTGCTAGCTCAAGTGAGCAAGCTAACAATGAACCCGTTCAGCAACAGCAAGTTAATAACGAAGCAGCTCCAAGAGCCATTCTGAATAAGCCATTAGATGTATATGAAAATTCAAGTGCTAATTTCTCGGCATCAAAGTCCACTAAATTGGCAAACCCCAATGAAGTAATTGTTTCAGGTGCTACCGAAATAATAGAGATGGATCGTATGCGCAAGTTAATTGCGAAGCATATGGTGGATAGTGTTCAAACTAGTCCACATGTAACATCTTTTGTAGAAGTGGATGTAACTAATATGGTTGTATGGAGAGATAAAGTAAAAGATTTATTTGAAAGAAGAGAAGGCACTAAGATTACTTATACACCCATGTTCTTAGAATCCATAGCAACAGTGCTTGAGCAATTCCCAATGATTAATTGCAGCTTAGAAGGCGATCAAATTATGCTGAAAAAAGATATTAATATAGGAATGGCGACTGCCCTACCAACAGGTAATTTAATAGTACCGGTGATTAAAGGAGCGAATCAATTAAGTATTGTAGGTATAACAAAGGCTGTCAATAATTTAGCACAAGCTGCAAGAAATGGTCAATTAAAACCTGCAGATACACAAGGAGGTACTTTCACAGTAACCAATGTGGGTTCTTTTGGAAGTATTATGGGAACGCCTATAATTAATCAACCACAGGTAGCCATTCTAGCTTTAGGCGCTATTAAAAAAAGAGCAGTGGTTGTTGAAACAACTTCTGGCGATGCAATACTAGTGCGTCATATGATGTTTATTAGCATGAGCTATGACCACCGTATAGTAGATGGAGCCATGGGTTCTAAATTCTTATCTGCGGTTGGTAAAGAAATTGAAAATTGGGATCCCAATAGACAGTGGTTTCAATATGTATAAACTAAGTATAAAATAAGTATAAAAAAAGCCCCGATATTTCGGGGCTTTTTAATGTCAATTAATAATTCAAACCCCAGGTTCTTCCTTTCAATACAGCAGGCACTCCTTTCGATAACCATTCTGGCATCGGAGCACCTTTTAAATAAGTATCGAAGAATTGTTGTTCTCTTATTTGTATATCTTTTCTATTTTTACGCTCTACTAAATTATGCGCTTCATTATTGTAAACCAATAACCAAACTTTTTTATTCAAACGTTTCATATCGCTATACATTTCAATACCCTGATACCAAGGCACAGCGTCATCAGCATCATTACTCATTATTACTAAAGGTGTTTTAATATTAGGTAAAGAGAATAAAGGAGAGTTCTTAATATATAAATCGGGTCTTTCCCATAAACTAGCACCTAACCTTGTTTGAGATTTCTCATATTGGAATTGACGACTAATACCAGGCCCCCATCGAATACCAGAATAAGCACTGGTCATATTCACTACAGGCGCACCTGCCCAAGCTGCTGCATATAAATTGGTTTTAGTAATCAAATATGCAATTTGATACCCTCCCCAACTTTGCCCTTGTAAACCCACTTTGGTGCTATCCACAAAACCTTTTTGAATCATGGCTCTGGTACCACTTAATATATAGTCATAAGCAGATTGTCCAGGATAGCCTCTTGTATACCAAATATCGGGTACAAATACTATGTAGCCTCTACTGGCAAAAAAAGGTATGTTTAATCTAGAAGGTGTGGGCGCAGGTGCTAAATAATTATGTAGCGTTTGATTGCTTCTTTCATAAAAATACACAATCATGGGATATTTTTTCTTGGCATCGAAATTCTCAGGTAAGTATAAAACACCCTCCGCCATTTTACCAGTATAGGCTTTCCATTTTACTATTTGAGAACTCATCCAATTGTAATTAGCCTGTTGCGTATTAATAGTTGCAATGCTGGTAGGATTTTGTTTTGTAGCAGCTAATGTATATAAATATAAATTAGGTGATTTTACTTCATCTTCCTGCATTACCGCAATATCATTAGAATGTGAAGCTCCCACTATTGTGGTAAAATGCATAGGTACTTGATTGATCAAGTTGAATGCCCCATCTGCAAGGTTTAATGTAGAAATTAATTCAGATTTATCTACTTCACTATATCCTTTAATCAATAGTATAGCATTTTTAGCTAAAGTTTTACGCTCAGCATCTGTCTCTATAAATCTTGAAATAATTTTATTCATTCTACCATTGGTTAATTTCTTGGAGGCTTTTATTCCATTCACATCCACTAACCAAATATCATACCTGTCATACATCAATACTTCTTGGTTATTGTCCATCCATTTTGCTATGCCATAAGCATTAGGGTCATCGGGCAAATCGTTTTCTTCATCAAACAATGAAGTTTTAATGTCTTTGGCAATTTGAATGGTTTTTCCCGTTGTTGCATTATAGGCAAAATACTTTTTTTGTGGTTCATCATAATACAACAAAGCATTACCATCATAAGAAGCACTCATTAAATTCCCTTTCCACTCTTTTTGTATTAATTTTCTTTGACCATCACTTGTAGAAATTGCATAAATATCTTTTAAAGAAAATCCTTGCCATTGAGATGCTAGCAAGTAGCTAGAGTCAATAGTAGCGTAGGCAATAGCTCCATCGCCTTCAGCGGTTGTCATTAGATCTCTATCTTTAATTTTACCTTGGTAGATCGTATTTTTATTTTGAGTATTTAAAAAAACTAGCTCTGTGCTCTTTAAAGTACTTTCCAATGCTTTTAGTTGAGCTGGCTGAATGATAGGGTCATTGTAATGCCAAATATCAACACTTACTCTATCAAAATCTGGTAAACTAGTGTCTTTAGTAGGAAGTATGGGTTGCACACCGAATTCTAGTTTATTACCCGATTTACTAAACTTCATTTTTCTATCTCCTCCAATAGTATAGTTAGTGGGTATGGTTTTATTAGACTTATCAAATATAGAAACAGCTGTCTCTAATGAAGGTGTATAATAAGCTAAGTAATAATTTTTTTGAAGGGCTTTATCTGCACTATCTTTCTCCACTAAATAAGCCAATTGCTTTCCTTCTTCATCCCAAATAAAATTGGTAGCCGTATATACTTGCTTTGTTAAAACTTTTGTAATAGTGTCTGCTATAGAAGCAAGTAATATTTGGGACTCTTTTTGCTTAGTTTTAACTTGATACATGACTACACCCATAGCTTTAGGATGTATCAAATACTGTGAAATATTAGAAAAGGTTTTCTCTTTTGCAGAAGATAAGTCTCTCATCACTAAATCAGATCCTTCTTTATTGATATCCCCTTTTTTATCTTTTAAATACACCATCATTTCATTACCATGTTCTGCCAATTGGAAGCTTTTTACGAATGGAATTTTTTGTATAGTATTTGTTGCTAATTCTACTATGACTAAACTGTCTTTAGGCATTTCATCTGCTTTCTTTTTTTCTATTTTGGCTTTTCTAGTTTCAGCAAAACTTGGTTTAATTTTAGCTACTAGATATTCTCCATTTTCTGTAAAAACAGCTTGGGTGGCTCTAGCAATACTTAATTCATTGCCAGTTTTTACATTTCTAATGATGAAGGTACCGTCCCCTTCTTGAGGCACTATTGCATAAACAATATATTTACCTTGAGGATGAAAAGAGGTTTCTCTAATGGACTGCCAACTATCATAAACAGTATGGTCTAATTCCTTTTTTTGTGCACTTGTTTTCATACAAAGGAAAACCAGAAAAAACAATAGAATTTTATTCATTTTTGGGTATTTTATATTTGTAATATACAAATAGTTTTGACATCTTTTTTGTCTTAGATTTGCATTATTAATTTATTATATGAAAGGTATTTTTCTTGCCGGGTGCCTATTTTTCTGCGTTTTTGGATTTACTCAAAACAAGGGTAGTTTATCAGGTTGGGTGGTTGATAAAAATACCCAGTTCCCTATTGTAGGAGTGTCTGTTAAAGTTTTAAATACACCCTATTCAACAGTTACAGATAGTAATGGTAAATATGTTATAAAATCTATCCCAACTGGCCAATACCAAATAAAATTTATTTCAATAGGTTCTTATCCTCTTACCTTGTTTAATGTAATTGTGAGCTCTGGAAATGAACTCAGTAATACCATAGAATTAATTCCCGAGTCCTTTCAATTAGCAGAAGTAAGAGTGGGTGGCAATAGAAAAACAGTAAGAGCAGCTAGTTTAGAAACTCCTTTAAGTGTTCAAAGATTAACTTCAGAAGAGATTAAATCTAGCCCTGGAAGTAATTTTGATATCTCTAAAGTGGTGCAGTCTTTACCAGGAGTTACCGGTTCAGCAAGTACAGGAGCTGGCTTTAGGAATGATATTATTGTGAGAGGTGGTGCCCCTAATGAAAATGTGTTTTATTTAGATGGCATAGAAATACCCGTAATTAACCATTTTAGTACGCAAGGAAGTGCGGGTGGACCTCAAGGTATCTTGAATGTATCTTTTATTGATGAGGTTAAATTATCCTCTTCTGCATTTGATGCCAAATTTGATAATGCACTTTCTTCCGTATTTGAGTTTAAGCAAAAAAGAGGTAATACCGATAAATATACAAGGAAATATAAGAATAGGTGCCACTGAAGTTGCCAGTACCTTTGAAGGCCCTTTATCAAAAAATGGGAAAACTACTTTTTTAGTTTCTGCAAGACGTAGTTATTTACAATATTTATTTTATGTATTAGACTTGCCTATTCGACCTAATTTCTGGGACTACCAATTTAAAGTAACCCATACTATCGACCCTAAAACAACTTTAACCTTTATAGGTGTGGGCGCTATTGACGAATTTAAATTTGCGGCCCCTAGAAATTCAACCCCTCAAAAAATTTATGCTTTAAACGCTAGCCCTTCTATTAATCAATGGAGTTATACTTTGGGTGTTACTTTAAAACGATTAATTAAAAAAGGATATTGGAATTTAGCAATAAGTAAGAGTAATTTATATAATGTAAATGAAAAATATGAGGATAATTTAAATCCTGATAAAGGAGAAAAAACATTTGATTATAACTCTAATGATATTGTCAATAATTTAAGATGGGATATTTCTAAAAGCTTATTGGGCATTAAATTCACTACCGGATTTAATATTGCAGACATTAACTATGACAATAGCACTTATCAAGTACTGAAATACAATAATCAATTTGCTAATAATACCACACCTAGTTTGGGGGACATAAATATTATTAATTATATTTCTAGTTTTAATTATAAAAAATATGGCGCTTTTTTCCAAATGGGCAAAAGAGCGTTTAATAATAGATTAGGTATTAGTGCAGGCATTAGAAAAGATGGGAATACATTTACCAATACAGGCAATCAAATAATGCGTCAGATATCACCAAGAGTTGGATTAAGCTTGGTTTTAAGCGATCAACTTGACCTGGAATGCCTCTGTAGGCAAGTACTTTAAATTAGCACCGAATACGGCTTTAGGTTTTAAAGACCTTTCAGGAAATTATTTAAATAAAGATGCGAATTATATAGGAAGCTTTCATTATGTAACAGGATTTGAATATCTGCAATCAGAGTCTACTCGCTTTACTGCAGAAGTTTTTTATAAAAGATACACAGGCGTACCCATTAGTAATGAAAAAGGAATTAGTTTATCTAATTTAGGAGCAGACTTTAATATTTTAGGTAATGAAGATATTTCAACTGTTGGATTAGGTAGAAGCTATGGATATGAGTTATTTGCGCAACAAAAATTAACGAAGCGTTTTTTTGGTGTAGCTAGTTATAGTTTTTTTAGAAGCTGCCTATACCGATATTCAAGGGAAATATAGTCCTAGTTCATGGGAAAATATTCACTTACTTAGTTTAACAGGTGGCTATAAGTTTAATAGAAACTGGGAATTAGGTATTAAGTTCAGGTATCAAGGTGGCGCCCCTTACACCCCTTATGATATGAATTTAAGTAAATTAAACTTTGCCACTTTAGGCACTGGCTTATTTGACTACTCTAAATTAAACACATTACGCAATAGAGCCTTTCATTCAAGTGACTTCAGATTAGATAAAAAATATAACTACAAAAAAACGACTTTTGATTTTTATATTGATATCACCAATTGGTATGGTGCTAAAACCGTATCTCCGCCTTTTTATATTTTCGCTTATGAGGCGAATGGCAGCTTTAAAACAACCGATGGCTTACCACTTAAAAAAGATGGCTCTAATGGGGAACCTTCTTTATACGAAAATAATACCATCTTTATAACGCCTACTATTGGCTTTATCTTTGAATTTTAACTTGTTGGATGCGGTCTTGTTTTACGATTCTTCTCATCTGTATAATAACAGATACAATAATACAAAGTATACCTGCATAAAAACTAAGCCCCAATTGCTTTTGTTCATTAAATAAAATAAAGGCAAGTATTATTCCATACACGGGCTCTAAATTCAATGTCACATTCAATGTAAAGGCACTGATATGTTTTAAAGAAGAAAGCATTAGATGTGTTGCCCATACCGTACAAGCAATGGCTAATATAAATAACCAAAACCAGTCCATTGAAGTTGGTACTAGACCTATAGGATTAAAGCCTGTACTAAATCCTACTAGTATAACAAAAGGTAATAAAAATAATAAGCCCCCGGTCATTTCATAGGATTGAATAGTTTGCACATCGATATGACTGGTAAACTTTTTATTAATAATAGAAAAGATAGCTGCAAATAAAGCTGAAAATAAGCCCACTATTATACCCATTCTATATTGTGTATCAAAATGAAAAATGAGTAGTATACCTAACAAACTTAACGCACCAATAAATATTTCGCTCCATTGAATTTTGGCATGTTTCCAAAGTGGTTCTATTAATGAACTAAACAAACTTGTACTAGAAAAACAAACTAAGGCAATAGATACATTGGCTAATTTAATGCTTTGATAAAAACAAACCCAATGAAGGGCAATAATAGCACCTGTGCCTAATAAGGATAGTTTTGTTTTAAGATTGTATTGATTTTTATTTTTTCTATATAAAGCCAATATCCATAATACAATTACAGTAATAAGAATACGGTAAAATACTAATACTAACCCATTGAGTTTAATCAAAAAGCCTAAAGAACCGGTTAGACCCGCTAAAAAAACGAAAATATGTAATTGTAATAAAGCCTTCTTAAAAGTTGACACGAATGCGTTTTATCATTTTAATAAAATTACCTGTGGCAGATTGCCATTGCATGTTCAATACACCTAGCATGGCTTCTTTAATAATACCTTTGGACATTTTACTAACCCCTATTTTTCTATCAACAAATGTGATAGGCACTTCTTTTATTTTATAGCCCAATTTCCAAGCGGCAAATTTCATTTCAATTTGGAAAGCGTATCCAATAAATTGAATAGTGTCTAAATTAATATCGGCAAGTACTTTATTCTTATAACAAATAAAACCAGCTGTAGGATCTTTAATAGGCATACCTGTAATAATTCTTGTGTAAGCAGAACCTCCTAGAGAATAAATTTTTCTATCAATAGGCCAGTTTTCTGTTTCTCCTCCCTTTACATATCTACTTCCAATAGAAACATCTGCTCCTTTATCTTCGCAAGCAGCTAATAATTTGTCTAAATCATTAGGGTTATGAGAGAAATCGGCGTCCATTTCAAAAATATAATCATAGTTGTGGTCTAAAGCCCATTTAAATCCTTGAATATAGGCAGTACCCAAGCCTTGCTTTCCTGGTCTTTTTAAAATAAATAAACGTTCTAGAAATTTCCCCATTAAACCTTCCACAATGGCTGCTGTACCATCGGGAGAATTATCATCAATGATTAAGACATGATAATCCGAAGAGAGTCCCAAGACTGCATGTAAAATGGCAGAGACATTCTCTTTTTCATTATAGGTTGGTATTAAAACAATTTTTTTCACTGTAAACTGGGGGCTGTTCTGCTAAAATTACGAAAAAATAGCAAAATACTTATTGCTACTTATGCAGAATGGATTTATTCATTATTTCAGTCAATTTCTGCTTGGTATGGAGGGCAAAATCGCCTTTCATCATCCAATCATAGTATTGTGGTTCTTCCTTAAGTACTTGAGTGACAGGCTTTCCCTTGTGTTTACCGAAATTAAATACTTCTACTCCATTTTCAAATACAAAACGGCGTGCAAAATCAATAATTTGATCTTCTCCCGTAAATTTCACAATAGATTCCACAGAATTACCAATTTGAGGGTATTTCTCTAACTGAGCTTCCAAAATTTCCCAGGTAGCAGTGGCATCCACTTCAGCACTATGGGCGTCTTCTAAATTCTTATTGCAATAAAATTTATAAGCAGCTGTAAGTGTTCTTTGCTCCATCATATGAAACACTTTCTGCACATCTAGTAATTTTCTGTTTTCAATATCGGCATTAATTCCTGCTCTTAAAAATTCTTCATTTAACATAGGTATATCAAACCTATTGCTATTATATCCCGCTAAATCGGAAGCATCAATGAACTGTTTTACTTCATTGGCTATTTGTTTGAAACTAGGTGCCTCTTTCACCATTTCATCAGAAATACCATGTATATCAGATGATGCTTTTGGAATAGGCATTTCCGGATTCACTAATTTTCTTTTTACTTGCTTAGTCCCATCAGGCATAATTTTTACAATAGCAATTTCTACAATTCTATCTGTACTTACATTAATACCGGTGGTTTCTAAATCAATAAAACAAATGGCCCTATTTAGTTGTAAACGCATATAATTATTTATAAGTGTAAAGTTAGTTAATCTTACTAACTAAAATCATGATTAGATATTTATTTAGTTCAAGATTAATGCTTAAATTTACTACCAAAATAGACTTTATGCAATGGAATCCAATAACAAATAGCAATCAAATTGAAGCTATCAAAGCTGCATCCTTTTCTACTCCGCAATTAATTTTAAAACACAGCACCACTTGCAGTATCAGTAAAATGGCCTTGGCTAGATTAGAGAGATCTAATACGCCTAAGAATGTTGATTTTCATTATTTAGATTTATTGAACTATAGAAATATTTCAAAAGAAATTGCCGAAAGTTTTGACGTGTCTCATGAATCGCCTCAAGTATTGTTGATTAAAAATGGCAATTGTGTTTACGACGAAAGTCATGGGGGTATTCAAATGGAAGAAATAGAAGAACAAGCTTTACAAGCTTAATGAATATTATAAAAATTCAATTACCATTGCCGAAGCCCCTCCTCCACCATTACAAATAGCAGCTGCTCCGTATTTAGCTTTATGCTTTTTAAGAATATGAACTAAGCTTACAATTATTCTAGCACCACTGCAACCAAGCGGATGTCCTAATGCCACTGCACCTCCATGAATATTAACTTTAGCAGGGTCTATTTTTAAAATTTCTGTATTCACAATTCCTACTACAGAGAAAGCTTCGTTAAATTCAAAAAAATGAATATCGTTTATTGTTAAATTAGCTTTTTGTAAAGCTTTAGGTAAGGCTAATGAAGGCGAAGTAGTAAACCATTTTGGATCCTGTTCAGCATCGGCAAAACTTTTTATAATGGCAATAGGTTTAATACCTAACTCTTTTGCTTTTTCAGCACTCATTAAAACAACTGCAGCAGCTCCATCATTCATAGTACTTGCATTCGCTGCTGTAACGGTTCCCTCTTTACTAAAGGCAGGATTTAATTGCGCCAATTTATCAAAATTTACTTTTAAAGGTTCTTCATCTTTATCAACTATTAAAGATGCTCCTTTTTTCTGTGGAATTTCTACAGGAACTATTTCATCTACAAACCAACCATTTTCCATTGCTTGCTTGTGCTTTTTTATAACTATTCACAGCAAAAGCATCTTGAGCTTCTCTACTTACATTGTATTTTGATGCACAGGCATCAGCAAAATTACCCATGGCCACTTTATCATATACATCTACTAAGCCATCTTTCGCTAATCCATCTTGCATAATAACATCTCCGTATTTATTGCCCCATCTTTGAGTGGTATTATAAAAAGGAACATTGCTCATACTTTCCATGCCACCTGCAATAATTATATCGGCGTCTCCTAACATTATATTTTGAGCTGCAATGGCAATTGATTTCATACCGCTAGCACATACCTTATTAATGGTAGTACAAATAACTTTATCAGGAAGTCCTGCTGCTTTAGCCGCCTGTCTTGCAGGTGCTTGGCCTAATCCTGCTTGAATTACTGAACCCATAATCACCTCATCAATTAAATCTTTGGAGAGTCCTGCTTTCTCTAAGGCTCCTTTAATAGCAATACCCCCTAAGGCTGTAGCTGATAATGAACTCAAGGTTCCACCAAAAGAACCAATGGGTGTTCTTACTGCTGCAACGATATAGACTTCCTTATTCATAATATAAAAGTTTATCAACTTTTTAAAAAATCTTAAGTATTGGGTATGGCTTCTGTTGTCACTTCAACGGTAGCTTCTGGTATTAAATGAATGCCATCCTCTTCAATGCTTATTAATTTTAATTTATAGAGCATACCTACATTCATTTTAAAGGCTTTTTTACTCATGCCAAAAAAAGCATAAATATCATCTGGAGCCGACTTATCATGATAAGGCAAGAACCCTTTATGAGATTTCAATAAACTCATAATTTTTTGATTATCATCTGCTAGTTTTTCTCCGCCTTGTTTACCCAGTCCAATATCTAATTTATTATCTTCTCTAATTTTCTTCACAAAGGCTTCATCAATAAATTGGCCAATATGCAAATGCGTGAATACTTCATTTTTATATACCAAGCCCTTGGTGTACTTGATTCACAATTACTACATATCCAATTTCTGATTCTCTATAAACTTGTATCTTAACTTTCTCCCCTTCTTTAACTGTTAGATCGTCGTTGCTAATTTGCTTGTCAATTTTTTCAGTAGCAGCCACCCTGCCTGTTTGTGCATCAATATATAATTTCACTAAATACTTACCGCCCAAACGCATGGTAGATAATTGTTGTGAAACGGGTACGAATAAATCTTTCATTAAGCCCCAATCTAAAAAAGCACCTTGTGAAGTAACTTCTACTACTTTTAAAGCAGCAATATCACCCACTACAGCAAAGGGTTCTTGAGTAGTGGCAATTAATCTATTATCAGAGTCGTGGTAAACAAATACACTAATGGTATCATCAATTTGTAAACCAGATGGCACAAACCTTTTTGGAAGTAAAATACCTTCGCCGCCATCATCCATATAAAAACCAAAATCAACTTTTCGGTCTACACGCATCAAATTAAACTGACCTACATTTATGGTTGACATGATTTCTATTTTAAATTAAAACAATTCTGGTTGTGTATCGTTCGGATCCTTTATGACTACTTTATTCTCCCAGGACATTTCTACTGTTTTTGAAAAGTCTACTAGTTTTGTACCAATAGCCTTCCAACCCATCACATCTACCATCTTACTCACTTTAAACTTAGCCTTTCTAACCTGTGTGCCTCTTCCAGTATGAACCGCTAAAATAGGTTCAGCAAAAGTAGAAACAGCCACTACATAATTACCAGCACCTTCTTTTATAAAAGAGAAAGGTGTTTTTAAAGTAGTCGTTTCAATTAGGAAGCGTTTAATATTGAATTGTAATTTGTCTTTATCCAAATAAACTGCGGTGACTATTTTTTCAGGATTAAACTTTTCAATAAATAATACTTTCTCTGGGTCGAAACGTTGGCTTTGTTCTGTATCTGTTACTTCATAATCACCGTCCTTGGTAATGACTAATAACTTCTCATCCTCAAAGGTACCCAAATAAATGCCTTTATCCTCTGTATTTAAACGGCCAAACTTATCATCAAACCATAATTTACGGCCCGTTAAGGTACTTTTACCTGCTTCCTTAAGCTTTATAGCTTTTACTGGGTACTTAGTAACTTGGTTACCCACGCTACTTCTTCCCTTTACTTCTAAACTGTCAAAGAAAAAGTCAAACTCCTTTATGCGCGCAGAACAATTGGGACTTAATATTACTTTCACCGACTCCGCCTCCCCATTCATATTCACAGACATATAATGCACTTTCGATTTCTCTGTGCTCTTGGCTAAGAAATATTCTTTATCACGAGTTACACCAGTTACATTAAACCTTTTAGAATAGGTAATACCGCTTGCTCCGTCAGAATACACCATATTATAAGTAGTGCGTTCATCATTTTTCTGGAAGACGGCTGCATGGATAATATCTTTTCCAATAAAAACTTTATCGGAAACCTTTACCACTTTCATAACCCCGGACTTGGCGAAGGCAATAATATCATCATAGTCGGTACAATCACATAAGAATTCATCTTTCTTTAAGCTAGTGCCCACAAAACCTTCCGCTCTATTAATGTATAATTTAGTATTGGCAATAGCCACCTGCTTCACTTGAATGGTATCGAACTCTTTAATTTCTGTCTTACGTTCTTTACCCTTACCATATTTCTTTAACAAGGTTTTCATAATAAGCCACGCAATAGTCCACTAAGTTGGCTAAATGATTCTTCACTTCTCTTATCTCTTCTTCAATAGTTTTAATTTGAGCGTTTAGTTCGTCAATATCTAATTTATAAATTCTTCTAACCGGCTTATCGGTTAATTTTAATAAATCGGTACGCTCAATTGGTTTTTTAAATTTCTTTTTGAAAGGTAGAAAAGCATCATTAATAGCATCAATTACTTTATCCCAACTAGCATGCTTCTTTTCAAGTTCTTTATATATCTTTTCTTCAAAGAATATTTTTTCTAAACTAGTGAAATGCCATTTATCTTCTAACTCTTTTAATTGAATTTTTAATTCTAGTTCTAATAAGCCTTTGGTATGGTCTACAGAATGACGCAGTAAATCGGAGGCGCCTAAAAACTGAGGTCTTTGACCCACAATCACACAGGCATTAGGCGAAATACTTATTTCGCAATCGGTAAAAGCATATAAAGCATCAATGGTAATATCTGGTGATATACCTGTAGCTAAATCAATTTGTATTTCCACTTCAGCAGCCGTTACATCGGTTACTTTTTTAATTTTAATTTTACCCTGGTCATTGGCCTTGGTAATACTTTCCATTAATTGAGTAGTGGTCACACCATAAGGCACGTCTTTAATAACTAAAGTTTTCTTATCAAACTCTTCAATATGTGCTCTTACTCTTACCTTGCTTCCTCTTCTTCCATCATTATAATTACTAACATCAATCATACCACCCGTTTGAAAATCGGGCAATAACTGAAACTTCTTTCCTCTTAAATGTTTTATAGCAGCATCGGCAAGCTCAATAAAATTATGGGGTAAAATTTTAGTGGATAAACCTACAGCAATACCATCGGCTCCTTGTGCTAATAATAAAGGAAACTTCATGGGAAGTGTTACGGGTTCTTGCTTACGACCATCATAACTTAAAGCCCAATCAGTGGTTTTACCATTAAAGGCTACTTCTAAAGCAAACTTGCTTAAACGCGCTTCAATATATCTAGCTGCTGCTGCATCATCACCAGTTCTTACATCACCCCAGTTACCTTGGGTTTCAACTAGCATATCTTTCTGACCAATATTCACTAAAGCATCCCCAATACTTGCATCACCATGCGGATGATACTGCATACTTTGTCCAATAATATTAGCCACTTTATTAAACCTGCCATCATCCATTTCCTTCATGGCATGTAAAATTCTGCGTTGTACTGGTTTTAATCCATCCTCAATAGCAGGCACAGCACGCTCTAATATTACATAAGAAGCATATTCTAAGAACCAATTTTTATATTGGCCTTGAACACCTGATTCGTTTTCTGTGACCCTACTTAAATTTTTCTCTTTTGCCATATGATTTGATCTTCATTAGAGACGGTAAGTATCTTCACTACCTTCTACTAAACTATTTAATTCTATAAAAATAATATCTGTTAACGCCTTTACTTCATGCCAAACATTGGCTTCAATAATCACTCTTGAAGGCGCTTCAATAATGATGGTATCTGATACATTGGTCTGTAAATTCTTCCAGTTCATTGTAATAGACCCTTGCAGCAGTAACATTTCTTCAGGGTTCTTACCTGGCGACTTCCCTTTGTGATAATGTTGCCCACTAATAGTGCCTGCCTTTCTATACACCAATAAAAATTCTCCCGTTCTATTCGTACTAAAATAATGAAGTGCACCACGCTCATCAATTGCTTTTACATCTATTTTAGAAACGCTTACACTCATTTTATTATTTTAAACAACTATTATCTGATCAAATTTTAGTACTAATGATAGCCTTACTCTTCTGCAACCACACTAGAACCTCCTGGCATTTGCACCACTATATCTTTCCAGCCTTTCTGCCAATTACCCGCAAAAACAATTTTACCCATTTCAGCCATGACTTTTAATCTTGAAACAATAAAAGCGTCTCCTAGTTTTAATTTTCATTTTACTTATTATATGCGCCAAAGCACTAGGTAAGTTTTTGTGCATTTTTTGTAAGTAATGAAAGAATGTCTTTGTCATAAAAAGAGGCAGGCATACTTACTAATTTCTTACCCCCTTCTAAAAAGCGAACACCCTCATTTTCTTGACATAATTTTTTCCACTCATCTGGATCAATTTCAAATTCACTTAAAGTTATTGGTCTTGCTAATTTCTTAGCTTTCAAAAATTCTTTAGGTTGTATTTCACTTAAATGGGTGGGATAAAATAATTGTCCTTTATCATTTAAAAAAGGAAGATTATTTAAATACAATACTAGTAAACGACCTTGATAAGGCTTTCAACTGACTCATTAACCAATAATAACCACATACATCATGTGCATTTTGTCCCATCCAAAACCAAAGTTCTTCTTCTGAGTTTTCTTCTAAACTTTGAATAAGTTCATGCACGGTTAATTTATCATCCACTATATCTAATTGTTCTTCATAAGGAGAATGCTCCAATATGTTCTTCCACCAATCGCGTCTTGCCTGATAACCCTCGGTTTCATAAATGTCTACTATAGGACCCACTGCGTAGTCGTCCTTTATTTCAACGACCTTACCTGCTAATGTCTCATCTAATGCTATGGTGGCCTCAATAGAGGCCATATCTGCTGTATTAAATACTAAGTGTATCATGCGCTTTATCCAATTCTACTTTTAAATTATTGATAATAAAATCCTGTCTCTCTTGGGTATTCTTACCCATATAATATTCTAATAAATGCTGAATATGATCTCCTTGTTCTAATATAACAGGATCTAATTTTATATCTGCATTAATAAACTTTCCAAATTCTTCTGGACTAATCTCTCCTAGTCCTTTAAACCTTGTTATCTCTGGCTTAGTGCCTAATTCTTTGATAGCGGCTTGCTTTTCAGTTTCATCGTAACAATAAATAGTCTTTTGTTTATTACGCACTCTAAATAATGGCGTCTCTAAAACAAATACATGGCCCTTCTTTACGAGGTCTGGGAAGAATTGTAAAAAGAAAGTAAGAATTAATAAACGAATATGCATGCCATCAACATCGGCATCGGTAGCAATTACAATTTGATTATAACGTAAATTATCTAAACCCTCTTCAATATTTAAAGCGTGTTGTAATAAATTAAACTCTTCATTTTCGTAAACTACTTTCTTTGTTAAGCCAAAAGCATTTAAAGGTTTACCTCTTAAACTAAATACAGCTTGGGTGTCTACATTTCTTGACTTCGTTATACTTCCACTTGCAGAATCTCCCTCGGTAATAAATAAAGTACTTCCTTGTTGCAAAGAAATAAACATCTCTTTATTCTTAGTAGGTAAATCGTCGTTTAAATGCACACGGCAATCTCTTAATTTTTTATTATGCAAATTGGCTTTCTTAGCTCTTTCATTTGCTAATTTTTTTATCCCTGCTAATTCTTTACGCTCGTGTTCGTTTTGTTCAATTCTTTTTTTTAGTGCCTCTGCAGTGGCTGTATTTCTATGCAAGAAATTATCTAATTCTTTAGCTAAAAATTCAGTTATAAAATTCTTCATGCTAGGTCCGCCCTCAGCCACATTCTGAGATCCTAATTTTGTTTTCGTTTGACTTTCAAATACAGGCTCTTGCACTCTTACTGAAATAGCAGCTACAATACTGGTTCTAATATCAGAAGCGTCGTAATCTTTTTTATAGAAATCACGAATCACTTTTATATAGGCTTCTCTAAAGGCTTGCTGATGCGTTCCACCCTGTGTAGTGTATTGACCATTGACAAAAGAAAAAATATCTTCTCCATAATCGTTATTATGAGACATGGCCACTTCAATATCATCTCCTTTCAAATGTATAATAGGATATCTTAAGTTCGTCTGGATTGGTTTTTCTTTCAAGTAAGTCTAATAAACCATTTTTACTAACATACTTTTTATCATTAAATAAAATACTTAAACCTGCATTTAAATAACAGTAATTCCATAATTGTCCATCAATATACTCATGTATATAATGGAAGTTTTTAAACATAGAAGTATCGGGTGTAAATACCACCAAGGTTCCATTAGGCTTCTGTTGTTTTGATTTCTTTTGTCTCTTGAATCAATACTCCTTTTTTAAAAGTGGCGGTTCTTTGCTTGCCTTCTCTAAAAGCAGTCACTAAAAAATCTTCACTTAAAGCGTTCACTGCCTTGGTACCCACTCCATTTAAGCCCACCGATTTTTGAAAGGCCTTACTATCGTATTTAGCACCTGTATTAATTTTACTTACTACATCTACTATTTTTCCAAGTGGAATACCACGGCCATAATCTCGTATGGTTACTTCTTTACCTACTATGCCTATTTCAATTTGTTTACCATAACCCATGGTGTGTTCATCGATACAGTTATCAATAACTTCTTTCATGAGTACATAAATTCCATCATCAGGAGCTGAACCATCTCCTAATTTACCAATATACATACCCGGTCTTAATCGTATATGTTCCTTCCAATCTAAAGACCGAATTGAATCTTCGTTATACTCTGATGGAATCTTAGTTTCTGCCATAATTATCAATGCTTTAGGGGCATAAAAAGGCCCTTGTCTGATTGCAAATCTAATGAGCGTGGTGGTTACCCCAATTTTACTTTTCACCAAAAGCCATAATTATGTGGATAAACGATTATTCTCTTATCTTTAAAGCATCAAAACAGACCCAAAATACCCCATTACCGACCTTGTTTATATAAAGCAGAAGGCAGGTGCATTAAGCGCGGAAAACGATCAATTCCAGGCATTTCTGACTGAAATTGATAGCGAAGCCCTTGACGCTGAAGCTTTTTCTTTGTCTGAACAGATTAGTCCTAAGATAGATTGCACCAGCTGTGGGAATTGCTGTAAAAGCTTAATGGTAAACATTGACGAAGCCGAAGCTACTAATTTGGCTATTCATTTAGGAAAAACGAGGGAGGAATTTGATGAAGCCTATATTTCTAAAGGAGAATCGGGAAGAATGGTCATAAACTCCATACCCTGTCATTTTTTAGTAGGAAATAGTTGTTCTGTGTATGAACAACGTTTTGCAGGGTGCAAAGAATTTCCTGCCTTTCACATTCCTCAATTAAAAAAAAGAATGTTTACGACTTATATGCATTACGACCGTTGTCCTATTATATTTAATGTGATCGAAAATTTGAAATTAAATTTACATTTTAAGAAACCAGAAAATTAGAAATGAGCATTCAATTTGGTATTGATAATTTACTTGCACTTGATCCAAAATGGAAAACAAAAAAGATTGCTTTTTTGACCAATGATGCTGCCACTACTATTAAAGGTACATCCAGCAGAAAGGCTTTGATGGATGCAGGATTCAATATTGTGTTATTATTTTCCCCAGAACATGGAATAAGTACTAAGGGCGAAGATGGAATTAAAATGAAAGATGTAGTAGACCCTATTACTCAATTAAAAGTAATTAGTTTATACAATAAAAAATTAGCGCCTACCAAAGAAGACTTAAAAGGTATTGATTTACTACTATTTGATATACCCGATGCAGGCACTCGTTTTTATACTTATTTATGGACAATGAGTTATTATATAGAAACGGCAGCTAAATTTAAATTACCTGTAATTATTTTAGACAGACCAAACCCATTAGGAGGCATGTTTAATTTAGTTGAAGGCCCCATGCTAGATAGTTCGCTGAGTAGCTTTATTGGAAGGTTCTCCATTCCTATAAAACACCAGACAAGTTTTGGTGAATTGGCAAGGTATTTTAATGATAGTCAAAATTGGAATGCCCAATTAGAAGTGATACCATGCAAAAACTTAAAAAGAGAAAATTTATTCTTTGATTGGAATTATAAATGGATCAACCCTTCCCCTGCCCTTCAAAATTTTGAAGCTTGTTTACTATATCCAGGACTTTGTTTATTTGAAGCCACCAATGTTTCTGTAGGCAGAGGTAGCGATTATTCATTTGAATGGATAGGTGCCTCTTGGTTTAATATGCCCGCCATTGTGATAGTTTGGCAAAACATACTGAAAGACGATATAAAAATTGAAACCCTTCGATTAACTATGTTGATTGATAATGAAATTGAAGATATCAAAGGCATAAGAATTAAAGTGATTGCCCCCACTGCATTTAATCCAGTTTTAACAGGACTTATACTGTTAAAACTCATTAAAGATATTCACCCACAAGATTTTAAGTGGCAGTCTTATCCCACCCATGTAAACCCTACTGGCGCGAATCATTTATCTTTACTCTTAGGAATTCCTGATGCAGAAAAACTTTTCGACCTTCCTTTAAAAGATTGGTTGAATAAAGTAGTATCGGCTTTAAAAATATCACAATGGGAAAAAACCATGCAGCCCTATTTACTTTATGAATAACGATTTCATTATGAAAAAAACATTCCTTCCTAAAACTATTAGATGGACATTCTATTCAGGATTTGTTTTCCTCATTATAATGAGCTTATTAAGATTCAGTTTTGTAAAAAGCTTCTCTGCACCTGCAAATTCCGACAACAATTTAACTGCTTCCTATATTCTTGGCTTTAGATACGATCTAAGATATGTCGCCATTGTAATGATGGTCACTTTATTATTCTCTTACACAAAACCATTAAACCCGTTTGATAAAAAATTAGGCAAACAAATAGCTATCATTACTTGGATGTTATTTAGCACCCTTTTACTCTTTTTTTATACCTCCGATTTTATCCATTATGCTTATGTACACCAAAGATTAAATGCAAGTATTTTAAGCTATATCGACAACCCACTTATTTCTATGCAAATGATGTGGCAGTCCTATCCTATCATTACCATCATTATTATTTTTGTAGTGGTTGAATGGGCTTTGTATAAGTTCATTACTTATTCTTTGTTTTTAAGTGCTAAATATGAAACAGTTGGCTCTAAAATTAAAATAGCCATTACCCAAATTGCATTTTTTATAATTCTACTATACAGTGCCATAGGTAATATTATATATGAAGGTGGCCAATATCCATTAAGATGGAGTGACGCCTATAGTTTAGGCAGTGATTATAAAGCCAATGTGGCTTTGAATCCTATGCAATCTTTTTTTAGCACTCTTAATTTTAGGTCTTCCAAAATAGACACTGATTTAATAAAAAATAATTACAGTGTGATGGCAGCATACTTGAATATGCCCACTAATGAACAAGATGCACAAAATCTTCAATTTATAAGAGTGGAAAGTCCTATTGATAACAATATAGAAGCTTCTAAAATTAAAAATGTAGTGCTAGTTATATGTGAATCTTTTTCAGCTTATAAAAGCTCTATGATGGGTAACCCCTTAAATACGACACCTTATTTCAATAATATGAAAAAGCAGGGTGTGTATTTCAATAGAGCCTTCTCTCCTGCTTATGGCACTGCTAGAGGCGTATGGGCAGTTTTAACAGGCACACCCGATATTTTAGAAGGTAAGACTTCTAGCAGAAACCCATTAGCAGTGGATCAGCATACTATTGTCTCCGATTTTAAAAATTATGAAAAATATTATTTTCTAGGAGGCAGTGCAAGTTGGGCGAATATTAGAGGAGTACTTACTAATAATATTTCTGATTTAAAGATATTTGAACAAGGTAGCTATCAGTCTAGTGAGATAGATGTTTGGGGAATTAGCGATAAGAATTTATTCTTAGAGGCAAATAAAACATTAAGCAAAAATACAAAGCCATTTTTTGCCATTATTCAAACAGCCGATAACCACCGCCCTTATACCATTCCTGCTGAAGATTTAAAAGTTTTTGTTAAAAAAACAGTACCGAAAGACTCTTTACTAAAATTTGGCTTTGAAAACAATGAAGAGTACAATGCTTTTAGATATACCGACTTCTGCATTGAGCAATTTATAGAAGCCGCTAAGAAAGAAAAATATTTTAATGAAACCTTATTTGTATTTATTGGCGACCATGGTATTAAAGGAGATGCAGGAACAATGTTACCAAAATCATTTACGGAACAAGGTTTAACCAATATGCATGTTCCCTTATTGTTTTATGCACCCTCCATTTTACAGCCTAAGGAATATTCAATACCCGTATCTCAGTTAGATGTTTTGCCAAGTATAGCATCTCTTTGTAATATTCCTTATACCAATACCACCATGGGTAAAAATGTTTTTATTACAGTTCAACAAAAAGATAACGCTATATTTTTATACGACGATTTTAATCAACAAATTGGAGTATTAAATAATGAATTCTATTATGGATATCAGCTTAAAAACCCCTCTAAGCCCATATTTGAGAGTGCCTTAAATAATGAAGTAGTTAAAAATGATAGTGTTCAAAAACAAATGGATATTTTAACAAAGACTATATATGAAACAGCTAAATACATGTTAATACATAATCAAAAACTAAATATTAAAAAGTAGTTATTAAGAATATTTGAAAACATGGGATCTAGTTTCTAGCACTAAATTTATGATTCATTTTCCGGGGCTTCCTTTTTCTCCACTCTTTTGGTGCCTGCATATAATTCATATTCTAGTAATCTGCAATCAATGGTGGCATTATAAAATTCAATTCGTCTACTCGGTTTTAATCTTACCTTTTTAGCAAGTTCTAAATTACCCGTAAAAATATAACCCGTGTACCCTTTACAACTATTTTTTAAAAAGTCCCCCATTCTTGCATAAGTGGCTTCTAGTTCTAATTCCTCTCCTAATCTTTCTCCATATTCTGGATTAAACATTACGATAGCGCCTTCTGTATTAGAAGGAACAATCGTCTGCTCAAAATCACAGTCTTGAAAATAAATTAAGTGGTCTACGCCTGCCATAGTAGCATTGGTCTTTGCCGTTTCAGTGGCGCGCTTACTAATATCAGAAGCTATAATTTGTAGTCCGGGTATTTTAATAATTTGTTCTTTCAATTTAGCATTTTCTACTTCGTACATTTCTTTTTTATAACCTAGAATATGCATAAAGGCATACTGTGTTCTTAGTAAACCTGGGACTCTATTAGTAGCAATGAGTGCAGCTTCAATGGCTAAAGTACCAGAACCACACATTGGATTAACAAAGGCTGATTTTTTATCCCACTTTGTAGAAAGTATGGTGGCTGCTGCTAAGGCTTCTAACATAGGAGCCGTACCTGGTAATTTTCTATAACCATGTTTGGCTAATGTTTCTCCAGAGGTATCTAAGAAAACTTCCGCTTCATCATTTTTCCAAAATAAATATACCACTGCCCCTGTTAAATTAGAACCAGTAGATGGACGTTGTTGAGTCACTTCACGCATTCTATCTACAATGGCATCCTTAACTCTTAAATTTGCAAAAAGATTTGTAGAAATAGTTGGATGAAATACATTACTAGTCACAGAAAAATAACCTTTTGGGTCAATTACCTTTTCCCAAGTTATGCTTACTAAATTATTATAAAGCTCGTTGGGGTCATTGCAAATAAATGACTTTAAAGAATACATAACCTGACTGGCGCATCTTAAATTTAAATTCAACTTAATACAATCCTGTACGGTACCCGTTAATTCCACACCTGTTTGAAAAACTCTATCAGGCGTAAAACCTAAGGCTACCACTTCTTTACTTAAAGCAGGTGCTAACCATTTATGACAGGTAATGATAATTTTATTGGGATTAGTAAATACTTGCATAAGTGCAAAGTTACTTATTAAAATCCATTGCCATTTGATTAATGGATTCATCAGTTAAATCACCCCCGATGACTAATTTATGTTTAAAAACAATATTTTGTCCTAGTTGTAATACTAATTTAACAGGAGCAGCATTTTTATCAAAATTTCGACCCCCTAAATTATTCATGGCAAACAAACCATAACCTCTTGCATGCGACCAGGCCGGATAATTAGTATTCTTTGAGTGATCTAATAGTGCAATTGTAATTATTTCATTTTCTTTTGTGGCTCTTAAAGCTACCCAATGGGATCGTTTTCCCCAAACTGCTGCGCCCTTTGCGCCTTCTGCATTTCTATACACTCCATTAACTCCTTCATTATTGAGTACAGGTACTTTGGTTTCTATTCCTTTGGCATCTAGAAATGTTTCAGCTACTGTGGCAGGTTCTTCAAAGGCTCTATCCACGCGAAGTCCAATTAAGCCTTCTTTATTTTCTGTAAATCTGGCTTCTTGTTTTGCAGTAAGCTTGGTTTCGCGTATAATAGTTCTTAAATTATCTTTACCGAAAAAAGTAAAAGTGGTCAATTCGGAAAGTAAAATCGCATCATTTACATCCACCCAATGAGCACTAACCACCAAGGTTGCATTTTTAGAATTAATTGATTCAATTTTATTCAATCTAATCGAACCGTATTTAGGTTTATCCTTAGTTTTAATGGCATAGGAGTTATTCCAAAAATCTAAACCATTGACATCTCCAAAATTAAACCAAAGGCCCACATGATGGGGGTGATCCGTTCTTTCAAAAGGACGAGGGTCTAATGGATACCCTCTAGTGATGAATTTGCCTTGCGCATTAACAATAGGATACAAGCTTTGCTTTTCCATATTGCTTGGATAAATAAATGCAGTAAAAAATTTACCCCCAATATACACTTCCACTTTTCTTTCTTTATCAAGTCGTTTAAAAGATACCTTTTGACTATAAGAAAATTGTGACCAAGTTAATAATAAAATTAGGAGGGTGGTTTTTATAAGATGCATTAGAGGCTATTTAGATTTTAAATATACCAAATATTAAAAAAAAATCCTTCTCAAATGTTCGAGAAGGATTTTTTTTGTGGGGGCACACGGGTTCGAACCGCGGACCCTCTGCTTGTAAGGCAGATGCTCTAAACCAACTGAGCTATGCCCCCTTTTGAGGAGTGCAAAAATAGGGTTCAAATAGGAATTCCCCAAAAAAAAGGTGATTTAATTTAATTGTACCGCAGGAAGCCTAGTAGATTGACTATCATATACAAAAAGCTCTACTATTTCATAGTTCCAATACTTACTTAAAGGCGATTTATCTAAGATATCTTTGACTTCTTTTTTGGTATTCGCATTAATGGTAATCCATGAATTTTGCACTTCCATACTCACTGCATAAGTATCAATGATACCCTTATTCAATAAATAATTGATATAAGTACGATGAGGAGGCACTAAAGACATAAAGTCCTCATCCATTTCAAAAGATATAATAGCTTGGAATTTTTTCATGGTTAATAAACTTATACTAAGGTACACTAAGTATTGAAAAATAAAAATGATTTTTAGGGGATACGATAATAACCAATTCTTCCAGCCCCGCCTGCTAAAAATACAGCATTTGTATTAGGTTGTTTACGAACAACATGGAAGCTTTCAGTTGATATTAAATCCCAGCTTTTGCCTTTGTTTATTGAAATATCTACTCCAGAAGTTCCACAACTAATTAGTATAGTATTGGAGACATATTCAACCCCTGATCTATATCCATTAGGCAAACCAATAAACTCATCTATTTTCCAATAAGGTAATTTTTCAGACTGCCATTTTTTATTAGAATTTGGCTTTATAAATAATTTCAATCCCACTGCATTTTGTAGACGACTAGTATCTTTCATAAAATCTCCCCCTACTATCATAATTCTATTTCCATTAGGCGAAATGGCCATACTATTTGCACCCGTTGAATTTCCACCTTGAATAATGGGAATATCCATGGCTGAACCATTTATCCATAATCTTGATCTTAATCCTCCTGAAACTAAAAAATCGTCTTTACTAAGTTGTGCAATATTAGAACCACTTGATGCAAAAAAAGCTTCCCCTTTTTCTAATGGGGTTTTAAAATAACTAGAAGGAATTTCATTCCAATGTTCTCCTTTATCATTGGTACTTAATAAAAATATATAATTATGAATGGGATCTCCTACTACTAAACCATTAGAGGCATCTTTAAAATGAATGGCATCTAAAAACATTAGCGTATCGGTATTTTCATACACTTTATACCAAGAATTTCCGCCATCTTTTGTTTTTAAAATGATAGCAGGTGCGGCAACAGCGACTATGATAGCCTGCTTATCATCCCAGGCATGAATGGATCTAAAATCTCTGGACTCATAGCCTTTAACTTGCATCCATTCAAAATCGGTTCCGCCATTTACCGATTTAGCAATACTTCCTTTAGATCCACTAGCCCAAATAGTATTCCTATTGGGCACAGCTAAACCTCTAATGCTCACTCCTTTTTTCTGAGTGAGTATTTTTATGGAATTATTACCCGAATTTTGCGCATAGCTATTTTGATATAGCAACAAAAAAGCAAATAAAGCAATAAAGGCTTTTTTCATACGAATGTAATTTAATGACTTAAAGATACGATATGATACCTTATTGGATGAGTAGAACTCAATTAATGTTAGGAGATGAAAAGGTGGAAAAACTAATGAGCAAAAATGTATTGGTTATTGGCCTTGGAGGTGTGGGAGGTATTTGTGCAGAAATGATTGTGAGAGCAGGCATTGGAAAAATGACTATTGTAGATAATGATACTATTGATGCGAGCAATATTAATAGACAAATTCCAGCACTTCATTCCACTATCAAAAAATCAAAAGCGCAGGTTTTGGCTGCTCGTTTAATAGATATTAACCCCTTACTTGATTTAACTATTTTGGAAGCGTTTATGGAAGAGGATAAAACCATTCAAATAATTGAAAAAGAAAAATGGGATTATATAGTTGACTGTATAGATACCTTATCTGCTAAGGTTGATTTAATAAAAGGATGTATGGATAGAAAATTAAACATTGTAAGTTCAATGGGTGCGGGTGGAAAACTAGATCCATCACAAATTAAAGTCACCGACTTATCCAAAACCTATGAATGTAATTTAGCACGATATGTTAGAAAGAGATTACAAGCACTAGGTATTAAAAAGGGCTTGAAAGTAGTGTTTAGTTCAGAAAAGCCAGACCAATCTCGTATTATTGAAACAGAGAATGCATATCCTAAGAAGTCCATTATTGGAACTTTGAGCTATATGCCTGCCATTTTTGGCTGTACGGTGGCCTCAGTTGTTATTAGAGATTTAATGGCAATAGATTGATTTATAGGCCCATTTTCTTTGAAATCAGGCTTATTTTTCATTAAATTTGCAACCTAAGAAAACAAGAGGTTCGGTAGCTCAGCTGGATAGAGCGTCATCCTTCTAAGATGAGGGCCATTGGTTCGAATCCAATCCGAATCACCAAAATTTAATAACTCATTGTAACTCAGTGAGTTATTTTTTTTATGAATACTCCTTACAAACAGAAGACACTAATGACTTATCTATGTCTTAATTAATTTAATTTTAGGAAAAATATCAAATGAGAATAGGAATTTTATATCTATGCTTATTATTAGTATGTGTAAATACAAAGGCACAAATTGGATCAGGTAGCAGTTCTAACCCAGAGATATCGGTGTTTATGTCTATCGATATGCCAATTACAATGGATAGGAATAATGTGATAGACAAATTTGGTAATAGAAGTCCTTACAATAACAATATTAAAGGAAGTCCTTTTTTAAATGATGAATGGCTAAATGGTTCCATTTATGGATTAGACCTCAAAAAAATGGCACAGGTAAAAATTAGGTTAAATACGAATGGTAATGAGGTTCATTTTTTAGATATGAAAAATGTTGAATTGGTTGTAGATAAGTCCAAGATTAAAAAGGTAGCAATATTTGATGAGTTAAGTTCAGATTCAATTTATTTTGAAAATGGATTTACAGATACCAAGTCTGAACTTTCTAACTCCACTTTAGTGCAAGTGTTAAATAAGGGGGAAGTATTATTATTAAAGAAACATACGAATAATGTAGTAAAAAAAGATTCCTTATTTGGGGCTATCAATGTATATTATTTTGCGCCTACTTTTGATTATTATTTAAAAAATGAAAATAACATCGTTCAAAAATTAAAAAAATTTGATATAAATACATTGTCTGCAATACTTCCCAATAAGCAAATAATTACTAATTACCTGACGCAAAAAAACAAAATAAAATCAGAAAAAGAAATTATTGAATTCCTAAATTTTTATAATTTAAATAATAAGAATTCAAATAACTAAACTAAAAAATTAAGCATGAAAAAAATCATATTCTTTCTAATGTTGATAATTGTAGGAGCATCTACTATTAAATTAAACGCACAAACCAACGAAGTTAAACATAAGGTAGTTATTCAATTAAATACAGCCGATACTTCTGCTTGGTCTTCTACCATTGGTAATATTAAAAATTTACAAAAGTTATGGCCAGGTAATTTGGTAGTAGAAGTAGTAATACATGGAAAAGCGTTAGGCTTATTAGTTGCTGCTAAAACTCATTTATCCAATGAAGTCATTGAGTTATCGAAAACCAATGTGCAGTTTTTAGCCTGCGAGAATTCAATGCGTAAGTATCATATAGAAAAAAGTGAATTACTTACTATAGCAAATACTATTCCTTCTGGCGTTGCAGAAGTAATATTGAAACAAGAAGCAGGCTGGTCTTATTTAAAAGCGGGTGTGAATTAATATTGCTTTTAAAAATCTACTATGCTTCGACGTATTTTTTATAGTTTATTCATTATAGGTTTATTGGTTTCTACCTATTATAGCTTCCGCAGAAGTGCTAAAGAAGAAGAAATTGCCATGCTTGCTAGAATTGAAGGTATGGATACCTCTGCCTGGGTGGGTTCCTCCCTTTATCAAATTCCTGTGGAAACAGAAAGTGGAAATTTAATTCGTTATGGTTATGAATTAATTGCACATACTTCCAAATATTTAGGGCCAAAAGGAACAGTGCAACAAACTACTAATGGAATGAATTGTCAGAACTGCCATTTAGAAGCGGGTACTAAACCTTGGGGATTAAATTATGGTTCGGTGTATTCTACTTATCCAAAGTTTAGAGAAAGATCGGGTAGTTTAGAAACAATATACAAAAGAGTGAACGATTGTATGGAACGAAGTTTAAATGGCAAAGCATTAGATATCAACTCCAAAGAAATGAAAGCTATTTATGCCTATATCAAATGGTTGGGTGATGATGTAGCTAAAGGAGAAAAAGTAAAAGGTTCAGGTATTGAAATATTACCCTACTTAAAAACTGCAGCAAGTATTACAGAAGGAAAAATTTCCTATGTACAAAATTGTCAAAGCTGTCATGGAGCCAATGGTGAGGGGGTAATGGATAGTACCGGTAACATGTATTTATACCCTCCTGTATGGGGCAAGCATAGTTATAACGACGCTGCAGGTTTATTTCAGTTATCTAAACTAGCAGGCTTTATTAAAAATAATATGCCCAATGGAATTAATTATCATGCTCCTAGTTTAAGTAATCAAGATGCTTGGAATGTTGCTGCTTATATTAATGCACAACCAAGACCTTCCAAGGATAAATCCAAAGACTATCCCCTACTTGCAACAAAACCAGTCGACTACCCTTTTGGCCCTTATGCAGATACCTTTTCAGAAAAGCAACATAAGTTTGGCCCCTTTGAACCCATTGCGTTGGCTAAAAAATATAAATAATTTATTATAATTTTAATAAATATGTACTTATATAGTTTTATCAAATCAATTGGAAGGTTAACGCTTAAGACCTTTTCAGGTTTAAAGCAGTCCGAAAGATGGGCTACGGCATATTTACATACTGTAGAAGTAAAATTTGATGGAAAATTTGATCAAAAAACCTTGGAGAAAATTGTAAAAAGGTATAGCATTCAACAACATTTTATTAACGATAGTTTTAGCAGTTTATATGGTCGCAATAATAATGTAAATGAAAAGGAAAGAAATTTACTTTATTTTATAATGGTTTCAGTCTATGACGATTTTTTTGACGATAAAACTTTAACCCTTGAACAAATAGATTCAATTTTTTATCACCCCGATGATTACAGTGCAAAAACATTTTTTGAGAAAGTATTTATTTATACGCATACCCGTTTATTAAACGATGTAGCAGATAAAACACAATACTTTAAGGACTTTGAAGGACTGCATATAGCCCAAAAAGATTCCTTAGAACAATTTAATCTAAATGTGAGTGACGAAACTCTTTTATCTATTACTACTAGAAAAGGTGGCTACTGTTTACTTATGTGTAGACATTATTTAGATACTACCTACCTTCCAGAAGCTGATGCAACTTGGTATGCCTTAGGTGGTGTGATACAACTCACCAACGATTTGTATGATATATACAAAGACATGCAAGAAGGTATTATTACACTTGCTATAAGAGCTAAACAGTATGAAGTTATTTATGCACTATACCATAAGCATGCAGAGGCCTTGAATGAAAGTATAAGAAAACTTCCTGTAACAAATTCTCATAAAAGCGATTTATCCATAATATTAAATGTAATTGCCGCTTTTGGTTATGTAGCTTTAGATAATCTTGCACGCTTACAAGGGAATAAGGCTAGCTTACCTGCGTTTGAAAGCTTGGCTAGAAAAGAATTAATCATTGATATGGAAAAAAATGAAAACCGATTCAAATTATTAAAGTTCACTTACCAAAATGCTGGCTTGTAAAAGCAATAATGGTAGTTTGTTATACATCATTTATCTTTATTAAAATTGACCTACATTTATTGATACGCTATGGAAATTAAAATGGAAGAAAGTTGGAAAAAAGCATTGTTGGATTTATTCGATAAGCCCTATTTTAGCCAAATTGCCGACCATTTAAAAGCAGAAAAAGCATTAAAAACAACCATCTACCCAAGTGGTGGTCTTATTTTCAATGCATTTAGCTTAACCCCCTATGCTAAAGTAAAAGTAATTATTTTAGGACAAGACCCTTATCATAATGCAAGCCAAGCCATGGGTTTAAGTTTTTCTGTACCCGATGGGATTAAACCACCGCCTTCGTTAATGAACATATTTAAAGAACTACATAAAGATATTGGTATGCCTATTCCAAGTTCAGGTAATTTAACGGCATGGGCTAAACAAGGGGTATTATTATTAAATGCAGTGCTTACAGTAAGGGCTAATGAACCAGCTAGTCATGCTAAAATTGGATGGACAAAGTTTACGGACGATGTAATTCTATCACTTTCATCCCAAAAAAAGGGCTTGGTTTTTATTTTATGGGGTAATTTCGCACAAGAAAAAAGTAAACTCATAGACAGTTCCAAACATAAAATTTTAAAAGCAGCACACCCTTCCCCCTTTAGTGCTTATAATGGTTTTTTTGGTAGCAAGCATTTTAGTACTACCAATGAATACTTAGTAAAAAATAATATAGACCCCATTGACTGGGCAATTTAAATAACGCTATGAAATTGGTAAAGAATATTATTGCAAGAATATTAGCCATTTGGGCCTTATTGGTATTTGTTTCTACCATGTTTATTTTCTTATGGTTCTATTTATTATGTTTTTTTATGCAAGACCCATTTAAAACAAGGTATCATAGAAGAATATCTCAAATGTGGATGGGCTTATTTTTATTTTTATCTGGCTGTTCTTTTAGGGTAAAAGGAAAAGAAGTTTTTAATGGAATACCCAATGCCGTAGTAGTATGTAATCATAATAGTTTAATTGATATACCCATAAGCACCCCATTTTTACCTAGAGCCAATAAAACCATTGCTAAAAAAAGTTTTGTATATGTTCCTTTATTTGGATGGATTTACCAATTTGCCACTGTGATTGTAGATCGAAAAAATCATAATAGCCGTAAAGAAAGTTTTGATAATATGGTGAAAGTACTTAGACAACGGACTTGATATGCTTATATATCCAGAAGGCACTAGAAATAAAACTACCGAGCCCTTAAAATCATTTTATGATGGCGCATTTAAATTATCTATTGAAACGCAAAAACCAATTATCCCAGTAGTCATATTAAATACTAAAAAAATACTGCCTGCAAGACCTATCTTATATTTTACCCCTGGTAAAATAGATATGCATATACTTCCTGCTATTTTCCCACAAGGACATACTAAGGATAGCTTGAAGCAAGCCGTTTATGATGAAATGGCTAAATACTATTTAAAGCATAATGATAAAAATTAGAAAGTAGATGAAGAGAAGGTTCTGCTTCTATTAATTTTCAAGTCTCTTAGTATACCCGATTTAGGATTCACTGTAATACTGAAAGAACGGTACATACCAATAGGTGTCACATTAATAGATAATTGCCAGCAGTGCATCTCACGGGTAATAAACATACTTAGTTGTTGAATACTGGCCTTGGCCACATCTACATAGCCTGTTCCTCCCAATTTCCACTTGGGCGTTAAACTAAAGTCACCATTAAAATTTAAACTAGAAAATGTTTGTAATTTAAATCCTGAATAATCGGGTTTGATCATTCTAGAAAACTGGAAAGAATAAGATACGGTTAAACTCCAAGGAATATTAAAATCGGTAAACTCTGCAGGATTGGCTTTTACATATTGCAATTGCCTTTGTTGTTCATCAGGGGTCATGAAGGGGTCTAAAGGAATTTCTTTTTTCTTAGCATCTGCATCGTCCTTGGATTTACTTTTAAAAGAAGTAGAAATAGAAACTCCTCCATTTGTAATACTTCCGAATTTAAATTTAGTAGGGTCAATATCTAATTTGTTCTTCCTGAACCCTTGCGCATCAGTGGCGTATGGATCTAAGCTGAAAGAAGAAGAAATATTGAACTTATCAAATAAAATAGTACGCGCATAAAAATTAAAATTACCTAACTGAAAACTATCAGCAAGAAAATTATAATTAGAAGTAAAACCAAAGCCTTCAATTAATTTAACTTTTTTAAAGTTTTCAGCACTAGTGTCTTTTTTATCTTTTACTTTCATTTCTAGTAAATTATCCAAACCAAAACTTAAGCCTCCAAAAGTTCCTTCTGAATAGGCTCCCCCTAAAGCGCCACCATCATATTTTGAAAAGCGGTAAGTTCTACCCGTGGTATCAATTTGAGTGGAATAATGATAAGATTTCGCTAAATCGGGTGAATAGTTAAAAGAGATACTGGGCCTTAATTCATGACGAATGGCTTCTACATATATCGCTTTTAAATTTATAGGTACCAAAAATTCTACTTGCTGTTCCTACACCAAAACTTACATGGGGTGCTCTATAAAATCCTTTTTCATAACTGTAGTATCTACCTTATTTAATTTGACTGTTCCAAGTCTTCGTATTTTGTTGACCAAACCATTTTTCTTCAAATGACCAATACGAGGGTGTAATGGTAATTGGCCCTAAGTGAAGGTAGAGACAACACTAATCGGAATACTATGCTGTAGCACCCCATTGCATGGTATCTAATAATCTGTTGATATTAAATGCAGAATCATAAAAAGACAATTGATTTTGGAAACTACCCATTATACCCAATTCCTAATTTTTCATACCATTTTCCAGCTACCAACCTGATCCTTGGACTGAAAAGGATATAATGGTCAATTGCATTAAAATTGATATTGGGTAAACTCATATTCACCAACCCTAAATTATTGTTTTGGTTATGATTTAAGTTAACCGATAAATTATATTTATTATCCCAAGACTTATTATAGCTAATGGATGAACTTATTTGGTTTTGGAAATTCTGATAATGGATTATTGAATAAATAATCTATTATACTTTGTACTACCAAAATTGACATTGGCAGAAAAATTAGTACCCGGTCTAGCCCTTGCATCCATGGAATGAGACCAGTTGATCATAAATGTTTTACCACCGGTGAATTCATTAGCAATATTTACATTCCTATTAAGAATTCTAGTATTTTGTAAGCTCAAAGTTAAAGTTACCAATGTATTTATAGCGTAAGATATATTTACTATTCAAATTAGCACTCCATCCTCCATAAGAATAAATATTACTTCTTATAGTGGCATCGAAATTATCACTCAGTACTTTATAATAGCCTAAACCTTCAAAGCCTAAGCCAAAGTCTTCACTCGTAGAAAAAGCAGGTGCCATCATACCAGAATGCTTGCCTCTTGATAAAGGAAAAATTCCAAATGGAATACCAATAGGAAATGGCACCCCCTCAAATTCTGGAAAAGCGGGTCCTGATACACCAATTTTATCTGGTGATTATTTTTAATTTATTGGTTCTAAAAGCAAAATGGGGATCATCTAAATTACAGGTAGTAAATCTTGCTTTCCATGCAAAAGCAACTGGTCTTGCTTAACTTTTTTCATGGTGGTGGCATTGATAAAAATTTCACCTTGTTGGAAATTGGTATTTTTTGTAAGTCCCTTTCCCGATTTCATATTAAAATAAATAGAGTCATTCACTGACAGTCAATGTCCCCTTCTTTGAATTTTGGATTACTTAAAGGGTTACCTGTAGTATCCTTTGCGCCGTAGGCTCTAATATTTTGATGTTTGCTGGTCATATACTATGGTAGCAGCCTCTAATTCTGAAGTTTTATAAACGGTCTTAGCTTTACCATACAAAAAGAATTCTTTGGTAGACATCACCATCACTCCTGAATCTGTCTGCATTATAATTAACAGGGGTATCAATACTATCCTTGGAGATTCTCAAGTGACTTAATAGTAATGTACTATCATTTTTCTTAGAAAGGGTATCTGTTTTAACAGAAATACTGTCTTTTGCACCTGCCTGTATTTTGGCCTGAGCAAAAACACCCATTATGGGCATTAAAACTATTGTTAATGTCAGTAAAATGCTACCATTTACAATAGAACGCCTGTATTTTACGTTATTTTTGTATCCTGCTATTATCACTGCAGCAAAAATAAAGTAAAACAGCATTAAGGCACTGATTATGAAGCAAAATAGACTGATTTTAGCATTTACGTTATAGCCTAGTATTGCCCTTTTTACCCTTATTAGCTTAAGTACGGTAAGGCCCAAAACTCATCCAAAACCATCAAAACGTATCATTATTGACCCAGGTCATGGTGGCACCGATCCGGCGTTCAAATGGTAAATATTCCACTGAAGCTGCTGTTTCTCTGGCCATTTCTTTAAAATTGGAGGAATATATTCAATCAATCCATGCCTGATGTTGAAGTGGTTCTTACGCGTAGAACCAGAGATATTTTCAATTCTGTAGTAGAAAAAGCAAATATTGCCAATGCAGCCAAAGGTGATTTATTTATTTGTATACATACTAATTCAGCCAATCCTAGTCGAAGCAGAGAAATCATTGGGTATACCAATAAAACCTATACTGTAAAGAAAAAAGGAGTGAAAAAGGAAAAGTGACCAGCAAGAGTGCCCATTATATAAAACCACCTACATCGCCAAGTACAGCAAGGGGTACAGAAACCTTTATTTATAATGTAGGGAAATCAGATCAAAAGAAAGGATAGTGGCGAATGAGGCAGTAGATGATGTAGTGGAAAAATTAGACTCCGCTATCCATTAACGACAAATTAAAGAAATTGAAGAAGGCCGACCCTACCCGATCTATGATGGTAAGTTTATTGACGCAGCAATTTTTTCAAAGAGCAGCTAGTTTAGCTTTAACCATTGAGGAAGAATTTAAGGCCGCTGGTCGTATTAGTAGAGAAGCCAAACAAAGGCAGAAAGGAATTTGGGTACTAGCATGCCGTTGCAAATGCCTGCGGTACTAGTTGAAACTGGCTTTATTTCCAACCCAGAAGACGAGGATTATCTCAATAGCGATGAAGGGCAAAATCAAATTTGCGAGGTAATAACCAAGTCAATCATAAGGTATAAAAATTCATTGGAAAACCAGAAAAAGACAAATACCAATTAGCTCCCCTTTTTTAGCTAATTTTACTTAAAGATTATATAATTCATTCAAGATGAAAGTATCAAACGAAACCAAGGTGGGCGCGCTTACCGTAATTGCCATTACCTTAATGATTATTGGATTTAATTTTATAAAGGGGAAAACCATATTTCAACCAGGTAACTATATTTATGCAAAATATGCAGATACCAAAGGACTCATTGTTTCTAATCCAGTATTTGTAAATGGTTACCAAGTGGGAACGGTCTTTGAAATTGAGAACCAAAAAGATAATTTAGCTTCTATAATTGTTTCTGTAAAATTAAATGAAGCTTATAAAATTCCCAATAACTCAGTAGCTAGTATTCAAGATAATCCTTTAGGCATTAGTAGTATTAGTATTGTACTTGGTAATGCTACTACTTATATAAATTCAGGGGACACCATTAAAACAGCACCTGCTAATAGTTTATTGGGCGATTTTGTGAATACCCTTTCTCCTTTAGGTGAGAAAACAAATAGTGCCATTATTTCTTTGGATAAAGTGTTGAATAATATTAATCATGTATTAGATGATAAAAACAGACAAAATCTTGCAGAAGTATTAGAAAATTTAGCTGTCACTACAAAGAGTTTAAATAGTTCCATGGCCAATATTGAAACGATGTTGCAAAAACAAAACGGATCGGTAAGCCAATCATTTGATAACCTTAATGCGTTTACAAAGAACTTGAATAATAATAATGATAAGCTAAATAATATAATTACCAATTTAGACAGCGTTTCAAAATCGGTGAAAGATGCCGACTTGACAAAGACCATCAAAACCATTCAATTAGCAGTCGCTTCTTTAAATACAAGTTTACAAAAATTAAATTCAGGCAATGGTACCGCTTCTAAATTAATGAATGACTCCGCTTTTTATGATGAATTACAAGGCACCTTGAAAAGTATCAATACCCTTGTCGACGATATTAAAGTGCACCCTAAAAGATATATCAATGTATCTGTGTTTGGCAAAAAAGATAAATCGACTCCATTAGATAAGCCTTTAGCTGATTCTGTGAATCATGAATAAATGGGCCCTCATCATATTATTATCCGGTCTTAGCTTTTCTGCAGTAAAAGGACAAACCCCTATTACCCCCAAACCTGAAGACAGCCTTACAGCAAAAACTCCCCCCGTTTCTAACGGATCTAAACTCATTGAATTTCTTTCTGCCGAAGTATACAATGTCAAAAAAATGGATAGTATGGACTACTTGATATTAGTAGGCCATGTAAAAATCCGTCAAGGTAAAACTTTATTATACGGAGATAGCATTATTTTAAACACTACTTTAAATACTTTAGAAGGGTTTGGCAATGTGCATATCAATGACGCCGACAGTGTGCATACTTATTCCACTTATTTAAAATACTTAGGTGCTACCAAAAAAGCATTTTTACGTAAAAAAGTAAAACTCACCGATGGCAAAGGCGTATTAACTACCGACTCCTTAGACTACGATGTAAATGCTAAATTAGGTAGCTTTAAACATGGTGGAAAGCTAGTGCGTAATAAAACAGTATTAACAAGTACAGAAGGTTTGTACTATGGTGAAACAAGAGATGTAATTTTTAGAAAAAAAGTGGAATTAATAGACCCTGAAAATAATATTATTACCGATACCTTAGAATACAATACCTACTCTCAACTTACCAATTTCATTAAGCCCCTCTAAAATTATAACAGGTAGCAGGGTTATTAGCACTAGTAATGGTAATTATAATACGGGCACTAGAAAGGGCTATATGTATGATAGGTCTACTATTGACGACAGTACTTATCATTTTATAGCTGATGAAATGGCTGTAGATGATTCACTTGAAATGGGAGAATTTAAAGGCAATGCCATTTACACTTCCAAAGATACCCTAGGCTTTGATTTAATGGCAAATAATATAAAGGCTAATAAACAAAAAAGCACTTTCTTAGCTACCGAAAATCCTACCCTATTAATTAAACAAAAAAAAGACACTTTATACATAGCAGCAGACACTTTGTATGCGGGTAAAATTTCTGATTTAAAAAGAAAAATACCGAATGCAAGAGATTCAGTGGGTATTATTACTGATACCACATTAGATAAATATTTCGAAGCCTACCACCATGTAAAAATATATTCCGATTCACTTCAAGGCAAGGCCGATAGCTTATTTTATTCTTTAAGTGATTCCACTATAAGACTTATCTCCGACCCTATTATATGGGCCAACGATAACCAAATAACCGGTGATACCCTTTACTTATTTGTAAACAATAAAAAGCCAGAACAATTAGTTGTATTTGAAAATGCTTTTGCTATTAACAAAATTGATACCACTTTTTATTATAACCAACTAAAAGGCAATAAATTGAATGTATGGTTTGAAGAGGGCGAGATTCACAAAATGAGCGCTAAAGGCAATGCAGAAAATGTATACTTCCCTTTAGACAATGATAAATACTTTATAGGGGTGAACCATTCCAATGCGCAAATTATTGAAGTGTATTTTGAAAATACAGAACCTGCTAAAGTGGTTTTCAAAAACCAGCTTGCAGGTAAAATGACGCCTATTAATAAAACGCCAAAAGAAGAATTAATTATTAAAGGATTTAAATGGCAAGATAACTTAAGACCTAAGAGTAAGTATGAACTTATGAAGCTTCCATCATTAAAAAAGCTTTAATAAAGCCATCTATTTCTCCATCCATGACAGGGCCAATATTGCCTACTTCAAAATCGGTACGGTGATCCTTAATCATTTTATAGGGATGAAAAACATAAGATCGTATTTGACTACCCCACTCTATTTTTTTCTTAGTCGCATTAGATGCATTCAAAGCTTCTTGTTTTTTACGCATTTCTTCTTCATACAATCTACTTTTCAACATCTTCATGGCTATCTCTCTATTCTCACCCTGTGTTCTTGATTGTTGACATTCTACAATAATACCTGAAGCATGTCTTAATCTAACAGCAGTTTCTACTTTATTGACGTTCTGTCCTCCTTTACCACCACTTCTATAAAATTCCCATTCAATATCGGCAGGGTTTACTACAATTTCAATGGTATCATCAATTAAAGGATATACATATACTGAAGCAAAAGAAGTATGTCTTCTTGCATTACTATCGAATGGTGAAATTCTCACTAAACGGTGCACACCCGATTCTGCCTTTAAAAATCCATAAGCAAAAGGGCCATCAAATTGTAAGGTAGCCGATTTTATACCTGCGCCATCTCCTTCTTGATAATCTATGGAGCTTACTGTCCAACCTTGCTTTTCACCATACATGGTATACATACGAAGTAAGCATTTCAGCCCAGTCCTGACTTTCAGTACCACCAGCACCTGGATTAATTTGTAAAATGGCGGGTAAGTTCGTCTTCTGGTTTATTTAAAGTGCTCTTAAATTCTGCTTCTTCAATAAAAAGGGTTGCTTTCTGAAAAGCTTCCTGGGTTTCCAATTCAGTGGCATCACCTGCTTTCCAAAAATCAAATAGCACTACAAAATCTTCTAAACTGGGATTCTACATTTTGATACATATGTATCCAATACTCATTCACCTTAATTTCCTTCATGGTACTCGTAGCACGCGTGTTGTCATCCCAAAAACCAGGTGACAAGGACAATTGTTTGTCGGTCGCTACTTTGTATAATCTGTTATCGACGTCAAAGAAACCTCCTTAGGACACTTACTTGGTCCTTCATACGCTTTATTTGTTCTATAGTCATGTATGATCAAGTTTACAATCTTAGCATTTACAACTAAGATCAAATTTTAAAAAGTACTACAAGCCTCATAAGCCGGATTCTGTTTCTAAACTATCATTTATCTAGCCTTAACATTGCTGTTAAAGTCTTGCTGCCTACCCTGGAACTTGAACGAGTCGTTCTTAAGCGCTCCTTTACGTGGCATTACAGCACCCAAGGTTTACCCTATAAAACAATTACTTGTCTTATCCGTGCGCTCTTACCGCACGTTTTCACCTTTTCCTCTTGCGAGGTAGTTATTTTCTGTGGCACTTTCTCTGTCCCAATTGCTGGAGACGCCGGCTATTCACCGGTGGGTTACCCTATGCTGTCCGGACTTTCCTTGGCAATTGCTTACCACGATAGCTCGGGTTTGTAGTAAAGCAAAGGTAAGTAATTAAAATTTGACGTGAAATTAGTACTCAAAAATAACTTCAGTGGCGCCATAGCCATAAAAATCGGAGTATTGGTTGATGAAATTCTTCACTCCTTTTTTAACCTTTAATAAGTCATGAATTTCGCCCTTTAATTTACCAGTACCTACTCCATGAATAATGGTAAATGTTGGTAAATGATGTAACCTAGCAAGATCAAACCATTTTTCAAATTCAGCTAGTTGAATAGTTAATATTTCAAAATTAGATAAGATGGTCATGCCTATCTATTAACTTTTCAATATGCAAATCAATCACTGTTCTAGCGGAAGGTAAATTTTGTTTGATTTTTGTAGCATCATATACTTTAAACCCTGCGGTTCTTAAAATATCCATTTGAATATGATTGTCCTCTGCTTTATCGGGATAGGTTTCAAATAATAAATAGGTAATAGCTGCTTGGTTATTTTCTTTTAATGTTTCAATTTTTTGAAATAATTGCTTGGGTTTAATTTTCAAATTTGTCTCAAAATGATCGGCTTTCTTTTTATGTGGTTCTAGTCAAAGAAAAATCGACAGCAAAACCAGGTGAATCATTCACGGCTGCAAATTGAATATCATGAATATAAAAATCGGTGAAGGGATGAATAGTTGACTCAAGTAGAAAAACCTACTTCTCCTAAAAATAATTGTTCATATACAAATTTATAACCCACCCTTGTATGGTTCGATAAATATATTTTCAAGCTTTCGACTACTTCGTCATTAAAATCATCCAAACTAAATTTTGGAATAATATGAATCCAAACTCCATCTTCAATTTTAGTCTCCGATACTTTTATTTTTTCTTTCGGAATTTGATCTAGATAAATTTTCTGTGGCGCTGCTTTTTCAGGAAATAATTTCTTTTGAGTAAACCTTTTAAAATAAGGAAAATCTATTTGATCCATATAGGCAGGGAACTTCACACCTCTTACTTCAATCATGACCATCTCCTCATTCATGATTTCAATAATATGTCCTTCTTCATTACTATGTAATACTAGAATTTCATCTCCTACCTGATACTTCATGTTCTAATTAAATTAAGCAGCCTCTTTGGCTAATAAACTATTTCTACGACCATAGAAAGAATATAGATCACCAAACCCTAATAGACATCCAAATAAAAAACCAAAGCCAACTTATGGGTGGAATTTCAATCATTAAATACAAACAGCATAATGGCCCCAACAATTGGTATAATGGAGTAACTTCTTAATAAAACTTAAAACAGCTACAATAGTTAGAATAGTAAGTAAATAACTAAAAATAAAATCTCCTGATAACCTTCGTTAGCACCAGCATCCTTAAACTGCATTTAGCAATTCTATCCTTGTGCTAAATATAATAAATATCAGCCGCTACAATGCAGGAATGATAAACTGTCCCATTAATATAAGGCAATCGAAAAGCCTGCTTCACTGTAATTGGAGGCAGACAATCTAGGCAAGCACTAGTACACCAAAACAAACAAGTACAAAGGCAAACAAAGTGCCAATACTGGTTAAATCGGTCATTCTGCTAATAGACATAAATAAAGAAGGAATACCCACAAAAACTCCAGTGACAATAGTGGCAAAGGCAGGTGTTCCAAATTTAGGATGCACTTTAGAGAATTTTTTTGGAAGCAAACCATCTCTACTCATACTCATCCAAATTCTTGGTTGTCCTAATTGAAAGACTAATAATACACTGGTAGTAGCTACCACCGCACTAATAGAAATAATATACCCTATTTTATGTAGCCCTAATTCTGATCAAATACAAAAGCCAAGGGATCATCTACTTTTAACTGCTGTATAACTCACCATACCGGTTAATACTAAGGCAATTAGATATATACAAGTACGGTACAAATTAATTAAAGAATAGATCATACCCCTTGGTAAATCTCGTTTAGCGGATTTTTACATTCTTCAGCAGTGGTTGATATGGCATCAAAACCTATATAGGCATAAAACACTGCCGACACACCCGCTAATACTCCTTTAAATCCATTGGGTAAAAAGGGATGCCCAGTTTGTTAGTATCTACATAAAAGAAACCTAAGAATAATGACCATTAAAATAATGACGACAATTTTAAAGATCACCATGAAATTGGTACTCTTTTTACTTTCTTTAATACCTCTATACACCAAGTACGGTAATTAGAAACCACAATAACAAATGCGGGTATATTTAAAATGAGTTTCCTATTTGACCAATACATGGGTGCATTGGTGATTGCATCATATCCAATTCGTGCTAGTTTACTAAAGCTGTTGCTGGTGTGCCACCAGCTGCTAAATGTTTTATGGCTTCCTCATAACCTTGTTGTGCATGTTTCATAATTGGTAGATAACCAACCTGGTAAGATGAATATGAAAACCTTCTAATAAATTCACAAAATAACCACTCCAACTAATGGCCACTACAATATTTCCAATGGCATATTCTAAAATTAAAGCCCAACCAATAATCCAGGCTATTAATTCTCCAAAAGTAACATAGGCATAGGTATAAGCACTACCTGCAATAGGCACCCTACTTGCAAATTCAGCATAACAAAGTGCACTAAAGCCGCAAGTAATAGCAGTGATCAATAAATAATAAGGAGATGCCCGGGCCACCATGAAAAGCTGCAGTACCAATGGTTGAGAAAATACCTGCACCCACCACCGCAGCAATACCCATAAAAGTTAAGATCACGAACGCCTAAAACCCTTTTTAATCCGCTTGCACTATGTCCATCACTTAATCCCGCTTCTGCATCCTTGTACAATTTTTTCAATTGATTTTTTCCTAAATAAATTCATCATGCAAAAAGGGTTATTGGTTTCTATTCATTAAATAATTGGCCAATTCTATAAGTGGCTTTTTACGATCAGATACCACTGCAATAGATTCTAAATGTGCAAAGGCTTCTTGCATATATTTTGCTTTAGAAGCTTCTGCCCAAGCGTCCACTCCACAAGATTTAAAAATAGCTAATACTTTTTCTACTTTATCGGGTGCATTGGAACTTAATAATTCATTTAATTCTTTTTTCTGAGCAGCATTCGCTACTTCTAGTGCATGAATTAATAAAAAGGTTTTTTTATTCTGCTTAATATCGCCTCCTGGTTCTTTGCCAAAAATAGCAGCGTCACCAAAGGCATCTAAGTAATCGTCTTGTACTTGAAAGGCAATGCCTATTTTTTTTCCGAACTCATATAAGTGTTGGCAATTATTCACGCTCGCTCCTCCTAAGATGGCCCCCATTTCTAAACTAGCTGCTAGTAGTACAGAAGTTTTTAAGGTAATCATATGTATATACTCATCCATACTTACCTTTTCCATTTTAGAAAAATCCATATCTAATTGCTGGCCTTCACAAACTTCTTTAGCAGTCTTATTAAATAGTTGTAAAATTTTAGGTAAATATTGAGCCTGTATGGTTTGAATATACTCATAAGCGCGAATGAGCATTACATCTCCCACTAATAAGGCAGTGCTTTCATCATATTTTACATGCACGGTGGTTTTGCCTCTTCTTAAAGAAGCGTCGTCCATCATATCGTCATGTACTAAAGTGAAATTGTGAAATAGCTCCACTGCATTGGATAGCTGATACGCATCGGGATGAATAGCAGAGAATAGTTCATTACCCAATAAACACATCACAGGTCTAATTCTTTTGCCACCAATACTTAAAAAGTAATTGCCTGGTTCATATAAGGTAGATGGCGATTTTGGGAAGTGTTCAGCCTCGAATCCCTTATTAAATTTTTCTGATAATTCTTTAAAACTATGCATACTACAAACCTAAACATAATTCACAAGATTCCCTAGACCTGATAAGGCTTGTTTATAGAAATTTAGTAATTATTAAACAGTTTATTTTTAGTTTTTCCCCTTAAATTTGTGTACCCCCAAAAATTGTTTATGAAACATATTATTACTAGTATTCTCGGTTTATTTATGGCCCTTACAATCTATTCCCAAAACATTACTATTGACACTATAAAAACGCGTACAAATTACGAAAAAGTATATAAGTCTGCTATTGGTGTGAAAATGTATCCTAGTGCTGTTAGTTATAAACAATTTATAAGAACCAATAAAGCGGTGGAAGCATTAGGCTATTTTTCTTTAGATGGATTTAGAGCAACTGTTTTATATGAAACCTATGCACCTATTGAGGGCAATGAAAACTTAAGTTGGTATATAGGTTATGGTGGTCACCTAGGTTTATGGAGTGAGACTTGGAAAAAAAATAACCCAGACCATACAGCAGGCATTGCCGTGGGGGTAGATGGAATTTTAGGATTAGATTATAAAGTAAAAAACGCACCTCTTAATATTAGTGTTGACTGGCAGCCCTCTTTTAATTTTGTAGGAAGTAGTTATTTTGAAAGCGGTTGGGCAGGTATTGGTATTCGATATACATTTTAGTAAAATACCTAAGCAGAATTCTTTTTACTTAAATAAAGAATCTACAAATTCATCTTTATCAAATAAAAGCAAGTCTTTGATTTGTTCTCCTACCCCAATATATTTAACAGGAATCTTGCATTGATGTGCAATAGATAAAACTACACCGCCTTTAGCAGTGCCATCTAATTTTGTAATAGCTAATGCATTCACATTTGTCACCGCCATAAATTGTTTGGCCTGCTCTAAAGCGTTTTGTCCAGTAGATCCATCCAATACCAATAATACTTCATGCGGTGCACCTGGTAATTGTTTTTCAATGACGCGTTTAATTTTATTCAACTCGTCCATTAAATGTAGCTTTATTATGCAAGACGACCAGCGGTGTCTATTAATACTACATCGGCATTTTTTGCCATGGCCGATTGAATGGTATCAAATGCCACCGCACTTGGGTCGGCGCCATGATTTTGTTTTACAATGGCCACACCTACTCTTTCACTCCAAATAGTGAGTTGGTCGGCAGCAGCTGCTCTAAATGTGTCTGCAGCGCCCATTATCACTGTATTTCCGGCTTCTTTATAATGATGTGCTAATTTACCAATGGTGGTTGTTTTGCCCACTCCATTCACGCCTACTACTAAAATAACATAAGGTTTTTTATCTGCGGGTGGAACAAAACCTAATTGATTGGAGGGGGCATCTACTAATAAATGAAACTATTTCTTCATGCAATAATCCATTCAATTCTGAGGTAGATAACATACTTTTCCTTTTTTAACGCGCTCTTGCAATTTGTTCAATTAAGGCTAAAGTGGTATCTACACCTACATCCGCACCAATTAGTGCTTCTTCTAATTGATCCAATACTTCATCGTCTACTGAAGTTTTACCAATAATGGCTTTAGAAATTCTCTCTAAAAAACCTTGTCTTGGTTTTCTCTAAACCTTGGTCTAAGGGTTTCCTTTTCTTTTATGCCAAATAATTTACCTAAAAAGCTCATGGTGTAAATTTAATCAATAACAATAGAAATGATGCTTTGTGCTAAAATAAAAAAGTCCAGACTAGGTCTAGAGACTTTAAAATGTTTTTTGCGTAGTAAAATTGTTAGCAAATAATAAATGGTGACTAATGAAGTCGAAAAATTACTATTTTGCTGCTAAGAATTCTTTTACAAGATCTTTGTGAACGATAGTCTCTTTAAAAGTATACGCGCCTGTTTTAGGGCTACGGATAGCTTTAATTACTTTAGTCCAGTTTTTTGCTTCAGCAGAAGCCTTAAGATCCTTTACTTTCGCGTTTTTAGATGCTGCTTTTGCCATGACTATTTAATTTCTTTATGTAACGTTACTTTTTTCAAAATTGAATTATACTTTTTGAACTCCAAACGATCTGGAGTATTCTTCTTGTTCTTCGTAGTAATATAACGACTAGTTCCTGGTAAACCAGTAGTCTTGTGCTCTGTGCACTCTAATATTACTTGAACTCTGTTTCCTTTCCTTGCCATGATGGTATATTATAAGTTATACTTAATTGGGTTAATTAAATCTTTTCGCCTTGTGCTCTAAGATCTTTAACAACAGAAGCTAAACCATTCTTATTAATGGTTCTGATAGCATCAGTTGATACTTTGATGGTAATCCAGCGATCTTCTTCTATGAAGTAGAAACGCTTCTTTTGCAAATTTGGAAGGAAACGACGCTTTGTCTTGATGTTGGAGTGTGAAACACTATTTCCAGACATCGGCTTCTTTCCAGTTAATTGACATACTCTAGCCATGAGAAATTATTTTTTACGGACGGCAAAGGTAAGTAAATATACCTTTACAGTCCCATTTATTTTAGTGTTTTTTTGAAGATTTACCGCCAATATAAGGTCCAAAAAAGGCTAAAATGTTGGTTTTCATTAAGCTATAAGGTATTTAGCAGGCCTTAAGCGTACATATTCTGCCCTTAATTCTTGCACCCTTTTATCTTCCATATATTCATCAAAAGTCATCAACCTATCAATGATGCCCTTAGGCGGTAATTTCGATCACTCTATTGGCCACTGTTTGCATGAAAGTATGGTCATGAGAAGTGATTAATACCACACCTGGGTAGTTTTGACAGCCCTCGTTGAAGCTTTGGATACTTTCAAGGTCTAAGTGGTTAGTAGGCTGATCCAAAATAACCACATTTGGGATTTTGGAGCATCATCTTACTTACCATACAACGCACTTTTTCCCCTCCGCTTAATACATCTGATCTTTTTCGATTACATCATCTCCACTAAACAACATCTTCCCTAAAAAGCCTCTAATAAATGGCTCATCGGCATCTGTTACATGGGTAGGCACAAATTGTCTTAACCAATCCATTAAAGTCAATAGGCTTCATTAAAAAATCTTCATTATGCTCCATAGGTAAATAAGCTTTAGTAATGGTGGTACCCCATTCATAAACTGCCGCTATCGGCTTGACCTTGATCCATTGATGATCTCAAAGAAATAAGTAATCGCTAAAGCATCCTTACTTAAAAAAGCAATCTTATCATTTTTACTTACAGAAAAAGTAACGTCTTTAAATAAGACACGACCATCTACTGTCTTTTTTTAATTTTTCTACATTCAAAATTTGATTCCCCACTTCGCGTAATGGCTGAAAAATAATACCAGGGTACTTTCTGTTAGATGGTTCAATTTCTTCGATGGTTAATTTTTCTAAAGCTTTTTTACGAGATGTAGCTTGCTTACTCTTACTTGCATTGGCAGAGAAACGCGCAATGAAATCTAATAAGGCGGCACGCTTGTCTTCATTCTTTTTATTCTTATCAGACATTTGACGCGCCATTAATTGAGAAGACTCGTACCAGAAAGAATAGTTACCTGTAAATGTTTTTATTTTAGAACGGTCAACGTCTGAAACGTGCGTACACACTGTATCTAAGAAGTGTCTATCGTGACTAACCACTAGTACAATATTTTCGATAATCGGCTAAGAAAGTTCTCTAACCATCCAATAGTTTCAATATCTAATCCGTTGGTAGGCTCATCTAATAATAAAATATCAGGATTACCAAACAAGCGATTGTGCCAAGTAAAACTCGCAAGTTTAAAATTACTAGGAATATCTTTCATTAAGTCTTGGTGCATGTGCTTCCTTCACGCCTAAGTCACTTAATAAACTTGCTGCATTACTCTCTGCTTCATATCCACCCATTTCTCCAAACTCTGCTTCCAATCTCTCCTGCTCTTAAGACCATCTTCTTCGGTAAAATCTTCTTTTGCATATAATGCATCCTTTGGCATGCATCACTTCCCACATACGCTTATGTCCCTGCATCACCGTACTCAATACAGTTTGCTCATCAAATTCAAATTGATTTTGTTTTAATACAGCCATACGTTCTCCTGGCGTTATCTCCACAGATCCTTTATTGGGTTCTATTTCCCCACTTAATATTTTTAAAAATGTAGACTTACCTGCACCATTGGCACCAATGATACCATAACAATTTCCTTTCGTGAAGCTAATATTAACTTCATCGAATAAAACCCTTTTACCGTAGGCCAAGGTGACGTTTCTTGCACTAATCATTGCTAAACTATTTTTGAGGCTGCAAAGTTAATCCTTTTTAATTTACCAATTAGATCTTGCAGAGGCGGTAACGGCTAAACTTTCAAAAGCCCCCTCCAAATACTTAAAATGGGCAGCCATGGCAATCATAGCGGCATTATCAGTACAGTATTCAAAGGCGGGTAAAAATACCGTGGACCTTGTTTTTTGGGCAAGTTCTGCTACCCCATGTCGAAGGCCTGAATTGGCACTCACACCCCCTGCTATACAAAACTCCTTAATGCCTGTTTCTTGAATGGCCTTTTTAAGTTGTTTTAGTAAAATCTCCACAATGGTATACTGAACCGAGGCGCATAAATCATTTAAGTTTTCTTGTATAAACTCGGGCGATTGTTTTTGTAAAAAATAGAGCACACTGGTTTTTAAGCCACTAAAAGAATAATCTAAATTAGGTACTTGAGGTTTAGCAAAAACAAAGGCTTTTGGATTGCCTATTCTGTGCTAATTTATCTAAAAGCGGGCCACCTGGATAAGGCAGTCCTAATAATTTTGAAATTTTATCAAAGGCTTCTCCTGCAGCATCATCAATGGTTTCACCCAATAATAATCATCTCAGCCGCACTATTACATCTAACAATTTGTGTATGACCACCGCTCACTGTTAAACATAAAAAAGGAAAGCTGGGTTTGGGATCATCTATTAAATTCGCTAGCACATGTGCTTGCATATGATGCACTGCAATTAATGGTTTATCTAATGAAAGTGCAAGGGACTTTGCAAATTGAGCACCTACTAATAAACTACCAATTAAACCAGGGGCTTGTGTAAAAGCAATGGCATCTAATTTTGCTAAACTTTCTGTAGGGGTATTTTCAGGAAAGGCTTTTTTTAAAGCAGCATCTACCACCGGCACAATATTTTCCATATGTGCTCTGCTGGCTAGTTCTGGTACCACGCCACCAAATTTTTCATGCACGGTTTGATTGGCAATAAAATTGGACAAAATTTTTCCATTCACAATAACGGAGGCCGCGGTTTCATCGCAGGAAGATTCTATGGCCAATATGATTATAGAAGAGTTATTCACCCTACAAAGATAAAGCTTAAAAAAATACGAATATTACTTAGTTCTAATGGCTTCTACTGGATTCATTTTAGCAGCAATGGAGGCAGGAATAATTCCTGAAACCACCCCTAAAATAATACAGATACTGAAGGCTAAAAAAATAATACTAGGCGCAATAGTAATCGCAAATGGAAGAAATGAACTTAGTGCTAAAGTGAGTAACCAAACTAATAATAATCCTACCAAGCCGCCTATAATACATAAAAAAGCACTCTCTAATAAAAACTCATATAAAATAGAAGAACTCTTGGCACCAATTGCTTTTTTTAATCCAATCTGACTTGTTCTTTCTCTTACTGTAACAAACATAATATTGGCTACACCAAAGGCGCCCACAATTAAAGAAAGTCCTGCAATGGCCCATCCTCCTTGGTTCACAGCCCCAAATACACTTTCCACTTGGTCTTTAAATTGCGCTACATCATTACAAGTAAAATTATCTTCCTGTGTTGGACTTAGTTTTCTAATTTGACGCATAATACCTGTTAATTCTTCTTGCAAAGCCTTAGAAGTAATGCCTGCTTTAGGTTGTACCATAATAACAGGGCCTAAATTATCGGGATTATACACTGAAGCCATATAGTTATGTGTAACAATAGTACTCTTATCATAGTCATAGCCATTAATAATGGCAGAACCTTGTTTTTCAATAACGCCAATTACTAAAAGTTTACGGCCATTATAGGTAATAGTTTTACCTACTCCTTTATCTGCCTTACCATATAATTCCTCAGCTACTTTATATCCTATAACTACATAAGGTACGCCTCGTGTAAAATCCGACTCACTTAAAAACCTACCATATCCAATATCAAAAGATTGTATTTTTTTATACTCCGGAGTAATACCGTACATATTAACCCCCTTTAAAACATTATCCTCATAAGAAAAAGACTCTTGGGTTTGCATCACAAAAGCCATATTGGAAGCCAGCGTACTCTTCTTTTTAACGAAGTCCATTTCCTCTATTTTCATACTTGGACGCTTAACGAATTTCCACCATGGGTATTCTGGGCCTCCAGAATAATCCCATTTATCGATATAAACCGAATTGTTTCCAAAGCTTGATAAATCGCTTTTGATTTTTGATTGTAAACTGTCAATGGTGGCCAAAACACCTATAATACAAAAGATACCAATGGTGATGCCAAATAAGGAAAGAAAGGTTCTTAGTTTATTCGCTTTTAGCTCTCCAATGGCCATTTTAAAGCTATTCCAAAGTATAGTAAGCACTTTTATCATGGTGTAAAATTAAGTCAATATATGATTCCAGCTTGAATTTTATACAAGTGGTGAAAAAATCATCTAAAGGGGGCTTTTTAAAGGACTTGTTTATTTATTTATAAAATGTCAGAAAAATCATGCTACGATTTATTCTAAGCTCGCAATTCGTTCTTACTTTTGCAGCGATTTAAAATACATCTTATTATGACCTTTAAGCAAATGTTTACATCCTCCGTGGGGAAAAAATTAGTAATGGCTTTCACGGGTATTTTCTTAGTCTTATTCTTAGTAGTGCATGCAGGATTAAATGCTTGTATTTGGGCAATGGATGGTGGCGTCACCTTCAATAAAGCAGCTCATTTTATGGGAAGCTTTATAGTGCCAAGAATTTTAGAAATAGGATTATTCTTAGGTATTTTTCTACATATCATTCAAGGCTATATGCTCACTTTAGAAAATAGAAGCAAAAGAAAAATTGGCTATGAAGTAAATTATGCAAAAGGTAGTAAATGGTATAGCAGAAGTATGGCCATTTTAGGAACTATACTTCTTATGTTTTTTGTTATACATTGGAAACATTTTTGGGTTCCATCTCGTATCACTGGAGTGGAAGAAATGGATTTAGGCAATGGCTTTATAGTACATAATTTATATGCAGTCATGCAGGATACTTTTGAAAATGTTTGGGTGGTTTTATTTTATGTGATTGCTTGTATTTCTTTGGGCTACCACTTAGCACATGGATTTCAAAGTGCCTTCAAAACTATTGGAGTGCATAATAAAAGATACCATGCAATGATTAACACTATTGGTTTTGGCTTTGCCATTATTATTCCATTAGCATTTGCTTTAATGCCTATTAGTTTTTATTTACACTGGGTAAATTAAAAATTCAAAATAAATATATTCTAAACGATAGATAAAAGATTAAATATGTTAGACGCTAAAATACCTTCCGGAAATCTAGATGACAAATGGGTCGATTACAAAGGTCATTGTAAACTAGTGAACCCTGCCAACAAAAGAAAAATGGAAGTCATTATTGTGGGCACTGGACTTGCAGGCGCATCGGCTGCAGCCTCTATGGCTGAGTTGGGTTATAAAGTAAAAGCATTTTGTTTTCAGGATTCTCCACGCCGAGCACATAGTATTGCTGCACAAGGTGGAATTAATGCTGCTAAGAATTATCAGAACGATGGAGATAGTATATTCAGATTATTTTATGATACTATTAAAGGCGGTGACTACCGCTCTCGCGAAGCCAATGTGCACCGTTTAGCAGAAGTGAGTACGAATATCATTGACCAATGTGTGGCACAAGGGGTTCCCTTTGCCCGTGAATATGGTGGCTTATTAAGTAACCGTAGTTTTGGTGGAACACAGGTACAAAGAACTTTTTATGCTGCAGGTCAAACTGGTCAGCAGTTATTAATAGGTGCTTATCAAGCCTTAGAGCGTCAAGTAGCATTAGGCAATGTAACCATGCACACAAGACATGAGATGTTAGACATTGTAAAAATTGATGGAAAAGCAAAAGGTATAATTGCCCGTAATTTAATTACAGGTGAATTAGAAAAACATTTTGGACATGCAGTATTAATATGTTCTGGCGGATATGGTAATGTATATTATTTATCAACCAATGCCATGGGATCAAATGTAACTGCTGCATGGAAAGCGCATAAGCAAGGTGCTTATTTTGCAAACCCTTGCTTTACACAAATTCACCCTACTTGTATTCCAGTAAGTGGCGATCATCAATCCAAATTAACCTTAATGTCTGAGTCATTAAGAAATGATGGACGAATTTGGGTACCTAAAAATTTAGGAGAGACAAGAAAAGCCAATGATATACCTGAAGCAGATAGAGATTATTTCTTAGAGCGTCGCTACCCTGCTTTTGGAAACTTAGTACCTCGTGATGTGGCCTCTCGTGCTGCCAAAGAAAGATGTGATGCGAATTATGGTGTAGGTACTTCCAAGCAAGCCGTGTATTTAGATTATGCAGCCGCTATTGAAAGATATGGTAAGATTGAAGTAAGCAAGCAAGGGCTTATCTAATGTATCTAGTGAGCAAATTATTGCCATGGGTAAGGAAGTCGTAAAAGAAAAATATGGCAACCTGTTTAATATGTATTCAAAAATCACTGGAGAAAATCCTTACGAAGTGCCAATGCGTATTTATCCAGCCGTGCATTATACCATGGGTGGCTTATGGGTTGATTATGAATTACAAACTACCGTTCCTGGTTTATATGCCTTAGGAGAAGCTAATTTTAGCGACCATGGTGCCAACCGTTTAGGTGCTAGTGCCTTAATGCAAGGTTTAGCAGATGGCTATTTTGTAGCGCCTTATACAGTGGGAAATAATTTAGCAGATGAGATTTACAATGCTGCTATTCCAACTACACATCCAGCCTTTGAAGAAGCTGCTAAAAAAGTAGCAGAGCGTATAGCTTCTTTGAAAAATATCAATGGTAAACAATCGGCAGAAAGTTTCCACAAGCGTTTAGGTAAAATTATTTGGAATGAGTGTGGTATGTCAAGAAATGAAGCAGGTTTAAAGCAAGCCATTGCAGATTTGCAAGCATTGAAAAAAGAATTCTGGTCTGATCTAAGAATACCTGGAGAAATTAATGAATACAATCCTGAATTAGATAAAGCCAACCGTGTGGCCGACTTTATTGAACTAGGTGAATTAATGTGTGTTGACGCTTTAACAAGAGAAGAAAGCTGTGGTGGTCACTTTAGAGAAGAATACCAAACACCAGAAGGAGAAGCCTTAAGAGATGATGAAAACTTTATGTTTGTTTCTGCATGGGAAAATAAAGGAGAGCATGAGTGGCAATTACATAAAGAAGCGTTGAAATACGAAGTGATTAAACCAAGTCAACGTAACTATAAATAAGCAAAACACACTAACACAAAATATTTACAGAATAATTTTTTAGCTATGTCTCAAAATACAATGAATTTAAAAGTTAAAGTTTGGCGTCAAAAAAATGCCAAGGCGCAAGGTGCCTTTGTTACTTATGATGTTGCAGGTATATCTGATGAAATGTCTTTTTTAGAAATGATGGATATTTTAAATGAAAGATTAATTACCGAAGGAGGCGACCCCGTTGCCTTTGATCATGATTGTCGTGAAGGTATTTGCGGTATGTGTTCTATGTATATTAACGGAAAGCCACACGGTCCTTGGCAGGCGAACACTACTTGTCAATTGCATATGCGTGCCTTTAAAGATGGCGAAACCATTGTGATTGAACCATGGAGAGCCAACTCTTTTCCTATTGTAAAAGATCTAACAGTAGACCGTTCTGCTTTTGATAGAATTATTCAAGCAGGTGGTTATATTAGTGTGAATACGGGTAATGCCGTGGATGGTAATAGCCTTCCTATTGAAAAACAAAACGCAGACGACGCATTTGCAGCAGCCATGTGTATTGGTTGTGGTGCTTGTGTGGCAGCATGTAAGAATAGTTCAGCAATGTTATTTTTAAGTGCGAAAGTTTCTCACTTAGCATTACTTCCTCAAGGTGCTCCAGAAAGAAAGTCAAGAGTACTTAATATGGTGGCGCAAATGGATAAAGAAGGATTTGGTTCTTGTACCAATACAGGTGCTTGCGAAGCCACTTGTCCTAAAGAGATATCTATAGCAAACATTGCTAGATTAAATAAAGAATATTTAGGAGCTAGCTTAAGTGCAGAATAGTGGCTAACCCCTTTTTTCAGTGTAAAGAATTTATCGTGCATCAGCAGCATACTTCAATGAAAGTATGTACTGATGCATGTTTATTTGGTGCCTGGGTGGCCAAACAGCCCTCTATTGAAACGGCCCATTCAATAGTAGACATTGGCACAGGTACGGGCTTATTAAGTCTTATACTAGCGCAGGTCACGGATAAGAACAATACAAAAATTACCGCTGTTGAAATTGAATCTCAGGCTGCTACAGAAGCTTCTTCCAATTTTAGTTTAAGTAAATGGAGCGACCGCTTAAACTTGGTAAATGATTCAATACAAAACTTTACAGCCAATATTGGTAAAGGTGAATTTTTAAGTAAAGGCTTAAATAATAACTTTTTATTTGATATCGTTATTTCCAACCCTCCTTTTTACGAGGGCGATTTAAAGTCTCCGGACGCCAATAAAAATAAAGCTGCCCATAGCACTGAACTGCCTTGGAGTATTTTGGTAGAAAATGTTTCAAGTTTATTATCAGATGCAGGCTCCTTTTTTGTTTTAGTACCTACCCTTCGCGCGTATACTATGCAAAAATTAGCTGAAGTACAACAACTACAATTAGTGGAAGAAGTATTAGTATATAACGATGCCAAGCATTTACCTTTTAGATCCTTCTTGTATTTTAGAAAAGCAAAATTACCAATAGATAAAGAAATTTCAGTGCTAAGAAATAAAATAGTGATTAAAAATACAGATAATACTTATTCAGCAGAATTTACAGAATTATTAAAGGATTATTATTTGCATTTATAATAACTTAACTCTATATAGTTTAAAAAAGGCAACTATTTAAAAACTAATGTTTTGAATAATCTTCTAAGTAAGAAAACTTTGTTGTCAATTTTCCCTTATCAAGCATGGTGGCGCCTTCAATAATTTTATTACCACCCTTCATTAAATCGGGAATTACATATTTAAGTAGTTGTTCTCCAAAGTACCTACTAGCATCACGAGGAAGTTCATTAGGCAAATTACCTACTGCCATTATATCTATGCCATTTTGCATATAAGGGGCTGTCTTTTCAAGAGTTGTAACATTGACTCCGTATATAGGATCTTCTGAGCTTGAATCACCTAAGTTACAAGGTACGCTTCCATGGGCATCATCGGTAATATCGGCAATAGTGGTTAAAGCGTAGTCGTCTTCTTTTAAATCGTCCATGGTAAATAAAGGTGCAATACCTGGCTCCCAATAAATACCATTCATAAGTATATGCGTATGCTTCAAATAATTATTAAATAAACAATGATAGTTTTCAGGATGTGCATGAAAATCATTTCTATCGTATGAATTGGTGTCCTTATGTCTATACAAATCGCCTCCTTTTAAATGCACATAAACAGGATAAGCGTATGCTCTGCTAGTATATTCATCTGGTTCTACTTGTTGTACATCCATTAAGTTCATAATTTCTAAAATACCATGGGCCACTCTTCCAGAACCTGTAATGGCAATTTTAATATTGGGTAGCTTTAAACCAAAATAGGTATGAACCAATTCCATATAATCTTTCACTTCCTTCACCCTACTTAAAGTAAATTCCTTGGTTCTATTACCATAGGCCATAATTCCATTGTGCGCACCCACAATACCTGCAAAAAATCCAAAACCAATCAATCTTTGTCCGTCTTCATGTTCTAAACACTCATAGTCAATGAGCGTTATGTTTTTATCCATCATAACATGAAACAATTCTTTATTATAAGTTTGCGCTTTTTTGGTATGAGAGAAGAATAAATATTTTTTATTCGCTATTAGTTGGTCTTTAGGTACTTCTTTAATGCCTAATAAAATATCTGCAGTACTTATGTCCTCGACTACTTTAATACCTTCTTTTTGGTATTCTCTGTCTTTAAAACATCTATTAGGGGAAGATTCAACAATAATATCCCAGCTAGGGAATTGATCTAACAAATACCTACACTGCTTGGGGCTAAGGGCTACCCGATTGTCGCTAGGAACTTTTCCTTCTTTAATAAGGCCAATAACCGGCATTTTGGTAATTTTACACAATATACAAAATATTAAAATGAACTATTTCGATTTGTTCGGCCTTCCTATTGGTTTTCAAGTAGATACAAAGCAACTGCGTACTGCTTTTATGGAAATTCAGCGCGCATCACACCCCGATAAGTTTACCCAGGCCAACGAGTTTGAACAAGAAGAAGCCTTAGAAAAATCGGCCATTGCTAATAAAGCATTTACTTTATTACAAAATCCAGCAGCAATTCTTCCCTATGTACTTGAAATAAAAGGCTTTTTAGAAGCAGAGGAGAAATATGCATTAAGTCCTGATTTTTTAATGGAAATGATGGAACTCAATGAAGCTTGGATGGACGCCGATGATGAAGCAGCAAAACAAGATGTACTTTCTAAAGTAAAAAATATAGAAAATGAAATTTTCAGCCCTATTAAAACGTATTTGGAAACTAGTTCGGTCGATACTATTTCCCAAGAAGGAATGCTGCAAATAAAGGAGTATTACTACAAGAAAAAATACCTAGATCGTATTTTGGAGGATTTTCGTTAATAGCGTAATATTGCAGCCCTGCCCAGATGGCGGAATTGGTAGACGCACTAGACTCAAAATCTAGCGTTCGCAAGGATGTGCAGGTTCGATTCCTGTTCTGGGCACTGATTAATTTATAACCCTTTGCAAATCAAGTATTTACAAAGGGTTATTTTTTCTGAGTAACGTAAGAGTAACGGTTTTTGAAAAACCAAAATTCTTTATTATTACTTAGTAGTACCAAGCCAGTGCTCCCAGCTTATCCAGCCTTTATTTTTATAACTAACTTCTGGCCGTGAAGGTATGTTTTCTGGTACTTTATTAATTTTAGATAATTCTTTCATTGTTTTTTTCCAAGCATAAGGTGATCTTAACCTTAAACTTAATGCATATTTTCTTGCTTCTTTAAAAGGGATCCATTCATTACGTAACCAATCAGCCCAACTTATCCATCCTTTTTGTGCATAAGTACTATTGGGACTGGCAGGGATGTCTTGTGGCCTATTATTTTTCCCCCAATATGAATACCAGTCAGCTTTTGTTTTTAAATTTAATGAATGAGTAAACCTTCTTGCATCATAAAACTCTTTAAACTGATGATAATTTGTTCCTAAAAAATCAGACCAGTTTGTCCATCCTTTATTTTTATATATTTTATTTGGGTTAGCAGGAATATTGCTAGGTCTTAAATCAGATTTAGCATAATGAACCCAGCTAACACTAGTTAAATTCAACTTCCTCACATATATAGAAGCTTCATTATATGGAACCCATTCTGCCCATTTTGAACCAACCCAATCTTGGAAGCTTATCCAGCCAGAATTTTTGTAAGTAACTCTTGGATGACTAGGTATATCAAATGGTTTTTCCCCTGAAGAACAATACTTGTTCCATTCTTTACTATTTTTTATATTCAGTGGTCTAATTAGGCTTTTACCTTCCTCAAAATTACGTGGATTAACTCTTGCAACACGTTCCCAAATTTTAGTACTAATTTTTAATGAGAATGAAGATAAGTCTAGCTTGATGGATTTATTTAATGTACCAATTACTTGTATTTTACCAGAGCCTACTTTTTGTTTACCGGCATAAATTAATTTTAGCTCTTCAGCAATTGTTTCATCCTGTGTTGACAAGCTTGTTACAATCCTAGTTAACGTTTTAAATCTACTTGATTCTGTTAAATCATTTAGGCTTTCACCCTCATTTAGTACAACTGGTATAATAATATATCCAACCTTTTTTTTGACCCCTGTATTTTTGTCTGTATATTGACGTAATGCCCTTCCAGATGCTTGTACTATGTCAACTACACTTTGTTTTTGGTCTGCAAAAAGTACACAGTCAATTGCTGGTACGTCAACTCCTTCTGTTAAGCATCTTGCATTTGTAATAATTGCGTTATTAGTATTTCTAAAGTCTTTTAATAAATCGGCCCTAGCCCCAGCATTTAGCTTACTGGATATATGGAATACAGTTGGACTATTTGCAGCACTATCAATTTTTTGATACAAGGATTGAAACTCTTTAGATGCATTGATACTTTTGTGGAAGCTAACTGTATGTTTAAGGTTGTACTCTTTTATGGCTTTTTTTAATGCAATGGCTGTAGTTAGCATTTGTGCCTCAGCTTCATCAACTTTTTTACTTTGGTCAGTTAAATACTTCTTCTTTTTAATTAAATCCTGTATTTCGGTATCATTTACTAACACAGTCACAATTTTATAATCAGTAATAATGCCATCCTCAATTGCTTTTTTGAAGGATAGTTTGTAGAATGCATTACCATAAACCTTATTGTCATCCATACTTAGAATCTCATCCTCTGCACCCTTTACTATTCTCTCGGTAGCAGTCATAAACAGACGCTTACTAATATTAATTTTATCCTCTTGTAGTAATATTGAAAATGCTTTATCCTTTGCTCCAACAGTTTTGTGAGCCTCATCAAGTATAGCTAAGTCAAATTTAAATTTAAGCCTTTTGCTAACTTGTGCCAACTTATCAGCACTTTGGTAAGTAGTAAATATTATTTTACCGCCAGGGGTTTTTCTTTTTAAGAAGCTAGTTATTTCATCCTCATTTGTAGTAGTTGGTATTCCTAATGAATAAGTATCGGTAACAAAATCATCTGTAAGTTGTCCTGTACTTTCATCACTACATATACAACACCACTCTGGTAATACAGTAGTTTTTGATAACAGCATTTCCTTAGTCCAATCTTCTAAGGATTGTTTAATAAGTGCCAAGCTTGGTACAGCAATAATGGTTGCTTTAGAAGCAAGTGTTTGTGTGATCCAGTATGCAGTCAAACTTTTACCTGTACCACAAGGCATGATTAACTTACCTCTTGTGTTTTTATCTTTCAAAAAGTATTGCTTAGAAGCTGCAATTGCTTCTTGTTGGTGTGGTCTAGGGTTTCTTTTTACACTAGTTACCTTTTTCCCTTTTACTAAAAGCTGTATTGCCAACCAATCATCTTCTGTAAGTTGACTCCAGAAGTCTAATCCTATTTGAGTAAAGCTGTCTGGCAGTAATGCAGTTTTTTTAATGCCATTAGTACCAGTATGTACTAGTATTTGCTCAGTAATATTTTTACAATGATTCCTGGATAGGTCTAAAAAAGTTGCTATGTCTTTCCTGGTTGGGGATTCATTAGCTCCTTTAAATTTACACTGTATTGAACAGTAGTTGCCGTTATAAGATTCAGCTATAAGGTCTATTCCTTCATCAACATTTGGTAGGTTTAATTTGGCTCTTAGTTTTGAGTCAACACCGTCCCTAAGCAGCCATACGTTTTTGTACCTGGTCTTATAAGCAGGTTTAGATAGTAGCACTAATTCAGTTAGCCTTTCAAATAGCTCTCCTTTTTCATGCTTTGTTAAAGCATTTGCATGACTAAAGAATGTACTCCAGTCACTAGTAATGGATAATATTTTGTAAAGAGGCTTCAGAATCAAAAGTTATTACAAATTTATACAATATTAATATGAATTAAATATTTCATTTAAGGTGTATAAATATTAAAATTTCCAAGTAACGATTGAGTAACGGTTTGTGGGAAAAAAAGGTATAATTAGAGTAAATGAAAGTCAAACAACCTCTCTCCAAAGCCTTACTATCATTGCATTACAGAGTGATTATCAATATTTTATAAATCATATTTTTTATCTGTTCTGGGCACAAACCCTGTCACGATTTTCGGGACAGGGTTTTTTGTTTCGAAGCTGTGTCAAAAGCTTGCTTTTGTAAACAGATGAGAAGCAAAAAACCCAACGATATCGCAAAGCGATATTGTTGAAAGGGTTTGGGTAAGACCAACTTTTAGGAAGACGGCGAAATGAAATGAAGCCGACAGTCCTGAAAGAGTTTTTTTATTTAGAAACTCCAATAGTACGAACAGCCCTTACAGAACATGTATTCAGCAACTTATTGGCGAAGTATTGTGTGCCATCACTGAAGTCCTGCTTCCACGCTGAACTAACAATTTCCTCTAAGGAACACCAATAACGATTGGTTACAAATCCACCAATTTTAATTCTGTTTTGATATAAATCATTCAATTCATCTTTAGTGGGTAATCTCCAACCATCACCTAATGCTTCACAAACTTTTTTTGCATCATCCCAAGTCATTTTAACTGGAAAATCATTTTGTGCAACTTCTAAATTGGCTATTTTGATAGTTGTTCCAATAATAGTAGCTGCAGTTTGACCCACACCCATATAAGATGCAAGTAAAAATGGAATAATTAATAACTTTTTCATATTGTTTATTTTATTTTAAAATCGTTAAGGCTTTTCTAGGAATTCGCTCCGTTGCCATGGCAGCATGATAAATATAAGATGCCATAATAGTAGCATTTTTCATTAAGTCCTCAGGCTGTATGCCTTCAAGATAATCAAGATTGGTATGCCCTGCAGTACCAGGTGTTCTGTCTTGTAAATATTGAAATCCTGGAAGACCCACTTCATCAAAAGAAACATGGTCGGTACTACCTAAACTTTGATTAGAAACCATATTCATACCTAAATCACGAAAAGGTTCCATCCATGCAGTAAGCATAGTTCTTGCCGCTTCATTGCCTTGTAAATATATGCCACGATATTGCCCTGCACCATAGTCTTGATTGAAGTAAGCAGATAACATTTCATACTCGGGCTTAATACCAATGGCTGCATTACGCGGGTCACCAAAATGTTTTTGTACATAAGCGCGAGAACCATACAGGCCTTGTTCTTCCCCCGACCATAAAGCTATACGAATAGTGCGCATTGGTTTTACACCTAATGTTTTAAGTATACGCATTGCTTCCAATGCGACTGCTGTGCCAGATGAATTATCACTTGCATTAGAACTTCCATGCCAAGTATCAAAATGTGCACCCACCATTACAATGCCTGCTTTAGGATCAGTCCCTTGTATTTCACCCACAAGGTTCATTGCTTGTTCTACCTTATCCCCTATTTTATTTTTTATTTCAAATTCTATTTTAACTGAAATACCTCTTTTTAAAACGCGAAACATTCTATTATAATGTTCTGGGGTTACTGCTAAAATGGGAGATGAATTTTTCATACCTGCAGCAGACCAACCATCTTCTCTTACACCGGGACGAGAATAAGCAGGCACAATGCCAAGTCTATTGCCATCAGTTTGTAAAACCACTGCTACATTTTCAGATTTTAAAAAAGCCAAGCGTTCTACTGCTGTTATAATAGTTGGGTTTTTAATAACCCTAGCTGCATTTGCTTTTATAGGAGTAATAGTTGCTTGCTCAAGCGCAATAAGTTCTTCATTATTATAACGGTGTACCCCATTGATAAGTGTTAGTAAATCAATTACAGCAGGGCTTGAAATAAGAACCGCCTTTCCTTTTAGTTTACCTCTATACAACTCTATATCTTCTTTGGTTTGAATATCCACCACCATCGCCTCTGCATTTATTTTGCCTACTGTACCCGCAGTATATGCAACAGGATAAGCATTGAGTGGCATGTAATCGGGTTCAATCATATGTGCCGATACATATTCATTATCCCAGGTAACGCCATAGTCCATATAGGCTTCACTATTCACTTGGCTTAATCCCATTTTTTTCATTTCATCTAAAGCCCAAACTTGCGCTCTTTGCATATCACGAGACAAAGTAAGTCTTGCACCTAATACATCTACGATATAAGACTCATACTCCATTACTTTGGAATGTTGCAAACCTTCTTCGCGTATACGCGCTACCATGGCCCAGTCTACTAAACCAGTTAAGGTTAAAGGAAGGGTAAACGCAAAGGAAGAGGTAAGCACAAGTACAAAGGAAATGACACGAACAATTTTATTTTTAAAAAATGTTTTCATTAGAACTAAATTTATTTATAGAAATATATTATTCTACTTTCAATATACTAAATATTCTTAGAACTATTATTTCTCCATGGTCATAATAGCTGAGAAAACCTGAATACCCTCAAAAAAGTTCTTCAACTTAATATTCTCATTTTCGGCATGTTGGTTATTGTCGTGATTGGCAATAGGTACCGTCACAGGAGAAGTTTTTAATACTTTTTCAAATACAAATAAAGGAAGACTTCCTCCAAGTGTTGGAAGCAATAGTGGCTGTTCATTATTCACAAGTGATATGGCTTTTGAAATTCTTCTTACATAAACATTATCTAAAGAAGTTTTTTGGGCATTGTAACTTTTTTTATCCCTTACCACCATACAAATTTTTGCATTTAATCTTCTTTCTTCATCGGTGGGTTCATTATCTGTTACAAAAAAGCCTTGAGCTTTAATATGGTCAATTACTTTTTGTTGTTGTTTTTCCCAATCATTGCCAACTACCAATCTCATATCCACAGAAGCAATGGCCTTTGTAGGTATTACATTGGCAGAATATTTGCCTACGCCTGCACTTTGTATACCATTGATATTTAAAGAAGGTAATTGTAAAGCATCATTTAAGGCACCTTGTCTTTCTGTGGCATTAATACCTAACTCTTTTTTAAGTTGGTCCTCTACACTAGGAATATTCGCAAGGGCTTGCTTTTCACTAGTAGATAAAGCTATTACATCGTCGTAAAAACCTTTAATAGTTACTTCCCCCTTTTCATTTTTCATACTAGCCAGTAATCTTACGAGTTCCATGGCTGGGTTCAATACCCAATTACCATAATGTCCAGAGTGTAGTGGACGCTTTGGGCCAAATACAGTTAATTCTAAATGTGTATCTCCTCTCACCCCCATTACCAATTGTTTTTTACCAGACTGATGCACAGGGCCATCACATATCACCCAAATATTCGACGCTAACTTATTTTTATATAATTCTAAAAACGATTCTAAATTAGGCGAACCTGCTTCTTCTTCTCCTTCGAAGAAAAACTTAATATTCACAGTAGGTTTTATATTCAAAGCTTTTAACTGCGCATAGGCATTTATAATAGCCATCACCCCTGCTTTATCATCGGAAGCCCCTCTTGCATATATTCTTGCGTTTACATCATAGTTATTTCCAGTACTTAACCAAGGCAAGACAGTGGCTCCATTTTCATAGCTACCACTGTATAGTGCAGGCTTAAAAGGATGTAAACCTGGGAACCATTTAGTAGAATCAACAGGTTGGCCATCGTAGTGCGCATAAAAAATAATGGTTTCAGTAGCACCAGGAACTTTTACTTCTCCATATACCACAGGAGGCATTTGACTATTAGGAAGCGTAAGCAAACTTACTTCTTCAATCCCTTTTGATTGCATGTAATTTTTTATCCAATTAGCATTGTCCTGCAAACCTTTGGGGTTGACTGCTACATTAGGAATAGATAAAAACGATCTAAACTCTTCTACTAAATTAGATTGCTGTTCATTGATTGATTTTTTAATAAGCGCCTGCCCATTTTGTGCAAATACAGTTCCTGTAAAAAATAAACTAATTACTAAAATTTTGATCTTGTTTTTCATGTTCTTATTTATATTTAAAAAGCCTCCCTATAAAGGAAGGCTTTTTATTTGTATTGTAAAAATATTAAGCTAAATCAAATCTGTCTAGGTTCATTACTTTATCCCAAGCAGCTATAAAATCGTGAACGAATTTTCCTTTTGCATCATCACATGCATACACTTCTGCTAGTGCACGCAATTCAGAATTTGATCCAAAAATTAAATCTACTCTAGTGCCTGTCCATTTTACTTTTCCAGTAGCTCTATCACTACCTTCAAATGTATATTGATGCGCATCGATTGCTTTCCAAGTAATACTGAAGTCAATTAAGTTCGCGAAAAAATCATTGCTTAATACACCAGGCTTACTCGTAAATACACCATGCTTTGAATTATCGAAGTTGGTATCTAAAACTCTTAAACCACCTAACAATACTGTCATCTCAGGTGCGGTTAAAGTAAGTAACTGTGCTTTATCAACAATCATATCTTCTGGAGAAATTAAAGTACGAGGTTTGATATAATTTCTAAAGCCATCTGCAATAGGTTCTAATACTGCAAAAGAGGCTACATCTGTATGTGCTTCTGTTGCATCTGCTCTTCCTGCAGTAAATGGAACTTTCACATCATGCCCTCCGTCTTTAGCAGCTTTCTCAATAGCGGCTGCACCTGCAAGAACAATTAAGTCAGCTAATGAAACTTGCTTTTCTTTATTCGCAGTATTAAATTCTTTTTGAATTGATTCTATTGCATCTAATACTTTAGCTAATTGTGCTGGATTATTCGCAGCCCAAAACTTTTGAGGCGCGAAACGAATACGCGCTCCATTGGCTCCTCCGCGTTTATCAGATCCACGGAAAGTAGAAGCTGATGCCCATGCGGCTGAAACGAATGCTGAAACTGAAAGACCAGTTGCTAAAATTTTAAATTTTAGTGCTGCAATATCAGATGCATCAATTAATTTATGATTCACTGCTGGAATAGGATCCTGCCAAATTAAAACTTCTGCAGGCACTTCAGTTCCCACATAACGAGAACGAGGTCCCATATCACGGTGTGTTAACTTAAACCAAGCTCTTGCAAATGCATCGGCCAATTGATCAGGGTTTTCAAAAAATCTTTTAGAGATAGGTCCGTAAGCAGGGTCTACTCTTAAAGCAATATCGGTGGTTAACATAGTAGGTGCATGTGAAATGGATGGATCATGTGCATCAGGCACTGTACCTGCACCTGCACCTGCTTTAGGTTTCCATTGATGTGCACCTGCTGGGCTCTTAGTTAATTCCCACTCAAAGCCAAATAAATTTTCAAAATAATTATTACTCCATTTTGTAGGTGTTGTAGTCCAGGCACCTTCTAAACCAGATGTAATGGTATTCACTCCACTTCCTGAATTCAAAGTATTCTTCCAACCCAAGCCCTGTTCTTCAATACCTGCTGCAGCTGGTTCTACACCCACATATTTTCCAGGATCGGCAGCACCATGTGTTTTTCCAAATGTATGTCCACCTGCAATTAGCGCCACTGTTTCTTCATCATTCATGGCCATACGCGCAAATGTTTCACGAATATCTCTTGCTGATGCAATAGGATCAGGATTACCATTAGGCCCTTCTGGGTTTACATAAATTAAGTCCCATTTGTACTGCAGCTAATGGATGTTCTAATTCACGATCTCCACTGTATCTTTTATCGCCTAACCACTCACGCTCTGCTCCCCAATACACATCTTCCTGTGGTTCCCAAACATCGGCACGGCCACCAGAAAAACCAAAGGTTTTAAAACCCATTGATTCTAATGCACAGTTACCTGCTAGTATCATTAATATCGGCCCAAGATAATTTTTGACCATACTTCTTTTTAATAGGCCATAATAATAAACGGGCTTTATCTAAATTGGTATTATCGGGCCAGCTATTTAAAGGTGCGAACCTTTGCATACCTGCTCCTCCACCACCACGACCATCGGTTGTTCTGTAAGTACCTGCACTATGCCAAGCCATACGAATAAAGAAGGGCCCGTAATGACCATAGTCTGCAGGCCACCAATCTTGTGAGGTGGTCATTAATTCGAACATATCTTTTTTAACTTCTTTTAAATCCAAAGACTTGAAAGCTTCTGCATAATTGAAAGAAGCATCCATTGGATTGGTTAATGAAGAATGTTGGCGTAAAATATTTAATCTTAATTGATTCGGCCACCAATCGGTATTTCTTGGACCAGCACTTGTAATTTTTGATGCAGTGGATGCACCTGTAAAAGGACATTTTGCAGCTGTGGTTGCGTTATTTTCCATAATAATAATTGTTGTAAATAGTGAACAATAAAATTACTACAAATACTCATTTATTAGTATCAAAAAACGGAAAAAATTACCCTAATTGTGGAGTTAATTATACACAATTACTCATTTCCTCCAACAATCTTGCTGGTACTTCTATATAAGTAATTTTCGTAGATATGTCGTCTTGCAAAACGATCGGGTGTGTCGGCATTTACTAATTTAACATAGATGGCTTTAGGTACACCATAATATTCATATTCATTACCATCGGAAAATACTACTCTTAGTATTTCAGATTTAAATTCGAAGTCGTCAATACTGGCATCTGTTGTAGTGGCTATATAGGCATCCTTGGTGGCTTCATGTGTTTCAATGTGCACGCTCACTAAAAAATGATAAGACGCAATTAATTTTGCAGACTTTTCTTCTGCCATTTTTTTAGCCTCATCGCTGTCTTGAAATTTATCGGGATGCCATTCCATCATGATCTTACGATATACTTTTTTCAAGTCGCTTAAAGTAGCTTTATCGTCTACGCCTAAAATGGCTCTATGTCTTTCAATTCTCTTCATATATAAATTATGCTGCGCGAAGGTACATTAAACTTATTTAAATAAAGAAGCCCTCTCAGTGTAAACTGAAAGGGCTTAACATTATGATAATACTTTGAGCCAATAAAGGCAATCAAGATTATTTTACTTCTTCAAACTGAGCATCTTCAACAGTATCGTTGGCTGCTCCACCATTTGCTTGTCCGCCTGCTTGTTCTGCACCTGCTTGTTCAGGGCCAGCTGCACCGGCTGCTTGTGCTTTGTAAATTTCTTCACTTGCAGCAGTCCATGCAGTATTCATAGCTTCTAAAGCGCTGTCTACTTGTAGCAGTATCTTGAGATAGCATGTGCTTCTTTTAATATTTGCTAAAGCTGTTTCAATAGGTGCTTTTTTATCTGCAGAAATTTTATCACCAAATTCCTTCAATTGTTTTTCTGTTTGGAAAATTAAGCTGTCTGCTTGGTTTAATTTCTCTACTCTATCTTTTTCTATTTTATCACCAGCTTCGTTGGCTTTGGCTTCGGCTTTCATTTTTTCAATTTCTTCCTTAGTCAAACCACTACCCGCTTCAATTCTAATTTTTTGTTCTTTACCAGTGCCTTTATCTTTTGCACTTACATTTAAGATACCATTGGCATCAATATCAAAAGTAACTTCAATTTGAGGAACGCCTCTTGGTGCTGGTGGAATACCATCCAAGTTAAACATACCTAAACTTTTATTTTGAGGAGCCATTGGACGCTCGCCTTGTAATACATGAATTTGTACACCTGGTTGATTATCACTAGCAGTAGAATACACTTCTGTTTTCTTAGTAGGAATAGTTGTGTTAGAAGAAATCATGGTAGTCATTACACCACCCATTGTTTCAATACCTAAGTTTAAAGGTGTAACGTCTAATAACAATACATCTTTCACATCTCCTGTTAATACTGCCACCTTGAATACCTGCACCAATGGCTACCACTTCATCAGGGTTCACAGAACGGTTAGGTTTTTTACCAAAGAACTTTTCTACTATTTCTTGTATTTTAGGAATTCTTGAAGAACCTCCTACTAAAATAACTTCATCAATTTGTGATACAGAATATCCTGCATCTTTCAATGCAATTTCACAAGGCTTTAAACAACGTGCAAATAAATTATCTGCTAATGATTCAAATTTAGCTCTTGTTAATTTTAATACTAAGTGCTTAGGAACGCCATCTACTGCAGTAATATAAGGCAAGTTAATTTCTGTTTCAGAAGAAGAACTTAATTCTACTTTCGCTTTTTCAGCAGCTTCTTTTAATCTTTGTAAAGCCATTGGATCTTTTCTTAAATCAATTGCTTCTTGTTTTTTAAATTCATCTGCTAAAAAGTCCATAATTACTTTATCAAAATCATCACCCCCTAAGTGTGTATCTCCGTTAGTAGATTTTACTTCAAATACACCATCTCCTAAATCCAAGACAGAAATATCAAAAGTTCCACCACCTAAATCGAATACAGCAATTTTTTGCTCAATATTTTTCTTATCTAAACCATAAGCTAATGCCGCTGCAGTTGGTTCGTTTACAATTCTGCGCACATTCAATCCTGCAATCTCACCTGCTTCTTTTGTTGCTTGTCTTTGTGCATCGTTAAAATAAGCAGGTACAGTAATGACTGCATCTGTTACTTCAGTGCCTAAATAATCTTCAGCGGTTTTTTTCATCTTCTGTAAAACCATTGCAGAAATTTCTTGTGGAGTATACATACGACCGTCGATATCAACACGCACGGTGTCGTTCTCGCCTTGTACAATTTTATAACTCCAATGAGTCTTCTCTTCAGTAATCTCATTAAAACGACGACCCATAAAACGCTTCACACTTGATATCGTGTTTTCAGGGTTCGTGATAGCTTGACGCTTAGCAGGATCTCCCACTTTACGCTCGCCATTTTTTAAGAAGGCAACTACTGAAGGGGTAGTTCTACGTCCTTCATCATTGGCGATCACTACTGGTTCGCCACCTTCCATAACTGATACGCAACTATTTGTCGTACCTAGGTCAATTCCTATTATTTTTGCCATAATGCTTGATTTTCAATGATTAATTACTCTACTATAGTCAATCTTTATGCCATAATAGGTATGCCCATATAGGGGTGCAAATTTGTCATATATGGCAGAAAATAAGGCTAAATGAAGGCCAAAATTGACATAGAAAATTTAAAAAGGGGTAGAAAAGGCAGAGAATTACATTGGTTTCAGAACCCTTAAAAGTGAAGTTCTTTTGACTAGTATAGCTGAAAATAACCACAAAAAAGGTGGTGACTATTTTAGCCATGGTAGGAAACCAACCTAAATAATCAACAAATAGCTTTAAAAAACCATAATTAAGTAGCACACAGCCCAGCACTACAATGAAATACTTCATGAGTTGTTTGCGCTTGGTAACCGTGGTTTCTTGAAAGACCACATACCTACTTAAATAAAAGCCTATGGGGAAGGTGATGCAGAAAGAAATGATAAAGGAAGCTATATGGGGACTAATACTAAGCATGCCTATATTAATGATCTCTTTTTGTAAGATGTAATTATAAGAAACAAAGAATAAGCTAATATCTAATATCGTATTCGCACCACCACAGGCAGCGTATCTGAAAGTTTTTAAGGGCATCATTTTCTTGAAAAGGGGATAAAACCAATCTATCATTCCAAGAATAACTTTGCTAATAAAGTCGTGTAGTTTCAACATCAATGCGCTAAGATAATCTTAATTAATTACTTTTGTCCTAGGCAAGCCCAATTTATGAATTTAATAACTCTTTTAAAACAGACCACATCTGCAAGCTTAGATAGCTTGTACCAGGTTAAAATTCAACCTGATCAAGTATTGGTGAATGCCACTAAACCTGAATTTGAAGGAGACTATACCATTGTACTTTTTGCCTTTGTAAAACAATTAGGCAAGAACCCAGAGGTCGTTGGTAATGAATTAGGCAATGCTATGCAAAAGGCGTTACCTGGTATAATTACTAAGTTCAACATTGTAAAAGGGTTTTTAAATTTTACTATTAGCAACGACTATTGGTTAGAGTTTATTCAACACCTTTCGCCTAATGAGTTAATGCCTGCTGTTGAGCATAAAAGAAAAATTATGGTGGAGTACTCCTCCCCTAATACCAATAAGCCTTTACACTTAGGTCATTTAAGAAATAATTTTTTAGGATGGAGTATTGCAGAAATTTTAAAACTGCAAGGACATGAAGTAGTAAAAACTTGTATTGTAAATGATAGAGGTATTCATATTTGTAAAAGTATGATTGCTTGGCAATTATTTGCAAATGGTGCTACACCTGAATCAAGCCATAAAAAAGGCGACCACTTTGTGGGAGATTACTACGTTAAATACAATGACGCCTATAAAGCTGAAGTAGCTGAATTAGTAGCGGGTGGTATGATGCAAGAGACTGCAGAAAAAGAAGCCCCTATTTTAAAAGGGGCACAAGAAATGCTATTGAAATGGGAACAAGGCGATGCAGCTACTTTGGATTTATGGAAGAAGATGAACGCTTGGGTATACGAAGGCTTTGAAGTCACTTATAAAAAAATTGGTTCGGACTTTTTCAAAACCTATTATGAGAGCAATACTTATTTATTGGGTAAGGAATTAGTAGAAGAAGGACTTACTAAAAAAGTATTTTATCAAAAAGAAGACAGCTCTGTTTGGATAGACTTAACACCCGATGGCTTGGATGAAAAAATTGTGCGTCGTAAAGACGGTACTTCTGTGTATATGACCCAAGATATTGGCCTAGCTCAATTAAAACAAAAAGAGTTTAATACCGATGCAAGTATTTATGTGGTGGGTGATGAACAAAATTATCATTTCAAAGTTTTAAAATTAATTTGTCAAAAGTTAAAGCAGCCTGCTGCTGATGGTATTTACCATTTAAGTTATGGTATGGTGGAACTACCTACAGGTAAAATGAAAAGCCGCGAAGGAACTGTGGTGGACGCCGATGATTTAGTGGACGAGATGATTAATATCTCTAAAGAAAAAACAGAAGCCTTGGGCAAGGTATCTGATTTTACAAGCGAGCAATTAATAGCACTGTATAATACCATTGGACTAGGTGCCCTTAAATTTTTCTTATTAAGAGTAGATCCTAAAAAGAAAATGATATTCAACCCAGAAGAAAGTATCGATTTTCATGGTTTTACGGGGCCTTTTATTCAATATACACATGCGCGTATTAAAAGTATATTAAGAAAAACAGGCACAGCGGTAAGCATTACCCCTAATGAACTACTTCCTTTAGAAAAACAATTAGCGATAGAGCTTTCCACCTTTCCAGAAGTGGTGAATGAAGCGGCCGATAATTTAGACCCGTCTAAATTAGCCATCTATGCTTTTAACCTAGCTAAATTATTTAATACTTTTTACGCGGAGCATTCTATTTCCAATGCAGAATCGGAAGTAAAAAAACAATTAAGAATTCAATTGGGGATTTTAACAGCGGCCACTTTACAAAAAGCCATGAGCGCTTTAGGCATTGCAGTTCCAGAACAAATGTAATTGGTAAATTTTTAAGACCTTTTCAACTTAGAACTATTATACACTTCAGGAGTTTCTTCTTCAAAACCCCACTGCGTTAATAAAGTTTCCATTTGCGCTTGAGGTAAAGAAGCTTTTTCATAATGGCCAGCATTCATTTTCTGACGCATGGCTTCATAAATACTCACTGCACAAGCCACGGATATATTTAAGCTTTGAATAATACCCATTTGCGGTATAATAAAATTGCCATCGGCTAAGTTTCTACATTCTTCCGTAACTCCCGCATGTTCATTGCCAAAAACTAAGGCCACCGACTCTGTAAAATTAATATCGTGAAGGCTTACTGCATCACTGGATAAATGCGTGGTTAATATTTTAGTGAATTTTGTTCTTAGTTCCTTTACACATTCCTCTAATGAATCGAACTCATGAATGGTTAACCATTTTAAAGCACTACTACTACTTCTATAACCCCATTTTTTATGTCTAGGTATTTTAGTGGTGACTACATATATATCTTGAATACCCACTGCATCACAAGTACGCATCACAGCAGAGACATTATGCGGGTCTTGCACATTCTCAAGCACCACCGTCAAATTTGCTTGACGCTTACTTAATACTTTTAATAATTTTTCACTGCGTTCTGGTGTCATTCTTATTTTTTAAATGGCATTTTAAATTGAACCCCTAAGCCTGGTTTAGTTAATGGAATTATCTTACCCTTATTATTTTCCATATTATAATCAAGCCCTAGCCCATTTAATTCAGTCATAAGTAAAGGGCCATCCATATCTACATAATCAAGTTGTGGCAAGAACTGCGCAATAGCAGCAGAACCAATCACCGATTCATTCATACTACCCATCATTACCTTCATGCCTAAGGCTTTGGCTTCTTTAATCATTCTAAGTGCTGGTGTAAGGCCACTACATTTAGTTAATTTAATATTAATGCCATGAAAATAATTTGCACAGGTAGCTACATCTTTTTCAAACACACAGGACTCATCTGCAAATAAAGGCAGAACAGATGCTGCTTTTAATTGCGCCATCCCTTCCCAATTATCTTTAGCCAAAGGTTGTTCTACTAATTCTACCCCTAAGTCTGCTAAGGCAGAAATTTTTTGTAAGGCTTCTTCAGTAGTCCATCCCGCATTGGCATCTACACGAAGTGGTGCATTAGTATGTGCACGCAGGGCTGTAATCATTTCAATATCATAATCGGTGCCTACTTTAATTTTATAAATAGGCCAAGTATGGGCTTTCATTTTCTCTAGCATCTTTTCAATGCTATCAATTCCCAAGGTATAATCACAAATAGGTGTGGGCGTTTCTTCATTCCAAGGCGTATTCCAAATTTCATGGATAGGTTGCTTTTTCATTTGCCCAAATAAATCCCAGCCTGCCATATCTAAAGCCGATACTAAAAAGGGATCGTTGGGAAATAAATGATGTAAAAAATGCCAAAAACGTTCAGGGTCAATTAAAGCAAACTTTTCAATGAGTTTTCTATTTTTTTCTAAGAGCTCCATCATTGATTCAACTGTTACATTATAATAAATAATGGCTGGTGCTTCTCCATAACCCTGCCAATTGCCCAAAGACAATCTAATCATCAAACTATGTTGATGCGTTTTAGTTCTTCCATTAGAAATGGTGAATGGATATTCAAAAGGTAGTTGTTGTTCCCAAAAATCTAATTGCACTTATAAAATTTTAGCTAAGATACTAAATAGCCAATCGTTATAAAAGTTGAAGCAGTTTAAGATAAAGTATCAAAGTCTACTAAAAACACATTAAATTTATTTTAGTAAAATTATATTAGCTTTTGTATATTTACCTATGGTACTTATAATCAATAGATTACGATAATTAATGGATAAGATATTAATATATACCGATGGTTCTTCAAGAGGTAATCCTGGTCCGGGTGGATTCGGTGCTATATTAATGTGGGCGGGGAAAACCAAAGAAATTCATGAAGCCTATCGTAAAACCACCAATAATAGAATGGAACTATTAGCGGTGATTAAAGCACTATTAGCCTTAAAAACAAAAACCCTCCCTATTCATATATATACTGATAGTAAATATGTGGTAGAATCAGTAGAGAAAAAATGGCTGAACAACTGGATCAAAACTGATTTTAAAGGCGGAAAGAAAAACAAAGACCTCTGGTTACAGTATCATAAAATAGCAGCTCCTTTTACCATTAAATTCCATTGGGTTAAAGGGCATAGCGATAACGCACACAATAATAGATGTGATGTTTTAGCAACAGAAGCTGCCGACAATGGCCCTTGGAAAATTGACGAGGTTTTCGAATTAAATGAAGCCGCTAAGTAATAGTTGAACTACTATTAGATACTTAAAATTTAGATGGCTTTAAACTTTGGAATAAGAACACGGAAAGAGCCAAATAAAACGCCACCAAATACTAAAGTGCCCGCCACACTATAAGGGTAGAAAGGTAAACCGTCTACCATAGTTTGAATAAGACCAGTAATAGTGAAAGCATGATGATAGCCTCCCCCTTGCGCCCATACTAAAAAGTTAGAAACTAAGAAGTAAGCAGTGGGTGCAGCTAAAAAGCCAATAAAGTATTTAGAAAGTTTATTGCTTTGTAAACCAAAACCAAATACAGCGGTACTGGCAATTAATAGATAGTTTAATAACTGACCTTCATAGAAACCTTGCATATCAGTTAATTGATAAGTAAATAATACTTGATACAATAAATCTGAAATAAACATTGAAAGTATAGGTAATAAAAAAGCATATTGCTTTTGACTTGCGAATAAAGATCCACCAAATAAGGCAATGGCAATTTGTGGTGCGAAACCATAAGGTCTTCCTGGTAATACACGGTATAGAGCACTGGTAATTATCATGATAACTAAAGCCACGAATATTTGCTTGTTGAATCTCATCTTTTTTGTTTTTTTCTTTAAATGCTAAATTGCTGCTGATAGCTCAGCTACAAAAATAAGGCTTTCATCCTTTATTTAATTTATTTTATAAATAATGATTTTCCTCATTTGTGAATAAACTATTTAGGGACATAAGACTTAAACAATATGGCTGCAGTATCTGCCTTTATTGCAAGCTTGGCATTAGGTGTCAAAAGCAGGGTATCACCGGCTTTATAAGCTATATCTTCAATAATAACTTCACCATCCATAACTAGTAGCATCTCTAAGCTATAGCTTGAAATTGTGTAAACTTCCCCCTTATTTAGTGCTATTTTAGTTAAACCAAAATCGGGCACCGGGCAGGCATAGTTTATTTCATGGTCAGTAAGCTTATCCCCTTTTAGAATAAAAGGAGAAGTGGGTACAAAATTAACATGCTGTATTAATTCTTTTACATCGACATGTTTGGGTGTTAATCCCCCTCTTAAAACATTATCGCTATTCGCCATCAATTCAATATTCTGTCCTTCTAAATAGGCATGCAATAATACCTGCTCCTTGAAAGATACCTTTATACTTCGGAATGTTGTACAATGTTTAAAATGTAAATAGAGAAAATTCCTTTGTCAATATTTTTTGAAGGTATTCCGTCCGCATAATATTTATGCGCCCACCAGTGTGGATCATTTTTGGTAACAGTTCCATTTAGCCACAACCTTCGCTGCTTCTTCTAATAAAGGTTTCAATATTGCATCAGTTGCCTCCATAGGCAGTTGCATAAAATAAGCATATAAATTTTTATAATTGCCTCCTTTAAATTCATTCATTAAGGGTTTTAAATAAGTATAACTATTCAACCTCTTTTCTAAAAGAGCGGGCGCTAAAAAACCATGTAGTAACCAAAAATCGCTAAGCGCCACCATTACTTCAGGCTTATGATTCTGGTCTTTATAATTTCTATGGGCTGCATCAATGGCTATACCCTTGGCATCTTCTGCCTTAAAACCTATGACTGCATTTTCCTTACTAGGATGCACTTGAATACTCAGCATATCTCGCACATCTAATATTTTGTATAAATAAGGCAATGCTTCAAACTTAGTGGCTACTTCTTTCCCTAACCATTTTGCAGGATTCTCTATTATTAATGCGGCTAAGTCTTTCTCCCCTTCTGTTGTTTGAATAGTAGAGGCAGCCAAAGCATGAGCTCCCATCCAGTATTCAGCATACGGTAAATGATTTACATTCTCTACACCCATCAAATTGGGAAGAAAGGTATTACCTCCCCAATCATAATGCCTATGTTTTCCTTGTAATTTATACGCTTTTTGCATGTAGATAAAATGTCGATGTTTGGGCTATACGTTAAAGCTAAAGAATTTTAAATGAGCAACAAAGAAATTGGGAATTTTGGTGAAAATATGGCAATAAGCCACCTGAGTGAACTAGGCTTTGAAATAATGCATCGTAATTGGAGATACAAGCATTTAGAAATAGATATTATTGCCAACAAGGACAATCTCTTACATATCGTTGAAGTGAAAACAAGAACCAGTATTGAATTTGGCTATCCTGAACAATTTATTCATCGAAAGAAAATGCAATTTTTAAAAAATGCTGCTGCTTTTTTTCAATATGAAAATCCTAGCTGGAAATACTTGCAGTTCGATGTCATTTCCATTTTCTTAAGTGATCAACAAATTTGGGAATTAGCTTTCTTCGAAGATGTCTATTTCTAGTAAGTATTAGCCAATCAGCTCCTGCATCTTCTCCACCATCTTATAAGTGGCTGGACACAATTCAATATTTTGTTTGTGTACATGCATATACTCGGTCATTTTTCTTTTGGTCAAATGTGGAAATCCAGCACAGTCCGCCGGTCTAATATCATAAATATTACACTTATTCGTTTTCAAATTCAGAAACTGACAAGGCTGTAATTTATTCAACCAATCTTTATCCTTTTTGTCATATTCTAAATACTTTTCTTTAAAAGCGGCTGGTGTCATTTCGAAGTGACTTGAAATTCTTTTAATATCGGTGGGTGTAAATGTAGGGCTCATTGTTTTGCAACAATTGGCACAACTTAAGCAGTCAATCTCCTTCCAAACTAAAGGGCTAAGTTTTTGTGTTAATTGATCTAATCCTTTAGGGGTGTTCTTTTCGATTTTTCTAAGAAATGATTTTAATTGTTTCCCGTTATGCCTCACTTTCTGCTTAAATGACCTTAAATTTACTTTCATGTTATGATTAATCTGATGCGAAATAAAATCATTAATGCATAACTATCAAATCTTTTATTCTATTATATGAATTGGGCTCCGTATAAAAAAGGATTCAAAGCATTCTTACAACTTGAAAAGTCGTTAAGCGCTCATTCTGTTGAAGCTTACTTGAGAGATATTGATAAATTAACCAACTATCTTGAATCTAATGAAGAAGACCTAAGCCCTGCAGATATTAGTTTACAACACCTGCAATCCTTTATTCAATGTATTGGTGAAATGGAGATGGCCCCTACTTCTCAAGCAAGAATCATATCAGGTATTAAATCTTTTTTTAAATATTGCTTGTTGGAACAAATTTGCACTGTTAATCCTACTACTCTTTTACCGAGCCCTAAAACAAGACGCAAACTACCCGATGTTTTAAGCTTTGAAGAAATAGAACTGTTAATAGGTCATCTTGATTTAAGCAAAGCAGAAGGTGGCCGCAATAAAGCTATCTTAGAGACTATGTATAGCTCTGGTCTTAGGGTCACTGAAGCCATTAACTTAAAAATTTCTTGCTTGTATTTAGATGTTGGCTTTATCAGAGTCATAGGAAAAGGCGATAAAGAAAGACTAATTCCCATTGGATCAGATGCCATTAAATTTATAAAAATTTACAAAGACACTATTCGTATTCATCAAACGTCCAGCTAAAAACTGTGAAGACATTTTATTTTTGAATAACCGTGGCAAGGGCCTTAGCAGGGTGATGATATTTTATATCATTAAAGACCTTATTTTGAAATCGGGTATTAAAAAATCGATATCCCCCCATAGCTTCAGGCACTCCTTTGCCACCCATTTAGTGGAAGGAGGGGCCGACCTAAGAGCCGTTCAAGAAATGCTGGGCCATGAGAGCATCACCACCACCGAAATTTACACCCATATTAATAGAGAATACCTTAGAGATACCCTGGATCGCTTCCACCCTGCCTTCAAAAAATAACAAAAAATACACATTTACTACCTAGAAATAAACTAGGTTTGTTATCTAAAAAAATTGCACATGAAAAAAATACTTTTTGTTTTAACGACCCTATTAAGCTTGTCTGCAACAGCACAAATTAAAATGCCTGCAGCTAGTCCTACCCAAACACTTAATTCAGGATTTTGGATTAGGTAAAATTGAAATCGTTTATTCAAGACCAGGTCTTAAAGGCCGTGCGGCTTTTGGAAATGGTACTTTATTAGCACCTACTGGTATTGTTTGGAGAACTGGCGCCAATGGAGCCACCAAGGTTACTTTTTCTGATCCTGTAATTATTGGCGATAAAACTATTAGCAGCTGGTTCTTATGGTTTATTTACCATCCCAGGAGAAAACGAGTGGACTATTATTTTCAATACCAACTCTAAAGGTTGGGGAAGCTTTGAATACAAAGAAGCAGAGGATGTAGTGCGTATTAAAGTAAAACCTGAAACAACTAGCAGTAACACAGAAACATTTACTATTACAGTGGGTAATATTACTCCTGAAACAGCATCCATTTTTTTAAAATGGGGTAAGACATTAGTGAATGTGCCTATTAAAACAGATATTAAATCTACTATTCGCAAACAAGTAGAAGCTTCAACTTCTGGTGCCACCGTAACAGGTGCCGCTTACCAAGCAGCAGCTAATTTCTATTTTGATATGGATAAAGATTATGCAAAAGCATTAGCCAATGTAAATAAAGCCATTGAGTCAACACCCACAGCTTATTGGTTATTTCTTTTAAAAGCAAAAGCACAAAAAGAATTAGGCGATAAAAAAGGTGCAAGAGCAAGTGCTGAAACTTGTATTAAAATGGCAGAAGCTGGAAAAAATATGGACTATGTGCGTTCTGGAAATGATGTGATTGCTTCTTTATAATCTTCATTAAGATTGATATTTAAAAGAGTCCCGAGCATCACTCGGGACTCTTTTTTTGTACATTTGCAATGCGAGCGCGGAGGTGGCGAAATTGGTAGACGCACTACCTTGAGGTGGTAGCGCCCATACCCGGGCGTGGGAGTTCGAATCTCCTCTTCCGCACAAACCCTGTCATAAAAATGACGGGGTTTTTTGTTTCGAAGCTGTGTCAAAAGTGAGCTAATCTAAAATTATATTTTATTATATTTGTAACATGTCCAATTACAACGTAACCTGCCCTAAATGTCAACACAACTTCGAGCCTACCGATGCTATTAGAGAAGAAGTGGAAAAAGAACTGCGCGGTAAAATGACCGACTGGCAAAAAAAGAAAGAAGAAGAAACAAGCGTTTTATTAGCTGAGCAAAAAATAGCTATAGAAAATGAACTGGCAGAGAAACTAAAAAAAGATTTAGGCGCTCAGTACGATCATAAAATTAAGGTCATGCAGCAAAATGAAGTCTGCCATGAGTAAGCAAGTGAAAGATTTTCAAGAAAAAGAATTGGAATTTTTGAAACAAGTACAAGCTATTCAAGCCAAGGAAGCGGAATTAGAATTAGAACTACAAAGAAAATTAGTAAAGGAAAGAGAATCCTTAAAAGCGCAAATACAAAAAGAAGAAATAGAAAGAGGTTCTTTAAAAGACCAAGAGCATGTGTTGAAAGTGAAAGAATTAGAAAAGCAATTAGAAGACCAACGCAAACTAGCCGAAGAAATGCGACGCAAAGCAGAACAAGGTAGCATGCAAATGCAAGGTGAGGTTCAAGAATTATTATTAGAAGAACTCCTTAAAACAAGTTTTCCTTTTGACCAGATCTCCGAAGTAGGAAAAGGTGTTCGTGGTGCAGATTGTATTCAACTGGTGCGCAATAGCCTTGGGCAAGAAGCAGGTAAAATTATTTATGAAAGTAAAAGAACCAAAGACTTTAACCAAGAGTGGATTGATAAATTAAAAGCGGATATGCGCAGTCAAGGTGCAGATATTGCAGTGATTGTAACGCAAACCTTCCCTAAAGAATTAGATCGTTTTGGTGAAAAAGACGGCGTATACATTTGCTCTTTCCAAGAAGTTAAAAGTGTTGCTTTATTATTAAGAAATGCGATTCTAAAAGTCCATGATACCAAAAAGAGTCAAGTTAATAAAGGTGACAAAATGAGTTTTTTGTATGACTACTTAACCAGCAATGAATTCAGCGAACAATGGAAAGCGGTGGGCGAAGGTTTTAGACAGATGCGCTCTAGTATTCAAAAAGAAAGAGATGCTATGGAAAAACTTTGGAAAGCTAGAGAAAAGCAACTCGAAAAAGTATTGTTAAATGCAATGCACATTAAAGGATCCATTGAAGGCATTGCAGGTGCTGACGCCATTCACTTAGATTTATTAGAAGATGATACCGCACTTGGTCTTGAGGAAGAGTAAGTATCTAAGATGGCTTAACTATAACAAAGAATCTTTAGTGATAACAAGTAACGCAGATGTAATCCGTTCGAAAGTGGTAGTCTAAACGGACATTGATTTTATTTCCTTTTTGTAAAATTTCTGCTGGCACAGTTCCCCTATCCCCATTCGTTAATTCAAGGATATTAAAATCCTTTGCAAAATCAATCCCCAATTGTTCATACTTTTTATACATGGCTTCCTTGGCTGCCCATAAAAACGCTAACTGATTCAATTGGTCATTTTCTTCTAAGCCAGCAATCATTGCTTTCTCCTGTTCATTTAAAAATTTATGCGCCACTTTCGCAATGCGAGGGTGTATAATTTCAATATCTATGCCTACAGCTTTGTCATCTACAGCACAAGCTGCATAACCCTTGCAATGTGAAAATGAAAAATGAAAAGGCAAACCCATTAAATAAGGTTTTCCATTATCAGCCATGACCAATTGACTTAAATCTGCCTCTGGCATCATTAATTTTAATAATAACCTAACGGCCAAATGTTGTGTCCTTCTTTCCTCATTGGCAATGGGTACAGCAAGTCTCACATCTGTCTCAAAAAAAGACGCAGGTTCTTGAATAGACCAAATGGCTAGATGAGCTGTCTCGTTAATATTTTGTTGATAAAAGAAAGGCATTTTGAATTAGATTGCGGTCTGTTTTAAAGAACGAAATTAAACATAAATCGATTAAGATGATATTATCAGATACACGTATACTCGAAGAAATAGCCAAACAAACCATTAAAATTGAACCTTACGATCGCAAAGACTTAGGAAGTAACAGCTATGACGTGCATTTAGGCAAATGGTTAGCCACTTATGATAATGCCATTTTAGATGCAAAAGCACATAATACCATTACCTATTTTGAAATTCCTGAAGAAGGTTTTGTTTTAGAACCTACGGGCTTTTATTTAGGTGTTACCTTAGAATATACTGAAACACATGCGCATGTTCCATTCTTAGAAGGAAAGTCTTCTACCGGAAGATTAGGTATTGACATTCATGCCACCGCAGGTAAAGGCGATGTTGGTTTTTGCGGTTACTGGACTTTAGAAATTTCAGTAAAGCAACCCGTTCGTATTTACAAAGGCATGCCAATTGGTCAACTTATTTATTTCCCAGTGGATGGCGAGATTGAAGTTAAATACAATCAAAAGAAAAACGCTAAATATAGCGGTCAGCCGGAAAAGCCTATTGAGAGTATGATGTGGAAGAATCAGTTTTAGTATGATTTATTTAATCTTGATTAATGTTTATGTTACTGCTTAGATTTATTATAAGCAATTACCCACAATAGTACTTCGTCATAACTTTTTATTCCTTTCGCTTGTTTGTTCCATTGTAAGAATTGATCATAAAGTGATGTAGAAGCCGGTATAAGCAGTTGCTGCCTTTGTATAAAAAAATCTTTTATTTTTTTTCTATCTTCTATCACTTTTGCGTCAAGCAAGCTTTTATTTCTATTCACAATGGTTTTCCATTTTTCAAAATTGCCCGTTTTCGCAATTAAACTTAAATGTTCAGATTGGCTATAAGTAAACATTTGTAGTAACATCGAATAGTGTAATAATGCATCGCTTGATTCTGTGGCAACCACAAAGGCAATAAAATTGGCTTCTGCCTCGGAAGCATAACCCATTTGATGGGCTAATTCATGGCAACTGGTATAAGGCAGGGTAAGCAGCGGAACATCGGTCCTTACAATGGCTTCCCCCGTAATCGGTTGGTAAAATGCCAAATACCCTAAATAATCACCCCAACTAGGAAAAGCAGCCTCTTTCAAAACTGGTTTATCTAAATGAAGCTGGGGGAATCTGTTTTTGAGCTGATTATAATTCGAGATACTATTTCTAAATACCTGGTCTACCTCCATTTTTTGGATAAACGAATCTGACAGTGTTTGCCTTGTTTTATTCAATTCTTTCATTAAATCCAGACTAAGGCTATCTAACTGTATTTCGGTATAGCTAGTATCCATTTTTAAATCAAAGCTTTTAGCTGGGCTAGATTTTCGGTAGTTCAACCCCCATAAAAGCATAAAAACTACATATAATTGAACCAGTTTCAGCATAAGCTGTTTGCCAAAACGGAGCAGATTAATGCTGAAAGTTTCGGTATTAATTTTATTTTTAAATTTATATAAGCCTAGTAAAATATTGATAACCAATACTATAATTAATACAAGATATACATGCTCCCCAATGGGCATTTTGAAGCCCCCAGTAAGGGATCTTAGCCCTAGGCCAATGTATTGAAATAGGCCAAAGCTGAAATAAGAGGCTACCACTTGAGGGAAGAACGAGAACACTAAAATAGACAGAGCCATTAGCAGCCATACTGCCTGAACTAGGGTTGGGATACGAAAACTAAGCTTTAATGGGTCTTTTTTCACCTTTTTGGGATTGATGGGCTGGTCTAAGAATTGGTACCCAAAAGTAGGATAAACTTTGTCTTTTGGTTGGTTTTTACTAACTTTGCCAACCTTATAAGTACGGTTATGAACCAAGACAGGGCTTACGAAATAGCATTTGTGGGTTTGACACCCGGTTTACATGAGTTCGAATACCGTATCGAGGATCAGTTCTTTACCAGTTTTGGACAACAAGACTTCTCTAATTGCAATACCCTTGTAAGGCTTAGCCTTGACAAAAAACAAGGTTTCTATTCAATTGCATTTTGATGTTGATGGCAAAATAGATACCCTCTGCGATCGTTGCGGCAACCCCCTCACGATTCAATTATGGGATGAGTTCAACTTAATTGTAAAATTAGTAGACGACCCTATTACCATGAACAGTCAAGAAGAAGATGCTGATATTTTTTATGTTGATAAAGGCGAGAACTATTTTTCAATTGCTGCTTGGATTTATGAATTCATCAATTTAAGTATTCCTTTACAACATATTTGTAAGGAGAACGAAAAAGGAGAATCTACCTGCAATCAAAAAGTATTAGACCAGTTGAACCAATTCAAAGTAAATCCAACAGAAGTTAATAATAAAAACATCTGGAAAGGTTTAGAAAAGTTTAAAGGATTGGATGAAACAAATGAGGAAGAAATAAACAAGAATTAAAAACGAATATTAAATAATAAATTTTAAAAAATAAGAGATGCCTAATCCTAAACGCAGACACTCACAACAACGTAGTGCTAAAAGAAGAACTCACTATGTAGCTCAAGAAGTTACATTAAGCAAAGATGGAACTACTGGAGAAATCCATGTACGTCATCGCGCGCACGTTCAAGAAGGTAAATTGTACTACAAAGGTTTATTAGTAAGTGAAAAAGCGCCACTAAAAGCCTAATTACCAATTCAATGAATATTGGCATCGATATGATGGGAGGCGATTACGCCCCACTAGAAGCCGTTAAAGGTGTTCAGCAATATTTATCAAATTCGGATAATAATTTATTTTGTATAGGTGAAGAAACCCAACTGAAAGAACTTTTTCAGACACACGGGATTTCCTCACCTTTTTTACATATAGTACCTGCCACTGAAGTGATAGGTTACCACGAACATCCTACTAAAGCTTTAAAAGGAAAACCGAACTCCTCTATTGCCATTGGATTTAAACTTTTGGTCACAGGCGAAATAGATGCCTTCCTTAGTGCAGGCAATACAGGTGCTATGTTAGTAGGTGCTATGTTTAGTATTAAAACTATCAAAGGGGTATTAAGACCCACCATCGCCACCCTGCTTCCTAAACTAAATGGTAAAACAGGTTTATTAGTAGATGTTGGATTAAATGCAGATTGCAAGCCAGAACAATTAAATCAGTTTGGTATTTTAGGTAACTTATACGCCAAGCATATTTTAAATATTGATAACCCTACAGTGGGTTTATTAAATGTAGGTGAAGAAGAAGGCAAAGGAAATATTTTAGCACAAGCCACTTACCCATTACTAAAAGAAAATACTGCGATTAAATTTATTGGCAATATTGAAGGCAGAGATGTTTTCAATGATAAAGCCGACGTAATTGTTTGTGATGGCTTTACAGGAAATATTATTCTTAAAATGGCTGAAGCCATGTATGATGCAGCAGCACATCAAAAATTAGAAAACGATTCTTTCTTTGGCAGATTCCATTTTGAAAATTATGGCGGCACTCCTGTATTAGGTGTGAACAAACCCGTTATAATTGGCCATGGCATTAGCAATGCCAAAGCATTCTACAACATGATTTTACTAGCTGAAAAAATGATCCAAACACGCTTCTGCGAAATTATTACTAGTAATTTTGAGAATGTATAGCGCCCCTCTATTAGTCTACTAATCTTATTTTAATTTTCTACTTATCATCCCCTGTTTTCGTTAAAAACTTCTGCATTTCTTTATTCTTTCTTTCTTATTAATTAGTTTATTTTTACTTTATCACTAAAGTGAAAAATACATGTGGTTAAATAATATTTTAGAAACTATTGGCAATACTCCACTCATTCGTTTAAATAAAATAACGAACGAGATTCCTGCTACTGTACTTGCTAAAGTGGATTATTTTAACCCAGGCAATTCTATTAAAGATAGAATGGCATTGAAAATGGTAGAAGTGGCGGAAGCGGAAGGAAAACTAAAACCAGGTGGCACTATTATTGAATGTACCAGTGGTAATACTGGAATGGGACTTGCATTAGTAGCCATTGTGAAAGGATATAAATGCATATTCACCACCACCGATAAGCAGAGTAAAGAAAAGATGGACATCTTAAGAGCGGTAGGTGCTGAAGTAATTGTTTGTCCAACCAATGTTGCACCAGAGGATCCAAAAAGTTATTATTCTGTAGCTAGAAAGTTAGCTGCTGAAACACCGAATTCTTTTTTCTTTAATCAATATGATAATTTAGCGAATCGTCAGGCACACTATGAAAGCACGGGGCCAGAAATTTGGGAGCAAACTGAAGGAAAAATTACACATTTAGTATGTACTGTTGGCACAGGCGGTACTATCACAGGAACAGCCAAATATTTAAAAGAAAAAAATCCGAATATTCAAATATGGGCCATCGATCCTATTGGCTCCTTACTTACACATTATTTTCAAACAGGTATTGAAGACCATACTTATGTTCAACCTTATATTGCAGAAGGTTTTGGGGAAGACTTTATACCTGCCAATTATGATATGTCTCGTTATAAATCATTTTGAACAAGTAGCCGATAAAGAAGGGGCTTTAATGACTAGGCGTTTGGCTAAAGAAGAAGGTTTATTCTGCGGTTACAGTGCGGGCTCTTGCATTTTGGGATTACTTCAATTAAAAGATAAATTAAAAAGTTCCGACCTGGTGGTTTGTATTTTACATGACCATGGAAGCAGGTATGTAGGTAAGGTCTATAATGACGAATGGATGAAGTCTAAAGGTTTTCTTTAATTTATTGATTTTCAGTTAAAAATCTGTGTATTCTTCCCTTTTTTGTAGATTATTATACCCTAAATCGGAGGCTTTGGCTAACATGCGTTTGGGCCATAAATTGTATATTTGCCACTCAATAATTAAAATATGAGCAAGTACAGAGCAGGGGTTTTATTTGGTAAAGAATTAGAGAGCATTATACAATGATGCAAAAGCCAATCAATTTGCAATACCAGCAGTAAATACGACTGGTACCGACACTATTAATGCAGCTATTGAAACAGCTGCCAAAGTGAACTCTCCTATCATTATTCAATTTTCTAACGGAGGTGCTCAATTTATCGCAGGTAAAGGAATGCCTAACGATAATTTACAAGCGAATATTCAAGGCGCTATTGCAGGTGCCTTACATGTGCACCAAGTAGCCAAGTTTTACAATGTTCCTGTTATTTTACATACCGACCACGCTTCTAAAAAATGGTTACCATGGATTAGTGCCTTAATTGATGCGGGCGAACAATATAAAAAAGAAAAAGGCCAACCTTTATTCAGTTCACATATGTTGGATTTATCTGAAGAAAGTTTAGAAGAGAACATTCAAACTTCAGTAGAATTCTATAAAAGAATGGCACCATCTTGGAATGAGTATTGAAATTGAATTAGGTGTAACGGGTGGAGAAGAAGATGGTGTTGATAATAGCAGTGTTGATAATGATAAATTATATACACAACCAGCACATGTTGAATACGCTTATACTGAATTAAGTAAAGTGGGTAATTTATTTACGGTAGCTGCTGCTTTTGGAAATGTACATGGTGTATACAAACCAGGTAATGTTGAATTAAGACCCGATATTTTAAATAATAGCCAAGTGCATATTCAGAAAAAATTAAATACTGCGGAAAAGCCAGTGTATTTTGTATTTCATGGCGGATCAGGTTCACCACAAAATCAAATTAGAGAAGCCATTGGATACGGCGCTATTAAAATGAATTTAGACACCGATTTACAATGGGCTTTCTGGGAAGGCGTTTTAGAATATTATAAAAAGAATGAGGCTTTCTTACAAGCACAATTAGGCAACCCTGAGGGAGCCGATAAGCCTAATAAGAAGTATTATGACCCAAGAGTTTGGTTAAGAAAAGGAGAAGAATCCTTTATTCAAAGACTAGAAGTGGCTTTTGTTGATTTAAACTGCATTAATAGAAACGCTTAAACAAAATTTTAACACAGCCGCCTATTTATTAAAATGGATGGCTGTTTATTTTTTTATAACTTCATATAGGACTAAAACGATTGCTTAACTATGAGAAATAGAGAAGAAGATATTGAAGTAAACTTAACCGGTGAAGAAACGGCTGCTTCTGAGGCTAGTAAATCAAGATGGTTTAAAAGAATTAGAAAAGGCATTACCACTTCCACTGCTGAAAAAAAAGAGACGCCAGAAGGTCTTTGGACGAAGTGCCCGTCTTGTAATCATATATGTACAAGTTCTGAATTAAAAGAAAGCTTATTCATTTGTTCTAAATGTAATTTTCATCATCGTATTGGAAGTGATGAGTATTTTGATATTTTATTTGATGAAGCGCAGTGCACAGAACTTTTTGATAATATTAAAAGTAAGGATGCCTTAAACTTTACCGATTTAAAAAACTATCAAAAAAGATTAGATGAAATACATGCAAAAACCGATTTGAAGGATTCTATGCGTGTAGCAGTTGGTAAAATTAATGGAGAAGAAATGGTGGTGGCTTGTATGGACTTTGAATTTATTGGAGGTTCATTAGGCAGTGTGATGGGAGAAAAATTTAGTAGAGCAGTTGACTATTGTATAGAACATAAACTACCCTATTTGGTTATTAGCAAAAGTGGTGGCGCCCGTATGATGGAAAGTGCTTTTAGCTTAATGCAATTAGCAAAAACCAGCGGCAAGCTTTCTCAATTAAGTGATGCAAAACTTCCTTTTATATCTATGTTAACCGATCCTACTTTTGGAGGTATTTCTGCAAGCTTTGGTATGCTAGGCGATATTAATATTGCAGAGCCTGGCGCCTTAATTGGTTTTGCGGGTCCGCGTGTGATTAAAGAGACCATTAAAAAAGATTTACCAGCAGGATTTCAACGCAGTGAATTTTTATTAGAACATGGCTTTTTAGACTTTATCATTGATAGAAAAGACTTAAAAAATAAATTATCCGAAGTGGCTTACTTATTCAAACATTAATCCATTTAGGAAGTCAATATTTAATCCTATTTTTGTATCCCGTTACTATGTCAGTTCCGGGATTTTTTATGGCCAAAGCGAAACCAGTACAAGTAAAAGAGTTGAATAATAGGCAGGCCTATTTCAACTACCACATAGAGGACAAATATGAGGCAGGCATTGTATTGTTAGGAACCGAGGTAAAATCGATTAGAGAAGGTAAGGTAAGTTTCAACGACTCCTTCTGCATGTTTGATAAAGGTGAATTATGGGTGCGTGGCTTATTTATTAATGCCTATACCCATGGTAATGTCAATAATCATATTGAAGTGCATGACCGTAAATTATTATTGCAAAAAAGAGAGCTAGAAAAATTAGAGACCAAGGTGAAAGAAAAGGGCTTCTCTATTATCCCTTTGCGTATATTTTTTAATGATAAACATTATGCCAAAGTAGAAATTGGTGTAGGGAAGGGTAAAAAAGAATTTGATAAGCGTGAAACCATTAAGTCACGTGATGTAGATAAAGAGATTAAACGACTATTGAAGCGCTAATGATAAAAAACTTATTTAAATATTAAGAATTGAAAAAATGCTATATCGAACGAACTTTGTGAGCGTAGCGATCAGAGAGTGAGATATAGGTGTTTTTTCACTTAATATTTAAATAACCAATTATTCCATATTTTTTCAAGTTTCATTCAGCGTTATTGATATTTTTTCTTCGGAGCATCCTCGCCCTTTAACTGTTCGGCAATGGCAGAGGGATCTGGCTTATGGGTGGTGGCATAGGCAATGGCTAATAATGCAGCGAATCCTCCAAAAGACCAAGCTAGTTCAATAGGAATTAACCAATAGCCCCAGAACTTATTCACCACCGCTTTTTGAGGGTTGCTTAATTCATAGATTAATTCCAGCCTCTCTCCTATTTTAGAAGCATACTGCGCACTATCTAATTCAAGCTTATATTCTTTACCATATTCAGAATAAACAGCCATTATCTTAGTCCTAGGCCCCCTGCCTTCTTTTATAATTATTCCAGGAGCTGTTTCACTGTCGAAATAATCTGGCACCCGACTAAAAGGTAGGTATAATAAAAAACAAGTGAGAAATAATATGATAGCAGATTTAATCATTAAAAACAGTTCTAAATTAAAAGAGCCCCTAGTATTACTACCAAGGACTCTTAAAGCGAATTTATAAAATATATTAGTTACTCAAACTTCTAAAGTCAACAGGTACTAGTTTACTTACACCAGGTTCCTGCATAGTCACACCATATATCACATCCACAGCACTCATGGTTTGCTTATTGTGTGTTACAATAATGAATTGAGATTTATCGCTAAACTTCTGAATCATTTGTGTAAACTTACCTACGTTGGCATCATCTAATGGCGCGTCAACCTCATCCAAAATACAGAATGGAGCTGGCTTAATTAAATAAATAGCAAACAACATAGCAGTTGCCGTTAAAGTTCTTTCTCCTCCACTTAATTGACTAATAGAAGATGGCTTTTTACCCTTAGGACGCGCTACAATTTCCACTGCAGTTTCCGCTAAGTTTTCAGGATCTACTAATATTAAGTCACAAGAGTCTTCTTCTGTAAATAAGGCTTTAAATACCTTTTGGAAGTTTTCTCTAGCTTGATTATAAGTTTCTAAGAAGGCTTTATTGGCAGTCGCTTCTACTTCTTGTATAGTAAGCATTAAACTTTCTTTAGCTGTTACTAAGTCATTCTTTTGTTCCAAGATGAAATCATAACGCTTTTTCATTTCAGTATAGGCTTCAATAGCTGTTGGATTTACTTCACCCATATTCTCCAAACGCTTTTTCATTCTATCGGCGCTGGCTTGTAATTCTTCTAATGAAATTTCAGTAGCTCTACCTTCGTCTAAGATTTCCTCTAATTCAACTTTAAACTCTACGTTTAATCTTTCTTTCATGCCAGATAACTGTAATTTTAAATTATTCAGTTGGTCTTTAATTTCATTGATTAATTGATCAATTAATTCTTTAGACTTAATCTGCATTCTTAAGGCACTCTCTTTTTCTTGTAGGTTGTTTCTTAAATTATAATAGGCTTGATCTGCTTCGTTTAATATTGACTCTTCATCCTCCTTGGTTTTTAATAACTTCACTAAGTCTTCTTCCAATTGTGCTAATTCAGCTCGACTTTCCACTATAGCTGCACTAGCTTCTGTTAATTGAACGCTATTGGTTTGTATTTGAGCATGTAAATCATTTAATTGATTTTCCTTAAATACAACCTCTTGTTGTAATGCCTCAATTTTGCTATACTGTTTAGTTAATTGTAAATTCATTTCATTAAACTCGCCAGAAGCTAAATGATAAGCTTGCTCGGCTGCTTGATAGGCTAATTCAACATCATTTAAATTAGACTGAGTTTGTTGTAAAGATAAATTCAAGGCCTCTAAAGCAATTCTTGTATCTGCAATAGCGGTATGCTCTTCTGTAATCTTATCTTCAAACTCTTTTAACTTAATAATAGCTGCAGACTGCGCTAATTGCAAGTTTTCTAATCTGTTCTTATTGGCAAATACTTCATTGATTAAAGTATTCACGGCTTGTTCAGTTGCACGAATTTCATTTTCTTTCAAAAGCTCATTAAACTGTAATACAAAATTATGTTGAGTTTGAATGGTCGCTTTTAAATCGTTTACAACTTTTTCTTGCGCTTGTATATCTTCTAATAATTTTTCTAAATTCTTAGCACGTCCAATTTTCTTTCCTTCAAATAAGCCTACGCTACCTCCCGTTAATGTATACTTTCCTCTCACATACTTACCTGTTTTCTCTAAAATAATACCAGCATAGTCGCCCGATAAAGCCGACTCATTTTCAGCAATAAATACATTGCCTAATAAATGATTCGCCAAGGCACTATACTTGCTATCTATTTCAATAACCGATAAAGCGGCAATGGTATTAGCAGGTGCTGCATTCGCTGAAGCCCCGTTTAGTTGGTCTAATAAGAAGAAATTGGCCTTGCCCTTTTTATTGTCATCCAATAACTGCACAGCTTGCATACCCTCTTTTAAATCATTGACTACATAATAGTTTAAATAAGGCTCTAAGCACATTCTCCACCGCTGCACGGTAGGCTTCTTGTACATATAAGATGTCAGATAAAATAGGCGCTTGATGATTCCAGCCTGTATTCTTATGTAAGAACTTAACACTCTCCGGATAACCTTCCATTGAATCCACTAAGCTCTTTAATAAATCATATTCGTTCTTCTTCGCATCTAATTTTCTAGTTTGTTCTGCCAATTCAGATCTTAGTACTTCTAATTGTTCCTGGGTTTCAAAAATACTTGCTCTTGCATTATCATGTTGAATTTGTAATGCTTCTAAATGCGCTTTCTTTGTTTCTAAATCGGCTTCTTTGGTAGTTAACTGAGAACTGATATCAGAAATTTGCCCTACTCTATGATTTTGCTCTTCTTCTAATTGCTGATGAGATCTTTGAACATTCTGAATAGAAGTATCGGATACCGCTACTTTCTTTTCCGCATCAAATTGATTTCTTTGTATTTGTTGATAAGACTGACGTAAATTATCTAAGATAGATCTTTGGCTATCAAATGAATTTCTTTTTTCAGTTAAAGCTGTTTGAGATTGATCAACTCTTGATTTAAAGTCTTGGTATATTTTTTCTTCCTCTACTACTTGTAGTTTAGTATACTCGATAGAATCGCCAATGGTTTTTAATTGCCCTTCTGCTTTTAATAAAAACTCTTGTAAAGAAGCTTCTTTATCATTTAGATAATCTAAGCGTTGTGCAGCTAAGTTTTTATCGTTCTCTTTGGTTCTAAGTGTAGATAAACTGTCGTTGAATTGATGTTGTAAAGACTGTAAGCCCTTTTCTTTTTCAATAAAGACCACACGCTCAACCTCTAAGGCGGCTTCTTCCAATGCAATAGCGGCTTCTAATTTAAATTTCTTGTCTGTTTCAGCTTCTTGTTGTTCGTTTAGCTCTTTATAGCTAACATTAAAGCCTTCTAGAGAAGCCTTGGCTAGTTCAATAGCAGTGTCTTTGTAATCTTTTTTGATTTCAAAATACTTTTCTGCTTTTTTAGCTTGGTTCTCTAAAGTTTTTAATTGATTATTAATTTCAAATAATAAATCTTCGATACGGGCTAAATCTTGTTCAGTCGCATCTAATTTATTTTTCGCTTCTTTCTTTCTTGTTTTGTAAATAGTAATACCCAGCCGCTTGTTCTAACATTCTACGACGACTATTGTCTTTATCTTTAATGATATCATCGACCATACCTAATTCGATAATGGCATAGCTGTCGGTACTTACTCCGGTATCTAAGAATAAATTATGGATGTCTTTCAAACGACAAGCCACATCATTTAAGCGGTATTCACTCTCCCCGTTTTTATAAAAACGACGCGTTACTGTTATAGTGCTAAACTCGGTAGGTAATAAGTTTTTAGTATTCTCAAAAGTAAGGCTCACTTCGGCCATACTACTTGCCGAACGGGTTTTACTTCCGTTAAAAACCAAAGAATCTAAATTCTCACTTCTTAGTGCTGAAATTTTCTGTTCTCCTATTACCCATCTTATACTATCAATAATATTACTTTTACCACAACCATTTGGTCCGATGATGCCCGTAATTCCATCATCAAAACTTACAATTGTTTTGTCAGCAAAGCTCTTGAACCCTTTGATTTCTAATGACTTTAGTCTCACTTGTTATCTTCTATTTTATGTCTGCGAACATAAGAAAAAGAGCCAAGAAATCAAGGCCTAAATGGGTGTTTTGTGTACAATTAGTGGAGAAAAATTAAACCTGTGCAGTGAGCCTTCCTCCAAGGGTAGCTAGGGTTCTTGAAGGGAACTTATTTACGACCATATAAGTCATGGGTTGCCATTACAATAGCCGTTCCGTCTTCCTTGGCTATTTGGAACAATAATTGCATGATTTCATCACTGGTTTCAGGGTCTAAACTTCCTGTTGGCTCGTCCGCTAGTATTAATTTAGGGGAATTTAATAAGGCCCTGAGCAATATCCACTCTTTGTTGCTCGCCCCCACTCATCTCATAGGTCATTTTAAAGCCTTTATTTTGAAGCCCTACTTTAGCTAGTACATCTTCTATCTTTTGCTCCATCAACCTGTTCATCCTCCCAGCCTGTGGCCTTTAAGCACAAAACGTAAATTCTCATGTACATTTCGATCGGTTAATAATTGAAAATCCTGAAAAACAACCCCTAAATTCCTTCTTAAAAAGGGAAGTTTTTTCCAATCCATATCTTTTAAATCATAGCCTACCACCATTACCTTCCCCTTCAGTAATGCTCACTTCTCCATATAAAGTTTTCAATAAACTACTCTTTCCAGTTCCCGTTTTACCAACCAAATACACAAACTCTCCTTTTTGAACTGTCAAAATTTACATCTTGCAAAATGAGATTCCCACTTTGATAAATATTTACATTTTCTAATTTGCACTACTATTTCGCTCATATCTTATTTTGTTAGTAGATTAAAATTAATAGCTAAATACTTTCTGTTCCAAAACTTCCTTTTAAAATTAATTCCTTCTTTGCAGATGACGCTTCTACCCTATCCAATAATTTGCGCTTCAATATTAAATGCTTTTAGCCAATACCTATTAAATGCAGCTGCCGACGCCTCGTCCGTAAAAATTTCTAATCGGTGGCCCATATTAAATACCTGGTACATTTCTTTTGCGTTCGCTCCAGAATTTTCTTGAATTAAATTAAATATAGGAGGTACTTCTAAAAAATTATCTTTCACAATACGCATAGGTCCAGGCAAATATTTCATACATTTTGTTTGTCCACCTCCACTACAATGTATCATTCCTTTGACTGCATCGAAATGCTTGGATCCAGTATGGCTTTTACAAGTGGCGCATAAGTTCTGGTAGGGCTTAATAATAATTTACCAATACTAATTGCACCAAAACCAGGTATAGCCAATGTATCGGTCATTTTATTTTTTCCAATATAAACTACTTCCTCTTTTAAACTTGGTTCAAAAGTTTCAGGATACTTTTTAGCATAGCTATGTTCTAAAACATCATGTCTTGCACTGGTTAAGTCCATTACTACCAAGTCCACTATTATAAGACGATTCATAACTTGCTTGTCCATAACTTGAAAATCCAACAATTACTTGTCCTGCTGCGATTTTATCGTTAGTAATTAAGTTTTGCCTTGGGCCATCTGGCTGTCATCGTGCCATTGACTGCAATAGTTCTTACAACATCTCCTACATCGGCAGTTTCGCCTCCTAAAAATTCAATTTGAATACCGAATTTTTTTAGTGTATTAAAAAAGTCTTGAGTCCCATTAATAACTTCACTTAAAACATCGCCAGTAATTACCAATTTATTTCTATCAATGGTGGAAGAGAATAATATTTGATCATAAATACCTACACATAATAAATCGTCTAAATTCATGGCAATGGCATCTTGAGCAATACCTCTCCATACAGTCGCGTCTCCTGTTTCTTTCCAATAGAGATAGGCTAGTATACTTTTAGTGCCAGCTCCATCGGCATGCATTATATTAATATAGTCAGATTGACCCCCTAAATAGTCAGCATATAACTTACAAAAAGCATTGGGATATAAGCCTTGGTCGAGATCCTTAATGGCTGCATGAACTTCTTCTTTTTGAGCGGAAACTCCGCGTTGGGCATACAATGACATGAATCTAAATTGGTTTGTGGCACAAAGGTACAATTGTTTTACATTTGTGCCATATTTAGACAACGAAGATGACTGTTCACTACGATTTAAAACAATTACCTGCTTTCAAAAATGCCGTTATTACTACGGGCGCCTTTGATGGAGTGCATATAGGCCATCAAGAGATTATTAGTAGAATGAAGCAAATAGCCCTTGAAATGAAGGGAGAAACAGTCATTGTCACCTTTCATCCCCATCCTAGAAAAGTAATCTCCTCTATCCCAGGAGAAATCAAACAATTGACCAGCCTAGAAGAAAGAATTGAATTACTAACACAAAGTGGTATTGACCATTTAGTGGTAGTTAATTTTGATTACGCTTTTTCTAATTTAACTGCCGAAGCGTATGTTAAAAACTTTTTATTTGACCATTTTCACCCGCATACAATTTTAGTAGGCTATGATCACAGGTTTGGTAATGGCCGTAATGGAAATTTTGAGCTCCTGCAAAAGTTTGGAAACGAACTTGGCTTTAAAGTAGAACAGATTCATGAAAAAATTATATCAGATGAAATTGTAAGTTCTACCCAAATTAGAAACTATATACTAGAACATGCTATTGAAAAAGCCAATGCGCTTTTAGGCTATCCTTATTTGTTTGATGGATTTGTGGTAAGAGGTAATCAAATAGGACGCACCATCGGATTCCCTACTGCGAATTTGCATATCAATAATGAAGAAAAAATAATTCCTTCCAATGGCGTCTATGCTGTTAAAGTAAAAGGGAGTTGTCTTGGTAATATTATTTATAATGGAATGATGAATATTGGCATTCGACCCACCGTGGATGGACAGAAGAAAGTCATTGAAGTGCATATTTTAGATTTTGATCAAGATATATATGAGCAAAATTTAACAGTCATGGTATATGAATATATTAGAGGCGAAGTAAAATTTGATGGACTAGAAGCCTTAAAAGTACAATTAGCCAAAGACAAGATAACCGCAGCGGCTATTTTAAAGAAGTATAATTAAATTTATACTTATAATAGTAATGCCTGAAATACCTAAGCAGGTTGCTTTTCAGGGACATCCATAATTTTAACGACCAATTCTTTTAATAAATCGGCATCGGTATTATCTGCGTCATTAATACCTACTACTCTTAAATTATATTCGTGAATAAGCATAAGTACATGCTCCACTTTTGAATAAGAATACTGCCTTAGTGCTGCTAAATAAATTTTAACTGCAAAAAAAGAAACCCCTACTTCGCTCATAATTCTTTTTTCATCACTACTATTCAAACCATAAATAGCATAAAGCTTAGAAAAGAATGCATATAAAGTGGGTAGTATTAATTGTATAGGGGCTGCTTTATTATTGGATTCGAAATATTGAATCATTCGAATGGCTTTGGCAAAGTTTTTTTGGCCCACTGCCTCTTGAAATTCAAAGGCATTGTACTCTTTACTAATACCAATGTACTTTTCAATATCATCTTCGGTCATTTTTTTACGATCTCCCAAATTCACAATAAGCTTTTCTAATTCATTTTGTATTCTGCTTAAATCATTCCCAATATGGTCTACTAAAATTTGTACTGCCTTAGGAGCAATCTGATACCCTCTATCTGCCACCCATTCATTCACCCATTCTGGCAGCTTACTATCATACATTTTTTTAGTAGCAATAAAAGTGGTTTTGGATTTTAAGAGTTTACCAAAGGTTTTACGGCCATCAATATTTTTATCCTTATACGCCACAATTAAAATAGTAGAAGACAATGGGTTTTCTACATAGGATTCTAACTTTTCTATTTGACCCATTAATTGGGCCTCTTTAATAATAACTACTTGGCGTTCTGCAAAAACAGGATACCGTTTACAAGCGTTCATTATATCTGTCCATTCTGCATCCTTGCCATAAAAAATAGTAAGGTTAAAAGCTTGCTCGGCTTCAGGAAGTAGTTGCTTTTCAGCATAGTCTACAACCTTATCAATATAGTATGCCTCTTCCCCTTCTAGCCAATAAATGGCATCAAAAACATTCTTTTTCCAGTTAGCTATAATTTTAGAAGTAGGCATATTCAAATATAAAGATAAGTCATACTTGAATCTTAAATTTTTTAATATAATTAGCTAAAAATCAAGCCCCTATTAACTTAGCCTACAATTTTTAGTAATCTGTTCTATTTTTTGTATCTTTGAAGCCTTAAACTAAAAAATTTTTATGAGTAACGAATCTTCTAGCATGAGCAGTAAAATAACCATTGGGGTTTTAATATTAGTTATAATTGGCTCTTGGATCTATTTCAGTAGTTCAAAAGTGGACATTATTACTACCTATGACAACAAAATAGCTGTGATTGACAGTGCTAAAGCAAAAATTCAAGCTGAATTTATAGAAGTATCTGCTAAAGCAGATTCTTTAACGAATCAAAACACCACCCTTCAAGGTGATTTATTAGACAAGTCTAATCAAATTCAAAAATTAAAATCTAATATCAGTACTATTTTACGTAAGCAAAATGCTACAGATGTAGAATTAGCAGAAGCTAAAACTTTAATTGCCGATTTAAATGGTAAGGTAACAAACCTATTTGCAGACCTTACAAAAGCACAAGCTGAAAACAAAGATTTAACTGCTAAAAACGAAGTTTTAAATACTACGAATACAAACTTAAATACGAATTTAACGGCTACTCAAAAAGAGAGAGAAAGATTACAAGATATTGGTTCTACTTTACACGCCTCTACTTTTAGCATTCAAGCTTTAAGAATTAAAGATGACGGCTCTGAGAAGGTAACGAGCAATACTAAGAGAGCCAATACCATTCGCTTGTCCTTTCAAATTGATAGAAACAAAATTACGCCAACAGGATCACAAGAGTTATTTGTGAGTATCACTGGCCCAGATGGTAAAGCATTCAACGAAACGGGTAAAATTAATACTAGAGAAGATGGTGCTAAAGGCTATTCTAACAAATTATCAGTTCAATACGAACAAAATAAAGAATTACCTGTAAGCTATGATATCAAAAATGTAAGCTTTACTGAAGGAGAATATTTAGTAGAAATTTATCATAACGGTTTCAAAATCGGAGAAGGTAAAACTAAATTAACGAAGGGATTATTATAATTCTTTATTAGATTAGATTAGATTAGATTAGATAGAACAAAGTCTAAATGAATATTTACAGAAAAGGCCTCCCTTAAAAAGGAGGCCTTTTCTAATATCACTATTTAATAAAGCAACTACTTTACTAAATCTAGCTCACTAATTCATTGGTACTGCTAAAATCCTGCATCATACCACCAATAGGTATTTCATTGTAGGATAAAGCATAAAACCATAATTGAATGGCAGCAGGTGAAATAGTTTCTACAAAGAAATTCGCTTTGCTTAACAAAGGAATTAATTTGCTGCTAATTTCTTGCATTTCACTACCCTCTTCGGCTAGCGTGTATGCATTGAGTAAACTTTTCAACTGTGCTAATTCATTGTCCAATAAATGATCGAAGGCGTGCAACTGTATAAATTCCGAAACGGCTTCATACAACATTGCTTTGTTAGTAGCTTTCATACATTTTGTTTTTTAGGTTTTGGATTACAACGCAAAGTTCATAACTAATTGTTATCTAATTGTTACCAATGCTCAGTTCTACTTAAATGTGGAAAACTTGACTGAAAATGTTCGTAGGGATATTAATATTGATTCATCAATAAATAAAGTATTGACATTGAGTAGGTTAAATACAATAATGTATTTAGAATTTATACTAAAACGATAGCAGATAAGGCTGGTAAGTTCAACAAAACCTGGTTCCATTCTCCCTTTTCATCTTGAGGATGCAAAACAATACTTGTATTGGTCAAGTCTCCAGTGCCTCCATATTTTTTAGCATCAGAGTTGAAAATTTCTTTCCAAACTTTTTTTTCTGCTACATGAATCGGGAATTGATGTCTAGGAACGGGTGTCATATTCATCACCACCAAAATATCATTTTCAGGCTTTAAGCCTTTTCTTTTAAAAGCAATGACTGCCTCTTCTCTTTTATTAATCTCTACCCATTCAAAACCATTAGGATCAAATTGCAGCTCAAATAAGGCAGGATTGTTTTTATATATTTCATTTAAGGCTTGCACCGTTTTGCGCATTCCCGCATGTGATTCTATTGTAAGTAAGTCCCATTGTAATTCAGTAGTATAATTCCATTCCTTGGTAGCCGCAAATTCATTACCCATAAATAATAGCTTAGCACCAGGATGCATAAACATATAAGTATACATAAGTCTTAAATTCGCAAATTTCTGCCAGTCATCTCCAGGCATTTTATAAATCATGGGGCTTTTACCATGTACGACTTCATCATGGCTTAAAGGCAACATAAAACTTTCGTCATAAAAATACATCATGGAAAAAGAAAACTTATCCTGTTGCATAGACCTAAACAAAGGATCCAATTTAAAATAATCCAAAGTATCATGCATCCAACCCATCATCCATTTCATACCAAAGCCCAAGCCGTCCATAAATGTGGGTTTGCTTATGCCCGGCCAGTCAGAGGCTTCCTCTGCAATGGTTTGTATATAAGGAAAGTCTCGGTATAGAGTTTCATTTAAGTCCTTTATAAAAGCAATGGCTTCTATATTTCCATTACCCCCAAATTCATTGGGCTCCCACTCGCCTTCTTCCCTGCTATAATCCAATTTTAACATAGAACTTACCGCGTCTACCCTTAAGCCGTCAATATGGAATTGATCACACCAAAAACGTGCACTACTAATTAAAAAAGATTTCACCTCTCCTCTTTTATAATTGAATATATAAGAGTTCCAATCGGGATGATAGCCCTTTCGCATATCGGCATACTCATAAGTATTGGTGCCATCAAACATAAACAAGCCATGGGCATCGTAAGGAAAATGAGAAGGCACCCAGTCTAGAATAACACCAATTTCTGCTGCATGAAATGCTTCTACTAAGGCAGCAAACTCTTGCGGATTTCCAAAACGAGAAGTGGGTGCAAAAAAACCTACCCCTTGATAACCCCAGCTACCATCAAATGGATGTTCCATCACAGGCATGAATTCGACATGTGTAAAACCCATTTCTTTTACATAAGGAACAAGTAAGCTAATAAGTTGGGTATAGGAATTATAAGAACTCTCATCGTTTTTATTGGGGCGCATCCAACTAGCCAAATGCACTTCATAGACAGAATAAGGTTGGTCGGTTCTGTTTTTAATTTTTCTTTGTTCTATCCACTTGGTATCCTTCCAAGCATAATTCGTTTGCCAAGTAATAGAAGCGGTCAGGGGCCTTAGCTCCCAATAATTGGCAAAGGGGTCACCTTTGTCAAGCTTCACCCCTTTATAGCCATGAATATGGTATTTATATACTTCGCCATGGTGAATACCTGTAATAAACCCTTCCCAAATACCAGAACTATCTTGTCTAACTTTTAATAAATGGGTTTCATTATTCCAATCATTAAAATTTCCTTTCACATAAACTGCTGTTGCATTAGGTGCCCAAACAGCAAAGTAAGTTCCCTTCTTACCTGAGACTTCTATTTGTTTGTTGCCAAATAAGGTATACAATGAATAGTGTGTACCGTTTTGAAAATTATGCACATCTTCATCTGTAAATAAAGAGTAATTCCAAACAGCTTGTTTGGTATCTACAAAATGAATATCCTCGTATTTTGGCATAATTATTTCGTTAATTCAATCACTTGCATGGTCAAGGCACCTATATAAAATTCGTTTCCTATTTTTTGATCCATTATATTATATATCCATTCGGTATCACTGCTCCTTTTTTAACCACCACTATCCCATCTTTAATGGTGTATAAAGGGTGATCCACTTTTTCTAAATGTGCTCCTCCTTTTATAGTTACATCGTTTCCAATAGAACAGTTTTTATCAATGATCGCATCTTCAATTATACATCTTTCTCCAATACCTAAAATGGGGGCTCCTTTTTTATTCTTCTCATTGATCTGTTCAATATTTTCATAATAATCACAACCCATGATATAGGTATTCTTAATCACTGTGTCTTTCCCAATTCTTGTACGAATACCCACCACTGAATTAGCTACTTCCTTTGCATGAATAATACAACCCTCCGCCAAAATGGCTTTATTAATAATAGTACCACTTACTTTTGCGGGCGGTAGCATTCTAGCCCTAGTATACACTTTTTGTGCACTATCGAATAAATTAAACAAAGGAACATCTTGTGTTAAAGCAATATTGGCTTCAAAAAAAGAATAAATATTTCCAATATCGGTCCAATAACCATCATACTGATAACTCAATACTTTATAGTGTGCAATAGAGTCTGGAATAATTTCTTTTCCAAAATCGGTAGCATTAGGATGTACTTCATTTAAGAATTGATGCAGTATTTCTTTATTAAATACATAAATACCCATGGAAGCTAAATAATTACGACCCTGCGCTTTCATTTCACTACCCGTATCGCTTGTCCAATCTTTTAATATTTCTTTTTTTGGCTTTTCTACAAAAGAAGTAATTACATTTTCTTCATTCGATTTTAATATACCAAACTCTGGCGCCTCTCTTTCCCCCACTGGAATAGTGGCAATAGTTAAAGCTGCACCAGTTTTTTTATGCGCATCAATCATCTTGCTAAAATCCATTTGATATAATTGATCTCCACTTAATATAAGCACATAGTCAAAATCCATTTTAGCTAAATGTCTTAAAGACTGTCTCACTGCATCGGCCGTACCTTGAAACCATCCCGGATTATCGGGTGTTTGTTCTGCAGCTAGTATATCTACAAAACCAGAACTAAAAGCACTAAAATGATAAGTATTTTTAATATGCTGATTCAAAGAAGCAGAATTAAATTGTGTTAACACAAATATTCTATTCAAATTACTATTGATACAATTGCTAATGGGTATATCTACTAAACGATACTTACCTCCAATGGGTACAGCAGGTTTGGATCTGCTGGCTGTAAGTGGGTACAATCTTGAACCCGCACCGCCTCCTAATATAATAGAAACTGTTTCTTTTGCAAATATTGGCATATTAAAAATTTAATATTTTATAATTTATTTATACAATTGATTGATATACTTTTTTATAAGCAGCAATGACCGATTCCCAACTATGATCCAATTGCATGGCTGTTTGAATCATCGCTTTCATCTGCTTTTTATTTTTATATAATTCAATGGCTCTTTCAATAGAATACACAATATCTGCTTCACTGGCATGTAAAAATTTAATGCCAAAACCTCCTGCATCTCCCATATCAATGACTGTATCATGCAAACCTCCCGTATCTCTCACTATGGGAATAGTTCCATAACGGAGTGCATATAATTGATTTAATCCGCAAGGCTCTACTCTTGAGGGCATTAATAAAAAGTCGGCTGCTGCATAGGCCTCATGTCCTATCTTTTCATCATAGCCAATAAAAGTATTGTACTGACCTGGATACAATTGCACTAAATAATTTAAGGCCGATTCAGTGGCTGTATCTCCAGCACCAATTATAAAAAAATTGGCACCGAGCTTGGTTTTATCTAATGCATGTTGAATAGCCCCAGGTAAAACATCGGCGGCCTTCTCTGCAACTAATCTTCCAATAAAAACGATAAGTGGCTTGGTATTATCTAAATTATATTTTGTACAAATTGCATTTTTATTTTTTTGTTTTCCTTCTTGTACGGTGCTACTATTATAATGAAAAGGCACCATTGTATCTGTAGCCGGATCCCAAATTTCATTATCTATTCCATTTAATATGCCAACACATTTACTTATTTCATTTTTAAATAATAATTCTAACCCATTAGAAGCTGTTGTTAACTGCAGCATATAAGTAGGACTCACTGTAGTAATTTTATCGGCGCATTTAACTGCAGAAGCTAAAGAATTAATGCAGTCCCCCCACTCTAGTAAACCTTTTTTATTTATATCCCATCTGGGAATTAAAATACTTTTATCCCAACCCATGGCACCTTGGTATTGTGCATTGTGTATACTGAAAATCGTTTTTAAGTTTTTTAATTTTTTATAATCATAGCAATGTTTCATCATAAAAGGAATAAGTCCTGCGTGATGATCATGACAATGCACAATAGAAGGAAGCTCGGTCCAATGACTTAACCAATTCACAACAGCTACTTGAAATCCAATGAACCTATCTATATCATCGGCATAGCCATAAATTTTAGGACGGTCTAGTAATCCATTAATATCAACCAGATATAAATCGTAACCTAGCTTACCTGTACTTTCTTTAATAATGGTATAATCGAAAAACCAAGTCCCTAAATTGGTATTCCCTTTATACTGTACCTCCCAATTATTTTCTTGTAAAAAAGGTGTTTTATACATAGGCATAATCACCAACCCTTTATCGCCCTGCTTGTTTTGATATTTTGGTAGCGCCCCTACCACATCACCCAATCCTCCAGCCTTTGCCATAGGGTAACATTCTGCACTTACATGTACTATCACCATGAGCACTTTTAATTTGATTAAATTTACTTCATTGTGCTTAAAACTCCTTGTTTTTCAGCAGTTAATTCTAATTATTTGTAGATAGATTTTTATCCTTTTTACACATTGAATTATAATTTTAAGTATTTTACGGAATCGATTTAACGATTAAACTAACGAATCTTATGAGCCAAACCAAACAACCCACCAATTCAGGTGCATTATCTACCCTTGTAGTGGTGTTCTTTTTCTGGGGCTTTATTGCTTCAAGCAATAGTGTCTTTATCCCTTTTTGTAAGCATAAATTTAACCTTGATCAATTTCAAAGTCAATTAGTGGATTTTGCTTTCTACCTAGCCTATTATGTAGGTGCCTTAGGCTTATTTGCTTATGGAGCATTTGGCGGCAAGGACTTAGTAGGTAAATGGGGTTATAAAAAAAGTATTGTCTATGGCTTACTATTTTCTGCTATTGGTGCAGCTGCCATGATTATTGCAGTGAATGCAAACACCTTTACAGGCATGTTAGTAGGTTTATTTATAGTGGCTTTAGGATTTTCTTTACAACAAACCGCAGCCCAACCTTTTGCGATTGCCTTAGGTGACCCTTCTACTGGGGCAAGCCGTGTGAACCTAGCGGGTGGTATTAATTCCTTTGGGACCTCTATTGGGCCCATTGTGGTAGCCCTTGCCTTATTTGGAAGTGCAGCAGCTATTACCGATGATCAAATTGCTGCATTAAGCTTAAGCAAAGTGGTGATATTGTATACAGCCGTGGGTATTTTATTTTTAGCCGCTGCTGCTATGTTTCATTTCTCTAAGAAAGTTCCTCCAGGAATTTCTGAAGAAAAAATTGAACCCGCTAATAAAGCATTGTACTTGTTATTAATCATGACAGGTGTATTAATAGTCATGTTCGTACCTATTTTTAGTAGTTATAAAATTGATCCTACCACTTTAACCGATGCAGGAAGACATGATTTAGAAACCACGCGTTTAAAATGGTTATTTGGTGCTTTAGCGACTGTGGTAGTGGGTTTATTATACGCTAACTTTCAAGCACAGAAAAATGAAAATGGTTGGGGTGCTATGAAATACCCTCAATTAGTTTTAGGTATGCTTGCCTTATTTGTATATGTGGGTGCTGAAGTTTCCATTGGTTCTAACTTAGGAGAATTATTAAAGCAAGCCGATTTTGGAAGTATCCCTTCTTCAAAAATTGCTCCTTATATTTCAATGTATTGGGGTAGCATGATGATTGGTCGATGGGCAGGTGCCATTTCAGCATTCGAGTTTAAAAGCAATACTAAAAAAATGTTAACGGTCATTGTTCCTTTAGTAGCCTTTGGAATTGTAATTGCTGTAAATAGTATCGCACAATACGACATGACTCCACTTTATATGTATATCGTTTGTATATTTATTCAAATTGTGGCCTTCTTCTTAAGTCAAGACAAACCTGCTAAAACTTTATTAATATTTAGTTTAATTGGCGTTATCTCTATGTTAATTGGGGTATTCACGAAAGGAGATATTGCTATTTATGCTTTCTTAACAGGAGGTATTGCTTGTTCTATTATGTGGCCTTGTATTTTTGCCTTATCTATTGCAGGCATTGGAAAGTATACCACACAAGGTGCTGCCTTTTTAATAATGATGATTTTAGGGGGCGGTATTATTCCTCCTATCCAAGGTAAATTATCTGACTTCTTACAATCTTCTCATTTAGATACACCAGGTTATGGTATTCATAATTCTTTCTGGGTACCTGTTTTCTGTTTTGCTTATATTTTAGTATTTGCCATTGCAGTAAAAGGTATTTTAAAGAAGCAAGGAATTAATTATGAAGAAACAGAAGCAGTAGCAGGACATTAATAATAATTTAAATAAAAATAGAGCATGGATTCTTTTGTAGCGGGCGTTGATATTGGGGGTACAGGTACCAAGTTTGGTATAGTTGATAATTTAGGGAATGTATTGTCCTCTGATACGATGTCCACTAGAGGGCATGCAGATATTCATGCTTATATAGATGAGTTGTATGATAAACTAATGATCCTTATTGATAAAGTGGGTGGCGTGGGCCGTATTAAAGGAATTGGCGTAGGTGCTCCTAATGGAAATGTATATACAGGTACCATTGAATATGCGCCTAATCTTCCATGGAAAGGAATCATTCCTTTGGCAAAACTCATTCAAGATAAATTTAAGTTGCCTGTAAAATTAACCAACGATGCCAATGCTGCTGCAGTAGGTGAAATGACTTATGGTGCAGCAAAAGGCATGAAAAATTTTATTTTAATTGCCTTGGGCACTGGTGTAGGTAGTGGTATTGTTGCAGGTGGAGAATTAATTTATGGACACGATGGAATGGCAGGTGAATTAGGTCATACTATTATTATTCCTGACGGACGTATTCATCCTGGAACTGGCAAAAAAGGTTCTTTAGAAAGTTATGCTTCTGCAACAGGGGTGGCAACATCAGCAGTTGAAATTTTAAATACTACAGACAGACCTAGTACACTCAGAAATATTCCTATTGATAAAATAGATTCTAAAGCTGTATTTGAAGCGGCAACTGCAGGTGATGAAGTGGCCAAAGAAGTATTTGAATACACGGGTAGAATACTTGGTATTTCTTTAGCCAACTTTATAATGTTCTCTAGCCCTGAAGCCATTATTTTATTCGGAGGATTAACGAAAGCAGGTGATTTAATTTTAAAACCTACACGTGAACATATGGAAGCGAACTTAATTGAAGTGTTCCAAAATAAAATTAAAATACTAGTAAGTCATTTGAAAGAATCTGACGCAGCCATCTTAGGTGCAAGCGCCCTAATGTGGGAGTAAAATTTCTTCTAACCATTTGTTTCTACCCCAGCCTGCTATCACATGTTTTTCTGAATGATAAGACGACCTTACTAAGGGCCCACTTTCTACATAGTCAAATCCTAACTCGTAGCCTATTTGTCTTAGTTCAGCAAATTCATCGGGATGTACAAATCTTTGAACAGCTAAATGTTTTTTAGTAGGTTGCAAGTATTGGCCCAAGGTTAATACATCGGTTCCAACAGAAACTAAATCTTTCATGGTTTGTATCACTTCTTCTTTCTGTTCTCCAATACCTAACATGATACCGGTTTTGGTGCGCATGCCTCCTTTTTTCAAAGTCTCTAGCACGCCTAAGCTTCTTCTATACTTTGCTTGTACCCTTACTTTCTGTGTAATTCTTTCCACTGTCTCCATATTATGACTCACCACTTCAGGAGCTGCTTCAATGATTCGATTAATTTGTTCTTCTATACCTCTGAAATCGGGAATTAAAGTTTCTAAAGTAGTAGTGGGCGTAAGTGTTTTAATGGCTTTAATGGTATTGTACCATATAATGGAACCTCCATCTGCTAATTCATCTCTGTCCACACTAGTAAGTACTGCATGTTTTACTTTCATTAATAAAATAGCTTCTGCTACTCTTTGTGGTTCGTCCCACTCTACTGCTTTAGGACGCCCTGTAGCTACTGCACAAAACTGACAGCTTCTTGTACAAATATTACCCAATATCATAAATGTAGCCGTGCCTTCGCCCCAACACTCTCCCATATTCGGGCAATTGCCACTTTCACAAATGGTATGTAGTTTATGCTTGTCCACTAACCCACGAACATGCTTGTAACTTTCCCCAATAGGTAGCTTTACTCTTAACCAATCTGGTTTTTTTATTCTAGTATCTTTCTCAGCGCTTACGATGGGTAATTCTTGCATATATCTTCTCAATAATCTGGCACAAAAATACAAGACTTGCAGTATATAATGGCCTTTTAAGGTTAAAAATTATATCTTATCTTCGTCTAAATGAATACCCCCTTTATGGAAAAGTACGGAAAGATCTTATTAATTGTCATGCCCATTTTTTTTATGATGATTCTTATAGAAAAATGGTATGGTTGGTATATAAAAAAAGAACGTAACCATTCAATGGATACAGTGAGTAGTTTAAGTTCAGCCATCACCATGGTCATTAAAAATGTATTGGGTTTAAGTTTCACCATTTTAAGTTACAAATGGATTGAACAAAGAGTGGCCATTACACATATTAGCACCACTTGGCTCACTTATATTATTGCCTTTGTTTGCTTAGACTTTTCACACTATTGGATTCACCGTATAGAACATAAAAATAATTTTTTCTGGAATAGTCATATTGTACATCATAGTAGTGAAGAATTTGATTTAGCCTGTGCAGTAAGACAACCCATCTCATCTTTCGTGAAAATATTTTCTATTTTCTTACTTCCGGCAGCTTTATTGGGCGTATCCCCTTTGGTGATTGCCACTGTTACCCCTATTCAATTTTTTGCTCAATTCTGGTACCATACGCGCTATATTAACAGAATGGGATTTCTAGAATATATCTTAGTAACCCCTTCACACCATAGAGTGCACCATGCTATTAACAAAGAGTACATGGATAAAAACATGGCCCAAATATTTATTATATGGGATAAATTATTCGGCAGTTTCCAAGAAGAATTACCCCATGTAGTTCCTGTTTATGGAATTACAAGACCTATGAGAACTTGGAACCCTATAAAAATTAATTTCAAACACATGTGGCTGTTAATTACTGACGCTTGGAAAACAAATGATATTAAAGCCAAGTTTCAATTATGGTTCAAACCTACGGGATGGAGACCTGCCGATCTAGAAGCCAAAAGTCCTGTGTTTAAAATTGAGGATGTGTATCATTTTGAAAAATACCAAACTAAAAGGTCAAACCCTTTTTACGCATGGGTTTGGTTACAAATTGTACTTATATTTATTATTGTTGCTTATTTCTTAGGCAATATTGCAAATATTGGAGTACCCAATATATTTATTTATGGAGCCTTTGTCTATGTTTATATTTATGCCTTAACCGATTTTATGGATGGCAACCCATCCTCTCTTTTTTGGGAGCTATTAAAATCAATTTTTGGAATAAGTATTATTGTTTTTATTGGAGATTGGTTTGGAGCCGATAAATACTATTCATTATTAAGTAAGTTAATGATTGCCTATTTTATACTTTCCCTAATAGTTACCTACACGCTTCATAAAAAAGAACTTAGCCCAGAAAAAGCGGTAGCTTAAAAATATATACTATGACCTCTATCGTAACCTACGACGCGAATTTAAGAACCACTTGTGTGCATTTACAAAGTGGCTCTCCTATTCAAACAGATGCCCCTACCGACAATAAAGGCAAGGGGGAAAGATTTTCTCCCACCGATTTAATTGCTACGGGTTTAGGTGCTTGTATGATTACCACCATGGGTATTAAGGCAGAATCCATGTCTATTGCGCTTGATGGTGCCAAGGTAGAAGTGACTAAAATAATGGTATCAGATCCTAGAAGAATAGGAAAGATTATTGCGCATGTGACCATGCCTGCTGGTTTAAACTTAGATGATAAAACTAAGGAGATATTAGAAAGAGTGGCAAGAACCTGCCCAGTGGAAAGAAGCCTACATCCAGATTTGGAATTAGATATTGCTTTTAATTGGTAGTAATTACTTACAACAAATGAAAAAGTAAATTAATAAAGAAAAAAATATTAATACCTAAAGCAACTAACTAATATTTAGTTGCTTTATTGTTTGCACTAGCTTACTTACAGGAAGTCCCATTACATTATAAAAATCGCCAGTAATTTTTTTAATCCCTACTACTCCTATCCATTCTTGAATGGCATAGCCCCCTGCTTTATCATAGGGCTTATATTTATTTACGTAAAATTCTATTTGCTCAGGCGTTAATGTATGAAACTCCACCAAGGTCGTTTCACTAAAGCTTATTTCCTGGCCTTGATATAATAAAACTACACCGGTAATAACTTTATGGGTTTGACCAGACAAGGCTAGCAAGGAATCAATAGCCTCTTGTTTATTATTAGGCTTACCGATTATTTTTTGATCCAATACCACCACGGTATCTGCTGCAATAATACATTGGTTTACCAAAGTAGGCTTAGTGGAAAGAATCATTTCTTTTACGGCCAAGGCTTTATTTTTTGCAATAAACTCCGGCACTGTTTCGATAGCTAAACTAGCTGGATAAGATTCATCTGCGTCTGAAACAATAATTTCAAAAGGAATTTCAGCCCATTCAAGTAATGTTTTTCTTCTAGGAGATTGCGAGGCTAGTATGAATGAAGGCATGAAATGAATCGATTATATGAAACTATTATATTAAAATAAAAAGTAGAAAAACAGAATGGATAAAATACCTGCTAGCATGGCAAATTTTAAATAGGCACTTAGTTTTTTAAAGTGGTTATGCGTAAAGGCCTTAGGCAATTGAATTAGAACAAGACTTAAGGGGGTGATAATAAATATAAGACAATATAAAACAGTATACCACCAACCAAATGGAATTACATATAATTGAATGATTAACAAAACGGCTATGACCACAAAGGTCCATACGGCTAGATATACTTTAGTGGGTTTTAAACCCCAGGCGATGGGCAAGGTATTGCAACCAAATTTCTGATCGCCTTCCATATCCTCCATATCTTTTAAAGCTTCTCTCACCAAGGTTAATATAAAAGCAAATGCACTATACAATAATGTAAGTTTCGCAAATTTTAAAACAGCCCCATTACTAATTTCAGGATGAAAAATTTCCTGCACCGTAAACTTAGAAAAATATACAATGGCAATAGACCAAGCGGTGAGTATGGCAATTATAATATTGCCTACTAAAAACTTCTTTTTAAATGTAGTGCTATAAAACCATAAAAATAAAATGGCCAATAAATTAGTAATATGAATATGCCAATACGATTGAAAAGGAAATACAATAGTGGATATATACATACCCAATACACTAAAGATTAAATGCCAGAAAATAACCATCCTTCTACTAATATAAGCACCTACCACTACCTTTTGAGGCTTATTAACTTGGTCAATATTGACATCGAAATAATCGTTAATCATATAGCCTGCAGCCGCAATTAAAATATTACTAGTAAGCATGAAATAAAATCGAATATCTGCCTCGCTACCTGAAATAGGAAATAGTGGTTTGTAAATACAAAAATGCAGTAAGCATTCTGCTAGTATAATGAATACTAAGTTGGGCCAGCGCACCAATTTTAAAAAATGAATGAATAATTTCAAATTGATTATTTTAAATTCATTTAGACTGAATATGATCATCATTATCCCAATGATCATTCAACTTTAATGTTTTTTCAATCACTTCTCTAGCACAGCCCTCTCCACCTTTAGCAATGGCTTTATAAGTAGCCATGGCTTTAATATCAATAGCTGCATCATTAGGACAAGCTGCAATACTAACTAATTGCATGGCTTCTACATCGGGCATATCATCGCCCATATATAATATTTGATCAAGTGGGGTTGCATGTAATATAGATAACTCTTCTAAAAGTACTTTCTTATCTGTCACTTTCATAAACACTTGACTAACCCCTAATTTTTCTAATCGCTCTTTCACTTCATCAGAATTGCCCCCTGAAATAATCCAAACCTTGTAGCCTTTTTTAATAGCCAACTGAATAGCATAACCATCTTTAATATTCATAGTTCTTGCCATTAGTCCATTGGGCATAACCAATAAATTACCGTTGGTTAATACACCATCCACATCAAATACAAAACAAGTTATATTTTTAAATTTTGCTAACAAGACTTCTTTATTTAGACAATAAAAGTAAGCTTATTTTTGATTATCGCGCCACTCATACACCCAGGCGGACTGAATCATTTCCAGATGACCCTCACTTGACTCCTCTTTTTTACCCTCAAAATGAGGCAAGGATAAAACCCAATCTAATAAGTCGGTGAAACGAACTCTATAAATTTTTGACTCTGTAAAATCATCCCCAAATTTTTCATATAATTTTTGAGCGATGTCTTCATGATCATTCCAATGAATGGGTGGTTCAAACTGAGGCATAATGGTATATTTAATTCGGGTCTAGTATAATTTATTCTCCTAAAAATTGTGTTTGATCGGGCACTAATATTTCTATGGCACCGCTGCCTGCTAATAATTCGCATTGGCATCCTAATCTTGATTCTATTCTTGGACTCACTGCTCTGTCAATAAAATCTTCTTCTCTATCCGATAGTTCTTGTAAAAATTCAGCGCCTTTCTTTATATATATATGACAGGTACTACAAGCGCAAACACCCCCGCAATTATGGTGTAATATCATACCAGCCTCTAATAGAACTTCTAATAAGCTATGGTCTGGCTTAATGTCATTTAACGTAACTGGCTCTAAGCCTTTTTGTTCAAAATTAATTTTTATCGAATACATAGCTCGTTATTAGATTTTTGCAAAAATACTAGATATCATTCAATGCTTAGTCTCATTTTTATTTTTCTTTGTCGAAATACAAAAAAATTAATATCTATACATTAGGGCTTCTTATCTTTGCGCTCTAATTATATAATTATGGCCACGCTTGGGTTCTCTGAAAGGATTTATTTACAATATTTGAGAACCAAGTTCAAAACCTTAGGCATGGTTTCGCCCCCAGTGGCAGGCAAATTAGCCTTTGATTTATTCTGCACCCCCTATCCAAAATATAAGAAAAGAAAGGCCCCTGCTATATTTCATCAAGGGAAATCCTTAAATATAACCCTCACAGGAGATGGCATTATAAAAACAGGCAACACTAAAATTCATGGCTTTGAATGGAAGCCCTTAAAGCCAAATGGACAAACCGTATTAATTGCACATGGCTATGCCAGCTATTTTTATAAGTTTGACCAATATATTCAGCCCTTATTGAAAAAGGGTTTTAGGGTTATTGGCTTTGATGCACCTGGACATGGTCTTAGCGAGGGCAAACACATTAATATAATCATCTATAAACATGCCATTGAACAAATCATAAAAGAAATTGGCCCCATTGATCATTTTATTGGCCATTCCCTTGGTGCCATTACCTTGGCCATGATTGCAGAGACTATTGAAAATCCATTAAAGCATAAGTTTGTATTAATTGCCCCAGCCACAAAAACCACCACTACCTTTAAAAGATATTTCAATATGATGCACCTTAGCCCTGCCATCAGAGCTGCTTTTAATGAAATAGTAGAAAAGGGTTCCGGTCTGCCAATTACCTATTTTGAAGCCGACAGGGCCATCGAAAACTTTACTGGAGACCTACTTTGGGTGCACGACAGGGATGATTTGGTTTGTCCATTCGAAGATTTAGTCGAATTTCAAAAAAAAGCCCAAAAAAATATAAAATTCTTGATTACCAATGGGTTAGGTCATAATAAAGTATATAAAACCCCTGAAATTATTGATAAAATAATGGCCTTTCTTGCTCCAATAGAATAGCTTATTTTTATTTTTTAGGTGAAAGCTCTAATATTGCATCGCGAGAAAAGAGAAGATTAGCCAGCAATGGTCTTTTTTCTTTTTTCATAATTAATTGATATTCAATTCCAAAAATACCCGTAGGAGCGGTTGGCAACTATGTCAAAAAACTTATTAATTGTGGAGTCGCCTGCAAAGGCCAAGACGATCGAGAAGATTTTAGGGGAAGAATTTGAAGTTAGAAGCTGCTATGGTCATATTCGTGATCTAGAGAAAGCAGACATGGGTATTGACTTAAAAAACAAATTTGCACCAAGATATGCTGTCCCTAGTGAGAAAGAAAAAGTAGTAAAGGAATTAAAATCCATGTCAAAGAAGGCAAAGGAAGTTTGGCTAGCATCGGATGAGGACCGTGAAGGAGAAAGTATTAGTTGGCATTTAGCAGAAGTATTGGGATTAGATCCTAAAAAAACAAAGCGAATTGTATTTCATGAAATTACAGCGCCAGCTATTAAAAAAGCAGTGGCGAACCCGCGTTTCATTAATATGGATTTAGTGGATGCACAACAAGCAAGAAGAATATTAGATAGAATTGTGGGTTTTGAATTAAGCCCTGTGCTTTGGAGAAAAATTGGCATGCAAAGAAGTTTAAGTGCTGGTCGTGTGCAAAGTGTAGCTGTAAGATTAATTGCAGAAAGAGAAAGAGAGATCAATCAATTTTTACCAGAAAGCGTTTTTAAAATTTCAGCTTTATTCACAGCCCCTGATATTAATAAAAAGAAAGTTAAGTTTAAAGCAGAAGGTCCTCAAAAATTATCAACGGCTGGCGCCGCAGAAAAGTTTTTAAACGAATCCAAGGGTGCAAAATATACCGTAAAAGATATTGCTGTTAAAGACGGCAAACGCACGCCCTCAGCACCTTTCACTACTTCTACTTTACAACAAGAAGCTTCTAGAAAATTAGGATATAGTGTAAGTAAAACAATGTTACTTGCACAAAAATTATATGAAAGTGGTAAGATCACTTACATGAGAACCGATAGTATTAGTTTAAGTGAAACAGCAGTGGACGCCATTAAAGCAGAAATTAATTCAAGCTTTGGTGAAAAATATTATCAACCACGTAAGTTTAAAAATAAAAATGAAAACGCGCAAGAAGCGCATGAGGCCATTCGCCCTTCTTACATGAATGAAAGCAAGGTAGACGATGCCGATTTAAATAGATTATACGAGCTTATTTGGAAAAGAACCATTGCTTCTCAAATGAGCGATGCGCAATTCGAAAAAACAACTGCTAAAATTGAAGTGTCTACCAATAAAGAAACTTTAACGGCAAGTGGAGAGGTTATGAAATTTGATGGTTTTCTAAAAGTATATTTAGAAAGTAACGACGAAGAGGAAGAAGATAATAATGAAGAGGGAGAAAGTTTACTACCTCCTTTGGCAAAAGGACAAGTTTTAGACTTTTTAGAAATGACAGGATTAGAACGTTTTAGCAGACCTAGTTCCAGATATACAGAGGCATCGCTTGTAAAAAAATTAGAGGAATTAGGCATTGGACGCCCTTCTACATATGCGCCGACTATCTCTACTATTATGAAACGTAATTATGTAGAGAAAAGAGAAAAAGAAGGGGTGAAAAGAATCTTCCAGATTTTAACTTTAGATAATAAGGATGTCATTAAACAAGAGACTGCCTCAGAAATTACTGGTGCAGAAAAAAATAAGTTATCTCCTACCGATTTAGGTTTAGTGGTGACTGACTTTTTGAAATTGCATTTTGAAAAAGTGATGGACTTTAACTTTACCGCTAAAATTGAAGGCGAGTTTGATGAAATCGCAGCTGGTAAATTAAAATGGAGCGATATGTTGGCTTCCTTCTATGAGCCATTTCATACGACCATTGAACATACCCTTGAAACGGCTGAAAGAGCTAAAGGAGAAAGAGAACTTAGGTTTTGATGCAGTAACTGGCAAGAAAGTAATTGCCCGTATGGGTAGATATGGACCAATGGTTCAAATTGGACACCAAGACGAAGAAGAAAAGCCAAGATTTGCAAAATTGAAAGCCTCTCAAAGTATTGAGACCATCAGTTTTGATGAAGCCATGGAACTTTTCAAGCTACCTAGAATGCTTGGTCAATTTGAAGAGGAAGATGTTTCTGTAAATATTGGTCGCTTTGGCCCTTATGCGGCTCATGCTAAGAAGTTCTACTCCCTTAACAAGGAAATGGACCCTTATACTGTAAGCTTAGAAGAATTAACGCCTATGATTGCAGAAAAGCGTAAGGCAAAAGACGAGAGAACCATTAAGGTATTTGAAAAAGAAAAGATACAATTACTAAGAGGCCCTTATGGCCCATATATTAAACAAGGCTTACGCAACTTCAAATTGAGTAAAGAACAACAAGAAAAAGTAGAAACCTTGACCATTGAAGAAGTCAATGCCACTATTGCTGAATTAAAAGCCAACCCACCACGCAAAATGGCCAGAAAGAAAAAGGCTTCTTAATAGATAAATGAATACTATTTAAATAGAATAATGCTACTTACTAAAAAGGTCCCTCGAAAATCGAGGGACCTTTTTTATATCTTAACTCTTATCACTTAAGTAAAACATTTAATTTCAACTACCTTATTGCATTGCAGGCTTGCTCATTAATTTAAGGTATTGAACGTGTGCTTTGATGGCACTTACGACCGTAGGATATTCAATATATTTTAACTTAAAATCGGCGCATGTTTTCTTTACTATTTTAGAAATAGCAGGATAATGCACATGAGATATTTTAGGAAATAAATGATGTTCAATTTGAAAGTTAAGTCCACCCACTAACCAACTTACTATTTTACTCTTAGTCGCAAAATTAGCAGTAGTTTGAATTTGATGTATTGCAAATTCTTCTTCCATTTTATTCTCCGGTTGGTTGGCTAAAGGAAAAGCAGTGTCTGTTACGGTATGTGCTAGTTGGAAAACTATACTTAATACAAAGCCTGCCACAAATCCTACCACTAAAAAACCTACTAGCCAGCTTACCCAACCTAACATATAAATAGGCAATACCACAAATACAAATGCATGGTATACTTTTACTGCCCAAAATTCAATATGTTCAGAAAAGCTCATTTTGCTAATTTCTACAGATCCAATTTTCTTAGTGAAATACTTTTTATAATCGGCAAAGAAAATCCAAAATATATACAATAACATATATAAACCCCAGAAATAAATATGTTGAAAGCGGTGTAAAAGATAATGCTTTTGGGTAGGCGCCATTCTCATTAAAACACCAACTTCAATATCATCATCTACCCCATCAATATTGGTATAGGTATGATGCAAGGTTACATGCTTCATCGCCCACATAAAACGGCTAGCCCCTAGCACGCTAATAGAAGAAGAGGCTAATTTATTTAACCAAGCGTATTTACTAAAACTACCATGGCTGCCATCATGCATAACATTAAAACCAATGGCTGCAATAAGACCTCCAAATAATACACATTCTAAAATGGCATACAATACAGGTGGGGTAAAAAATATTAAATGAATATAAGTAACCACAAATAAGCTCATTAAAATAATAGCTTTAGAAAACAATTTAAAATTACCTGTTGCTTTAATAGCATGGTCTTCTAAATATAGATTCACTCTTCTTTTTAATTCTGCATGTAATGAATTAGCCATTACAGGGAACTTAGGGGTAATCAAATGCATGTTTGACATAGACAATCGTTATAATATACAAAGAAAAGGCAAATAGCAATAAGACTAGGCATTATTCTCTGTTATTTACCCGAACGTTTAATAATTCTATTTATTATGTAAGCTATTGTTAAATATATCCACATAGATGGGATAAGTTAAACGGAATATTGACGATATATTTCGTTGATTTGAATAATAATTGAAACCTAACCTTAGTTTAACCTATGCAAAAAGAAGCCGAAATTAGTGCCCTATTTAAGCTAATAGACGACCCAGATGAAGAAGTATTTAATACTATTGCAGACAGGTTGCTCAATTATGGCACTCCTATTATTCCCGACCTAGAAAATCTTTGGGAAAATACTTTAGACGAGGCTACTTTAGAACGCATTGAAATAATGATTTACAAACTGCGTTTGCAAGATTTAAAAGAAGCCTTCATAGAATGGAAATCTAAACCAGACCCCTCTTTATTTGAAGGTGCTTTACTAGTAACTAAATTTCAATTCCCTGAATTAGCCATTGACAGCTTACGTCATCAAATGGAAAAAATTAGGCGCAATATTTGGCTTGAATTAAACAACTACTTAACGCCCTTAGAGCAAGCCAATGTAATTAGAAACATCTTATTTAGTTACTATCAGATAAAGGGCGTAGAAGTAAACTATGAAAAGCCAGAAGAATTTTTAATTTCAGCTCCCCTACAATCTAAAAAAGGCAATGCCATTGCGAATACTTTATTATACGCAGAACTTTGTCAGCAACTAGAAATACAAGCGCAGTTCATCAATATTCCAAAGCAATGCATTATTGCTTTTTATGCTTCGGACTGGGACCCTGAAGAAATAGTGGCCAACCCTCAAGAGTTTATTCAATTCTATGTAGAGGGCACCACAGGCAATGCCTTTTCACAAAAGGATTTAGATCAATACATGATTAGATCCAACATAGAACCAAAGAATAGTTATTACAAAGCTTTGTCTAATGTAAAAATCATTAAAAAACATTTACTAGAATTTGCAAAATGTTTTAATAGCCCTACCCTTCAATATAAACAAAAGGACCTTACCGATTTAGCCAACTTATTAGACTAATTTTTGGGCTAAATATTGAACAGGTTATTAAACGCATTATTGAGCGAAGCGTTGTACTTTTGTATAGTAAATGAACAATTATGATTCAGTGGGATGACTTTACCAAGGTAGATATTAGATGCGGTACCATATTATCGGCAGAAGTTTTTGCGAAAGCCAAAAAACCGGCCTATCAATTAAGTATCGATTTTGGAAGCCTAGGTATAAAAAAATCATCTGCACAAATTACAGCTCATTATAGCATTGAAAATTTAATTGGAAAACAAGTGGTTGCGGTGGTGAATTTTCCACCCAAGCAAATTGCTAATTTCATGAGCGAGTGCCTGGTTTTAGGTGTTTATGATACTCAAAATGAAGTCGTATTATTGCACCCCTCACATCCAGTACAAAACGGACAACAAGTCGGTTAATGGAAACGACCTATACCCAAATATATCATAGCCCTATTGGTGTCATTAAAATAGTAGCTTCTGATTATTGTATTGAAGAACTGGTTTTTGTAGAAGCAGAAGCTGTATCAAAAATAAATTTATCAGAGAATTCGCCCCCTGTGATTCAACAATGCATAGATGAACTCTTGGAATATTTTGCGGGCAGTAGAAGAAGTTTTTCAGTAGCGATTAACCAGGAAGGAACAGAATTTCAACAAAGAGTTTGGAAAGAATTATACGAAGTGCCTTTTGGAAAGAATTTAAGTTATGGAGAACTTGCCAAGAAAATGGGTGACCCCAATGCAGTTAGAGCAGCAGCCGCTGCTAATGGTAAAAATAAAATAGCCATTATAGTTCCTTGTCATAGAATTGTAGGAGCTGATAGATCCTTGGTGGGATATGCCTGGGGTAAGGCCAAAAAGAAATGGCTATTACAACATGAATTTAGACTGGCCCTTGGCGTACAAACCTTATTTTAAAATAGAACCATCAAAACCAAAGGGTAATAAATGAGTGGCAGATTTCAAGACCATCACTTTACCTGACATGCCTGCCATAATAATCTTAATGGGCGATTTAAACCTGTTTTCATAGTCTAATAAAGACTGTCTACACATACCACAAGGCGATATAGGCTCCACGGAAGGCTTACCCACCGGTTCGTAACTAATGGCAATGGTATGAATGGTTTCATGGGGGAATTGGCTTGCTACACTGTTTAATAAAGTACGCTCTGCACAAATGCCTACGGGGAAACTGGTACTTTCCTGATTAGAGCCAATGATAATTGCATTGGAACTTAATCTTGCAGCAGCCCCTACTTTAAAATTAGAATAAGGAGCATATGCCGTTTGAGTCGCTTTTTTAGCAGCCTCCAATAGTTCCTGATCCGAACTGGACAATTGATTTGAATCGTCTAACAAATCATATTCGAACTCAAATTTTTGCTGCATAGATTTTTTTTAAGTGCTTTATTTAATCAAATTAAATAAGCGATTCCACCTAATAGATTTATTGTAACTAAACCATATTAAAGCGGCTCTACCTACAATATGTGTTTCAGGAACAAAGCCCCAGTATCTACTATCTTGACTACGATGACGATTGTCTCCCATCATCCAATAATAATCATACTTTACTAGAATAAGTTGTCGCAGCTGCTCCATTGATAAAGTATTGACCATTTTGTTTTTCTAAACGATTATGCTCATAGTTGGTAATGAGTCTTCTGTAAATTTCAATGGTGGTATCATTTAATTCAATAATATCTCCTTTTTTAGGAATACGAATAGCCCCAAAATTATCTACCGACCATGGCGCATGCACTACATCATTCGGAAAAGTATTACCAATTAAATTATCTACATAAAAACTCACCTCTTTTACTTGCGGAAGTTTACGCAAGCTGGCGGCAGCTCCTGCCGTCATATTTATCACATAAGTATTGGGGCTTCCTTCCATTATTTTAAAATCGGCGGTGGCTTCATTAATATCAATACCAATCGTGTCTTCTATAAAGCTTTCTGGAATAGGTGTGCCATCAGTTATTACAATATATTCAGTTTGCGCAGAAGCAGCCACATAGGCAGGCTTATTATTCACCCACAACACACTCCCCTTTACCTCAATCATATCTCCTGGAATACCCACACATCTTTTAATATAGTTGTCGGTCTTATCCACTGGATGTACTAAAATGGGATAATCGGCTTGCAATTTTTCTCTATTATTGTTATACTCTGGTGTTCTTAATACATCGTAATACGGGAACTTAGATCCAAATTCTGGTAAGTTGATAATAGTATCTCCTGCTGGAAAATTAAAAACCACTACATCGTTTCTATTAATGTTTCTAAACTTAGTTAACCTTTGATAATCGAGTTGCACCAATTTTGAATAAGAAGGTGTGGTAGGTGCCCCTGGTAAAGTATTGTGTACAAAAGGAAAAGAAATAGGTGTTTGAGGAATTCTAGCCCCATAAGTAAGTTTATCTACAAATAAAAAGTCATTCACTAAAAGTGTTTTTTCCATACTCTCTGTAGGAATCACATAGGCTTCAAATATAAATGTTCTAATTAAAGTAGCCGCTACAATGGCAAATACACCAGCGTCAATCCATTCTCTAGAAGCGGGTTTATGATAATGTGCTAAAGCTTGTTCTCCATACCATTTTTCTTTTGTTGAAAAACCTAAATAAGGCAAATATATAAAAGGAAAAAAAACGGTTAATGCATGTTGAATCACATTTACCTTTTTAAAATGCATAGTAAAAATGATCGAAATCCAAAGGCTAATAAATTGTCCTAAAATGGGAACCAATTGTAACCAAAACCAAATTTTAGGAATACCACATAACTTTACCACTTCCCAGGTATTATAAATAGGAATCATTGCCTTGGTTTTATCCCCTCCTGCTTTTACTAGCATACTATACATACCAATATGCCAACCCAACCAAAATAGAATAAAAATGACTAGTCCCATAAATAAGAAATTATTGTTATAACAAAAATATCCCTTTGTGAGGGATATTTATAAAAAGATTTAGAATTCACTAATTTTTAATTTGAAAGGCTTAAATAAAGGATAAAGGAGCCTTTATTTAAGCCTTTACTTATACTGATGCATCACCTCTTTAATTAACTTAACCGTTCTAGTAACATCTGGTATAGCTAAAGCTGTTAAATTAGGCGCATAGTGCATCGGTGCATCGGCACTGGTAATTCTTCTTATAGGTGCATCTAAATAATCGAAGCCTTCTTTTTGAATGCGATAACTTAACTCAGAAGAAACAGAGGCAAATGGCCATTGCTCTTCCACGATTACAAGTCTATTTGTTTTTTTAACGCTTTCTAAAACTGTCATCCAATCTAAAGGACGAATGGTTCTAAGGTCAATGACTTCTGCACTTATTCCTTCCTTCTCTAATTCTTCAGCTGCCCCTAAAGCTACCTTCATCATTTTACTATAAGATACAATGGTAATATCACGGCCTGGTCTTTTTACATCGGCAAGTCCTAGGGGAATATAATATTCTTCTTCAGGTACTTCGCATTTATCTCCATACATAACTTCACTTTCCAAGAACATAATAGGATCTTCTTCATAACGAATGGCTTGCTTTAATAAACCTTTTGCATCATATCCATTTGCAACAGATACGACCTTAATACCCGGTATATTGGCTAAATAACTTTCAAAAGCAGTTGAATGCTGCGCCCCTAATTGACCCGCACTTCCATTAGGCCCTCTCATCACAATTGGACAGCCTATTTGGCCTCCACTCATCGCTAGCATCTTACTTGCTGTATTTAATATTTGATCCAAGGGAAGTACCGCAAAGTTCCAAGTCATAAACTCCACAATGGGTCTTAATCCATTCTGAGCAGCTCCCACAGCCACTGCTGTAAAGCCTAATTCAGATATAGGAGTATCAATTACGCGTTTAGCACCAAATTCAGCTAACATACCTTGGCTTACTTTATAAGCACCATTGTACTCCGCTACTTCCTCCCCCATTAGCAAGACTCTTTCATCTCTTCTCATCTCCTCGCTCATGGCTTCTCGGATGGCTTCTCTTAAGGCAATTGAACGCATGAATAATTATTTAATTTGAGTTGCAAAAATAGAGATTTATAAAGGAAAAAAGTAATTATTTGACATAAAAAATCCCCTCTACCTGAGCTAGTCAGGAGAGGGGATCTAAAATCTAACCCACCCTAAAACGAATTATAATACGTTATATGCAAAACTTATATAGTATAAGCCACCTATTGCAGGGCTACCATATGAAGTGTTGTAATATTTGTTCATTATGTTAGTACCACCTATTTTAATCAAAGACTTATATTTAGGCACTTTATAGGTAAGAACCGCATCTAATGTATTGACAGAAGGTATTAAACCTGTTACGAAAGTACCCTCATACATAACCTCATCTTGATAATGTAAGTTAACATTAAAGCCTAATCTGTTATTCATCAATAAACCTGGGTGACTTAAAGCGAAGTTCGCTCTCCAAGTAGGTGTGTTGAAATAAGAGATAAAGCCTTTAGGTAATTCGCCAATTTCATCTGTGAAAAGATTCGCAGTAAATACAAAACGATTAGGCAATAAATAATCTAGAGAAGCACCCCAACCTTTTGTAGAAACATTTGCAGTAGAGTTTGTAGAAACACTATAAGCAATTCTCTTATTGGGATCTAAAACATCAAATACACTTGGGTTTGCAGCATTTCTAGATTGTAATACTGTTACCCCACTGATGAAATTTTGATAGTACCCTGTGTATGCGTAGAAATCAATTAATAATTTTTTAGCAATTAAAGTTTTATAACCTATCTCAAATGAATTCATTGACTCAGGCTTAAATTCTCCAAATACTTGTTGCTTCAATAAAGCAGGATTGGGTGCCCCTACAGCAGCAGAACCGCCAAATGCAGTAACACTTGCTAAAGTATAAGCAGGGTTCGTATTGAATTTATAGTAATCTCTTAATTGAGGTAAGCCTCCCATTAAACGAGTACCACCGCCCACTAACAAGTTAATCCACTGGTTTTGTGTTGAAGGGAAACGATAAGCACTTTGATAAGAAAGACGAATATTGTTGTCCTCTGCTACTTTCACCACTGCAGAGAATCTTGGAGTGAATTTACCTTTGAAGTTAGTGTTCTTGTCATAACGACCAGAGAATGATAATTTCAAAATATCTCCAAAGAATTTCTTAGAAAGTTGCGAAAAAGCACCTGTTTCATTAATATATATTCTTCCAGTTGTATCAGCAAATAATGTTCCTTGAGAATTCAAGGTATATAGTTTTGCAGTTCCACCCACTAACCAGTCAATATCAAACTTATTTAATTTTAATACTTCAGTTAAATTCAAAGTACCTTCTGCAACACTTAATCTAGATTGATCTAAAAACTTACCACCCCCCTTAGAAATAGGCGTAGAAGCGATTGTTTGGAAAAGTGAATTATTAGCTACATTACCTGTTGGTCTACCAGCATCTGCTATTACACGTGCAGCATTGTTAGCAGCAGTATAGCCTAAACCAGCATCTCTGTATTGAGTGTAAGCACCAGTGTATTGTTGATACCAAGTAGCACTAGGCTTCCAAGTTTCATTGAATAAACGAGTGGTAATAGTTGAGTTAAATGAGTTACCTGCATCTTCCAATGTTTTGTAAGCACGGAACATCCAGTTTTTAGATTTCACCTCAAACTTTAATTGGCTTAATTGAAAATCACGTAAAGAATAACGATCAGAGCCTGAGTACACCGTATTACCAGAACCAGTATAAACGCTTAAAGAAGCTTCTGTTTTGTCGTTTACTTTATAATGAACTGATCCTGTAACTTTTGTATTTTTTGCAGTCGGGTTGATGACATCAGCTTCACCATATCCAGTTCTAGAAACGTTCATGTCTTTATACCAACCTTTTGCATCACCAAATAAGAAAGCAGCATAAGGTACTAAACCAGCAGTAGCTGGGCTCGCACCTAAAAATGCACCATACTTTGCAAGTGTATTATACACTGCAGAAGCACCTTGCAGTTGACCCAACACTGCAGTTGCACCCGCCGCACCATATACACCGGCTAATTGAGCCAGGATACCTGCTTTTACTGGAGCAATTAAGCCTGAATTAATATTCAATGTTGTTTCGTCACCATATATGTTAACACCATCGTAGTTTGGATCTGTTAATCTTGTACCGGCAATTGCACCACCATTACCATTTCCAGTTAATCTAGAATAGTTTGAAGTGTTTGTTGGTAACCAGTCTTGTGCTTCAGTATATTGAGCACTCACTTTGTAAGCAAAACGATCTCCAATTTTACTAGCCCATCTTACTGTATAATCTTTAAAAGGAGCTCTAGGACGTTGTGATCTATCAACATGGTTTATACCATGCTTCACTTGAAAACTTAAACCTTGGTATTTGAATGGGTTTTTGCTGTTGATTAAAACAGTACCATTCATACCACCAGAACCATATAATGCAGAAGAAGCACCTGGTAATAATTCAATATTATCCACATCTAATTCTGTTAAACCCACGACACTTGATACTGAGAAATTTAAACCAGGTAACTGGTTGTCCATTCCATCTATTAATTGGTTCAAACGAGTGTTACCACTACCGTTAAAACCTCTTGTAGAAATACTTCTAAACAAAATACTTGCAGCTACTACGTCTACTCCTTTTAAATTTCCAAGGATATCATAATAACCTGAAGCAGGTGCAGTTCTAATATTAGCAGCACTAATTCTTTCAATTGTTACAGGAGATTCAAGAAATTTCTCTGATACTCTTGAAGCGGACACTACAACATCAGAGCCTAGTACAAAGGCTGGACTAAGGCTTACATTTAAACTAGCTGTGTTGTCATTGACAACCACTTCTTTATTTGTAAATCCAACAGAAGAAAATACCAAGGTATAAGGTGTTTTTTGAGACACAGTTAACTTGAAATTACCTCTGTCATTAGTATAGGTTCCAGAATTATTACCTTTTAGGGTAACTGAAACTGCAGCTACTGTTTCTGAAGTACTTGCATTTTTTACTGTACCTGAAACACTACTTGCATTTTGAGCATTTGCTGAAAATACTATTAAAGTAGATAGGCAAAGGATCGCAAAATGGCTTAAACATTTTTTCATAGATTGTTGTTTTTGTTTGAATCGTCCTACAAATTAACATATTGTTCGCATTCTAGAAAAAATTATCATTTGTATCTTTAAAAAATTAATTTTGTACCATGAATAGAAAGCCTTTCCCCCACCAAATTAATGAGTACCATGGCAAAGTAAGAGATGTATATTATATTGATAATCAATTACTTATAATGATTGCCAGTGATAGAATCTCGGCTTTTGACGTCATTTTACCAAGCCCCATTCCTTTTAAGGGCCAGGTCCTAAATCAGATAGCCGCCTATATGTTGGCAGCCACCAGGGATATTTGCCCAAATTGGCTACTAGATACCCCTGCCCCCCATGTGGCCATTGGTAAAAAATGTGACCCCTTCAAAATTGAGATGGTTGTCCGTGGTAACTTAGTAGGTCATGCCTGGAGAACCTATAGCACAGGCGGTAGAAATTTATGTGGGGTAAGCCTTCCAGAAGGCATGGCTGAAAATGATTTTTTCCCAAATCCTATTATTACCCCTTCCACTAAAGCCAGCGAAGGTCATGATGAAGATATTTCTAAAGAGGAAATTATTGCTCAAGGATTAGCTTCTGCTTCCGATTGGGCAGTATTGGAAAAATATGCATTGGCTTTATTTCAAAGAGGTAAAGAAATTGCTGCTAAACAAGGATTGATTTTAGTGGATACTAAATATGAATTTGGAAAAATTGGAGATACGATTTATTTAATGGATGAAATTCACACACCCGATTCATCCCGTTATTTTTATGCCGATGGCTTTGAACAAAGACAAGCGAGTAAAGAAAAGCAAAAACAATTAAGCAAAGAGTTTGTGCGTGAATGGTTAATTGCGAATAATTTCATGGGCAAAGAAGGACAAACAGTACCTGCAATGTCTACAGAGTGGATTGATACTATTTCTAAAAGATATATTGAACTATACGAGCAAGTGATTGGAGAAAAATTTGTGCCGCAGCAATTATCTGAAGAAGAAACTTATAAAGTGGTTTGCGCTTCGCTTGAGAAGCTTAGTTAAATATTTCTAGTAAGTTCATTTTCATTCTTCTCTACTCGTCATGTCGCTAAAAAAGTAAAAAAGAATCTAAAATTGTGAACTCGCTTCGCTCAGACATGCACAATTTTTTAACGATTCATTTTTACTTTTTCTACACGCTATTCCTCGAAGTTCAGAAGTGAAAACAAACTCTAGAAATATTCTTAACTAGAGATTTCTTCATAAACTTACATATCAATCCCTAAGCGAGGCCTTAAGCGTTGCTTGCTTTTATTAAAAATTTGCTGTCCTTTATCAATGCCTTTTCGAAGTTCTATTTGTTTTTCTTCTGGCAAATGTACAATATCTGTACAAGCCTGCGTGCAACAGCCCGCATAGGTTTCAGCGCAGCTAGGACATTGAATAAATAACAAATGACAGCCATCATTTTTACAATTAGTATGCGTATCGCAAGGCGCTCCACACTGATGGCATTTTGAAATAATATCTTCTGTAATTTTTTCGCCTAGTCTATCATCAAATACAAAGTTCTTTCCTTTGAACTGACTTTCTATACCCACTTCTTTAATTTGATTGGCATAATTAATAATGCCTCCTTCTAAATGAAAAACATTTTTAAAACCATGATGTAACATATAAGCACTTGCTTTTTCACAGCGAATGCCTCCTGTGCAATACATGATAATATTTTTATCTTTCTTTTCTTTCATCATCTCTGCTGCCATGGGTAGTTGTTCTCTAAAAGTATCTGAAGGAATTTCAATGGCATTCACAAAATGCCCCACTTCATATTCATAATGATTGCGCATATCAATAACAATGGTTTCAGGAGAATTTATTAATTCATTCATCTGAACGGCATTTACATAATTGCCTTTATTTTCCATACTAAAACTGACGTCCTCAATTCCATCTGCTACAATTTTACTACGATGCTTAATACGTAAGACCCAAAAACTTTTTCCGTTATCATTTACTGCAATATTTAATCTTACACCTTCTATACCGTTAATGGAATATAAATAGGTTTTAAATTCTTCGAATAAATGAGAGGGCACACTTATTTGTGCGTTAATACCTTCAGTAGCGATATAAATACGCCCAAAAACTTGCAAAAGGTTTAAAGACTTATATAATTCATCTCTGAAAGCCAAGGGGTCTTGAATAGTGAAGTACTGATAAAAACTGATGGTGGTTCGCGGAAAATTTTCCTCGTATAATTTTTCTTTCAACTCCTTATTGGAGATGCGATTGTGTAGAACTGACATAGCTTAAATTTTTATCCCAATTACAGGTTGGGGAAATTCAATACAAAGATAATATAATTTTATTTTTATAGTGGCTGCTAAAAGATGAGATAAATCAGCTAGCCATTTATAAAAATTAGGCTTTACTGGAGCGAAGAAAAGAACCTGTTAAAGAAGATAGTCCACCCACTAAGGCCCCTACTATACTTGTCACCAATATTAAAAGCACATAAGATCCTTTCATGGGTAAAATGGTTGCCACCTTGGTCGCTAAAATATGATGATTAGACTGATCTATGATCATGGATAAGCATGCCCATAATAAACCAATGGACAAGGCCCCTGATAGAAAACTAATCAATGGCTTTTGCGGTATGGCAATGGCTACTATTAAATTCGTAATGACAAAACTCCACCATGGCAAAGCACTGTAGATACCTATCGCATAAGCCATCAAGGCTGCCAATAATAAAGTGGTTATAAATTTCATAAGTAATATTTAAAATGAATTTGTAATTGTTTATTTAATTAAGCAGTTGCCTTTTTAAATTGAATATGCCATTTAGTTCTTTCGTTCTGTATTAATTTTTCTTTGGCTAAAAATAATAATCGATAATATTTTCCTGCAGCCCAATAATCAATAAAGGAATCATAGTAAGCACTACCCGGGTTACCACTCTGGCCTCCTGGATATAAACCATAGGCTTCTATCTCATCTGTCAAGTGTACGACCATTCTCCAACTAGGTCCATGCATTTCGGTAGTGGCATTGATTATATTTTTCCCTCCTCCAATGGGTAAATTCATTCTACTTAGAGCAGGTATTTTGGTAAGATGCATTACCCTAGTGGCTTTGAATAATGCCCATTCTAATTTATTTTCTTTTTCTAATTCCAATAATTTTTTGGTGGCATTTTCAACACCTAAGGTTATTTGATCTTTAAAATTTTCAATTCTACCTTTGGTTCTAATATCATCTGCAATAGACCAATTAGAATCTTTTAATAATTGATCTACTAAAACAAAATCATCGGGACTAGTAAGTGTGGTGGGCGAACCTTCTAATTCATCTCCCCAAACTGCTTGGGTGACACTGTCCCAAACAATTTCAAATACAGTAATGCCTTTTGAATTTTGACTATTGACTAAATCCCAGTTGTTCATTTCGTCTACCATTCTTTTGGCATCGGGGCTTAGTTTATCTACTTGTACATATTTCATTAAAGCAGGTCTTGCAGTGGCTGCAAATACATTATCATTATTGGTTTGCAATGCTTGCATATCTTCTGCAGTAATACCAGACATGCCAATTAAATGCTGATTAACACTAATACCTCTATACAGTGGGAAAGAAGTGGCCGTACCTAAATAATAAGGATAACTAGGGTCAGTTGCTTTTTGATTGGCACTACTTACAAAACCACGCTCCGGATTTTTAATAGTAGGGTTTTCTTCATTCGGAATCATTCCTTGCCATGCATAACTAGTATCGTCTCCTGGCATAATAAAATCTCCTTGACGCTCCCATCTTGCGACAAAACTTCCTTGTTGCTTAATAGCAATATCCCCAGTCTTGGTAGCTAGTACAAAATTTTGTCCAGGGCAGGTCCAAAGTGAAATGGCCTTGATATAATCGTCATAGTTTTTGGCACGGTTTAATCTGTAAAAAGTTTCTGCCCCATTAGAAGCATTATGTGCAGTCCACTGAATGGCTAAATTACGTCCTTTAGATTGAGGATTTTGATAATGTGCATCATACATAATAGGGCCCCAAACGGTCATAGGTATTTGCTCAATTACATCGGCACTATCTTTTACTTTAATCACTTCTGTTCTTTTTTCAGCGGTGTTCCATTTACCATTGTACCAATATTCATTTTCTGTACTGTCTTTAAATTTAATCTCATAAAAATCTAATACATCTCTACCTGCATTGGTAACACCCCAAGCTAAACTATCATTGAATCCGATAATTACTGCTGGAGAACCTGGGAAACTTGCTCCATAAGTGCTATGTGTAGGTGTAGTAATTTGTACTTCATACCAAAGCGAAGGCATATTTAATCCTAAATGCGGATCAGAGGCTAAAATAGGACGGCCTGATTTTGTTTTAGAACCAGAAACTGCCCAGTTATTACTGCCGTTATTTTTATTAGGCGCTACAGGCGTTTCAACATTGGTAATATCAAGTGCTGTAGATAAATGCAAATAAGCAGAATCGGCATTGATAGGTTTAATTGGAATAATGGAAGGCTTCTGATACACTGTGCCTTTTGGAATAATGGGGTCTAAAGAATCTTGGTTATTGGTATAGAGTTTATCGAATAAATCATAGCCTAAAAAATCTCTGGTATTGGTTAATTGTAAATCAGAAGTGGCTGCACGACCTGTTAAATCATAAGACATAAACATTAAAAACAAATAAGTCTTTTTAGGTGTCCAATTTTCAGGCGCATAATTCATTAATTTAAATTCAAATGGCATATCGGCTGGATCCATTTGTTTAATGTAAGCGTTCACCCCTGCTGTATAGGCATCTACCGTTTCTTTCATTTCAGAATTATTGGCATTAATATTTGCCTCCGTTTTTTCTGCTCCATACACCATGCCTAGTCTTCTAAAAAAACGATCAATGGGTAATCTATCGGGACCCGCAATTTCACTTAATCTTCCAGAAGCTACCCTTGTTTGAAAATCCATCTGCCATAATCTAAACTTTGCGTGTAAATATCCTTGAACGAAATAAGCGTCCTGGTCATTATCGGCATAAATATGCGGCACTAATCTATCATCTAGATAAACATCTACATTTCCTTTTAATTCACCTGCTATAATGGAAGCATCAAAATTAGTATTTACCTTTTCTGCATTTTTCCAAAACCCATGTTGCGGCGATAAAAAATAACCCAGCTTCGGCGACTTGGTTGTACCAATGGGTAATTGAGTATTTAAAACGGTAACTAAGCTAATTGTAACAATAGCAGAGGCAATAAATGGTAGTAAACGCATAAGAAATATTTAGAGAACTAAATTAAGATATTATTTGGCAATTTCTTGCTTAAAAAACTGAACTTGGTTATGCAATGATAAATAGGGATATAAACTTACTAATCGCTCGCTTTTAACGATACAATTTTGTAAAAATTCTTTGTGTTGTGTGGAGCCTGCAAAAAAAGGCTTGTGCTGCATGGCTAATTGCAATTCGGCCACCTGTTTCATGATGCCTTGGGTTTCCTCATTCATATAAGTCTCTACCCATTTCTCCCAAACATAATTGGAAGCAGCATAATTGGGATGTACTAAGTCCTCGGCATAAAAACGGTAGTCTCTTAAATCATCAATTACATATTCATAAGAAGGGAAATAAGCAGTTTGTTTAGAAGTTTCCACTATTTCATGCACGGCTTGAATTAAAACTGCCTTGCTCCTATTATTTTCCACCAAGCCTTCTCTTAAATGACGCACAGGGCTGATGGTAAAAATAATTTGAAGATGAGGGTTAAACCGAAGTAAATCTTGCACCATTTTATTTAATAAAAGCACTAAGGCGTCTGGCTTCATTAATGCTTTATCAAACCAAGCAGCTGGTGCTTTATGATTATTGGCCACTACCTGCCCTGCAGCAAAAGTAGATTGACTATTTAATTGATACACCCATGCAGAACCCAGTGTAATAACTATATGATCGGTTGTTTTTAAAAAGCTGTGTGCCTTATGAATAGATTCATTTATTTTTTCTAAAGCCTCCTTAGTAGTGATGCCTGAATAACGACTATGATGGTTCCAACTATTCCATACTTCATTCAGTTCAAAAAGATCGGCTTCTGTATATTGTTTCTTATTAATGCAATCCGATAAGGACTGCGACACACTAACGGGATTAAATAAAACACCATGCGGATTTTCAAATACCTTAAATAAATGGGTATTTAATTTAGCACCCATATTTTCTGAAAAGCAAGAGCCTATTAAAAATAAATTATCCCTATACCCAATAGAGTTTTCGGAACGTTTTGAAGCAAGGGTTAATTTGAATTTTAAGGTATTCATCAGGCCAATTATTTTAGGGGAAACATTCTTTGTTTCATGGCTTCATACAAAATAATACCAGCCGCCACGGAAACATTAAAGGAATCGAAATTGGTGGCCATGGGTATTTTGAAAAAATAATCGGCAGCCTTGGCTAAATAAGGCTGTACGCCTCTGCCCTCGTCACCCATAATAATACAAGAAGGAATGGTTAAATCTAATTCATGAATATTTTTTTCAGCACGCATTTCACTAGTAAAAACTTGTATGCCATTTAAATGAAGTAAGTCCACAGCTTTTAATAAACTATTCACGCGCACAATATGTATATGTTCAAGTGCGCCTGCACTACTTTTAAAAGCTTCTTCATTTAAAGCACCTACTCCTTTGTCCGGAATAATTAAAGCCTGCGCGCCACAGCAGTGTATACTTCTTCCAATGGCTCCAATATTTCTTACATCGGTTACGCCATCTAGTATTAAAAATAAAGGCGTCTGTGCTTTAGCTACCACAAAATCTATCACTTCTTGTAACTCTAAATATTTTACCTTAGAAATATAGGCGATTACCCCTTGGTGATTCGCCTTAGACATTCCATTTAATTTCTCAATAGGTACTAATTGAATAGGAATACTTTTTTCTCTAGCAGCATTTTTAATTTCACTTAAACCCTCGCCTTGTACATTTTTTTGAATGAGTATTTTTTCAATATTGGTACCCGATTCAAATGCCTCTATTAAGGGCTGACGACCAATAATAAATTTACGCTCTGTTACAGGACCACGATCTGCATTAAATCTTGGTCTGGGTTTATAAGGTCTATCTGGTCTTGATTGTCTTTCCTCCATAGAATTCAAAGTTAAACGATTTTTGATTGCATTGCATTCCATTTCAAAATAGCAGCCACTGTTATAGAATCGGTAATTTTTCCTTCCATCACCCACTGCAAAGCTTTGGCAAAAGGCATTTTTTGAACAGCTAATTTTTCTGTGTCTTCTGGCTCCGCTTCCCCGGCCGTTAAGTCTTGGGCTACATAGACCACTGCATACTCATCAGATACTGAATTAGAAACATGCATGCGTAAAATTTCCGTCCAATTTTTTGCTTCAAATCCTGTCTCTTCTTTTAATTCTCTTTTTGCAGCTGTTAAATAGTCGGTTCCTTCAGGACAACCCCCTTCTGGAATTTCCCAACTGTACTCATTTAATGGAAAGCGGTATTGACCTACTAAATAAGTGTTGCCATTTTCATCAATGACAATAACACCAATAGCAATATTTTTAAAATGTACTTTCCCATAAATACCTGGGGTACCTGCAGGGGTTATTACTTCGTATTCAGTTAAATTTATCCAAGGATTATCATATACTAATTTACCGCTAATGGTTTTCCAAGGATTTTTTTCGTTCGTCATAAAATTACATTCAACAAGTGTCTAATTAAAATCTTCTTCGTCTATAGTTTCCATCTAAAGCATCTATCTATCCTCTTTTTATTTCTTCTAAATAAAAAGCCCTCCTGAAAAATCGGGAGGGCTTTTATTTTTATAGATTTTTTATAAAATATAAAAATCTATAAAACCTCTCTAATGATTTTAAAAAACCCTCTCGAATCTCGAGAGGGTTTTTATAATGCATCCATTTATTATTTTAAACCGAAAGCTTTTTTCACTTTCGCAACATAATCTAATTTCTCCCAAGTAAACAATTCTACTTTCATAGTCTTTGATTTACCATCGGGTGTAGTAAATGTTTTAGTCACTGTCTCGTTCTTACGACCCATATGTCCGTAAGCAGCAGTTTCACTATACATTGGAGTTCTTAATTTTAATCTTTGCTCAATAAAGTAAGGACGTAAATCAAAAATAGATTCTACTAATTTACCAATTTGACCGTCGTTTAATTTTACTTTAGCAGTACCGTAAGTATTTACGTTAATAGAAGTAGGTTTCGCTACACCAATCGCGTAAGAAACTTGTACCAATACTTCAGAAGCTAGACCAGCAGCTACTAAGTTCTTCGCAATATGACGAGTTGCATAAGCAGCAGAACGGTCTACCTTACTAGGATCTTTACCAGAGAAGGCTCCACCACCGTGTGCACCTTTACCACCGTAAGTATCTACAATAATTTTACGGCCCGTTAAACCAGTGTCACCATGTGGACCACCAATTACAAACTTACCTGTTGGATTAATATGATACTTAATATCGTTGTTAAACAATTTAGCGTATTTCTTATACTTTGCTTTTACGCGTGGAATTAAAATTTCAACAATATCTTTTTTAATTTTCGCTAACATTTTCGCTTCTGCATCAAAATCATCGTGTTGAGTAGAAACTACAATAGCATCAATTCTTACGGGTTGATTTTTATCGTTGTACTCAAGGGTTACTTGAGACTTTGCATCGGGACGTAAATATTTAATGGCCTTGTTCTCTCTTCTTAAAGCAGCTAATTCAATTAGAATTTTGTGCGCTAAGTCTAAAGCCAAAGGCATATAGTCATCTGTTTCGTTAGTGGCATAACCAAACATCATACCTTGGTCACCAGCACCTTGCTCTTCTTTTTTCTTTCTATCTACTCCTTGGTTGATATCGGCAGATTGCTCATGTATTGCTGACAACACACCGCAACTATCTGCTTCAAACATATATTCACTCTTCGTGTAACCAATTTTCTTGATCACATTACGCGCAATAGTTTGTACATCTAAATAAGCTTTAGATTTTACTTCCCCTGCTAAAAAAACTTGACCAGTTGTTACTAAAGTTTCACAAGCAACTTTTGACTGTGGGTCAAAGGCTAAAAAGTTATCGATTAAGGCGTCAGAAATCTGATCGGCTACTTTGTCTGGATGTCCTTCAGAAACACTTTCTGAAGTAAATAAATATGGCATAGATTAGTATTTAAGGTGCAAATATATTAATTAAAGTAATAAATTGTTCTATAAATCGGAATAATAGATACGTACCCTCATTCTGAACTTCTTTCTACTTCCACCCCCTAAAACAACTTGTCCAGTAGCAGCTTGGTTACCAATAGCTGTGGTTAAATAGTCCTGTACAGGGGCTTCTTTATTATAGGGATAAGGGGGTCTTAAAGTAACGGAGTCATTCACTGGGGCAATGATTCGAAAATCGAATAAGGAGTCTTTTCTAGAGACAACCCCTTGCAAATATCTACTTATATTAAAAGTATAAGAAGCTACATTATCATAGCCATCGATAGACTTATAGATTAACTTACCTCCAAACTGCGTAAAAGAGCTGGCGTTGGTGGTACCTGCAAAATCGTTAGGCACATTGCCAAAAGTCTTTGAAACAGAATCATAGGTTCCTAAGAACAAATACCTAGGAGGCAATAATTGAGATGCTAAACTACCTGCTCCAGCAGCATCGGGCACTTGCTCTGCAATTAATTCGGCACGGTGTATAATTTTATTCGCAAAATTCTTTATACCTGGTATTTTAACTTTAACCATGGTGCCTGGACTGGTTTGCACATAGACCAATGAATCATTGGCCACTTTATCCATATGCTTAGCAATTTCAGTACCTGTTCTATTACGCTTTATAAAATTGACATTTCCATTACTATAAGCACTAAACTTAAAGTTAACCACTGCTGTGTCTCTTGGAGCAGTTGCATTGGTAGCAGTTGCATTGGTATTATAATAAAGCGCTAATTTAGTATTAGAATCTAGTAAATTAATTTTTAGTAAAACATTTTTATTAGCGGACTCATCTGCCGTTAATGCAAAACCTGGAAAATAAGCGCGTAAAGTAGTATCACTTCTATAAGCATTATTAGAATCAAATTCTTTTAAAAATTGAGTAGCAAAACTTTTAGACAATTTAATACGAATTGTATTTCTAGAAGCCTCAAATCGTGTAATTAAAGAATCTCCTATTTTAGCAAAATCGACAGTGCTCTCCCCTAAATTTTGATCGGTTTTAAAATTGTATAATTCAGGATAATTAGAGGGATATAATTTATACGCGTCCAAAGGGGTAGCTGCACTAATTCTTTTTAATTGAAGTTTTACAGGCTTTGTGGTATCGCCATAAAAACCTTTATAAGATAAAATTAAAATAGCAGAGTCAACGACTAAACTATCTTTACTACCTGCAATAAAAAATGGGAAAAAACTAGGCAACACTTGAAAATACATAGAAGCATTCGTAGTTCCAAAAATAGGATCGCTGGTGATATTCCCTAGCACTTGATCGTCTGATAAATAAACCCTCATTGAATCTGTTCTTTCCAAAGTTTCAGTAATTACATCGAGTGTGGTATCTTTTGTATTATAAGCATCCATTGAAGGAAGTAAACCAAGACCTAATTCCGAAGTGCCAATTCTAGTACAAGCCGAAAAAACCAGCGTTGAAAAAAGAGATATAATAAATATTCTTATTGTGTAATTTGATACCATGAATTTAATTTGTCTTTACTTAGATGCAAGTTCGTTGTATAAATCTAAATACTCTGTTAAATCGGAGTCCCATCCGTTAAAAGGAACCACTTTTTTTCCTTTCACAGCAGAAAATTCTGATACCAATTTTTTATCAATAATATCAGATCCAAATGTAATTGCATCAGCATAAGTAGCACCACCTCTAAATAAAGCAGCATTATTTAAATCCTTGAAAGGTTCTAAGTCTTTGTCTTTAATATTGGTATTGATAATAGCCTTTGTTAATAAATCTTTATTGAACTTTTCTTCAAATGTATTTTGACCAATCGTGTATACGATTTTAGCATTAGAGAAAACAGGCTCTTTTTTATAGGCATGTTTAATATAGGCAGGAATTAAACCAGTCATCCAACCACTGCAATGAATAATGTCTGGAGGCCATCCAAATTTTTTCACTGTTTCCAAAGCACCTCTACAGAAGAAAATAGTTCTCAATGCATTGTCATCAAACCATTTTTCAGTTTCGTCATGAAAAATTTGCTTGCGCTTGAAAAAGTCTTCGTTTTCTAAAAAGTATACTTGTAAACGGGCGTTCGGTAAAGAAGCCACTTTAATTTGTAAGGGATAGTCGTCTCCGTCTAATTGAACATTGATTCCAGAAAGTCTAACCACTTCATGTAAACGGTGTCTTCTTTCATTAATCACTCCAAAACGAGGCATAATACAACGAACTTCTAATCCACTGTCGTTGCTTTTTATAGCGAGCTTATTAATTACCTCAGCAAATTCGGTCAGCTCTAAATAGGGCGACATTTCTGTGGCGATATATAAGATTCGTTTTTTTTCAGACATTCCTTTTGGTTTAACTCAAATCTATGTTTGAGTGTGCGAAGGTACGTAATTGTAAGGACTTTAAGAAACAACAAAAAAGACTAATAAATACCCTCTCCCCCCTTCATTTGTAGACAATTGGTCGTAAATTGCAGAGAATTGTTTAACAGCATTACCCATGAGTAAATTTATTAAAATAGCCTTTTTCTTTTTCATAGGCATTTTATTGATTTGGTGGAGTTTACATCAAATCCCCCCTCAAGAATGGGACAAATTTACCATTGCCCTAAAGAAGTCAAAATTCTGGATCATTTTCCCTGTTGGACTCATCCTTGGACTCTCTCATTTAGTGCGTGCTTTAAGATGGAGATTAATTATGGAACCCCTTGGATACAAGCCCTCCATTATTAATACATTTTTAGCGGTCTTAATTGGATATTTAGCTAACCTAGCCGTTCCAAGATTAGGCGAGGTTTTAAAGTGCACCCTACTTTCAAAATACGAGAAAGTGCCCGCTGAAAAAATTGTAGGCACTATTGTAGCTGAAAGGGCTTTTGATGTCATTAGCCTAGGTGTGATTTTTTTACTAGCCCTTACCCTTCAATTCAGTGTTGTGGAAGCAGGTTGGAATCAGTTTAAATCCTATGGAAAAGCCGCCGGAGATGCAAGCAGCAGCAATCAAAATACTTATATCATTATAGCTATAATTGTTTTTATATTAATCGCAGCGCTTTGGTTTTTTAGATCAAAAATGCAAAACGCCATAAGCACTATTCAAAAAATTATTGCTGGTGTTTGGGAAGGCGTGATGAGTGCCACCAAATTAAAAAAACATAATTTATTTTTCTTTTACTCTTTCGCCATTTGGTTTTTGTATTTACTAGCCACTTATGTGGGCTTGTATGCAACAGAGGGTACTGAAAGTTCTTTTCAAACAGCCATTAGCTGTTTAGCCTTTGCAAGTATTGGTATGATTATAACGCCAGGTGGTATTGGTGCTTATGCCTATTTTATGGCAAAAGTTTTAGAACTAAACGGAGTGGATTATACTTTAGGATTAGCCAATGGTACTTTGCAATGGTTTTCACAATTCATAATTATTTTAGTTTTAGGAGGAATTGCTTTAATTGCACTTCCATTATTCAACAAGCAAAAAATTTAAGATGAAAACGCTCGACGCTATTGAAAAAAAAATAATGACTATTGCAACTGCCAAAACTATAATGGCTGCTTTAAAAGTGACAGGCAAGAAAGTTTCTTTTACCAATGGCTGTTTTGATATTTTACATCCGGGTCATTTATTTTCTTTAACGCAGGCAGCGAGGGAAGCCGATTATTTAATAGTGGGTTTAAACAGCGATGCGAGTGTTAGAAAATTAAAAGGCCCTAGCCGCCCCATTAATAGCACAGAAAGCAGGGCCATTGTGCTTGCCAATTTAATAGTGGTTGATGCAGTGGTTATCTTTGAAGAAGAGACACCACTTGAATTAATAACAGCATTACTACCCGATGTGATGGTGAAAGGCGGAGACTATACAATTGACCAAGTTGTAGGTGGTAAAGAAGTAATTGCCAATGGAGGTAAAGTTATTATCAACCCTATTGTAGAGGGTTTTTCAACGACTAGTCTTATTGATAAAATGAAAGGCTAATTTATAAATTATACAACTATGGAATTTTTACAACAACTTCAATTGCAAAAGAAAAACGAGGGAAGTTCAACAGGTACTATTTGGCAAACTAGTAAAGGTGAAATTATTGTTTCCTTTTCTCCTGTTGATAATAAAGAAATTGGAACTGTTATAAGTACAGATAAAGAAGCATATGAAAAAATTATTACAACAGCGCAGGCTGCATTTTTAGAATGGAGAAATTGGCCAGCCCCTAAAAGAGGAGAAATAGTTCGTCAAATGGGTGATGCCTTAAGAAAAGAAAAACAGGCATTAGGTCAGTTAGTGAGCTATGAAATGGGAAAAAGTTTACAAGAAGGTTTAGGAGAAGTACAAGAGATGATTGATATCTGCGATTTTGCAGTAGGACTTATCAAGACAATTATACGGACTTACTATGCACAGTGAAAGACCTTCACATAGAATGTATGAACAATGGCATCCATTAGGTATTGTGGGTATTATTTCAGCCTTCAATTTTCCAGTAGCTGTATGGAGCTGGAACGCTGCACTTGCATGGGTATGTGGTAATGTTACTGTTTGGAAGCCTAGTGAAAAAACACCTTTATGTGGTAATGCTATACAAAATATAATTGCCAAAGTATTTAAAGAAAATAATGTACCGGAAGGCGTTAATAATTTAATTCAAGGAGGACGCGAAGTGGGTGAATGGATGTCAAAAGATACCCGCATTCCACTAGTATCTGCAACTGGATCTACTAGAATGGGTAAATTATTAAATACAGCAGTTGCAGCGCGTTTAGGTAAAACTATTTTAGAATTAGGAGGCAATAATGCTATTATTATTTCAGAACATGCCGATTTAGATATGTCTTTAATTGGGGCTGTGTTTGGGGCCGTTGGTACTGCCGGTCAAAGATGTACAAGTACGCGCCGTTTAATTATACATGAAAAAGTATATGATAGTTTTGTGGCTAAATTAACCAAGGCTTATGAGCAAATTAAAATTGGTGACCCATTAGATAGCAAAAAATCATATGGGCCCATTGATTGATAAAGAAGCTGTAAAAATGTATTTGAGTTCTATTGAAGCTTGTAAAAAAGAAGGTGGTAAATTTTTAGTAGAAGGTGGCGTACTTAGAAGGTAAGGAATATGAAAGTGGATGTTATGTTAAACCTTGTATTGCGGAAGCGAATACCCCATTATGCCATTGTACAACACGAAACATTTGCTCCCATTTTATATGTAATGAAATATACCAACATTAGAGGAAGCCATTGCTATTCAAAATGGAGTGCCTCAGGGATTGTCTTCTGCAATTATGACATTGAATATGAGAGAGTCTGAATTATTTCTTATCAGCAAAGCGGAAGTGATTGCGGCATTGCGAATGTAAATATTGGAACCAGTGGTGCAGAAATTGGTGGCGCCTTTGGAGGTGAAAAAGAAACAGGTGGTGGAAGAGAAAGTGGATCTGATGCTTGGAAAGCCTATATGCGTAGACAAACCAATACTATTAATTGGAGTAATCATTTACCATTAGCGCAAGGCATACAATTCGATTTGTAAAAACATATACTAATATATACCTAATAAAAACAAAATATGCCAAGACCCAGTGCAACAGAATACGCCCCTTACTATCAAACTTATATTAACTATACTAGTGGTAAAGACTATTCAATATTAGTTCAACAATACAATGAACGCATTATTGAATCTTGGAATGCTATTCCTTTAGAGAAAATAAATTATGCTTATGCTGAAGATAAATGGACAATTAAACAAATGCTTCAGCATGTCATTGATACAGAAAGAATTTTTGGCTACAGAGCAGTAGCCATTGCCAGAAAAGAACCTAATGCTATTGCTGGCTTTGATGAAAATGAATATGCCAAAAATGCCACTGCTGCGCATCGTAACTGGAAAGAGATGATAGCTGAATGGAAAGCGGTAAGACAGTCTACAAATATGTTATTTAATTCTTTTACAGAAGAAGACTTAAAACAAAAAGGAATTGCTAGTAATAACCCAATGTCAGTAAATGCTTTAAGCTTTATTATATTTGGTCATGCCCTACATCATTTACATGTATTGAAAGAGAGATACGGTATTTAAAAATTTTATAGTGTTATAAATTAATATTATTTTTCTTTTAAAATTAATTTACAACAAAAAGCCCCCAATAATCGGGGGCTTTTTTTATACCTTATTAAAGTATCTAAGAATTCTTAGAAGCGAATTACTTAGTACCGTAAATATGAATAGCTAATTGAACTTCAGAATCTACCATTCCAATACCATAGTTGATACCGAATAGAGTTCTATCGAATGGCATAAATGCTTCAGCGAAGAAACCTTTGTCATCTGCATTTCTGATTACAGCAGAAAAGGTAACTGGTGCTTTAATTCCTTTTAAGTTTAAGTCTCCTTTAATAGTAGCTCTGTCAGCCTTTGTATATTCTACAGAACTAATCGTAAAGCTAGCTTCACCGAATCCTACTTTTGCAATATCAAAGAAATCGGCTGAAGACAAATGACCTTGTAACTTTTCACCACCACCTGCATCTGTTACTTTTAAACCAGCGATATCAATTACAAAACTACCTCCTACCAACTTACCGCCATTCACTTGAACTGCGCCAGATTTAATAGGGAAATAACCTGTATGGTAATCGCTTTTTTTAGAACCTGTAAAGTCTACTTTACTTTTTTGAGCAGTAACTTTAAAATTTACTACATCAGCATTTTTCGCCTTAGGCGCAAATGAAAACAATGAAATTGTAGCTGCAATAACTACTAAAGAAAACATGATTTTTTTCATATATGAATTTTTGATTAATTAAGGATTTGCTTCTGCTAAAATACATCCTTATGACTTATTTTAAAAAAGTAAAGATATAATTCAATGTTTAAACAACAAAATATATTTTTATGGGGGATTCATTGCCTATAATCTATTATCTTCGCCAAAATTTTAGTTACTATGAATTTGCATGAATACCAAGCTAAGGAACTACTTAAAAAGTACAATGTACCCGTTCAAGAAGGGGTAGCTGTTGAATCAGTGGAAGCCGCAGTAGAAGCGTACAATAAAATTGCCAGCGAAACGAAAAACAAGTTTGCTGTCGTAAAAGCACAAATTCATGCAGGTGGTCGTGGTAAAGGGAAAATAGAAGGCACAGAACAAAGAGGTGTGGCTGTAGGTAAATCTGCTTTGGATATTGAAACATTTGCAAAGAATATCTTAGGAGGTACTTTAGTGACTATACAAACTGGCCCTGCCGGTAAATTAGTTTCTAAAATTTTAATTGCTCAAGACGTTTATTACGAGGGCCCTCAGCCTACTAAAGAATTTTACCTTTCTATTTTATTAGATCGTGCTAAAGGCATGAATGTAGTTATGTATAGCACCGAAGGTGGAATGGATATAGAAGAAGTAGCACATAATACACCAGAAAAAATATTTAAAGAGTGGATACACCCAGGCGGTGGCTTACAAGGTTTTCAAGCAAGAAAAATTGCATTTAACCTAGGCTTAAGTGGTGATGCTTTTAAAAGTTGCGTAAAGTTTGTCACTAATTTATACAACGCTTATGTTGGTTTAGATTGTGGTATGTTAGAGATTAACCCTTTATTCAAAACTTCTGATGACAGAATCATTGCAGTAGATTGCAAAATGAATATTGACGATAGCGCCCTAATGCGTCATCCCGATTTATTAGCGATGCGCGATGTATCTGAAGAAGATGCAACTGAGGTAGAAGCTGGTGAATACAATTTAAACTTTGTAAAATTAGATGGTAATGTAGGTTGTATGGTAAATGGTGCAGGACTTGCCATGGCTACCATGGATATGATTAAATTAAGTGGTGGTGAGCCCGCCAACTTCTTAGACGTGGGAGGTGCTGCAAATGCACAAACAGTTGAGGCTGGATTCAGAATTATTTTGAAAGATCCAAATGTAAAAGCAATTCTTATCAATATATTCGGTGGTATTGTTCGTTGCGACCGTGTTGCAGCGGGCGTGATTGAAGCCTTTAATAAATTAGGCAATATTAATATCCCTATCATTGTTCGTTTACAAGGAACCAATGCGGTAGAAGCGAAGAAACTAATAGATGAGAGTGGATTGAAAGTACAGTCTGCCATTCAATTAAGCGAAGCAGCAGCCTTGGTTAAGCAAGCGGTGGCTTAGGTTTTATAGATTTTTTATAAAATATGAAAATCTATAAAACCTCTCTAATGATTTTTAAAAACCCTCCCCGATAAATCGGAGAGGGTTTTTAGTTTTATAGATTTTTTATAAAATATAAAAAAGTCAAAAATTCTCTTTAATGATTTTTGTTTACACTACTTGTACTTCAGTAAGGGCACTGAATAAATAAATATTTCCTGTAGCAATTTCAACACATTCAATACGCTTGCGTCTTAACTTTATTTTTCTGAAAGTTCTGCCTTTGGTTTCCATAAACAAGGTTCCATCTGCAAGATTCGCCAGTGTCACCACTCCTTCTTTTTGCACTGGATTGTATTTGCGAAGTATTAATAATAAAGCAGTTTCACCATTTGCAGTGGCAGCGGGGCTTAGTAAAGTTTTTTGCAAACTCTTTCTTATGTCATCTGGGAAAATTGCTAACTGAATAAACTGAGCCAGTAGTTGACCATAAATAGTTTTCCATTCTTTCCCATGCGCCTCCACCCTATTTCTGTATTGTTCAAAACAAAGTAAATGCGCCAGCTCATGTAATAATGTAATTAGAAATTCATACTTATTTAAATTCCCATTCACCGAAATTTTATGATTGGCCCCCATAGCGGCATGCCTGTAATCGCCTAATACCGATTTTCTTTCTCTAGTAACTGTTAGATGAACTTTATAATGATTAATAAGTTGAATCACTGGCTCAAAAGCCCCTTCTGGCAAATAGGTATTTAAAGCATGTAAAGGATGTTCAACTTTTGCCAAAATAATAATGAATTAAGAATAGATGATTATTTTTTACTTACTACTTCTTTAATTTCAAGCCAGGTATATACCAAGTATAAAGCCATACTAGCTAATAAAGTTGGATACCCTACTGGTTCTTTAGCCTGTTTAACATAGGTTAAAGCAGCGCCTGCAAATACAATTAGTTTAAACAGGGTACCCAATATCACCGATCTAATTAAGGCATTCGGGTTAGTCTTATCTACTCTTTGAAGTCTTATATAATTTAAATACACCATGGCAAATAACATCATATTCACTGTTAGCAGAAAATTAATTTTAACAGGCACATAAAAACCATTAAACATAATTGTTTGACCTGCCACCAAGACCACCATAAACAATACAAAGGCAGTAAGATTCTTTTTAAAAAACATAAAGGATATTTTAATGAATTATGATGATGATGTTTAAATTATTTTATGTTATAGCTATTTTTTTTGTTGTGTATCTCTCACTACCATCACCAGCGTAAATAAAATAAATAAGGAGGGTAAAATCCAGGCAGCTCTATTATGCCAAGTGAAATAAGTATCCATCTTCTTTCCCAAATACAAACTAATTAATAGACCTGCTATAATTTGCGTTCCTAAACCTGCATATTTGGCTAAGCTATTCACCGGATTCTCCTTGTTTTTTTTATGGGAAGAGGGAGATGCCATTAATCGAAAGATTGTTTGCTATCTGGTAATACCAAAGGCAAAGTGTCTAATTGTTTAGGATTGCCTTCAGACAATACTTTTTTTATCCCTTCAAGATATTGTTCTTTATAATGAATGGACTGCTCTAAGGAATCGGTTCTAATTTTTAATAGTTGTAAAGCCGTTCTACTTTCTTTGGTGCCATAGCCTGGGATATAATATTTAAGGGGCGTAAATGCAATTAAGGCAATGGTTAAACCAACAAGTAAAATAAAACTAATACTAAAACCAATATAGACCGATTTTCTAGATAATCTAAAAGCTACTACTTCATCAAAGGTATCGTCGTTCATGACCACTAATCGGTAAGTATTACTGGTTCTTTTGAAAGTATTATTGATGTCTAATTTTGGCATAAAGTAGTGTGCTTGTTAAAGATACAACCTATTCCATTTTTTTAAGAGAATAATAGGAAATAAATGTATTTTTAAGGCGATTTTAACCCTTTTATGCAGCATACAAAAGCCCCTTATAAATTTTCTACGAATTGGTTTTGGGCCATCTGCATCCTTAGCCAATTTTTTATACAAGCGAATGCACAAAGCAGCATTAAAAAAATACAGGACAGTCCCCAGCAAAAAACAGATACAAGTAGGTCCTTACTAGATATTAATAATAGTAAGCTTATAAAAAAAGCCAATAGCATTTTAGATAGCACTCAAAAAAAAGCAACCGATTTTATTTTAAATAAGGTCAATAAAATAAAAGGGGCTGCGAATGATAAGGCCAATAAAATAGTGGGCAAAGTCATGCCTCAAGAAATTGAAAAACCCCTGCCCTATGAACGCCTGCTTAATACAAAATATACTTTAGGACGAAGAGCTTATCAAAATACAGTTTCTCAGTTTAATTTTTTATTTAATGCAGAAGAAGAGTTGAATGAAAACATTTTAAAAGCTAGGAATGAATATGTCGATGACTATACTACCTTAATTAGTTTTTATGATTACGATTTAAGTGTCATCGCTAAAAATAGTATCGACTCAATAATTTATAGATGTAATGCCAATATTGTATTACATGATTTAAGAAGCAATTGGGTGGATGACGCCTATTTACTTTTAGCCAAGGCTTATTTATTTCATAAAGACTTTGATACAGCCGGCAGTATACTCCAATTTATTAACTACTCATTCGATGATAAAGAAGATGGAATGGACTTGCCTATTGGAAGTAATTTAAGAAATACCAAGGGTAAATTTAGTATTGCCACAGCAGAGAATAATCGCTTTTTCGAAAATTTAAATGTACGTAACGAAAGTATGATTTGGCAAGCAAGAAATTATATTGAAAAAGAAGAGTGGAATGAAGGCATTAGTTTATTACAACTACTAGAAGCCGATGCCATTTTTCCTAAAAGACTATATCCCTTTTTAAATGAACAGCTTGCCTATGGCTATTATCAAATGGAGATGTATGATAAAGCAGCGGCTGCACTTGAAAAAGGAATAAACAATGCCCCTGATGATGCAGCAAAAACAAGATGGTACTATTTAATAGGACAGTTATGGCAGAAGGCAGATAGCTGGGACAAAGCCTATCCTTGGTTTAAAAAAGCGAATCAAAATGCAGTGAACCCCATTGTAAGTGTCTATGCAAAAATTAGTATGATTAGCTATGATGCTAAAAACGCAAACAATGCCTGGGAAGAACTCGCCTACTCACTTGAAAAAATGACAAAAAGAGATAAGTATAAACCTTATGCCGATATCATTTATTTTGAGATGGCAAAAATAGCCATTCAAAATAATGCTTATACTAAAGCCAACGACTGGTTAATTCAATCTATTAAAAAAAATAGAAGCAACCTAAAACAAAAACAAAAAGCATTTGAGCTATTAGGGGATATCAACTATTCGAATAACCACTTTAGTATTGCTACCCTAGCATATGATAGTGTAAGTATTGTTTTAAAAACAAACCCTAATTATGAAACTATTCAAGCAAGAAAAAAATGGTTAAGTACTATCAGCGCTAATGAAAAAATACTAGAAGCTCAAGATACTCTACAATATATATATCAACTAAACCCATCCAATCAAGAAGCCTATTTTAATGTATGGCAAAAAAGAACCAAAATTGAAAATGAATCTTTGAAAGATATTTTTCTAGATAAAATTAATAGTACTAATTATAGTGTTGAAACGCCTACAAGAAATAATTTCAGTAGTATTGATAATAATAGCAGCAATTTTTACTTTGACAATAAATCTGTCATTGTGCAAGGCAAACAAAACTTTGCGCAAAAATGGGGACAAAGACCCAATGTGGATAGTTGGAGAAGAAAGACAAGTCTTATGAATGCGCCCAGCAGCTTAAGCAATCAGGATGCACCAAGTACTGGTTTTCAAAATAATACAAGCAAGGATTCATTGCAAAATAGGAGCCTGTCTAAAGATGAAAACGGAAATGCAAAAGCAAATGAAAAGGGAAATGGTTATGAAATGATTACAGATGGCAGTTCTTATACAAAATCTAAACAAGATTGGAATAAAGCAGCTTTAATTAGTGCGCAAATATTTTTACTAGAGTTGAACGATTTTGAAAGAGCCTATCCTTTATATGTCAAAGTAATTAGTAATAACATTGATGCTGCCATTACCGAAAGAGCCCTATTGGATTTAGCAAGCCATTACCTACATGAAAATTTAAACGAAAAGTCGGATAGTATTATCAAAATAATAGAAGATAGGTATCCAAAAGGTTTTTATGTCACAAAGAAAAAAGAAAGCAGCTTAAAAAAGAAAAGAGACGCTGATTTATTAAATGATTATAAAGAAGCCTACTTTTTATCCCAGATTGGTAATTGGGAAAGTTTAACGGCTTTATCCAACCAATTAAATGCAGATTTAAGAAGAACAAAATGGTATACCCCCTTTAAGTTTATTCAAGTAAAAATGTATGCCCAACAAAGAATGGATACTGCCGCAATAGTATTATTAGATTCTATTATACTTCAAAACACCAATGAAAAAATAAGAGACAGAGCAAAAAATATTCTAGAGGAGTTAAAAAATAGAAATAAAACAGAATCTTATTTAACTAATTTAAACCTTAGCAAAGAATTGCTAGACACCAGTGCGCTAGTCAATACGGCAGCTACTCAAATAGAGAATAGTTCAAATGTTAAGGAAGCTCCTAAAATGAGTTCTTCTCCAAAGACTTCGGCTGAAAAGACTGCTAGCGAAAAAACTTCTATTGACCTAAGCTCAAAAGCAGCTATTATAGCTCCCCTCCTTTTCACTAATGATAGCAGCGAGCAGTATTATATTGCTTTTGCCACCCAAAAAGTGACTGCCGCCTTTGTGAAGGAAATGCAAACGGCCTTTAACTATTTGAATAATGATGAATTTATAAAACAAAAATTAAATGTAACTTACGTACAGTTTAATGAGAGTAGCTATATTGTTTGGATTGGACCCTTTGTAAACAACCTTGATGCTAAAACTTATATGAATAAAGTGAAGCCAAGGTTAAGTACTGAAATTATATCATTTGTACCCACCAAGCAATATGAAATATACTTATTAAGTAAGTCCAATATACTGTTAATAAAAGACGAAGCCGATTTAAAACAATATCAGCAGTACATGTTTAAAAATATTTATAAACCTTAATTAAAATAGTAGTGAGTCAAGATTCAAAAAAACCTAAAACTTGGGTGCGCCTTTTTTGGAAATACTATTTTATTTCTGCTGGCGTATTTTTATTATTTATTTTAATGTTGAACTTCGGATGGATTGGTGATATGCCAGACTTAGATGATATCGAAAACCCCACTGCCTCTTTAGCCAGCCAAGTGTATGCCCAAGATGGCACTCCCATGGGTAAGTTTTATTTAGAGGACCGTATTACAGTTAAGTATAGAGATATTAGCCCTTATTTATTGCAAGCATTAGTGGCTACCGAAGATAAAAGATTTTATGACCACTATGGAGTAGATGGAGAAGGCCTTATAAGAGCAGTTGCCTTTCTAGGTAGCCAAGGTGGCGCTTCTACCATTACCATGCAAACGGCTAAAAATTTATTTACAGATAACTGGGGCACTAAAAACAAATTACTTCGTGTTATTCAAAAAATAAAAGAAAGTATTATTGCCATTAAACTAGAACGAAATTTTACCAAACAAGAAATTATTACCCTTTATTTAAATACTGTTCCCTTTAGTGAAAATGTGTTTGGTGTAAGTAATGCTTCTAGAACCTTTTTTCAAAAAGAACCCGACCGCTTAACAATAGAAGAAGCAGCTTTATTAATAGGCATGATTAACGCGCCTACCAAATACAATCCGAATAGAAATCCTAAGTTGGCTTTAGAAAGAAGAAACTTAGTTATTAAGTAGAATGGCAGGACAAAAATATATAAGCCAAGACCAGGCAGAAGAACTTAGAAATTTACCCATTGCCACTAATTTTAAAAAGCTAGATCAAAACAATGGCCTTGGCCCCTATTTCAGAATGACTTTAGGAGAGTACATGAAAAAATGGTGTAAAGAACATAAAAAAAACAATGGCGACCCTTACGATTTATACCGAGATGGTTTAAAAATTTATACTACCATTAATCCTAGAATGCAATTATATGCAGAACAAGCAGTAGCCCAGCACATGTCCTATTTACAAAAACAATTTAATCAACAAGCCAATATAAAATCGGGTACTATTTGGAAAGAGTTTAGCGCCCAACTAGAGCTAGCGGTCAAACAAACCGACAGATGGAAGAATTTGAAAAAAGAAGACATGGAAGAGGAAGCCATTAGAAAAACTTTCAACGAGCCTTTGCAAATGCGCATTTTTGCTTGGAATAAAAACCGTTTTATTGATACCATCATGACCCCTTATGATTCTTTAAAATATCATAAGCAAACTTTACAAACCGGATTTTTAGCAGTGGACCCTTTCACTGGAGAAGTGAAAGCCTGGGTAGGTGGTGTAGATTTTAAAACATTTAAATACGATCACGTTAATATAAATACAAAAAGACAAGTGGGTTCTACCATTAAACCTTTATTGTATTCATTAGCCATTGAAGAAGCGGGCTTTACACCCAATACCATTGTACAAGACGTACAACAAAATTTTGACGGATATGGCATGGTACCTAATACACCTAAAACCTGTACTTTCCAGTCTATTCCTATGGCACAGGCTTTAGCTGAATCTAGAAACTGCTCCTCGGCCTATATCATGAAACAAATTAATGGCAATAGTAATGAAGCTGCTAAACAATTTGTGGAGTACTTGAAAAAGTGCAATATCAAATCCGATATACAACCCTATCCTTCTATTGCTCTAGGTGCCGTTGAAATTTCACTCTTTGAAATGGTACAAGCCTATACCATGTTTCCAGGAGCTGGTTATAATGCACAGCCCTTTTTTATCAATAGAATTGAAGATAAAAACGGTAATGTACTTGAAAGCTATTCTCCTCAAAGAAGAAAAGTGATTAAAGAAGAAACGGCTTATTCTGTTGTAAGTATGATGCAAGGGGTGATTACAGAAAGGAACGGGAAGAAGTATGTATTCTTATGCTGTTCCAACACAGTCTATTGCAGGTAAAACAGGAACCACCAATGACAATAGCGATTTATGGTTTATGGGTTATACTCCACAATTATTAGCAGGTGCTTGGGTGGGATGTGACGACCGTTATATAAGATTCTACAGATAATTATTTTGGACAAGGCGCACACGCTTCTTTACCTATCTGGGCGAATTTTATGAGTAAGGTAGCCGCAGACCCTGCATGTAATTTAGATGCGAATGCAAGCTTTGAAAGACCATCGAGTATGCTTAACGACTTTAATATAGATTTTATTTCAAAAGATAGTACAGGTTTAGAAGGCATAGATGATATTATAAATACAGAAGATATTAAAGCTGAATCGGATTACACTCTACCCGATGCTGAAATTGCTAGCCCTGTAAAAAATAATTTGCCTGTAAAAAATACAGCGCCTAATAAAACTACGCCTCCTATAAAAAATAATTCGAAGGATACAAAATCTAAAGATACAAAGGCCAATAAAGAAGGGGCCAAACCAAAAGCTATCTTCCCACCAAAGAAGAACTAACGCGTATTTTTCAAGGAATAAAAAATAGAGAAATGGTGGTATAAATTTCTTTGGAAAAATGCATTTCCATATTGTATCGTAACACGAGGTAATTTAAAACTAAGTCCTGCACTAAATCCATTGAACCAATTTTGTTGATTTTGAATATTCAAATCGAAGCGTCGAATAAAATTGTAGCCAAAATCAAGACTTACCTGCTCTCCTATATTCGCTTCGGCCCCCATGATTAAATGATTAAAAATATCTTGAGCAGTGGATGGTGCTTTATACCCTTCAGCAGTATAAAAACCAGGGTCATAGAAAGTATTGTTCCAAATAGAAAGCCTTTGTGCTGTTAAAGAAAATTGCAATAGGTGCATTTTCTAATTTTTTAGAAACCCCCATGATAATATTTAAAGGAAGCCTTTCTTTTTCTGTGTAAGAGGAAAGCTGGCCTCCTACATTATTGGCAAGTATACTGGCGCGTAATAATCTGTTTGAAGAAGTATAGACCATGGATAAATCCATGGCTAGCCCAGTAGATTTATAAATACCATAATTAGATTGTATTAATTTAAGTGTGGCGCCTAGGTTTATATTTTTGCTAAATAAAGAAGCCATTGAAACTTGTGCCACATAATCATTGGCTAAAAAATTCCCCATCTCATTACCCGACACGTCGGTCATATTTATATTTCCATACCCCATATAATGAAGACCCCAACCAATTACCCAATTTTTTTTGGGTAAATAATGCGCCCCACTAAAATCGTACTGCTGAATATTTGAAAAATAAGACTTCACACTTAAATGAATTGTCTTATCCATTGAAGGATCCAATAAAGCAGGGTTATACATTGCCAAACCCAAGTCGGATCCTAAATGACTAATATTAATACCCCCTAAGGAAGTAGCTTTAGCACTATAGGGCAAATTTAAAAATTGATATACCTCGTTGGCATTAGACTTTTGCGCACGCACAGAAAGGGTACTTACAAAAAATGTAATGAAAAAACTAAAGCCAACTATATATCTTGATGCTAGGACCACCCTTCTCATAGAACAAAGCTAGGGTTTTAAACTAATGCTAAGTCAAGCACTTGTTGCATATTTTTTACATAATGAAACTGAAGTCCTTTAATAAAACTATGGTCAATTTCATTGATATCTTTTTCATTCTGCCAGCAAAGTATAATTTCTTTCATACCGGCTCTTTTAGCCGCTAATATTTTTTCTTTAATACCCCCTACAGGTAATACCTGACCACGCAAGGTAATTTCACCCGTCATGGCTAAATAAGGTTTTACTTTTCTACCCGTAAAGGCAGAAGTAAGCGCTGTAAGCATAGTTATACCAGCACTTGGACCATCCTTAGGCACAGCCCCTTCAGGTACATGCACATGAATAGCCTTTGTGGTAAACAAGCTTGGGTCTACTCCAATTTTCTTCGCATTGCTTTGTAAATAAGTTAGGGCGGTGTCCACACTTTCTTTCATCACATTGCCTAGGTTACCAGTAAGCTTTAAGCCTCCTTTACCTTCAGCAAGTAATACTTCAATAAATAAAATATCTCCTCCCACATAAGTCCAAGCCAAACCCACTGCCACCCCTGGCATATTTACTGTTTTATAAATTTCATTGCTGTATTTAGCCTGTCCTAAAATTTTATTTAAATCGGTTTTGGTAACTGTGGGTTTCACCTTATGCTTATAGGCAAGTTCCTTAGCCTGATAACGCATAATAGAAGCCAGTTGTCTGTCTAATTCACGCACACCACTTTCTCTTGTATAATCTTCAATTACTTTTTCCAGCACATTGTCAAGTACTTTGAAATTAATTTTATCCAGTCCATGGGCTTGTCTTTGCTTAGGCAGTAAATGTCTTTTAGCAATTTCAATTTTTTCTTCTACTGCATAACCACTTAAATCAATAATTTCTAAACGGTCTCTAAGTGCAGGTTGAATACGGCTAATATCATTAGCCGTTGCAATAAATAAAGTTTTACTTAAATCATATTCCGACTCTAAATAATTATCATAAAAACTATGGTTCTGTTCTGGATCTAATACTTCTAATAAAGCAGAAGAAGGATCGCCTCTGTGATCGCTGCCTATTTTATCAATCTCATCCAATATCATTACTGGGTTAGATGTTTTAACCTTACGCAGGCTTTGTATAATTCTTCCTGGCATGGCGCCAATATAGGTTTTACGGTGTCCTCTAATTTCACTTTCATCGTGCAAGCCTCCTAAGGCTTACTCTAATATATTTTCTACCAATGGCATGCGCAATAGACTTACCTAAAGAAGTTTTACCAATACCTGGAGGGCCTAAGAAACATAAAATAGGGCTTTTCATATCGCCTTTAATTTTAAGTACGGCTAAGATACTCTAAAATTCTGATTTTTTATTTTACCCATACCGTAATGGTCGGCGTCTAATACTTTTTTAGCGTTCTTTAAATCATAGTTGTCATGCTGTGTACTCTTCCCAGGGCAGGTCTAATAATAAATCCAAATGATTATACACTACTGAATAGTCGGGCGTGCTTGGATGCATACGCTCCAATTTCTCCAAACCATTTTGAAATAATTTTTTAGCAGACTCCGGCCATTTCTTCCCTTCCGCTTTCTTTTTCATCTCCGCTACTTCGCGCTCGTTCGGGTCTCCGCCTAATTCATCCTTAATACTTTTTAATTGTTGTTGTAAAAAGTAATCGCGTTGTTGCTTGTCAATTTCGGTGCGCGTTTTATTGGCCACCTTATTTTTTAATTCTACGAATTGTAATTCTTGTTGTAAAAACTGAATTAATTTTTCAGCCCTTAGCGTAATATTATTTTGTTCTAATAAAGCTTGTTTATCATTTACCTCAACACTTAAATTACTACTTACAAAATTGATTAAGAAATAAAGGACTTTCAATATTTTTTAAAATCATGGCCGCCTCCGATGGAAAATTAGGAGATAACTGAATAATTTGAGTGGCTAAATCTTTTATATTAGATAAGTAGGCTTGAAAATTTTGATTCTCTTTATCTACTTTATCTTCTACTAATACTTTTACACTGGCTTTGAAAAAAGGATCTTCTTCTTTCATCTCCAATAATTCAAATCGCTTTTTACCTTGAATAATAATGGTGGTACCTCCGTCTTGCATCTTAATCATTTTAATGATTTTTGCAACAGTACCTATTTGACATAAATCGGCGGGTGTAGGATCCTCAATATTGCCATCCTTCTGAGAAACCACCCCAATTAATTTATCCTTATTATAAGAAGCCTTTACAGCCTGAATACTTTTATCTCTTCCCACCGTAATAGGAATAACCACGCCCGGAAATAGGACCGTATTTCGCAATGGCAGAATAGGTAATAAAGAATCAATCACCATTTCTGGCTCATTCTCTTCACTTTGCTCATTAAATGAAAATAAAGGTATAAACTCATTATCTTCTTCCCCCTTAAACAAAAACGTCTTATCCACTCTCTATATAATTTAAATTAAAGTCAAAATGACATAGTCCCTTAGTCAAAACCCGCTTTGACTAAGGTATACCCTTATAAAACAATATTGATGCCAAAAACCCATAATTGACTATGGATGCAGAAATCCCTAAAATAAAAAATCCTCCCCGATATAATCGGGAAGGACCTTCTTGCAAGAAGTTATTTATAAACTTCTGAAATTACTTTGCAACAGCAGCTGTATCAGCTGTAGCAGCAGCAGTGTCAACAGTTGCAGCAGCAGCTGTATCAACAGTTGCAGCAGCAGTGTCAGTTGTTGCTTCTGTAGAAGCACCACCACATGCAGCTAGTGCAGCGATAGCGAAAATTGCGATAACTTTTTTCATTTTTTGGTTTTTTAAGTTTTGTAAAAATACGTAGGCGAAGATAGCCATCACCTTCAATTATGCCAAATTTTAACATTATTTTTTTCTACCCCCTCCTAATTCTACCCCTAATCAGAGCTAATTCTACTTCTTCCTGAAATAGACCCTAATGGGCACCCCTGTGAACTTGAAATTGGCTCTCAGCTGATTTTCAAGGTAGTTACGATAAGGAACCTTAATATCATCAGGGAAATTCGTAAAAAAGGCAAAGCTAGGCACCCTGGTTGGTAGCTGGGATACGAACTTAATCTTAATTACATGGCCTCTAACAACAGGGGCCTGGTATTTAAGAATAGCCTTCAACATAATATCGTTTAGCTTAGAAGTAGGCACTTTACGGTGCTTATTTTCATAAACCTCTAAGGCTAGTTCAATGGCTTTAAATATGCGGGTTTTTTCTACGGCAGATATGAATAGCACAGGCACATCTGTAAAAGGAGCCAGTTTTTCTTTCACCACTTTTTCATAGTCACGAGCGGTGTTGGTTTCCTTATCTATTAAATCCCATTTGTTTATTAAAACAATAATTCCCTTACCCTTCTTAGATGCAAGGCTAAATATGCTTAAATCTTGGGCTGTAACGCCTTTAGTAGCATCAACCACTAATAAACAAACATCGGCCTCGTCCATGGCCTTAATGGCTCTGATAATAGAGTAAAATTCAAGATCGTCTTTCTCCTTATTCTTACGTCTAATACCTGCTGTATCAATTAGAATAAATTCCTTTTGGAACATGGTATAATGTGTATGAATCGTATCGCGCGTAGTACCCGCAATATCACTCACAATAGTTCTGTCCTGACCAATCATGGCATTTAATAAACTAGACTTACCTACATTGGGCTGTCCCATAATGGCAATTTTAGGAATAGGCAATACCTCTTGCTCACCTTCTAATGATTCAGGTATTTCTTCATCGTCGTTGCTTACTTCCTTAATCTTGATATCGTTGGTAACGGCGTCTAAAAGCTCACCCGTTCCACTACCTGATATTGAACTCACAAAATAGTTATGTTCAAAGCCCATTCCGTAAAACTCGGTTCCTTCTAAAGCGCGTGTTGAATTATCGACTTTATTTACGCACACATAAACGGGCTTAGTGCTTCTTCTTAGCATATCGGCCATAGAAGCGTCTAAATCGGTCAAACCCACCGCAGCATCTACCATGAATATGATAGAGTTCGCTTCTTCAATAGCAATCTTCACCTGCTTGCGAATCTCGGTTTCAAACATATCACGAGAATCGGGTACAAAACCACCCGTATCAATTACGTTAAAGGTTTTACCCGCCCATTCAGTTACCCCGTATTGACGGTCTCTAGTTACACCGCTAATATCGTCCACGATGGCTTTACGCTCCTCTAAGAAACGATTAAACAAAGTGCTTTTTCCTACGTTTGGCCTTCCAACAATAGCCACTGTATAGCTCATAATAATGTATATTTAATATTCAATTATACTATTTTAATTAATTAATTACCAATATATTAAGTAAATATTAATAATTGAATAGCTTAGTATCCAAATTCTTTTAATTTTGTCTCATTGTCTCTCCACTTAGGCTTCACTTTCACAAACAATTCCAAGTACACTTTAGAGCCTATAAAATCTTCAATATCCTTCCTTGCTAAAGTACCAATTTCCTTAATCATCTTGCCCTTCTCTCCTATAATAATCGCCTTCTGGGTTTCTCTATTTACAATTATATCGGCCTGAATTTTTATTAATAAGGGCTGTTGCTTAAATGAGTTCACTAGCACGGCTGTATGGTAAGGAATCTCCTCTCCAAAGAGCTGGTATATTTTTTCGCGAATTAATTCACTTACAAAGAACTTAGTGGGCAAATCACTTAAATCGTCCTCGCTATAAAAAGGAACACCTTCTGGAATCATTTCAATAACAAGTTTCAATAACCTGTCTATATCGCTCTTATTTAATGCACTAACTGAAATAGTTTTACTGCAATAAGACTTCTCTTTAAAAAAGGCAACTGCCTCTTTAACCTGGGTACCTACTGCTAAATCCGACTTGTTTAAGACCACCACACAGGGTACTTTTAGCTTTAAAGAAGCGAATACATTGCATCTAGTTCCTTGATATCGTCACGCATATCCACCATCAATAAAGTCCCACATCGGCATCTTCCAAGGCAGACTTAACCGCTCCCATCATTTTCTCGTGCAGCTTGTATTTAGGGTCGATAATTCCGGGTGTGTCTGAAAAGATAATCTGGTACTCGTTTTCCTTGTTTAAAAAGGCCTTAATACGGTGACGGGTAGTTTGTACTTTGGAGGAGACAATCGCCATTTTCTCGCCCATAATGGCGTTCAGTAAAGTGCTTTTACCTGCATTGGGCCTTCCAAATATGTTTACAAACCCTGCTTTCATTCTTTATTGATGATTTACCCTTTAATTTTCCTCTTTACTATACAAACTTACTACAAAAAAAATCCGCTCTCGATAGGAATCGGGAGCGGGATGAATGTTGCGAGGGAAGGGATCGAACCTCCGACCTTCGGGTTATGAGCCCGACGAGCTACCGCTGCTCTACCTCGCGATGTTTGGACGGCAAAGTTAAGCCAATATTAGTTCCTAACCAAGTTTATTGGGGTGGATATGGAATTAGCGCAGAACGGGAAATTTGTGGGTTTTTTAGGGATTGTTTAGGTCATTATCTAGCGCAGTATAATTGAAATTATTTTTATTGTAAAGTCAGATTCGTTCTATTTTTTAAAATTTGTACTAATTTTTTGTCATCATTTAATTTCTTTATCTCTTTAGCTAATTTTCCAAAGACCCAGATTGAATATGATAAATCTTCGTTTATTAATTGACTATAGGTTGATAGTGATTCTAAATCTTTTTTTGTTTTAATCAATACAACACCATTTGCTCCTCGAACTCCATAAAATGATGTTGCAGAAGCTTCTTTAAGTATTTCAACAGAAGCAATATCATCAGGATTAATTATATTTATATTCTTAATCGGTACGTCATCTACAATATAAAGTGGATCATTATTTGATAAAAGTGAACTTATTCCTCTTATACGAACTTTTGGGATCCCACCGGGGGAATTATCTCCACCCACATTTACTCCTGCAATTTGTCCATTCATTTTTTGAGAAATATTAGCTGCGCTTATCTGAGATAATTCCTTCACATAATTTTTTCTACTATTAGAAATTGAAAATTTATCATATTTTTTTTTAAAAAATTCAACTGCTATTGCCGGACTTTCATCATTACCGACACCTTTTTGTAATAATACTTTATGAATCTCATTAAATGGAATAATGCTAGTATCACTTAAAGTCAGGCCTGTTAAAAAATCTTTTCTATCTTGAAAATAGATAAATAGAGTATCGTTTTTTATTTTAAATTCTCGTGTCGCTACAATAGGATTAACACCAGAATTTTGAGATAAAATAGAAGATGAAGAAATTGTTGTACTAAAATATTTGTTTAACAAACGAAGAATTTCTTTATCTAAATTTTCTTTACTTTTTTGAGAATAAGATATAATACTTATTACTAAAAAAATGAATGTAAATATAGGTTTCATTAATTTAATCATAATTACTATAATTTTAATAAGTCAAATATATCTAATATGTAAATTTACTAATTCTTTATCAATTTAGATCAGATTTAATTTCCTTTATTAAAAGTATTAGCCCGCTAACTTAATTTGAATATTTAAATATTTTTAAAATAAATAGAAGCTCCAGCATGCCTACCCTGTAATCCAATATGACCACGATGGCAAATTAAAGCCATCAGGTTTTATTTTATTAGAAGCACAGTCATTGTTATTACATATTAGCCCAAGTACCATTTAATACTATAGATATCTTTTTTTCCTTACATGTAATTTTGAACTGGATTGAATTACCTGCAGGTTTTAGTTATTTATTTAAGATAAATTTGAGAAGATACTAGCATAAAAATCTAGCACAGATATCTAGCGCATACATAAAAAAACCACTTGGAGATTATCCAAGTGGTTCATTTTCAATATTTTAATTTCTATTTTTTTATCTATTCTTACCCGTTATGAGCCCGACGAGCTACCGCTGCTCTACCTCGCGATGTTTGGACGGCAAAGGTAGGCCAATATAAGTTATTAGCCAAGTTTAGTTAGTTCCTGCGTCTAATATTAGAGGCCCCTGAAGTATTCGATTCTTTCACATTGGGGTTGCCTTTATAATTAATATCACTAGCACCACTAGAATTGGCTCTTAACATTTCTGTCACTGTCACAGCAATACTACTTGCACCAGAGGCACGAAGTATCGCACCCTTTGCAGTTAAGTTATATAATTTGGCATCGCTAGCACCCGAAACTTCAACTGCTAAATCATCTACACTTCCTGTTAATTCAATGTTTGATGCACCACTTCCATCAATATCAATACTATTTGCAGTTATTTCTCCTTTGTAATCAGAGGCCCCTGTTAATTGATACATTAAAACACCTGCCTTTATATTTCCTTTAAAGTCTGAAGCACCCGATAACTTAATTCTTATTTTAGGAGACTCAATGGTATTTACTAAATGTACATTACAAGCACCCGAGGCTGTTAATGCATCTATATCTTTAATACTTACATAGGCCTTGGTTTTATAATTGCCCCATTTTCTCCAGCTCATCCAAGTTCTATCTCTATCTCCTAGTCTTATAATTAATGTACCTCCTACTACTTCTGTAATAATATGATCTCTGATTTCATCATTCGTAGCACTTACTGCTACTTCATTTTTATTGGACTGGGTTAAATATAAATCGATAGCGCTTGACACACTAATGGCTGTAAAGCTAGGCACTTTTCTTACCTGTGCATTTTCATCATATATAACGGAGGTTTTTTCCTGGGCATTCAAGGCAAAGCCCGCAAGTAAGAGGATGGCAAAAAGAAACTTTTTCATAATGGGTATTGGTTTATTACTTAAAACGTAAATATTAGTATAAAGTTACAGCGCTTTGTATCATTTTCCTGCCTATTTTTGCATCGTCCTCGGGGTGCTGTAAAAGGCTGAGAAAAACCCGTTGAACCTGAACAGGGTAATGCCTGCGAAGGGAAGGTCAACGCAACACGCGTACTTCTCATAGCTATTATTCCTGTTCCCAGTATCAATTTTTTGAAACAAGTAAACTTTAGTAATGACTAAGTTATTGGGAACATTTGCCTTTTTATTAATGGTGGCCAATGCTATGGCTCAAACCAAGCCGTCTTCTATTCCAAAGAGAAAGGACAGTATTAATAAGTATACGGATAGTATTAGAAGCTTACCCCCATTAGAAGTGAAAGCCATTAGAGTAAGTGAACAGGCTCCTTTTGCGAAAACAAATATTAGTAAAGCACAAATTGGATTGAATAATGCTGGGCAAGACCTCCCCTTTATATTGGAGAATACCCCCTCGGTGGTGGTGCATGCCGATGCCGGTATTGGCGTGGGTTATACAGGCATTCGAATTAGAGGTACGGATGCGACAAGAATTAATTTTACACTAAATGGTATTCCTTATAATGACCCCGAGAGTATGGGTACTTTTTTTGTGAACATACCAGATTTTAGCTCCAGTGTGAATAGTATACAAATTCAAAGAGGTGTGGGTACTTCTACCAATGGTGCTGGGGCATTTGGTGCTAGTGTGAATTTAATGACCAACGATTATAATCCTTCCGCCTATTTATCCTTACAAAATACGGCGGGGTCTTTCAATAGTTTTAAAAATAATCTTGTTTTTGGCTCAGGACTACTCAATAATAAATTCACTATTGACGGAAGAGTCAGTTCCATTATGAGTGATGGTTTTATTGACAGAGCTAGTTCCGATTTAAAAAGCTTTTATCTAAGTACCACTTATTGGGGCAATCAATCTTCCCTAAGATTGAATGTATTTACTGGTAAAGAAAGAACCTATCAAGCATGGTATGGAGTGCCACAGGAATTACTAGCCACCAATAGAACATTTAATCCAGCAGGAACAGAAAAAGCAGATGCCCCCTACGAGAATCAAACAGATAATTACAGACAAACGCATTACCAATTGTTTTATAATAAGAATATCAATAGTCAATGGAAATGGAATACTGCAGTTTATTTAACCACTGGAGAAGGCTATTACGAAGAGTATAAAGCAGGCATTAATTTTTTAGATTACAATATTGATATTACGGGTAAAATAAATGTACCTGCTGACTTAGTGAGAAGAAGATGGTTAGATAATAATTTTTATGGGCAGATTGCAGCGCTCTCTTACGTGGATAGTTTAAATGATTTGACGATTGGTGGCGGTTGGAGTATTTATGATGGACTTCATTTTGGCACACTACCCTATTTAAATAAAATATTTGCGCCAGATAATTATAAATATTACGATAACGACGCATTAAAAAAGGAAATGAATACCTATGTGAAATGGGAAAGAAAATTGACAAAAACATTTAGAAGTTTTATAGACTTACAATATAGAAATGTAAATCATCAAATGAATGGTTTTACAAAAAACACCAACTTAACCATTCAAAGAAAATTTGATTTCTTCAACCCCAAAATGGGATTAACCTATCAGGCAAAAAATATTTTTTACTACTCAAGTGTTGCAGTGGCCAATAAAGAACCCAATAGAGACGATTTTGAAGCAAGTGCTACCCAGCAACCAAGAAAAGAACAATTAATAGACTGGGAGACGGGATTGGAGTTTAAAAAACCCAAATATGCGATTAATGCGAATGTTTATTACATGGATTATAAAGACCAATTGGTACTAACAGGTAAGATTAATGATGTGGGCGCCTATACTAGAACCAATGTTCCAAAAAGTTATAGAGCAGGAATAGAACTACAAATTAAATATTCATTGAATAAAAAATATAACACAAGTTATAATATCACATTAAGTCAAAATAAGATTAAGGAGTTTACAGAATACGTAGATGATTATGATCAATACACGCAAGTAGCTATTCAGCATAAAAATACCAATATTGCTTTATCCCCTAGTTTAACTACCAACAGAACATTCAATTGGAAACCAAATGATAAGCTGAGCTTTTTCTGGAATACAAGATATACCTCTAAGCAATTTCTTGATAATACAGAAAACAAGAATAGAATATTAGATTCTTATTTTATAAACGATATCAATGCACATTGGACCATTATGAATAAAACAAAATTAACCATGTTACTGCAGCTCTATTTTAATAATATTTTAAACGTGGAATATGCGCCTAATGGATATACTTATAGTTATATCTATGATCGCAGTGTTACCACTTCTAATAACTACTACCCAATGGCAGGAAGAAACTATTGGATTAGTTTAAAAATAGATCTTAAATAAATTTACTTTCTTGCATCCACTCCTTTAATGAACTTCACTAAGCCGGTAAAATAAGTAAACTGATCATCGTACATAGACATATGCGACCCTTTAGGGCAGTATAAGAATTGACCATCCTTTACTAGTTTAGAAAGCTCTTCCATAGCCTTAGGATCCATGGTATCAAACTCACCGCCAATACTTAAAGTGGGCACTGTAATGGTATTTAAATCGGCTTTGCGATCCCAATTCTTTAAAACAGCATCACCTACTACTCCAAATTCAGAAGGACCTTGCATTCTTAAATACAAAGGATAATTCATTCTTGCAAAGGCACGCTTCACTGGATCAGGCCATTTGGCTGGCGGCATTCTTAAAACATGTTCAGGATAATAATGATCTGCGATTAATTGTAAATAGGTTGGATTCGTATAATCGCCCTTGGCTTCAAATGCACGAATTGACGCTAAAACTTCCTTAGGTAATTTAGGCCCCAATACTTCATTGGCATATTTTACATAATCAGGGATTGAAGGCACCATATTAGAAATAATAAGCCCTTTTAAATTTTTTTGATACTTAAGCGCATACTCAGTGGCTAGTATACCTCCCCAAGAATGACCTAATAAAAAGAAATTAGAAGAGTCCATACCTAATGCCTTTCTAACTGTTTCAACTTCTTCTACAAACCTTGGTATATTCCATAAACTAGAATCGTTAGGGTTATCGGAATATGCCGAACCTAATTGATCATAGTAATAATATTCTATTTCAGCTTTAGGAAAATAAGAATCAAAACATTCAAAATATTCATGGGTAGAACCAGGGCCTCCATGCAATAATAAAACTTTAATTTTCGGGTTATTCCCTACTCTTTTTGTCCAAACATTAAATACGCCTTTACTGGTTGTAATAGGAATTAATTTAACGCCTCCTGTGAGTGTGTCTTCTCTATCTGCATTATCATGGTAAGCCGATGGCTTATTATTATCAAAATTACAGGCGCTAAATGTTAGCGTAGCCATTAATAATAATGAACTTAATTTTTTCATTTTAAATTATTTAGAAAGTTAAGATACAAATAAAGTATTAAAAATTATCCTGGAAATTTTTCCTGCCAGTCTAACATCCCACCCGATACATTCACTACATTTTTAAAGCCATAAGGCTCCAACATTAAGCAGGCTTGACCACTTCTATTGCCACTTCTGCAATAAATGTATATGATCTCTTCTTTCATGTCCTCGATATCGTCTAATTGTAAAGCTTGCACATGGCCTAAGGGTAATAATATACCACCAATATTAAATGCAGCATGCTCATGTGGCTCACGTACATCTACTAAATTAATTTTTTCGCCTGCGTCTAATTTTGCTTTCAAAGCTTCTACTGTAATGGTTTGCATCTTATTATATTTAAAGTGAATTATTTATAGAATTTGAGTAGCTATATTTTTAAATTATGCTAATATACTTAATTAGTCCTAGCCTTACTTAATGGTATCTCTTTTTATAACAACAGGTGCTACTTTATCAATGACTAAGTCAATGGCTACTCCTTGTATGGTTACATTTTTTACAGGCATTCCTAAGGAATCTAATTCAGAAGAATAAGTACCAGGATTTTGTTGAATCACAAAAGCAGTTGCTGTGTCTTGTATAGCTCCGTTTGAAATTAAATTTCCAACCAGAAGTCCCATACTTGCTAATTTCATTTTAGCCATATCTACTGTTAAACCAATTAAGTCTGGCACTTCCATACCAATACTAGCGCCCCCATCTCCCACTGTAAAATTAATTAAGGTGCCTGATACAATTTTTGTTCCTGGTGCAATAGGTGTATTTCCTACTAGCTGTTCTACAATTACATTTTTATTTCTATCTGCCACTAAATTAATAGTACCAATTCTTAAGCCTAATACTTTTAAATAAGTTTGTGCACTTTTTAAAGAGAAGCCAATTAAATTAGGCATGTCTACCTGTGGCGCAATCACACGATTAACGGTTAAAAAAATAGTTCTTCCTTTTTTAACTACTTCATCTGCTTCTGGTGTTTGTCTTAATACTGAGTTTCTAGCAAGGGTGTCTACATATATAGAATCTTGAACTACCAAATCAAATCCTAGGGCTTTAATATTTTTTTCAGCAGCTGTAATATCAAGGCCTAAAACATTGGGCACTTTTTCTGTCTTGCCATTGCCTGTAATCCAACCTAAGGAAAAGAAGAATAATACTAATAATACCAATACAGCGCCAATACCTGCTAAGATATTCACCCATAAAGGCTTTTTTAATAATTTGTCTATGAATTCCAAAATATCGGATTTTATTTAAAGGCTATTTATAAATATACACTGTGCTCATTATTTCGAAGCTAAACTATCTTCTATAATACTTGCATAAAAATCGGTTAAATTCCAGCCCATGGCTCTTACTTGTTGAGGAATAATACTTGCCTCACTTTGTCCTGGCACGGTATTCACTTCTAATAAAAAGGCTTTCTGCGCTTTTTCATCATAAATAAAATCAATTCTTACCACCCCTCTGCAATTTAAAGTAGCATATACTTGCTTGGCTGCTTCGGATAAATCCTTGAACATGGTCTCGGTAATTTTTGCAGGTGTAATTTCTTCACTCTTACCTTCATACTTTGCCTCAAAATCGAAAAATTCATTTTCTGTAGTAATTTCTGTAATAGGTAAAACAGTAGTTACTCCTTTAGATTTAAAAACCCCAATGGTGAACTCTCTTCCACTTATAAATTCTTCTACTAATACCTGTGTATCTTCTTTAAATGCTTTTTCTAAAGCAGGTGCTAATTCTAAAGCGGTGTTTACTTTACTAATACCTAAACTACTCCCACCGTTATTTGGTTTTACAAATAGTGGAAGGGTAACTTGAGACAATATTTGATCCGGCGTTAGTTGAGTAGAAGAAACTAAATGTAATGACTTTGCTACCGCTATTCCACCAAAACCAGCCACGGCCACTGTGTATCTTTTATTAAATGTTAAAGCTGAAGTGGCTGTATCGCAACTTGTATAAGGCATGCCAATTAAATCGAAGTAGCCTTGCATTTTTCCATCTTCCCCTGGTGTACCATGAATACACATTAAAGCAATGTCAAAATTAATTTTAAGACCACCTTCCATAATACTAAAATCGGCTCTGTCCACGGCCACTTCTTCCCCTACTATATTTTCATACCACCAACCTGTAGGATGAATATCTATTAAATACACATCGTATTTATTTTTGTCCAAGGCATTCATTACAGTTTGAGCACTCTTATAACTAATTTGTGCTTCAGAACTTAAACCGCCTGTAACTAGTGCTACCTTTTTTTTCATGTAGGGTAATTGATGTCTCAAATTTACTTAATAGAAGGCATAAAAAAAGGGAAATTAATTCCCTTTTTAAAAATGACTCTTATAAATAACTCTAATTGATTATTAAGCGTGTAGTCTATCTTTTTTAGCTAACAATACTTCTACTGTTTCTACATACATTTCATCAGGTATGCAACAGTCTACTGGACAAACAGCAGCGCACTGAGGCTCTTCGTGGAAACCTTGACACTCTGTACACTTATTGGGTGTAATATAATAGGTATCGGCAGCTACTGGCGCAATTCTTTGTCCAGCATCTACTGAAGATCCGTCTAATAAAGTGAAAGCACCTTTAACGGTTGTACCATCGGCAACAGCCCATTCTACACCACCTTCGTAGATAGCGTTATTTGGACATTCTGGTTCACAAGCACCGCAGTTAATACATTCATCCGTAATTTTGATAGCCATAAAAAATTATTTAAAAATTAGTAACGTAATTTTGCACTACAAATATATAGAACAAGCATGAACTTACAAGCAAGAATTGAGCATTTTTTTACCCTAGGCCTGCAGTTTTTAGACCCTAAAAACGAGGCGCTTCAATTGGCTAAAGAAAGGGCCTTTCAACAAAATTCTTGGTTTTTACCGGTTTTTATGGATCATGCCATCACTCAAATAAGAGATTCTTTTTTATCATTAGATGCCCTAAAACACTGGGCGAATAGGTATCCTAGCCTTTCAGATGCGCCCACTGGCAAAAAAGTTGGTATTGTCATGGCGGGTAATATTCCACTTGTGGGTTTTCATGATTTACTCAGTACTTTAATAGCGGGCCATACAGCCGTGGTTAAGCTTTCCTCAAAAGATAATATACTTATGAAGTATGTGATTGAATCGCTTATTGAAACTAATCCCGCATTTGAAAACTTAATTATTCAACAAGAACAGCTTAAAAACTGCGATGCTTATATTGCCACAGGTAGTAATAATTCAGGACGCTATTTTGAACAATACTTTGGTAAATACCCTCATATTATTAGAAAGAACAAAACCTCTATTGCCATTTTAAATGGGCAAGAGTCCATGGTTGAACTTGATTTACTAGCCGACGATATGCTTTTGTATTTTGGCATGGGATGTAGAAATGTGACACAGATTTGGGTGCCTGAGGGCTATGATTTTATACCCCTACTTGAGGCCATGAAAAAATATAACTATTTAGGGGACGAACATAAATACAAGCATAATTATGACTATCAGTTAGCCCTGCTAATGATGAACCGACAATTTTACATGGACACTGGCGGTATATTATTAAGTGAGAACCCATCTCCCTTTGCGGCCCTATCTCAAATTCACTACCAGTTCTACACCCCTGGGAAATTACCCACCATTGACAGTACCGAAATTCAATGTATTGTTGGCATAAATGGAATTCCTTTCGGAGGGCCTCAGAAACCAAGCCTATTAGAATATGCCGACGGCGTAGATACCCTTGAATTTTTGAGTAAAATTCAGTAAAAACGAATATTTTCGTAAATATTTTGTTAAAGCTGCTTAAACGGTTTTGTGACAAAATTTCAGCTTCGTTAATTTGTACCTGAATTGGTATCAAATTTGCAAAGTATATATTGAACCAATTTTTTACTATAAAAACAAAAGCATGAATATGAACTTAAAAAATGTAGCAGCCATTATTGGTATTAGTGCAATGTCCACCATCGCAAGTATGTGGGCTTATGGAAAAATTACTGAGAAAAATTCAAGTTTTGAAACAGATGGTAAACTGCCTGCTAATTATGCCAGTTTTTTTAATGGGACTGCCCCAGCATCTACTGTGGACTTCACCCCTGCTGCCAATGCAGCCGCCCCTGCTGTGGTGCATATTAAAACAAAGACCAACGCCAAAAAAGTAGAGCCCAATCAAAGAAGACAAAGAAATCCATTTGGTGATTTGTTTGGCGATGAAGATATGTTTGGCGATTTTTTTGGTGGCCCAAGAATGCAACCAGAACAAAGAGCCAGTGGCAGTGGTGTATTAATTACTGCAGACGGATACATTGTAACCAATAACCACGTAGTCAATGGTGCCGATGAAATTAATGTAACGCTAACGAACAAGAAAACGTATAAAGCAAAAGTAATTGGAGTAGACGCCAGCAGCGATATTGCGGTGATAAAAATTGAAGCAAGTGGATTACCTTATTTAGTATATGGCAATAGCGATGAAATTAAATTAGGACAGTGGGTACTTGCCATTGGTTATCCTTTAAATTTAGATGTAACAATTACAGCAGGTATTATTAGTGCCAAAAACCGTTCTATTGATATTAATTCAAGACAGAGCGATAAACCAGTAGAATCTTTCTTACAAACAGACGCTGCAGTGAACCAAGGCAATAGTGGTGGCGCATTAGTAAATACTAGTGGTGAGTTAGTGGGTATAAACTCTGCCATAGCCTCTCCTACTGGATCTTATGCAGGTTATGCTTATGCAATTCCTGTAAATATGGTGAAAAAAGTAGTTACTGATATAGTAAAATATGGTACAGTGCAAAGAGCATACTTAGGTATTAGTTATCCTAGAGATGGTTTGTCTGAAGAAGAATTGAAAAAAGTATTGGCAGAGCTAAATACAAAATACAAAGAAGGGGAAGGTATTTTAATTACCGATGTATTAGACGGAGGCGCCGCTAAAGCAGCAGGTATTAAAAAAGGAGACGTACTTATTAAAATAAATGGAGTGGCTGTAAAAACTTCTCCTGAATTACAAGAACAAGTTTCAAGATACAAGCCAGGAGATAAAATGAATTTAATAATAAAGCGTGAGGGCAAGGATATGAGCCTGGAAGTAATATTAAGAGCTAAATTAGGTACTACCGACTTAGTAAAAAGTTCTAAGGCCGCTGAAAAACTAGGTGGTAAATTAGAAACCATTGATAAAGCCACTGCAGAAAAGAACGACTTAGAAGGTGGGGTCTTAATTAAAGAATTAGGAACAGGTATTATTGGTAAAAGTAGAATTGAAAAAGGTTTTGTGATTACACATGTAAACGAAGAACCTGTTAAAACAGTAGAAGAGTTTTACGAGGCTTTGAAAAAAGCAAGTTCTAGTAGTGTTAAAATTTCAGGAGTATACCCTGGTTATTTTGGTAACTACGCATTTATTTTAAACTTAAATGAATAAGTAAACTTATATAAAAATAGTTTTTGGTTGGGTTAGGTGGTATGAAAAAGCCTCTCGATAATTCGGGGGGCTTTTAATTTTATAGAATAGTACAATCAATTTTATTTCATCTTTTGCCAAATAGCCTCTTTTTCAGTAAGACTTAGTGCTGCCAAGTCTAAACCATTGTCCTTAGCATAGGCTTCCATGAGTTCAAAACGCTTTTTAAATTTCTTATTGGTTTTCTCTAAGGCGGTCTCTGGGTCAATTTTTAGAAACCGGGCATAGTTGATGAGGCTAAAAAATACATCCCCTAACTCGTCTTCCATCTTCTCCATGTCGTTTTGGGCTACTTCATGCTGCAGTTCTCCTATCTCCTCATTTACTTTATCCCAAACCTGTTCCTTATTCTCCCATTCAAAACCTACTTGTTTTACCTTTTCTTGTATTCTTAAAGCTTTTACCATGGAGGGTAAACTATTGGGCACACCACTTAATATAGTTTTTTTACCATCACCCTCTTTTAATTTTAATTGCTCCCAATTTAATTTCACTTGCTCTTCCGTCTCTGCTTTTACATCACCATAAATATGCGGATGTCTATGAATTAATTTTTTGGAAATACCTGCAATCACTTCTTCTAAAATAAATTCATTTTTTTCAGAAGCTATTTTGGTGTAAAATAAAATATGCAATAATAAATCCCCTAATTCTTCTTTGATACCTTGCCAGTCCTCTTCAATTATAGCATCTACTAATTCATATAACTCTTCAATGGTATTACTTCTTAAACTATGTATAGTTTGCTTTTTATCCCAAGGGCATTCTGCTCTTAAGCGATCCATGATGGTTACTAGTTCTAAAAAGTTTTTGGAAATATTTTCTTGAGACATGGTTAAATTTTAAATACAATTAAGAGTAACTAAGATAAACAAACTTCAGGACTGCCGGTTCACTTCGTTCACCGTCTTCCTCGTTAATCGGTCTTACCCAAAGCCTTTCAAGTATCCCGATACTCGGGATACTTTGCTTTTTTTACACTCCCTTGCTTACAAGAGCAAGCTCTTGAAGCTGCTCGTATAAAAAAAGCCTCTCACTTTCGTGAGAGGCTTTGTGCCTCAGGCGGGAATCGAACCCGCACGGGCGTTGCGGCCCACAGGATTTTCTTACTACTATGGTTTTCACCACCCTACTCTGGTTTGTAGTCTGGACTATGCCTTCACCATATCTTTCGATTTAGGTGCTCCGTGTCTAGTCTCTACACGTTCCCTTTCAGGCTTCGCTCGGTATTCCCATTTAAAAGGGTTCGCCGAATTTACGGAGTTCTACATCTTCAATTTCTCGAAGTGCACTCAAATTTTGTTCAACCAAAGAACAATGTCTAAGTCCTGCGTGTCTACCAGTTCCACCACCAAGGCGTCTATCATCAGACTTAAAAAAAATCCCAGTCCGAAGAACGGGATTTTTGGAGCGAAAGACCGGGCTCGAACCGGCCACCCCGACCTTGGCAAGGTCGTGCTCTACCAAATGAGCTACTTTCGCTTGTATAAGAACTATTTTTAGGACTGCAAAAATAACGAAACAGCGCTCTTAAACAAATTTTTTTTCTACTTATACTCAGGCTTGTACTGTGAGCTAGTGTTGCACTTCTGGATGTGGGTTTCACGAAACGGCTATTGAATAAGTTGAGTACAATTACCTAAAACCAATGCTAGTATAGCAAAAACTAGACACATAGAAAAATGAATCGAGAAGAACTTACCCAATTAGTGGCGATATCTTTCTCAGCTGTAGTTATCTTGTAAATCTTGTGACATATTGTTTAATTACGGATGCAAAAATAACAACAAGTTCTTAATAATGAGCGAGTTTGGTCACTATTTTACTCAAAATACTGCTTGTTTTTAATAAAGTATTGATAAACCAAGGATCCAGGATAAACACCTTCTAGTGTTTCTATAGGCTTTAGGCGATTTTAGTTCTTTTCAACTTTACCTGATAATACAATAGCCGCATATAAGCAGAAATGCGCTTTAGCCAATAGCAATAAAAGAAGCTCGTATCACCACTTAGCAAGCCCTTTATAAGCTGAAATGGCATCTAAACTAAACCTAGCATTGGTAATTTCCATACTAAGTGAAGATAAAGGCAAATTCTTAGCTGAGCATGATTAAGTTGTTTCTAAAATTTAAAAACACCTTTACGACCTCCTCTTAGGTAAGGTACCTGCTCCTACATGATAAACTACTGAGCTTCAGGACAAGCATATAATTTTATAACCAGCTAATTGTAATCTCCAACATAGATCTATTTCTTCTTGATGTGCAAAAAAGCTGTGCATCAAAACCATTCAATTGCATGAAATAATTCAGATCGAATCATCATACATGCACCAGTGGCCCAAAATATAGGCGCTGCTGTATCATACTGCTCATTGTCTTTTTCACAAACATCAAATACGCGTCCTCTTGAAAAAGGATAACCCAATGCATCTATCCAACCTCCTGCAGCCCCTGCATATTCAAATACTTCCTTATTATTATAAGATAAAATTTTTGGCTGACAAGCCGCAATAGTTTTATCAGACTCCAATAAATTTACCATGGGCTGTATCCAATGAGGATCCACTGCCACATCTGAATTTAATAAAACATAATAATCGGCTTTCACTTTTTGCAAGGCCCAATTATAGCCACCTGCAAAACCTTCGTTTGTATTATTCGTAATTATTTTAACTGCGGGGAATTTTTCTTTTAACAAATGAAATAGAATTATCGGAAGAACCATTATCGGCCACCACCACTTCAAAATTTTCATACTGAGTAGCTAAAACAGATGGCAAGAATTTTTCTAAATAACCGGCCCCGTTATAATTTAATATGACTATAGAGACAAGCGGTTTCAATGTAATTGTTTTTGCGAATGTAAGCCCAAAATACGGGAATTTGACGCTAAAAAAACTAACTTAGCCCTATGAACACAGGAAGTTTTTTACATAGAAACCTAGATTTACTCAATCATCCCATGGGGTAGTTTAACCACCTCCTATTTTTTTGTATGCAAGCGAAATTTATTTTTCGTATTTGTATTCAGTTTTCAGAACAATTTAATTTCCATTTATTTAATTTATAGAAATGACTCATTCAACAGTGAGTTCTAATGCTGCTAAATATTTAGCACTAGAACAGCAATATGGCGCTCATAATTACCACCCACTTCCTGTAGTACTTGAAAGAGGTGAAGGTGTTTATTTATACGATGTAGATGGTAAAAAATACTTCGATTTTTTAAGTGGCTATTCTGCGGTGAATCAAGGCCATTGTCATCCCGCCATTATAGATGCTTTACAAAAACAAGCCAGTAAACTCACTTTAACTTCTCGTGCTTTTCATAATAATTTATTGGGCGAGTATGAAAAATACATCACCGACTATTTTGGATACGATAAAGTACTTCCCATGAATACCGGTGTGGAAGGTGGAGAGACGGCAATTAAATTAGCGCGTCGTTGGGGATATAATGTAAAAGGCATTGCAGAAAATAAAGCGAAAATAATTTTTGCAGAAGGTAATTTTTGGGGACGTACACTAGCAGCCATTTCATCTTCAACTGATCCTAGTAGCTTTAAAGGTTTTGGCCCTTATATGCCGGGCTTTGGTTTAGTACCTTATAACGATTTAGTGGCGCTTGAAGAAGCTTTGAAAGATAAAGAAGTGGCAGCCTTTATGGTAGAGCCTATTCAAGGCGAAGCGGGTGTTGTCATTCCTGATGATGGTTATTTAAAAGCCGTACGTGATTTATGTAATAAGTATAATGTTTTATTTATTGCAGATGAAATTCAAACGGGTTTAGCAAGAACTGGAAAGATGCTTGCCTGTGATCATGAAAATGTTAAGCCCGATATTTTAATATTAGGAAAAGCATTAAGTGGTGGCACGCTTCCTATTTCTGCAGTGCTTGCGAGCAATGAAATAATGATGCAAATTTTACCAGGCGAACATGGTTCTACTTATGGCGGAAACCCATTGGCATGTGCAGTGGCCATAAAATCTTTAGAAGTATTGAAGTCAGAAAAGATGGCGGAGAATGCAGCAAAAATGGGAGAAAGATTAAGAGCAGGACTTGCCAATTTACATTCTCCATTTATTACCACCATTCGTGGTAAAGGTTTATTAAATGCTATTGTAATTAAACACGAGAACCCTGATGCAAGTTGGGATTTATGTTTACACTTAAAAGATTTAGGCCTTTTAGCAAAACCAACCCATGGAGATAAAATAAGATTTGCGCCTCCCTTAATTATAACTGAAAAACAAATTGATGAAGCCGTTGCAATTATTGGGGCTGGTTTGAAACTTTTATCTTAGGTAAAAAAGTCATCACTAATATGCCTGCAGAAATTATCATGCATGCATATAATGCCCACATCTTTTGCGGACACTCTCCCATTAGACAGGTAGACATAATTAAATAATTTCTAAAGCTCCATGCTAAAAGAAGGGCTGCGAAAACCATATTGAATCTCTTTGCCCATATATACGGTAAAGCAAAAAAGATTAGTGTGATAACTGAAAAAAAGCTTAAAAATTTCCCAGCCTGTCCATAATTACTTCCTGCCGCATCCCATCCTGTAATGGTCCAGTTTCTGCTTTCAATAAATATTAGAGGCTGCGTAGTGCAGTAAATAAGTAATAAGCAAAGTAAAATTCCGATGGGTTGAGAATATTTCATATTAATTTATTAAAGATTCGAAATGATATAAAAAGCAAAACCCGTACAAATTGTAAGGGTTTTACTTTTTTAGTGAGGTCGAGAGCGGATTCGAACCGCTGTGGGAGCTTTTGCAGAGCTCTGCCTAGCCACTCGGCCACCCGACCCTAATCTAGAACGCGAAAATAACGCAAAGAACTTAATTATAAAAGAATTTTACCAGCTATTCCGATTTAAACGACATTTGTGACATAAAAGAAACAATATGCAGGCAATTGGCGCATCAGAACTCATTATTAACGACCGCGGGGCAATTTACCACTTAAATGTCCGTCCAGAGGAGATTGCGGACACTATTATTACCGTAGGCGACCCTGAAAGAGTTGCAGAAGTAAGTAAATACTTTGACCGCATTGAACACAAACTAGCGCATAGAGAATTTATTACCCATACCGGTTATATTGGTCAAAAAAGAATTTCAGTATTAAGCACTGGTATTGGTCCAGACAATATTGATATTGCATTAAATGAAATTGATGCTTTGGTGAATATTGATTTCTCTACAAGAACTATTAATGAACAAAAAAAATCGGTTTCTATTATTCGTATGGGCACTTGTGGTTCTTTACAAGGAGAAGTAGGTGTGAATGAATTAGTAGCTGGTACGCATGGATTAGGTATTGACAATGTTTTACATTTTTATACTCAAGAAAATAATGAAGAAGAAAAAGCCATCTTAGATGCTTTTGAAAAACATACTTCCATTCATGCACATAAAATTCAACCTTATATTGCAACTGCAAGTGCAGGATTAATTAAACATTTTACAGAAGGATATAGTCATGGTATCACAGTTACTTGTCCTGGTTTTTATGGCCCTCAAGGACGCATCTTAAGACTTCCTTTAAAAATGCCTAACCTAGTAGATCAAATGACTAGCTTCAGATACGGACAACATAGAATTGCAAATTTTGAAATGGAAACAAGCGCTATTTATGGGTTATGTAATTTATTAGGACACCAATGTTTAAGTATTAATGTCATTATTGCCAACAGAGTGAAAAAAGAATATAGCAAGGATATGGGCAAGGCGGTAGATCATATGATACAAAAATCACTAGGTATTATTGCAGGCATTTAAAAAATACTAAAATGAATATCCCTTTTTCAAAATACCAAGGCACGCAGAACGATTTTGTAATTATAGACAACCGCTCTGGCAATATCAAATTAAGCGAAGCTCAAATTGAATTTATTTGTGATAGAAGAAAAGGTATTGGCGGCGATGGACTAATGCTATTAGGCACTACAGCAGGTTATGATTTTTCAATGACTTACTATAATGCCAATGGCAAGGAAGGTTCTATGTGTGGCAATGGTGGCCGCTGTTTAACCCAGTATGCATTTGACCAAGGCATTAAAAAAGATACTTACTCCTTTATAGCCATTGATGGCCCACATGAATCAAAAATAGATGCAGCCGGTTGGGTGCATTTAAAAATGATTGATGTAAAAGCAGTTGAAAAAAATATTGAAGGCGATGTCACTTTTTATGTGTTAAACACAGGATCTCCTCATTATATTGAATTTGTGGACAGTGTAAATAGTGTGGATGTATTAAGCCTGGGACAAATGATTCGTTATAATGAAAGATTTAAAGCAGAAGGTATTAATGTAAATTTTGTTCAACAGGAAGAAGGGAACCTAATTGTAAGAACTTATGAGCGTGGTGTAGAGAATGAAACTTTTAGTTGTGGTACAGGGGTAACCGCTTCTGCCTTAATTGCTGGTATTGAAAAATTAGGCGAGCAAAGAATTAATATTGAAACCTTGGGTGGAAAACTAGCAGTAAGTTTTAACAATAGAGGAGATAATATATTTGACAATGTTTATTTAATGGGCCCGGGTACCTTTGTTTTTAGCGGTTCATTAGAAATTTAAAAATTACTTATGGCACTTTTCAACGTCCGTGTGTACGGCTTACTTCTAGATACTCAAAATAGATTACTTGTTAGCGATGAATATATTAAAGGAGAGTTTTTTACCAAACTTCCTGGAGGAGGGCTAGAATTTGGAGAAGGTACCAGAGATGGCTTAGCAAGAGAGTTTATTGAGGAAACTGGTATTAGAGTTACTGTAGGATCACATTTATACACCACCGATTTTTTTCAAATATCTGCATTCAATAAAAAAGACCAAATCATTTCCATTTACTACATGGTGCATAGCACTGATACTGCAAAGATTAAAACCAGTGAGAAAAATTTTGACTTTAGCCCAGATCAAATTGCGGATACAAAAGGAACTTTTGAATCCTTCCGGTGGGTAAATTTTAAAGATTTGAATGAAGATACCATGAGCCTGCCTATTGATAAAGTGGCTATTCAAATATTGAAGCAAAGCTTCTAAACCTCATTCTCCAAGCCCATTGCTTGCAATTTCATTTTCTTGGCTAAATCATGCCCAACATAATTTTCAATTCTGCCTTGAATAAAAGCAATTAAAGGCGTTAATATAATGGCCATGGTAAACTTATATATATAGTTAACCACACCAACAGCCAGCACTGTAGACCAACTCCAGCCATTGCCTATTTTAAAAGCTATAAATAAAACCACAAAGCTATCTACCAATTGAGAGACAACTGTAGAACCGGTGGCGCGCAACCATATCATTTTCTCTCCAGTCATTTTTTTAATTCTATGAAAAACATACACATCAATTAATTGGCTTACTAAAAAAGCAATCAAGCTTCCTACAATAATCCACAAGCCTTGTCCGAAGATGGATTCAAATGCCAATTGCATACTAGGTATGCCGTCCACTGTTCTAGATTCTACCCAAAATTGAGCAGGTGCAATCGACATGGCTAAATAAAACATTATAAAAGCATAACTAATTAAAGCCACCGCAGTATAACTAATTCTACGCACTGCCTTTGGTCCAAAATATTCATTCACTATATCGGTGATCACAAATTCAAGTGGCCATAACAAAACACCACAGGTTAAATTAAAAGAAAGATTAGGTACTCCAAATAATGTAAAATTGGATGGCTCCATACCAAATACTTTTTCTAAAGAAAATATTTTACCTCCAATACATTCTGCAATTAAGGCATTGGCCACAAAAAAAGCGGTGATACCTAGGAATAATTTAGTGGGCTTGTCTTTTAAAATGGAATGAATCATAATTCAAATTTAAATAATAAGTAAGGTAATTTGTAACAATAACATCAAAAAGTTAATAATTGTTTGCCATTTAGGTAAATCAATCTGCTTTTTTCTGAGTAGATTAATTATAAACCAAATAACAAATATCAAGTTCACAAAAGGGGCCATTTCAAGGCCTAGAACGGCCATAAAATTAGCCACATCTGCAGGTAATTTTAGCCATGATAAAAAAAGAAAAGCGGTTGTAAATAAATAGAAGGCATTGCATATAATGGCAAGCTTAGCAGTAAAGGCAAAAGAGGTACTATTGTTCATTCTATTTGTTAATATTTACAAGGTACTAAAATTACTTAAAAAGCCTTTTTAGTCGTAGGTTTGTTAGTATAAATATATGAATATGTTGAAGTCTATTTTCAAGTCGGCCCTACCCCATATTATCGCTGTAGCCATTTTCGCCATTGTGGCCATTATTTATTGTAAGCCCGCTTTGGAAGGAAAGGTTTTACAGCAATCAGATATTACCCAGTGGAAAGGAATGGCACAGGACGCATTTGCCTTCAAGGAAAAAAACGGCAATTTCCCTTTATGGAGCAATAGTATGTTTGGAGGTATGCCCGCTTATCAAACTACAGGAGTGGGCGGATTTGAATATTCAGTTGGCTGGATTGATCAACTATTAACTTTAAGATTAGCAGAACCCATTAGTTTATTTTTCTTAGCTAGTTTATGTTTTTACTTTTTAGCGCAGGTACTTGGTTTTAATACCATCATAAGTGTAATTGGCGCATTAGGATATAGTTATGCTACATACAACCCCATCATTGTAACAGTGGGTCATATTACTAAAATGCATTCAATTGCTTATTTGCCTTTATTCATTGCATCATTGCTGGTTCTATATCAAAAGAAATATTTACTGGGAGGCATATTAACTTCCATAGCAACAGTACTTCTAATTCAAGGAAACCATATTCAAATAGACTACTATGGTGTAGTTATTGCATTAATCATGACAGTTTACTTTCTTATTATTTGGATTAAGAATAAAGAGTATACCCATATTTTAAAAACTTTAGGCATTGGTCTTACAGCTGGCATTATAGGATTAGCAGTCAATGCACCTTTACTATTGAGTACCTATGAGTATGGAAAGGAATCAATAAGAGGCGGAAGTAAATTAATTACAAAAGACTCTAAAACTACTTCAACAGGTTTAAATAAAGACTATGCTTTAAGTTATAGCATGTATAAAACGGAACCCTTAGTATTAATGTTCCCTAATATTTATGGTGGCGCAAGCGATCCTAATGCAGTTGATCCTGCAAACTCAAAAGCAATAGAGACCTTGCAACAAATGCAGCCTCAGGTGGCTCAACAATTACAATCCTTTCTTTCTTTTTACTGGGGCGGCATTGGTTTCACAGCAGGGCCTCCTTATGCGGGTGTTATCATTTGCTTTTTTGCCTTACTAGGATTTTCTGTAAAAGAAAATAAACACAAGTGGTGGATAGCAGCAACAATTATTCTTTCATTTTTATTAAGTGCTGGAAGTTATTTAGAATCCTTCAATGTATTTATATTAAATAATATACCATTTTATAATAAGTTTAGAGCACCTAGCATGATTATGGTTATCCCTACTCTATTACTTGGTATTATGGCTTTATATGGGATGGCTGAAATTTCTACTGAAACAAGTTTGAAAAATATTACAAAAAAATATAAATTAAGTTTTATACTAATAGGCATTATTCTATTGAGTGTTTTGTCAATCTATTTTACCAGTGATTTCAAAAGCGATGGCGAAAGAAATTTAATTGAACAAATAGCTAAAATTCCAGATGCGAACCAAAGAGCGGTTTTTGAAACACCTGCACGCGATTTAGTCAATGCTATTGCAACTGATAGAAAAGGCATGATTGAAGGAGATGTCGTGAAATTCATTATATATGTTGTATTAATTTTTGCTTTGGTTTTTTTAGCTATCAAAAAAGTAATCAATCAAACAGTATTATTAGTTGCATTTGGAATTTTATCCATGATAGATTTATTCCAAGTGAACTTAAAATATTTAAAATCTGATAGCTTTATAGAAGCCACAGAAAATGAAAATGCGTTTGCCTTAAGCCCCATTGACATAGCTTTGAAAAAAGATACGACCCAATACAGGGTATTAGATATGAGAGGTGGAATAAACAATGCATTTAATGGAGGTGCTATAGTTGCCTATAATCATAAAACAGTTGGAGGCTATCATGCTGCAAAATTGAGTATTTATCAAGACCTTATAGAAAATCAATGGTATAAGTTCCCGAATTGTATGCCTACAATGAATATGTTAAATACAAAGTATGTTATTTCTGGAAATATTGCCAATGATACGATCCCAAATAAAGACGCCTTGGGCAATGTTTGGTTTGTAAAAGGTATTCAAGTAGAAAAAGGGCCTGCAGAAGTAATGAAACGATTAGATAGTTTTAACCCCAAAGACACAGCCGTTATAGAAGAAATAGACAAATACAGCTATTTTGAATAATTTAGAGTTTGATCAGAATGCAAGTATTGCACTTGTAAACAATAAAAATGATGAAATAAACTATACAAGTAGCTCCACAAAAAAACAACTTGCAGTTTTTAGTGAAATTTATTATAATTTAGGCTGGAAGGCTTATATCGACAATGTAGAAGCTCCTATTGTAAAAGCAAATTATGTACTAAGAGCGTTGGTAGTTCCTGCGGGGTCACATTCAATTCGTTTTGAATTTAAACCAACTACCATAAAAACATCTATAGTAGCAAGTACATTTGCATCTATTTTATTATGGCTAAGTATAGCAGTTATGTTAGTATTAGCTTACAAGAACAAGCAAAAAAGCATATAAGTACTCATGAATAAAATTGCTATAATTATTATTACTTATAATAGACCAGCAGATATGTTGGCTTTAGCAATGAATATTGAAAAGCTAAGTTCAAAAAAAGAATTATTAGAAGAAGTAATTATTGTTAATAATAATTCTACTGAATCTTATGATGAAGTGAAATCCTTTATACAACAAAACCCCTCTACCCCTTTTAAATTCATAGAATCTAAAGAAAATTTAGGGGTATCAAGGGGTCGTAATTTTGCCATTGAGCAATCAACAGCACCAATACTAGTTTTAATTGATGACGACGCAGAATTTCAAGATGTGGATGTTTTAGAAAGTATCAATACCGCTGTAAACGAGAACCCCAATGCTGGCATATTAGCAATGAAAATATTATACTTTCAAAATAAAGAATTTCAGATTAATTGTTTCCCCCACAAGTCTTTTGAAAAAAGAAAGAGCCTACACTTCTTTGATACTTATTATTTTGCAGGTTGTGGCAATATTATTCAAAAAGAAGCCTTTAAGAAAGCAGGCGCATTCCCTACCGATTTTTTTTACGGAATGGAAGAATACGATTTGAGTTATAGAGTTATAGATAAAGGCTATACCATCAAATACATTGCAGATATTGTTTTATTACATAAAGAATCTCCTCAAGGACGACAAACTAAGTCTGATAAATTAAGAGGCATGTGGGTGAACAAAACTAAAGTAGCCTGGAGATACTTACCTATGCCCTGTTATTTTACAACAGCCATTATGTGGTCTATGTTTTTCCTCTTAAACTCGAAATTTGACTTAATCGGATTTATCAATGGCTGGATTGCCATTGTAACAATACCTTTTAATGAGAAAAGGAATAAAGTAAGTAAGTTGTCACAAGAATATCTTAATAAGGTAGAAGCAAGAATATTATATTAAAAAAATAATAATTATGAATGAATTAGAACAATATTTCGAAAAAAATGACAAAAGGTTGATTAATAAATATCAACATTATTTCGATGTTTACGATAAGCATTTTAGTAAATATAAAGGACAAGAAATTACTATTGTAGAAGTTGGTGTTTTCCAAGGTGGTAGTCTTCAAATGTGGAGATCTTACTTTGGCCCAAAAGCTAAAATATGGGGAATAGATATAGACCCAAGATGTAAATTACTAGAAGAACAAAATACTAATATTATAATCGGATCTCAAGAAGATGAAAGTTTCTTAGAATCAATATATGACATAACGGGCCCCATAGATATTTTAATAGATGATGGCGGACATACACAAAAACAACAAATAACAACATTTAATATTTTATTTGATAAAATAAAGAATGATGGAGTTTATTTATGCGAAGATGTTCATACCTCCTATTGGCTATCATATGGCGGGGGTTCAAACAGAATGGGCACATTCATTCAATTCACAAAAAAATTAATTGATAAGTTAAACGCATTCCACTCAGAAGAAAATTCACTACAAGTAGATAGTTTTACAAAAAGTGCAAAATCAATACATTATTATGATAGTATTGTTGTAATTGAAAAAGGGATAATTACAAAACCTACATCAAAAATGACAGGCCATTATTCATTTAATGAAAAAATAAAGAAAAGTTTTTTAGAAAAAATTATAGTTAGACTTATAATAATTTTAAATAAAACATTAAGAATTTTTAAGTTGAAGGGAGTTTTTATCAATAAAATGCTCACTATTTTAGATAAAAGCTAAGCCTTTTTGCCCATTTTATTTCTTAAAAAATCAACAATTCCGACTAAAGTATAAAAGTAAACTTTAGATAAATTAGGATGATATAAGTAATTATTTTTCAAAATTTTCATTCTTCTTACTACTTCAATCTTGTACTTTTTATTTAGATAGTTTGATCGAAAAAATAAAAATAACCCATTTCTCACAATGTAATAAACCCTAATAGGGGAATGAATAATTCTTCTTGTTAATTTCAAGTTCTTTAATGATCTTCCCCAGATTAATTCCCCTATTTGATGATTCAGTAAAACATTCATGAACTGAATATTTTTAAACCCCGCATCATTAACCCTAAACGAAAAATCAATATCAACAAAATCAATGAATAGGTTTTCATTGAACTTGCCTATTAGCTTAAAATAATCTAAGCAAATTATTGAACCTGATGTGATTAAAATATCAACCTCTTGCGCTAAGTCTTCAACTTTAGTAAATTTTGGTTGAAAATTTATTCCAAATTGACCTACATTGGGTATTGTACATTGTGAAATATTTTCCAAATATTTTGCAAAAGAAGTATCGCTAAATGAAGAGTCCTGGTCCATTGTCAATAAAAAACTATACCCATCTTTTATAGCGCTTAAAGCTGCAGTATTTAATCTTTTTGCAATACCTAGATTTTCTCCAAAAAAGATATACTCAACCTTATTGCCTAATTTCTTTAAAAGAATTTCCCAATCAATATTTTTTACAGTTGAATTATCATATAGATAAATCTTATCTAGCTTAGTAGAATAGGATAAGATATTCTCTATAATTTTGTGAGGATCTTCATTATATAATATAACAACCCCAGCCAGATTGCCATTTATGGGATATTGCATAAATGTAAATGTAACATAAATGGCAAAAAAATACTAATTTCAATTATAAAAATCTTTCTCAAAAGACATGAAGAATCCTATAATTTCAATTTGTATCCCTGCTTATAAGCGAATTGATTACTTAAAAAGATTGCTTTGGTCAATTGAGATTCAAAAATTCAAGGATTTCGAAGTTATTATATCTGATGACAGCAATGATGATTCTGTTGCAGCACTATTAAAAGAATTTAATGGAAGATTCGAGATAAAGTACTTTAAAAATGAAAAAGCGCTTGGCACACCAGCCAACTGGAATAATGCCATTTCAAAAGCAACAGGAGAATGGATTAAATTAATGCATGACGATGATTGGTTTGATAATGAACATTCCTTAGAAAAATTTGCATTCGCTACAAATAATAATAATAAATTTATTTTTTCAGCTTATACAAACAAAACCGAATTAACGAATGATACTGAAAAGAAGTCTTTTAATGAAAATTTAAAGACTGCCATTTTAAAAAACCCTTTGCTACTTTTAGCCAAAAATATTATAGGACCTCCGAGCGTAACTTTATTTCATAATAGTATTAAGGATAAATACGACGAAGGTCTGAAATGGAGAGTAGACATTGAATATTATATAAGAAATATTAGTAAAGGAATTGAATTTACTTACATTAATGAACTACTAATTAATGTAGGGGTGAGCGAAAGCCAAGTAACCAATTATTGTTTAAATGTTCCTTCTGTAGAAATACCAGAAATGTATATTCTTTTATCCAAATATGGAACTAGTCCCTTAAAAAATATAATGGTATATGATGCCTATTGGAGAATTCTTAGAAACACGCATATTCATTCTAAAAGCAAACTTGAATCCTTTGGACAAACCGATTGGCCAGCTGTAATCTTAAGTATGGTTGAATTACAATCTAAATTTAACCAAAGTACTTTAAGAAACGGGGTTATATCCAAAACATTAATGAGTATATCTTATATTTATAATCAACTTAAATCAAACTTGTAAATATTGAAGCTTTCCATCATCATAGTAAATTATAAATCAGCTCAACTAATTGATGATTGCCTTATTAGTGCAAAGGCTTTTGATTCATTTAATGATTTCGAATGGATTATTGTAGACAACCAATCTAATGACAATAGTAAAGAAATTTTAATTTCAAAATACCCCGCAATAACCTGGATTGACATGGGATACAATGCTGGATTTTCAAGAGCTAACAATGCAGGCATAAGAATTTCGAAGGGTGAATTTGTTTTATTATTAAACCCAGATACCCTAATTCTAAATGATGCCATTAGCAAATGTTTACATCAATTTGCCAATTCCACGAATGTTGCATGTGGGGTTCAATTATTAAATAAGGATCTAACAAGCCAATTTTCTGGTAGTAATTTTATGAAAGGTGGTATTAATCAATTACTGCCCCTCCCTTATTGGGGTAGTTTATTGAAAAATATTTCAAAACTGTTGTCAATAAAAAAACCAAGCGTAGATATTGCCTCAGATTTCGAAAAAGTTGAATGGATAAACGGTGCATTTTTAATGGTTAAAAAGGAAGCCATTGATAAAGCGGGCCTAATGGATGAAGACTTTTTTTTATACGCAGAAGAAATTGAATGGTGTAGCAGACTATATAAACATGGCAAGCTCATGATTTATGGTAATCTTCATGTTATACATCTGATAGGTGAGACCATTACAAAAGCGGCCAATTCAAACGATAGTACATATTTAAATTTATACGACAGAAAAGGACTTCAGTTAATCTTAAGCAATCATTTAAGAATAAGGAAGCAATATGGGATATTTTGGTTTTTATTTCAGTTGTTAAACTATACTTGCGCTGTACCCGTTTATTTAATATTAGGACTTCTTGAAAATATATTAAAATTTAGAAGCCCCCTCAACGATATTAAAAAAGCAATAGGCTTGGCAAAAAATGTATGTATAGTTTGGAGCTATTCAATAATAATAATCCTCAATAAGCCCTATTTCTATAAAGTTCTATAAGCAAAGGCATATTTCAATATATTTGTAATATGGGAATCATTCAAAAACAAGGCATGAAATCGTCATTATTTATAATGATTGGCTTTGTTATTGGCGCCTTTAATTTACTTGTGCTTTTCCCGCTTTTCTTCTCAAAATCAGACCAGGGACTTGTAAGAGCCATGATTGATATTGGAGCTACCCTATCCATATTTTGTACTTTAGGTACACTTCCCGTTGTCTATAAATTTTACCCCTTTTACAACCAGTACTTAGGCCCTAAAAAAAACGATCTGCCCTTTATTACCTTAATGGTAAATTTAATTGGTTTTGGTTTGCTATTATTAATAGGATGGCAACAGAAGGATTTTATTGTCAGAAAATTAGGAAAATCACCCGACTTAGCTGTTTACTTTAATTATGTTTACCCCTATACCTTTTTCATTTTAATGTTTATATGGCTAGAAGGTTTTGCTTGGGGTTTAAGAAAAGGAGTTGTTACCAACTTTCTTAAAGAAACGCTTATTAGAATTTTAACTACAGTGCTTATTTTAGCCTTTGGTTTTAAATTTATAAGTCTCCCCATTTTTATAATGCTATTTAGTGGTATTTATTTAATCCCTGCCTTAATTCTTTTATATACTCTTATACAAACCAAAGAATTTTCGCTTAGAAATTTTAAAATAAGCAGTGTTACCAGAAGATTAAAAGGAAGGATGATTAATTTTGCTCTATTTGTTTTTGCAGGCCAGTTTTTTAATTTATTAGCCAAAACAACCGATACTTTTTTAATATTTGGACTGAGAGGTTTAAGTGATACCGCCATTTTCGCTATAGCCACCTATGTTTCTGCCATATTAGAAATTCCTCAGCGTAGCTTAAACTCCATTACCATACCTATTTTAGCAGAGTCATGGAAAAATAAAGACATGGCTAATATCAAAAATATTTACCATAAAAGTGTATCCAACTTACTAGCCATTGGCCTTTTATTGTTTGGACTCATATGGTTAAACATAGATAACCTGGTTGCTTTTTTAAATTTCATCAGTAATAAATACGGTGGCGGCTATGACGAATTACCTAAACTTATTTTTATTCTAGGTTTGGCCAAATTAATTGATATAGGCACAGGAGTCAATAGTCAAATTATTGGCACTTCTAATTTCTGGAAATTCGATTTTTATACCAACCTATTCTATATTATCCTATCGCTTCCCTTGAATATTTTTTTAATTAATAGTTATGGGCTAGAGGGCCTAGCCATTTCCAACTTAGTAGCACTAACTTTATACAATAGTATTCGCTTTGGATTTTTATATAAGAAATTTAATTTACAGCCCTATACATGGAGACATGGTATCTTTTTAATTATCAAGTATTATACTTATGCTTTTAGTTCATCAGTTACCAATGGCTAATAACTTTTTCTTGAATATATTTATTCAATCTACAACCTTCAGTGTTTCTTTTTATGTTTTAGTAAAATGGATTAACCCATCGCCTGAAGTATTGTCATTATTCAACTCCTTTTTTAAGAATAATTTTTTAAAGCTATTCAAGAAGCATTAATCTTAGACCCCTACTAATAAAGCTACTAAATACTTTATTTTTTTATTGCTAATGTAATTAAATGAAAAGGGTAAAAGTTTTGTTGAAACTCAACTGTAAAGCCAGTGTATGAAAGCAAATCTTTAATTAGCTCAAAGTTAAAAACATGGTGATGCACTGCCCGGTAAGATAAATTCTGAATTGTTCTTTCTTTAAGAATTTCTCTCGAGCCTAATGCTTTGTCTAAATCCATATCGTGCAAATCAATTACTTCATTAAAATGTGTATCATCATCTTCCTCTACATTATTATTGTAATCTTCAATAAGATGTTCAAGTTTAGTAATTGGGCGTTTTCGATCAAAAGTGACACTACTATCTGGTAAAATTAAAACGAGCCTGCCGCTTTCTTTCAAAACCCTGCGCCAATGATTTAAAGCTTTGATTGGATTTGCAATATGTTCTAATGAATGGCTAGATAATAAAAAATCAAATTGATTATCTTTTAACAAACTCAAATCTGAACCTTCTGCAATATATTGGAACCCAAAAAGATTTTTATAATAATTATAATTTACCCCTTCTTTGATTTTACCTTCCCAAATTGTTTTATTGGAAAAATTAACTCCATCTACTTTTTCAGCAAATAAATAAACAGGCATCGCCCCCTTGATACTAAAGATATTACTTGGACCTCCAATTTCAATACCCTTAAGCCCTTTGAAAGTTTTAGCAATTTTTATTAACCTTCTTTTTTCAGGCTGTCTTAAATATGAAGCTAGCGTGATGGCTTTGTCAATTAGATTCATGTTATTTATTTTTAATTAATTCTAAAAATAGTTTCAACCCCTTTCTCTTCTCACGGGTAAGTTCGTAGCTAATATTTTCAGTATAATATTTATGCAAATCATATACTTGCTCAGCAGCAGGTATTAAGGCAATTACTTGCATCCAAATGCAACAAGCCATATCCATTGGCTGCATCAAAGGCCTCCATAAATTCTGAAGGAATGGGTTTATTCGCTACCCAGGCAGCAAATACAAAAGGCAGCCCTGTGTGTGCCTTCCAGGTTAAGCCTAGGTCATACACATGCTCAAAACGGTTTAAACTAGCCAAGGCACGGTCTCCAATAATTACCCCTGCGGTAGTGCCTGAAATTTCATTTATATAGCCTTCAGTGGCTATTAAGAATTCCACCTCTTTTTTCCAATACTTTCTAAGTAAAAGCTTTGCCAATTGAACCGAGGTTCTGCTTTGATAGTCTAAATACACCTTCTCAATTTGATCCATGGGTACTTGGCTAAATAAAGCCACTGAAGCCACTTCCCCCTCTGTACCAATCACATATTTTGAAACAATCTGCGGGTTCTTTAATAAAGGCATAATGGCCACCGGAATAAGGCCTATATCAATGGTATCGTCTAATAAATCTTGGGCTATTTGTGCAGGGTAAGACTTCACTTAAATCAATCCTTTCTTTAAAAGGACTTTGCTCCATTCCTAGTAATAATGGGCGGGTATTTAAATAACTTACCGCGCCTATGCGCCATTTTTTGTCCAATTGAATTAACTTTGCACAAAGAAAAACCTTTTTTCTAAGAATCTAACTACTTGTTTAAATTATCAGCCAATGTCGAAACTTACAGCTATCTCTCCCGTTGACGGTCGTTACCAAAAGCAAACTGCCGCTTTAAGCTCCTATTTTTCTGAATTTGGCCTTATCAAGTACCGCGTTTTAGTGGAAGTGCATTATTTCTTATTTCTTGCAGATAAGAAATTCTTTAAAGTAACACCTGCACTTAAGAAAATCTCTACTTGCTGTTGTAAAAAACTTTAGCGAAACAGACGCCGAAAAAATTAAAACTATTGAAGCTACCACCAACCACGATGTAAAAGCAGTGGAATATTTTTTAAAAGAAGTACTAGATAAAAATAAAGCGAGTGAATTAAAAGAGTGGATACATTTTGGTTTAACTTCTCAAGACATTAATAATACCGCCATTCCACTTAGTTGGAAAGAGGCCATGGAAAATACAGTGCTACCTTCTTATATTAATTTGCAAAACAATTTATACCAGTTAGCCAAAAAATGGAAGAAGGTTTCTTTATTAGCGCGCACACATGGTCAAGCTGCCTCTCCTACTACTTTAGGTAAAGAGATAATGGTTTTTGTAGAAAGGCTTCATCATCAAGTTGAATTATTTACAGCCATTCCTTATGCTGCAAAATTTGGTGGCGCCACCGGAAATTTTAACGCACACCATATTGCCTTTCCTAAAAAGAATTGGGTAAGCCTAGGTAATGAATTTGTAGATGATGTATTAGGTTTACAAAGAATGCAGTTCACTACACAAATTGAACACTATGATCATTTCGCTGCGCACTGCGATACTTTAAAGCGTTTAAATAATATATTAATTGATTTAAGCCGAGATATCTGGACCTATATCTCTATGGATTATTTCAAACAACAAACTAAGAAAGGCGAAGTAGGCTCTAGCGCTATGCCACATAAGGTGAACCCTATTGATTTTGAAAATGCAGAAGGTAATTTAGGCATGGCAAATGCCATTCTTGAACACTTGGCTGCTAAGCTTCCTATTAGTCGTTTACAACGAGACTTAACCGATTCTACTGTGCTTAAGAAATATTGGTGTTCCAATAGGACATATTACCATTGCTTTAAACTCTTTAGAAAAAGGATTGAGTAAGTTAATTTTGAATGAAGAAAAAATGCAGGCCGATTTGGAAAACAATTGGGCAGTGGTGGCCGAAGCCATTCAAACTATTTTACGAAGAGAAAAATATCCTAATCCTTACGAGGCTTTAAAAGATTTAACAAGAGGTAAGAATAAGATTGATAAAAAACTGATGCATAAATTTATCGATGGCTTAAAGAGTAACGGCTGCTGTTAAAAAAGAATTGAAAGCCATTACACCACATAATTATACGGGTGTGACGGCGGAGTACTAGTCTTCCAGTAAAGTTTATTTACTTAATCTTCTGAGTCTGAATTAATCTTCAGCGTCCGATCTGTCATTAGGCATTTCAGTGCGCGGCACTACTTTTTTTCTTGGCTCTTTTTTCGCAAGTAAATTATGAATGGGTTGCATACCTTCTTTTTCAATCGCCATGGTTAACACTTGCGCGGTTGCAGCAGCATCTCCCCAAGCGCGGTGTCTTCCTTCAATTTTAATTCCTAAATCACGGGTCAATGAACCTAGTCCATATTTCACAAGCCCTGGAAACACACGACGGCTTAATTTAATGGTACATAATTTAGGGGCCGACCATTGAAAACCCGACCTACCTAATAAATAATGTACAAAGGAATAATCGAAACTTACATTATGGGCCACAAACACACGACCATTTAATAAATTGTATATCTGCGGAGCTACTTCTTCAAATAAAGGGGCGCCTGCCACCATTTCATCGCTAATGCCCGTCATATTTACAATAAAGGGCGGTATCTTATGTCTAGGGTTAATCAAAGTCACATATTTGCCCGTTACTTCCACCCCATTATGAATCACAATAGCAATTTCAGTAATGCCCGCCGATTGAGGGGTACTGCCCGTGGTTTCAATATCTACAACTGCAAATTCCATAGAGTGGCTAAGGTCGTATTTTTTAGCAACTTATTGCTTGTCCCTTTTCCTTATTTTTGTGGCTTATTATAGGAAAAGACGCAAAGCATGGAATTGAGTAAAAACTACATACCGGGTGAGGTTGAATTAAAATGGTATAAGCATTGGGTGGACAGTGGTTATTTTCATAGCAGTCCCAACGATAAAAAAGCCTACACGGTGGTAATTCCTCCTCCGAATGTTACTGGTGTGTTACACATGGGGCATTGTTTGAATAATACTATTCAAGATATATTAGTGCGTCGTGCGCGTATGCAAGGATATAATCCTTGTTGGGTGCCAGGCACCGACCACGCTTCTATTGCAACGGAAGCAAAAGTAGTGGCTATGTTAAGAGAAAGAGGTATTGCAAAATCTTCTTTAACAAGAGATGAATTTTTAGGTTATGCTTGGGAATGGAAAGAAAAATACGGTGGCATTATTTTGCAACAATTAAGAAAGATGGGTTGCAGTTTAGATTGGGAGCGTACTTCTTTTACCATGGACCCTGATTATTACGAATCGGTTATAAAAGTTTTTGTTGATTTATATAAGAAGGGAAAAATTTATCGCGGCAAGAGAATGATTAACTGGGATGTGCGTGCTAAAACTGCTTTAAGTGATGAAGAAGTTATTCATAAAGAAGTAGCGGGTAAAATTTATCACCTGCGTTATAAATTAGATGTACCAGGTGAAGAGTATATTACTATTGCCACTGTGCGTCCAGAAACTATTTTAGGTGACTCTGCTATTTGCGTTCACCCTAAAGACGATCGTTATAAAAACCTAGTAGGTAAGTTCGCCTTTGTGCCTTTAATTAACAGACGCATTCCTATTATTGCAGATGATTATGTAGAAATAGAATTTGGAACAGGTGCTTTGAAAGTAACGCCTGCTCATGACATGAATGATTTTGTTTTAGGTCAGAAATATAATTTAGAAGTGATTGATACCATGAACGATGATGGTACTTTATCCGAAGCAGCGGGCCTATATATTGGACAAGATAGAATTGAGGTAAGAAAAATTATTACCAAGGATTTAGATGCCGCAGGCAACTTAGTAAAGATAGAAGACTATACACACCAAGTTGGATTTAGTGAAAGAACCGACGCCATTGTGGAACCAAGATTAAGTTTACAGTGGTGGGTGGATATGAAAAAGTTAGCAGCGCCTGCGCTTGGATGCTGTGATGTCTGATGAAATTAGTTTTCATCCTGCTAAATTTAAAAACTTATACCGCCATTGGATGGAAGGCATTAAGGACTGGTGTATTAGTAGACAATTATGGTGGGGACACCGTATACCTGCATGGTATGATGAAGAAGGCAATTTTTATGTAGCACATAATGAAGCAGAAGTAAATGCGAATCATCCAGAAACCATTGGAAAAAAATTAACACAGGACGCCGATTGTTTAGATACTTGGTTTAGTAGTTGGTTATGGCCTTTTGAAGTATTTAAAGGTTTGTCTAAGCCAGGTAATGCAGAAGTAAATTATTACTACCCTACTAGCACACTTGTAACTGCTCCTGAAATTATTTTCTTCTGGGTAGCTAGAATGATTATGGCTGGTGAAGAGTACATGGGAAAAATTCCTTTTAAAGATGTTTACTTCACAGGTATTGTGCGTGATAAGCAAGGAAGAAAAATGAGTAAGAGTTTAGGAAACTCTCCAGACTTATTAGGACTTATTGACCAATATGGTGCTGACGCCGTTCGTTTTGGTATTATGATTGCCTCTCCTGCAGGAAACGATTTGTTGTTTGATGAATCGACCTTAGAGCAAGGAAGAAATTTCAATAATAAATTATGGAACGCCACTAAGTTGTTGAAGATGTGGGAAGCCCGTCAAAATAATGAAGGCGCCATTCCTGAAGATGCAAAATTTGCAATGGACTGGTTTGAAGCTAAATTAAATACAACGCAGATTGAAGTAGATGAAATGCTGAAAACTTTCCGTTTAAGCGAAGCCTTGAAAACTATTTACGGTTTAATATGGGATGATTTTTGTAGCTGGTATTTAGAATGGATCAAGCCTGGCTTTGAACAACCCATGCATGCAGGAGTTTATGAAAAAACAGTGGAATTTTATGATGCTTTATTACAATTGCTGCATCCCTTCATGCCATTTATTACAGAAGAGATTCACCATACTTTAAAAACACAGTCCGAGGATTTATGTGTGAAGTTATATACGCCTAATATCAAAAGTAAATAAAGAAGTTTTAAATGCAGGGGCATTATTACAAAATGTAATTTCCACTTTACGCGATGCGCGTAATAAAAACCAAATAAAGCCAAAGGATGCCATTGAACTACATATTCAAACGGCGAACAATGCACCTTATCAGACTATTCAAAATATTTTAGCGAAACAAATTAACGCAAGCAGCATACAATATACTTCAAGCACTATTGCCTCTTCTATTGTAGTGGCCTTAGAAAAAGACAAGTTTTATATTGTAGCTAACCAAGCTATAGATACTGCTAGCTTAAAAGAAAACTTATTAAAGGACCTAGCCCATCAACAAGGTTTCTTGCAAAGTGTAGATAAGAAATTACTTAATGAAAAGTTTGTTCAAAATGCGAAGCCTGAAGTACTAGCCATCGAACAAAAAAAGAAGGCCGATGCTTTAGCTAGAATTCAAACTATAGAAGAAAGTCTAGCGCAATTAGGATAACTAATTTTCAGAATTTAATTAAACTACACCCATTAGACTCAGGGTAATATAAAAAAGATAGTCAAAATAATCTAATGACCGAAATTCAAATAACACGCGCTGGCTTAACTGACAGAGATTTTATTAGATCTGTTTCAGAGCGCACTTGGCCCAGCACTTATGGTCATATTATATCCCAAGCCCAAATTGATTTCATGATGGACTGGATGTACAGTAATGAGTCCTTAGAAAAACAAATGAATACGGGTTCTGAGTTTTATATAGCAAGTATAAAGAAAGAAAACGGTGATTGGGAGGCTGTAGGGTTTTGTTCGGTAAGCCCTGAAGGCGAAGAAGATAAAAGTACAGATGCATCAGAAATTTCAAATGCGCATAAACTCGATAAACTATATGTACTTCCTGAAGCACAAGGCACAGGCGCAGGAAAGGCCTTATTAAATAAATGTATTGAGGTTGCCAAGGCAGCAGGATCGAACTCTTTATTCTTGCAAGTAAACAAACTAAATAACGCTTACACTTTTTATTTAAAAAAAGGGTTTATTAAAGAGCGCGAATTTAAATTCGATATTGGTAATGGCTTTTACATGGACGACTATGTAATGCGATTGAAGATTTAATATAGACTAAGCAGTATTTAAATCTTAGAAATCACCACCCTTTTTAAACTTGTTTGGGGGTCGCTTGAATTGATTAAAATATCAATCCTGTTTTTGTATTTTTTATTCATTAAATCATGAATAAACCAAATACCATTAAACTTTCCGGCATTGGATAATTCTACTTTATCTCCGAAAGCAAATAATTCTTTTAAATCACGGCTAATGGCAATCACTCTATGTCTTTTAGGATTCAGCACTATCTAATTTAAAACCACTCGCCGTTATTAAAGGCGTGCTATCGGTTTGTGCTGTATCTGCATTATAAGTACTTAATGAAACTAAATTCATTGACTTTAAAACAAAAGGATATTGCATGGCAATGGCCCTTGCTTCATGACTTGGTTTTATTAAATAAAAACCGCCCACTAGCATTAATAGGAAAACCCCCATACCTAGATACTTATTATATTTCATAATGAAGTGTTTCATAAGTTGATGATAATTATACTATTAAATGGGTTTGTTTAACGATACCCATTATAAAAACGCTTTGTACCTGACTTATATTGTCGGCCTGGCTTAATTTGTTCACGTGGAAATTGTAATAACTGTTCATATCCTCAGTCACAATTTTCAACATAAAGTCAAATTCTCCCGAAATACTATAACATTCCACCACATCGGGAAGCTCATTAATAAGCTTGATAAACTGACCCCCGGACTGCTTACTATGTTGATTTAGAGACACATAACAAATAACCATCAGCCCCTTTTTCACTTTCGTCCCATCAATTAAAGTAGCATACTGCTTAATCACCCCACCCGCCTCAAGCCTCTTAATACGCTCATGCACCGGCGTGGTACTTAAATGAATTTGATCGGCAATTTCTTTTACGGTGATTCTCGCATTCTCCTGTAAGAGGCGCAAAATGGCTAAATCCTTATCGTCTAAAGAGATAGATTGATGAAGACTAGCCGAATCTACTGATGGAGTACTGTTTTTCATGTTATTTTAGCATAAATCATCACAAAAATAGTATATAATAGCCGAATATCCTAAAAATATCAAATATTTTGTTATTTTATCCTATTTCATACCTTTGCCCTCTAAACAAAAAATATATGTCTAACCTAGAAAACATCGATTTTAGCCTACCTTATAAAGTAGCCGATATCACATTAGCAGATTGGGGTCGTAAAGAGATTCGTTTAGCCGAAGCAGAAATGCCAGGTTTAATGAGTATCCGTGCTGAATACGGACCAAGCCAACCATTAAAAGGTGCTCGTATTGCGGGTTGCTTACACATGACTATTCAAACAGCTGTATTAATTGAAACTTTAACTGCTTTAGGCGCTGAAGTTAAATGGAGCTCTTGTAATATCTTCTCTACACAAGACCAAGCCGCTGCTGCTATTGCTGCAACAGGTGTGGGTGTATTTGCTTGGAAAGGTCAATCTATCGAAGAAGGTGACTGGTGTATTGAACAAACTTTATTCTTTGGTGGTGCAGACCGTCCTTTGAATATGATCTTAGATGATGGTGGCGATTTAACCAACATGGTTTTAGATAAATATCCTCAATTCGTTTCTGGTATTAAAGGTTTAAGTGAAGAAACAACTACAGGTGTGCACCGTTTATACGAGCGTATGGCAAAAGGTACTTTACCAATGCCTGCTATTAATGTAAACGATTCTGTTACAAAATCTAAATTCGATAATAAATATGGTTGTCAAGAATCATTAGTAGATGCGATTCGTCGTGCTACCGATGTAATGATGGCTGGAAAGGTTGCAGTAGTAGGTTCTTACGGAGACGTAGGAAAAGGATCTGCAGCTTCTTTACGTGGTGCTGGTTGCCGTGTAATGGTAACTGAAATTGATCCTATCTGTGCTTTACAAGCTGCGATGGATGGTTATGAAGTTAGAAAAATGATTGACGCCGTTAAAGAAGCAGACATTATTGTTACTGCATCTGGTTGTCGTGATTTGATCAACGAAAAACATTTCAGAGTAATGAAGGATAAAGCCATTGTATGTAATATTGGTCACTTTGATATTGAAATTGATATGGCTTGGTTAAATAATAACTATGGTCATACAAAAGATACCATCAAACCACAAGTTGATTTATACAATATCGACGGTAAAGATGTTATCGTTTTAGCAGAAGGCCGTTTAGTAAACTTAGGTTGTGCTACTGGTCACCCTAGCTTTGTAATGAGTAACTCTTTCTCTAACCAAACATTAGCTCAAATAGAATTATGGAAAAACCATAAAAACTACGAGAACAAAGTGTATGTGTTACCTAAGCATTTAGATGAGAAAGTAGCGCGTTTACATTTAGCGAAAGTAGGTGCTGAATTAGATGAATTAACTATTGAGCAAGCAGCTTATTTAGGTATACCTGTTGCAGGTCCATTCAAGGCTGACGCTTACAGATACTAATCTAAAGTTGAAAATAAATTTAGTAACTAGTTCTATCTAGTTTCTACAATATTTCCAAAATTCCCCTAGCCGTTCCCGAGTAATCAGGAGCGGCTTTTTTATGTATTTTTTTGTACCTTTAAACTTATTGCTTTTGCCCCTATACTAAGCAAGCTATTTTCAATTTTCATATGTATTCAATACATTAAACCAATTACAATAAAACAATTTTGTATGAAACTGATCAAGATTTTATACCATTGCACTAACTACTACCTTAATTATTGGTGGAATTTCAACTGCAAATGCACAAACATATTAGTATTATTCCTGAGCCTTATCAAATGACAAAAGGTACAGGTACTTATACCCTTCCTAAAATCTATTGCTATTAACGCACCAAATTCAGCAAATGTTGTTACAGATGCAATGGCTTTAAAATTAAGAACCACCACAGGACGTGTAGTGTATTTCACAAAAAACAAACCCAGCATTGATTTACAAATTATCAATGACGCTAATTTAGGCACAGAGGGCTATACCTTGGATATTAATGAAAAAGGAATTCAATTAAAAGCCAATGCAAATGCAGGTTTATTTTTTGGCTGGCAAACAGTTATGCAATTATTACCAGCGGCAGTTTATGCAAATACTTTACAAGCAAATACGAATTGGACACTACCTTATGTATCTATCGTTGACAAGCCACGCTTTGGTTGGAGAGGTATGATGCTAGATGTTAGTAGACATTTTTTCAGCAAAGCAGAAGTATTAACATTTATTGAAGACATGGCGCGTTATAAATACAACCGTTTTCATTGGCATTTAACCGATGACCAAGGATGGAGAATTGAAATTAAATCTCTTCCTAAATTAACAAGCGTAGGTGCATGGAGAGCAGAGCGTAAAGGTAAGTGGATGAATATTACTACCCCTGCTATTGACGAACCTAAAACATATGGCGGCTTTTATACGCAAGAAGATATTAAAGAAGTAGTGGCTTATGCAAAAGCAAGATTTATTGAAGTCATTCCAGAAGTGGATGTCCCTGGTCATAGCTTGGCTATGAATACAGCTTATCCTTTTTTAAGTACCACTCCCAATTACCCCTTCCAAGTAAATGCGGGTGATGAGTTTATGGATTGGGAAGGATTAAATGGACATGTGGCTGCTAAAATTGATAACTCATTAGACCCTTCTAATGAAACAGTGTATGAATACTTAGATAAAATATTTGGAGAGATGGCTCCCCTATTTCCTTTTGAATACATTCATATGGGAGCAGATGAAAATCCAAAAAACAATTGGGAGAAATCACCCAATGTACAAGCGCTTATGAAAAAAGAAGGCTTGAAGGATATGAATGAAGTGCAAAGTTATTTTGTACGCAGAGTTGCAAAAAATAATTAATAGCAAAGGTAAGAAAATGATGGGTTGGGATGAAATATTAGAAGGTGGTTTATCGGGCGATGCAACTGTAATGAGTTGGAGAGGTGTGAAAGGAGGAATTGAAGCTGCTAAACAAGGACATAAAGTAGTAATGTCTCCTAATGACTATAACTATATTGATTATTACCAAGGCGAGCTTACTGCAGAAGGAAAAGTATACCGTGGATTAAGAATGAAAACCACTTATGGTTTTGAACCCAGTTCCAGCAGGCATTGATCCTAGTTTAATATTAGGTAACCAAGCTAATCAATGGTCAGAGCAAATATTTGATATGAGGTACGCTCAATACATGACATGGCCTAGAGGCTTAGCGGTTGCTGAAACCAACTGGTCTCCTAAAGAAAAGAAAAACTGGAATAGTTTTACTAAAAAAGTAGAGAGGCAATTCGAAAAACTAGACGCTGCTAATGTGAGATATGCTAGAAGCATGTATGACCCTATTGTGACTACGCAACTGAATACAAAAGGCGAACTCATTGGAATCATGGAAGGCGAAGTAGAAGGACTAGACATGTACTATACTATTAACGATCAAATGCCCGACAATTATAGCCAAAAATATACAGCGCCTTTTTTACTACCAGAAGATGTAGTTTCTTTAAGAGTGATTAGCTATAGAGATGGTAAGCAAATTGGCAAATATTTAAATATTCCTATCGAATCTTTAAGAAAAAGAGCCGTTAAAGTATTGTAATGAAATAACAATACTATGTACTCTTTTTTTCGAAAAATTTTTACTTTACTAGTTTTACTGTGCTTGCATATTTCTATATATGCACAAATAAGAAATAGTGAAAAAAATATTGCCTTTTCAAAGGATAGCAGTTTACTACAAACTATTATTAAGCAATTTAGGGGCAAGCCCAACCCTTTTATTGATTCTACTTTTATTAATCTTAATAAATATGTTCAGCAGGTAGCAAAATACGAAGGAAAAAGAATTAGAAGCATTCAAATAGAACAAAAACATTTTGGAGCAGGTTTACTTAACCCTGCAAATACAAAAGGGGATGCCTTAACTAAATTTGCAGATAAATTGCATAATAAAACCAGCGAAAATACAATTCGTAAGAATTTATTTATTAAGGAGCAAGAAATGTCTAGACCCCTTAGTCATTGCCTATAATGAAAAGTGGTTGAGAGACTTACCCTATATACAAGATGCCCGTATACTCGCCGCTGTTTCTACGGTGGACACCAATGAGGTAGACCTCTATATTATTACAAAAGATATTTTCCCTATTGGAGGTAGCTTTAATATTAGAAATGCCAATTCTTATACTGCTTCCTTAAGTACCAATAATACAAATGACGGAGGCAATGCCTTTACCTTAAATCATAACTTCGATAAGAACAGAGAAATAAATACAGGTTGGGGCTTTGATTATACCAATAGAAATTTACAAGGCAGTTTTACAGATATTACAATAGGTGCAAAGTCCTTTGCCCCCAATGAAGCCAATGGCGATTTATCTGAATCCACCGTTTACATAAGAGGTAACCGCCCCCTACTCACGCCCAATAGTAAATGGACCTGGGGTTTTGATTGGAACAATGCAAATAATGAAAATGTATTTCCCAATAAATGGTCAGACTCTTTATTCAACAGTACTTATAATTATGACTTAAAACATTTTGATGCATGGTTAGGTTATCAACTATTTAGTAATCGAATTGCACTTGCAGCCAATAATGTGCATTATTTTGTTCAAGTTCGTTTTTTAGAAAATATATTCAAACAAAGACCCACAGATTATTTAGCGCAAATAGATAAAAACTATCAAAACATTGAAGCCTCCTTAGCTTCTTTTACTTTATTTAAGCAACAAATTATAAGGACCCAGTATTTATATGGCTTTGGAAGAAACGAGGATTTACCCACAGGAAAATCCATGGTCATTACTTCTGGAAATTATAGAAGAGAACAAAGCTCATTACCTTATTTAGGAATTAAATTAGAGAATTACAAATTACTTTCTAATGAAAATTATAGACATCTTACATTAAGTGCAGGTTCCAGTTATGCCGATGCACAATTACAAGATGTTCGATTTATAGCAAGTATAGAACAAATAAATAAGCTTCGTTATTTAGAGAGCGGTTATAAATACAGATCCATTATTAATATAAGTTTTACACAAACCCTTAAAAACAAATTCAACGAGGCCCTACTTATTAGCAGTAGCTATGGTATACCTCAATTAAATAAAGAGCGTATTTATGGTGGCACCCGTATCACTACCAACTGGGAATCGGTATGGTATAATTCAAGATCGTTTTATGGGTTTCGAACCTCCCCTTTTGCCTTTGGCAATATTACTTATCTAAGAACCGTGGGCCAGCCCATTGACAAGGGAGATATTTATACCTCTATAGGATCTGGTGTGAGAATTAGGAATGAAAACCTCATTTTTGGCACCATAGAATTAAGATCCTTTTACTTCCCAAGAACCAATCGTCAAGTGAGCCCCTGGAATATTAGCCTTATTACCAACCTTCGCTACAAATACAATTCCAGTATTATTAGCAAGCCCGATTTTGTTCAAATAAATTAGCTTTTTTAGCATAAACAAGCCATTTTCATTCAACCTTTAGTACTTATTATTGTTATATAAAATATGGTTCAAGCGTATAATTTTTTAGCAAGCTGGCAGCTTTTCCCGGAAAAAAGCGAATTCGAGTATCAATTAGTTCCAAAATCTGGAAACTATAAAATTGAAAGCGTTCAAAATGGCCATGCCCTTAGCTTTAGTCACAATTGGGTGAATATTGAAAACGAGGCTTTTTATGCCCAGTATAGCGTTATCCCCAATGGAATGGCACAGGCTTTTGAAAATCCTTTATTAGGAAATGAAGTAGTTGCTGAAATTAATAATGGCTCTTGCTTAACCGTTCAATTTAACAAAGACAATAAAGAAGTACTTAAAGTTGTGCATGAAATTCTAGCCAACGGTTTTTTAAAAGTATCGCAGTATGGCTTCAAAGAAAATGGAGAGGCTTTTAAAAATATAGAAGTATACCATAAACAATTAAGCGTGCTGCCTTATGCATCATCTGCAGGAAGTGTGGCCATTCGTCCTACCAAAGAAGGGGTTATTAAACATAAAGCTTTATCTGCCATGGAGGATCAAACCAATATGCAGTTAAATCAAATTAAAGAGCAAATTGAATTACTAGCAAGACAAGCGCAGGAAATTAAAAAGCGCAAGGAATTAAGTTTAATGATTTACGAAGCTAAAATTACTTTCAAGCCACAAATTGGTCAAGTATATCATGTCTATGAAAAAACAGATGGCTCACATGTACTTTCTTTAGTGGCGCCTAGTGAATGGGGCGGAGGTTCTGGACCCTTTGCTGGATTTGTGGCTACTGTGAAATTATTAGCCGATCATACTTGGATTGAAGTATAATAATAAATACGAAAACTATATCTTATAGAAACTTCATATAGTTATTAAAGACATTAGAGTTATTAGAAGCTTTTTCTAATAACCGTACTTACTCAAAATGGCGGTAACCTTCTTCTCTACCTCATTATCCTTTACCACGGCAGGCGCATGATGCTTTTTAATAGTTGCATCAAAAATAAGTGGTCCCTTGCATCCCCAATGTTTATTACTTATATAGCTATCTACTCCGTCAATATCTTTGGAAGGATTAGTTCTCGTAAATGCAGCCCAAATAAAATTATTAAATTCAGCAGCCATCCAAGTAGCGTCTTCAGTAATAATAATCATAGCAATTCCTTCTTTCTCTAATAAGCTTTCGCCTAATCCCTTTAATTTTTCTTGAATAGAATGTATAGATGTAGCTTCTGCATTCACCGCAATTACACCCGGCATAATTAAACTTGCGTTGGCATTTAATGCTTTTATATTTTCAGGAATAGTAGTTGCTAATTTTCTTCGAATATCGCCATAGGCGGCTAGTACTAATTTAGAGCCACTGATTTAAACCGTCACCCGAATAATCCAAGGTATCCATAGTGGTGTTGGTATAAAAATGTAAGTCATTGGAAAAGTCCATTCTACTCAACATATGCTCTAAAAAATCGGGTATATTATTGACATCTAGTGGCTTTGTATTCAAATCACTTACACTTATATCTGTAGTTATACTCTCTAACGAATTAGTATCTTTTAATTTAACACCTTTCGATTTTTTTGCTTCTGCAGTTATCCAAACAAATTTTGCCAAACTTAATTGCCCTGTTCCTAAAATATGATTGGCAATGGTTAAAATTTCTGCAGGTTTTTTATTTTCTAAAAACGGCGTATACCTTTCACTCCCTATGGCTAATAGTAATGGATGCACTCCTGCTGCATCTACTGCATGTACTTCTTTTAACCCCGGAATTTCATTAGACACAGCCGATCCCGTAATATGATGAATGAGTTGTCCAAAGCTAGTATCCTCTTGTGGCGGTCTGCCTACTACTGTGAATGCCCAAATTGCATTTTTTCTTGCATATACTTTATGCACTTTCATTACAGGAAAAGGATGTTGCAAACTATAATAACCTAAATGATCTCCAAAAGGACCTTCTGGTTTATTTTCTCCAGGAAATACTTCTCCCGTAATTACAAAATCGGCGTCGGTGCTTACGCAAAAACCATCTATATAAGTATAGCCAAATCTTTTTCCTGCAAGTACTCCTGCAAAATTCATTTCACTCATACCTTCTGGAAGCGGCATCACTGCAGCAACACTATGCGCAGGCGGACCACCCACAAAGCAACTTACTTTTAAAGGAAGTCCTTGATTATTCGCCTTTGTTTGATGCACTCCAATTCCACGATGTAATTGATAATGCAAACCAATTTCTTTATTCAAGATATAATCGTTTCCATTTAATTGAATACGGTACATACCTAAATTAGAATTCCCTATGCCTGGTTTGTCGGCGTCTTCTGTATACACTTGTGGAAGTGTTACAAAGGCACCACCATCCATGGGCCAATGATGTATTAATGGTAAATCGCTAATATTTATCTCTTCAAATAAAACTGGTTTTGAAATTGGATTTTTATTAGGAAGTGCATTAATAGCAGCCGGTAAAGCAGCTAAAGATTTTAATGGATTTTGAATAGCCGCTAAAGGATTAATTTTGATATCAATTAATTGCTTTACGGAAGGAAGTGTATCTCTAAAAATAAATTCACTTCTTTCTAGTGTGCCAAAAATATTGGAAGCTGCACGAAACTTAGAACCCTTTACTTTTTCAAATAAAATAGCAGGGCCTTTTTGTTCATAAATGCGCAAATGAATGGCGGCCATTTCTAAATAGGGGTCTACCTCTTCTTTGATACGCAAAAGCTGTCCTGTGCGCTCCAAATCCAAGTAAACATGCCTCCAAACTAGAATAAGCCATTCTCTTATATTTGAGATGCAAAAATAACTTAAATTCGCCTCATGACTCGTTTAAGTGTGAACATAAATAAGATCGCCACATTAAGAAATAGCCGTGGCGGGGATAATCCTAATGTAGTGCAGGTGGCAAAGGATTGCGAACGATTTGGTGCCGAGGGTATTACAGTACACCCAAGACCCGATGAAAGGCATATTCGCTACCAAGATGTTTATGATTTAAGCAAAATTCTGACCACAGAGTTTAACATTGAAGGCAACCCAAAGGAAACCAAGTTTGTGGAATTGGTTTTAGCCAATAAACCGCATCAGGTTACCTTGGTTCCAGATATCTTAGGACAATTAACCAGCGACCATGGTTGGGATACCATTACAGAACAATCTTATTTAAAGCAAATCATTGCGGTATTTAAAAAAGCAGGTATTCGCGTTTCTATTTTTGTGGATCCTGATAGAAAAAATGGTTGAAGCCGCTGCTAGCTACTGGAACCGACCGTATAGAATTATATACCGAAATGTATGCAAAGCAGTTTGCAGCCGGAAATAAAGAAAAAGCCATTGCCCCTTATATGAGTGCTGCAGCTCTTGCTAAAAAATTAGGACTAGGTATTAATGCAGGCCATGATTTAGATAGATTTAATTTACCTTACTTAATTCAATCTATTCCAAGTATTGACGAAGTAAGTATTGGACATGCCTTAATTAGCGATGCCCTTTATTTGGGTTTAGAAAACACGATTCAATTATATAAAAGAGCGCTTGATCAACAATAAAAATTCCTTTCATGAAATACTTTAAGATTGTATTTATCGGAGTAAGCATTTTCTTAATGACCAATGCAACAAATCTATTGGCGCAAGAAAAATTTGGACCCACTCCTACTAAGCAACAATTAGCTTGGCATGAAAAAGAATTTTATTTATTCATGCATTTTGGCCCTAATACATTTACCAATTTAGAATGGGGAAAAGGAAGTGAAGACCCAAATGTATTTAATCCAACTGCAAATAGATTGTAACCAATGGGCAAGCATTGCCAAAGCATCAGGCGCCAAAGGAATTATTATTACCGCTAAGCACCACGATGGATTTAGTTTATGGCCAAGTAAGTTTAGCAAGCATACAGTAAGAGAAAGCAAGTGGATGAATGGAAAAGGTGACGTTATTAAAATGTTATCAGAAGCTTGTAAAAAAGCAGGTATTGAAATGGGCGTATATATTTCACCATGGGATAGAAACCACCCAGAATATGGTACTGCAAGCATACAACGATATTTATATTCAAACCATGAAGGAACTATTAACGGGTTATGGCAATTTAACTGAACTATGGTGGGATGGCGCGAATGGAGAAGGCCCTAATGGTAAAAAGCAAGTCTATGATTTTACAAGATTCAAAGATTCTGCTATGTCTTATCAACCCAATATTCTTATATTCAGTGATATTGGACCGCATATACGTTGGGTAGGTAATGAAAATGGATTGATTAATGAAACCAATTGGAACTTATTAGATACAGCCGGATTTAAAAGAGGCGAAGGCGCTCCTGCTAACGATACTTTGAATAGAGGAAATTTTAATGGAAAGAATTGGATTGGTGCTGAAGCAGATGTTTCTATTCGCAAGGGATGGTTTTATCATGCAGAAGAAGACAGTACAGTAAAATCGGGCAAGACCTTATTTAATTTATATTTAAAATCAGTAGGTCATGGTGGTAATATGCTATTGAATGTACCTCCTAATAGAAAAGGTTTAATTGCCCCTGAAGATTCTGCAGCCTTAATGGATTTTAGAAAAGTAAGAGAGGCCGCCTTCAAAACGAACTTATTTAAAAACGCTATTACTAAAAATAATAAAAATGAAATAGATATTATTGTAGGGACGCCCGTTACCATTAATTCTATTCAACTACAAGAACAAATTAAATTTGGTCAAAGAGTTATACGCTTTGAAATATATGCAGGAGATAAAGAAGCTGATATGAAAAAAATTGCCGCTAGTACTACTATTGGTCAGAAAGAAAATTATTCAATTCCCTTCTGTGACTGCAAAACACTTTAAGGTAATAAATATACTGCAAACCAAGGCCAACCCTATAATGGGAGCAGTAGCCGGATATTTTATAAAAAATTAACTTAACTTGCATCAAAATTAAAATTATGTCTACACCTGCACAAGTTGGTATAATAATGGGAAGCGATAGTGATTTACCTATCATGCAGGCAGCTGCTGATACTTTAAAAACTTTCAATATTCCTTTTGAATTAACCGTGGTTTCTGCACATCGCACTCCCGATAGAATGGTGGAATATGCAAAAACGGCGCGTAGTAGAGGCTTACAAGTAATTATAGCTGGTGCGGGTGGTGCTGCACATTTACCAGGTATGGTGGCTGCATTAACTAGCTTGCCTGTTATTGGCGTTCCTATTAAGTCAACGTAATTCAGCGGAGGGCTGGGACAGTATATTATCTATTTTACAAATGCCAGGTGGTGTTCCTGTTGCAACCGTTGCTTTAAATGGTGCTAAAAATGCAGGCTTACTAGCCGCTCAAATTATAGGATCTACCAATGCTACAAATTGGTCAAGCGATGGATGACTATAAATTAAATATGGAATCGGAAGTAATGACCAAGGTGGAAAATTTGAAAGGAACTTGGAATAACGAATTCGATAAGAAATAATTTTTAACTCTATTTTCTTTATCAATAGTATCTTAAAATTAAGATTACCTGAAACTTTAGAACTTAGTTTTCTAATCCTTACTAATAGTAATAATTGTAAAGCTAGGGTTCAAAGTAGTTGAATGCTGCATAATAGCTTCCACCCAATCCCATCCGTAGTCTCCTACCCATTCAGCAAAGTTTTCTACTCTTTCTTGTAAACTATTTTTAGGGAATAAAGAACCCTTAATGGCTTGTATACGGTCTATAGATGTTTGTTGTTTTCTTTTTTCAGCGCGAATCATTTTCTTTTCAAGTAAGGCCAATTTCTTTTGCGCTTGAATAGATAAGTTTTTAGCATGATCGCCTAAAGAAGTATCAATTTTTATAACATCTTGCTGAATAGATGTATATAAATCGTTGAGCGATGCGATATGATTGGTTAGTGCTAAATTTTCCTTCGTTTGATTTTTAATGTACCCTAATTCCAATTCTAATACAGGCTTAAATAAATGTTCTAAAGTAAAGCCTAGGCTATTCCAATGTGCTGTTTGCTTTTCATTCATAAACATAAATGAATTACGTAATTGCAAAATAGGATAATGCACTTTCACTTCATTAAACACATTTTTAAGCTCCATCCAATAAGCAAGCTCACCACCACCACCAATAAAGGCTACACCAGGAAGTATAGTTTCTTGGTAAACCCCTCTTAAAATTACATTCGGGCTAAATCTTTCAGGATTTGCATGTAGTTCTTTAACAATCTCCTCTTCTGTGAAACGAATATCGGTATCTACTATTGTATAAGTGCTCCCTTGCTTTTCTATTCTTGCCCTACTATTCTCTTTTAAATAAAATAAATTCAAATCACGGCCATCAGACTGCACATGATAAGTACTTGCTAATTTTTCTTTAGTAGCCCCTATAGCTTTTTGAGAAAACCCTGTTCTTAATTCCTTTTCCATGACATCAATAAAAAGCGATTTTAATTTAGCATCATCAGGTTGTATAACTACAAGCCCATATCTTCCAAAATACCCATGCACTAATGCCAATGTGGCTTCTGATATAGTTTTGCCCTTTTGATAAGCCTGCTTTAAAACTTCCAAAGCCTCTTTACCCAATGGCTTTACAGACCAATACCCTTCTAGGTTTTGTAACAATTGAATGAGCTCGTCATCTACCTTCATTCTTCCTATAGCCCCTTTCTGCTTTGTATTCCACTGGTAAGCTTCCCCTGCTAAATTATAAGAACCTACTTCTTGCAAGTCGGCATCCTCAGATCCCATATAATAAACAGGTACAAAATTATGTTGAGGGAATTGCTTTTTTAGTTCAGCTGCTAATTGAATAGCATGAACTATTTTATATATAAAATAAAGAGGCCCGGTGAAAATATTAGGCTGATGCGCTGTAGTAACTGTGAAAGTGTTTTCTTTCAATAATAAATGTACATTATCATTAACCAATTTAAATGACTCTTTATTATTTAGCGCACTAGAACCACTAACCTCTTTTGTTAATTGAGTATATTGATTTTGCAAAACCTCTACCAAAACTTTTCTATTGGTAGAAAAAGAAGCTCTTTGTTCTATGGCTTTTTTATACCCGTCTATAGTTGCATTATATTCAACAAAACTTTGCGCTGTTCCTTTAGATTCCATATAGTCATTCACCAAATTGCTGAACAATCCAGTGGCACGATAGGGTATTTGAGTAGCGTTAAATTTCATTAATGATCAAATCTTTCTGGATTGTAAAAACTAATATCAATGCTCGTTGGTTTTTCATCTATAATTTCTGAAACTAATTTACCCGTGCCTGCTCCTAAACTTAATCCCACCATAGAATGTCCGGTAGCCATTACTAAATTGTTCCATTTTTTAGTTCTACCAAGATAAGGTAATCCATCGGCAGAACAAGGGCGGTAACCATACCAAACCTTGTCCATAGTTGGAACGGGTATATCAAATTCAGGAAAATACCTTTTAACAGCTTTTAAAATACCCACTACTCTACTAATTCTTGGGGCCGCATCGGTGGTAGTAATTTCCATAGTTCCTCCAAAGCGCATTTTATTAGTATCCATAGGTGTGATGGCTACACGGCCTTCTATAAATACAGCCGGATAATTGGTTCTGATAAGGTGTGTCTTCTAATGTAATTGAATAGCCACGGCCTGGCATTAAGGGCAAATTAATGTCTAACTGCTCTGCTAACTCTCTGCTCCACGAACCCGTTGCCATCACCACTGCATCGGCCTTATATTTATGGGCATTGGTAATGACTGAATTTATTTTTCCGCCACCCTTTTCAAAATTGACAACCTTTTCATTCATTTTAAATTGCACACCCTTACTTTTTAAATCATCAATGAGTTGGTGCATTAATTTTGCAGGATACAAATGTCCATCACAAGTAAAGTAAATGGCGCCCATTGCATTTAATTTATGATTAGGCTCCATGGCAAATAATTCCTGTTGATTTAACAACTTGGTATCGGTTAATCCTAACTCATGTGCTCTATGAACTAAATGACGAGAATGTTCTGCTGCTTTTTCTGTTTGAAATATTTCAAGTAAGCCTTTATGTTCATAAGCGAATTTAAATTGAGGTAAGGCCTCCCACTCTTTGTACCAATGTTTACTTAAAAAAGCAAAATCTCTTAATGGGATAGCCGCACGCTCCACTTTTTCTGGAGTCGCTTCTTTCATAAACTGTAATCCCCATTTTATTAAACTTAAACTTAGTCTTGGCTTTACATAAAAAGGACTTTCTGAATTCAACATCCACTTAAATCCTTGTTTCACAATGCCCGGTGTGGCTAGTGGTGTAAAATGGCTTGGACAAACATAACCCGCATTACCATAAGAACAGTTTTGCGTCATATCTGTTTGATCAATAATAGTAACTTGATGCCCTGCCTCTTGTAAAAAATAAGCACTGCTTAGTCCTACGATACCTCCTCCTATAACAACTACTTCCATAGAATATATTAAAGGACAAATTTCGTAAAAATTGCGCTTATAACGCACTAAAAAGGGATGGAATTTATAGAATTACTGAGATTAAACCACTTGAAAACCAGCTGCATAGGGATCGTCTGCTCTATCAATGGATATTGTATTAAATCCGTATATCTTGGCCCAGCCTTCAATAGAGGGAATAATAGCTTCCTTGCCGCCAATAGTGGTGATGGCTTCTACTTTCCCTGTAAATACAGACCCAATAATACTTTCATGTAAAAAAGGAACTCCTTGTTTTAGTTTGCCCTTTGCATGCCAGTGCGCCAGTCTTGCTGAAGTACCCGTTCCACAAGGCGACCTATCTATAGCTTTGTCTCCATAAAAAACGGCATTGCGTGCTGTATTCTTTGCATCTAGTACCTTACCTGTCCATAATATATGTGAGCAACCATTAATAGTAGGGTCTAAGGGATGAACAAATTTGTTCGATTCATTAATGCGATTTCTTAAAACACTACTCCAAGCAATTAATTGCCCAGCCGTATAATTTTCAATGCCTTTAAAATTTTCTTGTACTTCTACTATAGCATAATAATTTCCTCCATAACAAACATCTACAGATAGCATGCCTAAATCAGGGCATTCTACTTGAATGTTTTCAGCAGCCATAAAAGAAGCCACATTGGTAAGCTTTACTGAACTTACTTTTTTACCTTTCATGGTATATTCTATTTGCACGAGGCCTGCTGGCGCTTCCATGCGAATTTTACCAGGAACTTTTGGTTGAATCAAACCCGCTTCAATAGCTACAGTAATGGTTCCAATAGTACCATGTCCACACATAGGCAAACAGCCACTGGTTTCAATAAATAAAACGGCCATATCATTTTCTGGGTCATGGGGTGGATACAAAATACTTCCACTCATCATGTCATGCCCACGAGGTTCAAACATCAATCCCTTTCTTATCCAATCAAATTCTTTTAAAAAATGCTGACGCTTCTCACTCATGGTATTTCCCTCTAATGCAGGGCCACCATTTACCACCACCCTTACCGGGTTGCCACAGGTATGCGCATCAATACATTGAAAAACAGAACCTCCTAATTCGTAGGATCCGAAATTTTCTACACATATGGGTTTTGTTGTGACCATGAGATAAAATTAATACATTTGTAACGCAAAACTTAATTGTTAGACCTAATTTATTGAATATGGAAACTTACGGTAAAATTTTATTGATTGCCATGCCTGCCTTCTTATTATTGGTTTTATTTGAAAAGTGGTATGGATGGAAAAAAGGCTTTGAAACAGTGAATACCTTGGATATGATTTCAAGTTTAAGTTCGGGGGTTACTAATTCTACCAAGGATGTACTGGGTTTAAGTATTGTTATTTTAAGTTATGGTTGGTTTGTAGATCATTTAGCTATTATGCATGTTCAAAATAGTATTTGGTTGTATATAATTGCCTTTATCTCTTTAGATTTTGCAGGTTACTGGGTGCACCGTTTAGCACATAGCTATAATTTTTTCTGGAACAACCATATTGTGCATCATAGCAGTGAAGAATATAATTTAGCCTGTGCTTTAAGACAAAGCATTTCTGTTATATTCAGAATTTATACATTCTTATTAATTCCAGCTGCCTTATTTGGTGTACCTGCCAATGTAATTGCTGTGGTGGCCCCTCTACATTTATTTGCACAATTTTGGTATCATACAAGACATATTAAAACTATGGGCTGGTTGGAATATATTATTGTAACACCTGCTCACCATAGAGTGCATCATGCTATTAACCCAGAATACTTAGATAAAAACTATGGTCAGATATTTATTATCTGGGATAAATTATTTGGAACTTTTGTGCAAGAGCAAGATAATATACCTGCTGTGTATGGTATTACCCGACCTGTTCAAACCTGGAACCCTATTAAAATTAATTTCATGCATATGTGGCTTCTTATCAAAGATGCATGGCGTACAAAGAACTTGAAAGATAAATTTACTATTTGGTTCCAACCCTTAGGCTGGCGCCCTGCAGATGTGATTGACAATTACCCAGTAGATAAAATTAAGGATGTTTACCATTTTGAAAAGTACAATACCCCAGCTTCTCCTGCTATGAGATTGTATTTATGGATACAACTTTTTTGTATGCTATTACTAGTAAGTTATTTATATGGAAATATTGCAAGCATTGGCCCTAACAATATATTTATTTATGGCGCTTTTATATTTGTACAAGTATACGCGCTTACTGAATTGATGGATAGAAATAAAAATGCTTGGAAAATAGAAGGCGTAAAAAATATACTTTGTATTTACTGGATAGTAACGAGTGGTGATTGGTTTGGATCGAATCAATTGTCTACTTCCATCGGGCCTGCTGCTATTGTTTATTTTATAGCAAGCTCAGTGGCCGTTTATTATTTTTCTACTATTGAAAAAACTGGGAATAACAAGCAAGCAAGTATAAGCGCTAAATTATTTATTCAGGACTAAGTACTGGTTTATTTATCTAGATTACTAATCTATTCTACTTCATCCTTAGTAAGTCCTCCATTTATATTTCTCCAAATACCTAATGAATTATTATTCTGTAAAGCTAATGGCAGTAAATGATTCGACCAGTTTTGAAAAGAGATAGGTCTTAACCATCTTTTAGCGGCGTTTACACCTACTGCTGTAAATCTGCTATCGGTACTTGCAGGATAAGGACCCCCGTGCACCATACTATCACAAACTTCTACACCGGTAGGAACTCCGTTTAATAATACACGGCCAGCAATTTGTAAAGACATATTTAATAGCTCTGGGGCATTAGAAAAGTCTAAATCGGTGCCCATGATGGTTGTAGAAATTTGTCCTTGAATACTTTTCCAAACTTCTTTTAATTCATTTATGGAATTACATTGTACAAGTATGGAATAAGGACCAAATACTTCTTCTGCTAAATCGGGATTGCTTAAAAAAGTATCGGCGTTTACAGTAGTTAAAACCGGATAGCCATTATTGGAGCTTGGTGTATTCTTCGTTAAGCAAGTAAGTCCTTTTTGCGCTAGTGCATGAGCACTATTTTTTAAATAAGCTGCTTCAATACCTGCATGCAACATAGCAGAAGGTACTATAGAATTCATTTCATTTGCTAATGTATTTGCAAAAGTATTCAAGGCTTCACTTTTAATTCCTATTAATATACCAGGGTTGGTACAAAACTGTCCCATGCCTAAAGTAATAGAGCCTGCATAATTTTTTGCAATAGTTTCTGCATTTTTTTCAAGTGCATCTTGCAATAATATAACCGGGTTCACAGAACCCATTTCAGCAAAAACTGCAATGGGGTTTTTTCTACTGCTTGCATAATCTAATAATGCACGGCCTCCTGTTCTTGAACCTGTAAATCCAACTGCATATATATTATCATCTTGCACTAATTCTTTTCCTGATTCAAAACTAGTTTCGGTTACATGCTGAAAAACATTTGCTGGCATTTGACTAGCTATTGCTGCTTGCACAATGGCTTGCGCCACCATACTTGATGTAGCTAAATGTGCAGGATGTGCTTTTACAATAACAGAACAACCCACCGCTAGTGCGCTAGCCGTATCGCCACCTGCAGTGGAATAAGCAAAAGGAAAATTACTAGCACCAAAAACTACTACTGGCCCAATGGGATGCATCATTTTACGAATATCAGGCTTAGGAGGTGTTTTAGTGGGAATGGCTGTATCAATACTTGCTTCTACATAATTGCCTTCCTTTAACATAGTTGCAAACATGCGTAATTGAAAACAAGTTCTGCCTCTTTCACCTGTTAAACGAGGCAGGGGTAAATTGGTTTCTTTATTGGCTTGCTCCAATAAGCTATCACCCAATGCTTCAATATTTGTAGCAATGGTTTCTAAAAAATGAGCTCTTTGAAAAGGCGTTGTAAAAGCATACTGCTCAAATGCATGTGCTGCCTTTTTAGTAATTTCAGAAATATGACTCATTAGACTGTTTGTATAAATTTATAAACTATGAAACTCAGGAAGTGTAGGTCGGTTTTTTAAACCAGTATCAATAATGGATTCAATTCTTTTTCTTTCCTCTCCTTCTAAAATTAATCTTGGCTTTCTTACTGTTTCAGAACCTATGCCAGCCTTGGCTTCTGCAAATTTGATATATTGAACTAGCTTAGGATGAATATCTAATTCTAATAAAGGCATAAACCATCTATATATTTCAGTCGCTTCTGCAATCTTACCTGCTTTGGCTAATTTATATACAGCTACTGTTTCAGCAGGGAAGGCACAAACTAGGCCTGCCACCCAACCATCTGCGCCTACTAATATTTCTTCTAATGCAAGTGTATCCACACCACATAAAATACTAAATCTATCTCCAAACTTATTACGCATTCTAGTGACATTGGTAACATCGCGGGTCGATTCCTTCACTGCTTGAATATTCGGCACGCTCGCTAATTCAGAAAACATATCAATGGTAACTTCAATTTTATAATCCACAGGGTTATTGTAAATCATAATAGGAAGCTTTGTACTTGCTGCGATATCTTTAAAATACTGCACTGTTTCACGGTGATCCGATTTATAACGCATAGGAGGAAGTAACATTAAACCCTTGGCACCCCAGTTCTCTGCATCCTTCGCACATTGAATGGCCACTGAAGTACTGCCTTCTGCTATATTAATAACCACCGGAATTTTTCCGTTAACTATTTTAACTGTTTCTTTAACTAAGATTTCTTTTTCTGCATTAGTAAGCACGCTCGACTCACCTAAGGTACCTCCTAAAATAATACCATTCACACCAGCAGCTAATTGCGCTTCTATGTTTTTGGTAAATAAGGCTAAATCTAATGTATCGTTACTAGTGAACTTGGTAGTTACTGCGGGAAATACCCCTTTCCAATTTATTGCCATAAAATAATTTTTAGTGATGAATGCGTATTCAATTTAAGAAATATTATCTATATATGTATCAAAAGTAAAAGCGAATTAATGTCTGTAAATAGTATTAGCTGTAAATAGTATTAGTTTGTAATTCGAATAAATTAATTAGTCTACCAATTCACCCTCTAAATCGTAATCATAGGCCTTGGTTATTTTAACCATCACAAAATCGCCTGGCTTCAAGCGCTTGCTAGTATTAATAACCACCTCGTTGTCTACTTCTACACTATCAAATTCGGTACGGCCTAAATACCTACCTGCTTCTTTTTTATCTACTAGTACCTTTAATACCAAGCCTTCTTTTGCTTGATTTCTAGCTAAACTAATTTCTTGTTGCACTTCCATAATCTCTTCGGCGCGTCTTTGCTTTTCTGCAGCAGGTACATCGTCTACTAAATCATGCGCAGAAGTATTTTCTTCATGGCTATAAGTGAATATACCCACTCTATCAAACTGATGCTCTATGTAAAAATCCTTTTAACTCTTCTATATCATCTAATGTTTCTCCAGGAAAGCCTGCAATTAAAGTAGTACGAATAGCAATACCTGGAACGCGCTTGCGAATTTCTTGAATCAAGTTCCCCCATCTCTTCTCTAGTAATATTACGACTTCATAGCAGCTAGCATATTATTACTTGCATGTTGCAATGGAATGTCAATGTATTTGCAAATATTAGTACGCTCTCTCATTACATCCAATACTTCTAGTGGAAACTTACTTGGATAAGCATAATGTAATCGTATCCACTCCAAGCCTTTTACATCGGCTAATGCATTTAATAAATCGGGTAAGTGCCCTTTTTTTATAAATATCTAAACCATAATAAGTTAATTCTTGTGCAATTAACATTACTTCCTTCACTCCTTTTTTAACTAAGCCTTCTGCTTCAGCCACCAATTGCTCAATGGTTTTACTTACATGCTGGCCTCGCATTAAGTGGAATGGCACAGAAAGAACAGGTTCGATTACAACCCTCACTAATTTTTAAATAAGCATAATGCGAAGGCGTACTTAATAAACGCTCTCCTAATAGTTCTGCTTTATAGTTGGCATTTAATTGATTCAACATTAATGGCAGTTCCATAGTTCCAAACCAAGCGTCCACTTCTGGAATTTCCAAGGCTAGGTCGGTTCTATATCTTTCACTCAAACAGCCTGTCACATATACCTTGTCTAATTTTCCTTTTTTCTTTAAAGCTACTTGGTCTAAGTATCGTATTCACACTTTCTTCCTTGGCTTTATCAATAAAACCGCAGGTATTCACCACTACTATATTATGGTCTAATTTTTTATTTTCATGCACCACATCAATTTCATTGGCCAATAATTGACCACTCAGCATTTCACTGTCCACTAAGTTTTTACTACAACCTAATGTGATAATATTGACTTTGTTTTGTTTAAGCGTTTTTGACTTCATTTTAAACTTGCATTATTTATTGACCTCGTTGGTAAAATGAAAGGTAATATCGGGGTTGTTGGTAATTTCTGTATTCAAGAACCATTCACTTTGTGCTAAATACACTGGCGCCTCATCCTTATCCATCAGCAGCGTTCTGTTGCTTGAATCTTAAAAAGTCGTGCAAGCTTATTCTGATCCTTGGAAGTTAACCAACAAGCTTTATAAAAAGGTAGGGTTCTAAATTCACAGGCCGCTCCGTATTCTTGTAATAAACGGTATTGTATAACTTCAAATTGTAAATCACCCACGCAACCAATAATTTTTTTATTCCCTCCAAACTGCGTAAATAGTTGCGCTACTCCTTCATCGGTTAATTGGTGTAATGCCTTTTTCCAAGTTGTTTGGTTTTTAAAGGGTCTTTATTCACTAGTTCCTTAAATATCTCTGGTGAAAAAGTAGGAATACCTGTGAAATAAAATTTTTCTCCTTCGGTTAAGTGTATCTCCAATTTTAAAATTCCCTGTATCAAATAAACCCACCACATCTCCAGCATAAGCGTCTTCAATCACATCCTTACTGCGTGCTAAAAAACTATAAGGGTTACTAAAACGAACGTCTTTATCTAAGCCTAACATGTTTATAATATGTATTACGCTCAAACTTTCCGCTACATACACGCATAAAGGCAATACGGTCACGGTGCTTAGGATCTAAGTTGGCATGTATTTTAAATATAAAGCCACTGAATTTATCTTCACCTACTGCTAAAGTTCTTACACTGGTTTCTCTATCTCTTGGAACCGGTGCTATTTGAATAAAAGTATCTAGCATTTCTTTGACACCAAAATTATTCACAGCCGATCCAAAAAACACAGGCGCAATTTTACCTGCTAAATAATCGCCAGGGTTTAAGGCTCCATAAACACCGTCTATTAATTCAACATCTTCTCTTAATACAGCAGCGTCTTTCTCTCCAATTTTATCTTGCAAAACAGAACTTGCTAAATCTTGAATGGCCACTGTATCTTCTTCAGTCGGCCTTAGTGCTTGCAGCAAATAATCTTAAATTTTTATTGTGCAAATTATATACTCCTTTAAATTCCTTACCACTATTAATAGGCCAGGTCATGGGGTGTAAAGAAATCTTTAATTCATTTTCTAATTCTTCTAATAAATCAAAGCGGTTTTTTCCATCACGATCCATTTTATTTATAAAAACAATCACAGGTGTATCGCGCATACTACAGACTTCCATCAGTCTTCTTGTTTGTGCCTCTACTCCATTCACAGAATCAATAACTAGTATAACACTATCCACTGCAGTTAAAGTACGGTAAGTATCTTCCGCAAAGTCCTTGTGACCTGGTGTATCTAATAAATTAATTAAGATATTATTGTATTCGAAAGACATTACGGAAGTGGCCACCGAGATACCTCTTTGACGCTCAATTTCCATAAAGTCACTAGTAGCGTGTTTTTTTATCTTATTACTTTTTACCGCACCTGCTGTTTGAATAGCACCACCAAACAACAATAACTTTTCAGTTAAAGTAGTTTTACCAGCATCTGGGTGAGAGATAATAGCAAATGTTTTTCTTCGGTTAATTTCTTTTTCGTACTTCATTATAATTTGTTCTTACTTCTTTTAATTCATCTTATTAAAAATGGCTCGCACTCAAAATAATTTGAATCACGAGCCATTCGTCTATTTTATTTACACTAGTTAGATATCGATTGCTTCACCATATGCAGCTGCTACTGCTTCTTTTAATCCCTCACTCATGGTTGGGTGCGGATGAATAGCATTTAATAGTTCATGAGAAGTAGTTTCTAATTTACGCGCCACTACTGCTTCAGCAATCATTTCAGTTACATTCATTCCAATCATATGACAACCTAAGAACTCGCCATACTTGGCATCAAAAATTACTTTTACAAAACCTTCAGTGGCACCTGCTGCACTTGCCTTACCACTTGCCATAAATGGAAACTTACCCACTTTCACTTCATAGCCTGCTTCTTTAGCTGCTTTTTCGGTGTAGCCCACACTCGCAATTTCTGGAATGCAATAAGTACATCCTGGAATATTATTGTAATCAATGCCTTCAGGAATATGATGTATGTTTCTTTTCTTGATAAGCAATATGCTCAGCTGCATTAATACCTTCTTTCGCAGCCACATGCGCTAAGGCTTGGCCAGGAGAACAATCGCCAATGGCGTATATACTTGCAATGCTTGTTTGTTGGTATTTATCTACAATAACACGGCCTTTATCTGTCTTAATACCATTTTGCTCTAGTCCAATATTTTCAATATTCGCGACCACACCCACCGCACTTAAAACAATCTCCGCTTCTAATGTTACGAATGAACCGTCAAGTTGTTTCACTTTTGCTTTTACTAAAGCACCCGTTGTATCCAAGGACTCTACAGATGCATTGGTCATAATTTCAATGCCTTGCTTTCTATATTGTTTTTCTAATTCTCTTGAAATGTCTTCATCTTCTACAGGAACTATTCTTGGTAAAAATTCTACAATAGTTACTTTAGTGCCCATGCTATTATATACATAGGCAAACTCAACACCTATAGCACCACTTCCTACAATAATCATGCTCTTTGGTTGCGTAGGTAAGCACCATTGCTTCTCTGTAGCCAATTACTTTTTTACCATCTTGCTTTAAGTTGGGTAATTCTCTTGAACGAGTACCTGTTGCAATAATAATATACTTGGTATCTACTACTTGTGTTTTTCCTTCTGCATCTTTCACTTCAACTTTTCCTCTTGACAATACCTTGCCATAACCCATAATCACTTCAATCTTATTTTTCTTCATTAAGAATTGAACACCCTTACTCATTTTATCGGCCACCCCACGGCTACGTTTTATGACTGCGCCAAAATCGTGATTCACACCAGTAGTAGTAATACCATAATTCGCACTATGTTTTACATAATCATACACTTGTGCACTTTTAATCAATGCCTTCGTGGGAATACAGCCCCAGTTTAAACAAACACCGCCTAGGCTTTCCTTTTCCACAATAGCTACTTTTAAGCCTAATTGAGAAGCACGAATTGCCGCAGGATAACCACCTGGACCACTACCAATAACGATTACGTCGTATGCCATTGTATAACTAATTTGAGTAATGAATGAGGGTGCAAAAATACCCCCAAAATCGCAAAAGAAAAAACAAATAGGGAACTATTCAAAGAATACCCGAACCATCTGAAAAAACCATTTATTATCGTTGGGGCGCTGCTTATTCATCTGATTTTCATCAAACTTGCTTAGGCCAAATAGACCGGCCATATTACCTCCACGAACGGCTATCTCTAAATACCCTGCTGAATTAAACCAGGCCAGCTTATCCGAGATAGGCACTTCTCCATAATGTTTGCTTAAATCGGTGATGGTTTCGTTGCGGGTAAATACAATTTTAAATGTTCTGCCTTGGGCTTGTATATCAAATTCTTCTTTACGAATATTCACCACCACATTTTCAAACTGATCTATAAATAAAATTTGCCCCTCCATCCAATTCGGACCTAAAGTAGGTTGCATTGGATAAATTTCTTCAATCTCCTGAAATGCCACACCTGCATCTGCTATATTATTTGTTTTTACAAAAGCCCCAATGGCTTTAAAAATTTCTTGTGTAATTTCTAAAAAAGTATTGGCCGAATTAAAATCAATTTTAATAATTTCTTTCGGTTTCCCTCCTAACATCATCGTTAAAAAACCATTATCGGGTGTAATAAAATATTGATTATTATGCTTGGTTAAAAGTGCATGCCTTTTAGGGAATTGGAAAAAGTTCACCATAATAAAATGCAGCGTGCCTGCTGGATAATGCTTGGCTGCATTATTAAAAATATAAGCCCCTTGTTGATAATTCTTACTGGATAAATAATGCGTGATATCGGCAATGCCCATACCCGGTATGGTTGACAATATTTGCCCCTTGAGTGCGCCAATGATAAAATCTTCTTGGCCAATATCGGATGTTAAAGTAATGATGGGCATCTATTAATAACGAAAAACTGAGTATTATATTTTAGAAATTCTTGAATTTATTTAGTGTTCTGCTATTTCACTAGCCTACCCTCTTTAAAGAAAAAATTGATGCACTAATTTATCGGCCCAGGCTGGAAAAAATTTATTCATAAATACGGTACGCTTGCCTGTAAAAGTAAGCACCAAACTACGCTTCCTTTTTTCAATAGCATGAATAATATGCGTTGCACATTCCTCGGAGCTCATCATAGAACCTTCATCCATAGGAGATTCGCCTTGTGCATTGGCATTCTTGTCCAAGGCTGCATTTCTAATATTAGAAGTAGTGAAACCTGGGCAAACCCACATTACATGGGTACCAGATGCATAGAGTTCCGTTTTCAATGCTTCTAACCATCCGTTCAAGGCAAATTTAGAGGCAGAATAGCCGCTTCTTCCTGGAAGGCCTCTATATCCTGCAATTGAAGAAACACCCACAATTACCCCCTTATTTTGCTGAATAGAAGGCAATAGCCGCCTTTGTGCAATAGACCGTGCCCCAAAAGTTAATATCCATTACATTATGCAAGGTTTGCACCGAAACCTCAGAAACCAATGCCCTCATAGAAATACCTGCATTATTTATTAAAACATCTATTCTGCCCCAGTTATCAACAACTTGCTTGATAAATGCTTCCGATTGCTCTTGTTTACTCACATCAACTTGCGCTGTAAATAAATTGGAAGATGAAAATTCAGTAGCTAATAATAGAGAGTTTATTTTCATTTCTACCACAAGTAGCCACTTTTGCACCTAATGCTAAAAACTGCGCCACCAAAGCCTTTCCGATGCCATCAGAACCACCAGTTATAACTACAATTTTGTCTGTGAAATTGGACATCATTTTAGAGTTTCTACAAATATAATTCTTATTTGAAGATGAACGACTTAGAAGGGTTTTGAGTGGGGAAAATAAATACCCCCTTTTATTTGGATAGTTTTCATTAATGCTTATTTTTGCACTCCCCTAAAAAGGGCGGTTAGAATTGGTAGCTCAGTTGGTAGAGCAATACACTTTTAATGTATGGGCCCTGGGTTCGAGTCCCAGCCAGTTCACAATCTAGCTAGTTAATAGCAACAAAAACTCCGAAATCTTACGAAATCGGAGTTTTTTTATGCCCTTTGTGGCACGTTTTTGTAGTCTTTTGTAATGTTTTTTGTGGCTCGGTTGGTGTACTTTAATTATCGAATAGTTAAATTGTTAAAAAGCCCTAATGGCGCGAACATACACCGTAGAGTAGCTCTTAATAGACCGGTGGTCCTGATAGCCACTGTTGAAATACTGGAGCCACGCGTAGTTGGTGTCGGCCTCCGTAGAACTCCAATAGCTTGTTATTCGCAAAACCTCCAAATCCAAGCAATTTCATTGCAGTAAAGTTTAGCTAACTCGTCCTTACTTGGTAAATACCAGTCTGTCATATACAACTCCATCAACATTATAAGGAACAGTCTGCGCTAACCCTAGCTGCATAACTAGCCAGATGTTGCACCTTGACTTGTAATAATGGTATTTGTATTGGACAACCCCGTTCCTATTTCAGTTCCTGTTGCTCCTGTGGTGGCATAAGAACCATTACTACCACCGAATTCCGGTACTTTGATCTGAGGTTGCTGCAATTAAACCATGTTGCACATTCGCATCATACCCAGGATCTGCCAGACACTAAAATATAAGCAACTTTACCGCCTTGATAATGATCTCCTATACTTAATGAAAATCCGTCCATTCAGATTTACAAAATTCGAACCATTAAATACTTCAACTTCACCGCCATAATTATCAGTACACCAAATCATAAGTCCGGCTATAGGTGAAACAATTGCATTTCTTTGAGCTTTTGTCATTCTTGGTGGTAAAAACCCTTGCGTGGTTGAACTTGCTTCTAATACTGCTGAAGCGCTAGCAGCCGATGATGCACCAACTATTACTTTTCCACTGTTAGTAATTGCTCCTGTAGTTAAACTTGCAATAGTCCCCACACTTGTTAAACTAGAACCTGTTACTGTTGACTTTAAAGTAGTACCTGATTAAATTTCCAGCATCAATACCAGTTAGTGCAACTGATGAAAAAGCTACCCAGTCTGTATTAGCTAATGTAGCCGCATTTAATTTATAAATAACACCATCGGCCTCTACAAATACCAGCATGCCATATTTTCTTCTTAAAGTTGGGATTAAATCTCTTGCTGCTATCGTTGGCATACTCATATACCCTCCCTTACTTAAACTATCTATATGAGTTGGGTAATTTGCAACACCACTGGTGGTAATATTACCAACTAATTTTATTTGAGCATTTGCTAAACAATAGAATAACTGGAATACAATTATCAATAAAATTATTTTTCTTGAATTCATTTTAACTAATTTATTATGATATTATTTATATCGCTTGCAAAACTATTAGTTGCTTTATAAACCGGTAAGTAGTAATGTAATGCCATTTTGTATTCTTTATATTTTTGTCCCGAGTAATCGGGACTTTTTAAATTGTCAAATAGTTAAATAGTTAAAAAGACCTAATGGCGCGAACATCCTCCGCGAGTTCCTTTGGGCCGGCGGATTGGTCTCCAGAGGAGAACCTCTGATCATATGCGCTATAATAGTAGTTGAGGCTGGGGCTGAAGCCGGTCTCCGTAGAACTCCAATAGTAGTTATCGGAAAAACCTCCAATTGCAGTTCTATTTAAGTATAATTCATATATCTCATCTTTACTTGGTAAATACCAATCAGTATATCCTCCTCCTCTAAAGTCTCTACAAAGCTTAGCAGCATAACTGCCAGTATTGCCTTGACTTGCAATAATTTTATTTGTATTGTCCAACCCCGTTCCTATAGCAGTTCCTGTTGCTCCTGTGGTGGTATAAGAACCATTATACCACTGAATTCCGGTACCTTGATCTACAGTTGCTGCAATTAAACCATGTTGCACATTCGCATCATACCCAGTATTGCCAGACACTAAAATATAAAAAATTTTGCCGCCTTGATAATAATCTCCTATACTTAATGTTGAATAATAACTTCGACCATCCATATTTACCCAATTCATACCATTAAATACTTCAATTTCACCACCAAAATTATCAGTACAAAAAATCATAAGTCCGGTTATAGGTGAAACAATTGCATTTCTTTGAGCCTGTGTCATTCTCGGTGGTAAAAACCCTTGCGTGGTTGAACTTGCTTCTAATACTGCTGAAGTGCTAGCAGCCGATGATGCACCAACTATTAGTTTTCCACTGTTAGTAATTGCTCCTGTAGTTAAACTTGCAATAGTCCCCATACTTGTTAAACTAGAATTTATTACTGTTGACTTTAAAGTAGTACCTGTTAAATTTCCAGCATTAGTTGTTCCATCTAATGATAATGCTACCCAGTCATTAACTAATGTAGCCGCATTTAATTTATAAATAACACCATCTGCCTCTACAAATACCAGCATGCCATATTTTCTTCTTAAAGTTGGGATTAAATCTCTTGCTGCTATCGTTGGCATACTCATATACCCTCCCTTACTTAAACTATCTATATGAGTTGGGTAATTTGCAACACCACTGGTGGTAATATTACCAACTAATTTTATTTGAGCATTTGCTAAACAATAGAATAACTGGAATACAATTATCAATAAAATTATTTTTCTTGAATTCATTTTAATTAATTTATTATGATATTATTTACATCGCTTTCAAAACTATTAGTTGCTTTATAAACCGGTAACTCGTAATATAATGCCATTTTGTATTCTTTATATTTTTGTCCCGAGTAATCGGGACTTTTTAAATTGTCAAATAGTTAAATAGTTAAAAAGACCTAATGGCGCGAACAAACTCCTGAGCGTTCTTACCGTAGCTGTTCTGACCACCACTGGAACTGGAGATCCTCTGATCGAGCGCCGATCCGCTATCTCGTCTCCGTAGAACTCCAATAGTAGCCATCATCGGATTAATACCATCCAATATGCAGTTTTATTTAAGTATAATTTATTCAACTCGTCCTTACTTGGTAAATACCAATCAGTATATCCTCCTCCTCTAAAGTCTCTACAAAGCTTAGCAGCATAACTGCCAGTATTGCCTTGACTTGCAATAATTTTATTTGTATTGTCCAACCCCGTTCCTATAGCAGTTCCTGTTGCTCCTGTGGTGGTATAAGAACCATTATACCACTGAATTCCGGTACCTTGATCTGAGGTTGCTGCAATTAAACCATGTTGCACATTCGCATCATACCCAAGATCGCCATCAACTAAAATATAAAAAATTTTGCCGCCTTGATATGTTTTTCCAATAGTTAATGTTTGATCTGTTATGCCATTCATATTAACCCATAATGAACCACTATAAACCTGCAATTTGACATCGGTAGTATTCCATATCATTAAACCTGCAGCAGGACTAATGATTGCATCTCTTTGAGCCTCTGTCATTCTCGGTGGTAAAAACCCTTGCGTGGTTGAACTTGCTTCTAATACTGCTGTAGCGCTAGCAGCCGATGATGCACCAACTATTAGTTTTCCACTGTTAGTAATTGCTCCTGTAGTTAAACTTGCAATAGTCCCCACACTTGTTAAACTAGAATTTATTACTGTTGACTTTAAAGTAGTACCTGATAAATTTCCAGCATCAACAACAGTTGTTGTACCTAATGAAAAAGTTACCCAGTCTGTATTAGCTAATGTAGCCGCATTTAATTTATAAATAACATTATCGGCCTCTACAAATACCAACATACCATATTTTCTTCTTAAAGCTGGGATTGCATCTCTGTCTGCAGTGGTTGGCATACTCATATACCCTCCCTTACTTAAACTATCTATATGAGTTGGGTAATTTGCAACACCACTGGTGGTAATATTACCAACTAATTTTATTTGAGCATTTGCTAAACAATAGAATAACTGGAATACAATTATCAATAAAATTATTTTTCTTGAATTCATTTTAACTAATTTATTATAATATTATTTATATCACTTGCAAAATGTGTTATTGGATATATAAATATAATATAATTGCGAATGTCCACTAGCGTTAGTTAAACTTTGAGTAGTAGTTAAAGTAAATGCATCAAGGCTTCCAAAACCTTCTATGGAAATAGAACTGAGTGCTCCCAATGATGCCGGGAATGTCGCCGGGTAAGCATAAAAAATATATTGATTTGCTACCGAAATAGGAATAGTAAAACTAGACTTAGCCCTACTAGATGCAGCTTCCTTGGTCGTAGTTGTTAATGTCAAAGTAGCACTCATTGATTGAATTAGAACTACTAGTGCCCCAATATTTATTAGCGAAAGGAGAGATAGTTAAACTACTACTACTGGCACTACCTGCTTGTATTTGCCCGGTAGCATCTGGGGTGCCTAAATTATTATTTTGTACTGTACCTGCCGCATAAGTAACCGTCACAGAATAACTAATGCTAGTCGAAAGTACTCCATGATCGTTAGTACTTACTCCTGTTCCTAAAGACCCCACGCCATCTTTAGAATAGGTTGTAACACCTTGCAGCTCCCCCATTGTTTTGAGTAAACGAACTGCTTAAGGTTACAGTGCCTATATTCGTTCCAATTTCATAAGAAGCGCTTTTATCAGAACTAATTGAAACGGTTGGTGCAGTATAAGTTGGAGCAATAGATTGCGTAACTAAATCATATAAAAATTCATCTAAGGTTTTACCTGCCGTTGGAATAGTTGCGCCATTTGCATATTTCCCCAAAGAGTTAGAACCAGATAATCTTATAGTTACATCATTTGTAAATTTAGCAGCAGTCGCTGTTGTCCATGTTAAGGTTCCTGTATTTGTGGAAGTTAATATTTGTCCATTAGTTCCCGCTGCAGTTAATCCCGTTCCTCCCTTTTCAACTGCTACCGCTGTTCCACTCCATACTCCAGTTGTGATAGTTCCCACACTCGTTAAATTAGATCCTGTTACTGTTGCATTTAATGAAGTACCTGTTAATGTTCCTGCAGCCGCAACTATACTTGCAGTGCTTGCAGTTGTTAATCTTCCTTTTGCATCCACTGAAAATGTTGGTATTGATGTTGATGATCCATAACTATTTGCACTTACTCCACTATTCGCTAAAGTAGATGTAAATGTTCCAGTACCAGTTCCTGTTACATCTCCGGTTAATGTTATTGTTTGATCACCTGTATTTGTTCCTGATGTATTGGATAAAACCCCAGACTTTTGTGCATCTGTTACATAGTTTTTATCCGTACTTGCTGCTATATCTGCTGTAGTGGCATCCGCGCCTGCTGTTACTAATCCTTTTGCATCATAGGTTAGTTTAGTTTTGCTGGCTCCTGTTATGGAAGCATTAGGTACAACATAATTAGTTCCTGCTGTTAATGGTGCTTGTACATCCGTTCCAATCACCAATCCTAAATTTGTTCTTGCTGCGTCTGCTGTTGTAGCACCCGTTCCTCCATTGGCAATTGCTATCGCAGTTCCACTCCATACACCAGTTGTGATAGTTCCAACACTCGTTAAACTAGAACCTGTTATGGTTGATTTCAATGTAGTACCTGATAAAGTTCCAGCATCAACATTAGTTGTTGCACCAAATGATAAAGCTACCCAGTCTGCATTAGCTAATGTAACCCCATTTAATTTATAAATAACGCCATCGGCTTGCACAAATACCAACATACCGTATTTTCTTCTTAAAGCTGGGATTGCATCTCTTAGTGCTATCGTTGGCATACTCATATAACCTCCCTTACTTAAACTATCTATATGAGTTGGGTACTCTGCAATACCATTGGTGGTAATATTACCAATTAATTTTATTTGAGCATTCACTAAAGAATAGAATAATTGAAATACAATTGTCAATAAAATTATTTTTCTTGTATTCATTTTAATTAATTTATTATAATACTATTTACATCGGTTGAAAACTTATTATTTGATATATAAATATTATATGATTGCGTATATCCACTAGCGTTAGTTACATCTCGAGTAGTTAAAGTAAATGTTTCAAAGCTATCAAACCCTCCTACGGAAATAGAACTGAGTACTCCTAATGATGCCGGGTAAGCATAAAAAATATATTTTGTTCCCGAAATAGGAACAGTAAAACTAGATTTAGCCTTACCAGAATTTTCATTGGTGCCAGCTCTTAAAGTAGCATCATCGATTGAATTAAGAGTACTACTGCCCCAATATTTATATGCGAAAGGAGAAATAGTTAAACTACTACTTTTACTGCCCGCCGGTATTTGCCCAGTAGCATCTGGGGTGCCTAAATTATTATTGAGTACTGGACCTTGCCCATAAGTAACTGTAACTGAATAACTAATGCTAGTCGAAAGTACTCCAGGACTGTTAGTACTTGCTGATACTAAAGACACGTTATCTTTATAATAAGTGGTTGTACAAGTAGCAGATCCTCCATTGTTTTGAGTAAACGAACTTGCTTAAGGTTACAGTGCCTATATTCGTTCCAATTTCATAAGAAGCGCTTTTATCAGAACTAATTGAAACGGTTGGTGCAGTATAAGTTGGAGCAATAGATTGCGTAACTAAATCATATAAAAATTCATCTAAGGTTTTACCTGCCGTTGGAATAGTTGCGCCATTTGCATATTTCCCCAAAGAGTTAGAACCAGATAATTTTATAGTTACATCATTTGTAAATTTAGCAGGAATTAAAATATCAGCGCTACCATCAAATAATGCTCCATTGATATTTCTTGCAGTAGCTAATTTGGTGGTTGTGGCAGCATTACCTGTGATGCTTCCTGCTATTGGATTGGTTACCGTTAAGTTCGCTAATGTTCCCACACTTGTTAAACTAGATAAAGTTGTTAATGTTGTATTACTAGTGGCTGTTATATTTCCAGCTGTTGTTGCATTTGTCGCAAGTGTTGCTGTTGCTGCATTGCCTGTTATATTCCCAATTACTTTTGATCCGCTCACTGTATTAATCTTCGCATCTGTTACTGCTCCATCAGCAAGTTTAATTGTAGTAATTCCACCATCTGCAATTCCTCCTGATGCATTATTTGCTAATACATAATCTTTTACTGCCTTTTGTGTAGGAAATAAGACATCACTTGGAGATGTTCCACCTAAATCAACAGCTGTAGATTTATTTGATATATTTTCTTTAAGTGCTAAACTCGTAGTTACATCTGTTGTGTTTGCTTTTGTATTTATTCTGTTTGATAAACTTAGCGTGTCCCTAGCTATACGGCTACTTAACATAGTAGTGGTATCTGATATCTTTAATTTTGTTAATAATGATGAATCCGTATAGGTTTGTTTTGTGTATTTACTCGTATCTGCAGCATTTAATTTTAAACCGATTAAAACTTGCTTCGCCACTAGTGCTGAATCACTATATGTTTGTTTTGTGTATTTAATTGTATCTGCAGCATTTAATTTAGCATCTACTCTTCTAGATAAACTTGTAGTATCAAACTTAACTCCTTTTAATTGAACTGGTGTTACATAAACGACACCACTATCTACAACTTTAATATAGGGTGCTAACATTTTACTTGTGTCACTTTTGTTTAATTTCTCTTCCAATCCACCAGAACTTAGCGAGTAAAATGCAAAAGGGACAGTACCAAAAGGAGTTGTGCCCATGTCAATCCATTCTTTATTGAAATCCCAACCTGATGCAGGGGCAAAAGGAGTTATGGCCACTTTTAAATTTAAATAATAAGCGCCTATTGACCAATCAATATTTTTTAAACTAGTAGCCGCACCACCTACCCTCGCTCCTTGGCCAACACTCAAGCTAAAAATACCTAAACCATCAGTACTTGTCTGATGTATTTCTGTTAACATAATTTTCCCAGTCGCAGTTGATTGGATAATATTTGATTGAACATAAATCTTTCTATCCTTAGCAGGGTTATTATATAGATCTCTGGCTACTGCTTGAAAAAAAATACCATTGATAGTGGCTTGTGCATTAATTTTATTTGCAAAGAGTATAGATTGTAAAAAAAGAATTAAAATTAATAAATTTTTTATAGATTGTATTTTCATTAACTATAAATTATTTTGCTTTAATAAATTTGATTGCGTCGACATAATTTGTTGATTCTATTCTTAAAACATAAGTGCCTGCGGTCATAGTATTTAAATCAATTTCAATCCCTTGAAATAAATTATACCCCATTTCTTTTCTTGTGCTTATTAATACTCCCTCGGCGGTCCAAATTGTTAAACTAAATGTTTCCGTTAAGGGGGGCGTATTAATTAATTTTACTTTTGCAAAAGCGCTGACCGGATTGGGGTATAATTTCACCCCTAAACTGTTTATTTTTAAGTTTACCTCGCAGCTCATAGCAAATTGACCGTTGCCTCTCTCTCCATTTAATACAGCTACCCCATTTTGTATATTTAAACAATTAGCGATGCTGTTAAATTGGATGGCCAACCCCGTATTAGAACTGCCTGCTAAACTACCCATGCTACTCATCATAAATAAAGGCGAATTTTGTGCTTGAACAACTTGACATATAGTAAATAATAATAGACCCAATACCCCATAGAATTTTAATTGGGTAGTTAATTTTGATGCTATTTTATTTATTGTATTCATTTACTATTTTGGATAAATTTTGATTATTTATTATTACTATAATACTGCTTGGTTGTCTGATCACTAATCGTATAATACAAAACTAAATTTCTTTCTCCTATCGTTTCAATGTTATAGATATATTTTACCGAATTAGCACTGCCCGTTTTTGCTTGTACATGAATTTGCAGTTGGCCATTTATTTTTTCCACAGAATAAGTGCCATTTAGTCCGTCTGAATCTTGCGTAGTCTGGTCTATTAAGAAATTAATGAAATAAGTAGATTGGCCTAAATAAGTTTTGGTACTAGTACCTGTAGCTTTTATAGTTTGTGCATAATCCAAATACCAAGTTTTATTGGACAATAATCGTTGCGTCAGCGTAATTTCAGACACTGAAGTGTCCTTACTACAACCCCCTATGGTGAGTATTACACTTGTAAATAATATATATATTAATTTTTTTTTCATTTTTTACTTTAGAAATAATCACTTGCCCTAATCATCATTCCAATTTCTAGACTATTTATATTGCTAATCACTGGCGACTTTGTAAAGGAATTGATGCCATACTTATAATGAATAAACATGGTGTAGAAATTCTGATTTTCAAACTCTACGCCTGCATCTGCCCTTACTAAAAACCTTGAATAATTATTATTCACTGCGTTATCTAAGCTTTGCTCTGATAATCTCGTATCCATACTAGGGCCTACTACTGCATAAAACTTATGATTTCCCATATAGTTTATAAATAGCAACTTTTTATAATGTACCGCAATACTTAAATTTAAAAAACGATCTTCTGCTTTAAAGTTGGAAAAACTTCCAATAAATGGAGCTAAGCTTCTTGAATCTTTATAATTATTAACAGTAATTAGATTATTTAATACCACCCCAAATGAATAATTATGCCTTTTCTTGTATTTGCCATCTACCCTAAATCCTATATGAAACCCAGGCTTGTAAACATTTGTATTAAAATCGGATAAATTGTGGATGAAACTAGAATTATAGTCGCCTGCACTAATGACTTGCCTTGAAAAGCCCATACCTGCTAATAAATATATGTTGTTATCAGAAGTCATGTTCCAATTACTAAAAAAATGCCTCGTGAATTGTGGTAAATTATCTGCAAAACGAGTTTTTAATGGGGGTCCTAAATATAACCGGTCCTTGTCCTTCATTGATAGCGAATCCTTATTAGCAATTTTTTGACCATAAGATTTGGTAAAACCTAAGGATGAAAACGCCAATCCAAAGTATAAGATATCTCTCTTCATATTCATATTATCTATTCATATTAAAATTATAATATATATATTGAGTGGATTATATTACATAAATGGTTGAAATGAATCAACCATTTAATGTAATATGTAATTCCTCCCCAGGAATAACAAGCCTAAATATATAGATGTAGAAGACTACTTTGAACCTAAAGTCACTTAGAGTAGTCGCAAGTAGTGTAATTGAGACTAAAAACTAGGTTATAACCTAGTAATAACTAGTAAAATAGGATGTAAATCAATTAATTAAGAATTAATTCTCTAGCTATTCTGAAGGAGAAACAGCGTGAATCTTCTTGAAGGTACTTATTTACAAAGCCATTCAAGCACAAAATACCCCAGTAGTTCTAATACTGTTGCTTTGCTTTAGAATAAATCACTTGCTTTAATCATCATTCCAATTTCCAAACTATTAATATTACTACTAATGGGAGATTTAGTAAAAGAGGTCACTCCTTTTTTATAATGCAGGAACAGGGTATAGAAATTTTTATTCTCAAACTCTACCCCTACATCTGCTCTTAATAAAAATCTTGAATAATTATTGTTCACTAAATTATCTGCACTTTGTTCCGATAACCTTGTATCCAAACTTGGCCCTATTACTAGAGAAAAGACATACTTACTAGTATCTGTAATAGTTAATAGCTTTTTGTAATGCGCTGCAATACTTAAATTTAAAAAACGATCATCGGCCCTGAAATTGGAAAAGCTTCCTATAAAGGGAGATAAGCTTTTTGAATCTTTATAATAATTCCCACTCACTAAATTATTCAATACCATGCCAAATGAATAATTATGTTTCTCCTTGTATTTTCCATCTACCCTAAAACCAAGATAATAACCTGGTTTAAAAACATTGGAATTAAAATCGGATAAATTGTAATTGAAATTAGAATTATAGCTTCCAGCTGAAATGGTTTGTTTTGAGAAACCCATTCCTGCTTGTAAATAAGTATTATTATCAGTAAAATTGACAAAGGTCTTGTTCCAAGAAGCAGCAAAACGCTTCTTAAATTGTCGAACCCTGCCTGCAAAAGGACGGCTTAAAAAAAACTGGTTCTGCCTCTTCTTTGATAGAGAATCATATTTAATATTATTTTGACCATACGATTTGGTATAACTTAAAGCTGAAAACGCCAAAATAAAATAAAAAATATTCCTATTCATATTAAAATTATAATATATATTTAGCGGATTACAATACATAAATGGTTGAAATGAATCAACCATTTATTATAATATGTAATTCCCCCCCAGGAATCACTAGCATGAAAATATAGATGTAGAAGACTACTTTGAACTTATAGTCACTTAGAGTTGTCGCAAGTAGTGTAAATGAGACTAAAAACTAGGTTAAAATCTAGAAATATGCTATATAAATCAATTAATTAAGGATTAATTCTCTAGATATTCTGAAGGAGAAACATTGTGAATCTTCTTGAAGGCTCTATAAAATGAGCTTTTATGGGTGAACCCCGCCTCTTTAGAAAGTGATTCCAAAGTGTATATGTCAAGATGAGACATGCCTACCTTTTGCAGAATGTAATCAACTCTATACTTATTTACAAAGTCATTGAACCTTGTAGTATAATAATTATTTATAATATAAGAGAGTTCACGAACTGGGATATTTAAATCGACTGCAACTATACCTAAAGTAAGTCCTTGTTTAAGAAATGACTTCTTTTGGATAAAATAGTCGTCAATCAACTTAATTTCATTAGAATAATCAGTTTCTATAAATAGCACTTCACTTCTTTCATTCTCTAATAGATCAGATTCGATTTCCTTGTACTTAATAAAAGGCAGCCCTAATAAAACATAAGGGTTAATTAACAAATAACTACTTATAATAAAAAAGCTAATGGACAAGCATAAACCAGGAATAACCATTCCTGTTGTAGTATAAAAAGAATTTGGAATATTTAAAACAAGTGCAATTAAAATAAGATATCCTATAACAAAAAGCGAAGAGGAAGCATTAAATATTTTAATCCATTTAATTATAATATCTAGTTGATTCTGAACTTCAATTTGTTTGTTACTTTTTTTATATTGAAATAATAATCGCCATTGAAGAATTACATAATATGTTGTTTGTATTGGAATAAATATTAAAAATAATTTTTCTGGAATAAGCCCAAAGTTATATTTATCAGCCATACTCATATCATTAACTATAGACTTTACAATAATGGCTTTTTCAGCAATAGGTAGTATATAATATGGTATGTAAGAAATCAATGCAATTATAGAAGGAATTAGATGAGGCAAATCTTTGTATGTAAACCTTTTCTCATTAAATAATACAGCTCTAACATATAAGTAGGATAAAGCTGGAATCAAATAATTTAATGGACCTAATGCTTTATGTAAGTAGGGTACTTTATTAATTAATCCAGTAAATACTAATAGGTATACTACAATACATGCAACGTAAAATATAAAATAAAATGATAATAAATAATTGGCATAGGATTTATACGTCTTCTCCTTGAACAATAAAATAAATACTGTCAATAATGCACAAAAAATACTACCTAAATATAAAACTTCAACCATAATGTTAATGCTGGGGAGGATGTAAAAAAATAAATATAATTAAAGGTAGCTTAAAGAATTGATGGAAAACATGATAAATAATATTATCAAACTTTTGCCTCGCACCCTTTATGTTTGTGGCTCGTCTTTGGGTTGATTGTTTTGATTATCAATCTAATACAGTGATACTCGCAGAGTTAGTTTTCAGAGGTCGGCCCCAGCCAGTTCACAATCTAGCTAGTTAATAGCAACAAAAACTCCGAAATCTTACGAAATCGGAGTTTTTTTATGCCCTTTGTGGCACGTTTTTGTAGTCTTTTGTACTGTTTTTTGTGGCTCGGTTGGAGTACTTTAATTATCGAATAGTTAAATTGTTAAAAAGACATAGACGAACCATAAGTAACTAAAGACCAAAATTTTAACGTAAGTCCTTGATTTTTATGTAGTGAAAACTGAATTTGAACCTGGGCCCGAATGAACTAAATACCATAAATTGTTGGCGACAAATATAGAGACCGTAATCCTAAAATAATTGTAATTTTGAAATTATGACAACAACATTTCCATTCAAACTTTTTACGATATTCTCTTTGTTCGTTATGTTCGCATCTTGTTCTAACGAAGTTGAAACTGTATCAACTGAAAAACCATTTACAGTTCAAATCACCAAAGAACGAAGCTATTATCAAGCAAAAAAAGTACAAGAAAGATTACAAAAAATTGGCATTGATGCTTATTTACTTGCTACGCAAGATTCTGTAGATAGAAAATGGTATAATGTAATGAGTGGTGCTTTTGTTGATTCTTTGAATAGTGTTAATTACATTCATACTCTTGATTCTGCCTTTCATCTGAAGAAATGGGAGATAGTTGATACACGACGTTTAAACGAGACTTTTTCTATCATAATACCCAATGATAAGAAACTAAAAGAAATAGAAGAATATAAAAGAATAGAAGCGAATAAACCAAACGTCCCAAAAGATGTAATTGATGTTACAGAAAAGTTTCCTGACAATAACATTTTCTTTCTTGAAAAAATCAACATTTTGAATTTATCTGAACCTAAAACGATTTCAAAAGTTGCGGAAAATATAAAAATGGATATACCACGTGGTATTAAACTATTGAAATTAACTAATTTCTGCAACTCTATCTGCGAAGTTCAATATCAAGATAACCTTTATGGAGATAATGTTACGATTAGCATAATGAAAGTTAAATCAGATTTCGATTTGAACAAAGATATCATCTTTGAAAAATATTCAGTTGAAAAACCAAATGAAAACATTAAGAGTTATGCACTTGCACTTGAATTTTCTGAAGACATTTTAAATAGCGGAAACTACGACAACGAAAGTATTAAAGAAATTAAAATATCTGCATTTAAACTGCTAACAGGTTATAAAGTTGGATTTACAACAAACAAAGGTGTTTATCGCTCCTACTTTGTTTTATCGGACCCAGATTGTGAATACTTGATAATTGCTCAATCTGTCGACAAAACTGAAGAAGAAATGCAAGAGATTTTATCTGAAGTTGGAAAAAGTAAAGGATTGAATGATTATGATGAGTTTTATAATAATTTTTATGTGTTGCCAAGTGATCCTGAATATGATGACATTTTCTTGGGCTATACAATAAACAAATTAGGTTGGAGTTATGCAAGACAAAAGGGCTATGCAAATTGGTCAAAAGCAATGGTAGGACATTGGAATGTCAATGGCTATTTTTGGAATAAAGAAAAAGGTCTTTGGACACTTGCATTATTTGATTTACTGACACCTTCTTCTCAAAGTCATATTTATGGCAAATTGTATTCAGGACAGCAGTCCTATAATAAAACTCAAACAAATGTTTATGGAGTAAACGGTTATTTTGTCAACACAGAATTTTATCAGTATAGTAACTTGGAGTTGAATTTTGGTATTAGAAGATATGTTTTCGCAATTAATTCAGAAAATCTAAATAGAAAAGATATGTTGAATCGCTCAGAGAAAATGCAGTTCAAAAAAGGGGGATATAAATACTAAGGCACTAATTAATTTTTAATTTTATTTTCTATAAAGAGTACAAAAATAACCGCCATCACTTCCATATACAATACATCTATCTTTCATAGGCTTAAAACTCATTCCGATGATTGTTCCATCTAACCACATGTAAGTTCCATCTCTTTGATCCTCTATTCGAATATATGGGCCACCACCAATTGATGCAGCACTAAAATCTGATTTTAAATACAATGTATAGTCCTGCGAAATACCACTTTGATTATCTGTCATTGTACCTTGATAAACAATTTCAGCTGACTGGGTATTTTGACTAGTTGTATTGTCAGTATTTACATCACTATTAACATTTAAATTGCTAGGCGTTACTGTCATACTTTTTAAATAAGTGCTATTATCGTCTTCAACATATGTTACTCCATTAGTCAAAGTCAACCATAATTTATTATCACTTCCTTTTGATATATCTAATACTCCATCGATAGCAATTCCAGATGTGCGACTTAGTGTAAGCTTATCCCCATTAACGTAAAATGTTCCTCTTCCAGATTGAGTAAATCCTTTTATTGTTACCGCCTGAGTATAATCATTTGTTCCATATAACTCTAACAATCCAGCAACTTTACTACCGTCTTCAATTAATTTTACATATGAGTACTTATGACGAACTTCTATCGATTCGGGTATTGTTGTATTTGATTGAGAAGAAGACTTATCAACATAGGCTGCTGCTGTATCTGTTCTTGCTTCAGTTACAGCACCTCCACATGCCGATAAAAGTATTGAAATAATAACTACTACTTTTTTCATTTTTAAATTTCTTCAAGTTACCCAAATATTATTAAAAGTATAATAAAATAACATCCCCAAACTGTTGCTTCCCACCCTTTTTCTTGGGAAATTATCATAGAATTCGCTCTAATGGAAATAGATTTTAGCCATATTTCAGGCTATTTACCTTGATTTAGAGCTATTTATTAATCCAGCTCACTGGTATTCACGTCCCTGGGTTCAACCATACCCCACGGTTCGTTTCGATCTGATATAAACATAATCATTGTCAAAAAATTGACCTAATAATATAGACTGGCCTTCAACTTTTTAATCTAAATCAAAAAATAAATTAGATTTATTCACTACTACACTTATAAATTCTTTTACGCCTTGTACATAATTTTTAGCTTTCAGATTCATTCCAAAATGAGATTCCACTACAACACCATTTAAGTTTTTTGCGAAATTGGCCATATCCTTTTTTTCTAAGGCAGTTAAAGCACGTTTTTCTTTATAGGCATCCATAACTTTTCTCATATTTCTATTTAATTTATTGCCAAATATTTTTAACTGAGCCTGTTTTTGCTGCAGGGAAACTATCAATAACACTCTTGAAATATTCTCATCTATCTTCCACTTTACGGCAAGTGAATCTACAAAATCTTCATACTTAGTTGCATCACTTTGATAATAATTAGGTGTAACAAAAGCCAATTGAAATTTTAGTTTTGAAGTTATATAAATAGAATCAATTAATTTATTAAGTTGCTCCAACTCGGAATTAGAAAAGAAATTTTCGGCGTCAAGTATGGTATTGGTATAAGCAGGCAGTATAAAATTGGAAGACGCATTTTTAGAGGTATCCTGCGATGTTATTTTATTATTATCTGAGGTTTGTTGTGCATTTGAAAAATTACTTATTAAAAGAAAAACGAAAAAAAATAATTGTTTCATGCTATTTGTTTTGATTATAGAATTTGTGTGCATATTAAGAAATGTACTTACTTGATAATTACTTTTTAAAAGTAATCAATTCTATTTACTTTAACCCTCCAATTAAATTAGCTCTTGAATAAGCAACAAAAACTCCGAAATCTTATGAAATCGGAGTTTTTTTATGCCCTTTGTGGCACGCTTTTGTAGTCTTTTATATTGTTTTTTGTGGCTCGGTTTAGATTAACGCTTTACAAAGCAATTATAATTATTATTAGTCAATAAATTAGTCCCGAAGGCAACGAACTGAGTACCCTTGCACCATAATAGCGTTTCCACTGTTTAGGAGGACAGAGTTGTAGTTCGCTTGGCGGAACCGTGCGACCGTTGAACTACTCGGCGTCGCGCTCCACCAGGAGCCGTCGCCGGATATATTAACGTATGTACCATCGGAGTTTCGGTTGCCACCCGGAAGACCTGCAAAACCACTCTCGTTGGTAGCGCTTGTATTGGGAGTGTTCCATCTAGTGGTGCCTGTTGTTTTCATCTTGCCGCCTGCTACTGCATCTCCACCCAATAGATTACCTAGAGTTGTCCATTCTGCATCAGTGGGAATATGCCAGCCTTGCGGTGCTAACCCTCTTGCATCATTAACTGCATACCAATTATATAGTTTACCATAAATAGTGCCATTGTCTGCACTATTACTATACCAACACCAAGCACCTGTTGTTAATCCGGCCCATACGGTGTTATCAGTTACCTGCGGTATGACGTCTCCATTGCGATAAGTCATAACATCTAAATTCTCTCTCATCCACTGCTGCGTACCAATTACTACGGTTGGTAAAAAAACTGGAGTTAAACTTAGTGTTGTCCATGTTAAGGTTCCTGCATTCGTGGAAGTTAATACTTGTCCATTAGTTCCCGCAGTGTTAGGATATGTAATTGAACCAAGTGTTAGTGTTCCACTTGTTTTTACATCTGTAATATTTGCATCGCCTAATTGAATTTGATTACTAGCTGTTACTTGTGCATTATAACCTAAAGCAGTTGAATTTGAATATGTTGAACTTGATGACATAGAACTATAACCTATTGCAGTATTATTACTTCCAGATGTATTTGAAGTTAAAGTTTGATAACCAAGTGCTGTATTATTTTGTCCAGTATTATTAGAAGGAGTTGTACTTCCTCCTTTCAATGATTCATATCCAACTGCAGTATTCCCAGTAGTTCTGCCAGTTGATCTATCATCTGCAAAATACATTGCACTATGACCAATTGCAACTGAACGGGAATTTCCAACATTTGAATACAATGAATAACTACCTATTGCTAAATTATAAAGCCCAGTAGTATTACTTTTTAAAGCCCTTGAACCTAATGAATTATTTCCACTACCAGTTGTATTAGATTGTAAGGCATAAGTCCCCACTGCATTATTTTCACCACCAGTATTTGAACTTAAAGTATAAGAACCAAAAGCAGTATTTTCACTACCTCCATAAACTAATGAAGTTGCTCCAACAGAAGTATTATACCCCCCAGATGAAGTAGCATAAGTTTGTGAATTAAAACCAATTGCTGTATTAAATGAAGTTGTAGTATTACTCAACATAGCATTAGAACCTAATGCAGTATTAGCTGTACCTTCCGTGTTAGCTTTTAAAGCATCCATTCCAATTCCAGTATTAAATGTACCTAAAGTATTAGCTTTTAAAGCATCCTTACCTATGGCTGTGCTAGAAGTAACTGTAGTTGTTCCAGCACCTGTTCCAATTGTCAAACCATTAACTTTCATATCATAAGCTCCTAAGTCTGTTGCTTCAGTAGCACCAGTATATGGAACGCCTCCTCCTCCGCCAGTTGCATTTGCCCAAGTTGGCAAACCACTAGCTAATGTTAGAATTTGGCCATTAGAACCTTTGCCTAATCTTGTTCCAGATCCGCTTGTGCCTCCATAAATAATATCTCCAGATGTTGTCATAGGTGAAAGTGCATCAAAACCAGCTGTCTTAGTTGTTGCTCCTGTACCACCTTTTGCTAAGGCTATTGTTGTTGCACTCCAAGTTCCACTTGTTATTGTTCCAACAGTTACAAGATTAGATAAAGAGCTTATGGTAGTATTAGTTGTAGCTGTAATATTACCAGCTGTTGTTGCAGTTGCTGCATTACCAGTTGTATTTTGATTTAAAGTGGGAATGGTACCAAACGATACAACACCACTTCCATTAGTTAATAACACTTGATTTGCAGTTCCATCTAAAATTGGATATGTAACTGCTCCTGTCGTTAAAGCACCACTTGTTCTAATGCCCGCCACTGAAGAATTGCCTAATTGAATAGTATTGGAAGCGGAAACTACCGCCCCATTGCCAATTGCAGTTGCATTTGATAAATTATTTGAAGCGACATCTGCTTGAAAGCCAACTGCTGTATTATTGCTGCCAATTGAATTACTTCTCATCGATGACCTTCCTATTCCTGTATTTCCACTACCAGTAAAATTACCTACTAAGGCCTGGAAACCAATTGCTGTATTTTCATTACCAGATACATCTGAAGCTAGTGCATTACCTCCAACAGCTGTATTATATTGACCTATAGTATTTGTATAAAGACTTTGAGACCCAATTGATGTATTCCACATTCCTGTAGTATTTGCATTCAAAGATTCATAACCATTAGCAACATTATATAGACCCGTTGTATTTAATGATAAAGCAGTTTTGCCTACTACTGTATTTGTATTTGCAGATTGTGTATATGTACTTGAACCAACACCAACTGTAATGCCATTAACCTTCATATTATAAGCTCCTAAATCAACTGCTTCTGTTGCTCCTGTATAGGGGACGCCAACAATTGCAGAAGTTGTTAGACTTAAATTATTAAGTTCATCTACATTATCAATAATTTTTGTAAGCCCTGTTCCATCAATATTACATTTATACAAGCTTTGATTTGTAGTTGGCGTGTACAATAAAAAATAAATTTCTTGGCCATTAGCTGAAATTAATATCTGGTCACTTACTATTTCATAATTTAAAGGTAAATTTATAATATTTATTTTTGATTGATTTGTTCCATCAATATTAGATTTCCATATCTCATTAGACGGTTTAATATATATAATTATTCCATTCGAACTTGAAATAGAGGCAGTAAGTGAAACCCAACTCGAGCTAGATTTATACTCTAAATTATTTGATGTAGTATTAAAAATAACCAACCCTGTCGCAGGGGACGAAATAGCATCTCTTTGAGATTGAGTCATTCTTGGAGGCAAAAGTCCTTGTGTAGTAGAATTAATTTCAACGGATGCTGATGTAGTTGGAGAATTAGTACCAACTCTAATTCCTGAAGATGAGATAACTCCACTTGTTTTAACATCAGTTATTGAAGTATTTCCTAATTGAATTGTATTTGAAGTCGTCACTGATGCTGTAGCACCAATCGCTATTGCATTTGACAAATTATTTACACTTGCATCTGCTCCTTTTCCTATATACAAGTTATTGTTCCCAATAGTATTTGCAAGGCCAGCATTATGACCAAATGCTGAATTTCCAGATCCAGATGTATTATTATAAAGAGATGAAGCCCCAACTGTTGTATTATTATCTCCATTTATACTAAGAAACATACTCTCAAACCCTAAACTTGTATTGTTTGATGCAGTTGTATTTGTTTGCAATGCATGCTTACCTATTGAAGTATTATTTGAACCAGTAGAATTCTCATCTAAAGAATAAGTACCCAAAGCTGTATTATTTGAACCAATAGTATTTAAGGCCATCGAACCGCTTCCAATTGAAGTATTATTCTCACCTGATGTATTATAAGGCATTACCGATTGACCTAATGCCGAGTTTCTACTTCCTGTAGTATTCCTTTCCAATGTTGCATTTCCAATTGCAACATTACTACTTCCAGTTGTAGTTCCTGCTAAAGCATAATTTCCAACACCAACATTTGAGCCTGTTTTCAATCCTTGCCCAGCAGACCTCCCAATCATAATAGCATTTGACACATCTATTCCAACATCAATCATGCTCATATAGCCAATAGAAACATTACTACCTCCTGTAACTAAAGATCTCATTGCATGTTCACCAAGTCCAGTATTTGCGCCACCAATAGTTAAATTCTGTAAAACTTGTGAACCCACTGCAACGTTACTATTTGAAGTTGCGTTTTGCAAAGACCAAGAACCTATAGCAACATTTTGAAAACCTTGACCTCCTAAACTTCCAGCCACAGATACTTTATTTTTTTGCAATGCATAAGAACCTATTGCAATATTATGAGACCCTTCATCATTTTCCTGTAATGCGAATTCCCCTATTGCCACATTGTCTGTTCCTATAGAATTATTATATAACGTATAGTAACCCAATGTATTATTATTAGAACCAGTGGTGTTTAATCTCAATGCTCCAAAACCCAAAGCGCTATTATTCGATCCTGTTCTATTTGAAGCTAAGGAATATGAACCAATTGCAGTATTTTGATTTCCAGTAGTGCTAGCCATCATAGAACTGTCTCCAAAAACAGAATTACGGAAACCAGTAGTATTCTCAATAAAAGAATTTGAACCCACAACTGTATTACTATATCCAAGAGTATTTTTCTTTAATGAGTTATTTCCAATTACAATATTTGATGGTACAGATCCCGTCCCTAAACCAATTATATTTCCATTCACATTAATATCCGTTGAAAAAACAGCATTACTACTTGACATCTTACCATCAATCCTATTTGATAAACTTGTAGTATCTGTTTTAGTCAACTTTGTATCTATTCGGCTTGACAATGCTGTAGAATCAAAATTTGTAATATTTAATGCAGTCCTTAAACCTGCTAAACTCCCTACTCCAGTTCCTCCTTTTTCAACAGGCAATACACCAGTTACATTTTCTGCTGCAACCCCTAAACTATAAAATGAAAATGGAACATACTGTAATTGCGTAATCCCCATGTTAATATAACTAGTTCCGCCTGAAGGATCCATTTCCACTTTTAAAAACTTAGGTGCATCAGCCCAATTAAGGGTTTTGAAACTGCCTGTAGTTGATCCAGCTACTGCATCACCAATCACAATTGAGAATATTCCCTGTGCATTGGTCACTACTTTTTTTGTTTCAATATACTCAGGTGTTGCATCAACACTTTTACTAATAATGGATAGTCTTAAACTAATATTAGAACTTGCTAAAATAGTTCCATTTGCTGACCTTGCTACTCCCTGAAAGTTAATTCCTTGAGCATTACTTACGTATGATGTTACCATCAATAAAATTGCAATGAAGATTCTTGAAATTGTTTTCATAACTATAACTTAATAATTTTATAAATACCTGATTTTACTTTGCCTGTAACAGGCTTGAATACTATTTGTACATAATATTGACCCGTTGGATAATTGGAAAAGTCCAATGGGTTTTGAATATATCCATAAATAGTAAATGTTTGACTGCGATATAATAACTTAGAACCAATATCAAATACCTGATACTGCAATTGACCACCACCTGGTATGGCAACATATAACTGGGTTTTGGTTTCTACCGGATTAGGGGTGATTTTAATTTCATTGGGGCCGAACGGCGTGTTCAATTCCTCAATGGCTGTTACCAATGGTGGATTGTTTTGCAAAAAACCACTACTTAAACCTACACCATTGGGTGATTTAAAATCAGTAATAGAAATGGTTTCTCCTGTGCTAATGGTTAATGAATACCCTCCTTGTGTGGCATCAAAGCCTCCGATATTTATAGTAAATGGAGTAATGGATTGTGCAGATATTACTGACGTAGTAAGTAATAACAAAAAAAGAAAGATTCCCCTATTCATATAATGATTTTAATAATTCATTTAAGAGAGCTAGAAATAGCTGAATGGGGGTGAATTAAAGGTAGCTTAAAATATTAGTAAAAAATTTGACAAATTACGTCTTCAAACTGTGCGAATCGAATGAAAATAGAACATAATGTGGCTCGTCTTTGGGTTGACGTCATTAATTATCAATCTAATACAGCGATACTCGCAGTGTTAGTTTTCAGAGGTCGGCCCCAGCCAGTTCACAATCTAGCTTGTAATAAGCACTAAAAACTCCGAAATCTTACGAAATCGGAGTTTTTTATGCTATTGTGGCACGCTACTCTAGTCTTTTGTACTGTTTTTTTGTGGCTCGGTTGGAGTACTTAAATTGTCAAATAGTCAAATGGTTAATAAGCACTAATGGCGCGAACATAGAAGGAGTAGTTCTTTTGGGATCATCAATGTGGGTAGAAATTCAGCTTAATAGAGGGGTCTGAAAATTAATCCACTATCACTAATGCCAGATAGGTAAGCATGAAGAAGCTGACGATTCTATTTGCTTCTTCAAGACCATTCCAATCATTGCTTTGCCACATACTAAACCATTCACCGCCAATTACTGTAAATCCAATAAACCAAAGAAGAATGCCCAAGCTAACACCAATATATGCGTTCTTTTTCGAAAGGTTAAACTGCTCTTTGCTATTTTTCATCTGCAGATACATTTGAAAGGCACTAGTGATGAAAAAATAAGCCATTGTAATTTCAAGCGTAATAATAAAGAGATAGGAGAGATGGTGAATGGTGTTGTTTGTGATTGATCGGTATTTTACAGTGCTGTTTTCGAAAATGTTATCCATACTGAGTACATGTTTTACAAATTCAAAATTGGTGCTGTAGTCTGTAAGGTTGCTAAAGGCAATGATAAGGGTCAATAGTCCAGACCCTAATACAGCAAAAAAAACACCAGATCTCTTATGAAGTGTTGCCATTTGTCAATTTTTTAAACTTCCCTAAGGAAATATGAAAATTATTTACCTAAAGTAAGTATAAAAATTACCTTTTTCATAAAACAATTTTAATAATTCATTTAAGACAGCTAGAAATAGCTGAATGGGGGTGAATTAAAGGTAGCTTAAAATATTAGTAAAAAATTTGAGAAATTATACCACAAACAGCCGCTTCCAACCCTTTATAATTGTGGCTCGTCTTTGGGTTGGCAATCTTGATTATCAATCTAATACAGTGATACTAGCAGAGTTATTTTTTAGAGGACATCACAATCAAGAAAAATTATTTTTCTGACCAAATGTCTTTTCCTGAAATTTCCCAGGCACTTAATGAAGCTGGAATACAGCCTATTTCATTTATTTGATCTAAAAAAGCTTTTATTGAAAAAGGTTTATTTTGTAATTCTACATTTTTAGCTACTTCTGCCATAGCATTTTCTAATAAATACTTACCAACAATATAGCTAGAGCCATAGCCTGGTTGTCTCATAAATAAATGTTGCTCAAATATCAGTAATTTCTTTTCTGTTTTCATCCAACCTCTTGGAGTATAATCTGAGTGAATCTTTCCTGCTTCTTCCATGCTTAACATATTGGCGTGAGCATACAATGATCCAAGTCCTCTAGCAGCTCTTTGAGCTAACATAATATGAACAATTTCGTTTACTCTAGGACTCTTGTCATAAGCACCAGCTTGCATAAAAATTTCTTCTACGCTCGTTGCTAAACCTTCATTTCTTGTATCAAAAATATTATATAATAATGGGCTACATCTTATTTCATTTTCAAGAGGCTCTTTATCCATTCTAGCTAATTCAAACCAATGATAAAAATGGGAATACAGTGGTCTAGGATCAAAGGCAGTAGTTATCTGGAAGAAATTTCTATTTTTTTCAGGTACAAAATCAATTTTGTGTGCACGCATAGCTGAATCAAAGTATGGTCTAATGGTAAGGATATCTTGCGTATTTAAAAATTCAATTAAACTTTGAAATGATTTTTCCTGTAGCGTGTTAAAGGCTTCGGGAGTATTAGCTATGGGTAAAGGAGCTAATGTCCTATTTCTATGCTCCTCCAGTTTTAAGGAAGTCCAAGCACGTGTTAATTCGCGTTTTAATAACATCACTTGATCATCCCAGGTTAAAGGAACTAAGTGGACATTTTTTTGATACCAATTGTAGTTTTTCTTTCCAATACCAGAGGGTCCTGTTTTTTTAGAGCTTTCCTTTTCTAGCCAATTCACTAAACTATTGGTGGATACAATTGCATTATTGACAACTTCTGCAAGCGCTGCATCATTGGCTGATCCTGGTTTATTTAAAATATCGGCAAGCTCTTCGCTTTGAGTTTGAATATCTCTAATACCTGCAATCCATAATTCTTTAGCGTTCCCTGTTAGATTCAATTTAGCTTGACTATTAAAAGCGGGAATTGTTTTAAGGCTATTTATTAAAGACAGTTTATCACTACTACTTAATGGAAAACTATATTTCCATAAATCAATGGCCATATGATTAGTAGGGCCTTCGTGAGCAGGCACATCTGATCTTTCAGTAAATAATATTTTATAAAAAGCCGGATCACGCTGCCATGGCTTAAGTATTTGTCTATTAAAATCGTATCCATTCATTTCAGCCCAAACAATACGCCAATCTACTTTATTTTTAATAGGCCAGCCAATAGTATCTATTTGCGATAATCTTGTTCTTAACTTTAAAAATTCAGGTTGACGCATATTAAAACCAGCAATGGTATAATTAGAAACACCATTTAGTAATGGGGGTACTTCAAATTTTCGCCAATCTTTAAATAATTCAACTAATGCAGCATGCCCATCGGTATTTTTTTGAGCGAATACATCATTTTGTATAGTCAATAATGAAAAAGTGATAATAAAGTATGCAACAACGCTTTTAAATATTTTCATAGATTTTATATTTAACATAACGGGGAATATAAATATATGCTTAAAATCGAATTCTACGAGAAATAGGGGTAAGTTTTGGGTATGGACAACAATCAGGAATGTCGTCGAGCCGAAAATCCATAAAATCAAGTATAAATACGCTAATTCCCCATTCATAAAACAGCTATTATTGAAAAAGTAGCAAATTCAAATATTAGAATAATAATCTAATATTAAGAATAATATTCTAATTTTGTAAAATGAAAATAGAAATAAAATCAAAAAAAGAATACCATGAAATGATGGTAGAGATTTATAATTTGATGAACAAAGGAGAAGGCAAGCTTACGAAGTTAGAATCAACAAAATTATCTAAAATGGCAATGGCTGCAGAATTATACGAAGAAAATATTTTAGGACTTAAGCCATTTAAAGAACCCGAAACTATTTCTGAATTAGTTGAACTTAAACTATTTGAACATAAAATGACTCAAGCAAAATTAGCAGAAGAGATGGGCTTGGCTAAATCCAAAGTTTCAGAAATACTTACCGGAAAACGCAAGGCAGATATTTCTTTTTTAAAAGGAATTCACAAAGTTTTGAAGATTGACGCTGATTTATTATTAGACATAGTATAAACAAAAACTCCCCCGAGTTATCGGGGGAGTTTTATTATAAGCCATTCAAACTTATTTTTTCGAAATAAACATTTTGTCCTTTGGATTACCTCCCGATTTTAAATAAGCAAGTAAATCCATTAACTCTTCTTCATTTAAACTATTAATTAAGCCAGGCAACATAGGTGATATCTCGGAAACTCTTGTGCGAGTCACATCCTTCTTTAGTACGTCCTTAGTGTTTTGCATAGCAAATGGATTTTGTGCTATAACATACTTAGTTCCATCCTCGCTAATTAATTTTCCAACAATAGAGCCTCCTTTTTTGAGATAAAATACTGTTGATCCGAATTGATCCGAAATGCTTTTATTGGGTTCAATTATTGCAGTAAGCATATCCTTATAAGAGAATCTTGTTCCAATTTGCGTAAGACTTGGGCCAGACACACCCCCTTCCCCTCCCATCGCATGACATGAAGAACAAAGTGTTGTAGAGAACATGGCCTTTCCATTTTCAAAATCTCTATTCGTTAATCCGTCTTTTACATAGGCTAAAGCAGTATCTACTTCCCAATCTCTTCCTGGCCCTTTTGCTTGTTTAATATTTTCTTTTAAGCCCATCATGGCTCTATTTACAATTGAATCCCCTGATAAAGTATTGTAATAGGCAAATGTATTTTTTGATACATTTTTTAAAGCGTCCTTTCTAATTAAATTAAGAAAGCCAATAAAGCTCACTCCTCCTTTATAGCCAAAGGCTGTATAAAACCATTTAAAATAAGTTTCTTGCAATGCAGGCGTCCAACCAATTTTTGCATGACTAAGCACAGTGGCATAATAAGTTTGTTGCTGAGGGGGAACATTGGCCAACATTTTAGCAATATCTAATCCGTACTGTGGGTTTCTAAGAATAAGATCGGTAGATTCTGTAAATGTTTTTTGATCATTGGGATCGTCTTTGGCCACCTTCATAAGTTCCATTGTTTTGGTAACCACAGTAGGCGCATCCATGTACACCATAATTTTACTAAGCGACCTATTTAAATTATTAGTGGCTGCTGGATATTGTTTATCCAATACAGCAATTAATTCATTTTTTAATTCCCCACTTGGTTTCCCAAGGCGTATTAAGATTAATTCAATTGCTCTTAAAACATCTAGTTGCTTGGACTCCGAAATTTTTGAAAAATCAATGGCACTTAAAGCCTTCAGTAAATTATCTTTTTCAGTTTTTTCTCCCATTCTAGCCAAAGCAATGGCTGCTTGTGATAATTATTACTGGATCTTTTTCAGTGAGTAATTTTTGCTTCCAAGTATTAGCAGGTTGGTGTTCCATGGCTATTCTTGCAGCATAACGTATGAATCTATCCTCATTGCTTAAAGCAGGCCAAGCTAAATTAACAGCTTCCGCATTGGGTGCATAATGAAAGGTTTCCAATTTTTTACGAAGCTGTTGTGCATCTGTTAATACTGGAGCAGCAAGCGGCTCGGTATTTTGTTTATTGTCTTCAAAGTACACTCTATACAAATCCGATTCAATGCGTCTTCCTCCTGTTAAAAAATACATTGCTCCATCTGGCCCAATGATGCCATCTGTTAAAGGCAAGGGTGATCCAGAAATAAATTCCTCAGCAGTGGCTGTATAATGTGCCCCTTCTGGAATAGGTTGAATTGCATACATAATTCCAAAGCTCCAATCAAATGCAAAAATGGATCGTTTATACTTTTCAGGAAAATGCGATTTGCTTCCGCTGAATACTGCAGTAGGTGAACCTTGTCCAATATTTAAAAGCGGGGGAAGATTATCTGCATTGGCAGGAGACCATTTATCTGTCCCTGGACGCCAACCAAATTCACCACCGCTGGGAACTTGACAAATACGAATAGGTCGATACCATGGCGAACCAAAATCCCATTCCATATCTGAATCAAAAGTGAAAATATCTCCGTACTCATTAAAGGCAAGATCATATGGATTTCTAAACCCTGCACTAATTAAATTAAAATTAGTTCCTTCAGGATTTAATTGCGCAATCCATCCTCCATGCGTATTCACTGTATTGTCATGTCCATTTGGATCACGCGTTAAAGGCAATAAATTATCCATGTCCGCACCTGGTGTGACAGTATAATTATCCATCTCCGGTATTTTAGTAAAATTACCAGCAATTACATACAATGATTTTCCATCTGGAGAAAGCACAATACTATGTGGTCCATGCTCTCCGTCTCCCTCTAGTCTTTTTAATAAAGTAATTTTATCGTATTGGTCATCATTGTCGGTATCCTGCATTCTATAAATGCCACTACGACGTGTATTAGTAATATCACCCCCATCATTGATTACAACATAAAGACTATTAAATGCATAAAGCAAACCTTGCGCGTATCCAATTCTGCGACTTGCAAGTGTTGTATCTCCAGGTATATTTAATTCAATAGTACTTACTTGAATTTTTTCTTTAGAAGTATCTGCACCAATGGCGGGTATCACGAGTCTGTATAAATTACCATATTGATCCGATGCAATCATTCTTCCTTTATGATCAAAAGTCATGGACACCCATGAGCCTTGATTGTTAATACCTGGACTATACAAATGATCTGCCTTAAAACCTTTAGGTAGTTTTAAAGCCGCAATTTTTGGATCGCTTGAAATAGGCGCTTCACTATTACATGAGATATTAAATTGCAATAAAGCTATAAGCGTTATAAAACTTAGAAGACGAGTGTATTTAAACATGGCTGTTGAAATTGTGTTTACACAAATTATGATTTTTTGACTAAGAATGGCTTCAGAAATAATTAGATTTACATAGGCCTTCCCTTAAAATATTAATATTAAACGAATTATGAAAATACGCAGTAGCCTATACTATATGAATATGGCAATCATATTAACTATGGGCATGGTATTAAGCCTGTCTTGCGAAAGTGCAAACTCCAATAAAACACTAAAAGATACCGCTGTATTCATTAACATATTCGATGGCAAAACCTTTAATGGATGGAAAGCCGATACCAGTGTTTGGCATATCGAGAACGAATGTTTTGTAGGAGAAGTAACTCCTAATAAACAAATCCAAACCAATTCATTTTTGATTTATACGAGAAGCCAAGCAGGCGATTTTGAATTGAAAGCAAAATTTAAAATATCTAATGGAGGAAATAGCGGAGTAAATTACCGAAGTGAGGAACTTGCAACTATTCCCTATGCTTTAAAAGGTTATCAGGCAGATATAGATGGAGAGAATATATATACAGGTCAAAACTATGAGGAAAGAGGCAGAGGCTTTCTTGCTATGCGCGGACAAAATGCAACTATTAATAATTCAAAGGAGGCCTTTATCATAAAAACTATTGACAACCCAGATACATTAAAGTCAAAGATTAAAGCAGATGATTGGAATGAAATTCATTTGATTGTAAAAGGCAATAACATGAAACATTATATTAATGAAATATTAATGAGTGAAACTACAGACAATGACTCCTTAAACAGTAAATTATTGGGATTGATTGGACTACAAGTACATGTTTCTAAGGAAATGAAGGTTGCCTATAAAAACATTCAACTTAAAATTGAAAAGCTATAATTAATTATAAGTTTACGATTTCACTATCCATCCAAGTTAACCTTTTTTTGATCCAAGATTTTAAAAAGTCAATCTCTTCTTGATGCGTCTTCCCTACAAAATTATTAAAGGGCAACTTTACACCTAAAATTTTCCATCGCTCGAAATGCTTGTCAATACTATTAGTATTCTTTAATAAATTGATATGTTTGTCAAGAGTGATTAAAATATTTGCTTCACTCAATGTAGAAGACCTGAGCGATGCCCATCTTGTTTTTAACTTTTCAGTAAAACTAGGGTCGGATAGTAATTTTTTCCACCAAAAATTAATAAGCCAAGTATCGCTAGAATAATAATTATTAAAGTTGAACATCCAGGTAGAACCATTAATGAAAGTGGCGCGATCATCGTTACCAAAACCCAAATTAAAATCCCATATAGGCCCCATTTTTAGTTTGCCAAGTCTGTCTTTATTCATAAAAGTACTTAATCTATAAGCATCTGGATTATAGGCAAACTCATTTAAAATCAAAAAATCAATAAAACTATTTACATCAATATATTTCTGATAACCATTAACAGGATCTTTATAATTACTACTTAATAAATTGTCTTCAAAATTAGAAAAATAAGATTGTGCATACATTTTTTGCGCTTCAGAAATAGCATCAAATTTTGGATACTCATACATGATATAAGTTTCTGCGCCTTTCTTTGGACCGAAAGGATTGCTTGATAACTTATTCCCATTAGGGTCGTAACTAGATCTAAACCCAAGGTCTACGGTATAGATGGCATCTGCCTCCCAGCCTACTATGGTATTATCTCCAGCAGATTTATCAATTTTAAAAATATAGCCACCCGTAACTGAATTGCCTTCAATGTCTGTACTAGCCATTTTTGTTATATTCACTCTATTTTTATCTCTTTTTATTTTTTCCATTAGAACATATAAGCCAAGAAATTCTCCATCAATATTCAATTGCACATACTTTGTTCTTGTAGCATACATGCCTATTTGATTAGATAAGTCATATATCAATGTATTTCTGACTAGTGCTTTATCATTCGCAGGCGCATATAAAATAAAATCCGACTGCTTCGGAAAGTCCATAATTACACTATCAGTATCTTCATCAAAAGCGTCTCTTAATTCGAACCCATATGATTTTTGATCAAATAATCTAAATGAAGTAGATCCACGGTATTCAATACCGATATTTGATTTTAAAACAATGGTATCCCCTATTTGAATTTGGATAATTGACTGTACTTTAGGTTCATTGACAATTTTATTCCCTTTTGTATTAATATAAACAACTGGAACTTTATCCTTAAAATTAGTTATCGGATACCAAAAAGCATTCTTTGGAAAAGTATCTATAGCTTTATACACTGGTAATGGCACAATAGCTGGCAGTTCTTTCTGCTTGCAAGAAATGATTATAAAAAGAAAAATAATTATTAGGCTAAAATATCTCATGAGATACCCAATATATGACAAATATTTTTTAGATTTATTATATTATAATTAAATTGATATGAACCCAATTAAAATAGCCACCGCTCAATTTGAAAATAAAAGTGGCGACAAAACCTATAACCTCTCTGTTATTGATGAGCTAGCTAGAAAAGCATCTTTAGAAGGCATTGAAGTGCTCTCCTTTCACGAATGTTCCATTACTGGTTACACTTTCGCTTCCAAATTAAATAAAGAGGAATTTTTAGCAGTAGCGGAATCTATTCCAGACGGAGTATCTGTTCAAGCTTTAATAAGCATTGCAAAAAAATATAAAATTATTTTACTAGCAGGCTTATTTGAAAAAGATATAGAGGATAAAATATACAAAGCCTATGTATGCGTTGATGAAAATGGGCTTATAGCAAAATATAGAAAATTAAGTCCCTTTATCAATAAATATATAAGTGCAGGAAATGAATATTGCATTTTTGATTTAAAAGGATGGAAATGCAGCATACTTATATGCTATGATAATAATATTATAGAAAATGTAAGGGCTGTAAAATTATTAGGTGCCGAAATTATATTTATGCCACATGTAACTATGTGTACCCCTTCCACCAGACCAGGGGCAGGCTTTGTTGACCCCGCTTTATGGCATAATAGACACAATGACCCCATTAGCCTTATAAATGAGTTTGATAGCTTAAAAGGAAGGGCTTGGCTAATGAAATGGTTGCCATCAAGAGCATATGATAATGCCGTTTATGCAATCTTCTCTAACCCCATTGGCATGGATGATGATCAATTAAAAAATGGCTGCTCCATGATTATAGACCCTTTTGGGGATATTATTGCAGAATGCAGAACATTCGAAGATTCATTTGTATCAGCTGAATTAATACATGCAAATATTGAAAAAGCGGGAGGCACCAGGTATTTAAATGCGAGAAGACCAGCACTCTATAAAGATATCATAGGCAAAGAACATGACACAGTGCTTAAAGTAGTTTGGATGAAATAGCTACTTAATGATATCCTTAATAATCTTCAAATGATGGTTGGTATGCACCCCTAAAAACTTAAAGGTATCTGCTGCATTAAGGTCCCCAAAAATGGGATGTGTGAAATATTGATTCTTACCAGCCTTAGCGAGTGCTTCTATACTTGCACGAGCGGCTTGAATACTTTTTAAAATAGATGCAGGGCTTAATTCCTCAGAAGGCATAGTAAAAGAAGGGGCCTTGGCCTTTCCTCTAGGAAATGAATTAAGTAATAAAACCAAAAAAGCCTTGAAACTAAATTTCTTAATAAATTTTGAAGCGTCGGATTTAATCACTGCAGCACAAACACTATTTATAACTAAACAGCTATGCACAATATGCCAGCTTACATTCCCTTCAGAAATAGCTTTATTCAATGAAGAATAATTTTCGATTTGTGCTTCTAAATTATTAAGTAAGTTATTTATTTTATTCATAGCTAGCTTTTATGTATTTATTGTATAATTTTTTGCAAAATTACAACCTTATATATCAATAATTAGAGATATTATAGTTTATTGTTTACATTTTCGCCTGCGTTAATAGCTTGTTTAATTGATTGATTTCTACAGCTAACTCAGCTTTTAGCTCATCAAATACTTTATAAGAACCATCGGTAGGCTTATAGTCACCCGATTCTACTACACGCATTAAAGAAGCTAGCTTATTATTCAATTTAATAGGAAAATTTAAAGGGTCTTGAGAGCTTTGATTACGCACCTGATATAAATTTTCTTCTATTTGTGAAATAGCCGCTATAAAAGAAGCTGAAGATTTTGATAGTCCTTTTTTATTTAATTTGGCTTCTTCATTTAATCTTTCCTTAATAGCTCTTATTTTTATAACTGCATCATTAGCAACAGTTACTTGGTCTCTAATTTGTATCGATAAATTAAATTTCTCTTGCATATCAGCTATTGTTACATCTTTTACCCTTGGATCCATTTTAATTTCAAAATTTTCAGTAGCTACTTGCGAGCCTGCGGTAATTCTTATCTGATAATTACCTGGCACAGCTGTTGGTCCTGTATAAACGGGTGCACTCCATAAAATCATTCCCTTAAAATTACTAGCAGCCGGATATTTCAAGTCCCATTCAAAAACATTTAAACCCGTTTTAATAGTGGGTGGCTTTGGCTTGCGATCATCTTCATCTTCCTCTTCTTCTCCATTTTCTTTTTTAAGTTTTGCCATCTCCCCTACAAAAGTTTTTACTAGTTTACCTTGAGCGTCTAATATTTCAATTTTTAAATCTTTCTTGGTAGCATCTAAATAATAATGAAACACTGCTTTTTGCACTGTTCTCACTGCATAATAAGGCTTGAATAAATGTAGGCCCGCTTGAATACCTGCATCCTTTGTTCTCACTGGCGATATATCATCTAATACATAAATAGACCTACCATGTGTTCCAATGACTAAATCTTTATCGGTTACTTGTACATCAGATACTTGCACATCAGGTAAATTTAAACTTAATGACTCCCAACTTGCACCATCGTTATAAGAAATCCAAACGCCATGCTCTGTTCCTGCATATAATAATCCTGCACGCGTAAAATCTTCTCTTACTGCATGCACATAATCATCGGCACGAATACCTGTAATTATTTTAGTCCAAGTTTTTCCAAAATCATTGGTCTTCCAAATATAAGGGGTACGGTCATCCATTTGATAACGCTTAGCCGCAATATATGCTGTACCTGCATTAAAATGAGAAGCTTCAATAATACTTACACGCGTATTTTTAGGCATATCCTTGGGTGTAATATTTTCCCAATTTTTACCACCATCTTTAGTAATATGAATAAGGCCGTCATCAGATCCTGCCCAAATAATGTTTACATCCTGATAAGAAGGTGCTAATGCAAACACTGTTCCGTAAATTTCAGGGCCATTCATATCTCTTGTGATTACACCACCACTTACGCCTAAGGTTGTTGAATCATTATAAGTTAAGTCTGGGCTAATTTTTTCCCAGCTCTGTCCTTCGTTTGTTGTTTTCCAAACATGTTGAGAACAAGTAAATAAAACATTAGGGTCTACAGGTGAAAAAACAATAGGATAAGTCCACTGCCATCTTTCTGGTAAGGTCTTCGCTTCTTCTCCTGAAAAAAATCTTGGATATACTTGTATATCTCTTGCCTGCCCTGTCATTCTATTAATACGGGTTAATAAAGCGCCTTGACTACCAGCATAAAAAATATCTAAATTTTTTGGATCCTGTGTAATATATCCACTCTCTCCTCCGCCCACTTCATAAGCAAAGCCCATTCCAGGTTTGGTAGAATTACCTCTTACTGCTCTATGTCTATAATCTTCACTAGGTAATGCCACTGTGCTATTATCTTGTTGTGCTCCTGCTACTTGATAAGGAAAATCCTTAGTGACTGTTATGTGATATAATTGAGCAGTAGGAAAATCTTCATCGGTCCAAGTTAAGCCTCCATTCACAGAAACTGCTCCACCACCATCATTGGCTGTGGCTAAACGCGATGGATCATTAGGGTCAATCCATAAATCATGGTTATCTCCGTGTGGTACTTTTATTTCTGTTTTAAAAGTTACACCACCATCGGTTGACTTATAAAAATTAACATTCAAACCATACACTGTATTTTTATCTTTTGGGTCAGCCACAATGCGTGAATAATAAAAGGCGCGTTGACGCAATTTTCTTTCATTGTTCACTAATTTCCAATTTGATCCTCCATCATCCGAACGGTATAATCCACCCTCTGGTGATTCTACAATGGCCCAAACACGATTACCGTCTGCAGGAGAAACTGTAACACCCACTTTTCCTACTACGGCTGGCATACCTGGGTTTTTAGAAATCACTTTCCAGCTAGCACCTCCATCTACCGACTTATATAAACCTGAAGTACCAACATCGGCCCACATTTTATAAGGTGTTCTATACACTTCCCAAATACTTGTATATATAATTTCTGGATTTTGTGGATCAATTACTAAATCTTCTGCCCCTGCTTTATCATTTATATATAAAACTTTATTCCAAGTTTTACCACCATCTGTTGTTTTAAAAACACCACGCTCTTCATTCGGTCCGAATGCATGACCCAAGGCCGATACATAAACGATGTCTGGATTAGTGGGATGAATTCTTACTCTTGAAATAGATTGTGTATTTTTCAAACCAATATTTTTCCAAGTCTTTCCTGCATCAGTTGATTTATACACTCCATCTCCTTGCATAATATTTCCTCTAAAAGCCGTTTCACCTGTACCTATATATATTATATCTGGATTTGTTTCAGACACAGCTACTGCACCCACACTTGAGCTAGTTAATTGACCATCGGTTACAGGTTTCCAATTCAAACCTCCGTCTGTAGTTTTCCATAAACCTCCGCCCACTGCTCCAAAATAATATTCTAATTTATTTTTACTACTTCCTGCAACACCTAATGACCTTCCTCCTCTATTAGGGCCAATATTTCTCCAGTTCATTCCTTTTAAAGTAGAATCGCCGATTTGAGCTTGGCTATTATGAATAGCAAAAGAGGCCAATAGAACAATTGCAATGCGTGTTAAATTTTTCATAGGATTTTATTATGAGTGTACTGTAATTTACAATAAATTATTGACTATTTTTAGCAAAACAACCAACTATGCAAGAGCAAAATTTCAAAAACCATGCTAAAATGGTTCCAGGATATCATTATGTGACACTTACAGCCATACTCATATTCCTTATTGGTTCTATTAACTTTTTAATTCAAAGTACAGCAGAAAATAAGTATTTGGGTGCTATGCTATTATTACTTTCTGTAATTGTATTTTTATTAGCATGGTATGCACGTGGTTTTGCTCTAAAAGCGCAGGATAGAGCCATTCGTGCTGAAGAAAATTTCAGGTATTATTTAGCCACTGGAAAAGTATTTCCAAAAGAATTACGCATGGGCCAAATTATAGCTTTACGTTTTGCGAGCGATGATGAATTCGTAGCCTTAACAGCAAAAGCTATTGCAGAAAACTTATCCAATAAGCAAATCAAAGAATTGATTAAAAATTGGAAAGCCGATCACAATAGGGCTTAATTTAAATTAACTATAGAATTAGATTCTACCTTCCTACAGCCGGTATCACAGGTAAACTTTCGTTGCCCGTTTCATTCACAGCTTGTAATGCAAAGAAATAATTATCCTTGCTATAAGGAAGTCTCATCTCTAAACTTTCTGTGTATACTTTCTTTTGCCATACTGGGCTAGTGGTTTCTCTTATTAATATATAGTAACCTTTTACCGATCCAGTTTTAGGCGCCTTCCAATATAAGTAACTTGAGTTGGTTAGTTTTTTCACATCTAGCTTAACCTCCTCAGGTACAGCAGGCGCCTTTGCTAAATTGGCCAAGTTGGCCAAGTTCATACTGGTATTTTTTCTGAGGTATTCAAAATCGATATGCTCTATCACATCTCCATAATTTATTCCCTTCTCTACTCTTATATCTTGATGTTGACGGGTATAGTTTTCATTCATCTCCGTAATTCTTACTGCAGCAAAACCATTTTCTACAAAAGCAGTATGATCACCTCCTCTTAAAAAACGGTCGTTTCTGTATATCATCATTACTTCTAAGTTTTCTACATAACGCTCTCCGACTTCTTTTACATAACGCGCCAATTGTCTTGACCTACCATCGTTCTCTAATCCAAGATTACGAATTTGCATAGCTACTCTTCCAGTATCGGTTACCGATAAGCCTTCACTAAAAACACGAATGCGGGTATTGTCCACAATATTAGTTTCATTACTATTATTAGAGCCCATAATATCATTATTCAATACCGCTTCAATTTTCCAATTCTCTTTCTTGGCTTTGTTTGCCATAAAATAAGCGCCCAATAAACCTTGCTCTTCTCCACTTACTGTTACAAAAATAATGGTAGCTGGAAAACTATGTTTACTCATTACTCTTGCGCATTCCATCACAGCAACGGTTCCACTTCCATCGTCGTTGGCTCCTGGTGAATCGCCCACGCTATCCATTTCATTGGAACGTCTACTATCTAAATGTCCGCTAATTACAAAAATTCTTTTATCGTTAGGGTCGGTACCTTTTAAAGTGGCCACTACATTACCTAAAATGATAGGTCTATTCACCCTTCTTTTATCGGCGTTATAAGTGGTGGTGTCTATAAAGGCAGTTAACCTTCCATTACTTGCCTTTGCATAATCATTAAACCTAGTCAATATCCAAGCCCTTGCTGCACCAATACCTTTTGTATTACTTGATTGATTACTTAGTGTTGCCCTAGTTCCAAAGCTAACTAGCTTAGTCAAATTCTGTGTAAGGCTATCTACACTTATTTCTTTCACCATGGCCTCTATCTCCCCATCTTTTTTAATGATTTGTTGAGAAAATGAATTGGCAGTAAATACCAATAAGAAAACTACTAAAAAAATAATTTTATTTTTCATACATAATTGTTTTGAATAACTATTTCATTCACTATTTGATTTAAAACTTAGCTACCTCTTCTTATACCTTATTTTAACCTTTGCCACTCCTACACCTACCATATCAATTTGTTTGGCAGCCGATTTTGTTAAATCAATTATTCTTCCTCTTATAAAAGGGCCTCTATCATTAATACGCACCACCACCGATTTATTATTAGAAAGATTCGTTACCTCCACCTTGGTGCCGAATGGAAGTGTTTTATGGGCAGCGGTTATTTTACCTTGTCTATAAATTTCTCCATTAGCTGTTGCTTTTCCTTCATAGCTATCTGCATAGTAAGAAGCTAACCCCTTACGTGTAGTATAGCCACAGCTAGAAAGGAGCGAAATAACGAGCAAAGAAAAAAGTATTTGTTTAATCATATCTATCTTAGACCATATTAAATTATGCTACTAAAATAGGTAATTAATTATTCTTTGCATCTAAAATAACAGGCGTTTTTCCTCCACCCATTATTATTACTTTAGCATTGGGTGAAGTAATAAGCCCTTTCATTATTTGTATTTGCTCGTATTGTAATTGTTTATCGCCTAAGCCTGAGCTAATAATTTTTTGATAATCGGCAATACCTTGTGCTTCTACTCTTTTACGTTCTGCTTCTTGCTTTTCTTTTTGTAAAACGAACTGCATTTTTTGCGCATCTTGTTCAGCCTTAATTTTATCTTCTATAGAAGCTTTTACGGTAGCAGGTAAAACAATATTACGCACTAACAATTGCTCAAGTACCAAACCACGAATTTTCAAGTTCTCTTCAATGGTCTTAAAAATTCTGCTTTGAAACTCATCTCTTTTTAAAGAATATAAATCAACGGCTGTATAATAAACAGCATTGTCTCTAATTTTAGTTCTAGTAATAGGGCGAACAATTACATTTTTAAAATCATAGCCTATCTCTCTTATAATTTTGGGCGCTTCAGAAGATTGTACTCTATATAAAACAGTTAAGTCAATTACTACTTCTAAACCATCTGCAGTTAATACACGAATAGCATCATCTCCCGCCATTTCACCTTCAGAATGTACTCCACTCATGGTATAATTTTGGGTTCTAACATCGATGGTATTAATAGACATTAACGGATTCACAAAATTTAAACCACTAGTCACCACTTCATCTTGTACTTTTCCAAATAAGGACTGTACTCCAATTTCTCCAGCATCAATTTGTTTGATACAAGAAGTTAATACACCAATGGCAATAACCACTAATCCAATAGTACGAATACTCCCCTTACCAAGATAAGCAGGTAAATTAAAATTTTCAACAGCTCCAGCTGCAAAAAACAAAGCAATTCCAATTAAAATAAATAACATAAAATAAATTTTACTAAAATTACAATATTTAGTATTGCCGCTGTTAAAAAGATTACTAGAATATCGTCTATTTTGAATAAATTAGCATTCTAATCAATTTTCAAACCATTCATCCTATAAAAAATATGAAAAAAATTAGCCTGTTTTTTGCCTTTCTTATCTCGGCTTCTAGCCTAACTCTAATGGCACAAACCAAACCAGCTTGGAACAGCATTTTTGCAAGTATTAATAAAGAAGTACAAGCAAATTCAAATGCTTATAACTCACTTAAAATTTCCTCAGAAACTATTGGCCACCGTCTAACTGGCTCTGAGAATGGTAAAAAAGCCGAGCAATATGCTTATGACTTACTAAAGTCTTATGGTTTTACCAATCTTCGTTTTCAGCCTTTTGAAGTAGAAAGCTGGAGCCGTGGAAATTTGGAAGTAACGATTGGGGGTGATATGAATAATTTGAAAACCATAAAGTCGGTTTCTTTAGCGCATTCTCCTGTGAAAGTAGATCTTGCCCTTGAAGTAGTTGACATGGGCAATGGTGTGGAAGAAGATTATGCAGCCAACCCCAATAAAGTAAAAGGTAAAATTGCTTTAGTGTACTTAGGTGTTTTGCCTGGTTCAAAAGCAGGCACTCCAGGTTTACACCGTTCTGAAAAAACAGCCATTGCTACTAAATATGGTGCAAAGGGAATTATAGTTATAAATACACCACCTAATGGAGTGCTTCTTACAGGAACTGCTTCTGTTACCGGAAAACTAATTCCTATTCCCGCTGTTTGTGTAGGTAAAGAAGATGGACTTTTATTAAAAGAACAATTAACTACAGGTAAATTATATAGTCATATTAAAATGACCAACTTTTCAGGAATGATTAAAGCGCGTAATGTAGTGGCTACTTTAAAAGGCAAAACTTTACCGAATGAAAAAATTGTTATTGGCGGTCACTTAGATAGTTGGGATTTAGCAACTGGTGCTATTGACAATGGCATTGGTTCTTTTTCTGTTTTAGATATGGCTAGAACATTTAAAAAATTAAACCTAGCTCCTGCACGCACTATTGACTTTGTAATGTTTATGGGAGAAGAAGAAGGCTTATTAGGATCAAGGGCCTATGTAGATGATGCGATTAAAAATAAAACAATTGATCAAATTAGATACATGATGAATTATGATATGAGTAATGATATCAAAGGCTATTCAACGAGCGCAGAAGATAGTAAAGATTTATTTACAGGTATTGGCGCCATTGCACATTCAATAGATACCTCTTTTACTAATTTATTTAGAGCAGGCGCTGGACTACATAGTGATCACCAACCCTTCATGCTACAAGGGGTGCCTACAGGTGGTGGCGCTGGTGGCGGGCTACCCAAAAATGCAGGCCCTTGTTACCATGCCGATTGTGATGTATTTAGTTTAGTAGAAGAACAAGGTATGAAGAATACCGTTCGTTTTGGTTCAATGTTATTATATGGTGTTGCAGATGCAGCAGAAATTAAATCAAAACATTTTACAGATGCTGAAACAAAAGCATTCTTAATTAAAAATAATTTAAAAGAGCCATTGCAAATTGCGGGCGAATGGCGCTGGAAAGATTAACATAAAAAAAGGTCTCGATTATTCGGGACCTTTTTTTTGTAATTTATTTTGCTAGTTTTATTTCATAAAAACGGTCTTCCCCATTTTAGCCGATTGAATAGCGGCTTCTAAAATTCGATTCACCATTACATTATTCTCTGTAGAATATAAACCATAAGGTTCTATTTTCTCCTTACCTCTCAATACAGCGTGTAAATAAGAGAAAGGGTCGGTGAATACATGTATATCTTTTTCAGTAACTGTTTTTTCTGTTTCAGGTGCCGCCTCTTTATTTCTTAATCTCATTTTTTGTGCATTCACAGCTATGATATAGGCAGAGTCTCCGTATACTTCCATATCCTTTCTTGCAAAAGTCCAGGCCCATGAAGGTTGCAGTATAGCTTGAGTTTTAGCATAATTCACAATAATAGTAGCGTTGTCGTCTACCTTAGGATAAATAGAGGGCTTGAACTGATTCATCACTGCTGTTACAGAAATAGGCATTTCCCCCTGCATTAAATAGGTCATTAAATTCGCGCCATAACATCCAAAGTCTACAATAGAACCTCCCCCATTTTCAATAGGGTCTGTTAACCAGTTAAAAAATTCTGGACTCACCCCAATTTCTTTAGGCCCTTGATGACCATGATGAAAAACTACTTTTCTAATTTGTCCCACATAGTTTTCTTCTTTAATAAGTCTGAAGGTTTCAAAAGTAGAAGGATACCATGAAGTCTCATAATTGGTAAGTAGCATTACATTATTCTTTTTAGCCAACGCCTCCATAGCTAAGGCTTCTTTTAAATTGGAAGCTAGTGGCTTTTCCACCATAATATGTATACCTCTTGGGGCTGATGCTTCAGCTACTTTTAAATGTTCATGAATAGAACCGAATGCGACAACCGCTTCTGGTTTTGTTTTATCAAGAGCAGTTTCTAAATTACTGTAGAATAAATCTTTACTTAAATTAAATTTAATGGCATTTTTTTCAGCGATGGCTTTATTAGGTTCATAAATACCTACAATTTCAATGACATCGGTTTTGGCTTTATTTAAAATCCAAGATACATGGCCATGCGTAATTCCTGCCACCACCACTCTCACTGCACCAGTTTTACCTGTTTGCGCCTCCAAATTATTTATTATACAAAAAAAGCTAAGTAGGCTTAGAAAAAACAAAGACTTCATTTTCATAGTATTTAATTTATGGTTGGATACAATACATATTTCTTTAATGAATTTAATGCTTTTAGCATTAATAAGCCCCGCTTTTATTTAAATAGAAGCATATTGGATACAAAAAAGAGGGCCCCATAGAAATGGGGCCCGATTAACGATTGCTTGCTTAAAACCAATAAACCTCAACTATAAAAACATTTTATTATTAATTCCATTATACAGCACTAAAATTTATAAACAGCCGCAATTAAGAAATTGCTTGCATACTGATTTAAATTATTGTTGCTATTGAAGAAAATTTTATCTTTTGCATTATCAAATCTTATTTCTGGAATAAGGGTTAGCTTAGAAAAGTGAATATTCGCCGATAATGTGTTTTGAAAAATGGAAGTACCTACTCCTACTGCATTTTTAGTATCATTAAAATATTCCGACCTTAAAGTAAAACCAATCTTAGCAGAAGGGTCATAATTTACATACACCGCATTACTTGTCCAATTATTTCCGCCGATATTGGCAATAGTACCATCATAGTTAATACCTACTTGACTACTCACCACACCATTCAATACTAAATCAAATTGAGACTTGTCTTTACCTCCTTGATAATTCAAAAAAGCTTTTAATTGATCGTTCTTTGAGCTTGTACTGAACTGAGCAATAAGCATTTTATCGGGTGAGTCAGTACTTACAAAATCGGTAGGTTGTGCAAAACCTATCATCATAGCCGATTTACCACCTAAAGCAATATCTGCTCTAATACCTGTATGAAAAAAGGGACCATATGAAAATGCATAACTCATGCTATAGTTTCTATTGGAATAAGCATCTAATAATTCATAACCAATATGTGTTGCCCATTTACCTGCAGTAATTTTAAGTCCACTCATGGGAGCATAACTTATATAGGCTTGTTTAATAGCTTGCGCTACTCCATTATCATTATAAGAAAATTCTTGAGCTCTTTTACCTAAACCTAAATCGAGTGTACCTGTAAAATTTCCTTTGGTATGATCTAGCTTAATAGAAGCCATACCTAATTGTAATGATTGATTAGAATTAGTGAAGCTTGTTTTGTTATTGGTAGACTGTTTTGAAAAATCATTCTTATAATAACCATCAAAATAAATAGTATAAGAAGTGCTTGAAGTAGGCGCTTTGGTACTATCTGTTTGCGCTTTCGACAAAATGCTCATAAATAGAAAAACGGGTAGGAGGATCTTTGATTTCACGATTTTAGAGGGTTTTAATATATTATATTTAATTATATATATTATATAATATGCTAAATTATATATTTTTTGGTAAATTTTTATAAATATAAATACATATTTATAATTATAATGTGAATAAACATATATAAAAAAGCTGTGCCCTTAATTTCTAGAATAGAAATTACACAAATAATAAAAAATAATAATATTATGGAAGCATGGTAGCAAAAAGTGGATCCAATGCATTTTGCACTTCATAATAACCTTGCTTATACCACTTAATGCGGGCCACTAAGGCTAATATTTGTCTTTGAACCAAGGCCTTGTTTTTTTCAATGGCTTTTAAGCTTTGCTTTTCTTGACTATTCGCAAACCCATTCAGCGCCGTCCAATAATCATAATTCTGATATTGCTTTAAAAATTCAGTGGGCGTTGCTATAGTATTCATAGCCGCTTTATTTTTCAAATACCAATGAAACACAAAATCATTCAATAAACTTTGTTTCCATAATATAGTAAAGCTGGTATCCATTAATACATTTTTTTCACTTACCCATTTATCCGGATAAATTCCTCCCCCACCATATACCAAATGCCCTTTAGGGGTCTTGTACTTTTCTCCTTTATAACTTGAATCTTGCATACCCATCGCATCATCATGCATTCTTGTTATAAAATCATCTTCATATGCCTGCTTGCCTTTTTCATAAGGGCGTTGAATATTTCTGCCTAGTGGCGTAAAATATTTTGCAGTGGTTAAACGAAGTGCACCGCCATTGGATAAATTATATTGTTGTTGCACTAAACCTTTACCAAAAGAACGCTGACCTACTATAGTGGCGCGGTCCCAATCCTGTAAAGCACCTGCTAATACTTCACTAGCCGATGCAGAAGTTTCATCCATTAAAATAGTTAAGGGGCCTTCTTCAAAAAGCCCTTCTCTTTTACTAAAATAATCGACCCTAGGAGAATTAGCTCCTTCTGTATATACAATTAATTTATTACCACTCAATACTTCATCCGCAATGGCCACTGCTTCTGAAAGTAGTCCACCTCCATTGCCTCTTAAATCAATCACCAATGATTTAATACCTTTTTGCACTAAAGAATCTAAGGCCTGCATAAAGGCTTCATAGGTTCTATCTGCAAATTTGTTAATTCTTATATAGCCCATCGTGGGATTAATTAAATAAAACGCATCTACGGAAGAAACAGGTACATTATCTCTTGGAATAGTTAATGAAATTTGTTTTCCCTCTCTAGCTACTAATAATTTTACGCTTGTATTAGAAGGCCCTTTAATTTTTTTTCTAATATCATCTGATTCCCATTTTTTGCCCGATAATTGAATACTATCATCTGCTTTTAACAAAATATCTCCAATTTGCAAACCTGCTTTAGCCGCAGGCCCCTCTTTTATAACATAAGAAACAAAGATGCTATCTCTGAACTGCATAAATTCAATACCAATGCCTTTAAAATTAGGTTGCAATTGCTCATTCACTTCTACTAAATCTGATGGGGGTATATAAACAGAATGAGGGTCTAATTGAGATAGATAATAATTAGCCAAACGATTACTAGCACTATCGGTGTCTAACTTGTCTACATATTTTGATTGAATTAACTGCAAGATTTCTTGCATAGGATCTTTCGTTGTTGAACTAAAAACATTTAAGGGTAAACTTCCTTTAAAAAACACCCCTATTACCACACCCATTATTACCAAAAAGGCATAAAAAAGTGGGGTGGACCAATTTGATTTATTATTTTCTTGCATGCTAGTTTTATTCGGGCTAAAATTACACTAAAAAGGCTATTTTCACACACAAGATTATTACCTATGGCTAAGAATTATATTATTGCTGATAGCGGCGCTACCAAATGCCAATGGACGATTGTGAATTCCAATAAGAAAACAACCCATACAAGTGTAGGCATTAGCCCCTATTTTCTAAGCGCTGCGCAAATTCAAACAATAGTAGAAAAAACTTTTAAAAATAAAATTAAATTAGACAGCGTTGATTCAGTTTATTTTTATGGTACGGGTTTAAGTAATCCTCAAAATGTTATTCAATTAAAAAAAGCATTGAAAGCTGTTTTTACTAAAGCAAAATTAGATGTTCAAACCGATTTAGTAGCTGCTGCAAGGGCTACTTGTCAAAATGCAAAAGGGGTTGCCTGCATTTTAGGTACTGGTTCCAATACTGGTTTTTATAATGGTAAAAAAATTACTAAAAATAGTCCTGGTCTAGGCTATGTATTAGGTGATGAAGGCAGTGGCGCTTATTTAGGAAAAAAAGTAATTCAATATTATTTGTATAAAACCTATGACGAGGATTTAATGTCTAGGTTTGAAAAGAAATTTGCTACTTCTAAGGATGAGATATTAAACAATGTATATAAGGAAGCGACCCCTAACAGATACCTTGCCAATTTCACTGAATTTTTAGTAGAGAATAGAGGACATTATATGATTGAAAATATTATTGAAGACGGCTTAAACGATTTTTTCTACGCACATATTAATAAAATGAATGAAGCCTGGTTACATCCTATTCATTTTGTAGGCAGTGTGGCCTTTGGTTTTAAAGATATCATCAAGCAACTAGCATTAAGCTACGAAATTGAATTAGGTAGTATTGTTAAATCTCCGATGCAAGGCCTTATAGCTTTTCATCAAAAAAATAAATAGCTTTAGTATAGCAGTGCAAGTATATGCATGATATAGAACCTCATTATCATTGGCGCCATTTATATATGGCAGAAGAAGATCCAAGATCTATTTTTTTTGGACGTACTTATAGCGAGTTTGAATTCTCTCAAGCAGTCTATAATTATTTTATACATCCGCAGTGGGATGAGTTCGGCAGCAAAACTTTATACCTTAAAATACTTTTTGCAGACTATGATGCAAAATTTGCCATCATTGAAATGATTGGCGAGTGGAACGATGCCATTGAGAACGATATTATGGAATTAAAAAGAGAAGTCTTAGATAAACTAATGGAAGAAGGCATTTATAAATTTATTATGATTGCCGAAAGCGTTTTTAATTTTCATAGTGGCGACAAAGATTATTATGAAGAATTATACGATGAAGTAGCAGATGAAAATGGCTGGGCCGTTTTAATTAATTTTCACCAAGGTGCCCAACACGATTTTTTACTCAGAAAATTAAACCGCTACATAGAACTAATGGAAATACCTGCTTGGAGAACATTTAAGCCCGAAGATTTTTTTCAATTAATTGACGATAAGATTTCCCAAAGGTTATTATAGGAAATTATAACATGGACTTAATATAATAAGAATTTAATATATTAATTCTTCATAAGCACCCTGCAACTCATTATAGGCATGGTTGTCCTTGGCTAATTTAGCCGCTGCCATTCCTTTTTCATACCAAATAATGGCCTGCTCTTTTTGACCCATGCGTTCTAAGCATTTGGCAAAATGATAGTAGGATCCAATATAATCGGGCGAGTCTATAAGCACGGCTAGTAGTAAATCATGGGCTTTTTGCTCCTCCCCTAATTTAATATATTCCATGGCCAAGGCATGTCTTAAAAAGTTATCCTTAGGTTGTTGATTTAAAAACTCAATAATTCTTTCTATTCGTTGCATCTTGGCTTATATTTGCATTAGTTGCATAAACAACTAACAATTTATCAAAATTAGCGATCATGAAAATCTTAGTTTGTATTAGTAAAACACCCGATACGACTGCTAAAATTGCCTTCACCGAAGGTAATACAAAGTTCGATGAAAATGGAGTGCAGTGGATTATCAACCCTTTTGACGAATGGTATGCCTTAGTAAAAGCCATTGAATTAAAAGAGAAAGACCCAAGCGCTATTATTCATTTAGTAACGGTGGGCAGTGCAGATGCAGAACCTATTATTAGAAAAGCATTGGCATTAGGCGGTGACGAAGCCATTAGAATAAATAGTAATAGCAACGATTCTTTTTATGTAGCCAAACAAATTGCTGCCATTGCAAAAGAAGGTAGCTTATGATATTAATTTTTACGGGTAAAGAAACCATTGATTACAATAGTGCTTGTATTGGATCGATGTTATCTGCAATTATTGGATTTGCCGTTTGTTTCCCTAGCCAACCAATTGGATTTAAATGGAAATACAGCTACCGTGAGAAGAGAAATTGAAGGCGGTGAAGAAACCTGCGAAGTAAATTTACCTGTAGTGATAAGTTGTCAAAAAGGAATGGCCGAACAAAGAATACCCAATATGAGAGGTATTATGGCAGCCCGCACTAAACCATTAAAAGTGTTGGAACCTATTGAAGCTAGCGCTACTACAAGTATCAAAAAATTTGATATTCCAGTAGCAAAGTCGGGCGTGAAATTAGTAGACCCTTCTAATATGGATGAATTAGTAAGACTATTAAAAGAAGAAGCAAAAGTTATTTAAAAGCATTTAAAAAATATTTTATGGTACTAGTATATATAGATCAAGCCGATCAACAAATTAAAAAGTCTTCCTTAGAAGCCATGTCTTATGGCGCAGCCACTTGCAAAACAATTAGGCTGCGATGTTGCAGCATTAGTTTTAGGAACGGTGCAAGATAATCTTGCAGACCTAGGAAAAAATGGTGCTACAAAAAGTATATCATTTAAACAATGAAAGCTTAAATAATTTAGATGTAAAATTACATTCCAACTTAATTGCCAATGCTGCTAAAAATGCAAATGCTACTGTAATTGTTTTTGCACATAATATAAATGGCAAGGCCATTGCACCTGCAGTTGCTGTAAAATTAGAGGCGGGTATTAGTAACCGGTGCCTCTAGTTTACCTAATACTGAAAATGGTTTTGTAGTTACTAAAACAGTTTTTTCTGGTAAAGCCTTTGCTTCTATTCAAATTGATACGCCTATTAAAGTCATTGCCATTAATCAAAATAGTTTTGGTGTAGTGGCTTATGAAAATACCGCCACTGTAGAAGAAATAAATATTCCAATTCCTGCCGCCTCTATTAAAATAACTAAAGCTAGAAAAAGTAGAAGGAGAAATTCCATTAACAGAAGCCAGCTTAGTGGTAAGTGGAGGCCGTGGATTAAAAGGACCAGAAAATTGGGGTATTTTATTAGATCTTAGCTAAAGTCACTTGGAGCTGCTACTGCTTGTAGCCGTCCGGTTTCAGACTCAGATTGGAGACCCCACCACGAGCATGTGGGCCAAACCGGTATTCAAATTGCCCCTAATTTATATATAGCCATTGGTATTTCTGGAGCCATCCAGCATTTAGCAGGGGTAAATAGAAGTAAGACAATAGTGGTCATTAACAAGGATCCAGAAGCGCCTTTTTTCAAAGCTGCCGACTATGGAGTCATTGGAGATGCCTTCGAAATAGTACCTGCCCTCAGCGCAGCTATTTTAAAAATGAAGTCAAACGCATAGCATAATTATTTAACTTTGGGTTGCCTTAAAGGCAGTAATTAGCAATATGCAGAAAATTGAACTTGAAATAGTGGCTTTATCCCATAGCATCACCCAATCTAACTCCTATGCAGTTATTTTAGGAGAGGTGAATGGACTTCGCAGGCTTCCCATTGTCATTGGAGGCTTCGAGGCACAGGCTATTGCAGTGGCTTTGGAAAATATGCATCCTTCTCGCCCATTGACGCATGACTTAATGAAAAATTTTATGACTGCTTTTGATATTCAATTGCAGGAAGTATATATATGTGATTTACAAGAAGGTATTTTTTATTCTAAACTAGTTTGCTTTACTGCCAATGATACTATTGAAATTGATAGCAGAACCAGTGATGCACTTGCCCTAGCCGTTCGTTTTGGTTGTCCTATTTATGTGTATTCTAATATACTAGAACAAGCAGGTTTAGACAAATGAAAATGCAGAGAAAAACATTACGCCCACTACCATTACTGCCGAATCCAGTAGCTAATGACTTAATAAATATGTCTTTAGCTGAATTAAATAAATTATTACAAGAAGTTTTAGAACAGGAAGACTATATCCGCGCTATTGATATTCAGTGATGAAATCAATAAGAAAACTGCGCAAAAGAAATCATAGCTAATGATTCAATTCTCTCCTTGCAAAATTAATTTAGGCTTATCTATCTTAGAAAAAAGAGCAGATGGTTTTCATGCATTAGAAACTGTATTTTATCCAGTAGCCTTGGATGATATTGTAGAAATAGTTCCAGCAAAATTATTTGCCTTTTCACATACCGGTATTTCTATTCCAGGCGATGCTTCCAATAATTTATGTGTGAAAGCTTTTCATTTATTAAAAGCCGACTACCCCCATATAGGTGATGTTAAAATACACTTACATAAAAATATTCCCATGGGTGCTGGTTTAGGAGGTGGCTCTGCAGATGGCACTACCGTACTTATATTATTGAATCGGTTATTTGAATTAAAATTAACTCAAAAACAATTACTTGATTATGCTGCAAGGCTTGGAAGTGATTGTCCTTTTTTTATTTTCAACGAAGCCTGCCATGCCACTGGAAGAGGAGAAATACTAAATCCTATTTCAATTGACCTAAGTAATTATACCATTGTACTCATTCACCCAGGCATTCATATTGCTACACCTTGGGCATTTCAGCAGCTAAGCCCTTGTGTAAAAGAAAAATCTATCTTAACTATTATTAAGCAACCCATTGAAACTTGGAAGGCGGAATTAATAAATGATTTCGAAGGCCCTGTTTTCAAAGCACATCCTACATTAGAAGATTTAAAAAATAATTTATACGAGCAAGGGGCTATTTACGCAAGTATGAGTGGCTCAGGTAGTTCCCTATTTGGTATTTTCCCCAAAGGAACCAAGCTTGCATCACCCGTTCTAGGAACTTCAATTAGAGTGGATCATATTTAATTGCTAACGTTCGTTATTTAATGAATTTTAAACATTTGATTTAAATTCATTAAACATTATTAAATGGTTAATAAATTTATTGCAATTCTGCTATAAAAAATCCTTGTTTTTTCGTAATTTTCAACGAATCGCTAACCGAACAGGGCTTCCCTATAAATAACTGGTTGAAATGACGAAAAAAGAACAATTAGGATTGTATGATCCTGCTTATGAACACGACGCTTGTGGTATTGGTTTTGTTGCTAATATCAAAGGTGTAAAATCACATCAGCATGTCATTGATGGTCTAACTATTTTAGAAAACATGGAACACCGTGGTGCCTGCGGTTGTGAAATTAATACAGGAGATGGTGCAGGAATCATGATTCAAATTCCGCATGAATTTTTCTTCAATGAATTATTACAACAAGGTATTCACCTTCCCAACTCAAATGAATATGGTGTTGGATTTATATTTTTTCCATCAGATAAATCAATTGTTACTGAGTGTAAAGAAATTTTTGCAAGGGCTGCAGAGAAATTAGGCATTGAAATTATTGGCTATAGAAAAGTACCTGTTAACAGAGCTACCATCGGCCCTTCTGCTTTATCGGTAGAGCCTACAATGGAACAAGTGTTTCTAAAAAAGCCCGATCATATCAGCGACCCTGAGGATTTTGAAAGAAAACTTTTTGTTTTAAAAAATTACGCTTCTCATACTATTAATAACTCTATTAAAAAAGAGGCTATTGGTTTTTATATGGCCTCTTTATCTCAAAGAGTCATTATATATAAAGGTCAATTAACAAGTCATCAAGTAAGAGAATATTTTCCCGACTTAAGCGACAAGCGTGTAGTCTCTGCTTTTGGATTAGTGCATTCTCGCTTTGCTACCAATACTTTTCCTTCTTGGAAATTAGCACAACCTTTCAGGTACATTGCACACAATGGAGAAATTAATACTTTACAAGGAAATTTAAACTGGCTAAGATCCAATGAGTCCAGCTTTTTCTCTCCTTATTTTTCTAAGGAAGAATTAGAAATGATTTTACCTGTAGTTACTGCTGGACAATCAGACTCTGCTTGTTTAGACAATGTCATTGAACTACTTACTTTATCGGGTCGTTCATTACCGCATGTAATGATGATGCTTATTCCTGAAGCTTGGGATGGCAATGAATTAATGGACCCTGTAAAAAAAGCTTTCTACGAATTTCATGCTGCCTTTATGGAACCTTGGGACGGTCCCGCTTCTATCTCCTTTACCGATGGAAAAATAATTGGCGCTACCTTAGATAGAAATGGACTAAGGCCTTCACGTTATTGCGTCACCAATGACGACCGCGTTATCATGGCTTCTGAAACAGGTGTATTACCTATTGATCCTTCTACAATTATTGAAAAAGGTCGTTTACAACCTGGTAAAATGTTTGTGGTAGATATGGAAGCGGGTAAAATTATTAGCGATGCCGATTTAAAACAAAATATTTGCGCGCAACAACCTTATGCAGATTGGTTGAATAAATATAAAATTCGTTTAGAAGAATTACCTGAACCAAGAATTCAATTTACCCATTTAGAGCACGATCAAATTTTCAAATACCAAAAAGCATTTGGTTATACCAAAGAGGATTTAGAAAATATCATTACACCCATGGCCACCGATGGTAAAGAGCCTATTGGTTCTATGGGTACCGATACGCCTTTAGCCGTATTAAGCGATCAACCTCAACATATTACTAGTTACTTCAAGCAATTATTTGCTCAAGTAACCAACCCACCAATCGATCCTATTCGTGAAAGAATGGTCATGTCACTTGCCACTTTTGTGGGAAGCCAAGGAAATTTATTAACAGAAGACCCGATGGCTAGTCACTGCCTTGCTTTAAAACATCCTATTTTAAACAATCACGAATTAGAGAAAATTAGAAGTATTGATACAGGTGTGTTCCAAGCCAAAACATTACAATGTTATTTTAGAGCAGATGGCAAAGAAGGTTCTTTGAAAAGAGGATTAGATCGTTTATGCCGCTATGCAGTGGACGCCGTGGAAGATGGATTTGAAGTTATTGTTTTAACCGACCGCTCCATCGATTCTGAACATGCCGCCATTCCAACACTTCTTGCTTGTGCGAGTGTGCATCATCATTTAATTAGAAAAGGTTTAAGAGGTAAAGTAGGTATTATCGTGGAAGCTGGCGATGTTTGGGAAGTACATCATTATGCTTGCTTGATTGGCTTTGGTGCCACGGCTATTAACCCTTATATGGCGCTCTCTACTATTCGTGATATGAAATTGCACGATAAAATTAAATCGGAATACGACTCAGAAAAATTAAAGAAGAATTATATTAAAGCGGTGAATGAAGGATTGTATAAAGTATTCTCTAAAATGGGTATCTCTACTTTACAATCTTATCAAGGGGCACAAATATTTGAAATTATTGGCATTAATAAAGAAGTAGTGAATCGTCATTTTACAGGCGCCACTTCTAGAATAGATGGAATGGGCTTAGATGAAATTGCTAAAGAAATTTTAGCCAAACATGAATTAGCCTTTGCTAAAAAATCATCTCCTATTGACCGTTTAACGGAAGGTGGAGTTTATCAGTGGAAGCGTCGTGGTGAATTTCATTTATTCAATCCACAAACCATTCATTTATTACAGCACTCTACTAAAATGAATGATTATCCTAGCTTTAAAAAATATTCAAAACTAGTCAATGATCAAACAGAGAAAGCTTGCACCCTAAGAGGCTTATTTGATTTTAAACCAAGTCGCCCCTCTATTTCTATTGATGAAGTAGAACCAGCTTCCGCAATTTACAGACGCTTTGCAACAGGGGCTATGTCTTTTGGATCTATATCATGGGAGGCGCATACTACACTTGCTATTGCCATGAACCGCTTGGGTGGAAAATCTAACACAGGTGAAGGCGGTGAAGATGAAATTCGTTATGAAAAATTACCGAACGGCGATTCTATGCGAAGCTCCATTAAACAAGTAGCCAGTGCAAGATTTGGTGTAACAAGTTATTATTTATCTGAAGCAGATGAATTACAAATAAAGATGGCACAGGGTGCAAAACCTGGTGAAGGTGGTCAATTACCTGGATATAAAGTAGACGATTGGATTGGTAAAACAAGACATGCTACTCCTGGTGTGGGTTTAATTTCTCCACCTCCGCATCACGATATTTATTCTATCGAAGATTTATCACAGTTAATATTTGATTTAAAAAACGCGAACCGTGCTGCAAGAATTAATGTAAAATTAGTTTCTAAAGCAGGTGTAGGTACTATTGCTGCAGGTGTTACCAAGGCAAAAGCCGATGTGGTTTTAATTGCAGGATTTGATGGTGGCACAGGCGCTTCTCCATTAAGTTCTATTAAGCATGCAGGCCTACCATGGGAATTAGGACTAGCAGAAACGCATCAAACATTGGTGAAAAATAAATTAAGAAGTCGTGTGGTAGTGCAAGCCGATGGACAAATGAAAACAGGACGCGATATAGCCATTGCTACTTTATTAGGTGCAGAAGAATGGGGCGTGGCCACTGCTGCATTAATAGTAGAAGGATGTATTATGATGCGTAAATGTCATATGAATACTTGTCCGGTGGGTGTGGCAACACAAGATCCTGAATTACGCAAACGTTTTAAAGGCGACCCCGACCATGTGGTGCGCTTCTTTGAATTCATTACCCAAGAGCTGCGTGAAATTATGGCTGAATTAGGCTACCGTACTATTAATGAAATGGTAGGTCAAGTAGACGCCTTAACTATGCGTGAAAATATAAACCATTGGAAGTATAAGAATTTAGATTTAAGCGATGTATTATATAAAGAACCTGCTGAAGCCGGTGTGGGTTTATACCAAACAGAAGCACAGGATCATTTGATGTCTGAAGTGTTGGATTGGCAATTACTAGCAGCTGCGAAACCTGCTATTGAAAAGAAAGAAAAAGTAAAGGCAAGTTTCCCTATAAAAAATACCGATCGTACCACGGGTACCATTGTTTCTAATGAAATAACGAAAGTATATAAAGCCGAAGGTTTACCTGAGGATACTATTCATTTTAATTTTAAAGGAACAGCAGGACAAAGCTTTGGAGCATTTAATACCAAGGGTGTGACCTTAGAATTAGAAGGGGATGCCAATGATTATTTTGGAAAAGGATTGAGTGGTGCGCAGTTAATTGTATATCCCGATAAAAAAGTAAGCTATATACCTGAAGAAAATATTGTCATTGGTAATGTAGCCTTATACGGTGCCACTAGTGGTATTGCCTTTATAAGAGGTAAGGCTGGTGAAAGATTTGCTGTGCGTAATTCTGGTGCCACCGTGGTGGTTGAAGGAATTGGTGATCATGGTTGCGAATACATGACAGGTGGTGTGGCGGTAATATTAGGTAAAACAGGTAGAAACTTTGGAGCAGGTATGAGTGGAGGTATAGCTTTTGTATATGATGTAGAAAATAATTTTGAAGTTTTGTGTAATAAAGAAATGGTAGAATTAGAAGCGCCTGATGAAGAAGATGAAGCTTTACTTAAAAAACTAATTCAAGCGCATTTTGATAAAACAGAAAGTGCCGTGGCTAAATTTATTTTAGCTGACTTTGAATAATCAATTAAAACAGTTTGTAAAAGTGTTCCCTTCTGATTACAAAGAGGCATTAGCAAAGCAAAAATCAAAATTAGTAGCAACGAAATAAACATTATAAATTACATTCATGGACTTAAGTATTGGAATAAAGTATATGGGCAAGCCAACAGGATTTAAAGAATTTACGAGAGAACTCCCTACTAAAGTTGCCAGTAGCGGAGCGCAAAAAAAATTATAACGAGTTTGTTAACTTACTTCCTGATCAAAAGTTAAACGAACAATCGGCGCGTTGTATGAATTGCGGTGTACCCTTCTGTCACAATGGATGTCCTTTAGGTAATATTATTCCTGAGTTTAATGATGCAGTCTACCATAAAGAGTGGAAAGATGCTTATGAAATTTTAATATCTACTAATAATTTTCCCGAGTTCACTGGAAGAATTTGCCCGGCCCCTTGTGAGAGTGCCTGTGTATTAGGTATTAATCAACCCGCAGTCACCATTGAAGAAATTGAAAAACATATTATTGAAATAGCTTTTGAAAAAGGTTTTGTAACAGCTCGTAAGCCTAAAGTTCGTTCTGGTAAAAAAGTAGCCGTGATTGGCTCTGGCCCTGCTGGACTGGCTACTGCTGCTCAATTAAATTATGCAGGTCATGAAGTAACAGTGTATGAGCGTGATCCAAAACCAGGGGGTTTATTACGCTTTGGCATACCCGATTTTAAATTAGAAAAAAATGTAGTAGAAAGACGCATTAGTTTATTAGAAGAAGAAGGCGTTCGTTTTATTTGTAATGCCAATGTGGGTGTGAATATAAGAGTGAATGATATTATGCGTGATTATCATGCCGTGGTATTAGCAGGAGGTTCTACCATTCCAAGAGATTTAACTATTCCAGGCAGAAATTTAAAAGGCGTACATTATGCCATGGATTTTTTAAAGCAACAAAATAAAAGAGTTAGTACTATTCCATTAGAGGAAGAAGATTTAATGGCAAGTTCAAAAAATGTAATTGTCATTGGTGGTGGTGATACAGGAAGTGATTGTGTAGGAACTTCTAATAGACATAATGCAAAATCGGTGACTCAATTTGAATTATTACCTAAGCCTCCTGACGCAAGAGCCGATTATATGCCTTGGCCTACCTACCCTATGTTATTAAAAACAACTACATCACATGAAGAAGGGGCAGAAAGAATTTGGGGTGTTGCTACTAAAGCATTTATTGGTGATGATAAAGGAAATTTAAAAGCATTACAAATTGTAGATCTAGAGTGGAGTGCTAGTGCAGATGGACGTCCTTCAAAATTTATTGAGAAAATAGGTAGCGAAAGAGAAATTCCTTGTGAACTCGCTTTACTTGCCATGGGCTTTTTACATGCAGACCCAGCTGGTATCATTGATGAACTAGGCGTTCAATTAGACGAAAGAGGAAATGTGAAAGCAACAGAACAAGCTTATCAAACCAATATTGCCAAAGTATTTACCGCTGGTGATATGCGTCGAGGACAATCATTAGTTGTTTGGGCTATCAGTGAAGGACGCGAATGTGCCCGCAAAGTAGATATCTTTTTAACTGGCTCTTCCTTATTAGAATCAAAGGATAGCAGTTTGTTTTTTCAGCAAGCATAACTGAAAATATTACTGAAGATATTCAGTTTTTTTCCACATCTCCCTTTTTAATCAAGCTAAGACTATTATCTAAAAGTCAATAGCCAGTAAGAATTTAGATTAAATTCATGTTTTTTCATATTACATTATAAATATTTATATATATGTATTAGTGTTTATTAAATATATATTTTAAGTACTTTTACCTCATAAATAACATATATAATATTTCATAATACTAAACCCCACTAAACCATGAAAAATCAAGTTGTACAAAAATTCGCTCCTTTTATTGTTTTACTAATAGTAGCAGTATTTGCCTTATTTGAACCACAGCTTCCTAGCTTTCAGGGAGACGCTTCTACTTATAGCGGAGCCGATATAGCTTGGATTTTAGTCGCTACAGCGCTTGTATTTATTATGACCCCAGGTCTTGCCTTTTTCTATGGAGGAATGGTGCACCGTAAGAACATTATCTCTACCATGATCAAAAGCATGGTATCGGCCGGTGTGGTTTCAGTTATTTGGATAAGCTTTGGGTACAGCTTAAGCTTTGGTGAAAGCATGAACGGTATTATAGGCAATCCAATGACCCATTTATTTTTCAAAGATGTAGTGAATGGCGCACCAAGTTTACAAGGTGGAACAGCTATGACTATTCCTTTATTATTATTCGCACTCTTTCAATTAATGTTTGCCATTATCACACCAGGTCTTGTAGTAGGTGCGGTGGCAGAGCGTATTAAATTCACCGCTTATATTTTATTTATTGTTTTATTTATGATTTTGGTTTATGCACCATTAGCACATTGGTCTTGGCATCCACAAGGATTTTTATTTAAAATGGGCGCCTTGGATTTCGCTGGTGGAACAGTCGTACATATTAGTGCGGGTTGTGCTGCCCTAGCAGGTGCCATTGTATTAAAATCTCGTCGCTCTAAACTAGAACAACATGAAATTCCTCCAGCAAATATTCCTTATGTATTAATTGGTACGGGTTTACTTTGGTTTGGTTGGTTTGGATTTAATGCAGGCTCTGCATTAGGCGCCAATAGCTTAGCCATTAATGCATTCGCTACTACTAATACTGCAGCTGCAGCAGCAGGTTTAGCATGGATGTTTTTTGATGTAATGAGAGGGAAAAAACCTTCTGTACTAGGATTCTGTATTGGTGCAGTAGTAGGTTTAGTAGCCATTACACCTGCTGCTGGTTTTGTAGGTATTCCTCAAAGTATATTTATTGGGTTGGTGGCCGCTATCATTTCTAATGTCGCTAGCCATGCATTTAAATTATCAAGAGTAGATGATACTTTAGATGTATTTCCTTGTCATGGTATTGGCGGAATGGTAGGTATGTTAATGACTGGTATTTTCGCATCAAAAGGTGTGAATGCTGGTGGTAATGATGGTTTATTTTATGGTAACCCTGCATTTTTCTTTACACAATTAAAAGCAATGCTCATTGTAGTTGCGTATAGCTTTACAGTATCATTTTTAATATTCAAATTTATTAGCATTATCATGCCACTTCGCGTGACTGAAGAAGATGAAGAATTAGGATTAGATGCAACACAACATGATGAAAAATATGGTAGAAATCCCCTAAAGGCTTAGTTTATAAAGGTTTTCTGGTTATTGAAAAACAAGGTGAAGGCCCGAATGAAATTTCGGGCCTTTTTTATTATATTAGCAGACAGATGAAAATCCTTAAAAGAGCTATTCAGCTTATATACTGCCTTTATGCCATTGTATTGTTTTCGATACTCACTATCCTATCGGTGACAGCCATGTTTTTAATCCTTCCCTTCGGTAAAGAAAAAATAAGCGAGCATGTTTATTTTATTTGCCGTTATTGGGGTAAGATTTTGTACCTATTTATGGGCGTTCGACACTCAGAAATTTTTGAAGCACCACATGATTTTAATCGCGCGCATATTTTTGTAGGTAACCATAATTCTTATATGGATATTCCCTCCATTGTTCAATTAAAGCATCAACCCATTCGCCCCTTAGCAAAATTTGAATCCTCTAAAATTCCTTTGTTTGGTTTAATTTATCGAAATGCGGTAGTCATGGTAGACAGAAGCGACCCAGAAAAAAGAGCACAAAGTTTACGCAATTTAAAAATGGCCTTAGAAAAACATATCTCTATTTTTATATTCCCCGAAGGCACTTTCAGCATGACCGATGAATATCCCTTAAAATCTTTTTTCAATGGCGCTTTTAAATTGGCCATTGAAATGAATATTCCTATTCAACCAGTGCTATTGGTGGATTCCGTTGATCGTATGCATTTTAGCAGCGCCCTTACACTCACCCCGGGCAAGCATAGAGTGGTATATTTAGAAACGGTAGAAGTAAGCGGCTATACCCTGGATCAAGTGGATGACCTTAAAAGACCTTGTTTTCAAAAAAATGGATGAAGGCATGAGAAGATATAGAAAGTATCCAAATTCATAGTGTATTTTTGCAACCCTATATCATGTACGCAGAAATTATCATACCCTTAGCGCTTCCCAAAAATTATACCTGGATGATTCCTGTATCTATGCAGGATGAAGTAGCCATTGGCATGCGTGTGGAAGTGATGTTAGGTGCCAATAAAAGATACGCAGGTATTGTAAAAAAAATGAGTAGCAAAGCACCGGATGCCTTTACGCCTAAACCTATTCTTTCCGTATTAGATGACGCCCCCATTGTATATGAGCATCAATTGGCCCTTTGGGAGTGGATGGCCGAATATTATATGTGCACAGAAGGTGAAGTCATGCAAGCAGCTATTCCTAGTCATTTAAAAATATCTAGTGAAAGCGTATTTATTTTAAATGAACAACAAGAGCAAGACATTAAGAACTTAAGCGACGCTGAATATATAATTTCAGAAGCATTGGAAATTAAAAAAACCTTAAGCTTATTAGAAATTCAAAAACTACTGGATAAAAAATCGGTCTACCCTGTTATTAATAAACTCATTCAAAAAGGAATTTGTTATGTGCAGGAAAATATGAAAGATAAGTATAGCAGTAAGGTAGAAATATTTTTAAGCTTACATGCAGACTACAAAAATGAGGCCGCTTTAGAAAAATTATTGAACGAATGGACAAGAGCTCCTAAACAATTAGATTTATTACTAGCATTTTTACATTTTGAAAAAACAGAAGGCAGTGTTCAACAGAAATCTATTTTAGAAAAAGCCAATGCTACCCATGCACAATTAAAAGCCTTAATCGATAAAGGTATTTTAGTGGCTGAAAAAAGAAAAATAGACAGGTTGGCCACCGATCCAAATACAGGCAATACAGCACTGCATAGTTTATCCGAAAAACAAAAAGAAGCCTTAGCCTCCGTGCAAGCGCAACTTCTTACACATCCTGTTGGACTATTGCATGGTATTACGGGCAGTGGAAAAACACAAATATATGTAGCCCTTATCAATGAAGTAATTCAGCAAAACAAGCAAGCCTTGTATATGCTTCCTGAAATTGCACTTACTGCACAAATGATTAGAAGGCTAAAACAATATTTTGGCGGGTCTATTGCTATATATCATTCCAAGTTTAATCCCAATGAAAGAGTAGAGATTTGGAATAAGGTAAAGTCTGGTGAAATTAAAATTGTATTAGGTGCGCGTTCGGCACTTTTTCTACCTTATAAAAATTTATCGCTCATTGTTATTGACGAAGAGCACGACCCTTCTTATAAACAACAAGAACCAGCCCCAAGGTATCAGGCAAGAGATACCGCTATCTACTATGCCAATCAATTAAAGGCAAAAGTGGTATTAGGATCAGCTACCCCTTCTGTGGAAACCTATTTTAATGCTATATCTAAGAAATTTGGCTACACTTATTTAAATGAAAGATTTAGCACAGGGGCACTTCCAAAAATTGAATTAATTGATACCAAAAAGCAACCAGCAGGTACTGCCATTCTAACACCTCAGCTCTTAGCTTCTATTTCAAAAACCATTGCGAATAAAAAGCAGGTTATTTTATTTCAAAATAGAAGAGGCTATGCACCCTATTTAATTTGCGAAACCTGCGGATGGATACCACATTGCGAGCATTGTGATGTCACCCTTACTTATCATAAAGCTAAGAACTTACTTTCTTGTCATTATTGCGGCGCCTCTTATCCTATAGTGAATACCTGTAAAGCTTGTGGTAAACAAAACTTTAAACAAAAAAGTTTTGGCACAGAACAAATTGAAGAAAAATTGAATCAATCTTTACCAGGGGTGATTGTTGCAAGAATGGATTTAGACAATGTTAAAGGAAAAAACGAGCACGACCAACTCATTCAAAAATTTGAACAAAGACAAATAGATATTTTAGTAGGCACCCAAATGGTGGTAAAAGGGCTTGACTTTGAAAATGTAGACTTAGTAGGTATAGTGGATGCAGATAGTTTGCTTAATTTTAATCATTATAGAGTGAATGAGCGTGCATTTCAAATGATGGAACAGGTTAGTGGTAGAGCAGGCAGAAAAAATGATAATGGAACAGTGATTATACAAGTAAGTCAATTGCAGCACCCTATTGTACAATTAGTGCAACAACATGATTATTTTGGCTTTTATAATTTTGAAATTCAAAACAGAAAACATTTCTCCTACCCTCCCTTCAGTAGGCTCATGAGTTTGCTATTTAAACACAAAGAAAATAATATTGCCGAAGAAGCAGCCAACCACTTCCTTCATTCACTTACACCTGAGATTCAAAAAACAGTATTAGGCCCAGCTCAACCCATTGTAAACAGGGTACGCAATAAATATATCTGGGAACTAGCTATTAAAATTTCTAAACAACCGCAACAATTACAACTAGCTAAAAAACAGCTCTTACATTATATACGATTACTGCAAGTGCATCCTAGGTACAAATCGGTTAGCATTATCATAGATATTGACCCTAATTAAACAATATGGAAATTAGCGAAAATAGTTCTCTTCAAAATTTACATAGCTTTGGTAGCAATGAAAAAGCAAATTATTTTGCTAGAATTGATTCCATAGAATCTATTGAGAAAAGTATTCAATGGGCCAAGGAAAAAAATACTCCTTATTTAATTCTAGGATCTGGCTCTAATATTCTTTTTACGAGAACTTTTGAAGGCTTAGTATTAAAGATAGAAATAATGGGCATTAAAAAATTAAAAGAAACTGCCTCTGAAGTTTATTTAGAAGTAGGTGCGGGTGAAAACTGGCACCATTTTGTAATTTACTGTGTTCAAAAAGGTTGGGGTGGCGTAGAAAATTTAAGTTTAATCCCAGGCACTGTAGGCGCTGCTCCTATTCAAAATATTGGCGCCTATGGAGTGGAGGCCAAGGACTCTATAAAATCGGTTACAGCCTATGATACCCAAAGTGCAAAATTCATTACACTGCACAATAGCGAATGTGATTTTGGATATAGAACTAGTCTATTTAAAAATGAAAAAGATAGATACATTATAAGTTCGGTGCAATTTGTTTTACAAAAACAACCCATTTTTAGAACAGAATACGGTGCCATTAAAGAAGTACTACATCAAAAAAATAATAAACAGCCTAGTGTAGAAGCCATTTCGAATGCAGTCATTCAAATTAGATCAGAAAAACTACCCGATCCTAAAAAACTAGGTAATGCTGGAAGCTTTTTTAAAAATCCAACTATCACCAAGGACTTATTTGAAGTATTGATTGCAAAATTCCCTAAAATGATTGCCTACCCTATCACAGATGACACCTATAAAATAGCTGCGGGTTGGTTAATTGAAGCCTGTGGCTGGAAGGGTATACAAAAAGGCAATGTGGGTTGCTATGAAAAACAATCTTTAGTCATTGTTCATTACAATAATGGGCCAGGCATTGAAATATATAATTTCTCGGAGGAAATTATTCAATCGGTACTTGCAAAATTTGAAATCTTACTAGAAAGAGAAGTGGTTATTTACTAGTTAAATAGCTAATTAGATTATTAGTTAGTTATAAATTATTCACTAATAGACTACTTCAACATCTACCCTTCTATTTTGCGCTCTTCCTTTCAATTTTTTATTATCAGCTATGGGTCTTGTATCTGCAAAACCTTTTTGACTCATTCTTTTTTTATCTATTCCCTTTTTGATTAAATAATTCGATACAACCATGGCTCTTTGTAGTGATAATTTTTCATTAATTTTCAAAGTACCTGTATTATCCGTATGACCAGTAATTATTAAAGTCAAATTTGCATTATTTTGCATTAAGACAACCAAGGAATCTAAGCCTTGATATCCTTTCTGACTAAGCTTCACCTTGCCGGACTCAAACTTTAATTTAGAAGTGATTTCATTTACGAGTGGTTGTAAATCGGCACATCCATTATTACCCATAATGCCAGGGATGCTAGGGCATTTATCTTGCTCATCGTTCACTCCGTCTTTATCTGTATCGGGAATAGGGCAACCTTCATATCTTGACAATCCTTCCGCATTAGGACATTTGTCGGCTTCATCATTGATCCCATCTTTATCGACATCCGGTATTGGACATCCTTTATATTTTATTGTTCCCTCTGCAGTAGGACATTTATCATTCTCGTCATTAATGCCATCATTATCCGAATCTGGCACTGGACAACCATGATATTTTACCAAGCCAGATGCATTAGGACAATCATCATCACTGCCTACCACACCATCATTATCATTGTCCGCCACCACAGGGGCTGGAGGTAACATGACTGGTTTTTTCTCTCTTAATTTTAAAGGCAGGGAATAACTTATAGAATGATTATAATGCATTTTAGTAAGCGCAGAAGCTTCTGCCCTATAAGTACTAAGTATATTTATAAAAGATCCTTGCTTGGCTTTAATTTGTAAGCCTACCCCTACAGGCACATAAGCAGTATAATAAGCATTTTTAATAGAAGCTACCCCCAAACCTGCAGTAATATAAGGCACTAATTTATTTTCATCTGTCAATAGCTTATAATTTAAACTTGCATCAAATGCAGTATACATTTCATTGTTTTTAGCAATGGCAAGCTTAGAAGAAGTATAAAAAGGATATTTCAAATTCGCAAAATCTAAATTCATCATTAAATCAAGATGCGTTGTGATGCCTTTAAAATATTGCAAGCCACCTTGAATAACCGTTTGGCTGGCATTCTCTGTTAACGGTGTTTTTTTGAAATTAAATAAACCCACTTTAAAAGCAATAGAAGCGGGTTTGATACTTGCTGTATCCTGTCCAATAACTGTTAAACTAGATACAGATACTAAGAACATTAGAATTATTTTTTTCATACTATAGTGTTTTTCTAAACTTGTTTATTGTAAGAAGAAAGTTTGTTTTATAAAGAAAGTGCTTTTAAGAAGAATTTTTGATAGTGTAAATTAAAGATTATCCTTGAATAGTCTACTGCTTTTTAGGGTTGATTTTTGAATATCCCACCGCATCAAGCGTTACTTTGACAATTCCTTTAGAACTTAAATGTAATTTTTTGGCAGCAGTCGTACTAAGGTCAACTACTCTTCCTAATTTCAACATATTAGGATGCATACGGTCATTAATTCTAACTAGTACAGACCTTCCATTTCGCATATTGGTCACACGCACTAGCGTATTTAACTTGTACAAATTACAAGCGGCTGTGTACTTGCTATTTCTGAAAATCTCACCTGTAGCGGTTAAAGTGCCCTCAAAACTGGCACCATAAAAACTAGCAATACCCGTAATATGATTTAATTCTATCTTAATTCGGTGTGTATCGATTTTTTTTTGGTACTTTTTTACAGCCGCACTGTCCAAATAGTTAATGGTAGTTAAACTAGTAGGATAAATTTTTTGAGCAAAACTTTTAGTACTATTTAGTAGAGGGAATACTAAAATAAATAAGAAGCTTAATTTAATATTCATAGAGAATTCTTTATAAAAACTTAAAAACTAGGCTTTATTTAAAATTAGGCTTTAAATATATTTAAATAAGTAATTAGCTAATTGTGCTTACTTCCACTACACTGTCTAAATTTAATGCCCCATAAATATGTGGAAATAATTCATCTAAATCTATTGCTAATTCAAATAGTACAGGTCTTTGCACTTTTTCTTTTTCTATTTTTAATTTTACCAAGCCAGTTTGGCCTTTATAAAAACGGTCTAGTACACCTGGAATTTGTTTTTCAACAGAACAGTGTATAAAGCCATCCTGCTCATAATTAATTGGCGTGTACTCGTTTTTTAATTTTGCAGCTTCCCACTCTTTTAAAGTAGTTACATGGTATATATATTCGCTTTCCATAAATACTTATTTTTTAATGATTCTTGGAATTATTTGATCTATTAACATTAAATCTGCAAGCACAATGGCCGTGACTGCTTCTAGTACTACAGGCACTCTGAGTGCAATGCATAAATCATGTCTTCCTTTTACTGAAAATGTTTCTTGTTCATTGGTTTCCCAATTAAGCGTAATTTGTTCTTTAGGTGTTGAAGAAGTAGGTTTCACCGCAATTCTAAATACTAAATCATTTCCGTTCGTATAACCACCTACCACACCACCGGCATGATTTGTTTTTGTTTTTCCAGAGGCATCTACAATAGCATCGTTATGATTCACACCAAACATAGAAGCGGCAGCAAAGCCAGTTCCAAATTCAATGCCACGAATAGCAGGTATGGCAAAAACAGCATGACTAATTAAAGACTCTACTGAATTAAAGAAATGTTCTCCTAGTCCAATGGGTAATCCTTTCACCACACATTCTACTATACCTCCCACACTATCTTTTTGTTCAATAGCTTTCTGTATTCCTTTTTCAACATCTGATTCTCCTCCAATACTTATAATAGTAGCTTCTACTTTAATTTTTTCTTCTGTTTTACATGCATTTAATAATTTCTTAGCCACCACACCCGCACCCACTAAAGCAGCAGTTAATCTTCCGCTAAAATGCCCACCTCCTCTATAATCTTCAAAGCCTCCAAATTTATGATGTGCTGTAAAATCGGCATGGCCGGGTCTTGGCACAGCGCGTTGCTTTTCATAATCGCCACTTCTAGTATTGTTATTTTCAAAAAGCATCATGATAGGCGCTCCTGTGGTCGTATCATTAAATAAGCCTGCTTTAAAAATAGGAATATCATCTTCCTGACGAGGCGTAGTTCCTTTCTGCTTACCCCCTTTGCGACGCTCCATATCCTCCACAAAATCAGCCGTTTGTAGTGGCAAACCCGCTGGACAACCATCTATAGTAATGCCCACACAAGCGCCATGCGACTCGCCAAAAATTTGTACTGTAAATAAGGTTCCGAATTTGTTCATGTCTTTATTTCGTTATTACAAGATAAGAAATTTATTGTATATCTACTTTCGCACCCAGTTCTTGCAAATGGGTAAAGAAATCGGTATAAGATTTATTAATCGCTTCTGCCTCTGTTATTTCAATGGGTCCATTCGCTACTAATGCAGCTACTCCGCATGCCATGGCAATTCTATGATCCTGTTGAGAGAAAACAGTGGCCGATTGAATAAGTGCTCCGCCATGAATAAGCATTTCGTCTCCCACTAATTCTATTTGAACGCCCATTTTTGCAAATTCAGTTTGCAAGGTAAGTCCTCTATCACTTTCTTTATGTGCTAGTCTGCTTACTCCTTTAATTTTAGTAACCCCATTACAAACACTGGCTAGTGCTACTAATGGAGGAAATAAATCGGGGCAATCGGTAGCATCAAATTCAAAAGGAACTAAACCATTAGAGTAATTGTTTGAATTATCCGCCGAAGGGCCTATCAAAATACCATCTTCCTCTTGCTTCATAGTTGCCTTTGCACTTATTAGTGCTTCCATTATTTTTTTATCGGCCTGTGTAGAATTTAATTGTAAGCCTTTCACTTTAATGGGACCAGCAATAGCGCCAGCTACTAATAAAAATGCAGCACCACTCCAATCTCCTTCCACTGTATATTCAATAACAGGTTTTAAAGGTGCATGTGCTAAAAAACGGAAGCTTTCATAGTTTGTATGTTCTACTTTCCAACCAAATGAATTCAACACTGCCAAGGTTAAATCTATATAAGGTTTACTTTTTAAATCAATTACTTTTATTTCAATATTCTGTTTTTCAGTAGCCGCATAGGCCATTAACATACCCGTTAAAAATTGAGAACTTAAAGAACCGTCAATAGTAATATTTGCGGGTACTAAAGGGCCTTGAATTTCTATGGGTAAAAAACCTTTTTGCGAATGTACTTTTACACCCACCTTTGGTAATATTTCATCAAAAAAATGCATGGGTCTTTTTACCAAGCTTCCTTTGCCTTCAATACTTATTAATTCACTACTTAGTGCTGCAATAGTTGTAAACATTCGAATACCTAATCCACTTTCCCCACAGTTCATTGAAGGACCAATTGGTTTTACGCCATTAGAGTTCACTACGATACTACCTGTATTTCCTTTTTCATTCCTTGGTTTTTCTATTTCAACAATAGCTCCTAATTTTTGAATTACATCTAAGGCTGCTAAATCGTCATTCGAATGACCAGGATTATGTATAATAGTTTTGCCAATATGAATTAACGCAGCTGCACATGCTCTTTGCATATGAGCTTTTGCTTGCTGGTGCAGTTTGCGAACCAGTTAGTTTACTTGGATGAACTATCGCAACCATCTTAAGAATACAATTTTATTAATTTTTCTAATGATTTCATAGGCACCGTTTGATACACTGCCTTACCCATTTTTTGTAAAAGCACAAATTGCATACCCGCAGTGGCTTTTTTCTTATCCTTCTGCATGACTTGCATGGCTTCACTTATATCGAATCGCATACTTGTAGGTAATCCGTATTTTTTTAAAGTATCTACCAATAAGCCAGCATCCTTAAAACCTTCTAATACTTGAGAAATTTTAGCAGCATAGACCATTCCAATACTAATAGCATGGCCATGTAATAATGCATGTTGGTTTTCAATGGCATGTCCAAGCGTATGTCCAAAATTCAGCAACTTACGATCGCCTTTTTCAAACTCATCCTTTTGCACCACTTTCACTTTTATCTGCACATTTTTTTCTATTAAAAGCTGTAAGGCTTTTTTATTTTTCTGATAATAAGAAAGGTCATGACTTGCTAATGCTTTCATCATAGCTGAATCTTTAATGGCAGCATGTTTAATAATTTCAGCAAATCCGTTTTCCCACTGGTGCTTCGGTAAGGTTTTTAAAAAATCAATATCGTATACTAAAAAAGAAGGTTGTCTTATTAAGCCCACCATATTTTTATATATACCTAAATCAATTCCATTTTTACCTCCAATAGAAGCGTCTACCATGGCAAGTATAGTAGTAGGCACAAAGCCCACAGCTACTCCACGCATGTATACACCAGCCACATAACCTACCATATCTGTTACCACACCACCACCTACCCCAATGAGTATGGCTTGTCTGGTAGCACCCAAATTAACCAAGGCTTCAATGATAAAATCTACAGTGGCTTGCTGCTTATGCTCTTCGCCAGCAGGAATAATAATGGTCTTCTTTCCTTTAAATTTTTTTTGGTGTAAAGCATATACATTTTCATCTGTAATGTAAAAAGCATTCGACTTGTCTACCAAATTATGTCAATGGCTAGCAAACTTACCTTCTAAGAAAAAGGATACTGTACTGAGACGAAAATTTTACTTTCCAGTTTTTCATTGAATTGATTAAGGTTTACTAATTTATTAATAGCATTGTACATTAAGTAATTAGAAGTACATAGTGTCTATTATAAGTACAAACTAACTATTCATTATTTTATTTTGATGATTGAATACTTTCCATATGCACGGCGTCCATATACTTAGTGATAAAGTCTTCACTTAAGCCTACTTTACTTCCTTTACCTACAGCACGCTCTAAAATTTCATTCCAACGATTGGTTTGCAATATGGTGATATCATTGTTCTTTCTTATACTCTCCAATTTTTTCAGCCACTTTCATACGCGTTGATAATACTTGTAACAACTCATCATCTAATTGATTAATTTGTTGACGTAATTTTTCAAGCGCTGCATGGTATTCTGCAGAAGCTACGTCTTCTTTTCTCCAACGAATAGCTTCCAACATTGTCTTTTAATACCTCTGGAGTAATTTGTTGCTTTGCATCGCTCCAAGCATTGTCTGGATCAATATGTGATTCAATAATTAAACCATCAAAATCTAAGTCAATAGCTTGTTGCGCTACTTCTTGTAAAATATCACGACGACCACAAATATGTGAAGGATCATTGATCATTGGAATACCTGGGTAACGACGTTTCATCTCAATCGCCAAATGCCACATAGGTGCATTTCTATATTCAGTATTTCCATAAGAGCTAAATCCACGGTGGATTAACCCTAATTCTTCAATACCTGCTTTAGCAATACGCTCCATACCACCAATCCATAATTCTAAATCTGGATTAATAGGATTCTTAATAAGCACAGGCACTTTCACTCCTTTTAAGGCAGTCTGCAATTTCTTGCACACTAAAAGGGTTCACTGTAGTTCGTGCCCCTACCCAAAGTACATCCACTCCAAAATGCAAAGCATCTTCTACTTGTTTAGCAGTGGCTACTTCAACAGCAATAGGCAAGCCCGTTTCTTTTTTAGCTTGTTGCATCCATGGCAAACCCTTGGTACCAATACCCTCAAAACTTCCGGGTCTGGTTCTTGGCTTCCATATACCTGCACGCATAATATCTACTCTACCAGTAGCGGCTAAACGAATAGCCGTTTGCATCACTTGTTCTTCGGTTTCTGCACTACAAGGGCCTGATATAATCAAAGGTGATTTTTTTAATAAAATGCTTACTTTTTCTTGTTGCGCTGTTAAGTCTCCCATTTTTCCGAATTTTAATATTTGAATATTTATTTTATTTAATGCTAGCGCTTTTTGATCCTTTTTTAACTATACTATTGTTTACTTGACCTTCTCTTTTAGAAAAACCTTTGGGTCCACCACTATCTGCATCATTCATTCTAATACGACGGCCTTTATAGTTTTTACCATCTACTGCATTAATCATTTGTTTAGCAGCACCTGATTCAATTTCTACCCAGCTATTCATATCACGCATATCAATTTTACCTAAGGCTTCTTTTCTTAAATCACTCATGTCTAAAATAAATTGTAAAAAACTAGCTTTGTAAAAACCATCCTTGGTACCTAAGATTTACAAATAAACGAGTATAGCCACTAGCGCCTCTTTCTGACCACGACCGCGATCTATGCCACGGTCTGATGAGCTGCGCTCCATTCCACGATCATTGCTTCTTGTACGTCCACGATCGGCGCCACCAAATTCTTGACGACCTCTATCACGATTACGATCCTGTTGTTGCATCGGTTCACGACGACCTTTATCTGCAGTACGAATATTTAAATCCTGTGCATTTTCATAATAACTTAAGAAACGATTGAACTCTAAAGCAGCCACACGCTTTAAAATTTCTTCTTTTGTCATGTCTGCAAATTTCTCTGCCAAGCATAGGTACATAAGTTTCATAATCGCCATGGCTTACATCGGTAGACATTAATTTATCCATTACATGGAAAAATTGTTTTCTACAAACATCTTTACCACTAGGGATATCTAATTTATGGAAAGTACATTTATTGATGTTTTCAATTTGACGCAAACGGTAAGACTCACGCGCATGTACAATCGAAATACAAATACCTTGACTACCTGCACGACCTGTACGACCACTTCTATGTGTATATACTTCTACATCATCAGGTAATTCAAAATTGATAACGTGCGTAATACCTTTTACATCAATACCACGAGCAGCCACATCAGTTGCAATTAATAATTGCAAAGTTTTGTCACTGAACTGACCCATGACTCTATCACGTTGTTGTTGTGTTAAATCACCATGGATGGCATCAATATCATAACCTTCACGCGTTAAACGCTGCTGCTACTTCTTGTGCATCCGCCTTGGTTCTTGTAAAGATGATACCATAAATACCTGGGTTAAAATCGATGATTCTTTTTAAAGTCTCATAACGATGTTGCGCAGATGTTAAATAATATTGGTGATCAATACTTTTATTCGTTGCATTTACTTTACCAATGGTTACTTCCACGGGCTCTTTCATGTAACGCTTACTTACTTTTCTAATTTCAGCAGGCATGGTTGCACTAAACAACCAGATACTTTCTCTGTTAGGTGTATTTTTTAAGATAAATTCAATGTCATCTTGGAATCCCATATTTAACATTTCATCTGCTTCATCTAATACAACATATTCAATCTTCTCTAAATTAATCGCCTTTCTTTCTATCAAATCAATTAAACGACCTGGAGTGGCTACCACTACTTGTACGCCTCTTTTTAAATCTTTAATTTGCATACCAATAGATGTACCACCATATACGGCTAATACTTGTAAACCTGGAATATGTTTTTTAAACAAATTCATTTCACTTACAATTTGCATACATAATTCTCTTGTAGGACAAACCACTAAGGCTTGAGGGAATTTTTCTGCTGTTTTAATTAATTGTAATAAAGGCAAACCAAAGGCCGCTGTTTTTCCAGTACCTGTTTGCGCTAAACCAATAAAATCCTTGGTTCCACTTATTAAAACCGGAATAGAACGCTCTTGAATTTCAGTAGCGTGTGTGTATCCTAATTCAGTCACTGCTTTTACCAATTGCTCATTAATACCAATTTCTGTAAATGTTTTTTTCGACTTTACTGCTTCTATCAAATCATTTGTTAATATTCTACTTCTTCTTTCTTCTTCATTTTTACTATTTTTTGCTCAGTCACTTGAAGTGCTTTGCTTTTTTAATTATTTTAAAATTCTTTTTATTTTATTGGCATTTTGAATCAATTCCAAGAAATAGTCTGGATTTTCTTTTTCCAAACTTGCCTTGAACTTTTTTAATTGACTAATATGCTCATTTAACACATCTAATACATTTTCTTTGTTTTGCATAAAGATGGGCACCCACATTTCCGCATTGGACTTAGCCAAACGAACGGTACTTTCAAAACCACTACTTGCTAACTCAAAAATAGCATCAGACTCTTTTTCCTTCTCTAACACGGTATTGGCCAATGCAAAAGAAGTGATATGTGAGATATGACTGACATAAGCCACATGTATGTCATGCTTAATGGCATCCATGTATAATATATGCATACCTAAATGCTCGATACATTTGCTCTACCAATAGCTAAAGCATCTGCATCCACTTGTTCTTTATTACAAATAACCGTTGCCTTGTCCATAAAAGCATCATGCTTGTGCTGCTGCTGGACCACTAAATTCAGTTCCCCACATTGGATGGGTTGGAACGAATCTTCCTTTGTTCGACATGCGCTTTCGCGATGTTTACAATACTTTCCTTAGTAGACCCTAAATCAAAAACAACTTGCTTGTTCACTAAATTTAAAATAGTGGGCAATAATACTTTCAGCTACATTAATAGGTGTTGCAATGCGCAATCAAATCGAGAAGATGCTACTGCATCTTCTAAAGACATGATCTCATCTACAATTCCTAATTGCAAGGCCAGGTTTTGGTGTTCGATGTTTTGATCCACTCCAATGACATTGGATACCATAGCCTTTCTTTTTCAAAGACAAAGCCAGTGAACCTCCCATTAAACCAATACCAATGACTGTTAAACGCATGCTTCAATTCTTTTAATTGCTTCACTAAATTTTTCTAATGGAACCACATAAACTCACTCTGATATAATCATTACCAGCAGAGCCAAAAATGCCTCCTGGGGTAATAAAAACATTGGCTTCGTATAATACTTTATCACTTAACGCATAACCATCTTTGTAAGTTGCGGGAATTTTGGCCCAAACAAACATGCCTACTTGTTGTTTTGAATAGACACATTTTAAAACATCTAATAATTCGAATACTTTTTCGCGTCGTGCTGTATATATTTTATTCACGGAGTCATACCAACTTTGATCAAGACTTAATGCCTTAGCAGCTGCTAATTGCACGGGTAAAAACATACCACTGTCCATGTTGGATTTAAACCTAAGTATTTCATTGATTCTGTCTTCGGCAGCAATTAACATGCCTACCCTCCATCCTGCCATATTCTGACTTTTACTTAGAGAGTTTAATTCTATCACTACCTCTTTGGCCCTATCAATAGACAATAAGCTTTCAGGCTTGATCATTTAAAATAAAGGCATAAGGATTATCATGACAAATCAATATTTGATGCTTTATTCCAAAGGCGACTATTTTTTCAAATAGTTCTTTCGTAGGCCTTTGGCCTGTTGGCATATGCGGATAGTTCACCCACATTAACTTGACTTTTGATAAATCTGATTTTTCTAAATTTTCAAAGTCAGGCGCCCAACTGTTTTCGGCAGTTAACTCATAGTATAAGCGGAGTGCCACCCGCTAATTTAACTGCACTTGTATATGTAGGATAACCAGGATTTGGAATTAATACCTGATCTCCTTCATTTAAATAGGTCATACATATATGCATGATCCCTTCCTTACTTCCTAATAAAGGAAGTATTTCAGTAGCTGGATTTATATCCGCTACCTTGAAATATTTTTTATACCAATTTGCTATCGCTTCTCTTAAAATAGGTGACCCTTTATAAGATTGATAACCATGTACATTTTCTTTAATCGCTTCTTCGTGTAAAATTTTAACCACATCAGGATGCGGCGGTAAATCGGGACTGCCAATACCTAAATTAAGTATATCCTTACCGGCTTTATTGAGTTCATCAATCTCGCGCAGTTTGGTAGAAAAATAATATTCTCCAATACCCTCTAATCTATGTGATACAGTCCAATTCATTTTTATCCTTTTACAACTTTACCTTTTTGATACATACCGAAATATTCTTATACTATTGGTTAAGCCTTTTAATGCTTCTAATACTTTTTCAATTTGTTTTTTATTATCAAATTCCAAGTCGGCATAAAACCCATATTTAAAAGTACTACCTGGTATCGGCATACTTTGCAGCTTACTCAAATTCACATTACCTTGTGCAATTTTGGCAAGTACCTTAGCAAGTATACCTTTAGAGTGATCCGTTTGAAAATAAATAGAGGCTTTGTTCGCTTGCTCTACTGCTATTTTAGCGTTTGCAGGGCTTACTATTAAAAAACGTGTAATATTATTTTTTAAAGTATGAATATCTGGTTTGATAATATTTAAATCAAACATTTGAGCGGCAAGCTTACTTGCAATGGCTGCAGTATATTTGCTTTTATTTTGATGCACTATTTTAGCACTCAGCGCTGTATCCTCCGACTCTACTAATTTCCAATTATACTTTTCTAAATAATCCAAACATTGCAAGATAGCCATGGGATGACTATGCACTTCTTTGATATCTTCTAATTTTACGCCAGGATAAGTAAGTAAGTTTTGGCTAATAGATAAATACACTTCACCAATAACCTGCAACTTACTTTTTTGTAACAAATTATAATTAGGTAAAATACTTCCCGCAATTGAATTCTCTATAGCCATCACAGCACCATCCGATAATTTAGCATCTTCCCCTAATTGAACTACTTGCTCTAAATGTGTCGCAAGTAATCACCTCCACATTTTTACCAAAAAAATGCCTAGCTGCCACCTGGTGGAAACTTCCTTCGTACCCTTGTATTGCTACTTTTTTATTCATTCTAATTAGTTCCTATTCTTTAAACCTGTTTTACTTCTTCCCAGTATGCTCATATCCACTTTTAAACAAAAATCCCGGCTGTTGGGCCGGGACTGTATATTTAGTTATTTTCTTTACGCTTTTACAAATACAACCCGGCTACTTTGGTTAAAGTAGAAATAAAAGAAACAGTAAAACCAATTGTTAATATTTGCTTTCATCGGAGAACAAAGATAGGCTATTGTAGGCTATTAGTCAAAATTGTTTCCATTTTTAGGTCTAAAAACTAACAGATATTCGTTTTTAAGGATTAATGGTTCAAGCAAAAAAAAGCCCCTGGTCGAAACCAAGGGCTCAGAAATATTGCTTGACTTTCTAAAAAGCTAAATTAATGGATAATTTACCCTTCTAGTAGGAAGCTAATTATTTATTTTGCAGCAGCAGTAGTATCCATTGCAGCAGCAGCTGTATCAACTGTAGTTGCAGCAGCAGTATCAACTGTAGTTGCAGTAGTATCAGTTGTAGCTTCAGTTGCAGCACCACCACAAGCAGCTAATGCAGCGATAGCGAAAATTGCGATTACTTTTTTCATTTGGGTTTGTTTTTTTATTAATTAATACTATTAATACCCCTACTAAGAAAAGGTAACCCCCTTCCCCCTGAAAAAATTAAAAAAGACCCTATTTTGGGTTACTTTTGATCAAATTAAGTATTAATCTCTTGAAAGCTGAACTGAACGAACAAGCCCTATTAAAAGGACTAGCTAGTAATGACTCCAAGGCGGTGGAAACCCTCTATAAAAGTCATTTCAGTTCTATTCAGCACTTTGTTCTAAACAACAATGGCTCTTTTGATGACGCAAGGGATGTATTTCAGGAAGCAATGATTACTTTATACGAAAAGGTGCAAACCGATTCATTTGTACTTTCCTGTCAAATCAAAACCTATCTTTTCTCTATTTGCAAGCATTTATGGTTAAAACGTTTGCATCAATTAGGAAAATATAGTGGCCCATTAAGTAGTCAGGAGGAAACCATTTCAGTAGAACAAGACATGAGGGAGTTTGATAAGAAAGAAGCCTCTTTTGAAATCATGCATAGGGCCTTACATAGTTTAGGAGAACCTTGTAAAAGTTTATTAGAAGGTTATTATTTGAATAAAAAAGGAATGCAGGAATTGGCTGCCGATTTTGGATACACGAATGCCGATAATGCAAAGAATCAGAAATACAAATGTTTAATGCGTCTAAAGAAATTATTTTTTGCGCAGTATAATATAGGAGAATAAAGATAGAGCGAAGAGGTAATAATTATTGAACAGAAAAGAGAAAAAAGAAAAATGGAAGACAAAGAATTATTAGAAACAATTGAAAACTATTTGACAGGCGCAATGTCTGCTCAAGAAAAGACTCAATTTGAGGCCCTTAGAAAAAGTACGCCTGATATTGATCAGATGGTGGTGGAGCATAAATTATTCTTGGACCATATGCAGTCTTATGCGAATAGAAGCAGCTTTGCAAAACTAACTAGCCAGACATTTAATAAATTACTAGCTGCTGGAGAATGGATGACCGATGATACTATTAGCACTAAAACGAAAGTAATACAAATTTGGAATAAATATAAAAGAGTTACTGCCATTGCCGCTTCTGTGGCAGGCTTCATTGCATTAACTACTTCCGTACTAGTTATGTCTTTATCACCAAGCTTAAATGGTAATCAGTTATTACAACTTAGCAACGACATTGAAGTCATAAAGAAAAAACAACAAGTACAAGGACATTTAATTAATGAGGTTAAATCTAAGGTACCTGAAAATGCAAAATTTATAAGTGGTGGTTCAGGATTTTTAATTGATACCAAGGGTTTTATCATTACCAATACACATGTGCTAAAAGGAAATGGAGCCATTGTTATTAATAGTGAGGGCCAAGAATTACATGCTGATATTATTTACAGCGATTTAAGTTCAGACCTAGCCTTACTTAAAATAGATGACGAAGATTTTAAAGCCCCAAAAAATATCCCCTTTGTGATTCGTAAGAAGATGAGCGATTTAGGAGAAGAAATTTTTACTTTAGGTTACCCAAGAAATGATAATGACATTGTCTATGGCAAGGGATACCTAAGTGCACAAACAGGATACAATGGAGACAGCAATTCTTATCAAATTCAAATAAGTGCAAACCCTGGTTCATCTGGAGCCCCCTTATTTAATGATAAAGGAGAAATTATTGGTATTATCAATACAAGACAAAAACAAGCTGAAGGAGTTGCTTTTGCGGTGAAGGCTAATAAAATATTTGACTTAATTGAATCGGTGAACGAAAAAGAAAATAAGAAGTCAGACAAAATTAAATTGTCTAAAAACAATACGGCTAATTTAAGCAATAGAAAAGGTCAATTGAGTAATTTAAAAAATTACATTTACAGTATTAGGTCTTATAACTAGAATAGCTCTACCACAAACTAGAAGGGTACACTTTACTTTCAACTAGTGCATTAATACTTTGTTTCACCCCAGGCGCATCTTCTTTATAAGTAACCCCAAACCATTTTGCATTGGTAGGAATGACCTTTACTTTTCCTAGGCCTAATTCATGGAACCTGCCCGCTACATAGGGTATATAAAATTCAGATTTTAATTCTTGGCCCTTGGCTTTTAAAAATAAGTCAAACTCTTTTTCACATAAGTCAATGAAATTTGGCCCAAAGCACATAAAATTCATGCTTACTCTGGTATCTTCTTGCAAAGAAGTTTCAAGTCCATTTTCTTCAAATACAATTTGACCATCTGCTCTACGATAAATAGTAGTGCGCTCATTAATTTGCTTTAAATAACCTTCTGCATCTATAGAACAAACCCCTCTACTCACTGTTCCATTCTCACTTAATGTATTAGATAACTCATAACCCAATATGCAATTTGTTTTTTCATTGCACTCTTTGGTTAAAAAAGTATAGGATTGTTCAAAAGCTTCTTTACCATAATAATCATCGGCATTAATGACAGCGAAGGCTTCTTTCACCACTTCTTTGCAACATAATAAAGCGTGGGCAGTACCCCAAGGCTTCACTCTATCTGCAGCTACCGTATAACCTTCTGTATATTTATCTAGAGATTGAAATACATATTGCAATTTCAATTTTACCTTTCAACTTTGGCTCAATCGCATTTTTAAAAGCTTCTGCAAAATCAGAACGGATAATAAATACTACTTTATTAAAACCTGCGCGAATGGCGTCATAAATAGAATATTCCATGATGGTCTCTCCAGCAGGACCAAAACCCTCAGTTTGTTTCATACTACCATACCTACTTGCCATCCCTGCTGCCAAAATCACTAATGTAGCTGCCATATATTTTCAATTAATTTGAATCTAATTTAGTCCTAATTTTAGGATACCCTAGCACTGAATTTTGATTATAAATCAGTGTGTAAAAATAACTGATTTCCCTTAAATAAAAAAACATTGAAAGGCAGCATTACAATAGATCCCATTACCATTGACCCAATGACCATTGATCCTATTACTAGCTTTAGTAGTTCAGTGGTTGAATCTAGTATTTTAAGGTTAGATAAACTGCACCCAATTGTAAGTGGCAATAAATGGTTTAAATTAAGATACTATATTGAAGATGCTATAGCAAATAAAGCTACTACCATTGCAAGTTTCGGAGGCCCTTATTCTAATCACTTAGTCGCCTTAGCCTTTGCAGCCAAAGAAAACAATTTGAAAAGTATTGGCTATGTAAGAGCCACCAAGGAAGATACCCTTACACCAAGTTTACAAGAAGCGCTTGCCTATGGAATGCAATTAGAGTTTATGGGTAGAACTCATTTTCAAGCAATAAAAAATGATTTACTAAAAGCGAATAATAAAGAGAACGCTGTGTACTTTATTGACGAAGGAGGCTATGGTGAATTAGGCGCTAAGGGAGCAGCTACCATTTTAAATGAATATTGCAAAGACTACACTACCATTATTGCAGCAGTGGGTACAGGTACTATGCTTGCTGGATTAATCAATGCAGCTGAAGCCGCATCAAGATATTATTGGTATTCCTGTTTTAAAAAATGAAGCAAGCATTGAAACAGAAATAAAAAATTTATTAAAAGATAGTAGTAAGCCATTTACCTTACTACATAATTTTCATCAGGGCGGTTATGCCAAAACAAATCCAGCACTTTTTGATTTTATGAACCAGCTTTGGACTACAGAAAAAATTCCTACCGATATAGTGTATACCGGCAAACTTTTATTGGCAGTAGAAAGTTTATTGAAAGAAAATTATTTCAAAGAAGGAAGTAAAATACTAGTAATACATAGTGGAGGCTTGCAAGGCAATAGATCCTTGCCCTTAGGGACCTTGCTTTATTAAACTAGTTTGCTTTATAAATCTAATGCTCTTCAATTATATAAGCTCGCAATCAAATATTAATTGAAAATGTTTTTTCACTTTTTCTTTTACTGCTTCGTAATCTACTTTATGTCCTAATTCTTTTTCTAAAGAGGTAACTGTTTTACCTTGTATACCACAGGGCACTATAAATTCAAAATGAGATAAATCGGTATTTACATTTAAGGCAAAACCATGCATGGTTATCCATCTACTACATTTAATGCCCATGGCACAAATTTTTCTGGCCATAAAGGGGTCATTCAGGTTCTAACCAAACACCTGTTTCTCCTGCACTTCTTTCTCCCTTCAATCCATATTCAGCCATCACATCAATAATAACTTGTTCTAAGACATCTTAAATACCAACCTAGGTCGGTTTTAAATTTATCTAAATCCAAAATGGGATAGCCAACAATTTGTTGTAAGCCATGGTAAGTCACATCCCCCCCTCTATTAATATGAAAAAACTCAATGCCTAAATTCTTTAATTGTTCCTCCGACACTAAAACATGCTCTCTTTTACCGCTTTTGCCTAAAGTAAATACGGGATGTATGCTCTACCATTAATAATCTATGTTCAGTGTTGGCTCGTTTTTACATGCCTGCTCGTTTTGCCTGAGCGGCCCATTTGATTTGCGTATTTTTTAGCAACAATTCCTCCTGGTAATCCCAAGCTGGGCTGATAGGATCAAATGCCTAAATCCTCGAAAAAAACTTTTTGACGCATAAAACAAAGTTACAAACTAAGCAGCAATATCCTACTTTTGCATCATGTCAGAAGAATTAGAGCCCATAGTCGGTGAAGAACAATAATGAGTCCCTTTATGAAAAAGTTGTCCTTTACTGTAGACAAAGGACAAGACCCCATGCGTATTGATAAATGGGTGCAAAGTCAAGAATTGAAGGTATTACGCAGAAATAAATTACAAAATGGCATTGATGGTGGTTTTTTAACCGTGAATGGCAAAGTAGTGAAGAGTAATTACAAAACAAGACCCGGTGACGAAGTGGTTTACTATGAGTTATCATTAATCCAGAATATACCGACCTGAAGCCAGAGGCCATGGACTTAGATATTGTTTATGAAGATGAGGCCGTGATGGTAATCAACAAACCTTCCAATATGGTGGTACATCCAGGTATTGGAAATTATACAGGCACTTTACTTGAATGGCGTAGCACATCATTTACTTTCGCAAGAATCCCGATTTAAATGAAGAAGTACTTCCTCGATTTGGATTAGTACACCGTATAGATAAAAATACGACCGGCTTAATTGTACTTGCTAAAACACCCGAAGCCGCCTCTCATTTAGCCAAACAATTTTTTAATCATACCGTGGAAAGAAAATATGTGGCCCTTGGTTTGGGGCAGATATGGAACTGAAGAGGAAGGAACCATTGAAGCGCACATCGCACAGACATAAGTCAAAATAGAAAAATGTTTGACGCCTATCCCGAAGGAGAAATTGGCAAGCATGCCATTACACATTATAAAGTGATAGAGCGTTATAATTATGTAACCTTAGTATCTTGTATTTTAGAAACTGGTAGAACGCATCAGATTAGAGTGCACATGAAACATATTGGCCATACTTTATTCAACGACTGTGAATATGGTGGAGATAGAATTTTAAAAGGCACCATTTATACCAAGTACAAACAGTTTGTAGACAATTGTTTTGACGACTTGTCCTAGATGTGCTTTACATGCTGCAACCCTTAGGCTTTATTCATCCTACGACCGAACGAGAAAATTAGCTTTCGATAGCCCACTACCTTCCGATATGCAAGCAGTGATTGAAAAATGGAAAAATTATAAAGCCGCGGCACATCAATAGTCTAATTTTATAAATTATATTAGGACGAAACTATCCTGTATCGTCCTAACTAAAAAAGTCCTCCCTTAATAATGAAGACTCTTTTAATGAAACTTATTTTTCAATAAATTTTAATCAAGTTATTTTTTGTTTTGTGCATTTTGCATTGGTGACAATCCAATCGATTGACCACGTCCAAAACCTTTCATTTTGAATAATGGTAAACTTCGAAGGCGCCGATACATTTGGCCATTTGTTATTGCTCTCATCAATATCTGCAGTTTCACGCATTGGATCTAATTGAATAGATACCGCTTTTTTATTGGTTAAGAAAACACTCGTCACTTTATTTTCATTCTTTCTCCAAATTTGCGCTGATAACTTTTTGTGTTTCTTTCGTACCATCTTCAAAAGTAAATTCAACAATAATTGGCATCACCAAACCACCTTTGTTCAAGAAACTAATTTCATACAAATTAACATCTGCATACTTTGCTTTCTCCGCATCTGTCAATGGCTTCATGCGCACCATAACTCATTGCAGGTTGCTTTGTCAGCTGAATCATAAGGCTCCAATACCTCTATCATATCTCCAATAAAAATCACGAAGGCTTGTATCTGCATCTGTTAAAAACACAATTGACTTATCTGCTCTATTTCTAACTTTTGAAATGTCATCAAAAGCAGGTACCTATAGGCTTATCTATGCCTCTATGCACCACCAGCACCTACATATTTCGACCACCACGATCTAGCATCATTGTTGAAGCGCAGCTGCTAGAATTTGCATCATACACCGCATGCTTTACAGTATCAATAGCAATATCTACTGGATCAATACCATAAAACCATCCTCTCCAATACCAATCTAAATCTACGGCACTTGCATCTTCCATGGTTCTAAATAAATCGGCAGGTGTCGGATGTTTAAATGCCCAACGACGAGCATATTCTTTAAAAGCATAATCAAATAAGCTCACGCCCCATAACTGTTTCTCTTAAAATATTTAAAGCTGTTGCAGGCTTTAGTGTAAGCATTCGGTCCAAACTGAATAATATTTTCACTATTAGTCATGATGGGTTCTAATTGATCCTTTGGCAAACGCATGTAATCTGCAATAGTCCAGGCCGGTCCTCCTCTTGTAGGAAATTTATTATCGTATAATTCTTCTGTTAAATATTCTACGAATGAATTCAAGCCTTCGTCCATCCATGACCATTGACGTTCATCACTATTAATAATCATGGGGTAGAAGTTATGGCCCACTTCATGGATAATAACTCCTAACATTCCATTTTTAGCAGATTCTGTATAAGTACCATCTTTTTCTGTACGTACCATAGTTGAAACAAATCATTGGATATTCCATTCCATTAGAAGCTTCAATACTTTGTGCTACAGGATATGGATAAGGAATACTAAACTTAGAATAAGTTTTAATAGTGTGGGCTACCGCTTTCGTAGAAAACTTGCGGTATAAACCATAGGCCTCTTTTCCATAAGCACTCATACACATTACTTTTTTACCTTCTACATTTGCAGCCATTGCATCCCAAATAAATTTACGGCTAGATCCAAATGCAAAGTCACGCACATTTTCTGCATTAAAAACCCAAGTCTTTTGTGTAGTTGACTTTATTTTTTTCTGCATTTTTCGCTTCTTCCAAAGTAACAATCTCTATAGGTTCTGTAGAAGTTTGCGCTTTATTCCATCTAGCCAACTGAGCTGCAGATAAGTACTGCTGGATAATTTTGTGCTTGACCTGTTGCCATCACCACGTGATCGCCTGGAACCGTGATAGCCACTTTATAATTACCAAAAACTAAAGCAAATTCTCCGCGGCCCGTAAATTGATGATTTTGCCATCCTTGAAAATCGGAGTAGACACATAAACGAGGATACCATTGTGCCATTGTAAATAAATAGTTACCGTCTTCTGGGAAATATTCATAACCACCTCTACCAGCAACGGTCATTCTATCTGTAATTTTATACGTCCAATTTAATTTAAAAATAATTTTTTGACCCGGCTTTAAGGGTGTAGGTAATTCAATACGCATCATCGTACCATTAATGGTATATTTTAATTTCGCACCCAATCGCATCTGTTAATGATGTAATGATATGACCCAATCCATTATCGGTTTTTTGTTCAATTAATTTATCAATAGTGGCAGGTGGTTACACCACGCCCTATGCGACTTTCACTGGGGAAGCCTGCGTTATTAACTGTGCTATGTTCATTTTCATCTAATTGCAACCATAAATAAGTAAGTACGTCAGGTGAATTGTTATAATAAGTAACTGTTTCAGCGCCAGATAGCATTAATTTTTTTTCATCCAATGTAGCTTTGATATCATAATCTGCTCGTTGTTGCCAATACTTTGGACCTGGGGCACCACTTGCTGTTCGATACTCATTAGGTGTAGCTAAAATAGTACCCAACTGTTCAAACTTATTTCCATGATTAGAACTTGGATTGTTGCGAATGTCTTGTGCTAAAACAGAACAAGTACTTAATAAAAATAAACCGATGTAAATAAATTTTTTCATAGTTAAAAATTATCATTAAAAAAAAGTAGCAATTCTTTCAACCACCATATTCAAAGCGAGAATGATTGCAATGACAGAACCTGCCTGAACATATCTTTTTCTATCCACTTTGAAAAGGTCTACGAATATAAATGAAATAATTAAAAGTAAACCCACAATGAGTAATTGTCCCAATTCCAGGCCTAGGTTAAAGGAAAATAAAGGACCCAGAATGGACTCCTCCTTCCCTAATAACATTTTAAGGTAATTACTAAAGCCTAGTCCATGAATGAGACCAAAAAACAAGGCTAAATAGTAAATAACAGGATATTTTGAAGGACTTACTGTACTGCTTATTCTAAAGTTAGTAAATGCAGTAATGAGTATGGTTATGGGTATGAGTAGCTCAATAGTGGCAGCGGGAAAACTAATCCAATCCAAGGTACTTAAGGCTAGGGTGATAGAATGGCCAATAGTAAAAGCAGTAACTAATATTAATATTTTTTGCCATTCATTCCAACTATACCTAATCATTAAGGCTAAAATAAATAATATATGATCTGAGCCGTTGATGTCAATGATATGCTTGTACCCTAAATGCAAATAAATTAGCATTTCATTCATATTGTTTAATTTTAGTATCTTAAATTGATATAGGCTGCTCTAAGGTACAAAAAATTAATTATGACACTCATTGGAATCAAACCATTAGCTTCTTTATTTATTGCAGTAATGCACCCTTTTTTTGTATCAGTAATTGATGTCAATCACAATGAAAAAGAGGCTACCATTGAAATTAGTGTACGTTGTTTTACCAATGACCTCGAAAAAATGATTGCAACCGAAACCAAAAACACCATCGATTTATCAGGGCCCAGCCAAAAAAATAAAGCAGATGCACTACTCAAAGCTTATTTAACGAAGCGATTAAACTTAGCTGTAAATGGCAATAAATCTAATTTAGAATATCTTGGATTTGAAATACAAAAAGAAAGCACTTGGACTTATTTTGAAATAAAAAATATAAAACAATTAAGTCAACTCAATGTTTTATGTGAGGTTTTATTTGGTATTAATGACCAGCAAATAAATATTTTTCATGTAAATGCAAAAGGCGTTCGAAAAAGTTACGAACTCATCTACCCTAAGAATACGACCCAGTTTAATTTCTAGACATCCATTTCGAATAAACAAGGGCACCAGCATAGCCCATGATAAGCCCTACCAATGTTCCTGCCAGTATATCTAAAGGATAATGCACTCCCACATAAATTTGCGCATAAGAAATAATACCTGCCCACACAAAAAACAAATAGGTATATTTTTTAAATAGTGGTTGCAAACTCATAAATACAAAAATGGCTAAACTAAAATGATTAGCCGCATGCGAAGAGGTAAAACTGAAACTAGTTGGACAACTGCCTATTAATAATTTCACCTGCGTCAGCATCTCAGGGTCGGCACAGGGTCTTAAACGATGAATGAAAGGTTTGAATATAAAGCTACTTACTTGGTCCGTAAGTGAAATAGTAATAGCAACTGCAAGTAGCCATTTCCAAGCCTTCCAGCCCCAGCGGTAGAATATATAGCCTACTAGCGCAATATAAAAGGGGAACCAATGCTCAGAAGTACGCATCCATGGCATAAATACATCAAAGAATGGCATTGTCCATTGACCATTGATAAGCTTAAATAAGGCTTGGTCTGCCTGCTCCAAAGATGCCCAAATGTCTAGTATCATGCCATAAAGATACAAGGAAGTGTAAAAATTTAAAGTAAATTTGCAGAACCAATTTTTAAAGTAAAAAGAGCAGCTATGGCACTTATTAAAAGTATTTCAGGATTTAGAGGCACCATTGGAGGCAAGCCCAATGATAACCTTACTCCTATCGATATTGTTAAGTTTGCCTCTGCCTATGGTAGCTGGCTTCTACATAAAGGCACCTGGCAAGAAAAAAGTAGTAGTGGGCAGAGACGGAAGAATAAGCGGGGAAATGCTAGAAGTATTGGTAGAACAGAGCCTTTTGGCCCTAGGTATAGATGTAATTCATTTAGGATTAAGCACCACGCCCACTGTTGAAATGGCCGTGGTTTTTGAAAAAGCAGATGGTGGTATTATTTTAACGGCCAGCCATAACCCTAAACAGTGGAATGCTTTAAAACTCTTAAATGAAAAGGGTGAATTTGTAAGTGAGGAGGAAGGAAAAACTATTTTAACCTTAGCCGCTAACGAAGATTTTAATTATGCAAGTATAGATGATTTAGGAAAAATAATTCCAAATAAGGATAGTCTTGAAAAACATATTCAAGCCATTCTTAATTACCCATTAGTGGATGTGAATGCTATAAAAGCAGCTAATTTTTCTGTGGTAGTGGATGCCATTAATAGTTCAGGAGCTTTTACAGTGCCTGCCTTATTAAAAGCTATTGGGGTGAATAATATTACCATATTAAATGGCGATATGCATGGCAATTTCGCACATAACCCAGAGCCTTTGAAAGAAAACCTTACTGAACTTTGCGATACAGTAGTTGCAAAAAAAGCAAGTTTAGGTATTGCAGTAGACCCCGATGTAGACCGCCTATGTTTTGTAAGTGAAAATGGAGAATTATTTGGAGAAGAATATACACTGGTAGCTGTAGCCGATTATATTTTACAAAATAAAAAAGGAGCTACGGTAAGTAATTTATCTTCTACCCGTGCTTTAAGAGATGTCACTGAAAAATATGGCTGCAGTTATTTTGCAAGCGCTGTAGGCGAAGTGAATGTGGTGAATAAAATGAAAAATGAAAAAGCGGTTATAGGCGGAGAAGGTAACGGTGGTATTATTGTACCTGATTTACATTATGGAAGAGATGCCCTAATTGGTATCGCTTTATTTTTATCGCATTTAGCGAAAACTAAAATGAGCGCTTCTACCTTAAGAGCCAGCTATCCTGCTTATTTTATGAGTAAGAAAAAAATGGACCTCGACGCCTCTATTTCACTTAGTAAAATATTTGATGTACTTGCTACAAAGTTTGCTGCCTTCCCTATTAATAAAGAAGATGGCTTTAAAATTGATTTTGAAAACGAATGGGTACATCTAAGGTCAAGTAATACAGAGCCTATTATTCGTATTTATACAGAAGCCCCCTCCCAGGCCGCTGCCGATAAATTAGCAGACGAGATTATTTCAATTATAGCCACAATTAACTAACTTAGAAAAAGTTTAGAACCTACATTATAGACTAGTTATATATAGACCCATGGAAAGAATTTATCTTGATAACGCGGCTACTACTTCACTAGACCCCAAGGTCTTAGAAGCCATGATGCCTTATATGACTGAGAAATTTGGCAACCCTTCTTCTATATATAGTTATGGGCGTGAAACAAGAATGGCCATTGAACAAGCCAGAAAGCAAGTGGCTAAAATTTTAGGCGCTCGTCCTGCAGAAATTTTCTTTACTAGTGGAGGTACTGAAAGTAGCAATACTGTTTTACATGCTGCCATGGAAAACTTGGACTGTAAACATATTGTGAGCTCTCCCATTGAACACCATGCTACCCTTCATACAGTAAGCCATTTAGCTAAAAAATATAATGCAAAACTTAGCCTAGTAAACATTCTTCCCAATGGCCATATAGATACTGTTCATCTTGAACAAATTCTTGCAGCTAGTAATGAAAAAACCATTGTGAGCATTATGCATGCTAATAATGAAATTGGCAATATGATTGACCTAACAGAAGTAGGTGGCATTTGTAAAAAGTACAATGCTTATTTCCATAGCGATACCGTTCAAACCGTGGGGCATTTCCCTTTTGACTTAGCCAATACCCCCGTAGATTTTATCACAGGCGCTGGACATAAATTTCATGGCCCTAAAGGAGTAGGCATATTATACATTAGTGAAAATATAAAAATTAACCCTTTATTACACGGCGGGGCACAGGAAAGAAATATGCGAGCGGGTACTGAAAATTTATATGGCATTGTTGGTTTAGCGAAAGCTTTAGAAATGGCTACTGAAAATTTTAAAAAAGACAGTACCACTATTGCTAATCTAAAAAAATATATGCACGATGAGCTGGTTAATAAAGTACCTGGAGTGAATTTTAATGGCGACCCTTTTGGAAAAAGTCTTTACACTACCCTTAGCGTTAATTTTCCTAAGTCGGAAAGAACGGAAATGATTTTATTTAATTTAGACATTCACCATATTTGTGCTAGCGGGGGCAGCGCCTGCTCTAGTGGTGCACAAACCGGCTCTCATGTAATGCATGCACTTCATAAAGGAAGCAATGATGTCACCGTTCGCTTCTCTTTCTGCAAACACAATACAAAAGCAGAGATTGATAAAGTAGTAGCTACCCTATTAACTATTTTATAAATTAATTCTAAACATAGTTCACAAAAAAAAGGTCCTCCAATTTATCGGAGGACCTTTTTTTATTATGAATTTCTAGTATTCAGAATTTACATTCTTTTCTATTATACTTTTCTACTATTTTTTTACTGCAAAGTCTTGATTCATTTTATCAATAGCTGCAATAAGTTGATAAGTAGTTAAGGCGTCTTGCACAAAGACTATTTGCTTATTACTTAAACTATTAGGTTTGTTTTGATAAGCATTCTCAATGTTTTGCATATACTGGTCTTCAGACATGGGATCACCCAACGATTTATAATAAGCAATTGATTGCTTTAAGTCCTTTAATACAGAACTAGATATCTTCTTAGCAACATTCATTTCGCCGGCTGCATAACATGACTGTAATAAAATATAAGAGAAATAATTATGTTGATTGCCTCGATTAGAAGTCATACCATAAGGGAAGCTCTTCTCATTGGTTTCACTGTCTAATTTTCTAATAATTTGTCTAGCACTGTCTAATTTACCTTCACTTACTAAAGCTTGGGCTATTTGTGCAATAGTTAAACGAATTGAATTTAAATGTCTGCGATTCTCTTCATCAAAATACACATTCGGATTTTTAGCATTTCCAAAAGTGAACTTTGTCATAATATTTTTATAAGAAATGTCTGTATCAATGCTTTGACCAATTGCAGGCACCAACTGATAAGACATACCTGTTTGACGAACATATTTATCTAATCCCATTTCTTTTAATTCTTGCGTAGAAGTAAAGCAAATAGGTCTTTTAAATTGTGAAGTAGCAATGATGGCATAAATAGCCATTTCATTTTTAAGCAAGTATTGTCTATTAGGATTAAAGTCAATCAATAATTCATCTACTAGTATATCTGTAGGTTTTGCAATTCCTGATGCCAAAGCATTGGCTTTATTTACAGGTACTTTAAACTTATGGGTAGGGAAAATATTTACAGGCCCTTCTTGTGTAGTGGCCTGGTATTTACCTAAAGGATCTGCAATAACATTTCTAAATACAGAATCTAAGTCATGGTAAGTAGCCTCGCCAAAACCAGGCACCGCATTGTAATAAGCTACATTTAATTTACTACCAGATACTTGTTCTTCAGTAAAGATGAGATCAAATTTATCACTCTTATTTACTTTATATCTAAGCTCTTTCATATACCAATCAGAGCCTAATAAACTATTCACCACTACACGCACATCAGGTCTAATGCCTTCTACTTCTTGTGCATACCATAAAGGGTAAGTATCATTGTCTCCAAAAGAAAATAAGATGGCATTTGGAGGACAGCTTTCTAAATAATTACGCGCTAAATCACGTGGTAATGTTTTTTGACTTCTATCATGGTCATCCCATTCTTGCTGCGCCATTAATGCCGGTACTGCTAAAAACGAAATAACGGTGGCCGCAATAGCTGCAATTTTTTTATTTAAGAATTTCTCTAACCAAATAGCAATTTGCAAAACGCCCAATCCAATCCAAATAGCAAATGCATAAAAAGAACCTACATAAGCATAATCACGCTCACGCGGTTGTAAACTTTGTTGATTCAAATAAATAACAATGGCAATACCTGTGAAAAAGAAAAGTAGTCCAGTGACTATAAAATCTTTTTTATTTTTTTGGTATTGAAAAATAAATCCAAGTATACCTAAAAGAAAAGGTAACATAAATAAAGAATTATGCGCTTTATTATTAGTCTTGATACTATCAGGTAATTTAGATTGGTCGCCAAAAATGTAATTATCAATAAAAGAAATACCTGTACTAAAATTACCATCTCTTACATTTCCAAAACCTTGTAAATCGTTTTGCTTACCTGCAAAATTCCATAGGAAATAACGCAGGTACATAAAACCAAATTGGTAATTCGTGAAGTACTTGATATTGTCTCTTAAAGTAGGAGGCGTTCCGTCTTCCACTCCTGCAAAGGCTTTAAAGCTATCCATCTGACCTCTGTCATTGTCAGAGTCCCACATTCTTGGAAATAAGTGAGCCGATGGCGCAGAAGACCAATCTCTTTTAAAGTTTTTACCAGCAATCTCATAAGTAGTTTTTGCTTTCACATACTGATCTCCATTTTCTACATTCTCCACTTTATCTACATAGTCTGGTCCAAATAAAACAGGCCAATCGCCGTACTGCTCTCTTCCTAAGTAACCCATTAAGGTAACAGGATTATCTACATTGTACATATCTACAGAAGGATCAGCGTTAGAACGCACCATGGTGGTCAAATAACTGGTATAGCCTAATAAGAAAAAGGTAGTACACCAGATACCTAATTTTAAAAAGTAAAGACCTTTTTTATTGGCATATCGAATACCTAGGGCTAAAATAACAGCTACTAAAACGAAGAAGAATATAAAACCAGAAAAGAAAGGTAGGCCCATTGAATTCACAAAATTAACATCAAAAGCACCTGCCCACTTAATGGTATATTGAATTAAAAATACTTGTACAAAACCTGTAATAATAACGCCAATTAAAAAAGCGACTAATCCGCCCATTAAGCTTGGCTTATATTGTCTGAAATAATACACCATTACAATAGCAGGAATGGTTAATAAGTTCAATAAATGCACCCCAATAGATACACCCATGATATAGAAAATAAAGATGATCCATTTGTCGGCACCAGGTTGATCGGCCTTATGTTCCCATTTTAAAATAGCCCAAAAAACCAAGGCGGTGAAAAATGAACTAAGTGCATAAACTTCTCCCTCTACTGCACTATACCAAGCGGTATCGCTAAAAGTATATCCCAAGGCACCTACTATACCAGCGCCCATGATTAAAATAATTTGTTGAGTAGTTAAGGCTACCTCTTTGCCCGTCTCCACCATTCTTTTGGCAAAATGCGTAATAGTCCAAAATAAAAATAGAACGGTAAAACCACTTGCTAGCGCACTCATGGTATTAACTGCCTTTGCGGCCGTTAAAGGATTGTCTCCAAAAAAGATAATAAATACACGGCCTAATAATACAAACATTGGCGCTCCTGGAGGATGTGGAATTTGTAATTTATAGGCACTGCTAATAAACTCACCTGCGTCCCAAAAACTACCTGTTGCTTCAATTGTCATAACATAAACTGTACATGCAATTAAAGTGACAATCCAACCCGTCCAATTATTAATTTTCTTAAAGTCCATTTTTAGTGTTTTATTAGTTGCAAACTTAATTGAAACTAGCCAAAATGGGAAATTAATAGGCCCATAATAGGCTCTTTAAGTATATTTTAAGATTTCCCCATTCCCCCTAGGTTTTTTATCTTTGAGCCCTCATGCAGAAAAACCAATCGGTCGCTTTTCATACTTTAGGCTGTAAACTTAATTTTTCAGAGACTTCCACCCTTTCTAGACAATTAGAGAAGGAAGGCTTCGAAAAAAAGGCCTTTACAGAGAAGGCCGATATATATGTGATCAATACCTGTTCTGTCACCGAAAATGCAGATAAGGAATGTCGTCAGTTGGTGAGAAGAATTCAAAGACTGGCCCCAGAAAGTTTTGTAGTCATAACTGGTTGCTATGCACAATTAAAGCCTAAAGAAATTGCTGAAATTCCCGGCGTGGATTTAGTATTAGGCGCTTCTGAAAAATTTAACCTTGTTCCCCATTTAGCCAATTTAACCAAGGGCGATGCCACTAAAATATGTAGTTGCGATATTGAAACCGTTACCGATTTTAAAAGTTCTTATTCAGTGAATGATAGAACCCGCACATTTTTAAAAGTACAAGATGGCTGTGATTACAGTTGTACTTTTTGCACCATACCTATGGCACGTGGTAAAAGTAGAAGTGACCGTATTGAAAATGTGGTAGCAGATGCGCAATCACTTGCAAGCAAGGGTGTAAAAGAAATTGTATTAACAGGAATTAATTTAGGAGACTTTGGTAAAAGTGAAGAAGGCGGGAAAAAACATACAGAAAACTTCTTTGATTTACTGAAGGCCCTTGAAAAGGACACCAACATGCCTAGGTACCGTATCTCTTCCATTGAGCCGAACTTACTCACCAATGAAATTATTGAGTTTGTTGCTAAAAGTAAACGCATCATGCCTCATTTTCATATTCCATTACAAAGTGGGTCAGATGCAGTTTTGAAATTAATGCAAAGAAGATATACCCGTGATTTATACCAAGAAAGAGTGGACCTTATTAAAAAAATTATGCCCCATGCTTGTATTGGAGTAGATGTCATTGTGGGCTCCCCTGGAGAAACAGAAGACTATTTTAAAGAAAGCCTTGAATTTATTCATGCATTAGATATTGCTTATTTGCATGTATTTACCTATTCTGAAAGAGCCGCCACAAAGGCCTTGACCATTAAGCCCATCGTACCTATGCAGGAGCGTCATGAAAGAAATAAAATACTTAGGAATTTATCTTATCAAAAATTACAATACTTTACCGAAAGCCAAAGAGGCGCTACTCGAAAAGTATTATTTGAGTCGCCTAAAGTAAATAAAGAAAACGAGGGCATGTTAATGCTAGAAGGCTTTACCGATAACTATATAAAAGTGGAAACACCGCATCGCGCCGAGTGGAGTAACGAAATTATTGATTGGACTTTAGTATAAAAATATTATTAGAAAAGTTTATTGTAGGGAAACCTCAGATGCTTTAAACTCTACAATCATCATCATATTTATACTCTCCAATTTCACATACACCGATTTTTTACTCGTCTTCACTACTTCCCCTTTCTGTCCCATAAATAATCCCTGGTTAATAGCCACTTTAGTTTGAGCTGGAATGGAAGCCATATCTACTACTTGAATGATTGCATCCGATTGTCCTAAGTATTTACGAATAGCCTCAATTTCATTATCTCTTATAATAGCAGGCTTTCTTAGAAAGTATAAAAAATTAACGACTCCTATGGTAGATAAAATTTTGGTGTGGTCTTCTTTGCTAGCTTTAATAAAAACATAAGATCTGAATAGTGGCTCTTCGATAATCTTTTTACGATCAGACCATTGCCTTTCTCTTTTTTGAACAGGACACCAGCTCTCAAAACCATTTTTAGTTAATAAGCCGTCTACCTTTTTCTCCCATTTAGACTTTGTATATATTACATGCCATGTTTTAACATTGGCTCCAGTTTCTACTTTCATACTCCTCTATCCTTTTTTTGCTATTAAATTAGGTTTAGCAAACGCTGTTAATAATTTACTAGACTCATTTACTTGAATATCCTTAGCAACCATCTTCAACCAAGCCTGGTATCTATCTTGCTTTGATTTATCTGGGTTATTATAAAACTTATCATAATCTGCTTTCAAAGCGCTCACCGTCATAGGTGTCTTTAATTTCAATATGTTTTCATTTTGTTGAATAACATTTTGAATTTCTTTTTTATACTGTCTGTATTTATTAATCTCTAGAGCAACCGACTTGTCTACTTGAGCAGATACCCATTGTAAGTTTTTCTTAAAACGAATAGTGGCTGTATCGTTTTTGATTTTATTATTTGCTTTAGCAGCAATAGTAGCAATTTCATTTGAACTTGTCCAAGGAGAAAACTTAGCGCGCTCCATTTCATCCCAAGGTAAGGCAGATGGATTGTCCTTCTCACGGTATTTCAAAAACTCATAATCATCGGGGAATACGACATCTGGCACTACTCCTTTTCTTTGTGTTGAACTGCCAGTCACTCTATAAAACTTTTGGAAGGTTAATTTCACCGCGCCATATTCAGTTTGAATACCCATGGCATCTAATGGTTTTCCGAAAGCTACATTTCTTTGCACAGTACCCTTACCATAACTAGAAGTACTTCCTACAATTAAGCCTCTTTTATAATCTTGTATAGCGCCTGCAAAAATTTCACTGGCAGAGGCACTAAATTCATTGACCATCACCACAAGTGGGCCATCGTATAAAATACCTGGTGTTTCATCAGCTAGTATTTGAGACCTGCCTTCTTTACTTCTAATTTGAACAACAGGTCCTTTATCAATAAACATGCCTACCATTTGTACTACTTCATATAAAGAACCACCTCCATTATATCTTACATCAATAATAATACCTTTTACTTTTTCTGCTTTTAATTTTTCAACCTCTTTAGCAATATCTTTTGAACTTCTTGCACCATCTTCTCTTTCAAAGTCGGCATAAAAATCAGGTAGTAATATATAGCCAATTTTTTCATTCCCATTTTGAATAATAGCACTTCTTGCAAAACCTTCATCTAAAACAATTTTCTCTCTTATTAAGGAAACTACTTTAGTGGTGCCATCTGGCTTTCTTATTGTTAACCTTACTTCAGTACCTAGGTCTCCTCTTATTAATTTTACCGCTTCTGTAGTTTCATATCCAGTCACATCCACCGGCTCTTCAGCGCCTTGTGCAATTTTAACAATAACATCATTCACCACTATAAGTCCCGACTTCCAAGCAGCGCCGCCTGGCTGAACACTTGCAATCTTTACCCCATTATCATCCTGCGTTAATTGAGCACCAATACCATAAAAAGTACCACTCATTTGTTCAGTGAATGATCTTTTTTCTACAGGAGCAAAATAATCGGTATGCGGATCCATTAAACTAGTAATGGTATTTAAAAACGATTCAAACCTTTTTTCTTTATCAAAAGTTTTTTCTAAAAGGCTAAATCTTTTTAAATAATTTTTTTTGATGGTCGCACGTGCATCTGATTCCAACTCGACATCTGTTTTAACAACGAAATTATCTTTGACGGTATCTTTTATTTTACTGGTATCAGCTATTGCTTTTGCTTTTGCATGTTTTTCTCTGTCTTCAATTAAACTAACATACCTATCCAATACTTTATACTTAATTGCGTCATTCCATCTTTTCACTCTTTCTGCTTCATTAGCAGCATAAATCATTTTATCGGTATCTACCATTAAAGAATCGTCTGTAGTGAAATTGAATGGCTTATCAATGATAGATTCAAAAATGGCTTTGATTTCTTTAGCTCTTCTTTCATATATAGCAGTTGCAGCAGGTTCAAATTGAATGGCTGCTCCATGTATTTCATCGTCAATAGTGGTAGCGAAAACTTTTAAAGAATCGATATCTGATTGAAGTAAAATATTTTTTTCAGGATCTAAGGTTTTTAAATAAGCATCAAAAACTTCTTTTGAAAATTTATCATCTATTACCCTTGGGCTATAATGCTCACTTTCTAATAAACGGCCTATAGTAGATAATAGTTTTCTATGTCTAATTTCTGAAGTTTCTGAATTAGCTGTATTGAAGGTGTTAAAAGCGAAAAATAACCCTCCTACTAATACTAAGGTGGCAAAGAATTTCCACTTATTTTGTTTTACGTATGTCATAATATTGCGCATGAAGTATTTCAAAAATAGTATAAAATGCCTATCATAGGACTATAAATGAAATAAAGCCATCATTTTTGTGACAAATTTATAAAAACATGGAAAACTTCTTTCTTTGGTTCCTTATTTAACGTATTTTTGCGACCCTAAATGGAGGGCGTAGCTCAGTAGGTTAGAGCGACAGTTTGTGGATCTGTAGGTCGTGGGTTCGAGACCCATCGTTCTCCCCTAAAACCTATCCTTTCCGATCATTCGGGCGAAGGATAGGTTTTTTTATGTAAAGTAGTTTTTATGCATACTGCTTTTATTGCCTTTATTAGTTGGCTGCTTTGGCTGGCTTATTAGCTGGGGATTTATTAAAATCATTTTCTTCCCTCATCAAAGCATACGCTTAGGCGGAAGGCAGTGGCAAAGTCTTTTTTCAAAAAAGGCAGGTCAAATTTCAATTGGTCAAATACTACCTGAATTAACACAGGGTGATAGCTTTCAAAAATTACTTCCTTTTATTGACGCCAAATTGGATGAGTTTTTTAAAGAAAGGCTGGTGCAAAAAATGCCTATTATTTCTATGTTTATTGGTGACAAAACCATTACCCAACTAAAAGAAGTCTTCTTGGAAGAGCTAGCGCAAATTTTTCCTGCCCTTCTATCCGAATTTACTCAATCAACGGCAAATGCCTTTTTGTTGAACCTAGAGGCTAAATGGTCTAAAAAACTTGAAACATACTTGCTAAAAGCCAGTCAAAAATTAAGAATTATGGCTATTCTGCCTTGGTTTTATTTGGGGCCTAATTTTACAATTCATTTTAAGTACCCTATAAATTGCCGTTTATACAATCTTAATACCATCCTTAGAGATTATGGCAGATATTTGCAGCTTAAATAAACCTAGGGAACAAAAACGCATCAAAGTAGTATGAAAAATATATTTATCCTTATTTCTTTTGTATTCATTCAAATGAGTGTCAACGCGCAAATTCCTGCATCTGTTGCAGCCAGAGCGGGAGGCGGGGCTACTATGAATCAGGGCCATTTTTATGGTAAAATAGTGGACGAGAGTAATAAAGGAATCGATGGCGTTACACTTCAAATAAAAGGAAGCAAATTTGACCCTGTTACCAAAAAAACAACAGAAGCCATTTTAGGTACTATGTTAACTGCTGCTAATGGCGATTTCAGTTTTGTAAACTTACCTGTGATGGGGAATTTCAAACTAAACATTTCAAGTATAGGTTACAAAAAATTAGTAAAAGAATTAAGCTTTGGCATTAAAATGGGAGGCGGACAAAGTATGCAAGCAATGATGGCCTTAGTAGATAAAGATTTAGGTAATATTAAATTAGAACAAGACGCTACTCAATTACAAAGTGTCACTGTTACAAGCTCTGCTAAGCCACAATTTGAAATGGGTATTGATAGAAAAATATTCAATGTAGACAAAAACTTAGCTAGTACAGGTCAAACTGCAGTAGAAGTGATGAAAAACATTCCTAATTTAAATGTAGACATTGATGGAAATGTAACATTAAGAAATGCAACACCTACCTTATTAATTGACAACCGCCCTACTACATTAACATTAGATCAGATTCCTTCTGATATCATTGATAGAGTTGAAATCATCACCAACCCTTCCGCTAAATATGATGCATCAGGCGGGAATGCTGGAATTTTGAATATTGTGTTGAAAAAGAATAAGAAGAATGGTTATAATGGAGGCCTTAGAACTGGTATAGATATGCGTGGCAGAATAACCGGAGGTGGCGACTTAAATTTAAGATCCAATAAAATTAACTTCTCAGCTAGCGGCAATCTTAGAAATAATAAATCAATCAGTACTATTGACAACTATAGAGATATTCTTTTAACGCCTACACCAAATAGTATTAGTACCTATACTGACAATATTGGTTTAAGTGCATTCTCTTTTTACAGAGCAGGATTTGATTATTTAATTGACAATAGAAATACCTTTTCATTATTTGGAAATATAGTAAAAGGAGATTTCGAAAACGCATCAACTCAGACAATCGACTCCATTTTCAATGGCGTCAATAGAGATAATAATATAGCGCTCAATAATAACTCTATATTTTCATTTTTAAATAAAGGAGCTCAAGCTAGCTTCAAACATTTATTTGCTGAAGCAGGTCACGATTTGAGTGCAGATTTTAATTACAATGAAAGCACCAACGACAATAACTCTTTAATCAATTCTTCTATTATCAATCAAAGAACCATTGGTTCTGGATATAATAAAAATTATACTTCTAATATTGATTATGAAAGATTATTTAAAAGTGATGTCAAGTTTGAAGCTGGTTTAAGAATGAATAATCGCAGCGAATTCAATGCAAGAGACCAATTTAGAAATGAAATATTAGTGAATAGCATTAGTAATCAACTAAAATACAATGAGCAAGTTTTAGCTGCTTATACCAACTTAGGTGGAAAGAAAGACAATCTTAGTTACCAACTTGGATTCAGAGTAGAAAATAGAGAGTACACGGTGAACGTATTGAATAAACAAGGGCAAGATTCTTTAGAATCAAAAATTAAATTACCTATCTCTTTATTCCCTAGTGCCTTTATTAGTTATAAATTAAATGATGAAACCGATTTTCAAATTAATTACTCAAAGCGTATCAATGCACCCAACTCATTCCAATTGCAACCATTCGCAGACTATAGCGATCCATTAAATATTTCTGTAGGTAATCCAAAATTGAAACCTCAATTCACACATTCTTTTGAAGTAGCCTATAATAATGTATATAAAAAAGGTTCAAATTTATTGGTAACTGCATATTACAAATACAGTACAGACTTAATCACCAACTACATCTATAAGGACATCAACCCTATTAACAACGATAGTGCTTTCTACAGTTCCTATATCAACGCCAATACCTCCAAAGTATTTGGTTTAGAAATTAGTAATAAAACAGCTATTACTAAATGGTGGGATTTGAATCTAAGTTTTAACTTATTTAAATCAGAAATTAATTCAACCATTATTGGTCAGGATGTCAACAACAACTTGACAAGCTGGTTTAGTAAAATGAATAACAATTTTAAACTTGTTCAAGGCTTGTCTTTACAATTTAGTGGACAATACCAAGCCAAAACAATTCTACCTCCAGGCGGCAACTCCGGTGGTGGTGGTGGTGGTAGAGGCGGTGGCGGATTTGGCGGTGGTGGCGGATTTGGCGGACCACAGTCAACAGCACAAGGATACAATTTGCCGAATTATGAATTTGACTTAGCCATCAGAAAAGATTGGACCTTGAAAGGTGGTAAAACTGCATCATTGACATTGAGCGCAAGCGACGTATTTAAAACAAGAGTCATCCAGACTTATTCAGAAAGTTTATACTTTACACAAAATGTTACAAGAACAAGAGACCAACAATTCTTTAGATTAAACTTCTCTTATCGATTCGGAAAATTTGATGTGAATTTATTAAAACGTAAGAGTAGTAAATCAGAAGATGGTGGAGGTATGGATCAAATGCCACAATAGTAAAATAGTACAGAATATTTAAAATAGTATGCAATCGTAGCCCAGGAGTGAACCCTCAAAAGTTTATTTCTGGGTTTTTCCTTCTAGCATGGGTACAAAAGAAAAAGTAGTAAACTTTTCTTGTTTTACAGAGCCATCTCTTTTTTTTGTAAGCCTTAACATTCTTTGTGCCCCATCCGATTCATCTAAAGGAATAATCATTTTACCACTCACTTTTAATTGAGCCCATAATTTTTCTGGAATTTTAGGAGCAGCTGCAGTAATTAATATTTTATCAAAGGGCGCTAATAAAGGCAGACCTTCAAAACCATCTCCAAAGAAAAATTGTATGTTAGCATACTGTTCTTTAAATAAATAAGTGGGCGTTTGATCAAACAACTGCTTCTGCCTTTCAATGGTAAATACCTGCGCGCCCATAGCGGCAAGCACTGTAGTTTGATACATGCTCCCCGTGCCTATTTCAAGCACTTTATCCCCTTTCTTAATTTGCAGTAACTGTGTTTGATAAGCCACCGTATAAGGCTGTGAAATGGTCTGGTCTGCGGCTATAGGAAAGGCGCGGTCTTCATAGGCAATTTTATCAAAGGCCGAGTCTAAAAAATAATGCCTAGGTATAGCATGAATGGCTTCCAATACTTTTAAATCGGTAATACCTTTCTCCTTTAAAATTTCTACTAATTTTTTGCGAAGTCCTTTATGCAAATAAGTATCTACTAAATCTTCCCATTTTCTCATGCTATTAATTAATTTAATTGCATTGAAGAAATGATGGCCTTTATTTTATCTTGTAGCATTTGATAAGTGGTGTCAAAGCTAGCCTTGTCTTTTAATTTTGTATTCACACTAAAATAAAATTTTATTTTAGGCTCTGTACCACTAGGTCTGGCTGAAATTTTAGTTCCATTGGCTGTTATAAATTGCAGCACATTGCTTTTTGGTAAATTTATTTTCCAAGTCTCCCCAGTTGGTCAAATTTTTACCAACTTGTAATTCATAATCCAATAAGGTGGTCACCGCTTCTCCGTCAATCATAGTCGGAGGAGACTGTCTGTAGTCTTCCATCATTTTGGCAATCTCTGCCTGACCGTTCATTCCTTTTTTGGTAATGCTAATTAAGTTTTCATAATAAAAACCGTACTGTATATAAAGCTCAATGAGTTTATTAAACAAGTTACTGCCTTTTGCTTTTTCATAAGCAGCCATTTCACATAAAATAGCTACTGCACTTACGGCGTCTTTATCTCTAATTTGATCTCCAATCATTAAACCAAAACTCTCCTCTCCTCCAATAATATAATTTTCCTTGCCTTCTTTTTCTTTCACCAGTTCAGCCACCCATTTAAAACCAGTTAATACATTGTAGCAGTTCACCTTATTTTGCTTAGCTACTTCATTAATCATCGCGGTAGTCACAATAGTGGTAATGACCATATCATTGGGCTTAGCAATGCCTTTAGCTTTGCGCGCCTCCATCATATACGCAAAGGCTAGCACGGCTGTTTGATTTCCGTTCATAAGTACCCAGTCACCCTTATGGTTTTTTACGCCCACACCTACTCTATCTGCATCTGGGTCGGTACCTAAAATAATATCTGCATCTAATGCTTTGGCTTTATGTAAACCAATACTCATAGTCTCCGTTTCCTCAGGATTAGGATAATGCACGGTAGGAAAATTACCATCAGGTATGGACTGCTCTTCTACTATATGCACATTGGTAAATCCATAAGCAGCCAACACTTTTGGCACTAGTGTTATACCTGTTCCATGTATGGGTGTGTATACAATTTTTAAATCGTGTTGCTTAGCAATTACTTCCGGATACACACTTAATGTTTGAAGCATTTTTGTATAGGCTTCGTCCATAGAAGTTCCAATGAGTTCAATATTCGCAGCGCCGCCCTCCCATTTTACGTCATCAATAGACTGAATAGCTTCCACTTCCGTGATTACATTTTTATCGTGAGGCGGTACTAATTGTCCTCCATCATTCCAATAGGCTTTATAGCCATTATATTCTTTAGGATTATGTGAAGCAGTACAAACTACGCCTGCCTTAGCCCCTAGGGTTCTAATAGCAAAGCTTAATTCAGGAGTAGGACGTAAGGCTTCAAATAAAAATACTTTAATACCATTGGCAGCAAAAACTTCTGCCGTGGTTTCGGCAAAAAATCTTGCATTATTTCTAGAATCATGCCCCACTACCACCGAAATTTTATCGTTAGGATATGTCTTATTTAAATAATTCGCAAAACCTTGGGTAGCCATACCAATGGTGTACTTATTTATTCTATTGGTACCTACTCCCATAATACCTCTTAAGCCCCCCGTTCCAAATTCTAGGTTTCTATAAAAACTATCAGCCAATTCATCGCCAGGCTGAGACTGCATCAAGGTAATAGCATCCTTAGTAGCCTGGTCATAATTACCAGCTAACCATTGTTCAACTTTTTGGGCTATTGTCAGACTCATATTTGCACTAATTAAAAAGCAATTTTAAGCAATAATTGCAAGTTATCCAATTAAGTAGGCATTTTAGATTTTTGGCTTTCAAAAATGGGTTAAATTTGTACTAATTTTGATAACTCAAATACCCTTATGGCTATTATAGCTCAAATCCTCTTTATTATTCTTACAGCTACGGCACTCTATTTATTTAGTAAGAATTTACTTCTTATTAGACGAAATATTTTAATAGGTAAAGCGGGTTTTGTGAATGATCAAAAAGCAAGGCGCTGGAAAAATGTTTTTTTATTAGCCTTAGGTCAAAAGAAAATGTTTAAAAAACCAATCGTAGCTATTTTGCATTTAATTCTATATGTTGGTTTTATCATTATCAATATTGAGCTGCTTGAAATTATGGCAGATGGCATACTAGGCACCCACCGTATTTTTGAAAGCTATTTTGAAAAATTTGAGTTAGCTTCTTTATATAATTTCATTATAAATAGTTTTGAAATATTGGCAGCCTTGGTGTTTGTGGCATGTATTGTCTTTTTAGTAAGAAGAAATATGCTGAAACTAAAAAGGTTTATGAGTAATGACTTAGCAGGCTGGCCCCGTTCCGATGCTAATTATATTTTAATTGCTGAAATTATTTTAATGGGTTTATTCCTAACTATGAATGCAGCGGATACTGAAACTCATTTTATTATTTCCTCTAGCCTTCAGCCTTTATTCAGTGGCATAAATTCTGATACGCTTTTTATTATTGAACATACTGCTTGGTGGTTGCATATTATAGGTATTTATATTTTCATGAACTACCTACCTTATTCAAAACACTTACATATTATTTTAGCCTTCCCCAATACTTACTATGCGCCTCTTACCCCCAAGGGTATGATGCATAATATGCCAGAAGTACAAAATGAAGTATTGTATGCGATGCAACCTGAACTAGCACCTACTGACGCTGCTGCTCCTGCCAGCTTTGGCGCCAAGGATGTCATGGACCTAAGTTCAAAAAATTTAATGGACGCTTATAGTTGCACCGAGTGCGGTCGTTGCACAGCAGCATGTCCTGCCAACATAACGGGTAAATTATTAAGCCCTCGTAAAATTATGATGGCCACTAGAGATAGATTAGAAGCAGTAGGAAAGAATATGGATTTGAATAAAAACTTTGTTCCAGATAATAAGTCATTACTACACGATTATATAACAGTGGAAGAATTAAGGGCTTGTACTACTTGTAATGCTTGTGTAGAAGAATGTCCTATAAGCATATCTCCTTTAGATATAATTATGGAACTGCGAAGGTCACTAGTAATGGAAGAAAGTAATGCACCACAGGAATGGAATAGCATGTTTAGTAATATTGAAAATAATTTTGCACCTTGGAAATTTGCACCAGACGATAGAGATGCCTGGACAAAACAAGCATAAAAAACTAGCTATGAAAGTAAATACAATGGCTGAGATGATCGCAAGCGGACAAACCCCTGAAGTTTTATTTTGGGTAGGTTGTGCAGGTAGCTTTGATCAAAGAGCGCAGAAAATTACCAAGGCCTTCGCTACCATCTTAGATAAAGCAGGTGTTAACTATGCTATACTAGGCAAGGAAGAAGCTTGTACCGGCGACCCTGCAAGAAGAGCAGGCAATGAATTTATGTTTCAGATGATGGCTTATCAGAATATTCAAATTTTGAATGGCTACTCTATAAAAAAAATTGTGACTACCTGCCCACACTGTTTTAATATTTTAAAAAATGAGTACCCAGTTTTAGGCGGCAACTATGAGGTAATACACCACACTCAATTTTTACAAGAACTCATAGAGCAAGGCAAGATTAAATTTACCGATAGTAATGAATGGAAAGGAAAGTCTATTACTTACCACGATAGTTGTTATTTAGGCAGAGCCAACGAAATTTATGAAGCCCCTAGAAAGGTTTTGGAAAGTTTGGACATGGAATTAAGAGAAATGAAAAGATGTAAGTCCAAGGGTCTTTGTTGTGGCGCGGGTGGTGCACAAATGTTTAAAGAAGAAGAAAAAGGAGATAAAAGAGTAAATATGGAAAGAGCAGATGAAGCCATTGAAACCAAGTCCGACTTTGTAGCAAGTGCCTGCCCTTTTTGCAATACCATGTTAACGGATGGTATTAAAAATAGAAATGAAGAAGTGAATACTGAAGTATTAGACATTGCCGAAATGATTGCAAAAGCAATGCAATAGCATTCAATTGATTTTAAATAAATAAAAAAAATGACTGTTGAATTAAAGACCATACTACCCGAAAATTTTCATCCATTATCAAAAACTTGGATTTATCAAAGTAATAGAACTTTTACATTACCAGAACTATTTCAAGCAGAGGAAATACTAGAAGCATTTACGGATAATTGGAAAAGCCATGGCTCAGCGGTGAAGGGCTTTGCCACTATATTATATGGTCAATTCATTGTGATAATGGCAGACGAGTCGCAAACCGGTGTGGGAGGATGTAGCACGGATAGTTCTGTGCATATTATAAAGCAAATTGAGGTAATGAATAATGTACAAATGTTCAATAGAGAACTCTTGGCATTTTGGGTAAAGGATAAAGTACAAACTATTCCCCTTGCACAAGTAGGTTACGCTTTAGAAAATGGCATTTTAACAAAAGATACTTTATACTTTAATAATTTAGTAGCTAATAAAGCTGCCATGGAAAAAGATTGGCTGCAACCTATTTCAGAAAGTTGGTTGGCTAAGAAATACATAAAATAGTATTTAAAATACTTTTGTATTGATACATAAAAAAAGCCCCCTGAAATTCAGAGGGCTCTTAGAAAATTTTCTACAAGTCTATTTAATAACTGCTTTAAGTGCTTTTACTAAGTCATCTCCTCTTAAGTCTCTACCAATAATAACCCCATTAGGATCAATTAAGAAACTAGCAGGAATACTTTGAATACCAAACTGCACTGCTACTTCATTGTTCCAGTATTTTAAATCACTTACATGTGCCCATGCAAGTCCATCTTTTTTAATAGCTTCTAACCATCTTGGTTTATCTTGGTCTAAAGACACACCTAGTACGGTGAAATTTTTATTTTTAAATGAATTGTACGTTTTTACCACATTCGGGTTTTCTGCACGACAAGGGCCACACCAGCTAGCCCAAAAATCAACTAATACATATTTGCCTCTTAAAGAAGATAACTTTATAGGCTTACCATTCACATCATTTTGTGTGAACTCTGGAAGTACTGTACCCATTTTTCCTACGCCCGAAGTTTGTAAAGTTTTTTCTATTACTTCTGCGAAAGTTCCTTTTTTAGCATCTCCTTCTAAAGCAGCATAATAATCAGTTAAGGTTTCTTTTACAGCGGGGAATATATTCGCCATTTGAAACAAGAAAAAAGTAGTTACTGGAGACTGATTATTTAATTTACTGGTGTTCACATACTCATCTATAATGGCTTTTGACTGCAATTCAGCTTGTTTACCAATCGAGTCTTTTTTAGTAGTCTCTTTTTCTGCCTGTGCTGCATTTAAACTTCCGAAATAACTAGACATTAATGGGTCTAATTTTTTCATATAGGATTGATAAACATCTTGACTTGGAGAACCTTGGTATACGATTTCCTTAGGCGCATTCACATCTCCCTCCATAGTAATTTTATCATTTCCAACAAATAAAGGGATCTGTGTTTTAGTGCCTTTAAAGGAGACAACATAAATACCAGTGTTTGCAAGCGTAGTTTTTAATTCAAAATCTCCTCCCACTACGGTTGCTGTAGCCACTTCTTTATTGGCCATACCATCTAATAAGGTAACTACAGTTTGGTCTGGTACATTTTTCAGGCTCCCTTTAATTTCTAAAGACTGTGCCATTAAATTCATGTTGCAAAATGCAAGCATAGAAAGCACTACTAATTTCTTGATTATTGTATTCATATTAATGTATTGAAAATTAATTTGTTCAGTTAAGACATCAAAGATAAGCATTAAAAATTAGGGCTTATGCCTTTGGGCTAAAACTTTCACCACATCGGCTAATTGATAACCTTTTGACTGTAAAAGAATTAAGTAGTGAAACAATAAATCGGCCGACTCATCCAAGAATAACTGTTCATTATTGTCCTTAGCCTCAATGACCATTTCTACTGCTTCTTCCCCTACTTTCTGTGCTATTTTATTAATTCCCTTAGCAAATAAGCTAGCAACATAGGAACTTGAAGGATCTGCATTTTTTCTATCTGCAATGATTTGTTCTAATTTATTTAAAAAAGCGATGCTCGAAGTATTGTCCTCTCCCCAACAAGTGTCCGTACCCATATGACAAACAGGACCTTCAGGACTTGCTTGAATTAATAAACTATCCTGATCACAATCCAAAGTCATACTTATATAATTCAAGAAATTGCCACTCTCTTCCCCCTTGGTCCATAATCTATTTTTAGAACGGCTATAGAAAGTGACTTTACTTCCAGCAATGGTAGCATCTACTGCTGCTTGATTCATAAAGCCCAGCATTAAAACATTTTTAGTGTTAGCGTCTTGCACTATAGCAGGCACTAGTCCGTCTGCGTATTTTGTAAAATTGATATTCATAGTTAGTACTATTATTAGTTATTTTTTATTTAGTTTGACGATTTAAATTCTTATAGCAATTCCTTTATTGTTTAAATAATTTTTTAAATGCGGAATGGCTACTTCTTTATAATGAAATATGCTGGCGGCCAATGCAGCATCGGCCTTACCTGTTGTAAACACATCATAAAAATGAGCTTCATTGCCTCCTCCCCCCGAAGCAATAATGGGAACAGGTAAGGCTGAAGATAAAGCTGATGTAATATCCAAGGCAAAGCCTTTCTTAGTGCCATCATGGTTCATAGAGGTTAATAAAATTTCTCCTACACCTAAATCCACTGCTTGTTTAGCCCAGTCCATGGTTAAGGTATGGGTCTTTTCTCTGCCGCCCTTTAAATACACATACCAGTTACCATCGGCTTCTAGCTTTGTGTCAATAGCTAGAACCACACATTGGCTTCCAAAGTTTTTGGCAAAACGATTGATGATAGCAGGGTTTTGAAAGGCCGCTGTATTGATAGAAATTTTATCAGCACCGTTTTGTAATAATATACTCACATCTTCTTCTGTTTGAATACCTCCACCTACCGTGAAAGGAATATTAATTTTATGTGCAATTTTATTCACTAGCTCACTTAATGTTTTTCTTTTTTCAACAGTAGCTGTAATGTCTAAAAATACCAATTCGTCTGCACCCTCATTTGCATAGAAAGCAGCAAGTTCTAAAGGGTCTCCTGCATCTCTTAACTGCTCAAAGTTCACACCCTTTACAGTGCGACCGTCTTTGATATCTAAACAAGGTATAATGCGTTTGGTTAACATGAATGATTTAATTAAAATTGGCTAATTCCGAAATGGTAATTTTATTTTCATAAATAGCCTTACCCACAATAGCAGCGCTACATCCTATCTCTTCTAGTTCTATTAAATCATCTAGAGAACTAACTCCCCCACTAGCAATTAATTGCAAAGCTGGAAATTGTTCTATAATTTTTTGATAAAGCTCAATGGAAGGGCCTTGTAGTTTACCATCTTTTTTAATATCGGTGCAAAAAATTTGTTTCACCCCTTTATCTATATAAGATTTCATAAAATCAAATACCGATATCTCCGTTTTTTCCATCCAACCACCAATGGCAATTTTTTCTTCAAAGACATCGGCGCCTAACATAAAAACTTTGGCACCAAACCTAGCTATCCACTCTTGAAACAACAATTCATTTTTCACTGCTAAACTTCCAATGGTAGCATAGGAAGCTCCTGTATCTAATACTGTTTTTAAAGTGGCTTCTGTTTTAATACCGCCTCCAAAATCTATTTTAAGTTTTGTATTATTTGCAATTTTTTCTAAAACCTTCCAATTCACAACCTCTCCAGCCTTGGCACCGTCTAAGTCTACCAAATGCAAACGCATTAAGCCAATACCTTCAAAAGCCTTCGCTACTTCTAATGGGTTTTCATTGTATATTTTCTTTTGAGCATAATCGCCCTCGGTAAGTCTTACACATTTTCCTTCAATAATATCTATAGCCGGTATAATTTGCATCTAGGTTGTATTTATTTATAGGGATAAAAAGTTTTGTATGATTTGTTCACCTGCCTTAGCCGATTTCTCTGGATGAAATTGTACTCCATAAAAATTATCTTTTTGCAAGGCACTACTATAGTCTTGAATATAATGGGTAGTGGCAATGGTATGCTTTCCTAAAGCAGCAAAATAACCATGTACAAAATAGGCAAAACTATATTCTGCAATGCCTTTAAATAAATCGGAGTCTTCAATGCAGCAATTGTATTCCAGCCCATTTGAGGGACTTTAATACGTTGGTTCGCTGGTTTCAAAATGTTTTACTTGCTCCTCGAAAATACCTAAACAGTTAGTATCGTTTTCAGTAGAATGTGTACACATTAATTGCATACCTAAGCAAATACCTAATACGGGTTGATTCAAGTTTATAATAAGCTTGTCTAAATTTCTTTCTTTTAAATATTGCATAGCAGTGCTCGCTTCGCCAACGCCTGGAAAAATTACTTTATCTGCTGTTTGAATTTCTTGAATTGAATCAGTGACCATGGCAGATACCCCTATTCTCTCGAGCGCATAAAGCACTGACTGAATATTACCTGCATTGTATTTAATGATAACTGTTTTCATTTTTTTGATTAAGCGCCCAAAACACTATTTAAAAATTGACTAGTAGTAGTTTCAATATCGCCGCCTTTAGTTAACTGCTGAATATAGGCAGATCCTATAATGGCTCCTTGGGTATGAACAGTAGCTGCATCAAAGGTAGCCTTGTCCTTAATGCCAAAACCCACTAGTATAGGATTTTTTAACTGCATTGCTTGTAATTTTTGTAAATACTGGGCTACTACATTAAAATCCTTGTCTTTCCCGGTGGTAGCTGAAGAACTTACTGCATATAAAAACCCATTACTTAAGCTATCTAATTTTTTTACTCTTTGATCAGGCGTTTCTGGAGTCACTAAGAAAATGAAATCTAAATTATTTTCTGTAATTATTTTTCCATAAGAATCTTCAAACTCAAATAAAGGTAGGTCGGGTAAAATAAGTCCATCCACTCCTACTTCTTTTGCTTTTTTGCAAAAGGCTTCAAAACCATATTGTAAAATAGGATTCATATAGCCCATTAATATCACTGGAATAGTAATGCTTTTTCGCATATCCTGAATTTGCTCAAACAAAACAGCAATATTCATTCCATTGGCCAAGGCTTTCATACTGCTTACTTGAATCACTTCTCCATCGGCCAAGGGGTCACTATAAGGCATGCCTAATTCAATAATGTCTGCTCCGTTTTTTTGCAAACTGGCCATTACTTTCATAGTACTATCTAATGCAGGATACCCCGCAGTGCAATACACATTTAAAATGCGCTTCGATTTTTCTTTAAACACCAAGTCTAACTTAGACATATATTTATTTTTCGCTTTATTTTATTAAATTTTATTTTAAGCATTTTTTGAGGCTTTATAAATGTTCCATATAAGTGGCTAAGTCCTTATCACCTCTTCCACTTAAACAAACCACTACCACATCAGATGCTTTCAAATTCATTTTAGGTAGCACAGAAAAAGCATGTGCCGTTTCTAGTGCAGGAATAATACCTTCAATTTTAGAAAGGTGAAAGGCAGACTCCAATGCTTCTTCATCCGTAGCACTTAAGAATGTTCCTCTTTTACTTTCATATAAATAAGCATGTAAGGGGCCAATACCTGGATAATCCAAACCAGCAGAAATACTATGCGGTTCAACGACTTGACCATCGCTGGTTTGCATCACAATACTTTTAGATCCATGTAAAATACCTGGACTACCTAACTGCGTAGTAGCAGCACTTAAACCTGAATGAACACCATGTCCTGCAGCTTCCACCGCTACAATTTGAACTGTAGGTTCATTTAAGAAATGATAAAAAGCACCTGCAGCATTACTACCCCCACCCACACAGGCCACCACATGGGTAGGAAGTTCAGAACCTGTTTTTTCTTTCAATTGTTTTCTTATTTCTTCACTAATCACACTTTGAAAACGAGCCACCATATCGGGATAAGGATGCGGCCCTACGACACTACCAATAATATAATGTGTTTCATTAGGTTCGTTAATCCAAGCTCTAATAGCTTCATTAGTGGCGTCCTTTAAAGTTTTACTTCCACTTTTTGCAGGAATAACGGTAGCCCCTAACATTTTCATACGAGCCACATTAGGTGCCTGTCTTTCAATATCTTTTTCTCCCATGTATATGACACATTCCATTCCTTTTAATGCACATACGGTTGCAGTGGCTACCCCATGTTGTCCAGCACCTGTTTCAGCAATAATTTTTTTCTTACCTAATCTTTGTGCTAAAATAATTTGCCCAACGGTATTGTTAATTTTATGCGCTCCTGTATGACAGAGGTCTTCTCTTTTTAAATAAATAGTGGCACCTATTTCTTTGCTTAATCGTTCAGCTAAAAAAAGAGGAGTAGGCCTTCCTACATAGTCTTTTAATAAGATATTGAAACTCTGCTTGGAAAATAGGGTCTTGCATAATTTGCAAGTACTGTGTTTTTAAGGTTTCTACATTCCCATATAACATTTCTGGAATATAGGCTCCCCCAAAGTCACCGTAGTAACCTTCCGCTGTAGGGTTTTGATAATTGTCATTTACATTAAATAAATTCATCTATAAAAGTTTTAATTAATTCAATATCTTTAATTCCTGGGCTTGTTTCAAATTTACTATTCATATCTAAGGCTCCTAAGTCCTTGCCTGCCGTGGCCGCTTTCAATACTTGTATACCTTGTACATCATTTATACCAATACCACCACTTAAAAAAAAGGGTTTATTGAAACGTGTTTTTTTAATGATTTCCCAATTAAAATGCTGACCCGTTCCTCCATACAAGGCGCTATCGGTATCAAATAAATAATAAGCAGCTACATTTTCAAAAGCAGCAAAATCGGGAATAGTTTTGGAGACTCTAAATACTTTAATCACCGGAAAGGCTGCTTGAATGGTAGCACAATAAGCAGCGTCCTCCTCTCCATGCAGTTGAATCATATCAAGTCCTGCTTTACGAGCAGTATCTAATACATTTTCAATAGTCTCGTTTACAAATACTCCAACTTTTTTAGCATTCGAAGGTTTAAAGCCAGAAATATCTTCCAAACTTAAATTTGACAATGCATATCTCTTCGAACTTGGATAAAAAATAAATCCAATATAATGCACCCCCTGGCTACTAATAGCCTCGGCCTGTTCAATATTTGTTATACCACAAACTTTAAATTGCATTTTAGTTTGTTTTTATTGCTTTTGTAAATAATTCAAATGCCTGGGCCGGATTTTCCTCTTTCATAAAATACTCCCCCATTAAAAAACCATCGAAGCCTTGTTTTTTTAATAAATGATAAGTCTCTACACTATAAATACCACTTTCAGCAATACTTAATTTTCCTTTAGGTAGTTTATTTTTAAGTTCTAATGAATGTTCAATATTCACTTCAAAAGATTTTAAACTTCTATTATTAATACCCACAAAATCTACTTCATCACAAATATGTTCTAATTCTGTTTCGTCGTGTAGCTCTAATAATACTTCCAATCCTAATGCTTTTGCCTTTGTCGCTAATAATTGAGTAGTAGCGGGCGTTAAGCAAGAAGCAATTAATAAAATGACTGAAGCGCCATAAGCCTTTGCTTCTATAATTTGAAACTCATCAATGATAAATTCTTTTCTAAGCACTGGTATTTCGTTTTGAATAGCTATAGATAAATCGTCTAAACTGCCTCCAAAAAATTCGGTATCGGTTAATACAGATATACCCGCAGCCCCGAATTTATGATAGGCAGCTGTCACTTCTTTTACAGAAGCCTTATCATTAATAATTCCTTTAGAGGGAGACATTCTTTTAAATTCTGCAATAATGCCCGTAGTATCTTGCTTTAATAAATTCGCTTTTAAAGAAAGGGCTTTTTTGGAAAACAAGGGCATGGCTTCTAGTTGCGTGATGCTAATTTCATTTTTACGCACAGCTACTTCCTTCAACTTATGAGCAACGATAGTAGCTAATATATTAGTGCCTGTTATTTTAATGCTCATTGTAAACTAATTAATTTTTCTAAACATTTATTAGCAGCCCCCGATTCTAAACTTGTAACCGCTGCTTGAAAAGCTAATTCATAGTTTTCATACTTGCCTGTTACAAATAAGGCCATGGCTGCATTAGACAATACCACTGCATTTTGTGACCAAGTACCCTTCCCTTGAATAATATTTTTAAATATAGCAGCCGCGGCTTCCACCGTCTTTCCTCCATGTAATTCTTGGCTAAAAACTTTTTTCTTACCTAATTGATAAGGTGTCATTATATATTCACCTTTATTGGTGATAACCTTTGTATCGGTGGTTAAAGCAATTTCATCATAGCCATCTAAACTATGAATCAGGGTAAAATCTTTACCAATAGATTGTAGTACATAATTATATATTCTAGCCATCTCTAAATTATACACACCAATTAACTGATACTTTGGTTGAGCAGGATTCACAATAGGACCTAGCATATTAAAAAAAGTACGCACGCCTATATTTCTTCGAATGGGCCCTACTGTTTTTAAAGCTGGGTGGAATAAAGGCGCATGTAAAAAACAAATACCCGCCTCTTTTACTTCTTTAGCTAATACCGCTTCTTCATTTTTAAAAATATAGCCTAATTGCTCCATTACATTTGAAGCGCCACTTACACTAGAAGCCCCATAGTTACCATGCTTCACTACTGTCTGTCCTGCACCGGCTACTATAAAACAAGCTAGTGTAGATATATTAAAAGTGTCTTTACCATCTCCGCCTGTACCTACTATATCTAAAGCGTCGTCTACCCCTAAATTTACTTTCACTGCTAAAGAAAGTAAGGCATCTCTAAAACCCATTAACTCCTCAATGGTAATGCTGCGCATTAAATAAACCGTAACAAAGGAAGTGATTTCATGATCGTTATACTTGCCTTCAGATATTTCCACTAGCACATCCCTGGCCTGCTCTCTTGTCAAGGTCTTATGCTCAAATAAATATTGTAATAATTTTTTCATTCTTATTTTTTTAACCAATTAGCTATAATAGTCGCACCCAATGGTGTTAAAACACTCTCTGGATGGTATTGCACCCCTTTGATATCATAATTTTTATGTTCTAAAGACATAATAAAACCATTGGTCGTCTTTAGACGTAACAATTAAATCAGCAGGTAAGTTTTTTTCATCCACCACCCAGCTATGATATCGCCCTACATTAAATGTTGTAGGCATCCCTTCAAATAAACTAGATGCACTAGTAATATGCACAGGTGTTGCAACACCATGATACACTTTACTTAAATTTGTAAGCTTTGCTCCAAAATGTTTCTCCAATAGCTTGCTGTCCTAAGCAAACACCGAAAATAGATTTACTAGCTGCGTATTCTTTTAGTCAAAGGCAACAACAAACCCGACTCAGAAGGCAAACCCGGACCAGGTGATAATAATATTTTATCAAAGGCCTTTATGTCCTCTAATGCAATTTCATTATTTCTATGCACTTCCAAAGAAGCCATGGGCGCTATTTCCCTTGATCAACTGAACTAAGTTGTAGGTAAAGGAATCGTAATTATCAAAAACCAATATTTTCATTTTCACTTATTTCTATATTCAAAAATTAGCCATGTATTTTTTCTGCTAATAAAATGGCCATCTTTAAAGCGTTCAATTTATTATTCACTTCCTGCAATTCATTTTCTGGCACACTGGCAGCCACCACACCTGCCCCTGCTTGATAAGTAAGTGTGTTTTGCTTACTTAAAAAAGTACGTATCATAATGGCTTGGTTACAAGAACCGTCAAAACCTACAAAACCAATACAGCCTCCATAATACGACCTCTTAGTAGGTTCAATAGCATCAATTAACTGCATTGCTTTAAACTTAGGCGCACCACTTAAAGTACCTGCAGGAAAAGTTTTAGAAACTAATTGCAAAGGGATTGGCATCTTTTGCCACCAGCCCTTCTACCTCACTTACTAAATGAATTACATGACTATAATAATGTACTTGACGGTATTGTTTCACTTTTACTTCAGTACAAACACGGCTTAAATCATTTCTAGCTAAGTCTACCAAGCATTACATGCTCTGCATTTTCTTTAGGATCGTCTAATAATTGCTGGGTCATTGCTGCATCCTTGGCTTCATCGCCCGTTCTTTTAAAAGTGCCTGCAATAGGATGCACAATGGCCTTGCCATTTTTAATAATAATTTGCGCTTCAGGAGAAGAGCCCATTAATTTATAATCGCCGTAATCAAAGAAGAATAAATAAGGAGAGGGGTTAATATTTCTTAGTGTGCGGTATACATTAAACTCATCGCCTTGAAAGCCTTGTTGGAACCTTCGACTTAATACAATTTGAAATACATCGCCACGCATACAATGCTGAATACCTTTTTTCACTGCTTCACGGTACTGCTCGTCGCTTAAATTAGAAAGCTCTCTGCTACCTTTGATAGAAAAAGGATACTGAGGAAGGTCCTTACTTTTAATATAAGACACTAATGCATTATAATCGGAAGCAATACCTGCTATTTTATTTTCACAAATAAATATTTCATCTTTAAAATGATTAAACGCAATCACATATTGATATAAACGATAACGCATCAAAGGAATAATGGGTGCCCCTTCTTTAAATTGTATAGTATCAAAAAATGGAATAGCGTCATAAGTAGTATATCCATATAAACCTTGTGCAAAAGTTGCTTCTTTTACATTCGGCTCGCTTTCATTTCATATTGTTGCATATAGGCCCAAATACGATCAGGCGCATCGTGCACATTTTTAATGGTTTCTTTTTCAGGCTCTTGGTTCGGATATTTATATTCAATCTCATTCAAGGAAGAAATTTCAATCCCTCCAATAGCATTCACCCCAATAAAAGAATAACTATTTTCAGCAGCATGAGAATCGGTGCTTTCTAATAAAATAGTATCCCTAAATCGATCTCTCAAACGTAGGTAAATACCTACGGGTGTAAATGTATCGGCTAACATTTTAGTGACAGCTGGTTTCGTATTATCAATTTTTTGCATTTAATCCTGCGGTCATTCGTTAAAAAAACAAACCCCAACATTGCTGTTAGGGTTCATGTATAATTTGACAATATAGTTATGTCACTACAATACCCTATCGGATTTTGTATGCCACCACCATATATTGTTTGTTTGTTATCATTCTATTGCAAATCTAAGGTAATGTCTAATTTCTACCAAAAAAACTCTTAAGCTATCAATGTAGGTTTATAAAACCCCCTTGGTACTGGGTAGTTGGTTGCTATGCGGGGTCGCGGTGCACAGCCATTTTAATGGCTTTAGCAAAGGCTTTAAAGATGGCCTCAATTTTATGGTGCTCATTCTCGCCTTGGCAACTGATATTCAAATTGGCATTTAGCAGCGTCGCTGAAGGATTTAAAGAAGTGGAAAAACATTTCAGTAGGCATTTCCCCTACTTTCTCTCGGCTAAATTGAGCATCCCAAACGATCCAATTACGGCCTCCAAAATCTATTAATACTTTTGCTTCTGCCTCATCCATAGGAAGTGCAAAACCATAACGCTCCATTCCTCTTTTATCTGTTAACCCTTTTGCAAAGGCTTCTCCTAATGCCAATACCAATATCTTCAATGGTATGGTGTTCATCAATATGTAAATCGCCATCGCATTGAATATCTAAATCAATGGACCCATGTCTTGCAATTTGTTCTAACATATGATCAAAAAATCCTAGACCTGTATGAATACTTGCCTTACCTGTTCCGTCTAAGTTTAATGGATACTTTAATTTTAGTCTCTTTCGTATTTCTTTCATGTTCTACTTGACGTAAGTCCTAGTTTCAAAAAAGAATATATCTCATCCCAACTAGTCGTTTCAAAAGCAATAGTGCCTCTTAATTCCTTTTCTTGCTCTGCACTAAGCTCATGATTACCCGATTTTAAATAAATAGCTTTACAACCTAAGTTTTTAGCAAGTGTTATATCGGACCATCTATCTCCAATCACAAAAGAATGTTGAATATCAAATGAGTCGTTCCCTAATAAATGTTTTACAAGTGCTGTTCCCGGTTTACGTGTAGGCAAATTGTCTTTTTCAAAACTGGAATCGATATGTATTTCATCAAATACAAAACCCTCCTTTAGCTAATGTATCTAGCATTAATGCTTGAAAAGGCTCAAAATTGTTCTTTAGGATAAGAAGCAGTGCCTAAGCCGTCTTGGTTAGTGACCATTACTTTATAATAACCTAGCTCTGTTGCTATTTTTTGCAAATTAGTAATAGCGCCTTTTACAAAACGCGTTTTGTCTACACTATCAATTTGATAATCCGAATTGGGTTCTTCCAAAACAACACCGTCTCTATCTATAAACAAAATGGGTCTCATATAATTTTTTACTTCTTGGCTGCTTTATTTTTAAGCAGGGCTGATTTTACTTGATTAGTAGTTACCACACCTGCTTTATTGGACCAACTTGTTCTGATATAGGTTAATACATCTGCAATGGCGTCTTCTTTTAAATCGGGATTTGCTGTCATGGCATTATTATAATACATACCATCTAAGGCTACTCTTTCATCATAACCATTTCTTATAATTTTTACCAGCCTTGCAATGTCTTTTCCATTCACATTGGTAGCGCCATCTAAAGGAGGGTTCATATTGGGCACACCACCACCATCTGATTGATGACAAACTAAGCACCTAGTTTCATAAATTTTTTTGCCATTGATTTTATTCTGTGCATTCCCCCATTGAGCTAGGACTAAAAAGCAAAACAATAAAATAAATTTAGCTACTCTGTTTACTGCTCTATTTATTTTTCTATTCATTAAAAGATTCACCATACTTAATTAGCATTTATTTTTTCAAACTTCTTTTAAAATATTTATTTAGAATAACTGATCTTAAAAATGGCGCCCTTGGTATCATCACTAACATAAATAGAACCATCTGGACCTTGCGCTAAACCACAGGGTCTTGCCTTAGCCTTACTTGGATTAGCTATTTTAGCTCCATTTTCTGTGCCTGCAAATCCGTTAGCAAAAATTTCCCATTCACCAGTAGCCTTGCCATCTTTGAAAGGTACAAAGGCTACAAAAAATCCTTCTTGAGGAAGTGGGGCTCTATTCCATGAACCATGAAAACTAATAAATGCTCCGTTTTTATATTTTGCAGGAAATTGATTGCCTGTGTAAAATAATACAGCCATTGGTGCCATATGTGCAGGAAATGCCACAGCTGGTTCTTTAAACTCACTAGATCCTTCTTTCTTACTATCTCCACCATATTCAGGAGAAACTATTTTTTTATGTTGACTAGGATCATAATAAACATAAGGCCAGCCTGCATTATCGCCCTCTTTGATTTCATAAAAAGTTTCAGCAGGTATTTCTGCATTTTGTGCATCACTATATAAATTAGGATAAAAACTATTTAATTGATCACGGCCATGTTGTGCAACATATAACTGATTAGAATTTGTATTCCAATCTAATCCAATTACATTTCGAAGACCAGTACCATAACGCTTACCATCTTTATATGTTTGATTTTCTTTACTACCATCAAATTTCCAAATACCTCCAGCAGAATCTAAAATAGGGCAAGGCATCATTCCTTGAGAACCTGGCATTCTATCTTTTTCTTGACAAGCATTAGAATAAGCACCTATGTTAACATATATATTGTTAGCCATATCAAATGTGATTGACTTTGAATTATGTTGTCTTCTATCAATTAACCCACTCACAATAGTTACAGGTGCCAGCGGATTAACCACTTCGTCTTTGCTATTTAATTCATATTTAAAAATGGCTTCATTAGAACTAGCATACAAACTATTTCCTTTAACAAAAATTCCAGTACCACCATATTTAGCCCAGCCATTTATTTTATCCGCTACTCCATCGTTATTGGCGTCTTCTAATCTTACAATTGAATTACCTTCTTTATTAGGATTATTTAATTTTGCAAAAACAACGCCAGACTTTGTTATGGCTATATGTCTTGCACCTCCAATATTATTGGCATACAAATTAGCTTTAAACCCTTCAGGTAATTTTAAACCTGCATTGTCTTGCGCCAAAACAGGCAGCGCAAAAGCTAAAAAAGCAACACTTAAAAATTGAGTCATTTTTTTCATAATAGGTACTATTTATTTAAAATAAGTTGAGTGTGTAATTTAATAAAATTAACTTAAACGGAGGCATTGGGGAATGTTATTTCTATCCAAGCTGCCATCGCATCTACCAATTCTGTGTTTTCTTGCTCATTGCCTACTGTAATTCTTAAACTATCGGCACAATTTTCTAGACTAGACCTATCTCTTACCACAATACCCTTGGTTAATAAGTACTCATACAAGCTTCTTGCATTGGGTATTTTGACCAATAAAAAATTAGTATCTGATGGATAAACCCTTTCTACATAAGGCATGCTATTTATCACTTCTCCTAAGGCATTACGCATATCAACCAAATGCATAATCATGTCATTTACCTGGCCAACTTCCTCTAATGCCGTTAAAGCCAATTCCTGTGTAACAATACTAATGTTATAAGGCGGTTTTACTTTATTCATATAAGCAATAATCTCACTACTTGCAAAAGCCATACCTAATCTTATACCTGCAAGCCCCCATGCTTTACTTAATGTTTGAAGTACTACTAAATTGGGATAATCAATTAAGGACTGTGCAAAAGATTTTTGTTTAGAAAAATTAATATACGCTTCGTCTACTACCACTATTCCATTGAAATGATTTAAGATAGTTTCAATATCAATCCTATCTAAAGAATTACCCGTGGGATTATTGGGTGAACATATCCAAATAATTTTAGTGTTTTCATTCACCAACTGTTCTATATGCGCCACATTTAATTGATAATTTTCAAGTAAGGGCGCCGATTTAATTTCAATATTGTTAATATTCGCACCAACTTCGTACATAGGATAGGTGGGAGGACAAATAATAATATTGTCTTTGCCAGGAATACAAAAAGTTCGGTATAAATTATCGATACATTCATCGCTGCCATTTCCTATAAATATTTGCGAAGCTTCTATTTGTTTAATGAAGGCTAATTTTTCTTTTAACTTTTTTTGATAAGGGTCGGGATAACGGTTATACCATTTTGTTAAAGGAGATCCTAAACTATTTTCATTTGCATCTAATAATACATTCGCGGTTCCTGTATATTCTTCTTTAGCAGATGAATAGGCTTTTAATATTTCAATATTGGGCCTTACTATTTTTTTGATATCAAATTGCATACCCTTACATTTTAGATTTTATCCATTCCACTCTTAATTCTACTGCTTTACTATGCGCCTGCAAACCCTCTGCTGTAGCCATTTCTATGACAGTAGGTGCAATATTTTCTAGTCCTCTTTCTGTTAATTGCTGAAAGGTAATTTTCTTTACAAAAGAATCCATACTTACTCCACTATAGGCTTTAGCAAAACCATTGGTAGGCAGTGTATGATTAGTACCACTTGCATAATCACCCACCGATTCTGGAGAAAAGTTGCCAATAAAAATAGAACCTGCATTGATAATTTTTTCAGCTACTTGTGCTGCATTATCAACAGATAAAATTAAATGTTCGGGTGCATATTCATTCATCATTGCAATCGCCTCTTCTGTATTTTCAATTACAATGGCTTTAGAATGAGCCAAGGCTTTAGTGGCTAGTTCTTTTCTAGGCAGTAATACTAATTGCATATCCAATTCTTTTTGAACCTGCTCTACTATCTCTATACTATTTGCAATAAGTATTACTTGACTATCGGCACCATGTTCGGCTTGTGATAATAAATCGGCAGCCACAAAGGATGCGATACTTGTTTCATCTGCATAAACACATACTTCACTAGGACCTGCTGGCATATCAATGGCTACGCCTTCTTGTTGAATCATTTGTTTAGCAGCTGTTACATATTGATTTCCTGGACCAAATATTTTATACACTTTAGGCACCGAAGCTGTACCATAAGCAAGTGCCGCAATAGCTTGTACACCACCTATTGTAAAAATAGCTGTCACGCCTACTAAAGAAGCTGCGTACATAATGGCTGGATCAATTTCTCCTTTTTCATTCGGAGGCGTACATAAAATTATTTCTTTGCAGCCTGCTAATTTTGCAGGAATGCCTAACATAAGCACTGTAGAAAATAGTGGAGCAGATCCACCAGGAATATAAATACCTACCTTTTCAATACCCACCGCTTTTCTCCAGCACCAAACACCGGGCATGGTTTCAATTCTTTCTTCTTTTTGTATTTGTCCCTGATGAAAAACTTCAATATTTACTTTAGCTAATTGAATAGCGGTTTTTAAACTAGGGGTTAAAGCTTTTTCAGCAGCCTCTATTGCAGAAGCGCTCAATTTAAAATTACTTAATGCTACTTTATCAAAAGCTAGGGTATACTCTTTAATAGCAGCGTCTCCCCTTTGCTTCACGGCCGATAATATCTCTCTCACCTTCGCCTCTAAGGGAGCTGCATCGAATTGAGGTCGCGCTAAGATACTTGGCCAATCTTTCTTTTTAGGCTCTTTAAATACTTGAATCATTATAATATCATTTTTTCAATAGGTACTACTAAAATTCCTTCAGCACCTGCTAGTTTTAATTGTTCTATAATTTCCCAAAAATCACTTTCGTCAATGACGCTATGCACACTGCTCCAACCCGGTGTAGCTAGTGCCACCACCGTAGGACTTTTCATACCTGGTAATAAAGAAACAATTTTTTCTAATTTATCATTCGGCGCATTTAATAAAACATATTTATTACGCTTTGCTTTTTTTACCGATTCAATTCTGAATAATAATTTTTGTAAAATAGATTCCGCTTCAGGCGCCAAAGCCTTTCTTTTAATAAGAACGGCTTGAGAGTCTAAAATAGTTTCTGCTTCTTTTAAGCCGTTCATAAATAAAGTAGAGCCGCTACTTACTAAATCACAAATAATATCGGCAAGTCCAATACCTGGCGCAATTTCCACACTGCCACTAATTTCATGTATCTCTGCTTTAATACCATGCTTGTCTAAATAACCTTGCACAATTACTGGATAACTTGTAGCAATTTTTTTACCGGATAAATAAGCGGGCCCTGTAAAATTTTCGTTTTTTCGAACCGCAAAACTAAGTCTGCATTTTCCAAAACCTAAACTATAGGAAACTTCTACTTTTTTAGCTTTTTCATAAACCACATTCTCTCCCACAAAGCCAATATCCGCTACGCCGTCTTCCACGTATTGAGGAATATCGTCATCTCTTAAAAAAAATAACTCTATGGGAAAATTGGTCGCTTCCGCTTTTAACTTATTGACGCCATTGCCTATATCAATGCCTGCCTCTTTTAACAAACGCATTGAATCGTCGTGCAAACGACCCGACTTCTGTATAGCTAATTTTAAACGCATATCATTTATATTATATATTTTACTTGACTGACTATAAACTAAAAGGGCTTACTTGTTAGTAAGCCCTTTGGTTAAATATAGTTACATACCTACACCCATAGCCTACCCATTGGATAGCAAATGCAAATGATGTGTATGATTGTTTAATGTCATGGCGCAAATTTACGACCCTTTTAGAAATTCCCCAACAAAAAAGAAATATTTTGACTAATTTGCTAGCACAAATTTCAATAATTCATTACTAACCATTGTTTTTATGCGTATTCTACCCCTAACTATGATTTTAACGGTTCTTTCTTTGTCTTTTTGCGCTCAAAAAGAAGCACCGGCTCCTGCTCCTGTAGTAATAACACCTAGTACACCCACCAATCCTACCACACCTACTACCCCAACGGACACAGCTAAAAAGCTAGTTTGGTCGGATGAGTTTGATAAAGGAAGCACACCAGATACGACCAAATGGAAATATAATATAGGTACTGGATCCAATGGCTGGGGTAATAATGAATCACAATACTATACCAGGGATTCTACCAATGCAAGAATTGAAAATGGCAACTTAATTATAGAAGCTAGAAAGGAAAGTAGAGGCGGTAAAAATTATACTTCTGCAAGATTACTAACTCAAGGCAAAGCCTCTTGGACTTATGGACGATTTGAAATAAGGGCAAAGCTTCCTAAAGGCGTTGGTTCTTGGCCTGCTATTTGGATGCTTGGAGATAATATTGAAGGACCAGGTGCTGTGGGTTGGCCTGCTTGTGGAGAAATTGATATCATGGAACATACAGGCAAGGATTTAGGTCTTGTGCATTTTTCAGCGCATTCTAAATTACTCAACTGGACCCTAGGTACTCAAAAAACATATAAAACCAATATTGATAACGTAACCGATGTCTTTCATGTTTATAGTATTGATTGGACCAAGGACATGATTAAGTTTTATATAGATGGTGTCTTGTATTATAATGTAGCTAACGATGGAAGAGGCGTAGACGCTTACCCGTTTATGGCGCCTGAATTTTTACTTTTAAATGTAGCGGTAGGTGGCAACTTTGCTGGCAACACTATCGATGATACTATTTTCCCTTGTAGAATGGTAGTGGATTACGTAAGAGTGTACCAATAAATTGAATAAAAAATAAAAACATGTTTCAAACAATGCCATTTTTTTTAGTAGCTCACTTTAAAAAAACTGTTTTTATTTTTATTTTTTCAACTGCTGCGATTATTTCATTTGCACAAAACCTTGCACCGGCTCCTAGTTTATCAACTCCTAACTTATTAGTAGGTACTTATACTAAAAATGGAAGCAAGGGTATTTATGTATTGTCATTTGATTCAGCTACAGGTAAGGCTACCGAAATAAGTCATACTGAAACTGCATCCAATCCTTCTTTTTTAACCATTTCAAAAGACCATGGACAAGTATACTCTACGAATGAAGATAGTGATGGCAAAATTAGCGCCTATTCATTTGTAGATAATAAATTGAATTTAATACAAGAGAAAACATCCAAGGGTGCGCATCCTTGCTATATTGCATTAAGTCCGGACCAATCCAATTTATTCGTTGCCAACTATAGTGGAGGAAGCATCACAAGCTACCACCGCTTCGCCGATGGCCGTTTGTCTAACCCACAACAATTTATTCAACACGAAGGCAAAAGTGTAAATGAAGCAAGACAAGAAAAAGCACATCTGCATGGTATATTCTTTTCACCAGATGGAAAATATGTATTAACCCCTGATTTAGGCATGGATGAAATTTCTATTTATCCTTATCAAACAAAAAACGGACCACCCCTTTTAACACAGAAAGCAAGTAGTATACAATCAAGCCCGGGTGCAGGACCAAGACATTTATGTTTTTCAAGCAATGGAAAGTTTCTGTATGTGATAGAAGAGCTTACAGGTAGTATTAGTGTGTATAGGTTTATAAAAGGAACAGCTATTTTTTTACAAAAAGTAGTTACGCATCCAATTAGTTTTAAAGGAACACCAGGTAGTGCAGATATTCATTTGTCTCCTGATGGACTATATTTATATGCAAGTAATAGAGGTAGCGAAAACAACATCGTTTCATTCAAAGTACTTCCGAATGGAAAACTAGAAGAGAAAAGTATACAATATTATAGTACGGAAGGAAAAACGCCACGCAATTTTACTATGACTAAAGAAGGTAATTGGTTATTAGTTGCTAATCAAGATTCAAATAATATAATTGCCTTCAGAAGAAATATTCAAACAGGCGCCTTAACATCCACGGGTGTATCTATTAAATTATCGATGCCGGTTTGTTTGTTGTTTTATTAAGAGTACCTAATTAATGCTGCTCAAACCATACAGGCTTATCGGCCTCCCCATCTGCATTATAATTAACGAATAATTCTTCGCCTTGCTTAATATCTCTTGTAGTGATGATGGACATTGTCTCAAATTCAAAATCCATATCGTATCTGCAATTCGCTTGAATGGTATGATTATAAATAGACACATATCCTAAAGCCACAGCTGCACTTTTATCATCTTCCCCCCACTCAAAAATATAATCATATAATAATGTTTCTTCCAATTTCATTCGTTGTGTGGGATCAAATACAATGACAGGCGCTATTTCAATGGTAGTGCCCATCGCAATAGCTTCGGTCGTAAATACACCACGACCCCTACTAGGAGATGGTGCAATGGTTAGAAATGGGAGAATCATAGTATAAATATAGGGCATACTTTAGTATTTTTCTTAACTTGCACCCATGTCAGTTGAATTAGAAACACCAGAAATTAATTTATCCGAAGTTTTCTTGGACATTTTGTCCAAGGGCGACATGCATCTATTAAAAGAATTTCTAGATGAACAAAATATTAGCGACGTAGTGGAACTGGTGAATGAGTTCCCAGAAAACGAGGCTACTATTGTTGACAACATGACTGTGCACAGAGCTGTAAGTGTATTTAAGATTTTAGATATTAATCAGCAAAAAGATATCATTAAAGAATTGCCTGCGCGCAAAACGGCTAAAATCTTAAATGAGCTTCCTCCGGATGACCGTACCGACTTCTTAGAAGAATTACCTAAGGCGGCCATTCGCGACTTAATAAAATTACTCGACCCAGAAGAAAGAAAAATTACTTTATCTCTTTTAGGATACCCAGAGGATAGTGTGGGACGTTTGATGACACCCGACTATGTTTATGTGTACCCTCATTATTCAGTATGCGCAAGTTTTAGATAACATACGCAAGTATGGTAAGAATTCTGAAACCATTGATGTTATTTATATCATTGATGAAAAAGGAGGATTAATTGACGATATCCGAATTAGAGATTTATTATTAGCAAAGCCCGATGATATTATTTCAGATATTATTGACGGCCGCTTTGTTGCTTTAAATGTTTACGACGATCAGGAACATGCCAGTCAGGTATTTAAAATGAATAACCGCACAGCCATTCCTGTTGTAGATGACAACGATGTACTATTAGGAATTGTAACCATTGATGATATCTTATGGGTAACCAATGAAGAGTTTAGCGAGGATATGCAGAAAATGGGAGGTATGGAAGCATTGAATGAACCTTACTTAGACATTTCTATATTTAAACTATTCAAAAAAAGAATTACTTGGTTAGTGGTTTTATTTATTGGAGAATTATTTACCGCCACTGCGATGGGTTATTTTGAAGATGAGTTGGCAAAGGTTTTAGTGCTAGCAAGTTTTATTCCATTAATACTTATCTACGGGCGGTAATTCTGGATCACAATCCTCTACGCTCATTATTCAAGCAATGGCCGTTGGTGAAATTACTATTGCCGATTGGTGGAAAATATTAAGAAGAGAAATTATTGGTGGATTCTTATTAGGTATCTTATTAGGTATACTTGGATTTTTTAGAGTGGCCGTATGGCATATGATTGCTCCAGGATTTTACGGTGTGCATTGGTTTTTAATTGGAATAACCATTGGCTTCACCATTTTAGGCGTCGTTATTTTAGGAACCATCACAGGCTCTATGTTACCCATTGTGTTAAAAAAATTAGGTGCTGACCCTGCTGTATCTTCTGCACCTTTTGTAGCTACTTTAGTGGACGTAACTGCCATACTTATTTATTTTAGTTTGGCCTACTTATTCTTACAAGGCACTTTACTTTAATTATTTTTTTAGTGGCGCTTTTAATTGAGCTGCTAATACCTGCTTCAACGAAGCATTCCACTCTTCCTTTAATATACTAAGTACAATGGAGTCTCTTCGTTTTCCATTCGGCATAGGCAAATGATTTCTTAATACACCTTCTATAGTACAGCCAATTTTTTGCATAGCGGCAATACTTCTTTTATTATTATTATCAGCTCTAAACTCTACTCTTTCAAAACCCATTTGATCAAAAGCAAATTGAAGCAATAAATATTTACAATTCTCATTGAGTTTCGTTCCCCAGCATTTTTTACTATACCAGGTATAGCCAATTTGTGTAGTTTGAAAATTTAATTGAATATCATAAAACCTCGTGCAGCCCACATAGGCATCTAATAATTTATCAAATACAATAAATGCATAGGCCGATTTATTCCCTCTTGCTTCAATGGCTGCTTGAATATATTTTTCTAAATCTTTTGTATTAGTTATAGCTGCTAATGAATACTGCCATAAATCGGGTTCTTCGTTCACATAATGCGCTAATAAGGAGCTGTCAGAAAGCTGAAGGGGTCTTAATAACACACGTTCATTTTCTAAAATAATTTCCTCTGCAAAGTCAAAAGTCTTCAAAGCTAACATCCATTCAAAATTTAAAGTCTAATTTCGCATAAATTTCGAATAAATAGCTAAATAAATAATATAAGCACCTCATATTTCTAAAACAATAACAATGGATGATTATGGAAATAGATGAAATTAGAATTTACGCCCTTTCGCTTCCAGATACAGAAGAATGTTTCCCTTTTGGAGAAAATAGTCTGGTATTTAAAACTAAAGGAAAAATTTTTATAATCTTAGATTTAATATCGCTTCCTGCCACTATGAATTATAAAGCAGACCCTGAAGATATTATCCTACAAAGAGAAGAATATCCAGATGCCATTTTCCCAGGCTATCATATGAACAAAAAACATTGGAACACTTTACACCTCTATAGACATGTTCCCTCTGCCATTATTAAAGAGATTGTAATTACTTCATATAAATTAGTAAGAAAGTAAGGATAGGGTATCATTAGCCTTCAAATTAAGTGCCTAAATTTAAATGCACTACCTTGCAGTCTATTATGAACACGAATTTTCAGACCCTAGGTCTTATAGAGCCCTTATTAAAGGCCATTCAGGAAGAAGGTTATACAACCCCCACTCCTATACAAGCAGAATCAATACCCATTGTTTTACAAGGTAAAGACCTATTAGGTTGCGCCCAAACAGGTACCGGTAAAACGGCAGCTTTCACCCTTCCTATTTTACAGTTATTAGTTAAAAACAAAACCGGGGAGAGAAGAAAAAAAATTAGAAGTTTAATTGTAACACCTACGAGAGAATTAGCCATACAAATTGGAGAAAGCTTTAATGCTTATGGAAGACATACAGGTTTAAATTGCACCGTTATTTTTGGAGGTGTTGGACAAGGCCCGCAAGTAACTGCATTAAGAAATGGAGTAGATGTAGTGATTGCTACTCCAGGAAGATTATTAGATTTAATGAACCAAGGGCATTTAAATATTAGAGAAGTAGAAATATTTGTATTGGATGAAGCGGATAGAATGTTGGATATGGGTTTTGTACATGACGTAAAAAAATTATTAGCTGTGCTTCCTAAAAAAAGACAGTCCTTATTTTTCTCTGCGACCATGCCTCCTGAAATTGTGAGCTTAGCCAATAGTATTTTATTTCATCCACTAAAAGTAAGTGTTACCCCTGTTTCCTCTACTGTAGATATTATTGAGCAATCTGTTTATTTTGTAGATAAAGTCAATAAAAATGCACTCCTCATTGAAATTCTAAAAAATACAGCTATTAAAACAGCCTTGGTTTTTACAAGAACAAAACATGGTGCAGATAAAGTAGTAAACCTACTTTTGAAAAATAATATTAAGGCCGAAGCTATTCATGGTAATAAAGCACAGAATGCAAGACAAAGAGCATTGACTAATTTTAAAGCCCAAACAACTAGAGTACTCGTAGCCACCGATATTGCTGCAAGAGGTATAGATGTAGATGAACTAGCCTATGTAGTGAATTATGAAATTCCAAATATTCCTGAAACCTATGTACACCGCATTGGAAGAACAGGTCGTGCAGGTGCGAATGGAACTGCCATTTCATTCTGCGATGCGGAAGAAAGAGCCTTTTTAAAAGACATCGAAAAATTAATTGCAAAAAAGATACCCGTTATAGAGAATCATCCCTTTCCCATGACCAACTTTAATCCCATTAAAGAAGCTAAACAACAAGGAAGGGGTAACTCTGGACATGCTAGGTCTAAGGCTATGGCCAATGGTGGTCAAAAAAGACATTTTAGTCGCCCAAAACCAAGTAGGTAATATTATCTTTGATGCAATTAAAAAAAGTAATTTATGCGCATCCTATTTACCTACCTTCTTTTGTCTTTTGGTCTTTTGGCATCTGCACAAGATACTTCCATTCAGAAAAAAGATTTAATTAGTGCCTCTAAACTAATTGACCTAAGTTTTACCACTAAGGAAATAGATACTTTATACTCCGATGTAATAGACAATTTAGCGAACTACAAGGCTATGCATAATTTGCCTTTGCCAAATAGTATACCCTTAAGTATGTGGCAAACCCCGGTATTACCTGGTATGCATTTCAATACAGTGCAAAAACCGATTGCTTGGAAATTAGACAACACAGTACTATTACCTGCCAATAAAAATGATTTAGCATTTTACACTCTTGAACAATTAGCTTCTTTAATTAAAAATAAAAAAATTAGTTCCCTAGCACTTACTGAATTTTTTATTGCACGTATAAAAAAATGGGGAGACACTTTACAATGTGTAATTAGTATACAAGAAGAGATCGCTTATGCGCAAGCTAAAAAAGCAGATGCAGAATTAGCGCAAGGAAAATACAGAGGTTTATTACATGGTATCCCTTATGGCTTAAAAGATTTATTCGCCGTAAAAGGCACCAAGACTACTTGGGGTGCCGCACCTTATCAAAATCAAACAATTAATGAAGATGCATTTGTTTATATTAAACTGAGAGATGCTGGCGCAGTACTTGTTGCTAAATTTACTTTAGGAGCTTTAGCCAGAGGCGATTATTGGTATGGTGGAAGAACAAAAAATCCATGGAATTTAGACTATGGATCATCTGGTTCTTCTGCTGGTTCTACTTCTGCAACAGTAGCAGGCTTAGTGCCCTTTGCCATTGGTACTGAAACCTGGGGCAGTATTGTTTCACCTTCTACTACTTGCGGTGCCACTGGTTTAAGACCCACATTTGGAAGCGTAAGCCGTACAGGTGCCATGGCCTTAAGTTATAGCTTAGACAAAGTAGGCCCTATATGCCGTTCTGCTGCTGACGCTGCTATTGTATTTAATTATATACATGGAACGGATGGCAAAGATGGTAGTGCTGTGAATATGCCATTTAATTACACACCGAACAAAGACATTAAAAAATTAAAAATCGGTTACGCTAAAAATTATTTTGATAAAATAAAAGATACTTCTAGAAATGAATTTAAAGTATTAGAAGAATTTAAAAAATTAGGCGTGCAATTAATTCCAGTGAATTTTCCAGATAGTGGTGTATACAATTTTGAAATTATGGATGTAGTCATTGGCGCAGAATCTGCTGCACAGTTTGACGAAATGACAAGAATGAATATTGACGATATACTTACTAGACAAACTAAATACGATTGGCCTAACTCCTTTAGAACAAATCGATTTATACCTGCCGTAGAATATATTAATGCACAAAGACATCGTTACACACTTATGCAAAAAGTAAATGAAGTGATACAGCAGTATGATGTTATTATTTGTCCTTCAAGAGGTGATGGTAATCAATCCGCTATTACCAATTTAACAGGCAACCCTGTGGTATGTGTACCTACTGGCTTTGATAAGAAATTAAATTTACCTACCGGCATTAGTTTTGTAGGTAATTTATATGACGAGGCTACTATATTATCTATTGCACAGGCCTATCAAAAAGCAACCAATTGGGATGAAACACATCCTGCTATATTTAAATAGAAGACAGGTTTTTTAGACTAATTCAATAAGTGTGATTTCTGGCAAAATACCTACCCTGCCTGGATATCCTAAAAATCCAAAACCTCTATTCACATATAATTGTTGGTCTTTATTTTCATAAATACCTGCCCATTGCTTATATACCCATTGCACAGGGCTCCATTTAAAATAAGGGTTCTCTAGTCCAAACTGCATGCCATGGGTATGACCAGATAAGGTTAATTGAACGCTTGCATATTTTGGAATCACTTCTGCCTCCCAATGACTAGGATCATGACTCAATAATATGGCTACTTCCTCCTTATTTACTCCTTGCATAGCTAAATCCATTTTACCATATTTAGGAAAACGCGCTTTCGCACTCCAATTTTCTATGCCCACTATTTTAATGCTTTCACCACTTTTTTCAATACTTATATTTTCATTCATTAGTAAGCGCCATCCTAAATCATGATGCACTTTTTTCAAGGCTTCTAAATTTTGCTTTTTCTCCTCTGTCGTATCCCATTTTACATAATCACCATAATCGTGGTTGCCTAAAGTACTAAATACCCCATGTGGTGCTTTTATTTTACCAAATACCTCCATCCAATCAAGCATTTCTGAGGCACGGTCATTGACTAAGTCGCCTGTAAATAAAACGATATCGGCGTTTTGCTTTTCAATTAATGCTATGCCTTTTAATACGGCTGCTTTATCTTTTAAACTGCCGCTATGAATATCACTAATATGAATAATTTTAAAGCCTTTAAAAGAGCTGGGCAAACCTTTTAATACAATTTTCTTTTTTATGACCTTATAATTATACTTATTACCAAATCCATATAAAAGCGAAAAAAATAATGTGGAAGACAAGCCCACTCCCATCCAACTTAAAAAAGTAGATCTTGGAATTCCGTTTTCGGTATTCATAAATTTTGCACCCGCTATGGATGCAGCCTGACCCATTGTCCAAAAAGCCCCTCTTCTTAAATCATCCACTAAGAAAAATAAAACCATAAAAACTTGGGTCAAAACCCAGCCAATACCAATGGAAAAAATATACTGCTTAAAATAAGGATTCGTGATATATGGAAATAGCAAAAAGGAACCAATGCTCATAATACACAATGCCCAGTAAATTAGGCCCACTGTGGTCCTCGTGCCATTGGACGCCCCCTGTGTCAAGATTTTCAATACATGATAGATGTAAAAGTCAATGAGAATCAATACAGTGATGAAAAGGACTATAAATAAGGGCTTGCGCATATTAAAATTTAAAGCACAAAATTAAGGCCAAATTGTTAGCATTTATGCCTTATTTTTGGCAGAAATTAAGGATATCCAGATTATGGCTAGAATAATAGGTATAGCGAATCAAAAAGGGGGCGTGGGTAAAACCACTTCTGCCATCAATATTGCGGCAAGTTTGGCCGTATTGGAATACAGAACGCTATTAATTGATGCCGATCCTCAAGCAAATAGTACTACAGGTGTTGGATTTGATTTACATAATATCACTACCAGCCTATACGATGGTATGATTAATCAAACACCCCTGGCCGATATTATATTAAAATCTGAAATTCCTCATTTAGACGTTATCCCCTCTCATATAGATTTAGTGGGTGCCGAAATTGAATTAGTAAACCTGCCTAATAGAGAGAATGTTTTAAAAGAATTAATTGCCCCTATTTCCGACCAATACGATTTTATTATTATTGACTGTTTACCTTCTTTAGGTTTAATTACCGTGAATGCATTAGTAGCCGCCGATAGTGTCATTGTTCCTGTGCAATGCGAGTTTTTTGCATTAGAAGGTTTAGGTAAATTATTAAATACTATTAAAATTGTACAAAGCAGATTAAACCCTGAATTACAAATTGAAGGTATTTTAATGACTATGTATGATGGAAGACTTCGTTTAAGCAATCAAGTCGTAAGTGAAGTGCGCAAACATTTTGATGAAATGGTATTCTCTACCATCATTCATAGAAACACGCGTTTGAGTGAAGCCCCTAGTGTAGGCAAGCCTGTTATTTTATATGATGCAGATAGCAAGGGTACTGTTAACTACTTAAACCTAGCAAAAGAAATTTTACAAAAAAATGGCATGACGAATATGAGTAATGCCGAGCGTATAATAGATTAATTATGAGCAAGAGCACACCTAATAAAGAACTCATTGGAAAAGGACTTCGCTCTCTATTGCAAAATATAGACGCGGATTACAAGAACCCAGCAGGAAGAGTACAACCAGCGGTGATAGAAAAAGCCGTAGCTAGTAATCGTGTGCTCTTAACTGACATTGTTATTAATCCAAAGAATCCAAGAAAAGATTTTGATGAAAAAGCTTTGACAAGAATTAGCCAATTCTATTCAAATACATGATTTAATACAACCTATTACTGTTGCGCAATTAGCCAATGGCAAATACCAATTAATAGCAGGAGAGCGTCGTTTTCGTGCCGCTAAAATAGCAGGCTTAAGCGATTTACCAGCTTATGTAAGAACTGGCAATGATAAAGAATTATTAGAACTAGCCTTACTAGAGAACTTACAAAGAGTGGACCTTAATGAAATTGAAATTGCATTAAGCTATCAGCGCATGATGGAAGAACTTAAGTTACACGCAAGAAAAAGTAGCAGAAAGAATGGGCGTAGACAGGTCGACCATTTCTAACTATATAAGATTATTAGAACTTACCACCTAGCTTACAAGCAGCGCTTCGAAGCGGCAGCTTAAGTGTAAGTTTAGCTAAACTATTATTAGGTAAAGAAATTGAGAAGCAATTATTCTTATTCAAAGAAATTACAGAGAAAGGTTTAACAGTCAAGCAAACAGAAGAGTTAATTCGTAAAATGAATTTAGCAGGCAAGGCCTATACGCCTTCTGTGGCAACTGCAAAAAACCAACTATCTCCTGTTTATAAAAAATTAGAAGATAAATTAACCAGTCATTTGTCTACCAAGGTTCATTTTACAACACCAAAAAAATGGTAGCGGAAAAATTACTATTGAATACTCAGATCTTAATGGTTTAAATAAAATACTAGAAGCAATGCAATTAAGCATTAGCTAGTAACATTTTTTAAAAAGGAATTTATTTAGGATGCGGCTACTCACCATTTTACTGCTGCTGCTAACGATACAGCCATCTGCTAATAGCCAAGATAGCACCTATCTCCAAAAAACAGATACCGTACAACATCATAATCCACGTCGTGCTACTAGAAGGTCGGCCATAGTTCCAGGCTGGGGACAGATTTACAATAAACAATATTGGAAAGTTCCTTTAGTATATGGAGTGCTTGCCATACCCGCCTGCCACTTATGTGTACAATAATGATTTGTACCTTAAAACAAAGTTTGCCTATGAAGCAAAGTTTAAAGCAGAGAAGGGAGATAATAGCGACCTATCCAAAATTGATTCAAAATTGCAAAACTTAAGTATTGGCTCTTTACAGAGTTACCGTAATATATTTAGAAGAGATAGAGACTACTCTATTATGTGGTTTATCCTTGCTTGGGGAGTGAATGTAGTGGATGCAACGGTATCAGGTCAGTTAAAAGAATTTGATGTAAGTAATAATTTATCTTTTAGAATGGTTCCTTTTGTACAACCTCAACACCAACAAACGGGATTGTCTTTGCAATTTCATTTTAAAAATTCCCATTCAAAATAACTTAAAACTAAGGCAATGAAAATAGCAATTATAGGATATGGTAAAATGGGTAAAGCCATTGAAGAAATAGCAGTAAGTAAAGGACATGAAATTGTACTCAAGATAGATGTGTCTAATACATCAGATTTTACCAAAGAAAATGTACAAAAGGCCAATGTTGCCATTGAATTCACTGGACCGGATACTGCTTTTGAAAATATAAGTAAATGTATTGAATGGGGTGTACCTGTTATAAGTGGCTCTACCGGATGGTTAGGCAATTTTGAAAAAGCTAAAAAGCTTTGTGAAGAAAATAAAGGTTGTTTAATTATATGCAAGTAATTTTAGTATTGGGGTGAATTTATTTTTTGAAATTAATAAGCAAGTGGCCGCATTAATGGAGCCTTATGAATAATTATGATGTATCCATGACCGAAACCCATCATACTGAAAAAAAAGATGCCCCAAGTGGAACAGCCATAAGTTTAGCGGAACAAATACTTGCACAAATAGGTAGAAAAAAGAAATGGGTAAATCAGGCTAGTAATGAGGCTAGCGACTTAATTATTCGTTCTGAAAGAATTGACCCTGCCCCTGGCACACATAGCTGTAAGTTATGAGTCGTCTATTGACAGTATAGAAATTACCCATACGGCCCATACCCGCAAAGGATTTGCTAGCGGCGCGGTATTAGCCGCCGAATTTGCCAATCAAAAAATGGGTATCTTTACCATGAAGGACGTTCTAGGTCTTTGATTCAAAGCTTATGCTATCTAAAAAAACTCAATATGCTTTACAAGCGCTCTCCTATATGGTAGAGAAGCATAGCGACGACCCTATTTTAATAGCTGAAATTGCGCGTCAAAAAAATATACCCATAAAGTTTTTGGAGAATATTTTACTATCACTTAGAAAAGCAGGTTTTTTAGAAAGTAAAAAAGGGAAACATGGTGGATACTTTTTTGCACAAGCTCCTGAAAAAATAAAATTATCGGCCATATTTAGAGTTATTGAAGGTCCTATTGCATTACTACCTTGCGTAAGTTTAAATTTTTATGAAAAATGCGCCGACTGTAATGAAAAAAAATGTGGCATTAATAAAGTCATGGCAGCTGTAAGAGATAACACCTTGGCCATACTAGACAATAAAACAGTAGCCGATCTTAGTGCTATAAAATAAACGATATGAAAAAAATATTTCTTCTGTTTTTCATTGTCATAGCATTTAATGCTTCTTCACAAAGTTTAATTGGAGGAGATAATATTTTAAAAACAAATTTATCGGCCGACGCTATCAATAATTATAATTTAACTTACGAGAAAAGTATTAACCACTTTATTTCTTTGTCGGTGAATTATAAAAGTATGCCGCTTTCTAAACTGCCTTTAAAATCTATTGCAAAAAAATTTATTGATAACCCCGCTATCGATTTTGATAATTTTAAAATTGGCAATACCACCATTACTTTCGAAGGCCGTTTTTATTTAGGCTTATCAAAAATGTCTGGTTTTTATATTGGCCCTTATATTCGGTATGGTAATTATGATTTATCGGTTCCAGCCTCTTACACTTATACGCCCGATAAAATTTTTCCTGCTGAAATTGTAAAACCCATTACAGCAGTTGCCACCTTAGATGGTACAGTGAGGACACAGAGCTATGGTGCTCATGTTGGTATGCAGTTTCAATTATTGACTAAACTAGTTTTAGACATCTCCTTTATAGGAGGCCATTATGGAACCTCTACAGGGAAACTTGAATTTAGTCCACCGGGTGGGTTTCCTAGACCGGCTCGAGAAGCCTTAAAACAAGTATTAGACAATACCAAGGCAAACCCTCTAACATTAAGATCTTCAGTGAATGACACTAAGGCCACTTTAGATACGGAAGGTCCTTGGTGGGGCTTAAGGGGACTAGGTATTGGCCTTGGTTTAAGATTTTAAATTCGCTAGCTTTGCTAGCTCAAAACAGTATCAAATGAGCGCTCCATTTTTAGAAGATTTATTTAAAGGCCAAAGCTACGATGCAGACCAATTTTTTTTAATTGCTGGTCCATGCGTAGTTGAGAATGAAGAATTGGTCATGGAAATTGGAGAGAAGGTTTCTACCCTTTGTAAAAACTTAGGTATTGCCTATGTATTTAAAGCAAGCTATAGAAAAGCAAATAGAACAAGTGCCAATTCTTTTACGGGCATTGGAGATGATACAGGCATGGAACTCATTAAAAAAGTGGGTGCCGCATTCAAAGTACCTACTACTTCCGATATTCATGCGCACGACGAAGCAGCTATTGCCGCAAAGTATATTGACATATTACAAATACCTGCATTTTTATGTCGTCAAACCGACTTACTTCTTGCAGCAGCCGCAACAGGAAAAATTGTAAACGTCAAAAAAGGACAATTTCTAAGTGGGGCTTCTATGAAATTTGCAGTAGATAAAATAAGATTAGCAGGCAACGATAAAGTAATGCTAACAGAAAGAGGCAATACATTCGGCTATCAAGATCTAGTAGTAGACTATCGTAATATTCCTACCATGGCAGAAAATGGCGTACCTGTTATTATGGATTGTACGCATTCATTGCAACAACCGAATCAAACAAGTGGCATAACAGGAGGAAATCCTCAATTAATTGAAACTATTGCGAAGGCAGCTATTGCCACAGGAGCGCATGGATTATTTATTGAAACACATCCCAATCCTGCGCAAGCAAAAAGTGATGGTGCGAATATGTTGCCCTTAGATAAATTGGCACCTTTATTAGAAAAATTAGTGAGACTTAAAAAAGCTGTTATTTAGTTTTTACAACTAATAAGGCTAAAAATATTTCATGGGATTTCTTTTCCCTAGCAGAATATATCCTGCGGATACTTCTCCAAAAGGCTAGTACCATATATACAATTACTGGAGAGCCGAAAGTAAGAAATGAAATATAGATAAACCACATTCTTATTTTAGCTGGTCGCAATGCCCAATCGCTCTCCGATGGCAGTACAAACCCCAAAAGCATGTAATTCAAAAAAATCCTTCATTTTTTGCATAGGAAAAGCGTTAAAATATAATGCAATCTATTAAAAAAAGTGGATATAAACTGTATTTTTTGCTTCAACCGGGATCAATTTTGGCTTACCTTTGGCCCAATTTTAACAACAAAACTAAGTACCATGGCTTTTGATATCGAAATGATCAAAAATTTGTATGCTGCAATGCCTGCAAAAGTAGAAGCGGCTCGTAAACTATTAGGTCGTCCTTTAAGCTTATCTGAGAAAATCTTATTCTCTCATTTACATAGTGATCAAAAATTAGAAAGCTTTGAAAGAGGTGGTTCTTATGTCGATTTTGCACCAGACCGTGTTGCCATGCAAGATGCTACTGCGCAAATGGCCTTATTGCAATTTATGCAAGCAGGCCGTCCTAAAGTAGCTGTACCAAGTACAGTGCATTGCGACCATTTAATTTCTGCGAAAGTAGAAGCCAAACAAGATTTACAAGTAGCTACTACAGATAGTAAAGAAGTATATGATTTCTTAGCTTCTGTTTCTAATAAATATGGTTTAGGATTTTGGAAACCAGGTGCAGGTATTATTCACCAAGTGGTTTTAGAAAACTATGCCTTCCCAGGTGGTTTAATGATAGGTACCGATTCTCACACTGTGAATGCAGGTGGTTTAGGCATGATTGCGATTGGTGTAGGTGGAGCAGATGCTTGTGATGTAATGGCAGGACTTCCATGGGAATTAAAATGGCCTAAATTAATTGGTATTAAATTAACAGGAAAGTTGAATGGTTGGACAGCACCTAAAGATGTTATTTTAAAAGTAGCTGGTATCTTAACTGTAAAAGGTGGAACCGGTGCAATAGTAGAATATTTTGGAGAAGGTGCTACAAGTATGAGTTGTACAGGTAAAGGAACGATTTGTAATATGGGTGCTGAAATTGGAGCCACTACTTCTACTTTTGGATACGATGCAAGCATGAGCCGTTATTTACAATCAACAGGCCGTGCCGATGTTGCTAGCTTAGCCGATACAGTAGCTGCACATTTAACTGCAGACCCTGAAGTATACGCCAACCCTGAAAAATACTTTGATCAAGTGATTGAAATTGATTTGAATACATTAGAACCTCATTTGAATGGACCTTTCACTCCAGATTTAGCAACGCCTATTTCTAAAATGAAAGAAGCAGCAGCTGCGAACGGATGGCCTACCAAAATTGAAGTAGGTTTAATTGGAAGTTGCACCAACTCTTCTTACGAAGATATTAGCCGTGCGGTTAGTTTAGCGAAACAAGTTTCTGCAAAAGGTTTGACCATGAAATCTGAATACTTAATTACACCGGGTTCTGAGCAAGTAAGATACACTATTGAAAGAGATGGGTTTTTAGAAGTATTTAGTCAAATTGGTGCAAAAGTATTTGCGAATGCTTGCGGACCTTGTATTGGAATGTGGGAGCGTGTAGGTGCAGAGAAAAAAGAAAAAAATACCATTGTACATTCTTTCAATAGAAACTTTGCAAAGCGTGCCGATGGCAATCCGAATACTTTTGCCTTTGTAGGTTCTCCTGAATTAATTACTGCACTTGCTATTGCGGGTGATTTAAATTTTAATCCATTAACAGATACACTTACTAATAATAAAGGCGAACAAGTAAAATTAGACGCTCCTACTGGTGATGAATTACCACTAAAAGGTTTTGCGGTGGAAGATGCAGGCTACCAAGCACCAGCAGAAGATGGTTCTAAAGTAACAATTGCTGTAGATCCTAGCTTCAAAGCGTTTACAATTATTAGACCCTTTTGCAGCATGGGAAGGCACCGATTTAAAATCATTAAAATTATTAATTAAGGCAAAAGGAAAATGTACCACCGACCATATCTCTATGGCAGGTCCTTGGTTAAAGTTCCGTGGTCACTTAGATAATATTTCTAATAACTTATTAATAGGTGCTGTTAATTTCTTTAATGAAAAAACAGACAATGTAAAAAGTCAAGTGAATGGCAATTACGATACCGTTCCAAATACACAAAGAGCTTACAAAGCAGCTGGTGTAGGAACCATTGTTGTAGGTGATGAGAACTATGGTGAAGGAAGTTCTCGTGAGCACGCAGCCATGGAGCCAAGACATTTAGGTGTTCGTGTAGTATTGACTAAATCATTTGCACGCATTCACGAAACCAACTTGAAAAAGCAAGGTATGTTGGCATTAACCTTTGCAAACAAGGCCGACTACGATAAAATTTTAGAAGACGATACCATTGATGTAAATGGATTAACGCAGTTTACTGCAGGTAAACCACTTAGCTTGGTATTAACGCATAAAGATGGCACTTCAGATACCATTGAAGCCAACCATACTTATAACCAACAACAAATAGAGTGGTTTAAAGCAGGTGGAGCACTTAATATCATTAGAAAACAAGTTGCGGGATGATAAACACAGCACTTGTATCCTTTGGCATGAGTGGAAAATTATTCCATGCTCCTTTTATTGATACCAACCCTCATTTTAATTTAGTGGGTTGTTGGGAAAGGTCACAAAAAAATATTCAAGCCATTTACCCAAGTGCAAAATCCTTCAGTAGTTATGAAGAAATTTTAAATGACCCCAGTATTCATTTAGTAGTAGTGAATACCCCCAACGATACGCATTACGAATATACCAAGCGCGCTTTACTTGCAGGCAAGCATGTGGTTACTGAAAAAGCATTTACTGTAACTGTTAAAGAAGCAGAAGAATTAGATGCCTTAGCACAAAAATTAAATTTAAAATTAGCAGTATATCATAATAGAAGATATGACGCCGACTTTTTAACCCTACAAAAATTAATTGCAGAAGATAAAATTGGAATATTTTTAGACATTCAAATATCTTTTGAAAGATATAGAACCACCTTAAGCCCTAAAGTACATAAGGAAACTAATACACCAGGATCAGGTGTATTATATGATTTAGGCCCGCACTTAATTGACCAAGCCATACTATTAAGCGGTATGCCTATTTCAGTTTTTGCAGATATAAGAACCACTAGAAAAGTAGGTAAGGTGGATGATTATTTTACTTTACTACTTTACTACCCTAGCCACAGAATATTATTAACCAGCGGTATGGTATATATGCAACAATTACCTGCCTATAAAATTTATGGAACCAAGGGTTGCTTTATTAAACAAAGAGCCGATATACAAGAAGACGATTTACTCGCAGGTAAAAAACCCAATACCCCTAATTGGGGCGTGGAAGCTAAAGAAAAATGGGGCGTATTAAGCACCGATACAGAAGGTAAAATAAGTACTGAAATAATTCCTAGCCTTGCAGGTAATTACGGAACCTTTTACGAGAAAATGGCTAATGCCATTAACCATAACGAAGTAGTTCCTACTACAGCCAAACATGGCACAGACATTATACGCATCTTAGAAGCAGCAAGAGCAAGCTTTGCCCAAGGAAAAACAATTACATTATAGATAATTTATATAGTACCTCCACAAAAAATCCCCACGAAAATTCGCAGGGATTTTTTTTATAAACTAATAAAGAATTAATGCTTACATTTTCTTAGCGTCTTCCAAAAACTTTGCTAAACCAATATCTGTTAAAGGATGTTTTAATAATCCTAAAATTGAATCTAAAGGACAAGTACAAACATCGGCACCTGCTTCTGCAGCTTTTACAATATGTAAAGCATTACGAATAGAAGCGGCTAATATTTGAGATTTGAAACCTTGTACATCGTAGATATGTCTAATTTGACTAATTAATTCCATTCCATCCCAAGAGCTATCGTCAATTCTACCAATAAAGGGAGAAACATAAGTAGCCCCTGCCTTCGCTGCAAGAATTGCTTGACCTGCAGAGAAAATTAAAGTACAGTTAGTACGAATACCATTATCGGTAAACCACTTAATAGCTTTAATACCATCTTTAATCATGGGCACTTTCACCACAATATTCTTATGAATAGCTGCTAATTTTTTACCTTCTTCTACCATCGTGGCAAAATCTGTAGACAAAACTTCTGCACTAATATCTCCATTCACTAATTCGCAAATAGCTTTATAATGTGCTGCAATTGCCGCCTCACCCTTAACACCCACTTGGGCCATTAAACTAGGATTCGTGGTTACACCATCTAAAATGCCTAAGTCATTGGCTTCTTTAATTTGAGCTAAATTACCCGTGTCAATGAAAAACTTCATACAAATTGTTTTAATAATTGTCTACAATAATAAAAAATGGCAGGCTACTTACATCACACCGCTCAACCATCTATCCTTGCTGCATTCCTGCCCTGGGGAGTTTCAACAGGAGCTGGTTGTGTAAGACCTGCCGCTGCAAATATAGCAAAAAAATACTACCAATTTTGCCTAGAATTTACAGCGCCAAAACCTATGATATGGTCGTGTCTTGCGCCTGGAGGTCGGTAATAAACCATTATAGAATAATTATTTTCCGTCTCCCAGTGATTGCCCTCGGTTTCGGTAAAATCGTTCATTGGATTTACTCCCTGCATATCTCTTAGTATATAATTATAACTATAATACCCTTGTTTTAATAACAAGGTTTTTTTATAATAACCCAAGGTTGGGTCGAAGATCATTTCCGCTTCTTTGTTTATAATATTATTAGTAAGTGCTCCGAATAAATATAATTTTTGACCCATGAATGTAATTTTATCCTTGGGCATATAGGTAAAATTCACTTGCGCATAATCGTTTTGATTTTCACTTTGCAATGATTCAGTATTACTAATCATAAAACCTCCATTCAAGTCATTGAAAGTATAATAAGCAGTACTTGATCTTGATAAATCGGGCTTAACAGTTATAATAGATGTTTTTTCTTTTGAATTGATATCGGCAATTCTATCCGATCTTAATCTTAGATTTTGAATATCTAACCATCTCGCTTCCTTGCCTGCCGGAAAAATAAATTGATCCTCGCTATTATATTCTAATAAGTTTCCTCTAATAAAAGAAGGCGCGGCTATTGAAACTGCATCATTGTACCTGTAGTTTTGAATCACCGCTGTGTTTATTTGATCGGTTTGAAAGAAAGGTATTTTTTTTACATCTAAAACAAACTGAATTTTTTGATGTGTCTTGGAAATTTGACCATCGAAAGGTTCTTGCACAGTAGCCACTACCGAAACCTGATTTTCTGTTACAAAAAATCGTCTTGTGAAAACAATTTCATTCGTATTCCCATTTTTAAAAACTTTCAAAATATAATTACCAGATTGGGTAGGCTTCAATTGTGCATTGGGAAAATTAAACTGGTAATGATAATATGCTTGGGTAGCAATAGAGGATACCGAAAACTTATTAATTTTATTTTGATTAAAGCCTTGTAAATAATCAAAGGGCGATAAATTAACCGCTGTCCAATCGGCATTGCGTAATTCAACAGAGTAGTAATAGTCTTGATAATCGGCTTTAAAATCGTCAAAGCTAATTTCTAAAGGGATAGGCTCATTTAAAGAGATAACTGGAAAGGCTAGTGGCTTATTAACAGGATGAATTAAAACAGTATGTATGCTAGTTTGATAAATACTATCTGGATTAATTTGACCATGGCCCTTTACTGCAGGAAGCCCTATCAATAATGCCATCCATAAGTATCTTTTAAACATGAACCGCGTATTTAGTCCCTACGAAACTACCCTTTTAATCCTAATTTATAAACAGAAAAAACTAGATTTGTTAAAAATTACGCATTGTCCACCGCCTTTGAAATAGCTAAAAGAATAAGTTTTCAAAAACAGAAAAACTATACGCGCTTTATAGTAAGGCTATCTATTGCCGCAACTGCCATTAGTGTGGCAGCTATCTTACTTACTTTTTCTATTGTGAATGGTTTTCAGGCAACCATTGCTAATAAAGTATATCAATTCTGGGGACATATTAGAGTAGCTTCTGTAAGTGGAGAACCCATCTACCAAGATGATAAAACCATTACAGCCTTTCAAAAAAATCCTGCATTAAAAACAATCACTCCTTTTTTGCATCAATCTACCGTGCTTTCCTTTGCACAGGATATTGAAGGTGTGGTAGCAAGAGGGCTTCCCACGCAAAGTCAAATTCCTTTTTTAAGAAAAGGTAGTGGTTGGACCTCTACCACTGAAAAAGATAGTATACTTAACGAAACCATTATCTCAGACAATATTGCTACTAAATTAAATATTCAATTAGGCGCCACCGTGAGACTGTATTTTTTAAATACAGGTTCAGTTCAACAAAGAAAATTAAAAGTAGTGGGGATCTATCATTCAGGTATTGAAGAATATGATAACCAGTTTATTTTAGTTGATATAAAACTATTGCAACAATTAAATAATAATAAATTAGTAGAAGGCTATTCAATTGCATTAAATGAAGATGCTCCAATAGAGGCAACCACCGATGCCCTTCAAAAAATACTTCCCGAAAATTGGGTGGCCACTTCCATCAAAAATTATTATCCTCAAATTTTTGATTGGATAGGCGTACAAACCATTAATAGAAATGTGACTATTACCATTATGCTTATCATAGCTGTTATAAATTTACTTACTTGTTTATTTATTTTAATGCTAGAAAGAATTACCATGATAGGCACACTCACTGCCTTAGGCGCTTCACAAAAATTAATTAGAAAAATATTTTTATACCAAGCAAGTTTTATTTGCTGGACCGGAATTTTACTAGGCACCTTTATAGGGCTAGGCCTTTCTTTCTTACAAGAAAAATTTGGCTTTATACAACTAGATGAGTCGGCCTACTTTATTAAAGAATTACCTATTAAAATGGATGCAGTTCAAATTATAAGCGTACTTATTGGCACAGCCATTATAAGCTATATCTCTTTCTTAGTTCCTACTTTATGGATTAAGAAAATTTCTCCAGCCAAGGCCATACAATTCGACTAGCTAATTCAACTAAGATTTAAAATGGGATAAAATAATCCCTGCAGCTACTGCTGCATTCAATGATTCTGCCTCACCAATTCTTGGAATAGAAATGGGATCGGAAATAAAGGGCATTAAGTTTTCTCTGATTCCTTTTGATTCATTACCAATTAAAATAAAATTAGCAGCTTCTAATTGTAAACTATGAATTGACTTCCCCGATAAAAGGGCACCATATACCGGCAAGGGTTTACTTGATTTTTGATTCGAGGCCAAGAGTTGATCAAGTTCCATATAATGTATGTTTACTCTAAAACAACTTCCCATGGTACTTTGTAATACTTTAGGATTATACCAACCAGCCGTGTCAACAGATACTACCATTTGTTTGATACCAAACCAATCCGCTGTTCGAATAATGGTACCTAAATTACCCGGATCCTGTATGCCATCTAATAATAAGGTGGCTGTATTTTTAAAATCTGCTAAAGCTGTCTCTTTCTTTTTTTCTACCAGTGCAATTACTTTGTTGGGTGTTTGCAGTAGGCTTAGTCTTCCTAACATAATATCATCCACTTCCACCACTTCAGCCGGCAAATGCCCTTGAGATTGAATCCAGTCAGGTAGCGCCATAATTTTACGAATTACCCAATCTGAAGCCAATAACTCCTCTAGTAACTTAGGGCCTTCCACTATAAATACAGATTCTTCCGCCCAATGTTTTTTATGGGCAAAAGATTGAATATATTTGAGCTCACTATTATTAATCATTTACATGCAATTAAGGAAGCTTAAAAATATTAGTTTCTTCTCAAGATTTTACCTTCTTGGTCTTTTATTTTTATTAAATGCATGCGCAGACTTGAAAAAAGCAGTTATTCATGACTATCCAAAGCAAATGAGCTTTGTGTATGATAATAAAGTAGTTGTTAAAGACGCCAACAACAATATAGAAGCCTTAGCGCTTGCCAATGAACTCTCTAATTACTGGGACGATAGCATAAAAGCCAAACAAGTTCGTCAATTTGGAGTTTTTAACACCATCCTTCAACCCCTGCGCTATCAAGAAGATAAATTGGAACCTTCCATCCAGTTTATGAAAAACTATTTAGCCACTAAAGGTTATAATAATCCAATAGTAACCCCCCTTGTAAAAGTAGATACCGTTAAAGAGGAGTGGAGGGCACGTCTAACCATGGAAATTCGTTTGAATAAAAAAACGCTTATTGATTCTGTGGTATACGAATTAAGTGATTCCTTATTGCAATCTATCGCCATTAAGAACACTAGTTTTGCCTATGCAAAAAAGGGGATGGCTTATTCCAACGAATCCATTAATAATGAATTAGACCGGTTAGTTGAATTATTTAGAGCGAATGGATATTATTATTTTACGAAAGAAAAAATATTTGTAGAAGTAGATACACTGAACCAAGGTTTAATGGAATTGAATTTGGACCCCTTGGACCAAATGAATCAAGTATTACTTGCACAAAAAACCAATAACGACTACCCAGTTTGGAAACTAAGTTTTCAGTTACGCTCTACTAGTGGCAGTGAATTTAAAACCTACCCTATCGGTCAACAAATTTTTTATTCTGATTTAAAATTAGCTGACAACCCCGATTCTGTTTTAGCAAAAGGCTTGCCTAAAATAGAATCTTATAAAAATATAATACAAACCTATACTGAGTATAAATTCAAGTCACCTTTATTTGAAGAACAGTCTATTATTAAAAAGGGGGATCTCTTTAATGAAAATGCATACTTCCAAACACTCAACAACTTTAGCAGTCTTGGGCCTTGGCAACAAGTTGATGCTAGAACAACCCTGCAAAACGACAGTATTTACTTGCATTATTTCCTAACGCCTGCTTTAAGGCATAGTTTTAATTTCGATGTTGAAGGCAGTAGAAATAATTCCCAGCTAGTGGCAGGTAATTTATTAGGGCTTTCTACAAGTGTTACTTTTCGAGATAGAAATGTGCAAAAAAAATCTATCTCCTCCATTAGCAGTGCAAGAACTGGGGTTGAATTAAACGTTAATAATGGCAATGATAATTTAGCACAAACCTTATTATTTAATGTCGGCCATACTTATAGCTTTCCCAATCTTATCATTCCTTTTGTTCCTAAAAGAACCACTTATGCCAATCAAACCAGATCCACCCTGTCTTTGAATGGCTCTTACATTGATAGATTGAATTATTATAAGCTGAGATCTTTTATCACCAATTGGGGCTATGAATTAAAGAAAAATAGAAATGGCGAAGAAAACACTTGGACCTATAAGCCTATTAATGTGGAGCTTTATCGCCTCAATAAGTTTTCTAAACTAGATAGTTTATTGATATTAAATCCCTTCTTGCGATCTTCTTTTAATGAGGGCAATGTAATAAGTCAAACTTTTAATTACTTATATACCGGAACTTCTTTAAAAAATCCTAACCGGAATAATTATCTAAGAGTGGGTATTGAAGAAGCAGGTGGCTTAACAGGTTTAATCCCTGGTGCTTCTTCTCGTATTTACAGATATATTAAAGCAGAACTTGAAGTAAGAAAATTATATAAATATCAATACACCGAACTCGCTTGGCGTTTTATGGGAGGTTGGGGTAATAACTATAGTAACGATCCCGCATTAAAAGGACAACTACCCTTCTTTAAACAATTCACTGCAGGTGGCCCTTATAGTATGCGTGCCTGGGGCTTAAGACAATTGGGTTTAGGTAGTTCTCAGTTTTATGATACAAGTTCAAGAAGTCAAAGCTTTGATAGATTTGGTGATTTACAATTAGAAACCAACTTGGAATATCGTTTCCCTTTATTCCAATGGGGCTCTTATAAAATTGGATCGGCCGTGTATACTGATATTGGAAATATTTGGAATATTAGAGGCAGTGAATTAGATCCAGCTGCAGGTTTCAAATTCGATAAATTATATAAGGACCTTGCGGTGGCTCTAGGTACTGGCCTTAGAATGGACTTTAATTATTTTATAATTAGAATAGACTATGCCCTTAAAATGAAAGACCCTACTCGTTTACAAAATGACGGCTGGTTAGATATTCGAAATTTGAAATGGGCAGAAGTAAAACCCAATGGCGTTAAAGTAAATAATTACGCGCTTCAATTTGGTATTGGACTACCTTTCTAATATTTTCCTTCCAATAAAGTATTCACTTCTGCTTCAATATCCTGCCATACTTTGGCATCCTCTACATTAAATTCTCCAATGCGCGTTCTTCTAAGTGAACTCATATAGGCACCTACCTCTAAAGCTTCTCCAAAATCTTTGACTAAACTTCTGATATAAGTTCCAGTAGAACAAACTACTTTAAATTCAATAGTAGGTAATTCTATCTTGGTAATTTCAAAACTTTCTATAGTTACTTTTCTAGGATCTACTTTTACTTCAATACCTAGTCTTGCAGATTCGTATAATCTTCTGCCATCTTTTTTAATGGCTGAATGCTGCGGAGGCATTTGAAAAATTTCACCAATAAAAGGCATTGTTGCTTTTTGAATCGCATCACTTGTTAATGCTTCCGTGCTTTTAAAATTTTCCGGCTCCGATTCTAAATCATAAGTAGGTGTAGTTGCACCCAAAACCATGTTGCCTGTATATTCTTTTTGCATACCCATATAAGCATCTATTGATTTAGTATACTTACCCGTACAAACTATGAGCAGCCCCGTGGCTAAGGGATCTAAGGTGCCCGCATGCCCTACTTTAATAACACGCGTAAGATTGCGAACTTTTTTAACTAAGTCAAAAGAAGTCCATCCAATAGGCTTATCTAGTAACAATACCTTGCCTTCTAAAAAAGGCATAAGTGCATCGGGTATTGGTTTTTGTTTCATTGAGTTTGAAAACTTTTTAGGAAAATTTTTTAGGGAAACTAATTAGATGAATTATTTAGGGACACTTAAAATTAATAAGCCCTTGCAAATAAAACACGTTGTGTAGATGCATTCCCTGTTAAAACACATTTTCCATCTTCTAATGGATTATCTAAAGGTATACAACGAATAGTGGCCTTTGCTAATTCTTTAATTTTATCTTCTGTTTCAGCAGTGCCATCCCAATGTGCAGAAATAAATCCACCCTTGGTGTCTAAGACTTGCATGAATTCATCCCAAGTATCTACTTTAGTAATATGTTCGTCGCGGTATTTTTTAGCACGCTCAAATAAGTTCGCTTGAATCTCTACTAATAAATTTTCTACTGTTTGCGTTAAGCCTTCCATAGCTACAGCCGCTTTTTCTTTTGTATCACGACGCGCTAATTCAACTTGCTTGTTTTCTAAATCGCGTGCACCAATAGCAATTCTAATAGGCACTCCTTTTAATTCATATTCTGCAAACTTCCATCCTGGTCTTGCATGATCTGAATTATCGTACTTCACTCTTATACCCGCTGCCTTAAAGGACTTCACCATCTCGCTCACTTTCTCATCCAATACTTGCTTTTGCTCTTCTCCTTTATAAATAGGAACAATTACTACTTGAATAGGTGCAATGCGTGGAGGTAAAACTAAACCTTCATCATCACTATGTGTCATCACTAGACCTCCAATTAATCTTGTACTTACACCCCAGCTTGTGGCCCAAACATATTCTTGTTTATTATTTTGATCACTAAATTTAACATCAAATGCTTTGGCAAAATTTTGTCCTAAAAAATGAGAAGTTCCTGCTTGCAATGCTTTTCCATCCTGCATAAGTGCTTCTATACAATATGTGTCTTCTGCACCTGCAAAACGCTCATTAGTTGTTTTTACTCCTTTTAATACGGGTACTGCCATCCAATTTTCTACGAAGTCGGCATATACATTCAACATTTGTTTTGTTTCTGCAATAGCTTCCACTGCAGTCGCATGCGCGGTATGTCCTTCCTGCCATAAAAATTCTGCAGTGCGTAAAAATAAACGTGTACGCATTTCCCATCTTACTACATTCGCCCATTGATTCACTAAAATAGGTAAATCACGATAAGACTGAATCCAAGTTTTATAAGTATTCCAAATAATGGCTTCACTGGTTGGACGAACAATTAATTCTTCTTCTAATTTCGCTTCCGGATCAACCATCAATTTTCCTTTATTATTAGGATCGGCAATTAAACGGTAATGGGTAACTACGGCACACTCTTTGGCAAAGCCTTCTGCATTTTTTTCTTCCGCCTCGAACAGAGACTTAGGAACAAATAAAGGGAAGTAGGCATTTTGATGGCCAGTGTCTTTGAACATTTTGTCTAAGACATCGCGCATATTTTCCCATAAAGCATAACCATAAGGCTTTATGACCATACAACCCCTAACTGCGCTGTAGTCAGCAAGTTCACCTTTAATGACTAAGTCATTATACCATTGAGAATAGTCCTGGGCCCTTGTAGTTAGTTCCTTTGCCATTGTAAAAATCTTAACAATTTTATAGTAATAATTTTAATGTACGAAAAACGCTCTATATACTATTTTTCAATACCTTTATACAAGCAAATGTATACTAATTAAGGGGCATATAAAAACCTAAAACTTACGAAAATGAAGACGCAAAAAACTAACACTTATTTAAGGCTAATAGCCATGGGCATAGTGGCTTTTAGTTTTTTTGGTACCAGCTGTACAAGTTTACAACAAAGCTACAACTGCTGCTACGCGATGATTTATACTATACCCCTAACAAAAAAGTAGTGAGCGCGGAAAAATTAGTGGCTATTGAAAAAGCAGAAAATGGAATGGCTCAAGATGAAGAATATCAAGAATATCAAAACTATCAAGACGACCGTTATTTAAGATTAAAAGTGGCCAACAGAAACCGCTGGTCAACCATTGACGATTTTGGCTACTGGAACAATCCAAGTTTCAATATGGGATTTGGTATGGGTTATGGCGGATGGGCCGGCGCCTATGGTGGATGGGGAGGTGGATTTGGTGGTGGATTTGGCGGATGGGGAGGTGGATTTGGTGGTGGATTTGGTGGTGGATTTGGTGGTGGATTTGGCGGATGGGGCTATGATCCTTTCTGGGGTGGTTATGGTGGATGGGGAGGTTATGGCGGATGGGCTGGTGGATTTGGTGGATGGGGCTATGATCCTTTCTGGGGTGGTTTCGGAGGATGGGGAGGTGGATGGGGAGGATTTGGTTATGGTGGTTTTGGTTATGGTGGATGGGCAGGTTTAGGTTATGGCGGATTTGGCTACGGCGGATTTGGTTATGGTGGTTTTGGTTATGGTGGATGGAACCCATATGGTGGAATATTATAATGGTGGTGGTGGCTTTGCAAATAATGGAGGAAGACCTTATCAATCTGCTCGTGTTGTACAATCAAGCCCTTCTACTATTAATGCTTATAGAAATAATCGTGGTTATAACAATACTAATAATAGTGTAAACACTACTACGGGTAATACAAGATATACTAGCAACCCAACATTGAATAGCAATTTTGGAAATTTAATGAAGCGTGTTGTTACTAATAATAGTAATACCAATTACGCAAATAGTTATGACCGTCCTGCTCGTTATTTTTCTAATAATAACTACAATGGCGGTAATCAAAATCAAACAAACAGCACTAATAATAGTAATAACAGAGCAAGTTTCCAAAGCAATAATAACAGCAATAATAGTGGCAATAGCAATGCAGGTGGAAGAAGTGGTGGCTTTAATAGCGCTGGTAGTTCTTCAAGCAGCCCTCGTGCCGCAAGAATTCCTTAAGCCAATGCTAGTATCTAGTATTTTTTTAGTAGTAAGTTGTAGAGGTAAGTTTTTTTAAAAATCAAAGTATCAATTATGAAGAAATTATTTTTTTTAATATTAATGGGATCTAGTTTAACCATGTATGCACAAGAACCTGAAGATGGGCTTCGCCTTTCTTGGTTTGCACCAAGTGGAACGGCTAGAAGTAATGCTTTAGGTGGGGCCATGGGTTCTTTAGGAGGTGATTTATCTTCTAATCATATAAATCCAGCCGGCCTTGGTTTTTATAAGTCAAGTGAACTTTTGTTAACCCCAAAATTCTTAGTGCAAACTAATAATTTTACTTACAGAGGTACAAATTCTTCTAATACAAATTCTAGATCTAATTTCGGATCGGTGGGTATGGTTTTTGCAGATGGACAAAAAAGAAATAACTGGACAAGCACCGCCTTCTCTATTACCTATAATCAAGTTGCTAATTTCAATAACCATTCAAGTTTTGGTGGTAAGAATAATTTTAGCAGTTTATCTGAAAAATATTTAGAAGAATTAGTAGGTGACCAAGCCGATTCTAATGCTGCCTTAAGTAATTATATTTTTGGAAGCTCTCTTGCTTTTAGAACTTATTTAGTAGATACTTCTCTTGATGCAAGAGGTAATGTTAATGGCTACCAAAGTTTAGTACCTATAACTTCTGGCGTAAACCAGTCTTATGACGCACATACTACTGGAAGCTATGATGAATTAGCCTTTGGCTGGGGTGGCAATATGGATGATAAATTATACCTAGGTGGTAGTTTGGTTTTGCCTATGATCAATTATTCTAAGAGACTTACTTATTCTGAAGTAGATGCCACTTCGAATCCAGATAATAATTTTGCATCCTTTGTTTTAGATGAAAATTTTTCTTCAAGAGGTTGGGGTTTAGGAGCCAAGTTGGGAATAATATACAAGCCTGAACCTTTTTTAAGAGTGGGCTTTACCTTACATACGCCTCAAGTCATTTCATTTAGAGATCAAATAAGTGCTAGCTTGTCCACCAATACCGAAAAGTATGCAGGTACGCTGTCGGTTAGTTCTGGCGAATTAAATAATGGTTATGCTGGTATAAGAGAATATACAATCTCTACTCCTACTAAAGCAATATTTAGCTCAAGCTACTTTTTTGCATCTCCAAGTAAACCATCACAACCACTTGGTTTTATTGCTGCCGATTTAGAGGTTGTAAACTATGCAGGAACTCGTTTTTATTCCAATGACTACGATAAAGCAACTAGCGACTATTATAGTTTAATAAACGAGGTAGTAAAATCTTCTTATAAAAACAATATTAATTTTAAATTAGGCTCTGAAATAAAATTAAGTAGCAACTGGATGATAAGAGGTGGTGCTGCTTATTATGGATCTCCTTATAAAGATGAAACCCTTAAAGCTTCTCGCATGGTATTAAGCGGTGGTATTGGATACAGAACCAATAGAAACTTTATTGACTTCACCATTGTTAGCTCAAGTACTAAAGATGCAGTCTTCCCTTACCGTTTAAATGATAAGCCTAATACTTATGCTAATTTAACTGCTAACCAAGTATTATTTAATATTGGTTACGGTATAAGATTCTAATATTAATTCATTGATATAAAAAAAGCCATCCCGAGGGATGGCTTTTTTGTGTAGGATATTTTAACTCTATTTTAAATCAGTTGTCTTTAATCCTTGATTCATTTTGATATCTGTATACTTTACATTTATTTTCATTTGACCCATATCGATAAGTTGCTCTGAAGAAATTTGAACGCCATTTATAGTTTGATAGCCAGTATAAAATTGTTGTTGCGTCATGGTACCTTGTCCTGGCACTTCTTCCGATTTTGAAGTCTTTACTAATAAGAATGTTTTAGCATCATAAAAACGGTGTGATACTTTTTTAGAAGGTGTTGTTACTTCAAGATCAATGGCTTCTTTACCGTCTACTTTTTCTGCACCAACTATCTTTAAACCATACCCTTTTGCAAGGTATAATTGCTCTGGAGCAAGAAAAGTAGATTCGTCTAAGCCTTCTTTTAAATCATCTGTCATTGGCGCTTCTTGTCCTTGTTGTGAAACAGAGTATTTACCATCTACCACTGCCTGTCTCATCATGGCCATGCCACCCATTGACATCGTGGTTACAGAATTACCCGGCATTACAATGGTTTGCTTCATTTCTAAAGACTGTCCCATTAAATTAGCTGTTCCTTTTAATTGAACATCTTTCACATTGCCTAAAGCTTCTTTTGAACCAATGGCAGCAATGGCTTTTTCCATTAATGCAGTAGGCGTTAAACTAGCATCTGCTTTTACTTCAGTTGGCGCAGCTACTTCATTACCTTCAATATCAAAATACTTTATTGGACCATATTTTTCTAAGCCTTTAGCAATTTGTTTTGCATTACCTACAATCACAATATGCATTTTAGCAGGGTTCAATAAAGAAGCTGCTACATCTTGCACTTTTTGAGCATCTACTGCTGCTAAATTGGTTAAGTATTTTTGATAATAGTCCGCAGGTAAATTATTTACGGCAATAGATAAAGCAAAATTAGCAATCGTATTAGGGCTTTCTAAAGAACGGGCAAAACCACCCGCTAAATAATTCTTCATACGGCTTAATTCAGTGTCCCCCACTTTTGTATTACGAATAATATTTAATTCATTTAATATTTCTTGAATAGAGCTATCTGTTTTTTCATTTCTAACAGAAGCCTCAGCGCTAAACATACCTATTTGACTTACTAGGAGAGATAGAAGAATAAGCACCATAAGTAAAGGCATGTTTCTCACGTAAGTTGGCAAATAATCTTCCAGAGAAACCACCTCCTAATATATTATTCATCACATTAGAAGGGATATCATTAGGTGAACCTTTTGTTAGATTCACTGTAGTAGCAATAGTTACCACACTTTGAACAGAGGCTGGTCTGTCTATAATAGCTACATAGGTTGTAGCAGGAATAGCTGGCTTCTCATACACAGGCTGTGTAAATGTACCCTTAGCCCAAGTACCAAAATTCTTTTCAGCAAGCGCCTTGGCGTTGGCTGGGTCAATATCTCCTACAAATATTAAATACGCATTATTAGGTATCCAATAGGTATTTAACAAAGTGTTTTTACATCTTCTACTTTTACAGCTATTCACTGTTTTAATAGTGGTGATTTCACCATAATGCATGGTTAGCACCATACACTAATTTCTTCATTACATTATTAGAAATAGCATCCGCATCATCCTTACTTGATTCAATTCCAGAAATAGTTTGCTTTCTTACTTTCTCTAATTCATCACTAGATAAAGCTGGACGTAAAATGACTTCTGACATCAACTCCATTAATTTTGGAAAATTACTTTTTAAAGAACTTACTGAAGCATATTGACTAGAAGTAGACAGGCTACCTCCTAAAAATTCTACCGCTTCGTCTAATTCCGCTTTAGATTTAGTAGTAGTTCCTCTTTGCAAGTAGTTGGCCTGACATATCAGCCAAGCCTGCCTTATCGCCTTCTTTGAAACCGTCTACATCTAAAGCCAAAGTAGCAGTGACTTTCGGCAATTTTGTATTTTTTACTACAAAAACTTGCAAGCCGTTCGCTAAAGTAAATTTAACAGGACTAGACACTTGTATTAAAGGTGCCTTCCCTGGCGCAGGAGACTTAGTTCTATCCACTGTTTGTGCCATTGAAAAGAATGGTAAACATAATAAAACGCTGTATATATATTTTTTCATAAAATTATTTTTTGGTATGCTATTGAATAGCCTTACTTATTTAGTTGTGTTTTTCTTTTGGTAAATAATGAAGCGCTACCCTATTGTCTTTATTCAAATATTTTTTAGCCACATTTAATACATCTTCTCTAGTTACTTTATTATATTTCTCTAATTCGGTATTAATTAAATTTGCATCGCCAAAATATACTTCATTATTTGCTAAGCTTTCTGCAATACCTGCCATAGTAGCCTTACTATCTACCAAGGAAGTGGTAATTTGGTTTTTCACTTTTTGGAATTCACGCTCTCCCACTAAGTCCCATCTTTAATTCATTCACCACACTATCCATACTTGCTTCCAAAGTTTCTATCTTTAACACCCATATTGGCAATAGTTAATGCAATGAATAAGCCATCGTCTTCATTGAAAAAATGGTACCGATTGCGCCGCTACTGCTTATTGTTTTTTATCTACCAAGGTCTTATTCATTCTAGAAGAATCTCCTCCAGATAAAATAGTAGACAATACATTAAATGCATAATACTCATCTCCACCTTGCTTAGGTGCACGGTAAGCATGGAAAATACGCCTGGTAATTGAATGTTATCATATATCATCATCTCTCACTTCACCACCCTAAAGGCTGGTTCTTTAATACTGGGTCTTGGTTCATAGGTTAATGTACCTTTAGTAATTGGGCCAAAATAAGCTTCAATTTTTTTCTTTAATTCAGGCTATATTGAAATCTCCTGCTATAGATAAAACACAATTATTAGGTACATAATAAGTTTTATAAAAATTGAATGAACTCGTCTAATTTGGCAGCATTTAAATGATCCATACTTCCTATTGGCGCCCATTGATAAGGATGCACTTTATAAGCACGTCTTTAACATTTCAGTTAAAAAAGAACCATAAGGTCGGTTGTCCACTCTTTGACGCTTTTCTTCTTTCACCACTTCGCGTTGTGTATTCACTCCAATTTGTTCAATTTTTGCATGCATCATACGCTCACTTTCTAACCATAAGACCTAAGGTCTACTTGATTAGAAGGAAGTAACTCATAATAAAAAGTACGATCCTGTGAAGTATTTGCATTTAAAGCACCACCCGCATTGGTGATATACTTATCAAACTCACCTCTTTTGATATTTTCTGATCCTTCAAATAATAAATGTTCAAAGAAATGCGCGAATCCTGTTCTTGCAGTGTCTTCGTTTTTTGAACCTACATGGTATAAAGTGCCGTTACTGCCACCACTGGTGCAGAATGATCTTCATGTAAAATAACTTTTAAGCCGTTGGGTAAAGTATATTTTTCAAATTGAATGGTTTGGCTTTTTGCCAAAGTCCCAGTCAATTAAAAAAAGACTTACCAATAGGAAGCTTCCTAATTTTTGCATACTTAAAGTTTTAAATAAAATGTAATGAATATACCACTGTATCAATGGCTATATTATGGGCCAAAAATAACCATAATTTAGATGGCTTGGGCATCTTATATGTTAATTCCTAAAAATATTAAACTATTATAATAAAACCTGCTTAGGTTCAATACTGACCTGCCTTAAATCCAAGTGGTGGCAGGGTCTCGCTTAAACCAGGTCATTTGCCGTTTGGCGTAATGGCGGGTGTTTTGTTGGATATTTTCTATGACTTTTTCCTTGCTTATTTTCTGCTCGAAATAAGTCCTTCCATTCACTATAACCAACTGTTTGCAAAGCGTTTAAATGAGCATAATCTGCTAAGCCTTTTACCTCTTTTTCCAAGCCAAGTTCAATCATGATTCAAAACCCTATCGATTTATTCGCTGATATAATTGCGTCCCTATGCTAATTCTAAGCCAATTTTCACCATCTTAAAAGGCCGTTTCAATGGGTTTTTTATTTTGAAAACTTAGAATAGAGCTACCTGTTCCTAGTATTACTTCTAAGGCGCGCATTAATCGCTGTGGATTTTTTTGCTCTCCCTTCTGGCCCAATATTGAGGATCTTTCACCGATACCTCTTTTTGCAACCAACGCAATACCTAATTTCTCATACTGTGCTATAATATTTTCTCGAATGCTTGGATCAATAGCAGGTATTAAATCTAAGCCCTCACAAAATGCTTTAATATATAAACCCGTTCCTCCTACCATGACTACTGCATCCTTTGTAGTGAATAAAGTTTGTACTTTTTCCAAGGCCCAATTTTCAAAATACAGAGGCATTGATATTTTCAGTAATTGAATGACTGATGCAATAAAATGATGAGGTACCGCTTTTAATTCATCTGCGCTTGGTCTAGCCACTCCTATATTCATTTCTTTATAACACTGACGTGCATCTGCTGAAATAATTTCTGTATTTAATGCTTTGCGCAAGTGCAATAGCAAAGCTTGTTTTTCCTACAGCGGTAGGACCCATTACGATGTAAACGGTATGTTAGACAAAATACTTGGAATCGTTTAAATTTGAAATAAATAAGTAATACGAAATTATAGAACTAAAAAGCTTCCCCTTCGAAAAACCCAGAACCAGACTCATTATCCTGCTTGTTGTCTTCTTCTTCATTGTCATCATCACCCCCGTCATCAGACGCATTCGCGTCTTCTTCATCAGAAGCATGCGCGTCTTCGCCTTCTTCCCCAAATCCATTCTGGCCGCTTCAGTTCAAATCATATTTCTCTTCAATGTCTGCAAATTTTTCACCCAGTAAACCCTTAGTGCCATATTGCATAGGCCCCACTCCTTCGATACGAGATACTAAAGGATATTCAAGCGTCATATCTGCATCGGCATTTTTAATCACTTGTATCAAGTTGAATTAAAAAAGACCATGACTTTACAAAATCGTATTCGTAAATAAAATGTTGATTGGTATCAATTATTTCAGAACCAATAATAGTCTCTTCCATTAATAAAGGAGCTACTTTATAAGCACGGTCGTAGACTTCTTTACTTATTTCTCTTCCTCTTTGCCAAGTATCGTTGCTTCTATAAAAAGTAGCATCATGCTTTTGATCAAATTCAAAAGCTTTTAATATAATCAAATGTAAGTCTTGAAAATTTTGTGTGTGCTTCACCAAAACATCACGGTATATCGCATCATCCTCTTCCCAAGAAACTCTAAATTTTAATACGGCCATTTTGGTATTTTGAAACGCTAAATTACTATTTTATTATAGGAAATAAGCCTAGTTTTTCGGCTTCTTTTAACATGAAGCCATAGGCAGCATCATAGTCATTGGGAATAAGCCCATCCAATATGGCTTCTCTAATAGCATCCTTTAATAATACCCACTTGCTTAGAGGGTGTAATGGCAAATAGTTCCATAATCATTTCTCCCGTAATAGGTGGTTGCCAGTTTCTAATGCTATCTTTTTGCTCTACTTCTATTAATCTTTCTTTGACAAAATCAAAGCCTTGTAAATAACGCTTCACTTTTACTTTATTCTTACTTGTAATATCGGCAGCACATAGTAACATTAAGCTCTCAATATCATCACCTGCATCAAATAATAGTCTTCTAATGGCACTATCGGTCACCGATTCCTTCGTTAAGGAAATAGGGCGTAAATGAAGGGCCACTAATTTTTGTACCATTTTCATTTTTTCATTCAAGGGCAGTTTCAACTGCGTGAAAATTTTAGGCACCATACGGGCACCCACTACTTCATGACCATGAAAAGTCCAACCAAAACCAGTTTCAAACTTTTTAGTTTTCGGTTTTGCAATATCATGTAGTAAAGCAGCCCAACGAAGCCATAGGTCCTCACTAGTGGCAGCTACATTATCTAATACTTGTAAGGTATGGGAGAAGTTGTCCTTATGCCCAATGCCATCCAAGGTTTCAGCACCTTCCAATTGTAATAAAACAGGAAATATATTTTCCAGTAAACCCGCTTCTTTTAATAAATACCAACCCTTAGAGGGTACTGCGGTTTGCATTATTTTTTGCAATTCATCGGTAATACGCTCTTGTGAAACAATAGAAATACGACCTGCCATTTTTTGAATGGCTGTAAATGCTTCAGCAGTTATTTCAAAATTTAATTGAGTGGCGAAACGAATAGCGCGCATCATGCGAAGAGGATCGTCGTCAAAAGTTTTTTCAGGGGATAAAGGTGTTCTTAAAATTTTATTCGTTAAGTCTTCTAAGCCTCCAAAAGGATCAATTACTTTTCCAAAATCATTTTCAATTAAAGAAATCGCTAAAGCATTCACGGTAAAGTCTCTTCTGTTTTGGTCATCTTCAATGCTGCCCGGACTTACCGATGGCTTTCTACTTTCTTTAGCATAACTTTCTTTTCTAGCCCCTACAAATTCAATTTCAATAGTATCTAGTTTCACCTGCGCAGTTCCAAAAGTTTTAAATAAAGAAACCGGAGGCCTAGGTGTAAATTGATTAGCAAAAGCAGTTGCCAAGGCTAGGCCATCTCCAATACAAACGATGTCAATATCCTTGGTGGGTCTATTCAAAATTTTATCGCGCACAAACCCACCTACTGCAAATGCAGGCGTGTTCAATAAAGCAGCTTGCTGAGCTACTATATTGAATATAGATTCTTCTTCTTGTGTAAATTGAATTTGCATGGCTACAAAAGTACTAATGTTGGGCCATTTGTAGCAATGGGGCTATTAATTGAGCATTTTCAATGGTTTGGGCGCAATTAAAGTGCCCTAAAGGACACTGCTTCTTGCCGTGTAAACCACAGGGACGACAGCTAAGTTTTTGCTGGGTTTCTACTATAAAAGAATTTGTAGATAAAGGACCAAAACCAAATGCAGGAATGGTAGAACAATAAATGGCCACTACCGGCGCATTGACTGCAGAACAAAAATGCAAGGGAGCAGAATCGTTTACATAATTTAAGACTGCGTTTTGTTGCAGGGCAGCTGACGCTAGAAAACCTAATTCCCCACTTAGGTTAATTATTTGTGTGGAAGCAGTTGTAGTATTGGAAGTATTAGAAGTATTAGAAGTTTTTGAATGCAAGCTTACTAATTCATTCATAATTTTATCACCAAGGGCTTTATCAGTAGGGCCCCCTAGAATATAAATAGGACCTTCAAATTTTAATTCATTAATTAAACTTACCCAAGCAGTCAAAGGAAATTGTTTAGTAAACCAAACCGATGCTGGCGCAATGGTTATATATTTTTCTGCTTGATATAGTTTTACTTTTTCATAGTCGGAATTAGTAGGATACAATTTTGGCATGCAAAGTTTTAGGGCACCCAATGATTCTGTTAATCTGTGATTTCTATTTATCTCATGTACATCAACTACCGATACATCATGTTTTACTTTATGTGTAAATAAAAATGAAAATGGGTTTTTATCAAACCCAATGGTAGTTTTTGCACTCGATAAAATAGTCCACAAACCAGTAGCTGCAAACCTTTGTACATTAATTAATACATCATATTTTTTCGCTCTTATTTTTTTCAAAATAGAAAGCCAATTCAAATATTTATGCTGTTTTTTATCCCAAACAATAAGATCATTTATAAATGGGTGTTCATTAAAAAGCGACTCATTGCCTTTTCTCACCACTACATCAATGGCTGCTTTTGGATACTGCTGATGCAAAGATTCTACTAAGGCAGTAGCTAGCACTACATCACCAATAAAAGCAGTTTGTACAACTAGTATTTTTTGCATGGTGGGTATTAAGGACGAATGATAATTAAATTTCCATCTTCATCCCATTTTACTATAGAAGAAGGTATTTGCATACTCGTTTCTTCCTGTCTATGTTTCACCACATAGTCAACCCCTTCTTTAATATCCAATGAAATATCGGCAAAACATAATGGTGTAGGATATCCAGAAATATTGGCTGAAGTACTTACGATAGGTTTACCCAATACTTTCATTAAATCTTTACAAAAAGCGTCCTTGGTAATGCGAATGGCCACCGACGCATCTGCTGCTACTAAATTTTTGGCAAGGTTAATGGCTTTTTGATAAATGACTGTTGTGGGTTTATGAATTCCTTTTATGTAATCAAATATTTGTAAATTATTATCGGATACATAGTTTGCAAGATGAGCTTCATCTTCTAAGAGTATAATCATGGCCTTGGTATCTACTCTATTTTTTAACGCAAATATTTTTGCTACGGCTGCTTCGTTGGTAGCATCACAACCAATACCCCAAACCGTATCGGTAGGATATAAGATGATCCCCCCTTTTTGAAGGGTCGTTAAACATAGTTGTATATCTTCTTCATAAACAAACATGCTGCAAATTAAACAATCCCCCTTAAATAAATTCAGCTTAGTTATTGTGTAAAACTTAGTAAGCACAATAAGGGTCTTGTTTGTAATTTTGTACAAATTGAAACAATGGAATTGAAGAACAAAATTGAAGCAGCATTTGCCGATCGTAGTTTATTAAAAGACGCTAATTACAGTGCTGCGGTGCATGCAGTCATTGAAGAAGTGGATAAAGGTCGCTTAAGAGTGGCCGAACCCATTGACGGGAAATGGGTAGTGAACGAATGGGTAAAACAAGCTATTTTATTATACTTTGGTATTCAACCGATGCAAACCTGGGAGCTTGCTCCTTTTGAGTTTCATGATAAAATGTTACTGAAATCGAACTATGCTGCTCTAGGCGTAAGAGCTGTGCCACATGCGGTAGCAAGATATGGCGCCTATTTAGCTAAGAACGTGGTTTTAATGCCTAGTTATGTAAATATTGGGGCCTTTGTAGATGAAGGAACCATGGTGGATACCTGGGCTACTGTTGGAAGCTGTGCGCAAATTGGTAAAGGGGTTCACTTAAGTGGAGGTGTGGGCATTGGTGGAGTTTTAGAACCCTTACAAGCCAGCCCTGTGATTATAGAAGATGGCTGTTTTATTGGAAGTAGATGTATTGTGGTAGAAGGCGTACATGTAGAAAAAGAAGCGGTATTAGGTGCCAATGTAGTTTTAACCCAAAGCACTAAAATTATAGATGTAAGTGGCGCTAGCCCTATTGAATACAGAGGTCGTGTACCGGCTAGAAGTGTTGTTATACCTGGGACCTATAAAAAGACCTTCCCTGCTGGCGATTACCAGGTTAGCTGCGCTTTAATCATTGGACAAAGAAAGCCAAGTACCGATTTGAAGACTAGTTTAAATGATGCATTGCGCGACTTTAATGTAGCAGTGTAAAAATCCTATTTATCTTAGAATTTTTTCTAAGTACCAAGACTTCCCTAAAAAAATTTGGGGTGGCCAGGACAAGTCCCAACCACCCCGATTATCCTTCCCCCAAAGGATAAAAATCTTTAAACATTACTATATTTAATATTTTATTAATATATAAATGTTCCTAATGTAAATATGCTTCAGGATCAGTACTCATTCCAAATATATAGTAAACTAAGTAAAGAAAATATTTTTTTATTATTAACTAATTATTAATAAATAAAATACATATTTATAAATTATAAAATATGTATAAATACATTTAAGTAAGTTTCTTATTATAAATTAACTACTATCTTAGCTATATGAAAATAGTTAGAATAATACTTAGTTTAAGTTTGCTTTTTCAATTTAATTTATCTTTTACACAAGAAAAAAAGGTGAGTAACCCATTGCAAGACCAAGAGATTGCCTTACTGAATATAATTACTGCAGATAGCGTTAACTCCTTAAATATAAAGTTAAATAGTAGCCTATTTAACTTTGGCCTTGATACCAAAACCTTCAAACATATTGCCCTAATCAAAAAAGGAAATAATACCTGGATACAACCATCAGGGACAGGTAAATTATTTAAAATTGAAAAAAATAAAAGCAGCTATGCTTTAATAAGAATTGATTCTACCGTTCACTCAGGGGTAAATTACCAAGCCTTTACCTTTCAACTAAACGATACTATTTTCCAATATGGTGGATCAGGTTTTTGGCATATGCGTGGTATTATGACTTATTTCAGCCCTCAAACACATGAGTGGGAATTATATCCAATCAATGCCATTGTCAATGGCTACGACGACTTTGATAATATCATTAAATACAAGGTTGACACCAGAACCAATAAGCTATACGCTACTAAGTCATTAGCCTATTCTAACATGCCTAGGGATTTTTCATTAAATAATATTGATTCCTGCTTTGAATTTGATTTTGCTAAAAATACTTGGTCAACTTTAGGTGCTACTAACCCTGCATTAATTAAAACTTTAGAATCGGCTACTTATTATAATTACAATGTAAACGAAATACTTGTTTTTCAAAACTATCTCGACTATTACTGGATTGATTTTGCTAAAAACGAGTATGGAAAAGTGAAGTCTAATTCGAACGAAAGAATGAAGCAAGCTTGGTTGAGTTTATATAACACTAAGGAAACCTACGATGGATTACAATTCAACTTAGGCAATTCTGCCTATTTAGTAAAAATATTATCAGGCAATAAACTTAGCTATTCTACATACAGTATCAATGCTGATGATTTAGATCGAAGCAGTATTCAAAATGTCTATAAAATTGAAAACCCTATTTTATATTTTATATTCAATAAAGTACTACCCTTCTTTACACCTAGCGTATCTATTGTCATGTTGATTACTTTTGGACTATTTTTCATTGTATATAGACAAAGAAAGAAAAGAGTACCCAAAGAAGTGACGGCAAGATTGAATTATAATTTTTACCACTCCCTTTCAATTATTGAGAAAGAATTATTACAAGTACTTTATAAAAATCATCAAAAAGGAGAATCTATCTCCACTAAAGTCATCAACAAAATTATTGGCGTGCAAAACAAGGATGTCTTAACGCAAAATAAAAGCAGAAGCGACCACTTTTTAAAAATTAATCAGAAGTATAAACTCTCTACCCAACAGCAATTACCACTTATTGTTAAAACGAGAGATAGCATTGATAAAAGGCAGTATAACTATGGCCTAGAGCCTAGTTATTTAGTGTACTTAGAAAAGATGATTGAATCGGAGAAGACTATGTTTGACGAATAAGAAATAGCATTAAGTTATACAACGAGTAAACTACAACCTCTTCTGGCACTTGCATCTAGCCTACCTAATACGGTAAAGCTACCGTCTTCAAATACCTCTCCAATATCTTCCGTTGCAATAAAGCAGCAGCTATATATATTGGCAAGGTCAATTATATGCAACACCCCTCTTCCTGTTTCTTTAATACTAGTAGGGTCTTCCTCTTCTGCCACCATTACCTTCATCCAAGGCGGGCATTTAAACACCCCATCTTTAATGGCATAGGCCTGACTTAATAGTTCGGTCATTCCATATTCAGAATGAATAGTACTTGCTCCTAAATGCTCCCTTAATAATTGATGTAATTCATTTCTAGTTAATTCTTCTTTTCTTCCTTTCATTCCACCCGTTTCTAGTACAATGGTGGAATTTAATTTTTGTGGATAGGCTATTGCAAAATCGGTTAAAGCAAAACTTACTCCTATAAACCAAACTTTTTGTTTTTGCTTTTCTAAATCTTGCAATACTTCATTCAACTTTAGTAAAATCATCTAAATAAAAACCACTCTGCGCATGACCCGATGCTTTAATTAATTTATCTACCATATATACCAATGAAGAATGTTTTCTTTCTAAATAAGAAGGTAACAAACCAATAATACAATAATCTGAAGGGTTGCCATAAAATAATTTGAACCCCTTTAAAAAACTTGCTTCATACAAACTTATATCTTGTACCCAATGATTACTTTTTACATCCTGTGTAGTGCCACTACTTTCAAATAAATTGAATGGGCTTCTCTCCTATAAAAACATCCTGGGTTTTAAAAAAAGAGATAGGTAAAAAAGCAATGGCGCTTGACTTGTTTAATTCCACCCACTGTTTATAAACTGGATTATGCGCTGCCTGCCAATTAAAAATTATTTTACTGATTTCCCAAAATTGGTCATGGAGTAAGCTCCCATAACTTATTAGTATCTAAAGGCGGTTGAAGCAAAACGATATCATTTATTTGCACAAAAGTATCAATAAATAATCAAGAAAAGCGTGGGTAGAAGGCAAGTTTCAAAATAGCACAATTAGTGTTATCTTGCAGGAGTCAATTTTAAATACTATTTATGGCAAAATCAAGCACCAAAAAATCAGTTGCAAAGTCTAAAAAAGAATTAATTAGCGCAGCCTCTTATCAGTTTTTAACCAACTATATTAACAACCCATCTCCGGTTGGATTTGAAACAAGTGGTCAAAAAATTTGGTTAGACTACCTTACAAAATATGTAGACACTACTTATACCGATGCTTATGGCACAGCAGTGGGCGTGATTAACCCAAATGCCCCTTTTAAAGTGGTCATAGAAGCGCATGCCGATGAGATTAGTTGGTTTGTAAATTATATCAACGACCAAGGTTTAATATATTTAAAAAGAAATGGCGGTGTCGACCATCAAATTGCGCCTTCTATGCGCGTTTGGATACATGGTAAAAAAGGGCCAGTGAAAGCTGTATTTGGATGGCCTGCTATTCATACAAGAATGAGTAACCCAGAACAAAAAGAACCACAACCTAAAGTTGACAACTTAACCTTGGACTGTGGTGCAAGATCTAAAAAAGAAGTAGAAGCCTTAGGTATTCATATTGGTGCCGTAGTTACTTATCAAGAAGGTATTGATGAATTAGCCAACGATTTTATTATTGGACGCGCCTTTGATAATAGAGTGGGTGGTTTTATGATTGCAGAAGTAGCACGTTTATTAAAAGAGAATAAAAAGAAACTTACCTTTTGGTTTATATATTGTAAATGCAGTGCAAGAAGAAATTGGCTTACGTGGTGCTGAAATGATTGCGCGTCGTATTAAACCCAATATTGCTATTATCACCGATGTTACCCACGATACGCATACACCTATGATTAACAAAGCCATTGAAGGAGATATTCAATGCGGCAAAGGCCCTTCTTTAGCCTACGCCCCTGCTATTCATAATAAATTATTAGCGATTGTTGAAAATACTGCTAAAGCGAAAAAAATACCTGTTCAATTTAGAACCTTAAGCAGAAGCACTGGAACCGATACCGATAGTTTTGCTTATGCAAACGAAGGCTGTCCTTCCGTTTTAATTTCAATGCCTTTAAGATACATGCATACAACGGTAGAAATGATTCATAAAAAAGATGTCGTAGACACCATTCAACTCATGTATGAAACATTATTAGTATTGACGCCTAAGACAAACCTAAGCTACCTATAATGTCAGCTACCCACTTAAATATTGCTATCATTGATATGTATGATGGAAGTACGAATGTGGGTATGGATTGTATTCAATTACTTTTAGAACATTGGAGTCAAGATAGAAATGCAAGCATAGAACATCAAATTTTTAAACTAAGAGATTGCGCTGAAATTCCCGATGATAGTTTCGATGCTTATATCTCTACCGGAGGGCCTGGCTCTCCTATTGATTCTGAAGGATGAGCCCTGGGATACATTGTATACCGAATGGCTTGACCAAATGGTGGCCTTAGAAAAACCCGTTTTTTTAATTTGTCATAGTTTTCAAATTGCCTGCAGACATTTTAATTTGGGAAAGATTAGTTTAAGAAAATCAAGACAAGTAGGCATACTTCCTGTTCATCCTATTGAATTCAATGATTTATTTGAAGGTTTAGAAGACCCTTTCTATACTTTAGAAAGCAGGTTATATCAAATTACCGAGCCCAATGACGAACTTATTAATAGTATGGGTGCACGCATCACTGCACTTAGAAAAAATTAGACCTCAAGTACCCCTAGAGCGTGCCATTATGGGTATTCAATTCAATGAGTATATGGCGGGTGTGCAATTTCATCCTGAAGGCGAATACCATATTTTATTAGATTATTTTAAAGAAGAGAAAATTAAAAATTCAATTATTGAAGAATTTGGAATAGAAAAGTGGGATAGAATGATTGAGCACTTAAATGATCCTAAAAAAATTAAATCTACCTTTCACGCTATTATTCCTAATTTTTTAGACAAGGCCTTAAAAGCAAAATCATAAATTAAATATATGATTGCTTCCATTAGACAAAAATTTAACGCTGCTTTTACAGAAGAGGTTTACCAGAATTATTTGGCTTCCCTCAATACCCCTTTTCCTGGCGCATTAGATTTCAGTGTAGCTGAAACCCCTATTTTTATTAATAAAGATTTTACTGAAAAAGTACTAGCTACAGGCGACTATGTGAATCAAGTAATTCAATCCAATAATTTTAAGTCCATCACAGATCCTTCCTTAAAAAATGTTCCAATTTTCCCTAATGAAACTGCTTTACCACAATGCATCGTAATGGATTTCGCCATTGCCATGAATGATAAAAATGAAATAGTACCTGCTTTAATTGAGCTGCAAGGCTTCCCTTCTTTATTTGCTTATGAAATTCTACAAGATGAATGTATTCGTAAAACTTATACAATTGCTGAAGGCTTTAGCCCCTATTTAAATGGCTATACCAAAGAAAAGTACATGCATCATTTAGAAACTATTTTGAAAGGAGATACCTTAAATGATAGTAAAAAGAATTTAGATGCCAATAAGCATACCGTATTATTAGAAATTCTACCCCATCAGCAAAAAACAAGAATTGATTTTTACTGCACAGAAAAGTATTTTAATATTCCTATTGTTTGTATTACTGAAATTTTTGTAGAAGGCAATAATTTATTTTACGAAAGAGCAGGCCAGAAAATTAAAATAGATAGAATTTATAATAGAATTGTACTTGATGAATTAAAGAACCAAACTAAAGAAATACAAGATAAAGGCGCTTTACTTTGGTCTAATTTAGATATTGAATGGGTAACACACCCACATCATTTTTTTAGAATTAGTAAATACTTACTTCCTTTTTTAAAACATCCCTTCATTCCTAAGACACAATTTGTAGACCAATTAAAAGTAATACCTACTGCATTAGATAAATATATATTAAAGCCCCTATTCTCTTTTGCGGGTCAAGGCGTTATAATAGATATTAGTGCAGAAGATATCTCCAACATAAAAGACCCTTCAGGTTGGATACTGCAAGAAAAAGTAGAATATGCAAATTGTATTGAAACGCCCACCGGGCCTGCCAAGGCAGAATTAAGGCTATATTATTTCTGGGACGAAGCCAAGAAGGAATACATAGCCACTATGAACCTATCCCGTTTAAGCAAAGGGAAAATGATAGGAGTAAACTATAACAAAACTGCCACCTGGGTAGGCGGCAGTTTAGCTTATTTTGAAACGACGAAGTAGTATTTAGTCGGCACTGTTCTTTAATTGCATTAAAAGAGTATATGCATTCGTAGTAACAATTTCTTGCTTAGATAAATTAGTTTTTATTTCAACAAAGCCATTCGTAATTACCCCCAGTTCCACTGGAATCATTTTAAACGTATTAGCCTCGGTCTTTACAAAAACAAAAGGCTTGTTTTGCCATTTTACAATAGCCTCTTCAGGAAGGGCATTTACTTTGGCATCATTTAATTCAATTTCAGCATTCGCAGAAGTACCAGGATATAAACGAACCGACTCATTCTCTAAATGGCAATGCACATCTGTTGTTCTATCCTCATTAATATTGGGATTGATAACAGCCACTTTTGCAAAATACTTTTTGCGCATATCATTATTGGTATAAAAACTTACTTTATTACCCACCTTTAAATTAGTAGCATCGTTTTCATATACAATAAGTCTTAAATGTAAATCGCTAGGATCAATAATTTCAAAAAGTATATCCGTGGGTGTTACATACTTTCCAATATTTACATTCACCTTAGTAACATACCCATTAATAGGTGCATTAAAATTAATAGCTCTTGAAATATTCGTCTCATTTAAAAGCATTGGGTCAATACCTATTAATTTTAGCTTTTCACTTAAAGACTTTGTTAGATACTTTTGGCTTTCGTAATCGCTTTTCGCTAATTGAAAAATTTTATCACTTGCAGCCTTTGTAGCATTTAAATCTCTTTGTCTATTAAAATCGGCCTCTAAATAAGCTAGTTTACTCTTTGCTGTTAAATAGTCTTGTTGTAATTCTATATAGCTAGGATCCTCCATTATAGCTAATAAATTACCTTTTTTAACAAACATGCCTGGAATTAAACTAGTCTTCTTTAAATAGCCACCCATAGGTATACTAATAGACACTATATTACTAGGAGGTACATCAATAACCCCATTCACCTTTAAAACTTTATGCATTGACATTAACTCCGCAGTCCCAAAAGCAAGGTTCGCCGTTTTTAATTGTGCTGCATTTAAAGTAACTACTTCAGCGCTTAGAGTATCAGCTCCTTTTGCTGTGTCAACAGCCTCTGCTGGCTTGTTTCCGCTACAAGCAAGCATTGTTGATATACTAAGAAGGGCTATTAAGTTTTTTAAATTTCATAAATTTATCTTTAATTATTTGAACTAATTTTTTCTATTTCAATGGCACCTTCATTTAATTGTTGCACATAATTGAAATATTCATTTTGAATTTGTATGGCTTGATTTATAATCATTACCCATTCTAAGTAACCAATCTCTCCTGCGTTTAATTTCTTGGAAGCTGTTTCTATCAATAAATTGGTATTAGGTAATATGGTTCTTTGATATTTTATAATTAAGCTTTTATTTTGAACATACCTGGCTGCTAAATTTTTTAAATTAGCACTTAACTGTTGTTGTACCGCTATTTGTTCTAATTTATTTTGTTGTACACTAATACTTCCAGCAGCAATGCGTGAACGTTGCGCCGAGGAAAATAAAGGAATAGACATACCCATATTAAAAGCATTAAAACGATAATCTTTTCCAAAATACTGTTCGGTATTCTGACTAGTTGGCTGCCAACCAATAATGGTGGAGCTATTATAGCCCAGATTAAAAGAGGGTTGTAATTTTCCTTTTTCAAGTTGGAGCTCATTTTCAGCTAGTGTAATTTTTTGTTGACTTATTTTTATTTGGGGCGTTTCAGGCACCGTCAATAAATCAGGAATACGCTCTAATTCAATGATATTATTTTCAGCAAAAGGAACCAGTCACTAATTTAGTATTTAAAAGAATATTGAATTCATTTAACAATACCTCGTACTCAGTAGTTAATAATTCTAATTGATTGGAGATTTGCGCTAATTGACTTTCTGCAGTAATTTTTTCCAAGATATCGGAATTCCCTGCCTCAAAACGCTGCTTCGCCTTATTAGCAAAGGAAGTGTAAATACTATCTGCATTGAGCAAGAGTTGCTTTCTTCTTTGAACCAGTAGTAAGTTATAAAAAGAATTTTTTACCGCAGCCTTTAACTCAATTTCTTTTTGCAATTTCGAGAGTACACTTATATTAATATTTGTTTTATTAATAGCGCCTTGACTCTTGTATACAGCGGGGAATTGTATGTTCTGAGATACAGTCATTCGATTATCATTTTGAAAACTATTTATTTTCCCGTAACCAAAATCAAATAGTGTTTTTTCAATATCAAGGTTGCTCTTTTTTAAAGCTTGATAATAGTTCACCTGCATTGAACTTGCTTTTAAAGAAGCATTATTTTGAATGGCACTATCGATAGCTGCATTAATACTTATTTTATTTTGTGCTGAAGCAGTTGAAGAAAATAAGATAGTTGCTAAAATAACTAAACTAACATTTTTGTTCATTTTTAAATATTGAGTTCCTTTTTCAAAAAGTAAATACATAACGGGTAGTACAAAAAGAGTAAGCATGGTTGAAATAATCAGCCCTCCAATAACAACGGTGGCTAAAGGTTTCTGCACTTCTCCCCCTGCGCCAGTGCTAATAGCCATTGGTATAAAACCTAAGGCAGGTACCAGGGCAGTCATTAATACAGCCCTTAATTTAGACTTAGTGGCGTGTATCACAATACGAATGGAATCATGCCAACCTTCTGCTTTTAACCTATTAAATTCAGATACTAATAAGATACCATTTAAAACAGCTACCCCAAATAAGGCAATAAAACCAACACCCGCCGAAATACTAAAAGGCATATCTCTTGCCCATAAAGCAAAAATACCGCCCATGGCCGATAATGGAATGGCTGTGTAAATTAACAAGCCTTGCTTAACAGAACCAAAAGCAAAATACAATAAAAGGAAAATTAGAAATAGTGCAATGGGTACCACTACACTTAATCTATCTTTTGCAGCAGTCATGTTTTCAAAAGAACCTCCATATACAATGGTATATCCTTTTTGTAATTTTAATTGATCATTTATTTTAGCTTGCAATTCCTTTACAATGGTTTGCACATCTCTACCTGCAATATTGAAGCCTACAATAATTCTTCTTTTTGTATTCTCTCTTTGAATTTGATTCACCCCTTCTATTTCTTCAATGTTTGCTACATATGATAGTGGTATTTGTTGCCCTCTAGCAGAACTTACATACAAGTTTTGAATATCGGCGATACTTTTACGCGCCTCTCCATCAAATCTAACGACCATATCAAACCTTTTCTCCTCCTCATATACTTGGCCTGCCACTTGACCTGCAAAAGCCGAATTAACTACTTTATTTATATCTGCCGCATTCAGTCCATACTTAGCCATGCCATCTCTATTGTATTTAATCACCACCTGAGGCATACCTGTTACTTTTTCTTCATAAATATCAATAGCACCATCAACCGTCTTAATAATATCATTTAATCTACTGGCATAATGTGTAAGCGAGTCTAAGTTTTCACCAAATATTTTACACACTACATCTTGTCTTGCACCCGTCATTAATTCGTTAAAACGCATTTGAACAGGGAATTGAAAACCAACAGTAATGCCAGGCACTTGCTCTAATACCTTTGTCATTTTTAAACTTAATTCTTTAAAGGTTTTAGCAGAAGTCCATTCAGTTTTATCTTTTAAAATTATCATCATATCACCTGCCTCAAATGGCATGGGATCGGTGGGTATTTCAGCACTTCCTATTTTGGTAACTATTTTTTCTATCTCTGGGAAATTTTGAATTAAAAGCTTCGTGGCTTTTTGTGTGGACTCAATAGTATTATTCAAATTACTACCAGTAAGTACCCTTGTTTCAACTGCAAAATCTCCTTCTTCTAATTGCGGGATGAATTCACCACCCATATTAAGTAATAGAATCACTGATATAGCAAACAGTGCAATTGTTGAAACAATGATTGCCTTAGGAATATTTAAAACCTTCTTCAACAAAGGTTGGTAAGAACGCTCTAAGAAAATCATTAACCTATCGGTAAAATTCTTTTTATGGTTGAGCTTTTTATTTAAAAAAAGCGCTGCCATCATGGGCACATAAGTAATGGATAATATAAAGGCACCAAATATGGCAAAGGCAATGGTAAATGCCATCGGCTTAAACATTTTACCTTCTATTCCTTCTAAAGATAAAATAGGCAAGTACACTATTAGAATAATAATTTGACTAAACACAGCCGATTTTATCATTGACCCTGTTGACTTCCCAACCTCTTCATCCATTTCTTCCTGGTTCACATTGACGAGTGTCCTGAAATGTTTAGAATGTGCAAACCGGTGCAGTATCGCTTCTACAACAATAACGGATCCATCTACAATTAATCCAAAATCAATGGCCCCTAAAGACATCAGGTTTCCTCCTACGCCAAACATATTCATTAAAATAATGGCAAAAAGCATGGATAAAGGAATCACTGAAGACACTATTAGACCTGCTCTTAAATTACCCAAGAAAAACACAAGCACAAATACAACAATAAGTGCTCCTTCTAATAAATTGGTTTCAACTGTTTTAATGGCATTGTTCACCATTTTGGTTCTATCTAAAAATGGCTCAATGACTACTCCTTCTGGTAGCATTTTTTGTATCTCTGCAATTTTGTCTTTTACTCTTTTTACAACCAAAGAAGCGTTTTCTCCTTTTAGCATCATCACCACCGCACCTGCAACCTCTCCTTCATCATTATAAGTCATGGCACCATATCTAATAGCATAACCATATTGCACTTTTGCAATATCTCTAATTAATAGGGGTGCTCCATTGTCTAGTTGCTTCACCACTATTTTTTCAATGTCTTCTAAATTAGTCGTTAAGCCTTCGCTTCGAATATATAAAACTGTAGGGCCTTTTTCAATATAAGCGCCCCCTGTATTTTCATTATTCTTTTCTAAAGAAGAAAAAATATCGGAGATGGTCAAGCCATAGGCTTTTAACTGATCTTGTTTAACCGCAATTTCATATTGTTTTAGTTTTCCTCCAAAGCTGGCTACTTCGGCCACTCCAGGCGTGCCAATAAGTTGTCTTCTTACCACCCAATCCTGCAAGGTTCTAAGTTCCATGGCATCGTACTTGCCTTCATAGCCTTTTTGGGGTCTAACTACATATTGAAAAATTTCACCTAAACCAGTAGATACGGGTGCCAGTTCTGGAGAACCTGTGCCTGGAGGAATATTTTGTTTTACATTTTGAAGTTTCTCAGTTATTTGTTGTCTTGCCCAATAAATATCAATCTTATCTTCAAAAACAATTGTAATTAAAGACAATCCAAATCTTGAAAAACTTCTTATTTGTTTTGTACCGGGAATACTACTACAAGCTTGTTCAATAGGAAAAGTGACTAGCCGCTCAATATCTGTCGCTCCTAAAGCGGGGGAAACCGTTATGACTTGCACCTGATTGTCTGTAATATCTGGAACAGCATCTATAGGCAATTGCGTCAGTTCATAAGAACCCCAACCTACGAGTGAAATAATAAACAAACCAATGATTAACTTATTCTTTATAGAATAGGTTATTATTTTATTTAACATAAACATTTAATTCAAAATAATGAAACAATAGCATACTAAGTATGCAAGGGCAATTGATATACTTGAGTTGCACCATTTAGGTACAAAAATGTTAATAATATAATGGATGTTTTTTACCTCTTAAAGGTACTATTTTTTGGTGGCTTTTTACCCAATGAATATCATAAAAAAATCATCACCTACTACCTCATTTTTTAATAAGTTTTAAAAAATAAAGTAATAGATGATGATTATGTATCGTTGCTTACTCTTTAATGTAAACTTGCTTACTATCTATTTACAACAAGACCCGTCCTTGCAACAGCTTGCCTCTTTTTTGCAACATGTCATATCCTTGTTGTCTTTAGACATGTCTTTTTTACAAGCTACCCCGTCTGTGCAACAACTAGCCCCTGGCTTGCAACAGCTTTCAGTCTGCGCTACAGCAGTCTTACCAGCTCTATCATATTGGCAACACTCTTCTAATTTGCTATAAGCGTCTGCAGTAGCTACTTTATGCTCGGTATCATAACCAGCAGCAGCCACTGCTTCTTCAATTTTATCAGAAGATGTCTTAGATGCATTAAAACTTACTTTTAATACTTTAGCCGCTTTATCCCAGTCTGCACTTACTGCACCTGCTTTCATAGCTGCTTTTTCAATATTTCCTTTACACATGCCGCAATTACCTGCTACTTTAATTTTAGTAGAAGTTTGCGCTTGTAAAGCGAAAGTAGAAATCAAAATAAAACCCATTAATAATATAAAATTTTTCATAACTTTTTTTTAAATATAATATTTGTAAATTAATTTTTGTTAAGATACTATTTTGCAAAAATTGCTTAATATCTTATTGCAATGGTAATAACATGAGTATACATGTACTCCATTTTAATTCACTCATTCATACCTATGAGGCAATTTATTCTCTAGAAAAAATCAAATTAAATAAAGGCAGATAAGCTCGTAGATAGGTGGTCCAATATTGACCAAATTCTTTTTAGAAATAAGGGGCTTGCTATTAAGTACAATAGGACTCGCCTTTTGAATAGTAACTATTTCATGAGTAGCGTTAAGACTTAATTTCTTAACAATATGATTAGTGCTTGCTTGAGACTGATGATTGTCCTGTGATTTTAAATACACTGTTTTTTCAGAACAGCAAATGTCCTTTTTAGAAGGCTTAGCACATTTGCATTTTTTTACTTCGCCTGCACATAAATGGGTAGTTGCTGTTGCCCCAATACTAGCAACAGAATATAATAAAACTAAAAATATTGTAATTACCCTTTTCATTAGCCCTTTAATTAGTTCAAAGGTACAGCCTATTTCGATTACACCATAAAATTGCTGTTAAAAAAAATTAATTGATAAAATTCCACCAAATGCCCACCCTGAACCAAGTACCTGTACCCGGATAATTTTTAGCAGTGAAATTATAAGTGTTTCCTAATGAATTACTTGTAGGAATTAAAGTATTCAAATTCTCTAACCTTATATAACCTTTGAAGCGTTTAATCATAAAATGTAAAAAGGCATTAGCTGTAGGCCTATTACTAAGCATATAGCTGTTTTGCAAATAGAACTGACCGGTCATGGGCATATACTCGTCCGCTTTGAAGTCGGTATGATAGATCATTTCTAGACCAGTAGAAAGATTCAGGTTTTTGTAAAAATTACCTTCGAATGCTAATCTTTGTCTAGATAAAATTAATGGAATATTTATGGGAGCTGATTTATCCACCACTTGCACAGTGGTCTCATTATACCAATTCCAATGTCTACTAATTTTAATTTTATTGGCGAGTAAAGTACTGATATAGCTTATAGGTTTTGTGTACACGGCTGCCTGAAAGCCCGATGAGAAATAGTTATAGTTATTAATTAGCTGATAATTAAATGAAACCCTAAAACCCTTTGCTGCATTTCCCAACTCTCCATTCATGTCAATTGTATTTTCTTTCTTAATGCCCTTTAAAGCATTTATAGGAAACTGTGTAAGGCCTAAATAATTAGTGGAAGGCGTTCGATTGCTATTTTGAAAAGCAATTTTCAAATAGGTTCCTTTGGAGTTTACTATTCTAGATAAGTAAAATTGAGCATCATAGTCGCCTGCATGGTACCCATTCAAAAATAATTTACCGGATGCTAGTAAATCCCATAACTGGTTTCTCGTTTTATTTTTATAGGTGCCAAATGTATATAAATCATAATCAGACCAAGATTGTAAATTCGATAAAGTGGTGGCTAAATGTGTATAGCCAGAACCTACTTGTAAAAATTGATTCGAGTTATTTTTTTGAGGATAGCTAATTAAACTAAAATCATTGGTTACTAAATTCCAATTATCGACAAACTTGTAATTTGAATTTGGCTTAGATTCATAATTAAAATATTGAGAGTAGTTCAAATCATTAGGCGCTCTATCTTCAAATGTAAATTGACTTGACTCCAATTTAACTTCATTTTGGAACCTAAGTCTTGGATAAAATAAATGTATTACGACTGTATCCTTTACTATAGAATCTTTTTGACCAAGGTCATAAGTTTGACGCCATAAATAAGTATTATTCCTATAGGTTGAACCAGTAGCAATAGTGGTATTAAAAGGATTACGGAAAGAAGCGCCACTCACCCCTAATCTCGTCTCTAATTCATACGGGTTATTCAGCGATAAGCTATCTAACAAAGCAGCTTTCACGAGTCCTCCATTTTCAGAAGAAGCTGCTTTATTGGCAAGCATTACAAAGTAGGATTCATATCTTTTTCTTTTCGATTGAAAATGCGCCGTAATGCGCATATTATTCAAGTTCGCATTTTGATTTTTTACATTCCCTGGAGAATTACTAAACCTATAATCAAATGAAAAATTTAATTGCTGTGTTTTATTTTGGGTATGTTTTACTTCAATTAATTGTTCTCCTTTACCGCCAAGTAAATAACCCAGTTCTGTAAAAGGTCTAGTGGTTTGATAAAAAGGTGTACCCGCCAAAGTATAAGAATAGGCATCATAAGCATGAAAGCCTGGGTCAAAGCCCCCTTTTTTCTGCGTTGAAAATAAATAAGACTTAGAGGCTGTTCCTAAATTGCCAAGATTATAATTAGTATAAGGCAAAGGATAGTGTACAAAAAAATCGTTAATGCTTGAATCTAGTTTTCGAATCTCATTATTATTATACAACTTATAAAAAAGCGTAATTGAATCGGCATTTTGATCTCTTTTTTGTAAGGAATCCTTACTTTCTCCATTTGCATTGCTCCTCCCAACGGGCTTAAGGACATTGCCAAATTTTTGCGCACTTGTTTCTATATGAAGCAAGACAACTATTAATAAACAAAATAAAATGCGCTTATAAATGAACATGCGTAAAATTAAATTAGGAAATTTGTTTTACTAAATCGCTAATGATTAATGTTAACTTAGGCTCAGCTGCATTTGCAGCTTCTAGCACTTCCTCATGTGTAATAGTATTATTATCTTCTCTAATACCTAAATCGGTTACTACACTTATGGCAAAAACTTTCATACCACAGTGCACTGCCGCAATATTTTCTTGCACCGTACTCATTCCTACTACATCTCCCCCTACCGCTTTAATTAATTTATATTCTGCACGTGTTTCAAAAGTAGGGCCCGTCACACCCACATAAATTCCTTCATGTACTTTTATTTGATGCTTATTTGCTATTGCTTTTGCTTTGTCAATAAAATCTAATGCATAGGGTTCACTCATATCTGGGAATCTTGTACCCAAGGCAGTTTCATTTTTTCCAATTAATGGATTAATGGAGAATAAACTAATATGATCTTTTATGATCATTAAATCGCCTACTTCAAAATTAGGATTCACTCCGCCTGCCGCATTAGATAAAATTAAGTTCTCTACTCCTAATAATTTTAAAACGCGCACCGGATAAGCTACTTGTTCCGGAGAATAGCCTTCATAAAAATGAAAACGACCTTCCATCACCCATACTTTTACACCATTTAAACTGCCAAGAATTAATCTGCCCTTATGCCCTTCCACCGTACTTATTGGAAAATGAGGTATTTCAGTGTATTGAATTTCAAAATCAACCTTAATTTGAGTAGCTAAATTTCCTAAGCCACTGCCAAGTATGATAGCCGTTTGAGCAGTTGATTTAATTTTAGATTGAATGAAAGCAGAAGTCTCTTGTAATTGAGCCATTAAGGGCGTCGACATATACGGTGTATTTTAGCCACAAATATAACGACAGTAAGGGATTATAAGGCAAGATTCTAGGCCTTTGATGGGCTTGTTTCCTGTTTTAATACCCAATAAGCAATAATGGCACTTAAAAGCATAAATAATGCCCCTAATAAAAAAGCAGCGCCTGGAAAGTAGATATGACTAGGGTCGTTTTTAATGGAGAAATAGGAGGTTAATCCGATCATCATGGAGGGACCAAAAATGGTGGTTAAACTTTGTAATCCCGTTAAGGAACCTTGCAATTCTCCTTGTTCATTTTTAGGAACATGTGCTGAAATTAAAGCTTGCAAAGCGGGTCCCGAAATGCCCCCCAAACAATAAGGCACTAAAAATAAAAACATCATCCATCCCTGTGTTGCAAAAGCAAATAAAGTTAATCCAAGGGCATATAATGCAATTCCTATGTAAACACTTTTTTCATTTCCTAATCTAGGATTTACAACTCTAATGAGTAAGCCTTGCACCAAACTAACCAATACCCCCACCACAGCCAATGAAATACCGATCATCTTGGGTGTCCACCCAAATTTATTAATATTGGCAAAACTCCAATTACTTTGCACAGCATGTGCAGATATATAAATTAATAGTAGTGAAAAAATTAATCCAAGTACTGCTGGGTATTTTTTAAATTTTAATAAGGAAGAAATGGGGTTGGCTTTTTTAAAATCAATGGAGCGACGATGTTCCATATCTAAAGACTCTGGCAAAACAAAATAACCATACAAAGCATTCACCAAGGCCAATCCAGCGGCAACTAAAAATGGAATTCTTGTGCCCAACTCCCCTAGCAAACCTCCCAACATGGGACCAATAATAAAACCAAGACCAAAAGCAGCTCCAATCATACCAAAATTTTGTGCCCTGTTTTTTTCATCACTTATATCAGCCATATAAGCAGAAGCAGTGGTAATACTAGCACCCGTAATTCCTGAAATCATTCTTCCTAAAAATAACCAACCAATGCTTGGCGCAAAAGCTAAAAAAATATAATCTAAACCAAAGCCAAGCAAGGAAAAAAGTAAGACTGGTCTGCGACCATATCGATCACTCAAACTTCCTAATATGGGCGCAAAAATAAATTGCATAAGCCCATATATCAAAGTTAAAAATATAGCAGGTTTTGAAATAGCACTAATATCCGTTCGATCGGTTACATGCAATAATTGTTGTAATAATTGTGGCAATACGGGTATAATAATACCAAATCCAATAATATCAATTAAAACGGTGATAAATATAAAACCAACTGCTGCTTTTTTGGGATTTGCCATTGTTCTTAGATAGTTGAGTATGTACTACCCGTCAAATATACATGTACTAAGTAAGATTACAAAACGTAGGCTAAATGGCCCCATATCATCTTGTTAGGTCTATAATCTAATTTATTTTGAACAAGGTTTTTCTGCTATTTTTACATGTCTAATTATTAGCATTAAAATATTGAAATAATAGCTTTGAACGAATTTTCAAATACCGAATTCATTAAATCCGAAGCACTTAAAATGGGCTTTGATTTTTGTGGCATTGCTGCTGCCAAAGAGCTCCCTGAAGATGCAAAAATTTTAGAAGCCTGGCTTCAAAAAGGTTTTCATGGAGACATGAGCTACATGGAAAATAATTTTGATTTAAGAATTGATCCAAGAAAATTAGTGCCCGGTGCCAAATCGGTGATTAGTTTTTTAAAAAACTATTACCCCGAAGATAGTTCCATTAAAGAAGCAAGTAAGCAAGATGCAAAAATTGCAAAATATGCTTGGGGAGAAGATTACCATGAAGTGATAAGAACGCAACTCTTTAATTTATTAGATACCTATAGAAAAAAAATTGGCCCCATTGAAGGAAGAGGTTTTGTAGACTCTGCTCCTGTTTTAGAAAGAACTTGGGCCAAACTTTCAGGCGCAGGCTTTATTGGTAAAAATGGAAATTTAATTCAACCTAAAACAGGCTCCTTCTTTTTTATTGCCACTTTAATTGTGGATCTTCCTTTAGTATATGACCAACCCATTGCAAAAGATTATTGCGGCACTTGCACACAATGTATTGACGCCTGTCCTACACAGGCCATACTACCGAACAAAACTATTGAAGCGAATCATTGTATTAGTTATTTTACCATTGAATTAAAAGCTGCAGAAATTCATACCAGTAGAAACTATAATGACTGGGTCTTTGGTTGTGATATTTGCCAAGACGTTTGTCCTTGGAATAGATTTAGTAAAGCGCATTCGGAAGAGGCATTCAAACCACTCAATGGGCTACTTACTTTAAACAAACAAGACTGGCTTCAAATTGAAGAAACAACGTTTAAAGAAAGGTTTTCAAAATCTCCATTACTGAGATCTAAATTAAAAGGTATTAAAAGAAATATAGAGTATCTAAAGAACCGAGATTAGTGAGTATGTAAATTATAGTGCTATTTCGAATTTATCGCTTCTTGTAAATGCTGCAATTCAATTTCCATTTTAGCGCCCAGCAGTTTATCGTTTAATAAAGTTTGGAATTTCTCCCAAGGATACCATTTTACATTTTGTTCAAAGGACCAATGAATCACATAAGTATTATCCTTTAAAAGTGTCCACTCAAAACTTACCAAATAAGGGTTTTGCCCTGTAGCTATCCATTCATAATTCACTTTGGTAGCGGTCTTATCTATAAAGCGTACCGTTTGTGTACCGATATAGGCTGTATTATTTTTTAAAACCACTTTGTTTTGTTTCCAATCGCTCATCCACTGATTCCAATGGCTTAGATCGGAAGTAAAATAAGCAATTTTATCGGCGCTTGTATTTACCTCAATAGCTCTTGAAGCAATGACTTTGGAGGGGAATAGCAATGAAATACCCGTAACAAGGACACTTAAAAAAACAACACTTATAATAATTAACTTAACATACTTCATTATTCCCATTTAAATATTTTAAAAGCAATGGCATACACTACTATAATCCAGATTAATAAAAATGAGATGTCGGGCCAAACCGAAATTAAGCTTGCTCCCTCAAAAGATATATTACGCATGGCATTATTAAAATGGGTCAAGGGTAATATTCTACAAAAAGGTTGCATCCAAGTAGGGAAATTATCGATAGAGAAAAAAGTGCCTGCTAATAAAAACTGAGGAAGTGTAATTAAATTAGCAAAAGGCGGAATACTACTTTCATTTTTAGCCACTCCACTTACAATAAATCCAAAACCCATAAATAATATTAAAGCAATAAAGCTTAATACCATAATACTTGCAAAGGTTATCCAGCCATGCACTAAAGTAAAATTAAAAGCAAAGTAACCAATGCCTATAATAATGACTGCCGTAATTAATTGAAAAAGTACACGACTTAAGGCTTCCCCTAAAATAATATAAAGCCTTCTTATAGGTGTTGCATAAAATCTTTTTAAAACCAATTGTTGTCTTAAATTAAAAAACAAAAAAGCCACGCCAAACACACCTGCACTTAATAATGAAAAACCCAATTGGCCGGGTAATATAAAATCGATGGTTCTATAAATGCGCCCAGGCACTTGCTCTACATTATTATTCACCACCGCCATGGTAGGCGTTTCTGTAAAATTTTCTTGATTCAACTTACTGATGACTGCATTCAATATAGATTTTACTAATTGAATGTTTTGAGGATTTGCCGCTTCAGAACTTGTTAGATTAATAAGATAAGGCGCATTGGCATTATTTGTTTTTTGAATAGAAATAACTGCTGTCAAACGGCCTTTAGCTAATTCACTTTTAATTTTAGCAGTATCGTCTTTTGAAAATTTAAAGCCAGGAATATTTTTAATGGATGCATATACAGGATTCAATGTATCGGACTTAGGATCCATGGCCACATTCACATTAATACTACCTCCACTACTTAGAAAGCCAAATACTAGAATAAAAATAAGGGGGAAGGCAATACTAAAAATAACCGCTGAAGGACTTCTAAATATAGAGCGCAGGCTAGCCTTCGTAATGGCTAACATGGCTGTAATTTGACTATATGGACGCATAGAACTAAGGATGATTCACCTCAAAGATAGGCAATCGTGCTTGCGTTTGGCCCATGATTTGTTTGACCTTTTTTACTTCTTGTAAAACCTGCCACTGGGCTTCTCCAATTTCTTCTTTGATGGCCTTGGTTTTAATGTTATCCTCGTATCCACTAATTAAATTTTCTATAAATGATTTTGATTCAGGATAGGACTTTGTACTATAGCCTTTTAATTTCGCCATTCTAGCAGCTGTGGCAAGGGCATCATTTAAATTTCCAATTTTATCTACGAGTCCTACTTTCACTGCATCAGAGCCAATCCATACTCTACCTTGTGCGATAGAGTCGATATATTCAATACTTTTTTTACGGCCTTTTGCCACGCGAGAGGTGAAAGTATGATACACACTATCCACACCTGATTGCATAAATCTTTCTTCAGTGGCATTCATGGTTCTAGTGGCAGAAGGAGCATCGGCATATTGACCCGTTTTCACTCTATCAAAAGTGATACCTAGTTTATTTTTCATAAAGCCTTCTATATTTGGTATCACAGAAAACACACCAATAGAACCAGTAATGGTGTTTGCATCCGCAAGTATTGAATCGGCGCCACAGGCAATATAATAGCCACCAGATGCTGCATAATTACCCATGCTTACTACTACTGGTTTTTCTTTTTTTAATAATTCAATTTCTCTCCAAATAATATCACTTGCAAGTGCACTACCTCCAGGAGAATTTACCCTTAGCACCACTGCATCTATTGACTTATCATTTTTTATTTCTTGCAATAAAACTCTGTAATCATCGCTGGTAATAGATTCATTACTTCCTTTACCCATTTCAATATCTCCATCGGCATAGATAATGGCAATTTTTCCGCTACCAGAACCTCTTAAAGCTACAGTAGCTGCATAATCATTGATTGATACAAATGAAATATCTTCTTGCTTCGTTACACGTACTTTTTTAGCAATTAATTTTTTGACTTGATCATCGTATAATAATCCATCTACTAAATTATTTTGTAGCGCGTCGTTCGCTGATTGTATTTTACCCTCATTAGCCATTGCTTTTAAAGCAGCTACTTCAATACCTCTTGTATCGGCAACACTTTGTATAAAACTTGTATACAGTGCATTTAACCAAACAGAAGTTTGTAATTTATTGGCATCCGACATTTGCGCATACCTAAATGGCTCTGTAGCACTTTTAAATTTACCTGCATAAAATACCTGTGGCTTAATTTCTAATTTATCCAATAAACCTTTTAAAAATAGGGTCTCATAAGAAAATCCAGCAAATTCTAATCCCCCTTGCGGATGTGTATAAATTTGATTGGCTACATTGGCTAACCAATACCCTTTCTGTGTAATGGTTTCTCCGTAGGCAATAATAAATTTATTAGAATTTCTAAAATCAAGTAAGGCTGTTCTTATTTCTTCAGAGGCTGCATATCCATTTGGATTTTGCCCACACTTGATATAAATACCTTTAATGGCTGTGTCCTTTTTAGCATGTTGAATTAATCCAATTAACTGCGTTAAGCTTGGCGACTTCCCTTTTTTTTGTCTCAAAATTTCAGAAAAAGCATCGGACTTTGTTTGCTCTTCAAAATCTTCAGCTATATCAATTACTAATACAGAATTAGCTGCTGTAATTTTTTGCTCTTCATTTGAAAAACCAGCTGCAATAGATGCAAGAATAACTATACCTAATACACTAAAAATAATAAGTGCTAATAAGGAAGCAAAAAAGGTTTTAAAAAACTGTTTCATGAGAATTGTATAAAAATAGAACCATTTAAAATAGGGAAGCGCTGTAAAATTATGGATATTTGGGCTACTTTTATAATCCTTCTTATGAATAATGTATCTCTTTTGATAGGTGGTAATATGGGCGACCGAATGGCAAACTTAGCTGCTGCTAGAAACTGCATAAATATAGAATGTGGCCGCATAATTTCTGCTTCTTCAATCTATGAAACAGAGGCCTGGGGATATAAAGAACAAGATGCTTTTTTAAATCAAGCCTTAATCATTCAAACCCCTTTGCAATCAAATGCATTAATGGATGCCATTTTAAAAATAGAATTAGCCTTAGGTAGAAAAAGAGAAATTCCATTAGGACCTAGAATTATAGATATTGATATTATATATTTTAATGATGAAATTATTAATACATCCTCATTAACAGTTCCGCATCCAAGTATGGCGCAAAGAAAATTTGTGCTAATGCCCTTAACTGAAATTGCGCCTGACTATATGCACCCTATTTTACTAAAAACCAATGAGGTTTTGTTAAAAGAATCTGGGGATTCATCGGTTGTGTATAAAAAAAGCAGTGAATAAAGCGACTGCTTGCTATATTTGGCACCAGCATTTTAGATATTATTTTAGACATTATGAATCATCGTTATATTGCCATTGAAGGAAATATTGGAGTAGGTAAAACCACCTTGTCCCAACTACTCTCTAAGCATTATAATGCCAAGTTGGTATTAGAGGAGTTTGCAGAAAACCCATTTCTTACTAAGTTTTACGAAAACCCAAAGCAATACGCCTTCCCTTTAGAACTATTTTTTTTAGCAGAGCGTTTTAAACAACAGCAGGAACTCATTAAAAAAAATGATTTATTCCAAGAGCTTATAGTTTCAGACTATTTATTTACCAAATGCTTATTGTTTGCTAAAGTAAATTTGCCTGACGAAGAATACAGATTATACCAAAAAATGTTTGATGTATTTTCTCAACAATTGACAATTCCAGACATTCTCATTTATTTACACGCGCCCGTGAATACATTGCAAGGGAATATTAAAAAAAGAAATAGAAAATTTGAACAAGCCATACCAGATGACTATTTATTTAGAATTCAAGAAACCTATACAAGCTATATCAAACAGCATCAAATAAAAACCATTTATATAGACGCTTCTAATGCCGATTTTATATACAATGAAGCCCATCTAAAAGTAATCACCGACGCTCTTGATAAGGATTTAGAACAAGGACAACATTATTTTACTTTACCCTAACTTAGTAGAATGGAAATAAGTAGTACAACTAAGATTAGCCCTTTCGCCTCTTTAAAAGTGGTTGAATTTAGAAATCTAATGTTAGGTCGCTTTTTATTTATTATGGGCCTTAGAATGATGGGCACCTTGGTAGGTTGGTGGATTTACGAACTAACCAACGAACCTTTTGCTATTGGACTTATTGGTCTTGCAGAAGTCATACCTGCCGTATCCTTAGCACTCTATGCAGGTCATGTCATAGATATAAGTGAAAAAAGAAAACTACTATTAAGAGGCGTGATTTTGTATTGGATATGTGCCATTGTTTTATTGGGCTTGTCTATTTATAACGACAAATCAGATCATGCAAATGCATTTGCAAATAATAGTGCTCTTATTATTGCTATTTGTATATACTTTGTTGTTTTTTGTACAGGTATTATTAGATCCTTTACGGGGCCTAGTTTTGGAACCATTGTAGGCGCTATTATTCCCAAGGATTTATTACAAAACGCGACCACTTGGAGCCAGGGTATTTGGTTAACCGCTTCTATTTTAGGCCATGCCATTGTTGGATTTATTATTGCTGGCTTTGGCCATACAGGGGCATTGATTACAGTGGTAAGCTTAGTAACCATTGGCTATTTCTTTATTGCAAAAATAACTGCGAAGCCGCCACATGCCGATTTAGTAGCCAATCAAAAAACATTAGAGAGTGTGAAAGAAGGACTGCGTTATGTATATAATACAAAAGAATTATTGGGCGCTCTTTCTTTAGATTTATTTGCTGTTTTATTTGGAGGCGCTGTGGCTATGATACCAGTATATGCTGTTGATATTTTAAAAGTAGGCCCCATTGGATTTGGCTGGTTAAATGCGGCTTCCGATATAGGTGCTATCATAATTATATTTATCATCACCCTATTCCCAGTGAATGCAGGTCAAGGCAAAAAATTATTAATTGCCGTTGGCGGATTTGGTCTTTGTATTATTGTATTTGCGTTATCTAAATTATTCTGGCTTTCTTTTGCAGCCTTATTATTAAGTGGCATCCTAGATGGCTTCAGCATGATTGTAAGAGGCACTATTGTACAATTAAAAACACCCGATCATATGCGTGGCAGGGTAATGAGTGTGAACTCCATGTTCATTAACAGCAGTAATGAGTTTGGGCAATTTGAAAGCGGTGTGGCCGCTAAATTATTAGGCGTCATTCCTTCTGTAGTATTTGGTGGAACCATGACTATACTTGTGGTAGTAACCACTTGGTTCAAGGCACCTAGTTTAAGAAAAATGGAGTACTAGTTTTAAAGAGAGATATAGTTTTAAAAAACTAAGGAGCAGTTAAAAGTCCATGCATAACATCATGCACAATAGGACAGAATTCAGCATTTTTCATGGTAATGACTGGACGCTTAAAAAATACATCTTCATCGGTATAAGGAAAACGCTGGCAATCGGTAGGGCGGTGCTCATAAATACTGCAAGCATTATCCTTACCTAAAAAAGGACATGGCTTGGTATTGGCTACATAATCTCCTTCCTGATCCATGGATAAATAAGTATCAATAAACACTGTTTCTTTTATTCTTAAGTACTTACTAACTCTTTTAATATCGGGCATTTTAAACCTAGGAGAGTAATTCTTACAGCAACGAGCACAATCCAAGCAGTTTACTTTTTCAAAGGCGGCTTCATGCAAGTCGGGCAATTGTTTAAGTATTTTGCGTTTATCTACCCTTTTTAAAAAATTTTGGAATTTTTTAAGCGTTTCAGGGGCAGGCGTTTCAAACAATTGTTCAATAGATAGGCTCATAATAATAGCTCAAATATAAACTATTTAGCAATCATCCACAAGCTTTCCCCACAGCCTCAATTCGCTTCTTAAAGGGGGTGGTTTTTTTGTATCTTTGTATCCATTTTTAAACCACCCTATTTATGTTGCAACTCAATACGAACGGAGCAGAATTTATCAAAAGACATATTGGCCCCAGCGCCCAAGACACTGAAAAAATGTTAGACACTATTGGCATAAAATCGGTGGACGAACTTATTGAAAAAACAATTCCTACTATTATACGTTCTAAAAAACCGATGAACATTCCAGAAGGTCTTTCTGAATTTGAAATGTTGCAGTCCTTAAAAAAAATAGGAGAGAAAAATATTGTAGCTACCAATTTTATTGGACAAGGTTATTATGGAACTATCACCCCTAGCGTGATACTTCGAAATATTTTTGAAAACCCAGGTTGGTATACGCAGTATACTCCCTACCAAGCAGAAATTGCACAAGGCCGTTTAGAAAGTTTATTGAATTTTCAAACCATGGTTTGTGATTTAACCGGACTTCCTATTGCCAACGCCTCTTTATTAGATGAAGCCACTGCAGCGGCAGAAGCCATGGCCATGATTTTTAATCATGTGAACAAAACAGATACCGTCACACAGCCTAAATTTTTTGTAGACAGTGCTATTTTCCCTCAAACCAAGGGGGTACTAGTTACAAGAGCTGCTCCTATTCATATTCAAATTGAAGAAGGTAATTATCAAAGCGCAAAAATTGACAATACTTATTTCGGTGCCATCTTACAATATCCAAACAACACAGGAAGCATTGAAGACTATACCACTTTTATTGATCAAGTGCATCAAGCAGGTGGCTTGGTTATATTAGTAGCCGATATTATGTCGCTTACTTTATTAAAAAGCCCAGGTGAATTAAATGCAGATGTAGCGGTGGGTAATACACAACGCTTTGGCGTTCCCATGGGATTTGGCGGACCACATGCTGCTTACTTTGCTACCAAGGATGAATTTAAAAGAGGTATGCCTGGAAGATTAATTGGCGTAAGTATCGATGCGCAAGGCAATAGAGCTTTAAGAATGGCATTACAAACAAGAGAGCAACATATTAAAAGAGAAAAAGCTACTTCCAATATTTGTACTGCACAAGCCTTACTGGCGAATATGGCAGTAATGTATACAGTATATCATGGACCAGTAGGTTTGAAAAAAATTGCTCTAAAAATTCATGGCTTAGCGCAAAGCTTAGAAGCTCAATTAACTAGCTTAGGCATCACACAAGCCAATAAATTTTATTTTGATACTTTACATTTTACTGGATTTGAGATAGCTGCTTTACAAAAAGAAGCTTTAGCTGCTGATATAAATTTCCGTTATTTCAATGATGGTAAAAACGATAATACCATTTCTATAACAATAGATGAAACCATTTCAGAAAATGAAATTGCAAAAGTAGTTGCCTTATTTGAAAAAATAACGGGAAAAAAAGCAAGTGGCAAGGCAGCAACTGCTGCTTCTATACCAGCATCTTTAGTGCGTAGTTCTTCTTACTTAGAACATCCAGTATTTAATACACATCATAGTGAAACACAAATGATGCGCTATATCAAACAATTGGAAAATAAAGACTTGTCTTTAAATACAAGTATGATTAGCCTAGGAAGTTGTACGATGAAATTAAATGCAGCTACTGAAATGATTCCAGTAAGCTGGCCTGCATTTAGTACCATGCACCCATTTGCACCAAGTAGTCAAACTTTAGGCTATCAAGAAATGGCTACAGAATTAAGTGCCTACTTATGCGAAAGTACTGGCTTCACCGCTTGTAGTTTACAACCTAATAGTGGTGCACAAGGCGAATACGCAGGCTTATTAACTATTCGTGCCTACCACGAACATCATAAGCAAGCCCATAGAAATATTGTACTTATTCCTATTAGTGCGCATGGTACCAACCCTGCAAGTGCGGTCATGGCTGGTTTTAAAGTAATTGTGGTGGCTTGTGATGTAGCAGGTGATATTGATGTAAATGATTTAAAAGAAAAAGCAAACTTACATAAGGACAACCTAGGTGGACTCATGATTACTTATCCTTCTACCCATGGTGTGTTTGAAGAAACCATTATTGATATTTGTGATAGCATACATGCATTAGGTGGTCTAGTATATATGGATGGCGCGAATATGAATGCGCAAGTAGGTTTAACGAGCCCAGGCGCTATTGGTGCCGATGTATGTCACCTTAACTTACATAAAACATTCGCTATACCACATGGTGGTGGCGGACCAGGCATGGGCCCTATTTGTGTGAATGATAAATTAGCTCCCTTCTTACCAGGACATATATATAATAAAAGCAAAATTGGCGCAGTGAGCGCAGCCCCGATGGGATCGGCTAGTATTTTATTAATTAGCTATGCTTATATTAAAATGTTAGGTGCCACGGGTTTACAATTAGCGACTGCCTATGCTATTTTAAATGCGAATTATATGAAATCGCGTTTAGAGAAAAAATATACTATTTTATATGCTGGAAAAAATGGCACTTGCGCACACGAGTTTATCATTGACCTAAGGCCTTTTAAAGCAACTGCGGGTATTGAAGCAGAAGATGTAGCCAAGCGTTTAATAGATTACGGATTCCACGCACCTACCATGAGCTTCCCAGTAGCAGGCACCATTATGATAGAGCCTACTGAAAGCGAGGACAAACCAGAATTAGATCGTTTCTGCGACGCCTTAATTTCTATTCATGATGAAATTATGGCTATTGAAAAAGGGGTTTCTGATAAATTAGATAACCCTTTGAAAAATGCACCCCATACGCAGAAAGTAATTTGTGCAGATGAATGGAAGCATGCTTATACAAGACAAGAAGCTGCCTTCCCATTATATTATGTACAACAAAATAAATTCTGGCCTACAGTGGCAAGAGTCAACAATACGCATGGAGATAGAAATCTGGTTTGTACTTGCGAACCAGTGGCTTCTTATGCTTAAGTAATATTATTGATTCGGCATTACTTGATTAAAACTCGGCATCACTTGATAATTATTTTCAGGAGGTGCCGAATTTATTTTATTACTAGCAATGACTTCATATAGAGATATAATTTTGTCTTTATCATTCAGCACTACTTGTAATTTTTCTACATCCGATTCCAATACTTTAATTTTTCTATTCTCAGTTTCATACTTAGATATGAATTCATCCAACTTCATACTACCAAATTCAGCACTTGGGTCATTGGAGCCGTTGATCATTTGTCTTTGGCCTGTAAGAACCCATAGTATGTCTAAGTCGGCATAGAGCTCATCTATTCTAATTAAAATGTCTGAGCCAATAGACCCTAGGTTACGAAGCTGCTTAGCAAAATAACCGTTAGAGAGACCCACTTTGCGTTCAAAAGAATGCGGGCTAATGTTTTTGAATTTCAGGTAGGCGGAAATGCGTTCAATAGGTTTCATAATAATGTTAGTTTAATGATGAATAGCAAGTAAAATATTTACTGGCTTTATTCTTCTACCAAATTATTATGAAAAAATAGTTATGCCTAAAAACTTAGGCCTCATAATTGAAGTAAAACTCAAAAATGAGGCCTAGGTACTAGACGCAAACACTGTTTTCATTAAACTATTTTAATAATTCTTCTCATTTAAGACTAACCATCTTAATTCAGCTTCTTCCAATTGAGTATTCAAGGCGCCTAATGTTTCGCTCAATTCAATGATTTTATCATAGGCCAAACTACTATCATTTAACTTTTCGGTTAATACTTTTTTCTTTGATTCCATCTCTGGAATTAACTTATTTAAATTTTCTAGTTCAGTTTTTTCTTTGAAGCTCATTTTCTCAGAAGACTTTTTAACAGCAGCAGCAGGAGCTTGCACTGTAGTCGTTTCTTCTTTTGCAGGCACTGAGAAATCTTTAGCCTTAGAAATATCAGAACTAAGGGCTGCATAGTTTTGCTTCGTCTTTTCTAGAATTCTAAACTGCGTATAGTTGCCTGGATAATCTCTAATAACGCCATTCCCCTCAAATATAAATAAGTGGCCCACCAACTTATCCATAAAATATCTATCGTGAGATACTAATAATACACAACCTGCAAAATCTATTAAAAATTGCTCTAAGACGGCCAAGGTAGGAAGGTCTAAGTCGTTGGTAGGCTCATCCAATATTAGAAAATTCGGATTCTTAAATAATATAGTCAGTAATTGTAATCGTTTTTTCTCTCCCCCACTTAAGGCGCTTAAATAAGTATATTGTTTATCGGGTGTGAATAAAAACAATTCTAAAAATTGCGCTGCACTTAAGGAACCCCCGCTGGCTAAAGGAAAGTTTTCGGCAAAGGTTTTCAAAAACTCAATAACACGCATATCTTTTTTATACACAAGGCCCTCTTGAGAAAAATGCCCAAAGACAATGGTTTCGCCTACATTTATCTTACCGCTATCGGGTTGGGTAATGCCTTGTAGTATTTGTAAGAAGGTAGACTTCCCCACACCATTTTTTCCCACCACTCCAATGCGCTCTCCTTTGCTAAATGTATAATCAAAACCATTTAAGACTACTAAATCGCCATAAGACTTATATACTTTTTTGGCTTCAATAATTTTACCTCCTAATCTTGTCATTTTCATATCCAATTGCAAATTGGACTCTTCAATTTTTTGCTTAGCCTTGGCTTCTACTTCATAAAAATTATCTTGACGGCTTTTACTTTTAGTCGTTCTGGCCTTGGGCTGTTTGCGCATCCATTCCAATTCTTTTCTAAAAGTATTCTTAGCTTTATCAATGCTGGCTAATTCAGAATCAATTCTGGCTGCTTTTTTTTCTAAATAATTTTCGTAATCGCCTTTATATGAGTATAAATTTTCTCTTTCTAGTTCCCAAATTTGATCGGTCACTGCTTCTAAGAAGTAGCGGTCATGCGATACAAGTAATAATGTTACTTTTTCTTGAGATAAATAATTCTCTAACCACTCAATCATATTTAAGTCCAAATGGTTGGTAGGCTCGTCCATTAATAATAAAACATGCTTTGGCTCAAATCCAATTTGAATTAAAGTTTTAGCTAATGAAACACGCTTACGCTGTCCCCCACTTAATTTAGAAACCGGTTGTTCTAAATGATTAATATTTAACTGCGTTAAAATAGTTTTCACTTTTGACTCAAAATCCCAAGCGCTTCTTTCCTCCATTTCCATGATGGCATCGGTAATCAAATTTTCATCCTCCGACTCCATGGCCATTTCATAATTACTAATGGCCTTCATCATGGGATGATCCTGATTAAATAAATTCTGGGTAATACTGGCCGTTTCTATAAACTGAGGTTCTTGCTCAAATAAAACCAAATGCACGTCTTTGTGAATTTTGGCAGTACCAGCATCGGGCACTTCTTTACCTGCCAATATTCTTAATAAAGTGGTCTTACCCACTCCATTTCTAGCAATTAATGCAATACTATCGCCTTCATTGATATTGAAATTAATACCCTTAAATAAAGGGTTAATGCCATAACTTTTAGTCAATCCTTCTACAGAAACGTAATTCATGGCGCAAAGATAAGTAGCCTATACTAGTAAAGCCTAGATTTATAGGCAATGTTTGAGGGAAAAATGGGTAAAAAGATGCGAACTATGTACTTTTGTGTCCATAAGTCAATAAAAGTTACCCATGAAGCATTTTGAAGTTCCTGTCGGTTATCGTAGTACACTCATTAGTGCTATCAAAAATAAGCGCAAGGAAGAGGATAAATTAAAAAAAGACTTTAGCCCTGCCTTGATTGATTTAGGGCCGCTTAAAATTTACTTAGCAAGACATTTTGGATTTTGTTATGGTGTAGAAAATGCCATTGAGATTGCCTATAAAACCATAGAAGAGAATGAAGGCAAAAGAATATTTCTTTTAAGCGAGATGATTCATAACCCACAAGTAAATGCCGATTTAACTAAAAAAGGAGTTCAGTTTTTACATGATACGAATGGTAATGAATTAATTGCTATAGATACTTTAACAAAAGAAGATGTAGTTATCATTCCTGCTTTTGGAACCACTTTAGAATTAGAAGCAAGAATTCATAAAATAGGTATTCAAATTCATAACTATAATACCACCTGCCCTTTTGTTGAAAAAGTATGGAACCGCGGCGATCAAATTGCTAAAAAAGGTTTTACAATTATCATTCATGGTAAACCTAAGCACGAAGAAACTAGGGCTACTTTTTCTCATGCTGCACATAAAGCGCCTACTTTAATTGTCAATGATATGGAGGAGGCTATTATTTTAGGTAAAATTATTAAGGGCGAATTACCTATTAGTGATTTTGAAAAGCATTTTAAAAATAGATACTCTGCTGGGTTTGACCCAAACATTCATTTTGAAAAATTGGGTGTAATTAACCAAACTACTCAACTTGCTACAGATACACAAGCCATTTCTGATTATTTAAAAAATATAATCGTAGAAAAATTCGGTAAAGAAAGTGCAAGTGCTCATTTTGCAGATACCCGCGATACGCTTTGCTATGCAACCAACGATAACCAGTCTGCAGTTTTAGAATTATTAAATACCCCTGCCGATTTAGCCATTGTAATGGGTGGAAAAAATAGTAGCAACAGTTCACATTTAGTAGAATTGTGTGAGCAAAAACTACCTACCTATTTTATTGATGATGTCAATAAAATTATCAACGAAAATGAAATTATTAAAACCAATTGGAAGGATAAATCAGAAGAAATTATTCAAGACTTTTTACCTGCTCAACCTACGGTTTCTATTTTAATGACCAGTGGTGCCAGCTGCCCAGATACAGTGGTGGAATCGGTTATAAGAAAAGTGGCCAGTTTTTATAATGTAGAAGCAGCCCTTGATGATGTTATCCAATTTTGGCAAGCGCCCAACTAAGTGCTAAATTAAATTGCTCTTCTCTTGTCATATTTGTATTGTCTAAAACAATAGCATCTTCGGCTTGTTTTAAAGGACTGCGTTCTCTGGTGGTATCCATTAAATCTCTATGTTGCAAATTCGCTTCTATTTCTTCTTTACGAATAGTGGGGTTCGTTATTTGTAATTCTAAAAATCTTCTCTCTACTCTAATGGCAGGATCGGCGGTTACAAAAATTTTAAGCTCCGCTTTAGGAAACACAACAGTACCAATATCTCTACCATCCATTACAATGCCTTTGAATTCACCCATGGCTTGTTGTTGTGCTACGGCAAAGTCTCTCACTGGGCCAATGGTGGCCACTTCACTCACTTTTTCACTCACACGCATTTCTCTAATTTCTGCTTCTACATTTTCCCCATTCAAATACCATATCGCTTTTTAAACTTGTAGCATTGTATACAAAGTTTAATTTAATTTCTCCTAAGGCTTTTACAATTTGCAGCTTCATTATCAAAATCAACATTATTTCTTAAAAAATAAAGTGCCACCGCACGGTACATAGCACCTGTATCAATAAAAACATATTCCAAGCTTAGCGGCCAAGGATTTTGCCAATGTACTTTTACCACAAGAAGAATAACCGTCAATAGCTATGATAATTTTATTCGGCATTATTAGGCAACTGATATTGTTTCTGTTCTAGGAAGATTTGCATTTCTAATAGCTATTTGACGAACCGCATTAGACACTACCGCCTCTTAAAGCAGCTTTAGAAATTGCTTCTTCTCCTACCATGGCAGGCACACCTGCATCACCCCCTTCTCTAATCGATTGCACTAAAGGAATTTCTCCTAAAAATGCTAAGATCATATTCTGTAGCTAAATTTTGTCCACCTTGCTTTCCAAATAAATAATATTTATTGTTCGGTAATTCAGCAGGCGTGAAATAAGACATGTTTTCAATTAAACCAATAATAGGCACTTTCACATTCGCTTGACCAAACATAGCAATGGCTTTTTTAGCATCGGCTAGTGCTACTGTTTGTGGTGTAGTAACAATAACCACGCCTGTTACAGGAACAGTTTGCATAATGGTTAAATGAATATCGCCAGTGCCCGGTGGCATATCAATGACTAAATAATCAAGCTCTCCCCAATCTACATCGGTAATGAATTGACGAATAGCACTACTCGCCATTGGACCTCTCCAAACCACCGCATCTTTTTCATCTACTAGTAATCCAATACTCATTAATTTAATACCGTATTTTTCTAAAGGAATAATAATTCCATTTCCATCTCCATCTTTCATCATAGGTCTTTGACCTCTTACACCAAACATAATGGGTACACTTGGACCATAAATATCGGCGTCCATTAATCCTACTTTAGCGCCCCCTTCTGCTAAGGCTAATGCGAGGTTAGCAGAAACGGTACTTTTACCCACGCCTCCCTTACCACTTACCACCGCAATAATATTTTTTACTTGTCCTAAAACCTTCTTTTCATCTTTTCTTAAACTGGTGGTATTGGAAGTAAAATTTACTTCAACAATGGCTGCCTTGTTCACCAATAATTTAATGGCATTTTCACAGGCATTTTTCATCAAATCCTTCATTGGACAGGCGGGCGTTGTGAACACAATGGTAAAGCTTACCTTATCTCCATCTACTTGGAGATCTTTAATCATATTCAAAGTCACCAAGTCCTTACCCAAATCCGGTTCCTGCACATTACTTAATGCCTTTAGTATATCTCCGCTAGTCATTTTGAAAGTTTTTGTTAAAAAAATTAGATCGCTGCAAAGTTAACGCTCATTAGGCTTATTTTGCTGTTTTAAGAGGCTTAGAATAGTTCTATAAAAAACACCCATTTCGAAACAAAAAATGTTCGATTATTTAAAGATTGAGGCTTAAATTTGCACCTACATGAGAAAGACATTATTTATCATAGCAATTGACCCTTGTCAGCTTTATAGGCCAGAACAACCTATGCGCAAACGGTCGATATTTACCGCGATTCTGTGATTCAATTATATGGTGTGATGATGACTGCAGATAGTTTAAAGGCCATTCCTTTTGCAAGTGTCTGTAGTGGATAAAAAAGGCCGAGGAACCATTACCAATAACGATGGTGTTTTTTCTATTGCGGTGAATAAAGGAGAGACCATTACCTTTTCTTGTGTGGGCTTTAAAAATAGAACCATCTTAATTCCTTTAAAATTTAGAAGGCAATCAATATAGTGTGATTCAATTAATGGTCAATGATACGAATTTTTTACCCGCCACAATTTTAAAACCAAGACCTACGCGTGCGCAATTTGAAAGAGATTTTGTGAACGCAAAAGTAGATGACGACTTGTATGAGACTGCTAGAAAAAATACAAGCTATGAGTCAGAAAAGAGTTATACTTATCTAGCTTACCATTTGATGGAAGAGAAGCCGTTGGTGCTTCTTTAACACAACAAGCTACTAAGATATTATTACTCAGGGCAATTGCCTCCTATGAATATATTAAACCCAAGTGCTTGGCGTAGTTTTATTAATTCATGGAAAAGGGGAGATTACAAATCATAAAAAATAGTTTCTTATGGAAAATATTGCAGTCATTGGTGCAGGCACCATGGGCAATGGTATTGCGCATGTATTTGCACAAAAAGGTTTTAAGGTTCAGTTAATAGATGCACAAGCAAACGCTTTGGAAAAAGCAATAGCTACCATTGAAAAAAATTTAGATAGACAAATTGCCAAACAAATAATTTCTGCTGAAGACAAAGCAAATACGCTTGCTAATATTCAAACTTCAACCTCTATTGAACTAGGCGTTGCAAATGCCGACTTAGTCATTGAAGCAGCTACTGAAAATAGTGATATTAAAAAAAAGATATTCGCCAGTTTGGATGCATACGCAAAGCCTGATTGTATACTAGCCACTAATACTTCTTCAATTTCCATTGGGCAATTAGCGGCAGTGACCAAAAGACCATCACTGGTTATTGGTATGCATTTTATGAATCCAGTACCCATTATGAAATTGGTAGAAATTATTAATGGTGAAGCAACTGCAACATCAGTTACAGATACTATTGTGGCATTAACTAAAACCATTGATAAAATTCCATGCGTAGTAAAAGATGCACCAGGTTTTATTGCCAATAGAATTTTAATGCCCATGATTAACGAAGCTATTCATGCATTTTCTGAAGGCATTAGTGATGCAGCTACCATTGATCAAATTATGAAATTAGGCATGGCCCACCCTATGGGACCCTTGCAATTGGCCGATTATATTGGCCTAGATGTTTGTAAGAATATTTTAGATTATCATGGAAGAAGGTTTTAATAATTCCAAATATGCACCTTGCCGCTTTATTAGTACAAGATGGTGAAAGAAGGAAAATTAGGCATCAAAACAGGAGAAGGATTTTATAAATACTAAGTCGGCTTCGCTATATAGTTTAGTTTAGTAATTCAATATTGCTAGTACTATATTCCAACTTCTATATTCCTAGTACTATATTAATTAGAGATCAAGGTTAATTTTACTTCTCTTAAATCATTGAACTTATTCAGCGACCTCTTCTAATCTCACTTTTAGGTATGCCTATTTTTAATTGAACAAATAATTGCGCGGCTTGTTCCGACCACAGAACAATTATATTGTTTTAATAATCATCATCACTTCATTCATTTGATGGTAATCAAAATTAAGTTCATACTTGAATTTCAATCGGCTTCTTGAATACGATGGGTGCTAAGTTGCAAAGCCAAGTGCAGTAGCCGTTTTATACGCATTAATCAAACCAGGTACGCCTAATAAAGTACCTCCAAAATAACGAACCACCACTACCAATACATTGGTAAGCTCTTTACTATCAATTTGCCCCAGTATGGGCCTGCCTGCAGAACCCAGCTGGCTCTCCGTCATCACTGACTCTAAAGGTAAATTGCCATCCACACCTAGTCGATAGGCCACAGCAATGATGTACTGCTTTAGGATGTTCTTTTTTTAGCCCTGCTATGATTTTTTTACAAGCATCAATCGATTCTAGCTGGGTATGCAGTAGGCCAAGAATTTGCTTCCCCTATCTTTAAATTCAGCCATGGCTGGTTGTTCGATAGTACTATAATAAATGAGGATCCATTCAGTAAATAGATAGTTCTTAGAATTATTTGTTCAAAGCTAGTTCATAATGCATAATCATTTGTAACATTGTGGTATGAGTTTACAAGAAATCAAAAATATTCCTAAAGCAAAAGCTGGCCTCTAAAATTGACGCGGTTGAATTGAGCTAGTTTAATGGGCATGCTTATTGAAGCGGTTACTGGATGGAATAGGATGCAACAAATTGTAAATGTAAACACGGAATTGACTAAGGAGCAGCAAGCATTATTAGAAAATTACGCACAGCAATTATTAGCGGGACAAACCCATTCAATATATATTAGGAAAGGCTTGGTTTATGGGTAATGAATTAATGGTAAATGAACATGTCTTAATTCCCAGACCCGAAACCGAAGAACTAGTAGAATGGATTATTTCTTATGCAAGTATTATGAATAAACCTTTATCTATAATTAGATATAGGTACAGGCTCAGGTTGTATTCCCATTGCCTTAAAATTGGCCCTACCTAATTGCACACTCACAGGATTAGATATTAGTAAGGACGCATTAGCAGTAGCTCAAATGAATGCTAAAAATTTAAATGCCTCATATAGAATGGATGGAAGAAGATATTTTAAATACAGCAGCACTTGATAATAGTTATGATATTATGGTAAGCAACCCCCCTTATATTCCATTAAGAGAGAAAAAAGATATGCAAGAGCAAGTGCTCAACTTTGAACCATCGATTGCTTTATTTGTATCTAATGAAGACCCGCTTATTTATTATAAAGCTATTGCCAAAATAGGAAAGCAAAATTTATCAAAAAATGGTCAGCTATTTTTTGAAATACATTATGATCAGGGAAAAGCCATTCTGGCTTTATTAGATGAATTGAATTACCACGCTGAATTAAGACAGGATAGTTTTGGAAAAAACAGAATGATACGCGCGAGCTTGAAATAGCTACTAAAAAAATTACTTAACTACTTGAGCAATCACTAGCATTAAATAATTAGAAGCTTGGAATAAATCAGTGCGCTGGATTAACTGCTACTACGGGTGTCGCGCCTAAAGACTTTATAATTTGCATAACCTGTATAGTTACCCCTAAATTGGCAACGCTATCGCCGTTAATGACAACAGAAGGCTTATCTGTTTCTTTGGCTAAAAATAATTTTAATTCATTAGGCAAGGCTTCTATAGTAACGGCCGTAGAGCCAATAAATAATTTTTGATCTTTATCTATGGTTACCACCACCGTTTGTTTTGCCTTGGTATCACTTGAAGCCTTTGGATTAGAAACCTTAATAACATTAGGGTTGGCAAGTGTAGATACTATCAAAAAGAATAATAATAATATAAATAATATATCATTTAAGGCACCCGTATGCACTTCTGGAGAATTTCTTAATCGCTTTCTTAAGTTCATAGATTAAGAATGAGTAGTTTCTTGTAAAATATCTAAAAAATCAGCGCTAGCTGTTTCCATTTTATTCGCTGTCTTATCTATTTGAGTAGATAAATAGTTATGACCCACATAGGCAATTAAGCCAATAATTAAACCAGTAGCTGAAGTAATCATTTTAGTATAGATACCGCCAGCAATAGTATTTAAAGTATATTCTCCAGTTGAAGCAATACCATAAAATAATTGTACCATACCTACAATGGTTCCAAGAAAACCAAACATAGGAGCAATACCTGCTATTAATGACAAAATATTTAAATTACGCTCCATAGAATACATTTCCAACTTACCTACATTCTCCATACTATTTTCAACCGACTCAATAGGTTTGCCAATTCTCATAATGCCTTTTTCAATCATCTTGGCAACTGGATTGTCTGCATTTTTAGCTATGCTTTTTGCAGCATCTATATTTCCAGATAAAATATGATCCTTAATGATGAACATAAATTTAGGATCCATGGTACCTGCTTTTTTAATTGCTAAAACACGCTCAATAAATACAAAAATGGCAATGACCAAAAGGAAATACAATGGATACATAATCCATCCCCCTTTTTGCAATAAACTCAATAATGAAATTTTATCTTCAGCAACTTGTAACAAAAAAAGCATAGCGTTAAATTTATAAATTAAAGTTAAATCGTTTTGTTTGAAAATAAATGGATGTGAATAACTATCAATTTGTTAAATTATTTCCACCAATTTGACTAGCACTTCAACCGATTTTTCCATATCCGAAACACCCACCCATTCATGTTTACTATGAATAGCTTGCATGCCCGTAAATATATTAGGAGTGGGCAGTCCCATAAAACTCATACGACTCCCATCGGTGCCACCTCTAATGGGTGTCAACAATAGGCGTTAAACCTACTAATTTATAGGCATCTAATGCCTTTTCAACTATGATAGGATGCTGATCAATTACTTCTCTCATATTGCGGTATTGCTCCTTAACTTCCATGGTGACATTGGCTTTAGAGTAGTCTGCATTTGAAGCGATCACGTTTTTGCGCTATGGCATATACTCTTTCTGCATGTAGTTTTAACATAGCTGTATCAAAATCACGCACTAAAAATTCTATGCGTGCTGTTTCTGCGCCCCCTTCTATATGATTAGGATGTATAAACCCTAGCGCGCCCTTCTGTATGTTCAGGGCTCCATTCATTCTTTGGCAAGGCAGCCACTATGTCGGCAGCAATTTTAATCGCATTTTGTAGTCACCCCTTTCGCCGCACCAGGATGCGCAATCACTCCTTGAATATGTAGTACTAAACTATCGGCGCTAAAAGTTTCCATTTCAAAACAACCTAATTCACCTCCATCTAATGTATAGCCAAAATCGGCATCCTAATTTTTTGATGTCTAAATATTCTGTACCTCTTCCCACTTCTTCATCAGGTGTAAATAAAATTTTAATGGTCCCGTGTTCAATATTTTGTATTTTTCATTAAATAACTGGCCAATTTCCATAATAATAGCTACGCCCGCTTTATCATCAGACCCTAATAAAGTTTTTCCAGAAGCCGTAATAATTGACTTACCTATAAAATTCTTTAAATAAGGATAAGCTTCTGTTGTAATGATTTGCGTTGGGTCATCTGGTAAAATAATGGGTGCTCCATTATAATTTTTATGTAAAATAGGTTTAACATTCGGTACCACTGCAATCGGGCGCTGTGTCTACATGCGCACAGAAACAAACAATGGGTACTTTTCTATCATGTGTTGCAGGAATGGTGGCCATCACATAACCATGCTCGTCCATGGCAGCATCTTGAATGCCCATTTGCTGCAATTCATCCACCAATAATTTTGGATAAGTTTTTTTGTTTTTCTGTAGAGGGGAAACTAGTGGAATAAGGGTCGCTCTGTGTATCTACTTGTACATATCTCAATAAACGATCGGCTACTTCTAATGATTCTAATCCCATAATTAAAGATAATAAAAATGTCCCGACACCTTAGTAAGACGCGGGACATTTTATAAAAATCTATAAAACCTTTTAAGGCATAATAATTGTTGATGGAGAATCGATTTTCACCAATTCTAAAGCAAAGGTTAAGTCTTGGCCAGCTAAAGAATGATTGGCATCTAATACCACCACTTCTTCTTTCACTTCTACCACTGATCACTTGAAATTGTTGTCCTTGACCATTATTCATTGTTAAAGCCATTCCTATTGTTGGATTTAAATCTGCAGGGAATTGTGTTTTAGGAAATTCAACAATCATGTCGGGTTGTTTAGGACCATAGGCTTCCATAAAAGGAATATTGAATCGTCTTTTTCTCGCCCACTGTCATACCTAAAACGCCACTATCGAAACCAGGAATAACCATTCCTTTACCCACTTCGAATTCCAAAGGAGCTCTTCCTTCTGAAGAGTCAAATGTCTCACCACTAGTTAAAGTACCGTGATAATGCACTTGAATGGTATCCCCATTTTTTACTTGTTGCATATTGTTTATTTTTAGTAAGGCACCTAGGGTGCAAAGGGCAAAAGTACATAATTATGGCAGATAAACTAACTTTGCGTAATGGATAGAAAACCGAGGATTATTTTTATGGGTACCCCTGCTTTTGCAGTAGCCTCTTTAAGCGCCTTATTAGCAGCTAAAATGAATGTGGTAGCGGTTGTTACGGCTCCAGATAAACCAGGCTGGCAGAGGCATGCAACTGCAACAAAGTGCTGTAAAGCAATTTGCTATTGAAAATAATATACCGGTGCTACAACCAGAAAAACTAAAATCACCCGAATTTTTCGAGGCCCTCAAAAATCTGAATCCCGACCTACAAGTAGTAGTGGCTTTTAGAATGTTACCTGAAATTATATGGTCTTTTCCTCCCATGGGTACTTTAAACGTGCATGGCTCTTTACTTCCTCAATATAGAGGAGCAGCTCCTATTAATTGGGCCATTATAAATGGAGAAAAACAAACAGGTGTCACTACTTTTCAATTACAACATGCTATTGATACAGGTAATATTTTATTACAAGCACCTATTGATATTAGCGAAAACATGACTGCCGGTGAATTGCACGATACGATGAAAGAACTGGGCGCAGCATTACTCGTAAAAACGATTGAAGGGCTCAATAATAATTCTATTCAAGCCAAAGCGCAATCGGAAATAAGTGTTGAACTAAAACATGCACCTAAAATATTTACTACTGACTGTGAAATTAATTGGGAGAACCCAGCTCTTACCATTCATAATTTAATTAGAGGGCTTGCCCCATTTCCAGGGGCTATTACCAAAATAGATGGTAAAATGGTGAAGCTATTTACTACTCATATAATTGATTCAGCCCGCCGCAGAAAAACCAGGGAGCTTTATTACCGATGGAAAAACATTTGCAAAAATAGCTTGCAGTGACGGCTATATTGGCATTGATGATATTCAATGGGAAGGTAAAAAGAGAATGCCCATTACCGATTTTTTAAGAGGCTATAGAAAACCTATCTAAAAAATTATTATTAATCTATATTAGTACAAGATTAGTAATGATATTAAACTAGGAATATTTCTAGTATAACTTATTTAGTTAAAGCAGCATTAAATTCTTCTACCGTTACCAGCCCTTCATGTCTCCATGTTTCTTTACCGTTTTTAAATAAAATAAAAGTAGGTAAGCCTTCCGCATTCAGAGATTTCATTACATCTATATCATTAGCTCCATCTACTGCTAAAAAATAAAAAGGAGCAGCAGGTTTTTGTTTTAACTTTTCAAGTACTGGTAACATTTTTCTACAAGGTGGGCACCAATCGCCTCCAATTTCAACTAATACTATTTTATTAGAACTGGTGGTTGTATTCAAATCCTCAACGCTCATTTGGGCTTTGTTCACTGTGCCTTCTACAGGAAATCCATTCATTTTCCAGTTGCTCAAACCACCTTCTAAGTTAACCACTTTATACCCTTTTGCTTCTAATGCAGCCTGTGCTGAAGCACTTCTTGCACCTACCTGACAATACACATATACGGGCAAATTTTTATCTAAGTGTTGGGTTCTATCCGTGAATTCTTTTTGATCCAACCAATTCGCTTGTAAAGCATTTTGTAGATGTCCTGCGTTAAATTCTGCAGCGGTTCTAACATCTAAAACTTGAATATTTTTAGCATTAATAGCTTCTTTATAAGCAGCAGCATTTAAAACACGAGATAAACTTGTGCTTGTTTGCGCACAACTCACAATAAAACTTGCCATAAATAATAGGCAAGTACAAAATTTACATTTCATAAAAAATAATTAAATAGAAATAATTAATAAGTAACTGAGATCTGGAAAGTCTTATTGGTAATGCCTAAGATAGCCGCAGCAGCATCACTTAAACGGTATTGAATTGAATTACCTACTTCAGGTAAGGCATTAATAACTTTAGCGCAAATACTTTTTAAATCGGATGTGGTAATTCTAACAATGGTTCCGATAGGTAATTGATTGGTTAAGATATAAAACTTTTTATCTTCCCATCCACTTACACTTTTAAAAACAGCAGCCGTACCTTCTAAGGTTTGAAAACTTGCCGATTTTTTTTGATTGGTAAATAAACCAGCAAAATAGCCTTCTTCTAATTCTGTATTATTTACAAGAATGATAGACTTACGTAAACTATCCGACAACCTCATTTTCTCTTTGTTGTCTGCAATTAATTTAAGCGGCTCCGGATTTTTAAGCGGTACAAAAGCACTGCGTTTACCACGACGCTTTTTACCTTTTTTTGAAATGCTTTTTTTACCCTTCTTTTGTGATTGAACACTGGCCTTTTTCTTATACTGAGCAATTATTTTTACTGATTGCTTTTTGGTCTGCTTACCCTTGGCGGCATAAGAAGACAATTGGCCTGATAGGCCAATGACTACAAAAACCAATAAAATCAATCTCTTAAACATCTGGCGAAGGTACAAAAATGAATTACAAAGTATGTATTAAATATGTTAATTATATATTTATGTAATATATAATCACTCAGTAATTCAATATTCTCCATTCATTTGGGTAGTAATTATTGGACCTATTGGGAAGTAATTTTGCCCAGCCTAAACGGGTATTTTTGTATTGAATGGCATGCCATCCTTTGCCCCCTGGTAAGTTCAAATCGGCCCTTCTTAAGTATTGCAGGGCAGTTGCTTCGTCCACTTCCATGGTTTGAAAGGGAAGATTTTTCCAAGTACTCATGGCAAGCGCATGCGCTGGAATTAAATCGGCCCCTTTTAGTGTACCAATAGCTAACCCCATTTTTTTAACATATAAATTTTTAAGTAGCGTATTATAAGCATCTTTAAAAGTTAAAGCTAAAGCAATAATATTTTCTTGATGATTAATATAATAATAATCGGTTGGCAAAGTGAAATGAGTATTTAAAATTTCTGTTTCTTTTTTAGTAATTGCAGTGGTTTCAAAAGAGCAGTCGTAGTAAGATGAATTAGTATCCGTTTCTTTTTTGAATACCGCTAAGAAAAAACCTTCTCCTTTCACTTTATCTGGATAAAATCGGTAGCCTTTAGAATGATGTACTGGACTTTCACTTTGAATAATACCCCAGTCATTATCTATATTTAAATCAATGCTAGTCATTCCCTCCATAGCAGCAATCTTGTCTAAAATATTTTCATCCTCTTGCATCGAATAAGAACAAGTAGAATAAATTAAATATCCGCCTTCCTTTAAGCAATCAATACTATCCTCAATTATGCGCGACTGTCTTATACTGCAATGCTGCACAGCATCAATGCTCCAATGTTCAATGGCTTCAGGGTCTTTTCTAAATAAACCACTACCACTGCAGGGTGCATCAATTAATACAATATCAAAAAATTGAGGAAGTGCTTTAAAATGAGAAGGGTCGTTCTGTGTGACTACAATATTATCCGCTCCCCACTTTGTTGTATTCTCTACCAAAATGGCATTTCTATTTTTAATGGTTTCATTGGCTACCACTAATCCCTTTTGAAAATAATTTGCAAGCAAACTAGTCTTGCCTCCTGGTGCTGCACATAAATCTAAAACATGCATAGGGCCGGGGTTAGGTGCAATTTGTTCTAAGGCATGATGCAAAAACATACTACTGGCCTCTTGCACATAATAAGCCCCTGCATGCCATAAAGGATCTAGTACAAATAGGGGGCGCTCTTTTAAATAGAATCCATCAGCACACCAAGGAATAGGACTAGCCTCTTCAAAAAAAGAAGAAGGGTTTTCTTTGAATGATTTATTAGTGTTTATTCTTATAGAAGTAATCGACTCTTTTAACGCATGGGTTTGTATAAATGCCTGCTCGTCAAAACCAGGTAAGCCTTTTAAAGATGATATGAATGAGTTGAGGTAGCAATGTTTAAATAGTTTAAAAGCGGATGATAAAGTTTTCTTTCTCTAATTGTTCCTGTTCTAAAAAATACAATGCCTATATTTATATAAATCAATGGTAAGCTTAACCTCCTTATGCATTTTAATTGTCTCCCAACTAGCTTCCATTTCTTTACTATCATGTATGCCCTCAAAAATTAATATACTTTGGTTATTTATTTTTTTTAAAGTGGTATTAAAATAGTTTGTTAGATCTTCTGCATTTGCAATATGCTTTATATATAAAAGCCCAATAGAATCTGCATTTGCTATCTCTTCTAAAACCTTTGCTTTGCTTGAAGGTATAGCTTCCAATTCCATTACAGTCGCTGGCATATAATAAGCAACCATACGATTTACTAAGGCACGGTACTTATTGGAATAATTTGCTTCTTGCTTAAGTTCTTTATTATTTAAAATAGAACCAATAAAATTAAATACAAAGGGCGAATGCACTCCATGCCCTTTTCCATTGGCGGCATTAATATAGTATTTGAAATAGTTAAATAAGGTAAATGGAAATGTATAAGACATGCTATTTCCTTTTCCAACATTCAAAGTCAAATGAAAATGCATGCTTTTCATCGGCCGCATTTTGAGTACTGCTCACCATTTCCCATTCAGCATTTAGCTTGGGAAAATAAACATCGCCCTCAATAGTTGTATGTACTCTTGTTAACCAAATTTTTTGCTGCTAAGGGCAATGCCATTTCATAAATTTCACCGCCACCAATAACTAATAATTCATTGTAGCTAAATTTTGTAGCTACATAGGCGGCTTCTTCCATAGTATGCACCACCGTTACCTCTTCGTTCACCCAATTTTTATTACGCGTAATAATAATATTCAATCTTCCATTCAAAGGTTTACTACCCATGGACTCGAAAGTTTTACGCCCCATTAATATAGGCATACCCCAGGTAGTGTTTTTGAAAAAGCGCATGTCCTTAGGCAAATGCCATAATAATTGATTGTTTAAACCAATGGCATTGTTTTCAGAAGCAGCTACTACAAGGGTTATATTCATTTATATTATTTTAAACAGCCACGGGTGCTTTAATACTAGGATGTGATTCATAATTCTCTAAAGTAAAATCAGAGAATTGGAAAGAGAAAATATCTTTTACTTCTTTATTAATTTTCATTGTAGGAAGTGGGAAAGGTTTTCTTGACAATTGCAAGTTTGCTTGCTCCACATGATTGTTGTACAAATGCACATCGCCAAAACTATGTACGAAGTCTCCATATTCTAAATCACAAACTGAGGCAATCATCATGGTTAGTAATGCATAAGAAGCAATATTAAAAGGCACGCCTAAAAATACATCGGCGCTGCGTTGGTATAATTGACAGCTTAATTTTCCATCGGCCACATAAAACTGAAACATATTATGACAAGGCATTAAAGCCATCTTTGATAAGTCACCTACATTCCAAGCACTTACAATTAATCTTCTGCTATCGGGTGTTTTTTTAATTTGTTCAATTAATTCTGAAATTTGGTCAATCACTACGCCGTTCGCTCCTTCCCAACTTCTCCATTGTTTTCCATAGACAGGACCTAGGTCGCCATTTTTATCAGCCCACTCGTCCCAAATACGAACCCCATTCTCATTTAAATATTTGATATTGGTATCACCATTTAAAAACCAAAGTAATTCGTAAATAATACTTTTCAAGTGTAAGCTTCTTGGTGGTTACCATGGGAAAGCCTTCTGCCAAATTAAAACGCATCTGATATCCAAAACAACTTTTGGTACCAGTTCCAGTTCTATCGGTCTTTTCAGCCCCTTTGTCAATAACGTGTTGTAGTAAATTCAAGTATTGTTGCATAGTGCAATTTACAACCAATACCTTTTATGTAGAAATCATTTTTTGGCCTTCCTGCGCGCCAATTCCTGCCTTATGAAAAGCAGCTCCCTGCTGGTTTGGCCATTGACGCTAGAATTTTCCTCGGCCCTTCTCATTAAATAAGGAATTACATCCTTAATGGGCCCAAAAGGCAGGTATTTGCTCACATTATACCCCTCTTTTGCCATGTTAAAACTTATGGGATCGCTCATGCCATATAATTGAGAAAAATGCACATGAGCGTCATTAGCAGGAATGCCTTTTTCGATCATTAGTTGAGCAATTTTCAAATTACTTTGTTCATTATGAGAGGCCAATATGAATGAAATAGTTTCTTTATTTTGAATACAAAAAGCTGCTGCTTCATCAAAATCTTTGTCAGTAGCTTCTTTGTCTATATGTATTGGAGATGCTACACCCTGTTCTTTAGCGCGAAGTCTTTCTTTTTCCATATAGGCACCACGCACCAACTTAGCGCCTAACTTAAAATTTCTTTCTTTAGCTATCTTATGTGATAATTGCAAAAAGTGTAATCGGTCATTTCTATATAATTGATAAGTATTGTACACCACCACTTTCTCTTTATTGTACTCCGCCATTAGTTCAATGGCTAATCGATCAATAGGATCTTGTATCCAAGTCTCTTCAGCATCTAATAAAATACCAACGCCTTTTTCTGTAGCTAAATCGCAAATTACATACATTCTTTCTTTCACGCGCTCCCAAGCCGCATCTTCTATTTCACTATCATGTATTCCACTTCTTAGTCTTGGCGCTTCATTCAAAGTTTCTAATAATTGCTAGACTTGCAATACCCGTTATTTTAATACTTACAAAAGGAATATTATTTTGCGTTGCAGCAAATGCTACTGCTTGCATTATTTTTTCAGTAACATTATCAAAATTTTCTTCGCCTTCTTTTGCTTCCACACCATAATCTAAAATTACTTGTACCCCATAAGCACCTAATTGCTTGGCTACTCTTGCTGTTTCTTCTAAAGTTTCTCCTCCTACAAATTGATTAAATATAGTGCTGCGAATTAACCCATTCACTGGTAAACCAGAATTCATTAATGCAGGTGTTAACTTCGTAGCTAAAGAAACAATAATGGGACTTTGTATTACAGAAAAAAGAAAGCGCGCTCTTTTTAATTCAGCGGTAGATTTATATGCAAATGCAATTTGTGTATTGTCTAAAGATAGGCTCATGCTAACGTTCATTCGTAGAGCAAATATCGGTAGTAAAACTTAAAAATCAAAGGATTATATCCATTAAATAAGAGTTAAGTATCTTTATACTTGTTAAATAAAAACCTTGTTTTATGAAAATTGTTTCTACAGAAATTTTCTTGTTTAAAATTCCCATGACGCCTTTCACCATTGCCACGGGAACGATGCACTATGCACAAAACATGGTTATTAAAATACATACCGATGAAGGCATCATTGGTTGGGGAGAATGTTCTGCTTTTCCAATGATTGTGGGTGAGACGCAGTTAAGCTGTTATAATATTGCTAAGGATTTTGCTACTTACTGGAAAGGAAAAGATCCTTTAGCTATTACTGAAAGATTACATGAACTAGATACCATCATTGCTGGCAACTATACTGCTAAAAGTGCATTTGATTTAGCCTTATATGATATTGCAGCCAAGGCGGCAGGCAAACCATTGTATGCTTTTTTAGGGGGGAAATCTAAACCCATTGAAACCGATTTAACCATTGGCATTGATACACCTGAAAGTATGGCCAAGGATGCGATTGATTTTGTAAAGCAAGGTGTAAATATTATTAAAGTAAAATTGGGAAAAGATCCTATTGAAGATATTGAAAGAATAAAAAGTATAAGAGATGCGATTGGATATGATACTAAAATTAGAATTGATGCCAATCAAGGTTGGGCAAAAGAAGAGGCTTTAAAAGTTTTAGAAGGTTTAGCCCCTTATCAAATTGAATTTTGCGAGCAGCCTATGCGCAAATATTACGACGATTATTTACCTGCTTTATGTGCAGCCTCTCCTATTGCTATTATGGCCGACGAATCGGTCTTCACGCATCATGATGCAAGAAGATTAATCACAGAAAAAGCTTGTCATTCAATAAATATAAAATTTTCCAAAAGTGGCGGCATACAGGAAGCAATTAAAATACATGATATTGCTAAAGCCAATAATATACCCTGCATGATGGGTGGCATGTTAGAAAGCCGATTAGCCCTTAGTGCTAAAATGCATTTTGCCATGGCCATGGACAATATTAAGTATTACGATATGGATACTTGTTTATTAGGACATTTAGAAGACCCTATCATAGGTGGTGTTCAGTTTAATGGAATGCATTTAACTATTAGCGATACCCCTGGTATTGGCGCAGAAGTAGACCCAGCCTACTTAGCTAAATTGGACCATTTTACAGTTTAAGCTGTACCTTTGGGGTACAAACAATTTTTATGGAAGCAAGAAAAGCAAAGGATTCATTTATTACCATGAATGAATTAGTATTACCCAATGACACCAATACTTTTGGTGATTTAATGGGAGGCAAGCTAATGTACTGGATGGATATTGCCGCTTATTTGTCTGCAGCGAAACATTGTAATTCAGGTGCCATGACCGCATCTGTGGACAATATTAGTTTTAAAACTCCTATCAAATTAGGCAATGTAATTTGTATTGAAGCAAAAGTAACAAGAGCGTTCACTACTTCTATGGAAATACATTTAAAAGTATGGAATCAGAATATGATTACACAAAGTAAAGAATTAAGCAACGAGGCTTATTTTACTTTTGTAGCCTTGGATGAAAATAAAAAACCAAAACAAGTTCCAGCAATTATTGCAGAATCGGAAGAAGAGAAAAAGTTTTACGATAGTGCACTTCGCCGTAGACAACTTCGTTTAATATTAGCAGGAAAAATGAAGCCAGATGATGCTACTGAATTAAAGGCTTTATTTGTGAAAGACTAATCTTATTTTTTCGAAACACAGTTCATCAACAATAATTACATGGTATGGTGTTTGCCTTTAAGCATGTACTCTTTGCTTTGCTCAATGGCATCCATAACTTGATCAAGTATTACTTCCACTGAACTATTATAATCAATTTCTAAAACTGGCTTAAAACGAACAGTTAATGGAGTACCCACTTTTTTAAAGGTCAACCCTTTCTTAGTAAACGCACGCCAAAATCCATTAATAACTACAGGCACTACAATGGGTTGATTATTTTTAATAATATGCGCAGTTCCTTTTCTGCCTGGTGCAAATGGCTTGGTAGTTCCTTGCGGAAAAGTAATGACCCAGCTTTTAGATAATGCCTTATCAATTTTTTGAGTATCAAACTCATCTCTATCTCTACTTACATCTTCTCCTTCTGCTCTCCAAGTTCTTTTCACTGTTAAAGCGCCTCCTAATTTAAATAACCTAGTCAACCAACTGCTATTCATAGTTTCTTCGGCAGCTACAAAAAATACATTGGTAAAAGGGTTCAATAAATAATAGGGAATACCCAACTTGTTAAACTTCCCCCACTTAACTGCACAAAAAATATGCACAAAGGCAATTACGTCTCCAAAATAGGTTTGATGATTGCTTACAAATAAAACATTCTTATGGGGTAAATTTTTCAAATTTTCGGTGCCCTCAATTTCTACCGTATTAAATAAGGCAAGCCCCGGGTAAGTAAATATGCCTACTAGCCCATATATAAGGGAACGAAATATTCTAATATGTTTTAAGCGCTCTAAAATCGTCATTAGGGACTGAGTGTTTAGACTTGCAAGATAATACATTAAAATTAACTAGAATATCTCTGTTTAAACAACAAATACTACCTTTAGGCGATGGAAAAATCTGCTGTAATTTTTGATATTGATGGCTTATTAATAAATAGCGAGCCTTTATGGAATCAGGCTGCTGCTGAAATATTTAGACAATACGGGATTATCTTAACAGAAGAACAATATGCCCTTACAACAGGCCTTCGCTCTAAAGAATTTGTAACCCATTGGTTAATCCAAAATAAGATTCCTTCTACTGAATTTGATAGAGTGGAAGATAAAATTGTGCAACTTGCTTTAAACTTAATTGACAAAGACGCTACTTTAATGCCAGGGGTTGAACATATATTTCAGTTCTTTTTAAAAAGAGATTTTAAAATTGGCTTAGCCACTTCTTCTCCTGTTGAATTAATTGAATGGGTAAAGGATAAACTAGGTATTAGAAGTTATATTCAAGCAAGCTGTTCAGCTCAACATCTTCCATATGCCAAACCACATCCTCAAGTTTATTTAGACTGCGCTGCTGCATTGCATGTATCTCCGCTAGCTTGTATTTGCTTTGAAGATTCTGTATACGGCATGACTGCAGCCAAGGCTGCAAGAATGACCTGCGTAGTGGTTCCATCGGCAGAACATATTAAATTACCTCATTGGGGCCTGGCCGATTTAAAGCTTAGTTCCCTTCAAAATTTTGGCGATTTGCATTTTAATATGCTCAATCACTAAATTGATATAAATTACAGGTATCCATGGAACTAGCTAAGAAATTAATAGAAAAAGAATTAGAATTATTTGAACAGCATTTCAAAGATGCGGTGAAAAGTAGAGTGTCTTTGCTAGACCGTATCATGCAATATATTGTAAAGCGTAAAGGTAAGCAGATGCGCCCTATGCTGGTTTTGCTCTCCGCTAAATTACATGGTGAAATTAATAATGCTTCTTATAGAGCCGCTTCCCTAGTTGAATTATTACATACAGCTACACTAGTACACGACGATGTAGTAGACGATGCTACAGAAAGAAGGGGCATGTTCTCCATTAATGCTTTATGGAAAAACAAAATTGCCGTTTTAGTGGGCGATTATTTACTTTCTAAAGGTTTACTATTATCTCTTGAGAATAAAGACTTTTCCATACTTACTATTTTATCGAATGCCGTTAAAAAAATGAGTGAGGGGGAATTACTGCAAATGGAAAAAACAAGAAACCTGAATTTTGACGAATCGGTTTACTATGAAATTATAAGCGGAAAGACTGCTTCACTTCTTGCCTCCAGTTGCGCTGCTGGCGCAAGCTCGGTTACAGAGAATGAAGAAGTTATTCAAAGAATGCGCGAGTTTGGCGAAAATGTAGGAATGGCTTTTCAAATTAAAGACGACTTATTTGATTATGGAGAAGCCAAAATTGGTAAGCCTACTGGTAATGATATCAAAGAAAAAAAATTAACCCTACCACTCATTCATATTTTGCAAAAAGTATCTCCTTCTTTAAAAAAAGAAATTATTTATATTGTTAAAAATAATAACAACGACAAAGCCAAGGTAAAATTTGTGATTGATAATGTTGTTTCTTATGGAGGTATTGATTACGCCGAACAAAAGATGAATGAATATAGAGACAAAGCCTTACTAACATTATATACATTCCCAGAAAGCCCTGCTAGAGCCGCTTTAGAGGAACTAGTAAGATATACAACCGACAGAAAATTTTAATGGAAAAAAGATGGAATATACTTGCAGCCAACCCTGCAACCGTGCAGTCTCTGCAAGACTCTTTAAAGATTCATCCCATCTTATGCGAACTACTAGTACAAAGAGGTATTGATAGTTTTGAGGCAGCTAAAAAATTCTTCCGACCTCAATTAGAACATTTACATGATCCTTGGTTAATGAAGGATATGGATAAAGCGGTTGCACGTATTGAAAAGGCAGTTACCAATAACGATTCTATTTTAGTATTTGGAGACTACGATGTAGATGGTACCACTTCTGTAGCTACCCTTTACCAATTTTTAATAAAACTTACACCCCAAGTTGAATACTATATACCTCATAGATATAAAGAAGGCTATGGTATTTCAAAAATTGGAATTGACTATGCTAAGCAAACGGGCATTCAATTAATAATTTCGGTTGACTGTGGTATTAAGTCCATTGAATTGGTTGAATACGCAAAAGAATTAGGCATTGATTTTATTATTTGTGATCACCATTTACCCGATGCTATTTTACCGCCTGCTATTGCCATATTGAATCCAAAACAAGTTGATTGTCATTACCCATTCAAAGAATTATGTGGATGTGGTGTGGTATTAAAATTAATTACTGCCTTAGCAGAGAAGTATAAACTACCTGCGGAGTCTTATTTAGAATATTTAGATTTAGTAGCCACCGCTATTGCTGCCGACATTGTTCCTATTGTAGATGAAAACAGAACAATGGCTTATTTTGGTTTGCAACAAGTGAATGAGTCGCCCTGCCCTGGCTTACTAGCCTTAATGGAATTAGCCAAGCAAACCACACCAATGCGCATTACGAATTTAGTATTTGCAGTAGCCCCTAGAATTAATGCAGCAGGTAGAATGGACGATGCTAAAAAAGCAGTGCAGCTATTTGTAGAAAAAGATTATTCAAAGGCACTAGCCATTGGTTCACTATTACAACAAGATAATTTAGATAGAAGAGAAGCCGATACTACTATTACTGAAGAAGCCTTAGCTGAAATTGAATTAGATCCGAATCATGCCAATAAAAAATCATCGGTAGTGTTTCAATCGCATTGGCATAAAGGTGTGGTGGGTATTGTAGCTAGCAGACTTATTGAAAAACATTATAAACCTACCATTGTATTAACACAAAGTGGTGAAGTAGTTACTGGAAGTGCAAGAAGTGTAGTGGGTTTTAATTTATACGAAGCCTTGCATGCTTGTAGAGCACACTTAATTGGATATGGAGGACATTTTGCAGCAGCAGGTATGACACTGGCTTTAGAAAATTTAGAGGCCTTTAAAAATGCTTTTGAACAAGCGGTGGCTGAAAGAATTACACCTGCACAACTTATTCCTGAAATTGTTATTAATGCGGTTATTCCTATTGATAGTATTAATATGAACTTCTATCAAATTATTACACAGATGGAACCTTTTGGTCCAGATAATATGCGCCCTTTATTCTTAGCTAAAAATGTGTACGATACGGGGTATAGCAAACTAGCCAAGGAAGCACATATTAGTTTTAATATTACACAGGGCAATCAAATACGTAAAAGGTATTGGATACAATATGGCGCAGCATATTGGTATAGTTAAATCGGGTAAACCCTTTGATGTAGTGTTTCAATTACAACTCAATGAATGGCAGGGAACACAAACAGTACAAATGCAAGTACATCGACTTGAAAGAAAGCGGCTTAACTTACACCACTTATTAAAACAATAAATACTCATAATATTTAAAACAGCTTGCTGTTACACATAATTCTGAACGCCTATTATTAGTTAATATTCAAAGTTCGATCTTACTTTAATAAATCAACACTTCTATTGATAAAGTTCGTTAACTCAGCTCCTTTTAATAAACCTTGTGAGAGCAAGGCCAAGTCTGCTAAATTGCGGGCTTGCTTTTGTTGCTTTATCTACATCAGGCTCCTTTAACAAAGTTTGATAATATAGGATGATTGCCATTAATAGTTAAATGCACTTCATCCGGCATTTGCGCATAAAATGCAGTCATGCCTCCACCGCCCATGCCGGCCATATCTTTCATACGACGCATAAACTCAGGGCGTGTTGCAATGACCGGCGCAGCGTCTTGGCTTAAGGCCTTTCACTTCCACTGGTAATAGTTGTTTCAGGTATTTGGAATTCAAATAATTTTTTAGCTTGTTCTACTTCGTCTTTAGATAAAACTGAATCAACATTTTCTTGTTTGTCAATTAAATTATCTACTACATCGGCATCTACTCTCACAAACTGAACGCCTTCCCATTTCATTTCTACATTATTAATAAAGGCAGCGTCCACCATGGTCTCTAACTTAATCACTTTATAGCCCTTTACCTACTGCAGCTTGAATAAAAGCATCTTGTTGCTACTGGATTGGTGGTGTATAATAATACTTGTTTGCCGTCTTTATTTTTTTGAGTTCGACTGCTGTAGCTTGTTTTGTATTCATCTAAAGTATAGAAACTACCTGCAGTAGCAGCGTCTTCTAAGATTAAAAACTTATTGGCTTTGTCTAAGAACTTATCGTCGGTAATCATACCATATTTTACGAATAAGCCTAAGGCTCTCCCATTTTTCTTCAAAGGACTTTCTATCGTAGTTGAATATCTCTTCTAATTTATCTGCTACTTTTTTAGTAATGTGCGCATTAATTTTTTTCACATTCGGATCGCCTTGTAAATAGCTACGACTTACATTTAATGGAATGTCTGGACTATCAATAACACCATGTAATAACATTAAAAACTCTGGAACAATGTCTTTTACCTCATCGGTTACAAACACTTGGTTGCAATACAATTGAATTTTATCCTTTTGAATTTCAAAGCTTTGTTTGATTTTAGGGAAGTATAATATACCCGTTAAATTAAATGGATAATCTACATTTAAATGAATCCAAAACAAAGGTGTTTCTCCAAATGGATATAATTCTTTATAAAAATTCTCATAATCTTCCTTGGTTAAATCGGCAGGTTTACGAACCCAAATAGGATTGGTATTATTGATTGGTTTTTCAATCTTCCACTTCTATCATGCTTTACCTTCTTCACTTGCTTTAGCTTCTTTTGTCTCAGCATTCGCATCGGTAAAATAAATGGCTACTGGCAAGAATTTACAGAAACGATCCAAAATAGATTTTACTCTTTGTGGTTCTAAGAACTCGGTACTTTCTTCATTAATATGCAAAACAATTTTTGTACCGCTGGCGCTATAATCTACTTCATATAATTCATATTCGGTGCTACCATCGCAGCTCCAGAAAACACCTGGTGCATCCTTATGGCTCTTAGAATAGATATCTACTTTTTCACTCACCATAAAGGCGCTATAAAAACCTAAACCAAAATGACCAATAATGCTAGCGTCTTTGTATTTAGTTACAAATTCTTCTGCACCACTGAAGGCCACTTGGTTAATGTACTTGTCTACTTCTTCAGATGACATACCAATACCATTGTCCATAATGGTCAATGTTTTTTCTTTGGCATCTAAAATTACATCTACTCTTAAGGTTACCAATATCGCCTTTCACTTCGCCTTTAGAGCTTAATGTTTTTAATTTTTGGGAAGCATCTACAGCGTTACTCACTAACTCACGTAAAAATATTTCGTGGTCGCTGTAAAGGAACTTTTTAATGATTGGAAAGATGTTCTCTGTCTGAACTCTTATTTGACCTTTTTGCATAGTTATGTCGTTTAGTTCTATACATAGCAAACAAGGTACCAAAGCCAAAATTCTGCCAAGCTGTCAAGCAATAAGCCGAATGAGGCTAGTTTTTGCAGCCAGGCTGCGCCAGTACAGCGCTTATTCCTAAACAAAATGTCACTTGTGTCTCTTAGCAATAACTGCTTTTCATAATTGTAAACAGAATAAATACCAACAATATCGCCATTGTCTTTTGGGAATGGCAATACCAGCAAAATCGGCATAGCCACTGGTCCTAAGATAAATGGTTCCGCCAGAACAAAATTTCAAGGCTTCTACTAGCGCCCGATTTTATTTTTTTTATCGGCAAAGGTTGAATTAGTATCTGCTGCAGAAAATTCAACATTGGATATTTTAATAAGTCTCCCTTGTAAACTATCCGCTAAATTTTTAAAAGAGACTAGCATAGGAACTATATTCGTATTTTCTTTAACTACTTTAATATATTTAGAAAATAAAGGGGCAGGAATGCCAGTCGTTAATAATTGCCCAGAACTAGTATCTACAGATCCCACTAATTGTAGCATCCTTCTATAATCAGTTAAAAATAAATTTTGCAAACGTAATCTTATCGTCGTTCCAACTGGATAAGTTTGATATAATGAGCTTCCGTCTAAATTTAGGAGTATGCCACCAGATGAATCTTGAATACTAATTGATTTATACAAATTATCGTGCTCGTCGTTTGCTACAATAGTGGCTTCTAAAGCCATCGATTTAGTAATGGGTTCAAAATTACCAATAGCATGAAGTTTTCTTAACGCTTTAATACTAATTAATGAATCAGTATCATTGCCGCTAACTGGCTGTGCATATGCCGTTTGTTTTAAACAAGCAGCTGAAAAGAATAATACGACTATAGCTATTGAAGAAATAAAAATAGTCAAAGATGTTTTGATTTTCATAAAAAATTATTGAATTTGTAATTGAATACCAATGGCATAAGTGAGGCCTTGGTCGTATAAATATTTAAGTGGGTATTTGTTTGGATTTAAATTAATATAATCGAAACGAGATTGCTCGAAGACTAATACTGGAATAAGTGTACCTAGTAAATTTTTTAAACTAAAATTGCAATAAATAGGGAACTTCTGCTTGCCATTGCTTACATTAAAGGATTTAGACATAGACGCATTTAATACAAATTGACTAGGCAGATATTCAACATCGTGTAAACTTGTATAAAGTTTTTGAGTAGCTATTGGATCGAGCAATAATGCAGAACGCCTATAATAATCATAGCTGATGGCTCTTTTTGATGCATAAATTCCTGTTAATGAAACGCGCGTTGAATAAGTAGGCTGCACTTGTATTGAAATTGCTTTGGTTATTTCAGGTCCTGTTGTAGCAGGTAGGTTTTTTAATCTTAATAAACCAGACTCCACTTTATACATGTCATTGACTAGTAAAATCTCGTATAAAGGATTATTTGAAATATAATACCTCCCTATATTAAAGGACATTTCAAGTTGGAAAAAATTAAATAGTAAGGTTTCTACAGAAGACTCTACCCCCTGATAAATACTTTCCTTTTGCCCTATCACTCCATAAACAAAAGAACCATACCTATCGTGATAAAAAAATCTTTTTTCAGACTCGTTTTTTACTTTTTGAAAATAGGCGCTCAGCATTATTTTAGTATCTACCCCTCTGAAATAAAAACTAAGGTCAATGCCGTTTTTTAAAAGGGGTAATAGAAATGGCGTTTGAAAGGCATGGAAAGCAGGATCTAAAAATACAGTAGCTGCATTTGGAGCAAATTGTTGATTAAAAAAAATTGACCTTACGTAGATACGACCCGAGTATTTATATAAAACTTGACCCTTGTACCCGACACTTGGAAAATACAAAAGAGAAGAACGACCTAATGAATTATTTATAAAAAGTCCATTTTGATTAAACCCATTTCTTTGAAACAAATCCATTCCATAATTTAGCCCAGTGGAGAATTCCCATCTTGGACTTGTATTTTTAAGTTGCAGCCAACTCGTCGCTTGCATTGATTCTAACTCAAAATTGGGACCCCATTTCTCACCTTCTTTAATTTTCTGATCTGGACTCTGTATATTATTTTGAAAACTATTAATAAGTCCATCATCAATCACCCAGCCATTGTAATTATAATAGAACTGTCCTCCTAACAGGTTATCAATAACATTAGAATGATGAATTTTATCTTTAGCAATCTGTATTCCAACATTCGTGCTCCAATAATTATTAATTTCCAATTTATAAAGCGCAGCTGCCCTAGCTAAAATAATATTAGCCCTATTTTTATTGATGATATAAAAAGATCTTTTTGAAACTGATGCAGTGTTTATTTTTTTAATCCTATCAAAATTAATTTGTAAGGCTTGCGGGTTCGACTCGAACCATTTAGTTAATTGACTTTGCGTACTACTATCCTTTCTATAACTTGGTAAATAACGATAATAATCAGGCCTAGGATCTGCAGTAGATGTCCAATCTAATTGAGACGTTCCTTGTTCTCCAATGGCAAGTCCAAAATTAATTTGAAATATAGCTTTATCACTCCACCTCTTTTCATATCTAATGGAAAGCACAGGCACATTTGTATATTTACTATTGGGATAAAAAGCTTGCCCATCTAACCAACCCCAACTAGGATTATAATTTCTAAGATGCGATAATGTATAGGCTTCTAAAACAGAAGGGGCCTGCTTACCCTGATTCGCCTGATCCCACCATAAGGTGATTCCAAATGATTGATTGTTTTTTAAATTTATATCAATACTAAAAGCAGCCCCCTGTATTTTTTTAAACCCACCGGGCGACAAACCATTGGGTGTATTTTGAAAAACTAAGAATGAATGCAAAATCCATTCATTATGCTTTCCAGCTGTACTATATTGAATATGTCCTTCATTCATATAGGATGCATTAGAAAAAGCTGTATGCAATTGCCATCCCTTTTTAAATAAATTAGCAGAGGTAGTTAAATAACTTGTTCTATAATTTTTACTATAGCCTTCAGTAGAATACTCCAAATTTTCATCGCTCTGCTTTTGATGAAAAATTTTATACATTCCAGTGTATGAAAAAGACGCGTTCCATCCATTTAAATTAGAATCCCAATTAATGCCATCAATAATTGTACTGTTATTATACGCCTGCCCTCTTGGAATCCAATTAAATACATACCCATTAAACTGAGAAATACTAGTTAGAACATTTTTATTGGATTTTAATAAAGTGGGCACCCAATTATAAGTTCTTTCATTTTCGTCATAGACCCATTGCTTTGTTATCTCTTCTTCATTTTGTGCATGAGCAGATTGAATGGATAATAAAAAGAAAATCAATAAAAATAATTTTCGAGTAAATCTCATATTGCATTTTGAAAGCACAATTTGTGCTTTATATCAAAGCGAATCCTTTCGGCAAATACGCATAATTGGAATTTATCTTTTGTATATACTTACGCAAAAATAGAATCCTACATGAAAAAATATTTTATTCCTCTTTTTACGCTGCTACTGATAAAGCTTCCTGCTCAAAGTATAATCGTAGGCTTTTATAACTGCGAAAATTTTTATGACACCACTAACCAAATAAAAGTTATTGATGAAGAATTTTTACCCAGCAGTCAAAAACAATACACCAGGGAAGTGTATTCCATAAAATCTAAACTTCTTGCAAAAGTTATTTATGGAATGGGCAAAATGGACAACAGTAATGGTATCGCAATAATGGGCTTAGTAGAAATTGAGAATAAATGGGTATTGGAAAAATTGGTTGCGGAGCCTATTTTGCAAAAATACCATTACAAGTATTTGCATTTTGATTCAAAAGACCAGCGAGGAATAGATGTTGCCTTAATTTATAACCCCGCTTATTTTATACCTTATCAATACCAACCCTATTCATTAACAGATGCCAATCATTTCAATGATTATGCCACTCGTGATATTTTATATGTTAAGGGAAGATTAGATGGAGAGTGGGTGCATATATTAGTGAATCACTGGCCAAGTAGAAGAGGTGGCGCCTTTATTTCAAATAGCAAAAGAATATGGGCAGCTAGCGTTTGTAAAAAAATAATGGATAGCGTTGCCGTAATTGAACCGCTAGCAAAATTTATTGTCATGGGGGACTTTAACGATAACCCTAATAATGCAAGTATTAAAAAACTTGAGCTTTTAAACCCCTTTTTAGCTCTTTTCAAGAAGGGATACGGCAGTTTAGCCTTTCGAGACAGTTGGAGCCTATTCGACCAAATCTTACTAAGTAGGCATTGGAATGACGGAAATAACAAGCTAACCAACTACAAACCAATCATTTACACCATCCCTGACATGATTGAAACCCAGGGTAAATACCAGGGCTACCCCAAAAGAACCTATGATGGAGACCGGTTTAGGGGTGGTTACAGCGATCATTTCCCGGTGGCCCTTATTTTTAAGCCAATTTTGAGCGGAAATACACTGAATTAGCCTACCTTCGCCGTCCCAAATCTGTTTTGGCAGATTCATCCCGCCTAGCGAGATGTCCACTGGGAAAAACCAATTATTTAACCAAAAAATTCAAGTAATGAACAATTACGAATTAATGGTGATTTTTACACCGGTTTTATCTGAAGAAGATTTTAAATCTGCTCAGAAAAAATACCAAGACTTCATCAAAGAAAATGGTGGGTCTACAGTAGCCTCAAATCCTTGGGGTTTAAAATCACTTGCTTATCCTATCGATAAGAAAACCACTGGTATCTACTGGATACTAGAATTCACAGCTCCAGCTACAGTGAATGAAAAATTGAAAATTCAATTTTTACGTGACGAACAAATTATGCGTCACATGATTACAAAACTTGACAAGTACGCAGTTGAGTACAACCACATTAAGAGAAACGGCGGTTTCCCTGTTCACAAAGCAGTTGAGGCTTAATTAAATTTTTACCAACATGGCAAAGAATGAAATCAAATACCTAACCGCGATTAAGCAGGAAAAACCTAAGAAGAAATTCTGTCGTTTTAAAAAGTATGGTATTAAGTATGTAGACTATAAGGATACAGACTTCTTAAAGAAATTCCTTAACGAACAAGGTAAAATGTTACCTCGTCGTTTAAGTGGTAACTCTTTGAAGTATCAACGTAAAGTAGCTGACGCTATCAAAAGATCACGTCAGATGGCTATGTTACCTTATGTAACCGATTTATTTAAATAGGCTCGAAAAAATATTAGTAAACCATCCCTAATCTCGCGGTTTAGTTTTTAAACCTCGGCGAGTGACAGCAGAAAAAAATGCTGGGCTCTTGGGAACTAAAAAAATGATTATGAAAGTTATCTTAATTAAAGATGTAGACAATTTAGGTGGTAAGGACGAACTAGTAAACGTTAAAAACGGTTACGCTCGTAATTTCTTATTCCCAACAAAGTGCGCTATTGAAGCAACTGAATCTAATACAAAGCAATTAGATGAGCGTTTAAAAGTAAAAGCGAAGAAAGAAGCTGCTATGTTAGCTGAAATTTCTCAAGTAATTACTATTTTAACTTCAAGCCCTGTGAAATTAACTGCTAAGACTGGCGCGAATAATAAAATATTCGGAAGCGTTACTTCTTTACAAGTTACTCAAGCTATACGCGCTCAAAAAGGATACGAAATTGACAGAAGACGTATTACCATTCAAGATGAAATCAAAGAAACAGGTAGCTATAAAGCCACTATTGACTTTGGAAATGGTCAAAATACTGAAATCGATATTGAAATTGGAGCTGAGGCTTAATTTAGCCCAGGCCCCTTTTTAGGTCTTATTACAGCTTAATAACTGCCCAAAACCCCTCTCGATACCCTCGGGAGGGGTTTTTTGTTGAATTTTTAGCCTATTTATCCACCTATTTTATTAAAAAAGTGTATAAATAATAGAATTGTAGTTATTATCACTATCTTCGGTGTCCTAATGGCAGAAATCTTCCATTAGTTTTTGATCACTTAATTTAAAAGAACATGAACATTTATGTTGGAAATCTTAGCTGGAATATGACTAGCGAAGATCTAGAGAACTTGTTTACTCCATTTGGTGCAGTAGCAAGTGCAAAAATTGTAACAGACAAATTTAACAACAACAGAAGCAAAGGCTTCGGTTTTGTTGAAATGGCTAACGACGACGAAGCTCGTGCAGCTATCAGTCAACTTCACGACACTGAAATGTTGGGTCGTAACATCGTAGTTAACGAGTCAACTCCACGTCCTGAAGGCGAAAGAACCTTCAAGAAGAAGCCTTATGGTGCTGGTGGTGGCGGTGGTGGATTTAATCGCGGCGGCTCAGGCGGCGGCGGTGGATTCAATCGCGGCGGAACTGGCGGCGGTTACAACCGTGACCGTGGTGGAAATGGTGGTGGTGAATACAATAGATATTAATCAACTGTACACAACTTAACCGTTACAATACATTACAAAATCCTTTCCGTTTATTCGGAAGGGATTTTTTTTGCCCTTTATTTTTTAACTTCAGTCCATCTTAATCTAAAAACAAATTCTGTATGAAACAAAATCCAATTATTGGATGCATGAGATGGGGTGTTTGGGGTGAAAACTTTTCTACTGCACAGTACGACACCATTATTAATCAATGTTTGGAAATAGGTTTGACCGAGTTTGACCATGCAGATATATATGGTCATTATACCACAGAGGCAGATTTTGGAAATGCCTTGAAAAACAACTCTAGTCTTAGAGGTAAAATGCAGCTTATTACCAAAACAGGTATTCAAATGCTTACACCCAATAGACCGCAGCATGCCATTAAATCCTATAATACAAGTGCCAAACATATAAAGGAGTCGGTGGAAACCTCTTTAAAAAATTTACACACCGATTATATAGACACCCTATTAATTCACAGGCCCGATATACTTCTTAACCCCGTTGAAGTAGCCGAATGTATTGCTTCATTGAAAAAAGAAGGAAAGATTAAAAGCTTTGGGCTATCGAATTTCACCAACAGTCAAGTGGAACTTCTTTCAAAGCATACAAGTATTGAACATCACCAAGTTGAAATTTCAGTTACAAATTTAAGCGCCTTTAATGACGGAACATTGGATCAATGTCAGTTGAAAAATATTTCTGCGCAAGCCTGGTCTCCTTGGGGTAACGGACTATTCACAGATAAAACAGAAAAGAATATTCGCATACTTTCCACTGCAAAGAAATTAGCGGCAGAATATGAAACTGGCGTGAATGAAATTTTATTAGCTTTCTTATATGCGCATCCTGCAAATATTGTTCCGGTGATTGGAACGACACAGTTTGAAAGAATTAAACAAGCAAAGACCGCTATGCAAATTAATTTAGCTAGGGAGGATTTTTATAAACTATGGTGTGCTTCTACCGGAGCAGAAGTGGCTTAAAATAAATAACTAGCTAAATAAGAACTGCATAGGATAGATAAAAAATTATAAGAACAATAATTAACATTACTTCATTTAATAGATTATGGAAAAAGGATACTGGGAGAAAATTGCACCTTCTTACGAAACTGAAATTTTTGACGTTTTAAAAAACGACAAGTCGGGCAAAATTGTAAAAGCTATTTTAAGTTTTGCAGGGCCTAAAAAAACGGTGATAGATATAGGTTGCGCCGTAGGCAAGTGGATGCCAATACTTGCGCCCGTATTTGGAAAGGTACAAGCCATAGATATTTCCAATAACAATTTAAAAATTGCCGCTAAAAAATATCCGAACTACACCAACATTACCTACGAGAGAGTAGATATGTCGGCAACTACGGTGAAGGTTAAAAAATACGATGCTGCTATTTGTATTAATGCCATACTTACTTCTTCATTAAAAAAGAGAAACCTATTTTTTAAACATATGGCTTCCTTTATTAAAAAGGGCGGTGACTTAGTTTTAGTAGTGCCTTCCTTAGAATCAAAATTATTCAGTCATATTATTGCGAATAAATATAATGTAGACGACGCTAAAAAAGATAAAGCGCCTACTGGTAAAAGAGCCATTAGTCAAATACGATTTATAAAAGATGGGGTCACCGATATTGATGATGTGCCTACCAAACATTTTTTAAAAGAAGAATTGGAACTACTTTTAAACCTTGCAGGATTTACGGTAGAGAAAATTGAAAAGATTAATTACAAATGGTCTACTGAATTTCATAAACCACCCAGCTGGTTAAAAAATCCACAACCTTGGGACTGGATGGTGAAGGCAAAAAAAAATCCCCATCAAATAAATGATGAGGATCTTTAATAAATAAGGCAGCTACCTACTCTCCCAGGAAAACCCAAGTACCATCGGCCATGGGGGACTTAACTTCTCTGTTCGGAATGGGAAGAGGTGAACACCCCCGGCAAAACCACCTTAAGACGGTAATTTTATCGGATGTTTAGTCATGACAACTAAACGGATAAAACAATAATTTACATATTGGAGTAAAATCAATAACAGAAAAAAAAATAAAGCTTACGGGCAATTAGTACTACTCGACTTCGCTATTACTAGCCTTACATCTATAGCCTATCAACGTCATAGTCTTTGACGACCCTTAAAAGTAAACTCATCTTGTGGAAGGTTTCACGCTTAGATGCTTTCAGCGTTTATCCTGGCCGTACATAGCTACTCTGCATTACACCTGGCGGCATAACAGATACACCAGCGGTACGTACGCTCCGGTCCTCTCGTACTAAGAGCATGTCCACTCAATTTACTAACGCCCACCACAGATAGGGACCGAACTGTCTTGCGACGTTCTGAACCCAGTTCACGTGCCACTTTAATCGGCGAACAGCCGAACCCTTGGGACCTTCTCCAGCCCCAGGATGTGACGAACCGACATCGAGGTGCCAAACCTTACCGTCGATATGAGCTCTTGGGTAAGATCAGCCTGTTATCCCCGGAGTACCTTTTATCCTTTGAGCGATGACCCTTCCATGCAGAATCACCGGATCACTTTAGCCAGCTTTCGCTCCTGCTCGACTTGTTTGTCTCACAGTCAAGCACCCTTTTACTAATGCGCTCTACGTACGATTACCAACCGTACTGAGGGTACCTTTGCGAGCCTCCGTTACTTTTTAGGAGGCGACCACCCCAGTCAAACTACCCACCATGCACTGTCTCCCGTTAGGGATTAGGTTCTAAACAAACGAAGGTTGGTATTTCAACGATGACTCCATGACACCTAGCGATGCCACTTCAAAGTCTCCCAACTATCCTACACATCGGTTGTTCAAAATCAATGCAAAGTTGTAGTGAAGGTTCACGGGGTCTTTCCGTCCCGTGGCGGGTAACCGGCATCTTCACCGATACTACAATTTCACCGGGCTCGCGGAGGAGACAGTGTACAACTCATTAGACCATTCGTGCAGGTCGGAACTTACCCGACAAGGAATTTCGCTACCTTAGGACCGTTATAGTTACGGCCGCCGTTTACTGGGGCTTCAGTCAGGAGCTTTGTCTTGCGACGAACACCCTTCCTTAACCTTCCAGCACCGGGCAGGTTTCAGGCTCTATACGTCAACTTACGTTTTTGCAGGGCCCTGTGTTTTTGTTAAACAGTTGGTTGTACCTATTTACTGTGACCGCATCACTGCGGTATGCTTTATCCCGAAGTTACAGCATTAATTTGCCTAGTTCCTTCTCCGCGGCTCACCCGAGCGCCTTAGAATACTCATCCCGTCTACCTGTGTCGGATTCCGGTACTGGCTGCTATGCTCGCTTTTCTTGGCAGGGATTTTATTGTTTCGCTTCCCCCGAAGGTTCCACTCAACGAACATCCGTCTGTTCGTAACAACCACGTCCCTGCGTCACTTTTAATGCATAGTAGGTGCTAGAATATTAACTAGCTTTCCATCAGATGCCCCTTTCGGGTTTTCCTAAGGACCAGACTAACCCTGATCCGATTAACGTTGATCAGGAAACCTTAGACTTTCGGCGAAGTAGTTTTTCACTACTTTTATCGTTACTTATACCTACATTTTCTTTTGAAATCGCTCCAGCATGGCTCGCGCCACACCTTCGATGCAGATTTCAATGCTCCCCTACCACTCAATAAATAAATATTGAATCTAGAACTTCGGTTCATAGTTTGATGCCCGATTATTTTCCGTGCAGGATCTCTCGACCAGTGAGCTGTTACGCACTCTTTAAATGAATGGCTGCTTCCAAGCCAACATCCTGGCTGTTATAGAAATCCCACCTCGTTTGATCAACTTAACTATGTATTGGGGACCTTAGTTGCTAGTCTGGGTTATTTCCCTCTCGGCCATGGACCTTAGCGCCCACAGCCTCACTCCTGGCGATATATGATAGCATTCGGAGTTTGTCAGGGTTTGGTAGGCGATGAAGCCCCCTAGCCCAATCAGTAGCTCTACCTCTATCATACTTCTTTAGCCAAGGCTGTTCCTAAAAACATTTCGGGGAGAACGAGCTATCTCTCAGTTTGATTGGCCTTTCACCCCTATCCACAGGTCATCTCAAGACTTTTCAACGTCAACGAGTTCGGTCCTCCAGTGTATGTTACTACACCTTCAACCTGCCCATGGATAGATCACAAAGTTTCGCGTCTACCCCCACTGACTAATCGCCCTATTTGGACTCGCTTTCGCTTCGGCTCCGTTAAATAAGAACTTAACCTCGCCAGTGAGGAGTAACTCGTAGGTTCATTATGCAAAAGGCACGCCGTCACCATTGCTGGCTTCGACCGCTTGTAGGCGTACGGTTTCAGGTACTATTTCACTCCCCTGTTCGGGGTGCTTTTCACCTTTCCCTTACGGTACTGGTTCACTATCGGTGTCTGAGGAGTATTTAGCCTTATCAGATGGTGCTGACAAATTCATGCAAGATTCCTCCGGTCCCGCATTACTCAGGATACTGCTCGTCCCTAATGATTTGTGCTTACAGGGCTATCACCTGCTATGGCCCATCTTTCCAGATGATTCAGCTTGACATTAGTTTCTAAATGCAGTCCTATAACCCCGAACCCGCAAGCGGATTCGGTTTGGGCTTGTCCCTTTTCGCTCGCCACTACTCAGGGAATCACTATTGTTTTCTTTTCCTTCCGCTACTTAGATGTTTCAGTTCACGGAGTTGGCTCCTCTTGCTCGAGGTAATATACCTTCAGTATACTAGGTTGTCCCATTCGGAAATCTTCGGATATAACGCTCGTGTGCAGCTCCCCGAAGCTTATCGCAGCTTACCACGTCCTTCATCGCCTCTCAGACCCAAGGCATCCACCATACGCCCTTAATTGCTTTAAAAAAATTATAAGTTTAAGTGCTTGCATATGCACAAAAACCTTTTCTGTTATTGATTTCACATTTCCAATATGTCAAAGAGCTAATTTCAAATAAATTTGAAACCTGTAGATGTGTTGGACTTGAACCAAATGATTTGCCTGAACAAATCACATCTTAGCTATGAAGCAGTTAACTGTTTAACTACTTTCGAAAGAACTAATTTAAAGTTGAGGTTATCCTTCGCTATTCGGACACCCTCTCACTTAATTGTGGAGGATATCGGAGTCGAACCGATGACCCTCTGCGTGCAAGGCAGATGCTCTAGCCAACTGAGCTAACCCCCCAAGAAAATTTTTTAGTAGACCCGACCAGAGTTGAACTGGTGACCTCTACATTATCAGTGTAGCGCTCTAACCAACTGAGCTACGGGTCTGAACGGGAAAACTTTAAATTTAATTAAAGAACTATTTCTCTCACGAGAATATGATCGTTTCTTTCGAAACAATCAATAATTATATTGAAAGTATTTGGAAACAATAGCGGTTTAGCGATCTCTAAAAGGAGGTATTCCAGCCGCACCTTCCGGTACGGCTACCTTGTTACGACTTAGCCCCAGTCATCGATTTTACCCTAGGCAGCTCCTTACGGTTACCGACTTTAGGTACACCCGACTCCCATGGCTTGACGGGCGGTGTGTGCAAGGTCCGGGAACGTATTCACCGTATCATTGCTGATATACGATTACTAGCGATTCCAGCTTCATGCAGGCGAGTTGCAGCCTGCAATCTGAACTGAGAGGGAGTTTTTGGGATTGGCTTCATATCGCTATGTTGCAGCCCTTTGTCTCCCCCATTGTAGTACGTGTGTAGCCCTGGGCATAAAGGCCATGATGACTTGACATCATCCCCTCCTTCCTCACACCTTACGGCGGCAGTTTCATTAGAGTTCCCAGCATTAACCTGTTGGCAACTAATGATAGGGGTTGCGCTCGTTGCGGGACTTAACCCAACACCTCACGGCACGAGCTGACGACAGCCATGCAGCACCTTACTGGCAGTGTATTGCTACAAAGTGAGCTTTCACCCACGGTCTCCCAGCATTCTAGCCCAGGTAAGGTTCCTCGCGTATCATCGAATTAAACCACATACTCCACCGCTTGTGCGGACCCCCGCCAATTCCTTTGAGTTTCATTCTTGCGAACGTACTTCCCAGGTGGGATACTTAATGCTTTCGCTCAGACACACACAGTGTATCGCGTATGTCGAGTATCCATCGTTTAGGGCGTGGACTACCAGGGTATCTAATCCTGTTTGATCCCCACGCTTTCGTGCCTCAGCGTCAATATATGCGTAGTAAGCTGCCTTCGCAATGGGTGTTCTATGTCATATCTAAGCATTTCACCGCTACATGACATATTCCGCTTACCTCCACAATATTCAAGACAGATAGTATCAATGGCAGTTCTGGAGTTGAGCTCCAGGATTTCACCACTGACTTACCTGCCCGCCTACGCACCCTTTAAACCCAGTGAATCCGGATAACGCTTGCACCCTCCGTATTACCGCGGCTGCTGGCACGGAGTTAGCCGGTGCTTATTCATCTGGTACCGTCAAGTGATCTAGAAAGACCTTTTTTCGTCCCAGATAAAAGAAGTTTACAATCCAGAGGACCTTAATCCTTCACGCGGCATAGCTGGTTCAGACTTGCGTCCATTGACCAATATTCCTTACTGCTGCCTCCCGTAGGAGTCGGGCCCGTGTCTCAGTGCCCGTGTGGCTGATCATGCTCTCACATCAGCTAATGATCGTAGACTTGGTGAGCCGTTACCTCGCCAACTATCTAATCATACGCACACCCATCATCTAGCGCCGAAGCTATAATAACAATGTGATGCCACATCGTTATGTTACGGGGTATTAATCCAAATTTCTCTGGGCTATTCCCCACTAAAAGGAAGGTTGTGTACGTGTTCCGCACCCGTTTGCCGGTCGCCATCAAAGTATTGCTACTTCATGCTGCCCCTCGACTTGCATGTATTAAGCTTGCCGCTAGCGTTCATCCTGAGCCAGGATCAAACTCTCCATTGTAAATGTTGTTTGATCTGACTATCAATCTCAATAAATCGAAATTAACGTCTGATATAATTCTTGTTGATGCTTAAACCTTTACCTGTATTTTATCAAGAATACAGTTACTATTGTTTCCAAACTTTCAAAGATCTTTTGTGCTTTTTTTGCGCCCTATTATTCGTAGGGGCTGCAAAGGTAGGCACATTTATTTTTATAGCCAAACTTTATAATGAAAAAAATAAATTAATAACAAATTAATCATTCATAAAATCGGCAATATAATTTCGAAGAGCTACTCTTTTTTTGAAGAGGGAGGGCGAAGATACAGCTGTTATTTAGTTCCACCAATTATTGGTAGAAGTATTTTAAAGTTTTTTGGTCTTTATTTTGCTGGAAAATTACCTCGAAGAACAATCCGTTTTACGAGCTTTTATCGTTAGCGGGCGGCAAAGATAAGCAGCCCTAGCTACTATCCAAATATATTGTATACTATTTTGTAATTTTTTACGTTCAAAAGGTTCAAAATCTGTGCTTTAGCACCTTAAACCCAATACTAGTGTGCTTTATAGCCTAGACTATTTTTTTCAAAAAAGGAGGGTATTCTATAACAGATAAATATAATCCGTGGGCCGGAGTAGAGAAATCGGCCAGCTGTTCGTTGTTGGAAAGCACTATTTCATGCCATTTTTCTAGGCTAATTTGACCTCGACCCACTTGTAAAAGGGTGCCCACTAGGCCACGAATCATGCCTCTGAGAAAGCGGTTGGACTCAATATGGAAGGTATAACCGTCCTCAGTCATCTCCCATAAAGCCTTTGTAATATGGCATTCAAAGGTATTTACCTGGGTACTTTTCTTTGAAAAAGTCTCAAAATGAGTATAGGTTAATAGGCTTTTGCGTGCTTCTTGCATTAGTTCCATGTTCACCGGGAAAGGGATAAAACCAGGATCTACCCTCTAAAAAAGGGTTTTTCTGGGTATGTATCTTATAGATATAGGCTCTTTTAATGGCATCAAACCTTGCATGCGCATCGTCAGGTACTGCATAAATGTCCTTCACTACAATAGTTTTAGGCAAGTAAGCGCATTCATATTATATATATGCTTTGACTCTATTTGCAGATCGGTATCAAAATGAAAAAAGTTTTGCAATGCCATGTACCCCTGCATCGGTTCTGAGAAGCACCGGTTAATGCAATGAGGTGTTCTAAATATAGTTTCCAAGGCTTTTTCTATTTCACCTTGAATGGTTTGATGATTGGCCTGAATTTGAAATCCACCAAACAAACTACCATCATAAGAAACTTCAAGAAAATACCTGGCCATCAATAATTGTTTTACACTGCTAAGCTAGTTATTTTTTTATAAGTAACTTAGATGCATCAAATACAAATTTGATACAATGCAAAAAAATAGGACGATGAGAAAAATTTTAATATTCAATTTATTAGTGATTGCTTTTAGCTTAAACGCTACAGCACAGGACAGGCAAGACTTTAAAGAGATAGAAGATACTAGTTGGAAAAAGTATATATCGCGCTACTGCTACTAAAGAAAATGAATTAGTGCATACTAAATTAGTAGCTAGTTTCAATTACACAAAGTCACAATTAAATGGAGAAGCTTGGTTGAATCTTCGTCCTTATTTAAATGCAACTAGTACCCTAAGCCTTGATGCAAAAGGTATGGACATTCATCAGGTGGGTTTAATGATGAATAATAAAATGACTGCGCTAAAATATACTTATGACGGACTTATTATTAAAATACAATTAGACAAGACTTACAAGCCTTCGGAAAAATATACGGTGTTCATTAAATATACCGCTAAGCCTAATGAATTTAAAAGTAAGGGAAGTGCAGCTATCAACGATGCTAAAGGTTTATACTTTATTAACCCATTAGGCAAAGACAGTAGCTAAGCCCATACAAATTTGGACCCAAGGCGAAACTGAAGGTACTTCTGTATGGCTGCCTATTATTGACAAGCCCAATCAAAAAAGTACACAAGAATTTCAATTAACGGTTCCCTCGTAAATTTGTAAGTCTTTCCAATGGCTTATTGACAAAACAAATTGATAATAAAAATGGTACACGCGTAGATATTTGGAAGATGGATTTACCCCATGCTCCTTATTTATTTTTCTTAGCCGTGGGTGACTATGCTATTGTGAAAGATGACTTATAAAGGAAAAGAGGTTAGTTATTATATAGAGAAGGAATACGAAAAACAAGCCCGCCAAATTTATGGCAAGACCCCTGCTATGATTGCTTATTACGAAACTATTTTAGGTATTGATTTTCCTTGGGCTAAGTATGCACAAATTAGCGGAAGAGAGTTTGTAAGTGGAGCCATGGAAAATACCACAGCTACCATGCATAACGATATGGTGCTGCAAGATGCCCGTGAATTAAAAGATGGCAATGGTTGGGAGAGTACTATTGCACATGAATTATTTCATCATTGGTTTGGAGACTTAGTCACGGCTGAGAGTTGGAGTAATATTACTGTGAATGAAAGCTTTGCCGATTATAGCCAAACCCTATGGCTAGAACATAGCAAGGGAAAGGATGCGGGAGAATATGAAAATTATACAGGCTTAAGATATTATTTAAGCAGCCCTGCGGACGCCGAAAAAGATTTAGTGCGTTTTTTTTATAAAGAACGCGAAGATGTTTTTGATTTAGTGAGCTATCAAAAAGGAGGACGCGTTTTGAATATGCTACGCCATTTAGTGGGCGATAAAGCGTTTTTTGCTTCCTTACATACTTATTTAGAAGAGAATAAATTTGGCACAGGCTCAGCTATTAAATTAAAGTTGGCTTTTGAAAAAGTAACGGGCAAGGACTTAAACTGGTTTTTTAACCAATGGTATTTTGGTAGCGGCCACCCTTATGTGCGTATAGAACAAAAATATATACCTACTGAAAAAAAGGTATTAATTATTGTACAACAAAATCAATTACAAAATAAAATCTTCACCCTTCCTATTGGCGTTGATGTATTTGTGGCAGGCAAAAGAAATCACTATGAGGTTTGGAATAAAAATAGAATTGATAGTTTTTACTTTGATGCAGCTACACAGCCGGATAATGTGAATGTAGATAATGATAAAACTTTATTATGGTTTAAGGATGAATCGAAAACAATGAGCGAGTATGCCTTTCAATATTTTAATGCAAGAAATTTTCTAGACAGATTAGAAGCCATTAATGAAGCTACTGAAAACTTAACGGACAAAAATGCACAGGCTGTATTAAAAGCAGCACTAAAAGATAGTTTTTACATAATAAGAGCAAGGGCCATTCAAAGCTATAACCCTACTGCCTTAGACGAAGCAACAGAAAATATATTTGTACAATTAGCCAATACCGACCCTTCTAATGAAGTGAGAGAACAAGCCATAGACGCTTTATCAGGTACATACAACGAAGACTATATTGACCTATTTACTTCTTTAACAAAAGACTCCTCTTATATAGTGAGTGGAGCTGCTTTAGATGCGCTTGAGAAACTTGATTCTACTACTGCATTATCTATTGCCACGAATTTTTCGAAACAAAAAATTAAAAAAAGATTAAATACATCGGTAACCGCCATTCTTGCAAAATATGGAGACGAGAATATCTTTGATTTTATTGCTAAGCAATTTGAGATTTTAAACGACCAGTCTGCTGAGAAATTTTATATGACTGTAGCCTTTGGACAATTACTGCAAAAAGTAAACAACCCTAATACATTTAAAAAGGGAATAGATTTAATTGTAAAATTTAGAGAAAGTATTCCTAAGGAATATAGAATTCAATCGGATCCTTATTTTAATACCAGGGTATTAGCAGAAATTTTAAAAGCAAAGAAGGCTAAAGGGCAACAAGACTTAGTGGATATAGTGATTGCAGTTATTCCAAGAATGTAAGGGTTCTTTTTAAAATCATTAGAGTAAAATAATTAGAGTGTTTATTTATGAATTTTATATTTTATCAAAATTTATAAATAAACTACCAACCACCTGAGGCTCCACCACCTCCTGAACTTCCACCACCAAAGCCGCCGAATCCACCACCGCCACCGCCGAATCCGCCACCGCCGCCGCGACCACCGCCGCCTAATAGTGAACCTAATAACATACCTGTGGCAATATCACTGAAACCTCCACCACCAATATTAGAACCACCGCCGCCACCTTTTTTTCCAAGTATGGCCACTATAATAAATAATATAAATACAAAGAGTAAGGGATTGCTACCCTTTCCTTTAGTTCTTCTTTCACGCTTCTCTTTATATTCACCCACCGCAGCTTTTGCAATATCATCTGTAGCTTTATCAATGCCTTCATAATACGCTTGCTGTCTAAAAGCAGGCTTAATATCATTATCAATAATACTATTACAAGTAATATCAGGGAGCGCGCCTTCTAGTCCGTAGCCTGTTTCAATTCTAATTTTTTTATCTTGAATCGCAATTAATAACAAAACTCCGTTTCTTGATTTTTTATTACCAATACCCCAAGTTCTAAAAAGTTTAGTGGCATATTCTTCAATAGGATTGCCCTCTAATGTTGGAAGAATAACTACCGCAATTTGATTCGAACTTGCATCATCAATAGCTACTAATTTATTTTCTAAGGCTTGCTTTTGTTCTGGGCTTAATACACCCGCTAAGTCTGTTACCAGCACAGGAGGATTAGATCTTTCAATTACATTTTGCGCTACCGCATTTGTAAAAGAAAATACTGCAATTATAAAAACAATAAATAGCTTGGTTAATTTCATAGGGACTACTTGCTTGATTATTTACCTATCATTATTTCGTCCGATAATTCATTGGAATCTGAAACGCGGTCATAAGGGAAATGTTGGGTAAGCGCCTTGCCTATTTCTGCAATCACAACAGACATGCCTTGCACATAATTTTCTTCCTTGAACTGCGCTGTCATTTCTTGCACTTGATTATACCAAAATTCAACACCTACTTTGTCGTAAATGCCTTGATCGGCATAGATGGCCAATTTTCTATCTTCCACTGCTACATATACTAAAACGCCATTGCGCTCTTTAGTATCATTCATCTTTTGTTTGAAAAATATTTCTGTGGCCCTTGTAAGTGCATCGCCTTTTTTAGTTCTGCTTTCCACATGCACACGAATTTCTCCGCTAGTTGTTTTTTCAGCAGCTTGAATAGCCTGGACAAGCATTTGCTTGTCCGAGGTATTCAATAATTTGTCTGTATTCGTTTTAAATAGCGAAAAGGGATTCCACATAAATTTGGTTAAAGAATTCTTTAAAGAGATGCGTTAAAATTTAACTTCAGGCGCTTTAGAAGCACCTTCCTCTGCTTTAAATCCTTCTTTAGTTTTGAATCCAAAAGCGTTAGCTAATAAATTAATAGGAAATGATCTTGCTTTTTTATTGTATTCAGCAACCGCGCCATTAAAATCATTTCTAGAAACTTTAATTCTATTTTCAGTTCCTTCTAATTGAGCTTGTAATCCACGGAAAGCATCATTGGCTCTTAGGTTAGGATAGTTTTCAGACACTACCATTAAACGACCTAAGGCTTGAGATAACTGACCTTGATTGGCTTGGAATTGTTGTAATTTTTCTGGCGTTAAATCCTTGGCATCTACTTTCATTTGTGTAGCGCTTGCACGAGCAGCAATTACATTTTGTAAAGTAGTTTGTTCGAAGTTCGCTTCTCCTTTAACAGAGGCCACTAAATTAGGAATTAAGTCGGCTCTACGTTGATAGTCACTTTGAACATTGTTCCAAGTTTGGTTTACATTCTCGTCTTGGTTTACTAATCCGTTATAACCATTGCATCCCATTCCAAATAAGATAACAATGACTCCTAAGAAAATGAATAAACCTAAATTTTTGCGTAACATAGTTTTGTATTTGTTTATAAAGATAATGCAAAGCAGATGCCAAACTTTGCGTATGACGGAATTACATGACAAAAAAATCCCCTCAGCTAGGCTGAAGGGATGAATTTAACAAGTTCTTAGGCTTAATTCTATGATTAACTGCCTTTTAGCCTTTAATTGCCGCTATTCCTGGAAGTATTTTGCCTTCAAAATATTCTAGCATGGCTCCACCGCCTGTGCTTACATAACTTACTTTGTCATTGAAGCCAAACTGGTTAACGGCTGACACACTGTCGCCACCGCCTACCAAACTGAAAGCTCCCTTTTCAGTAGCTTCAGCTACAGCCACTGCAATGGCCTTGGTGCCCGCTTGAAAATTTTCCATTTCAAAAACACCCATCGGACCATTCCATAATATAGTTTTACTTGCTAAAATTACTTTGGCAAATATTGCTCTCGATTTTTCTCCTACATCTAAACCCTCCCAACCATCAGGAATTTCTCCACTCGCACAAGTTTGTGTGTTCGCTGAATTACTAAAATCATCGGCTACAATATTATCTACAGGCAAATGAATGTTCACTCCCTTTGCTTTTGCTTTGGCTAAAATTTCTAAGGCAAGTGGCATACGATCGTCTTCATGAATTGACTTTCCAATTTTTCCACCCTGTGCTTTAAAAAATGTATAGGCCATTCCGCCTCCAATAATAATATCAGTCGCACGCTCTAATAAATTTTCAATGATTAAAATTTTATCCGACACTTTTGCGCCACCAATAATGGCTGTAAATGGTTTTTGTGCAGCATGCATTACTTTTTCAGCGCTCATTACTTCTCCTTCCATCACCAATCCAAAGCTTCTATTTTCTTTTGAGAAAAATTGCGCAATGATAGCCGTTGATGCGTGCGCACGGTGTGCGGTTCCAAATGCATCATTCACATATACATCTCCTAGTTTTGATAATTTTTCTGCAAAAGCTGTATCGCCTTTTTCTTCTTCTTTATAAAAACGCAAGTTCTCTAATAATAAAACTTCACCTGCTTTTAAAGCGGCCGCTTTATCTGTTGCTTCTGCACCAATGCAATCATTGGCAAACTGCACATTTACGCCTCCTAATAATTCAGATAAATGTTTTACAATATGCTTTAAAGAATATTTTTCTGTAGGACCTTCCTTAGGACGACCTAAATGACTCATTAATATAACACTTCCACCGTCTTTTAAAATTTTTGTAATGGTAGGAATGGTGGCGCGCATACGATTGTCGTCGGTAATTTCAAAGGCCTCGTTTAAAGGCACATTAAAATCAACTCTCATTAAGGCCTTCTTAGCTGCGAACGAAAAATTATTAAATGAACTCATACTATTATTTATTGCTTTGTAATTTACTACTATTGGAACTAAATTAAAAATGCCCTCCCGAGGGAAGGCATTGTATAAAAAATCTTATTTTATTTTACTTGCGAAATATTTCACTGTACGCACTAACTGGCTTACATAGCTCATTTCGTTATCATACCAGCTTACGGTTTTAACCATTTGAACATCGCCCTGTGTCATTACTTTAGTTTGTGTTGCATCAAATAATGAACCATAAGAAATACCAATTACATCAGAGCTTACAATTTCATCTTCGGTATAACCAAAAGATTCATTCGCCGCTGCTTTCATTGCTGCGTTTATTTCTTCTACTGTTACTTTCTTAGATAAAATAGTCGTTAACTCTGTTAAAGAACCTGTGATGGTTGGAACACGTTGTGCAGATCCGTCTAATTTCCCTTTTAAAGAAGGTAATACTAAACCAATTGCTTTTGCAGCACCTGTACTATTCGGTACAATGTTTCCGGCAGCAGCACGTGCACGACGTAAATCACCTTTAGGATGTGGCCCGTCTAAAGTGTTTTGGTCGTTGGTATAAGCATGTACTGTTAACATTAAACCTGTAACAATACCGAATTTATCTTCTAATACTTTAGCCATGGGCGCTAAACAGTTCGTCGTACAAGATGCACCAGAGATAACTGTTTCAGTACCATCTAAAATTTCGTGGTTGGTATTGAATACCACTGTTTTCATATCTCCAGTAGCTGGAGCAGAAATAACTACTCTCTTCGCACCTGCTTTAATATGTAACTCCGCTTTTTCTTTATCGGTGAAAAATCCAGTTGATTCAATTACTACATCTACATTATGCGCTCCCCAAGGAATTTGAGAAGGATCGCGTTGAGCATATATTTTTACGGCATGTCCGTTTACGACTACAGAATCTTCAGTTGATTTTACTTCTGCCTCAAAACGACCTTGTGCACTATCGTACTTTAATAAATGTGCCAAAACTGCTGGAGAAGTAAGGTCATTGATAGCCACTACCTCGATACCTTCCATGTTATAAATTTGGCGGAAAACCAAACGACCAATACGGCCAAAACCATTGATTGCAACTTTAACTGAACTCATTGTATTAATTTTTATTTTTCAATAGGAGATGCAAAGGTACCATCTTTTTAAAAAATATGGGGCAAATAACTAAGAAGAAATGAACAAAATCAAGGATTTATACAAACAATTGATCGTATTTGGGGATGCCTGCTGTGATTTCAGCTATTGGCTTGGACAGAATTAAAACCCGCTAGGGCATTGATATTCACTAAAAAAAGCTAAAAACTTTTGGCAGTAAAGCGTTTGCGACCTATTTTTGCGACCCTAATAACATAGTGGACATGGAGCGTTCGACTAAGGGTTAGGTCACCTCCCTTTCACGGAGGTAATACGGGTTCGAATCCCGTACGCTCTACAAAGCCTCTCATGCAAATGAGAGGCTTTTTTAATGCGAAGCCGCGAAACAAGCTAGCCAGAGCGTATTTATACTTAAAATTCAAACCTTACTATTTATTAATATAGATCCTGTAAATAATATTAATAAAATAGTTGCCCTTTTGGGCAACTTAAATTAACTTTGAAATTGAATACAAATAAGAAATTTAGAACCGCTGTATTTTATAAAGATTATTTTGAGCAGTTCTTTGTAAAACAAAATAATAGAGTAAAGGAAAAAATAATATGGACAATTAGATTAGTTGAAGATGTTGAAGTTGTTCCTTCTATTTATTTAAAGAGTATAACAGGAACAAATGGTATATATGAAATAAGAATTCAAACAGGATCTGATATTTTTAGGATATTTTGTTTTTTTGACAAAGAGAATATAATAGTTGTTGGAAATGGATTTCAAAAGAAAACTCAAAAGACGCCTAAAAATGAAATCATTAAGGCAATTCAAATAAAATTAAATTATGAAAACGAAAAATAATACTATTTCACTAGATCAATTTGTAGAGAATCATTATGGCAAAATTGGAACTAAAAAAAGAGACTCTTTTGAAAAGGGATATGAAAACTTTAAGCTTGGGGCTATGCTCCAAGAAGCCAGGCTGAAAAAGGGTTTGACTCAAGAAGCGCTTGCCTTAAAACTAGGGACTACAAAGTCCTATATTTCAAAAATCGAAAACGATATTAAAGAAATACGCTTGTCAAATTTACAACGATTGGTTGAAATCGGGCTTGATGCAAAACTTGAATTAAATATTCATTTTTGAAATACCGAATAATTCTCGGTAATTGAACTGTTCGGAAATTCCGAACAGTTCAATTTTAATTTTTTCTACTTGGAAATTTTTATGCTGCTGTATGATCAATAGACGTATGATCCATAATAGCATCCCAAAGTAGCGACCTCATTTCCAATGCTTTTAAAGATGCTGCTGCAGCCTGCTCCCATTTGGTAGCATCCTCCCCACATAATTCGGCAACCATTTCTAAGGCCAGATGACTATGGTGACCGCCATCTACTTCAATATGCCTTTCGATATAGTATTTGAAGGTGGAAACCTGATTTGGATGCTCTGCGTATATTTTATGTAAAATTTCGGTGAACATATCTGGAATTAAATCCTCTCTACCGAATGTAAACACAGCAGCTTTAACATGTAATGGTGCATGTTGGGCTACTTCAAATGTATAGGCTAAAAACATTTTAACTTTTTGAGGCAATGCCGATTTTTCAATGGCTTTTTCAATGGACTGACCACTTTGTATTTCATGCATTAAAGCATCTATTAAAGAGGTGGATGCCCCCATTTGACGCATGGCCTTTAAATATAATTCAAAATGACTAATTCGATTATCATGCTCATCTACATCAGATTCTTCACCTAGTACTATTTCATTAATTAAATACCTGGTATTAGCTGTTCCTACGGGTACCCAAGGAAGCTGCACTCTTGTCAAACCAATTTGCAAGGATTTTAACAAACTCATAAAGTCCCAAACTGCAAAAACATGGAATTGTACGAAATTTTTCAGCCCATCCAAATTGTTAATTTTTGAATACACGGGATGCGCTAAAAGTTGAGCCCTTACTGGGGCAATTTTCTTATTCAATAAAGCTACCTGAGAATGCATATATCTATTTTCTAATAAAACAAAAGCTAACAAGGTTTTGTTCAATAATTAGATAAAAAATTATACAATATTCACCGTATCATGCATTTCAGGTGCTATCACTTCTTTAAATCCTTTTTTGCGTAATCTTTCTGCAAAATGATCTTGCACTTTTGCTTCTCCATGCACTATAAATACTTGGCTTACTAAGTCCGGGTTTTGGCAGCCTAAAAACTGCATAAGGTCCTCGTAATCGCCATGGGCACTCATACTTCTAATAGAACCCACTTTAGCTATGACTGGATATTCTTCACTATATATCTTCACCACCTTAGCGCCATTCATTAATCTTCCTCCTAAAGAATGTGGCTCACAATAACCTACAAGTAAAATAGTATTCTTCGCATTGCTAATATTATTTTTAATATGATGCTTTACTCTACCCGCATCGGCCATACCAGAGGCTGAAATAATAACCTTCGGATGCAAGTCCTCATTCAAGGCCTTACTCTCTTCCACCGATTTAATATAACGAAGGCCCTCAAAATCAAATGGGTCGTCATCTACCTCTAATATTTGTTGAATTTTTTTATTAAAGTATTTAGGGAACATTTTTACCACATCGCTAGCCTCTATACTTAAAGGACTGTCTACATAAACCGGAATATGAGGTAGCCTTTTTTCTAAGGACAACTGATTCAGTTCAAATAAAATTTCTTGGGTCCTACCTACACTAAATGCAGGAATAATTAAATTTCCTTTTTGCTCCACACAGGTTTTTTCAATCCACTTTAATATATCATCGGGTGTGGTATGAATTATATCGTGTAGTTTGTCTCCATAAGTGCTTTCAATAATAATGGTATCGGCTTGAGGAAAACTAGCAGGTGATCGCAATATCATATCGCGATACCTTCCTACATCACCACTAAATGTGAGTGTTTTAGTTTCACCCGCTTCTTTTATTTTTAAACTTACCGCAGCACTTCCAATAATATGACCTGCATCGGTAAATAATAATTCTACTGAATTAGAAATTTTTGTGGGCTGATTATATTCAACAATAGTTAAAAGCGGTAATACAATATTTACATCATCCATATCATACAAGGGCTCAATAGGAGGCAGGCCCTGTCTAGCTCTTCGCTTATTGCCATATTTAGCGTCGTCTCTTTGAATCATGGCAGAGTCTTCCAATAAAATTTCAGTGAGCGCCTTGGTGGCTGGGGTACAATAAATATTTCCTTTGAAACCTTCCTTGGCTAATTTAGGAAGTAAGCCAGAATGGTCGATATGTGCATGTGATAAAATAACAAAATTTACTTTACTGGCATCAAAACCAAAACTAGCATTCAGTGAATCGGTATCTCTTCCCATTCCTTGAAACAATCCGCAGTCTAATAAAAAATTTTCGCCATTATCTAACTGCACTAAATGCTTAGAACCTGTAACGGTTCTGGCAGCGCCATGAAAGCTTATTTTCATTCTATAAATTTGTACTACTAAGTTAACTTAAATAGCAATGGCAGCTACTAAATAATCGGCAATGAGTATAAGTATACAACTTACCACCACTGACTGCGTACCCGCTTTACCAATTTCTAGTGCCCCTCCTTTTACATTGTAACCAAAATAACAAGGCACTGTACTTATAATAAATGAGAAAATAAATGATTTATAAAAGGCAATAGTTACATAATTTGACTCAAATCCTTTTCTAATACCCATAATAAAAATCTCAGGAGCTACTGAACCAGTAAGCCCACCAACAAAATAACCACCCCAAATACCTATAACTGCCGATACGCCTACTAATAAAGGTACAATGGTGAAACAAGCTAGTATTTTAGGAAGTATTAAATAGTTTTTTGTATTGATGCCCATAATTTCAAGTGCGTCTATTTGCTCGCTAATGCGCATATTGCCTAATTCACTTGCAATCTTAGAGCCTACCACACCTGCTAAAACAATACTTAAAAAGGAAGGAGCAAATTCAAGTAACATACTATCTCTAACAACAATACCTACAGTAGTAATAGGAATTAAGGGATTCACAAACTGAGCAGCCGTTTGAACTGTAATAACTGCCCCTAAAAAAAAGGAAATAATAATAACAATAGGCAAAGAGCCAAATCCAATATCGTAACATTGTTTGATATACTCATTCCAAAACATTTTTTTGTTTTCAGCAGATGTAAACATCCCCTTCAACATCAAAAGAAAATAACCGAAATGAGTAAAAATATTCATGCCACAAAAATAACCTATTTCTTTCTCTTTTTCATACGCTTCCACCAACTTACTCTTTGCACTTCTAAATTAGTATCTACCCTGGTTTTCATCTGCGCATCCACCACAGCTACAGTGGCCATATTTATGATATTTCTTACTCCTGAACCTAATTGTAATACATTCACAGGTTTTTTCAAGCCAAGTAAGATTGGACCAATAATATCCACCCCACCTATTTCTTTTAATAAATGATAGGCAATGTTTCCAGAAGTTAAATTAGGGAAGATGAGTACATTCACTTGGGCGTCTACCAAATCGCTGAATGGATAATTGTCTTTTAAGATTTCTTTATTAAATGCCAGCATACCTTGCATTTCACCATCCACAATTAAAGAAGGATTGCGTTGTTTGATAATTCTAGTGGCTTCTGCTACCATTTTTGCTTCTGGTGTATCGCTACTTCCAAAATTGGAATAACTTAACATGGCAATTCTTGGCTCCATATTAAAATTGCGTACTTCTTTAGCAACAAGCAATGCAATATCTGCAAGCTCTTCTGCATTAGGGTTAATATTCACAGTAGTATCGGCTAAAAACAATGGACCTTTTTTAGTCAATAATAAATACATGCCTGCAATTTTCTTCACACCCTCTTCTGTACCTATAATATGAAGTGCAGGTTTAATACCATCGCTATAATTTCGAGTCAAGCCTGACAACATTGCATCTGCTTCACCTGTTTCCACCATCATGGCACCAAAAAAATTTTGGGTAAGCATTAATTTTAAGCTCTCGTGTTTATTAACTCCCTTTCGTTGTCTTTTTTGAAATAAAATAGATCCGAAAAATTCTCTTTTCTCTTCCATCTCATCACTTCTCACATCAATAATGGGTAAATCGCTAATATCAATGTTATTGGCTTCTGCAATATTTTTTATTCTGTTTTCATTACCTAATAAAATGGGGTATGCAATACCATCGTCATATACAATACTAGCCGCTTTTAATATTTTAATATTTTCTGCATCGGCAAACACTAAACGTTTTGGATCGCGGCGTGCTTTGTTACTAATTAAACGCATTAATTGATTGTCTAAACCTAAACGCTTATTTAATTGTAATTCATATTCCTCCCAATTTGAAATGGGTTGTTGCGCAACACCCGATGCTACTGCTGCTTTTGCCACTGCAGGAGCTAGTGTACTTAATAATCTTGGATCCAATGGTTTGGGAATAATATATTCTGGACCAAAACATAAACTTTGTTGATTATACGCCATGTTCACTGAATCAGGCACAGCCGATTTTGCTAAGTCTGCTAGTGCATTTACCGCCGCTAATTTCATGGCTTCGTTAATTGACTTTGCACGCACATCTAAAGCACCTCTAAATATATAAGGGAAACCTAAAACATTATTCACTTGATTAGGAAAATCGGACCTACCGGTAGCCATGATAATATCTTTTCTTGCTGAAGTAGCTGCGGCATAATCAATTTCAGGATCGGGATTTGCTAAAGCAAATACAATCGGATTTTTTGGCATAGAGGCTACCATTTCCACAGTTACAATATTACCCACGCTTAATCCTAAAAATACGTCGGCTGTTTTAAAGGCTTGCGCCAAGGTCATGTTCTCTGCTTTAATCGCAAAGGGTTGTCTATCTTCTCCTAAATCGTTTCTGCCTGTATGTAGAACGCCATCTTTATCAAACAAAATAAAATTTTCATACCTGGCCCCTAAGGATACATATAATTTTATACAAGCCATTGCAGCAGCACCTGCGCCACTGACTACAAACTTTGCTTTCTCAATTTTTTTCTTTTGTAATTCTAATGCATTTAATAAAGCAGCACTACTAATAATGGCTGTTCCATGTTGGTCGTCATGCATTACCGGAATGGACATGGATTCTTTTAATTTCTTTTCTATATAAAAACACTCAGGTGCTTTTATATCTTCTAAATTAATACCGCCGAATGTGGGCTCTAAAGATTTTACTATTTCTACAAATTTATCAGGATCGGTTTCATTAATCTCAATATCAAATACATCAATGTCTGCGAAAATTTTAAATAGTACGGCCTTTCCTTCCATTACTGGCTTACTCGCTAAGGGCCCAATATTGCCTAAACCTAAAACGGCTGTTCCATTGGTAATGACACCTACTAAATTTCCTTTTGCTGTATACTTAAATACATCGGATGGATTGTTTTTTATCTCTGTACATGGAATGGCTACCCCTGGGCTGTAGGCAAGAGATAAGTCTTTTTGAGTTTTAGCTTCCTTGGTAGGAACCACTTCAATTTTACCTGGTCTGCCATTAGCATGGTATTCTAAAGCTTGTTCCTTTCTTGAGTTTTCTTTATTCGACATGTAATAAATTTATAACGAATGTTAGTTTTCGACTTTTACAAAGCTACTGAATATATACAAAACGAGGTTTTTGTACTATATATTGTTGAAATATAGTGCTTTATGCAAATAATTGACTGCCCAACCAGGCCATCATGCCCACTCCATTTTCAATGGATTCTTCCTCTATATTAAAGTGCGGAGTATGTACATTATGTATAATGCCTTTTGATTCATTGCGTACACCTAGTCTAAAAAAACATCCAGGAATGACTTGAGAATAATAACCAAAATCTTCGGCGCCCATTCTTTTTTCTGTTTCTTCAACATTGCTGGCACCCATATAAGTATCTGCTAATTTCCAAGCAGCTTCAGTAATAACAGGTTCGTTATCGACAGTAGGATAACCTACATCTACTTTAAAATCTATTTCAGCACCAGTAGCTAAAGACAAACCTTTTGCTTGTTGCATCATTAATTCATGCGCTTTAAAACGCCATACTTCGTCCATGGCTCTGAAGGTTCCCATTAATTTTACTTCAGTTGGAATGACATTGGTTGTATTACCACCATGCACAGAACAAATAGAAAGCACCGATGGATTTTGCGGATCGCGATTGCGCGCTATAATAGTTTGTAAACTTGTAATTAATTGTGCCGCTACTAAAACGGTGTCTACTGTTTGATGCGGTGTGGCAGCATGTCCTCCTGGACCTTTAATAGAAACATATAATTCATCGGCACTTGCCATAACGCGTCCTTTTCGAAAACTTAATTTTCCATGATTCAAACCTGGATGTACATGTAAGCCTATAATGCCTTGCTGGCACTGGGTTTTTAAGCGCTCCATCACGAATCATATAACTTGCTCCTCCCGGATTTTTTTCTTCCCCCGGTTGAAATAATAATTTTATAGTGCCTTCAAATTCTTCACGCAAAGTCCATAAAATTTTAGCAGCGCCTAATAAAATGGTAGTGTGTACATCATGTCCGCAGGCATGCATTACCCCTTCTTTGGTAGAAATATAATCGACTTTATTTTCTTCAATAATAGGAAGGGCGTCCATATCGGCACGAAGTGCCACCACTCGCTTGCTTGGATTTTTTCCTTCAATAATACCTAACACGCCCGTCGTAGCAATAACAGTAAAAGGAATACCAATAGCTTTTAATTGTGCTTGCACATATTTACTAGTTTCAAATTCTTGATAACTTAATTCAGGATTTGCATGCAAATGCCTGCGAATAGAAATATTCTGGGCTTGATGCTGTTTGGCTAATGATTTTATTTTCTCTAGTAACATGATAATAGTAAAGTTAATAATTTGATTTTACATTATCTGTATTCGCGCCCGATACTATGGCCACCCCTGCGCTACAACCTATGCGCGTTGCACCGGCATCTATCATTAATTTGGCAGTGGCATAGTCTCTAATACCTCCTGAGGCTTTTATTTGTACTTGATCTGGTAAATGTTTTCTAAATAATTTAACTGCTTCTACACTAGCCCCTTTTTCAGCATAGCCGGTGGAAGTTTTTAAATAATCGATGCCTGCTATTCCATAGATATCACAACACTTAATTATTTCATCATCGGTTAATACCCCCGACTCTATAATTATTTTTATCACCTTACCCTTAGAACGAATAATGGGCATGATATGATTGATTTCATCTGCTATAGCAGACCAGTCTCCATTTTTAATAGCAGATATATTCGCGACCACATCTAATTCATCGGCGCCATCTACCATGGCTAAAATAATTTCTGCAATTTTGGCTTCGGTAGCACTGTATCCAAAAGGAAATCCAATAACGGTAGCTACTTGTACAGTAGAACCTGCCAGTTTTTCTTTCGCTAATTTTACAAAATTGGGAGGCACACATACTGCTGCAAAATCATACTGCTTAGCTTCAGCACATAATTTTTCAATGTCCGCCACTAAACAAGTGGGTTTTAAAATAGTATGGTCGATGTATTTATTAAGCGACCTCTTTTCCATGACAAGCTTTGAATTTTTTTCCACTACCACAAGGACAAGGGTCGTTACGTCCAGTTTTAGGACCTACTTGAATAGGCGCTTGCTTAATATCAGTTGGATCGTTGTAAGCATTGCCACCCGCATCCTCTGTTCTATTCGCACTTAATTTACTTAAGTCTGTTTTTTGTTGACGTCCTTCTTTTACTGCATCTTCTAAAGGCAAATGCGCATGACATAAAAATTGAACTAGCTTCTGATTAATCTCTAAATCCATTTTTCTAAATAATTCAAAAGCTTCCATTTTATAAATAACTAGAGGATCCTTCTGTTCATAGGTAGCAGTTTGCACCGATTGTTTTAAATCGTCCATGGCTCTTAAATGTTCTTTCCAAGCATCGTCAATAAAGCTTAAGGAAATATTTTTTTCAGCTTGAGCAGCTAGTGTTGCACCATCTGTACTTACATTTTTATCTAAGTTTACCAGTACATTGTAAGCAATTTTTCCATCACCCACTGGCACTATCACATTCTCAATATGTGCCCCTTGATTTTTTCTAATGTTTTTGAAAACAGGAATGCTTTGCTTCATCATCTCCTTTTTCTTATACTCATAATGCGCAATAGCTTCTTGATATACTAATTCAACTAGTGCAGCATCATTAGTAGTCTTAAATTCTTCTTGCGTTATTTTAGTATCGAAACCTGTTTGAACAATTAAGGATAATTTAAGCCCTTCATAATCGTTGTTCAATTTATAGTTCGTCACCACACCTTCAATGACTTGATAAAATGCATTGTCTAAATCCAAGGCTAGTCTTTCTCCAAACAAAGCATGATTTCTTTTTTTGTAAATAACGGTTCTTTGCTTGTTCATCACATCATCGTATTCTAATAAACGCTTTCTTACACCAAAGTTATTTTCTTCCACTTTTTTCTGTGCACGCTCAATAGATTTTGTAATCATACTGTGCTGAATCACTTCCCCTTCTTTATAACCCGCAAAGTCCATTACTTTAGCAATACGCTCACTTCCAAACATGCGCATTAAATCATCTTCTAAAGAAATAAAGAATTGAGAAGATCCTGGATCTCCTTGTCTACCTGCACGTCCACGTAATTGTCTGTCTACACGACGAGACTCGTGACGCTCTGTACCTAGTATTGCTAAACCACCTGCTGCTTTTACTTCAGGACTTAATTTAATATCGGTACCACGACCTGCCATGTTGGTGGCAATCGTAACCGCTCCTGTTAAACCTGCTTCCGCAACCACCTGTGCTTCACGCGCATGTTGTTTGGCGTTGAGTACATTATGCGGAATATTTTGCTGACGCAACATTCTACTTAATAATTCACTCACTTCTACCGAAGTTGTACCGCATAAAACAGGACGGCCTTTTTCTCTTAATTCTACAATGGCTTCAATGACTGCCCCTAATTTTTCACGCTTGGTTTTATATACTAGGTCTTGTTCGTCATTTCTTATAGCTGGAATATTGGTAGGAATAGAAACCACATCTAATTTATAAATACTCCAAAACTCTGAAGCCTCTGTTTCTGCTGTACCTGTCATACCAGCTAACTTATGGTACATTCTAAAAAAGTTCTGCAAAGTAATAGTCGCATAAGTTTGTGTAGATGCTTCAATTTTTACATTCTCTTTGGCTTCAATGGCTTGGTGTAGTCCGTCTGAATAACGGCGCCCTTCCATGATACGACCTGTTTGCTCATCTACAATTTTTACTTGGCCTTCAATAACCACATATTCAATATCGTTGTCAAATAAAGTATAGGCTTTTAATAATTGATTCACTGTGTGAATACGATCGGCCTTAATACTATATTCAGTTATAATGCTTTCTTTTTGTTGGAATTTTTCTTCCGCAATTAAATTTGTATTTTGATCAATGGCATTTAATGCCACACTAATATCGGGTAGTAAAAAGAAATTCGGATCTTCTCCTTGCTTCGTAATTAATTGCAAACCTTTATCAGTTAATTCTACCGAATTATTTTTTTCATCAATATGGAAAAATAAATCAGCATCTACATGAGGCATTTCTCTTTGCTGATCGGCTAAATAATGGTTCTCAGCTTTTTGTAGTTTCACTCTCACCCCTGGCTCACTTAAGTATTTAATAATAGCACTGTTTTTAGGCAAGCCTCTAAACGCAGTATACAAAGCCTTTCCACCATCCGTAGGATCGTCGTTGCCTTCTGCTATTTTCTTTTTAGCCTCAATTAAAAATTGGTTCACTGTTTTCTTTTGCATCTCCACCAATTTTTCAATTCTTGGTTTCAATTCAAAAAATTGTTGCTCCCCGGTTTGATAACCAATAGGACCAGAAATAATTAAAGGTGTACGCGCATCATCAATTAATACACTATCCACCTCATCCACCATGGCATAATGATGTTTGCGTTGCACCATTTCTTCTGGTGTGTGCACCATATTATCTCTTAGATAATCAAATCCAAATTCATTATTGGTTCCGTAAGTAATACCTGCGCGGTAAGCATTGCGACGCTCTTCAGAATTCGGCTGATGCTTATCGATACAATCTACTGTAATACCTAACCACTCAAATAAAGTACCATTCCATTCACTATCTCTTTTGGCTAAGTAATCATTCACTGTTACAATGTGCACTCCTTCACCCGCTAGTGCATTTAAATAAGCAGGCAAAGTAGAAACTAAAGTTTTACCCTCACCCGTTGACATTTCGGCAATCTTACCTTGGTGTAAAACAATACCTCCCAATAATTGCACATCGTAGTGTACCATATTCCATGTAATGGGAGTTCCGGCTGCCTTCCAAGTAGTTTGAAATACAGACTGGTCGCCCTTAATGCTGATATATTCTTTTTTGACAGATAAATCCCTGTCAAGTTGGGTAGCTGTTGCCATTAACTGCTCTTCATCGGTAAACCTGCGAGCCACTTCCTTTACCACCGCAAAGGCTTCTGGCAAAATGTCCCAAAGAACCTTTTCCAAAGTGCTGTCCTTCTCTTTTTTAAGTAAATCCACCTGCTCATACAAACCATCTCTACCCATAAAATCGCTAATAGGCAGGGCCTCCGCCTCTGCTTGAAGGGCTTCAATTTGACTATCGGTCTCGGCTAAATAGGCCTTAATTCTAGCCTTAAATTCCGTGGTTTTAGCTCTTAATTCGTCGTTGGAAAGGCCTTTATAGCTATTAAAATGACCATTAATAACAGCCACTAAATGGTCTATTTTTTTGACGTCCTTTTCGCTTTTCGAACCTCCAAATAATTTACTTATAATTTGCAACATATTCTTGCTTGATAATTGTGTAATTTCCTATACTCAATAGGCGTGCCAAAGTTAAGTAATTGGGGTGAGTTTGAGAGTTTTAAGGGGGGTCCAATATAAAAAATAACAACAATGGCCTTAAAATTGAAAAATGGACGAAAAAATGATACCTTTGCTCGCCTTTGGAGCCCTACAATTTTAGCAGGCTTCCACATGAACATCAGAAACTAAAAAATGCTATGGCAGGTCAATTAAACGAAGTAAGAAACAGGATAAAAAGTACACAAAGTACACAGCAGTTAACCAAGGCTATGAAAATGGTAAGTGCTGCCAAATTACGCCGTGCTCAAGACGCAATCACTCAAATGAGACCCTATACGCGCAAGTTGCAAGAAATGTTAAGCAATATTATTGGAAGCTTGGATGGTGATATGAATTTAGCTTTAGCTGAAACGCGTCCAGTGAATAATGTTTTATTTATAGTCATTACTTCAGACAGAGGTTTGTGTGGTGGATATAATGCCAACTTAGTAAAATTAGCGAAGACAACGATAGCTGAAAAATACGCGAATAAAAATATTACTATCTGGAATATTGGAAAAAAAGGATACGAGAGTTTAACCAAAACGGGTTATAAAACCAATGCCGATTTTAAAGATATTTTCTTGAATTTAAAATTTGAAAATGTTCAAACAGCAGCAAAAGCAGCCATGACTGCATTTTCAAATAAAGAATTTGATGCGATAGAAATTATTTATAGTGAGTTTAAAAATGCAGCCACTCAGTTACCTACTGCAGAAGCTTTTTTACCTATTCCCACTTTGGCTAAAAAAGGAAGCAAGAAAAAAACTGATTTTATTTTTGAACCACAGAAAGAAGTGTTGGTAGCAGAGTTAATGCCTAAAATTTTAAACACACAATTGTTTAAAGCAGTACTAGACGCGAATGCAAGTGAGCATGGTGCAAGAATGACTGCGATGGATAAGGCAAGTGAAAACGCAAACGAATTATTAAAATCATTGAAATTATCATATAACCGTGCTCGTCAAGCCGCTATTACAACCGAATTAACGGAGATTGTAAGTGGTGCAGCAGCATTAAACGGTTAAGACCCAACCACTATGGAAATTAGTCAAATCATACCTCATATTGAAGCGCTTAGTTTTTGCAAGTGAAAAAGCATTGAATGCGAATGATATTACCGAGCTTATTAATAATGCTTTTGGATTTTTAGAAGAGCGTATTAGTTTAGATCAAGTAGAAACTGCATTAGAAGGTATTCAAGAAAAGTATAGCACTGAATTTTATCCTTTTGAATTAAAACAAAGCGGCGGTGGCTGGCAGTTTTTAACCAAGCCCGATTTTCATAAAACCATTGCTCAATTAAATGGAGATAAATTTTTAAAGCGCCTATCGAATGCGGCTTTAGAATCTTTAGCAATAATTGCTTACAAGCAACCTATCACCAAGGGTGAGGTGGAAGCTATTAGAGGTGTGAACAGCGATTATTCTATTCAAAAATTATTAGAGAAGGAATTAATTACCATTAGTGGTCGTAATGAGCATTTACCAGGTAAGCCTTTAGTATATTCTACTTCTAAAAACTTCATGGATTATTTCGGTATTAATTCAACCGATGACTTGCCAAAAATTAGAGAGGTTTTAGCTGAACAACTGGTAGAAGCTACTGTCATTAAGCCTGAAGACTTCACAGACAACAGTGTTTTAGAACAAACCGAAGAGGAAGAGACGCCGAATCTGCCAGAAGAAGATGAGACTCCTGAAAGCCCTATTCAATAGTCCTTCTTAGACTACGCATTTCTCTATTTTTTTTCAAAATTATACACTTGTTATAATGACTGAACCTAGTTCTCATTGTATCTTTGTGGAATGAATCCAAGTATATCTTACGAAGAGCTTAATAAAGCGGCCAGTACCTATGGCACGCCTTTGTATGTGTACCATGGCGAAAAAATTGAAGCGCAGTATCAAAACTTATTGAATCACTTTTCTACAAAGTCTACACGGTTTTTTTATGCTTGTAAATCCCTTACAAATATTCATATTTTAAACCTCGTTAAAAATGCAGGCTGCAATATCGATTGTAGTTCTATTAACGAAGTTAAATTAGCCATCCATGTTGGATTTGATGTTGAAAATATTTTATACACCAGCAATAGTATTGCATTTGAAGAAATAAAAGAAGCCGTAAGCTTAGGCGTGCATGTAAATATTGACAGCCTTTCTAATTTAGAAAAATTTGGCGCCGCTTTTGGCGGAAGGTACCCGGTAGGTATAAGAATTAGGCCCGATATTTTGGCAGGAGGAAATTTAAAAATTTCAACAGGGCATGATAAAAGTAAGTTTGGTATTCCTTATTCAGAAAAAGAAGCATTAAAAAATATTCAAAAAAAATATGGTATCAATATTAGTGCCTTACATATTCATACGGGCAGTGAAATTGAAGATGTAGCCGTGTTTTTACAATCGGCAACGGTGTTTGAAAATTTATTACCCGATTTTCCAACAGTGAATATATTAGATTTTGGAGGTGGGTTTAAAGTACCTTATATGCCAGAAGAAAAAGGAACAGATATTACACTACTGGGCGCGGAGGTAAATAAAATTATGGAAAAGCTGTCTGCAAAAATGGGACGCAACCTAACCGCTTGGTTTGAGCCGGGAAAATATTTAGTAAGTGAGGCCGGCTATTTTATTACACAGGTAAATGTATCTAAAAAAATCGGGGGATATTAGAATTTGCAGGTATTAATAGTGGGCTAAACCATTTAATAAGGCCTATGTTCTATGATGCCTACCATCATATTGTAAATATTTCTGCCCCTACTAAAGAATTAAAAAACTATGCAGTGGTGGGTAATATTTGCGAGACCGATACCTTTGCTTGGGACCGCCCTATTGCAAGTATTGAAGAAGGCGATTACTTAGTATTTTTTAATGCAGGGGCTTATGGTTATGAAATGTCTAGTAATTACAATGCTAGGTATAAGCCTGCACAAGTTTTATATAAAAACGGGAAGGCTACATTAATTAGTAGGGCCGATACTTTCGAGGACTTACTTCGTTTACAAACACCTTTAAGCTAATTATCATGATTGAAATACAAAATATTAGCAAAAAGTTTGGCGACCGTGTTGTCATAGATGATATCAGTGCCCAATTTAAACCTGGTATTTGCAATTTAATTATTGGTACAAGTGGAAGTGGTAAAACTGTTTTAGTAAAATGTATTGTCGATTTACTAAAAGCCGACAAGGGTGAAATACTATTCGACCATACGCTTTTTTCAAAAATGGATAAAGAAGAGCGTAAGGACTTAAGACAGAACCTAGGTATGCTATTTCAGGGAAATGCCTTATTTGATTCCTTAACGGTGGAAGATAATGTGAAGTTCCCATTAGATATGTTTTCTACCTTGACAATTGAGGAGAAAAAAATAAAAGTAAATGAAATTTTAGCTCGCGTGAAACTAGAAGGCGTAAACAATAAATTTCCTGCCGAATTAAGTGGGGGGATGAAAAAAAGAGTAGGATTAGCACGCGCCTTGGTCATGAAACCCAAGTATTTATTTTGCGATGAACCCAATTCAGGCTTAGATCCTCAGACATCGATTATTATTGATAGATTAATAGAAGAGTTAACAGTTGAATTCAATATCACTACCATTGTAGTTACCCATGATATGAATAGTGTAATGGAAATAGGGAATCACATCATTTATTTACACCAAGGCAAAAAAGAATGGGAAGGATCTAATAAAGACATTATATATAGTGAAAATAAACTACTCAATGATTTTATTTTTGCTTCCGAGTTCTTACAAGATGCCAAGGCAATGAGAATGCAATCCACTCAAAAGAAATAATTCAATCATTACAATTCAATAAAATTCCAAGATAAACAATACTTAAACTTATACTATGAAATACCTATTTGCAAGCCTATTTAGTTTTTTACTTATTGGACAATTAGCGGCACAATTAAACGGTGACCCAGGTGCCCCTTATTTGAAGAATAATAAAATTCCTCCCTTCTCAATTACTTCAGTAAATGGCAATGAGATTACCAATAAGCTAATGCCCAATTTTCCTTTTACTTGTATTATTATTTTTAGCCCCGACTGCCCTCATTGTGAAAAAGAGGCAAGCGACATTAATAAGTATGCCGATAAGTTCAAAAACGTATTATTTATTTGGGATAGCTACCGTGATATGGAGTCTATCAAGAAATTTGCTGTAAAGTATAATTTAGTAGGTAAGCCCAATGTAATTATTGGCCGTGACCCTAATTTTACCCTACCCACTTTTTACCGTCCAAGAATGACACCCTTTGTGGCCCTATACAAAAAAGGGGTATTGTTAAAAGTGTATGAAGAAGGGGCAGATGTTTTCGAATTGATTAAAATAATAGAAGGTAAATAACTAACTTTGTCCCGTAAAAATAAAACACTTAAATAAAAATTACATTATATGAAAGTTACCGTAGTGGGTGCAGGAGCAGTTGGAGCAACATGCGCAGACAATATTGCCCGTAAAGAATTAGCCCAAGAATTAGTCTTATTAGATATTAAAGAAGGATTTGCAGAAGGCAAGGCACAGGACATGATGCAGACCGCTGCCTTATTAGGTTTTGATACAAAAATTAGTGGAAGCACCAACGATTATAGCAAAACAGCAAACTCAGATGTAGTAGTTATTACTTCTGGCATACCTCGTAAGCCAGGTATGACACGTGAAGAATTAATTGGCACGAATGCGGGTATTGTAAAAGGTGTTTGCGAGAATATATTAAAGCATTCTCCTAATGCTATTATAATTGTTATTAGTAATCCAATGGATACGATGACTTATTTAGCTTTGCAGTCTACTGGCTTACCTAAAAATAGAATTATTGGTATGGGTGGTACATTAGATAGCGCTCGTTTCAAATATCAATTAAGCACTGCTTTAGATTGCAGCCCTGCTGATTTAAACGCCATTGTTGTAGGTGGACATGGCGATACTACTATGATTCCTTTAATTAAGCATGCTACTTGGAATAGTATTCCTGTTACTAAATTTTTAGATGCAGCAGCACAAGAAAAAATTGTGAATGATACTATGGTGGGTGGTGCTACACTTACTAAGTTATTAGGTACTTCTGCTTGGTATGCACCAGGTGCTGCAGGAGCTGCTCTTGTGGAAAGTATTGTACGAGATGAGAAAGAAATTATTTACTTGTTGCGTAAGCTTAGAATGGCGAATACGGACAAAAAGATATTTGCTTAGGCGTTCCTGTAGTGATTGGCAAGAATGGTTGGGAGAAAGATTGTTGCCAATGGATTTATCTGCAGATGAACAAGCTGCCTTTAACAAAAGCGCAGACGCTGTTAGAAGTATGAACGATGTTTTAAAAACATTATAATCGTTTCAGAACAAGTAAGCGAAATAATTATATCAAAGTTATTAAGCGTAATAAACTTAATGAGTTAATATTCAAAAGCCTTCTACTTCAATGTAGGAGGCTTTTTTTATACAGCCTTATAATACTCATTTGCCTTAGCGGCAATGGTATTAATATTTTGTAGTCGCATACAAGCAAAATGCCCTTGAGGACATTTACTTTCTCCTTGCTTCGAACAAGGCTGGCAAGTTAAGGAAGGGACTATTGAATTATAATGCGGGGTAGTAGATACTGCCGAATAATAAGCTTCAAACTGTAAAGCTGGACTAGTGGCGCCCCAAATAGTAATAGTAGGTTTATTAAAGGCAGCAGCTATATGCAAAAAGCCGGTGTCATGTGAAACCACCACTTGCGCCATTTGAATAATACTGGCCGACTCTTTTAAGTCATATTTGCCTGTCGCATTGTAAATAAAATGAGGAACGGCAGCTGCTATTTCATTAGCGCTCGCCGCATCATCCTTGCCTCCAATAAGTACAATGGGCTTATTTATTTGCTTTGCTAGTTCAATCCATTTTTGTACAGGCATTTTTTTATTAAAATAAGAAGCCCCAATGACAAAAGCAATAAAACCTGCCTGATGACTTGTTGGTAAATTAGCTGCTTTAAAACTATAATCCTTTGGGAAAAAGTAATCTAAGCCTTTGCCATCATTATTTACTTTAAAATGCTGAAGGGTGTCGATATACCTATCGCAAACATGGGTATTGGGTAAAAAGTTAAGTTTCAGTTTTGCATACAACCATTTTTGCAGGCTCAATTTTTTATAAGAAAATGCAGGAACCCCTAAGGCTTTTTTAATTTTCCAAGTTCTAATATTATGGTGCAAGTCAATGATATAATCGAAGGGTATTTCTTTTAAAGCAGCAATTGTCTCGTCTAAATTTTCATCTAAAAAATGGAAATGATCTATGTTCGGATTGCCTATCACCAAATCTTTCATAGAAAGCTTGGTTAAAAAATGTATTTCAACACCCGGTATTTGATTTTTAGCGCAGCGAACCGCAGGTGTGGTTAAAACAATATCACCAATAGAAGAAAAACGGATTACTAAAAATTTCATTGGGAGGATTATTTAATTAGTCCAGTTCCATATAATCCAAGTCTTTATGGAATGTTTCTTCGGTAAAAGCATACGCAGTAAAAGCAACGGACATAACAATAATACCAGTTACTATGCCGCTATATACAATGGACCACTGCCATGATTTTTGAAATAAATCCAAAAACAACATATTAATTAAAGGAAGCGCACCCCTTACCATATTAGGAATGGTGGTGGCCGCCGTAGCCCTTAAATTGGTACCAAACTGCTCGGCACCCATGGTTACAAATATGGCCCAAAAGCCAGTACTAAAGCCAAGCCATAAGGCAATTAAATACATGGAAGTATCCGAATTATTGAAACCGCTAAAATATAAGATCAAACCAAGCAGCGTAAAGCCATAAAATAAAAGCAATGCTTTTTTTCGACTCTTAAAATACTGACTTACGAGTCCGATTAAAATATCACCAACGGAGATACCTACATATCCAAACATGATGGCTCTTCCAGAGTCAATAGTGGTGCTTGCAAACATGGCTTTACCAAAACGATCACTTTGATTGAGCAATATGCCTATTACATACCAGGTAGGCAAACCAATTAAAATAGCAACAAAATATTTTTTAAACCGCTTACCATTATTAATGAGCATGAAAAAATTTCCTTTTATAACTTCGGAAGCTTTTGATGTAGCAAACATACCTGACTCCGCTACTTTAACACGTAAAAGTAAAAGGCAAATACCAAGCACACCCCCTATTTTGTAACAAAGGCGCCAATCCTGTGTGTACTGATAGGTAAAGTAAGCAGCTACTGCACCAAACAAGCCCAATACCCGCCACCATAGAGACGTACCAATGCCCTCTTTTATTTTTTGGAAGGAGTTCGCTGATACTAGTGTAATGCCGGCACCAAGCTCGCCAGCTAACCCTAATACCACCAATAAATCTAGCACCATGCATATTGGTCTACAGTTGGTCACAAAACCAGTTGCAAAATTGGCGGTAGAATATAAAATGATAGAACCAAAAAGTACACTTAACCTTCCCTTTTTATCAGCGAGCACACCCCATAAAATACCCCCTAATTAATAAGGCCAGTCATTTGCCAATTGATCACACGCGTACTATCTACTAAAAGCGTGGCTTCTGTAGAACCTACACCCAGCATACTTGTTTTTTTAACAATCGTAAACAACAATAAATCATAAATGTCAACGAAGTAGCCCAAGTGCTGCTACAAATAACAGGTAAAGAGAATATTCCTAATTTGTTTATTCGAGGTCATAATTTTTAAAAAGTTTTATCTAAGTTGAATTTCTTGTTCTTATCCTTTTTATTAACAGTATTATTTTTGAGCCCTATGTTTAATGACATTGAAAAATAACAGGCGCGGTTGTGACAAAAACAATAACTATTACAATCACTTCTAAATGATTTCTTTAAATCGAATTGAAATTGATTCAATATCTAAGATTGTAAAAAATGTCCTGCACATAGCATCGAAGCTACCCAGGCTAGGCAACCGACCACATTAAAGTAAGTAAACTTTGCCTTATCCATTTTAACAATGCCTGCCACAATTGGCGCAAATGTTCTTATTATAGGAATAAACCTAGCAATTACAATAGCACGTCCTCCATGTTTTTCATAAAAAGCTTGGGCTTGTACTAAATATTTTTTCTTGAAAAAGAGATTCTCTTTCCAATCATACATAGCGGGGCCCACCTTACTGCCAATTTGATAGCCCACATAATTACCTAAGATACCTGCCACTGAAATAAAAGAAAATATAATAAATAAATTAAGCCATTCATTGTCACTTACAAAAATTTGGGATGCCAAGGGGGCACTATAAATACCTGCTACAAAAAGTAAACTATCTCCTGGTAAGAAAAAAGCCAAAGAATAAACCGGTTTCTGCAAACACTACAAATAATAATAACCACAAGCCCTCCGTGTTCAATATAATATTGAGGTTGTAATAATTGGCTCCAATGAAAGGCGTCTAATAAAGTAATCATTAATAAAATATTTAAGCTTCTGCAGGATTTTCAAGTGCTCCCTCCCATTTGCTTACCACCGTGGTGGCTAAGCTATTGCCGAGTACATTGGTAGTAGAACGGAACATATCGCAGAAATGGTCAATTGGTAAAATTAAAGCAATGCCTTCTGGCGGAATATTAAACATGGCACAAGTTGCAGTAACTACCATTAAAGAGGCACGCGGCACGCCTGCAATGCCTTTACTGGTTAACATTAATACCAAGCAGCATGGTTAACTGAGTTGGAATATCTATATGAATGCCATAAGCTTGTGCAATAGCCAAACTTGCGAAAGGTCATATACATCATACTGCCATCTAAATTAAATGAATAACCTAATGGCAAGAATAAAAGAAACAATTTTATCCTTACATCCAAAACGCTACTAAGTTCTTCTGATAATTTAGGAAATACCGCCTCACTACTAGTCGTACTAAATGCAATGACTAATGGAGAGGTAATATGTTTTAATAAGGAAGGAACTCGTTTGCCTAAAACTAAAAATCCAACCCCTAACAAGACCACCCATAAAACCCCAATACCCATTAAAAAGTATAATAAATATTTACCATAAAAAGCAAAAATGGCTAAACCCTTACTTGCAATAACTGCAGCAATAGCGCCAAAAACTCCTAGTGGCGCAAAGTTCATTACATAGCCCACCATTTTTAAAATAATATGCGAAACAGTTTCTAATGCTTTGATAAATCCTTTGGCAGCATCACCAATAGCAGCTGCGGCTACTCCAAAGAAAGATACTGAAAATAACAATTTGTAATATTTCATTATTAGCCATGGCCTCAAACATGCTTTTTGGAAAAACATGTTCTACAAAATTGATCATACTAAAAGACTTGGGTTTTCCCCAGTAACATCTTTGGCACCACTCAGTATCTGCATTGCTCAAATGCAATGCCTTCAATCCTGGCTTAAATATATTCACTAACACCAGTCCAATCAATAAACTCACCAAGTGAGGCAGTAATAAACCATAACATGGCTTTACCTCCTACACGACCTACTGTTTTTAAATCGCCCAATTTTGCAATACCCACCACCAAAGTAGTAAACACCAAGTGGGGCAATAATCATTTGCACCAATCTCAAAAAGATGGTCGTTAATAATTTGCTATTTTTAGAAAAGCTATCAATAGTAAACTGTTCATCATAATTTTCATGTATATATATAGCCCAAAATAGCACCCAGCAATCATGGCGACTGACAATGTAGATGGTAAGTTTATTCGATTTTTTCATAGCATTAGTTAGTACTGCAATATAAGACTTAACTCGTAAAAAAATAAGCAAAAAAAAGGGTCATTTTCCATGAAATTATAGCCAGGTTTTGCAAAAAAAGTGCTATTTTCCAAGATAAATTGAAACCACAACAAACCAATTATTTATGAGTTTATTTAGAAAGAAAGATTTGTCCGCCATGTTAGCACAGGCAGATGATGGTGGAAAAGGATTAAAGCGCACTTTAGGTGCTGGTAATTTAGATTGCCTTAGGCGTTGGTGCCATTATTGGCGCTGGCTTATTTGTAAGAACTGCCGCTGCAGCTGGACAAGCTGCTGGACCAGCCGTGACATTATCCTTTATAGTTGCAGCCGTAGGTTGCGCTTTTGCAGGTTTATGTTATGCAGAATTTGCTGCCATGATTCCTATTTCAGGTAGTGCTTATGCATATTCTTATGTAACCATGGGTGAAACAGTTGCCTGGATTATTGGATGGGCATTAATTATGGAATATGCCTTAGGTGCTGCCACAGTATCTATTGCTTGGAGTGAATATTTAAACAAGCTGCTGGGAGGAGCCATACCATATGAATGGAGCCACTCCCCACTCGAAAGCGTCACAGATTCAGCTGGCGTTCTTACATCATGGTTTTATGAATGCACCTGCTTTAGTAATATTATTATTGTTAACCTTATTATTAATTAAAGGAACACAAGAGTCTGCTGTAGTCAATGCAATTATTGTATTTGTTAAAGTAGCTATTGTTGTGTATGTTTATTATTTTAGGCTGGCAGTTTATTCGTCCAGAAAATCACACTCCTTATTTAATTCCTGCCAACCAACCACCCGTAATTGATGCCTGCTGGTAAAGTTATTGCAGACTACTCTAGCGTATTCAAACATGGCTGGGGTGGTGTATTAGGTGGAGCAGCAATTGTATTTTTTGCATTTATTGGTTTTGATGCAGTATCTACAGCGGCGCAAGAAGCAAAAAATCCTAAAAGAGATATGCCTATTGGTATTTTAGGTTCATTAGTAGTTTGTACTATTTTATACATATTATTTGGTCACGTACTTAACAGGTGTTGCACCATGGACCGATTTTGTGGATCCTCTAAAAGGTCGTGAAGCATCTGTTGCTTATGCGATTTCTACTTATATGACAGGCTATGGTTGGTTAGCCACTGCCGTAACAGTCGCTATTTTAGCAGGATTTAGTTCTGTTATTTTAGTCATGTTAATGGGTCAATCACGCGTATTCTATTCAATGGCCAATGACGGATTACTTGCCAAAAATATTCTCTGAATTACATCCTAAGTTTAGAACACCGTATAAATCTAACTGGATTTTATTTGTATTTGTTGGAGGGTTTGCGGCATTCGTTCCAGGTAATGTAGCAGGTGATTTAACCTCCTTTGGAACCCTATTTGCCTTTGTATTAGTAAGTATAGGTATTTGGATATTAAGACGTAAATCACCCAGATATGGAGCGTCCATTTAAAACGCCATTAGTGCCATTAGTACCTATTTTAGGAGCGGTTATCTGCTTAGCAATGATCTTTGCCTTAGATGCGCAAACATTGAAAGTAGCCTTCGCATGGATGGCTTTAGGCCTGGTGGTTTACTTCGTTTATAGTCGTAGACATAGTAAATTGAATGATTAATTTTATTTCATACATAAATTAGAAATAGTCCTCTCGATTCCTCGGGGGGACTATTTTTTTGCTTATTTTTGCAGACTCTTAATAACATACAACTATGGGAAGAATATTTGAAGTTAGAAAAGCCACCATGTTCAAGCGTTTTGATCGTATGGCAAAGCAGTTTACCCGCATTGGTAAAGAAATAGTCATTGCTGTAAAAGCAAGTGGCCCTAACCCAGATGACAACCCTGCCTTAAGAAGATGTTACCAGAATGCAAGAAGTGTAGGTATGCCCAAGGATCGTGTGGAAGCGGCTATTAAAAGAGCCATGGGAAAAGACACTAGTAATTATGAGGAAATTTTATACGAAGGTTATGCGCCCACATGGTGTGGCTTTATTAGTAGAAACAGCTACCGATAACCATGTAAGAACCGTGGCCAATGTAAAAAGTCATTTCAATAAAGGACATGGTGCATTGGGTAATAGTCAGGAAGTGTAAGTTTTCAATTTAAAAAAATGGGTGTGTTTAATTTAAAGCCAGATGGTTTAAATATGGACGACCTTGGAATTAGATTTAATTGATCATGGCTTAGATGAATTAGGAGAAAGTAATGACGATAATGGAAATGCAATAATTGTACTTACGTTGCGCCTTCACCGACTTCGGAAATTTACAAAAAGCATTAGAAGATAAAAGCATTCAACCCATTAGTGCAGAACTAGAGTGGATACCTACCACCACGGTACCTGTTTCAGATGAACAAGCTGAAGATATTAGTAAATTAATTGAAAGATTAGAAGAAGACGAAGACGTGAACAAAGTATTCCATAACATGGGGTAAGTGCTCTAATGATTTATTCAAAAAATTATGCGAATTATTCAAACCATATTATTAGCAGGCTTTCTTTTACCAATAATAAAAGATACTAGCCAATTGAAACCCAACTATTATAGTCTTAGTGCAGATTTAAAATTGGCGCCCAATTACTATACCACCAAAACAGGATTTTTTTGCAACACTGAAAGGTCTCTGGAAAAAAGAACAAAGCTTGCAGTAAAATTTAGATTGGGATCGGTAGAACAAACGCAGAAACTAGAAGGCTATAATTTATCTAAAAACACGCAGCATTAGATTAGGCTATTCACTCACCATTTCATTGATGATATTTATAATTTCCTCTGTATTCGGCTTAGAGAAATAATCTCCATCGCTGCCAAAAGCAGGACGATGTGCTTTAGCACTTAAAGTACGAGCAGCTACATCCAACCAACGGTAGCCTCCTTGTAATTCAATAACCTGTTGATACATATAAGCACTTGCGCCACCGGGTACATCTTCATCTACAAATAAAATTCTATTGGTTTTCTTTAAGGAAGCAACTATTTGATGGTTAATATCAAATGGCAATAAAGTTTGTACATCTATAATTTCACAATCAATGCCCATGGTTAATAATCTAATAGCAGCGTCTTCTACAATTCTTAAAGTAGAACCATAAGAAACAATAGTTACATCCTCCCCTGCTTTTAAAATTTCAGGCTTGCCTAATGGCACTGTGAATTCAGTAATATTCGAAGGCATTTTTTCTTTTAAGCGGTAGCCATTCAAGCACTCAATTAGTAAAGCAGGGTCGTTCCCTTTTAATAAAGTATTATACATACCCACTGCTTGCACCATATTTCTGGGCACACAAACAAACATGCCTCTTAAAGCATTTACAATAACACCCATGGGTGAACCACTGTGAAATATACCTTCTAAACGGTGTCCTCTGGTTCTAATAATCACAGGACTACTTTGCAATCCATTGCTACGATAATGAATAGTAGAAATATCATCACTCAAAGTTTGAAGCCCGTATAATAAATAATCCAAGTATTGAATTTCAGCAATAGGTCTTAAACCACGAAGCGCCATACCATGGGCCTGTCCCATAATAGATTGCTCTCTTATACCTGTATCAAAAATTCTATCTACGCCATGTTTATTTTGAAGACCCGCAAAACCTTGATTCACATCTCCAATTCCACCTAAGTCTTCTCCAAAAGCATAGACCTTAGGATTTTCTTCAAATAATTTATCAAAATAATGATTCAATACTTCATAGCCATTGATTGTTTGCGCTTCAGTAGCATATTCAGCTTCCACCACAGATACATTCAAAGCACTCTTAGGGCCTTCGTTGTATAAATGCTTACTATAAAAAGGCGCTTCTACCTCATTGTATTTTGCTAAAAAAGATTGTATCGCAGCTGCGTTACTATGTGTTGGAATTTTTTCCAATATTAAATTGACAGTTCTAAAAATATCTCTTTTTAAAGGCTCTTTACTTTGTACCAATTCTTGTAAAAAACTATTTGCAATATTTATATCTGATTCGCTTAAACCTTGATGCACTAAGGCAACTGCTTCTTTGATTTTTTCTTTAATGGGTGAAATATACTTTTCCCATGCAGCTAATTTATCGGCACGCACTAATTGCTTTGCTTCATTTTCTACTTCTTGCAATACTTCATCGGTAGCTAACTCATTGGCAATAAGCCATTCCCTCATTTGCTTATTGCAATCCCAATTCCTCTCCCATTCTAATCTTTCTAAAGGCTTATACCTTTCATGGCTACCACTGGTTGAATGGCCTTGAGGCTGTGTTAATTCTTGCACATGAAATACAACAGGGGTATGTGTTTCTCTAGTATAGCGAATACCTTCTTCAAAAGTTTCACATAAGGCAGCATAGTCCCAGCCCTTCACTGTATATATTTTTATACCGTTGGTATTTTTTTCTTTTTGAAAACCTTTCAATACTTCAGAAATAGAACCCTTAGTAGTTTGCAAAGCAATAGGTACAGAAATACCGTATCCGTCGTCATATACAAAAACAGCTAAGGGTACTTGCAATACACCGGCTGCATTAATAGCTTCCCAAAAATGTCCTTCGGAAGTACTAGCATCGCCAATGGTACAAAAACAAACTTCATTACCATTATTACTTAAATGTGTAAAGGCCTCTTTGTTTTTTGCATTTCTAAAACAATTAGAAGCAAAAGCCAGGCCTAGGCCACGCATCATTTGTCCTGCAGTAGGCGCAATATCTGCAGAAACATTATAGCTTTGTGTTAATTCATTCCAATCCCCCTTTTCATTTACAAATGCAGTGGCAAAATGCGCATTCATGTTCTTACCGCCACTAAAGGGGTCGTTATAAACATCAGAATATAATTGTGAAAAATAATCTTCAACATTAGCTACCCCTAAAGCAAACATAAATGTTTGATCTCTGTAATAACCACTTCTAAAATCGCCTTTTTGAAAAAATTTTGATAGTGCAATTTGTGCAACTTCTTTGCCATCTCCGAAAATACCAAACTTGGCCTTTCCTGTTAAAACTTCTCTTCTTCCCAATAAGCTTACTTCCCTACTCATTATGGCCAATTTATAGTCGGCGATAACGGAGTTCCGAAATGCCTCAAAAGAGAGCATGTCTTGGGCAGATACAGCTTCAAGGGTGGATTCCATAGGACAAAAATAGGGGTCAGAATGCATAAAAAGTACATTCAGAACTAAAATCACCTAATTAATGAAATTTCAATAAATTCGTATGCCTATTTGGGCAAAAAAGCAGTAAAAATCAAACAAACAATTAACCTAAAACCTTATACCATGAAAACCAGATTACTTATTCTAAGTTTACTATTTGCCGCAACTAGTTTTGCACAATCAGCTGTCAAGTTCAATAAAACTAGCTATGATTATGGCAAAATAAAAAAGGGCATACACAAGTCGGTTATTTTCAGCTATACCAATGAATCTGCAAAGCCAGCCGTGATAGAATTTGCCACAGCAGAATGCGGATGTACTAAACCCGAGTATAATCAAAGCCCTGTTTTGAAAGGACAGAAAGGCAGTATTAAAGTAACCTATACAGCACCTTTCGAAGGTTCATTTAAAAAAAGAGTCTCTGTTAAATTCGCAGGAGAGAAAGCAGTAACCGAATTAGTATTGGAAGGAGAAGTAGTATCATAATAAAAATTGACTCCATAAAAAAGCCCTCTACCAATTGCTCGGTAGAGGGCTTTTTATTTCTTATCTAGTAAGTTGACTAACTATTAGTCAATATCCCAGAAAATACGTGTAGCTAAAGGATCGATTGTTCCCTGTGCATTTACGTTAGCACCATTAGAACCTAATTCAGTTCCTGGATACCATAAACGTAATGGACGAGATGTACCTACATAGTTTTTAGAGTTAGGAGTAACTGGGTAGTTATTCTTACGATACTCAGACCATGCTTCTAATCCATTGAAATAACCAAGTGCTACCCATTTTTGGTAAGCAATTGTATTTAATTTATTAGTAGAGGCAGTGAAATCACAATCTTGCATACCGTTGGTTACTAAAGCAGTCACATTAGCTGTGCTTGCTCCAATAGCGCGGAAGTTTTGTTTTACACCTTCTTCATAGTATGATTGAGCGGTTCCAGTTAAGTTTACAGTAGTACCATAACGTTGCTTCGCTTCTGCTAAACAGAATTGAACTTCAGCAGCAGTCATAAGAACGATAGGTCTGTTGTATTGACCTCTTACTAATAAGACTGGACCTACTGCAGAACTAGCTCCAGGTAAATATCCTGAACTTGAACCAAAAGGTATACCAATATAGTTAGCTGCAATTTCAGGCTTAACACTCACACCTGGATTTGCTAAATCTTCATTACCTGGCGCATAAGCAAAACGCTTAAGACGGAAAGTATCTGAATTTTTAAGCAATTCCGTTACCATGAAATCGGTAATTCTTGGCCAGTTATTATTACCTACTCTAGCACCTGTTTCAGTATAACCATATTGGTTATAGATTGGGTTAATTTGACCAGCAGAAGCAACATAACCAGGGTTTGAACCTACTTCAGCTCCAGTTATAAAACCAGAACCTTCAGTGACGATTTTGTTAATCTCAGCAGTAATATAAGCATCTCTTCCACTTACTCTTGACTGACGCATTAAAATACGCAATTTCATAGAGTTCGCAAATTTGATCCAACTAGAATTGCTTCCTTTGAAAACGATATCAGAACCTGAGTAAGTACTTGCAAAAGCATTTGCTTTTAAGTCCTTTATAGCATCATCTAATAAAACAATCAAGCCTTCGTAAACTGCTTTTTGATCATCAAATTTAGGCGCTAAGATGCTAACACCTTTTAAAGCTTCCGAAAAAGGAATGTTGCCATATAAGTCTACCAATTTTTGGTAGTTATAAGCCTTCATTACTTTTGCCGGACCTTTTAAATATTCTTGACTATACTTAGCAGCATTGTCAATTACATACTGATAATCGTAAAGATTATCGTAAGTACCATCCCAATAGTTAAAATCACCATTGGTAAAGGCATAAGCAAATAAAGTAGTACTAATGATATAACCATTGGATTGTGACCAATGACCAGACCAGAACATACCTACTTCATTAGGAGACGTCATGCTTGCAGCAGAAGTGTTCAATGCATTCGCTAAAACGTATGCAGGTGTTGCGGTTGGAAGTGAGTTAGGGTTGGTATTGACATCGAGATAGTCTTTTTTACAACCTGTTCCCACAAGTACCAAAAACGCGGCGATATATAATTTATTTAGTTTCATATCTAATGTTTTAGTGTGTGGTTATTAAAAAATAAAATTTACATTAACACCAAATTGACGAACTGGAGGCGTTTGCAAGGTATTAGAAATACCTGAACCGTTTCCTGCTGTATAACTGAACTCTGGGTCAGTAAATTGGTTTTTGCTGTCAACAATGGTGAATACATTTCTACCGTATAATGCTACGTTAGCTGCACTGAAAATTTTTGTTTTCTTAACCATTGCACTTGGTAGTGTATAAGATAAATTCACATCTCTTAATTTAATAAACCAGGCTGGTGTAACGAAGTTCTCAGCAATCAAACGGTAGTTGTTTACCCAAAGCGCATACTCTGGTTCACGAACTTTAATCGTTGTATTAGGAACATCTTTCCCAGATACTGGATCTATAAAATAAGAATTTTTGAATATTTGGTCTGTTCTATCAGAAGTCCAAGCACCAGAACCTGTGAAGGTCATTTGACGACCAAGGTCAGAATACATTACGTTGCCGCCGCCACGGTATTCAAAGTTAAATGCTAAACGGAAATCATTGTAAGTGAAAGTAGAACCCAATCCCACCATATCGCGAGGTAATGTACCACCACGTGCTTCAAGAGTAGTATTTTGAACTGGGTAACCAGTTGTAGGACTTACTCTTCTCATACCAGAACCATCTTTTGAATAATAATAACCGGTGGATTTAAGTATTGGGAAACGTTCTCCTTTGATAACGTTTGAAGTAGCGTAAGAGTATCCGCCATAAACGAATTGAGTAATACCTGGGAATAAATCAACCACTTTGTTGTCGTTGAATGAATATCTTACATTCACATCCCATTTGATTTTAGTCTCGCGTAATACTTGCACTTTTAAGTCTGCTTCATAACCCCAGTTGTCTACTTGACCTACGTTAATTAACAAGTTAGAGAAACCTGTTGAATTAGGTACTTTTACTGTTATTACTTGACCGATTGAATTTTGCTTGAACAAAGAAACGTCTAAGTTTACTCTGTTTTTAAACATACTTAACTCAGCACCTATTTCCATAGAGGTAACAAACTCTGGTTTTAAATCAGCATCAGGTAAAGTATTTCCTACTGTTAAACCTACGTTATTTCCATAAGGGAAATTCGCACCATTATTGTAAGAAAGATCTAAACCATATAAAGGAATATTGTCATTACCGTTTTTGTTATAAGAAGTACGCAATTTAGCATAGTTCAAAGTATTGCCCTTTAAACCAGGAAAGGCATCTGTTACAACAAAAGCTAAGGCAGCTCCATAATACAAATAAGAATATTGATCTGCGGCTCTTGTTTGTTTGAAGAAACGAGAGGTTGCATCATAACGAGCAGTTAAGTTTAAGTTTAACCACTCCATGTTTTTCACATTCGTGTTCATATCAGCATAGTAACCAAACCTACGTTCTGTAGTATTTGATTCACCACCTCCTAAGTTACCTTGTCTGTTAGATACGTTGTAAACATCAGGTACTACAATTGAACTTGAAGAAACGTTGATTGATTTTGTATAGCGTTGGTAGATACTATAACCTAAAGTCAATTTGTTTTGAACATTAGCGATATCTTTTTGAATACGCGCTTGGAATTCATTGTTTACGACATTCTCAGTAGAAGAATAATCAGATACAGCACCTAAGATATCACCGATAGCACGGTAGATACCAGGATAGTCATCATAACTCTGCCATGGTGCAGGAATGTCTGCATCATACTTAGCCCAGTCAGTATAGTTAAATTTCTCAGTAGTGTTTTTACCAGTACGAGAGTTATTCATAATACCTAATCTGTTATAAAGTTGCAACCAAGGAAGCGCACGATAAGTGATATCGAAGTTTCCAGAGATGTTAGCATCTTTATATTTTGCACGCTGAATATCTTTGTTAAAATAAGGGTTATTATAATAGTCATTATAGTAACCATTCGGATTCGCAAAAGGATTTGTTCTCCAGTTTCTCATTGTAGTTAAATCTACCCAAGAAGCTGTGTTGATGATATCGTTTTGGAAGTCTGAATTTGTTCTGTCAAAATAGGCTTGTGTTAATGCAGCATTAAAGCTAGTAGATATTTTACCATACTCCTTAGTTGATTTAACACGAACACCTGTTCTATCACTTAAATCGCCAGGAATAATACCATTGATTTTATTATTCTCTACTGACATATAAAAGCTAGACGTTTCGTCACCACCTTGGAAACTAGCTTGGTGATTTTGAGAGATACCCATATCGAAGCTATTCAGACGAACGTTTGGAACGTCTGCATAAGGTACGATCAAAGCAGATCCGTCTTCTAACATACGACCCGCAATACGTCTACTTCCATCATAAGCATCACCATATTGTTGGTTTTCATAAGGACGCCAGTTTTGCTTCGCACGGTTTAAGGCACTAGGATCATAACCAGCTTGACCAAATGAAAGAGGATAGTACTGAGAACCAGAACCATATTTATTTTGAAAGGCAGGCAAGAAACTTACTTGTTCTATATTGGTCGTATTTGAGTAAGCAACTTTTAATTTTCCTTTAGCACCTTGTTTAGTGGTAATAACTAAAGCACCGTTTACACCCGCAGAACCATATAATGTTGCCGCTTGACCACCCTTAAGGACAGACACGTTTTCAACATCAATAGGATTGATAAGTGCTAAAGCAGTTGCGGTAGTTTGCATACCATCAATAACTACTAAGGCTTCGTTGTTTCCAGTTAATGAACGATAACCACGTAAAACCACTTTAACTGCAGGGTCAACGCTGTTATTCACAGTATAGACAGCTAAACCAGAAACCTTACCCGCAAGGGCTTGTGTTAACTGAGGTGAGCGACCTACTGTAATTTCTTCACTTGAAACTTTAGCATAAGAGTATCCGATTTCTTTTGATTTCTTACGGATACCTTGTGCGGTAACAACTACGTCTTCTAGTTCATCTGCTTGACGATTCAAAATAACGCTTAATGTAGTTGCAGTTGCTCTCACTTCTGTAGAAGCGAAACCAGTGGCAGTTACTTGCAAAGTTTGATTTGCAGCGGCATTAATTTTGAAGTTACCTTGTTCATCAGCCACTACAGCTGAGGCTTGGCCCTTTACTTTAACTGTTGCATAAGAAACAGCTACACCTTTATCATCTTTCACCGTACCGGTTACTGAACGAACTTGGGCATTTGCTGTAATCAAACTGCATAAAACAGCTAAGAAGAGCGAGGATAGAATTTTCTTCATTTGCTTAATTTTTAATTTTCTTAGCTAGAAAGCTACGACTTATTTCTATGAATGTTAAGAAATCGTTAAGAAATTTTTAAGAAAATTTAAACAAAGCAATATTGAGCTTTTTAGTAATTATAAATCATTTATTTATATATTATATATATTTTATATAATATAGGCTAAAATCTAGTATGCTAGACTGCATTTTTTAATAAGCCTAACCAATTGCCATGCATGATTTTTTGACAATCCTGCTCCGAATAACCGCGCTTCAAAAGTAGGTTTGGAATTTTTTGTAAATCTGAAATGGTTTCAATATCATAAGGGCACTGCTCCTTTCCAAAAGCGCCATCTAAATCAGATCCAATGCCAATATGATTTGTATTTCCCGCTAAGGAGCAAATATGATCTATATGATTAATTATTTTTTCAAGATTACAATTTGTATTTGTTGGAGTGGAGACAGCTCTTTCCCAATTGGGTACAATCATCCATGCATCAAATGCCGCACCTATGACAGCTTTTTTTTCAATGAGCGCTTTAATCATATCATCACTTAATTGTCGGTTATGATTCACTAGTGCCCTACAATTATGATGACTTGCCCAAATAGTGCCATTAAATATTTCAAGTGCTTCCCAAAATGCTTCATCACATAAATGCGTGACATCTAAAATCATATTTAAAGAGTCCATCTCTTTAATCAAAGCCTTCCCTTGCTCATTTAATTTACTATTGGCATTGGTGCCGTGTGCATACCTGCCTGGCCCATAGTGCGCAGGTCCTACTGCACGCAGTCCGTAATTATACGCTGTATGCAAGTAGTCAATATTTACTAGTGAATCGGCGCCTTCTAAACTAAGAATATATCCAATTGGTTTTTTATCATTGGGTAAACCATTATTCCATAATAATATATGCGCCTCTAACGCTTGCTTATTTTTTATTTGTACCATTTCTCCTTCAGCTTCCATGGCTTGGTACCATGCTAATTGAACTTGTGTATGCGCCCAGGCTTGTTCTGCAGTTTGCCATCCCTTTATACCTGTGCCGGGTGTTTCTACCCTTGCAATTTGTGTGGCTACTACTAATCCAATATTTCCTTGTCTAAGTTGTGGAAGTGAAACGGTACCATTAGCTCTATCTGGTTTATCAGTCATGCCTTTTTCTAATTGCCTTAATGCAGAAACCGATTTTCTTAAATCGCGATCCCATTCCACGGCATTCATGGCTAAATCTAAATGAGCATCTATTATAAACATAATGAAATGCTATTTTATTAAATGGTAATTTTTCTTTTTCTAGCTACTACTTCCCAATTGTCCACTACTTTATTATCATTTACAATAATAGCAGCATCATACAATGCCACTGTAGGACAAATATGTACAGGCACTCCGTACCAAACATCTCCTACTTTATACTTTGAAGTGTCTTGTACTTTTACCACTAAATGCTCTTCACTTTGCCCTATTGGTTCTGCATTAGGGGCATTTAAAAAATGGACCCTAGGCATAGGATTCTCTGCTGCCACTGCTTTATGGCCTAAATCGGTACAAAGCGTATGCTCATCAATAATGGAAATAATTCTTGTTACAACTAATGCTGCAAACTCAAAAGGTAAATCGGGAAATAAATTTTTATAGCCCCAATCCCAAAAAACAAAAGTACCTGGACTTACTTGAATATCCTTTCTTTTAATGTGGCCAGAGAATGAACAAGAACCAGCCATGATTACTTCTAATGTTGAATTAGAAATAGCTTCTAATTTTTTTCTAAGTATATCCGCGTTTTCAAAAACTTCATCGGCTTGCGCATTTCTAACACTAATATCAGTTTCTCTAATATGTCCATCATAACAATGTAGTCCAATGATGGTAATAGCTGGAAGTGGCGCGCATGCATTATATAATGAAGTAGCTTTATCTGTCATAATACCTGAACGGTTCATGCCAATATTGATATCGATATAAGCGTCTATGCTTAAGCCTTCTTGAACCATTATTTTTGAAATAGCAGTGGCGGTTTCAATGTTATCTACTAAGCAAGAAAATTTTGTAGTAGGGAATTTTTTGATAAGTGCGACCAACCTATTTAATTTAGGGCCCATTAACTGGTGTGCAATTAATACATTATGATGCTTTCAATAGGCCCAACATTTCTGCTTCTGCAATAGTGGCGCACTTGTAATTACGAATGCCTTCATCCATCATCATTTGACAGACTTCTGCAATTTTATTGGTTTTCACATGCGGTCTTAATTGATCTACATTACCCCCTACCATTTTAATAAGACTATCAATATTCTCTTTGGCTCTTGAGCCGTATACAATTAAAGAAGGCGAATCTATTTTTTCTATCGTATCAATTTCGTACCAATGCATAAATACTATTTTTTAATTAAGTTCGAACATGGCTTCAATTTCCACTGGAATATTTCCTGGAAGAGAACCCATGCCTACTGCACTTCTTACACCCACGCCATTATCTGGCCCCCAAATAGCAGCAAATAATTCACTACATCCATTAATGATATAAGGATGCTTTTCAAAATCATTGGTACAGCTTACCATGCCTAATACTTTTATAACACGTTTTACTTTATCCAATGAACCGAGGTTAGCTTTAATAGTTGCAATGATAGCAAGGCCAACTTGTCTTGCAGCTAACTTTCCTTCATCCATTGTAAGGTTATCACCCACTCTTCCAATAATCAGTGATCCATTTTCTTGCACTGGCCCATGACCAGATACCAAGCAATGCTTTCCATCTACTAATAAAGGCTTATACACGCCTAGTGGTTTAGGTGCGGGTGGTAAAGTCAAGCCTAATTTGGCAAAATTTTCTTCGGGAGTACTCATAATTGTATTTTTTAATTATATAAAATAGTTTAAAATAAAAACACCTACTAAACCTGCTACAGAAACTATTGTTTCCATAGTGCTCCAAGTTTTAAATGTTTCTTTGACCGTTAAGTTAAAGTATTCTTTAAACATCCAAAAACCTGGATCATTTACATGAGAGAAAAAAACACTGCCTGCCCCAGTAGCAAGTACCATTAAACAAGGATTCACTCCACTACTAGCAATTAAAGGAGCTACTATGCCCGCTGTGGTTAAACCTGCCACCGTTGCTGAGCCAATACTTACTCTTAATATAGCTGCAATAAACCAGGCTAGAAATAAAGGATGTAAGGATAAATTTGTCAATGGTTTTATAAGTTCAATGCTCATGCCTGTATCTAATAATATTTGTTTTAAAGCCCCTGCCCCTGCAATAATGAGTAGAATGCTAGATACTTCTTTCACCGAATCGCCAATGGGGCCCATCATATTTTTAATGCTTTTACCTTGCGCAATACCTAATGTATATAATGAAATTAATAAAGAGATAAGCATGGCCACAGAGGGGTCGCCAATAATATGTATTATTTGGGTGGCAGTATTTTTCTCTGTTACTGTTAAGCTAATAATAGTATCTAAGCCAATTAATAAAACAGGTAAAAAAGCAGCCATTAAACTAGCGCCCATACTTGGCGACCGCTCCTCTGAAACAGCCGCACTAGAAAATATAGCCAAGGGCTTGGTAGTATACTTTTTTAAAGTAACAGAAAAAATGGGGCCTGCTATTATTATAACAGGAATAGCAATAATAATACCATAAAAAAGTGTTAGGCCAATATTCGCATTGAATTGTTCTGCCAAAGCAACAGGAGATGGATGCGGTGGTAAAAAACCATGTGTAACAGACAATGCCGCTAAAGTAGGCAGGCCTAAATACACTGCAGGTAAATTATATCTTGCAGCCACTGTTATGACTAATGGAACTAATAATACAAAGCCTACGCCATAAAATAAAGGAATGCCTACAATAAATGCCGTGAGCACCAAGGCCCACTGAATATATTTTGTTCCAAATAATTGAATTAAACCACTTGCAATTTTATTCGCAGCGCCACTATCTGCAATCAGTTTTCCGAGCATAGCACCCACACATAAAATAATCATTAACGAACCCACCACATCGCCAATACCTTTTTGAATAGAACTCATTAAAGCAGTCACCGCCATGCCTTTTACTAAGCCCGTAATAATACATACTATTAAAAAAGAAATAAAAGGATGCAGCTTCACTACTGTAATAAGTAGTACTAAAAAAATAACAGCGAATAATAGCAATAAAATTGTCATTCTAAAAAGACTATTAAAGTGTTTTTATCATTATATTTTTAAAGTAAATAGGAGCGCCTGCGTGCTTGCCCTGCAATCCTATATAACCATGCAAACCCAAAGTAGACATAGGATTATACAACCAAGCCGGTACTTTTGTACCATCTGGATTTATTTTACTAGAAGTAAAATCGTCCATATTACATTCATTCACTAATGTACCATTCAATTCTACCTTAATATTTTTACCAATACAGGTAATAGTATAATGATTCCACTCACCTGGTCTTTTTAAATTTTTATTGGTGGCTGGCTTATGACCAAAAATGGCGCCACACTGCCAGCTAGCAACTGCCTTGCTCCACCTTGGAGAATAGTCATCGGCAATTTGTATTTCCACTGAATGGGGTATCCATTCTATTATATCTGTGGCATGCACTATTACGCCACTATTCGTTCCATCTGCGTTTTGAAAATCTAAATCTAAAATGAAATCATCGTACATGTCTTTACTCCAAATAGCAGAATCCCTGGATGCCGTTAAGACCCCAGTTGAGTCTTTCCAAATGGCTGGATCAAATTGAGCAGTTTCTAAATTTTTTCCAAATAAACTTTTCCAGCCTTTTTTATTTGTGTTGGGATAATTATTTTGAGCATACCCAACTGTGTTAGATAAAATAAATAGGGCGAATAGGAAGTAAAAGGAAATTTTCATTTTCATTTTTTTAATTAACAACTTTTATAAAATACAGGTGGATTCTCTTCCAATAATGCTTCAATTTTTTTAGCAGTATTAGTTATAGACAGGCCCCCCAAGTTCGTGCAACGTAAGGTATGATGAATTTGATCGCCCACTGCTTTCATTGTCTCTATGACTTCATCTAATGGAATAAGATGCTCGTAATTAGATAAGGCCATATTAGCGCAAGAAATAGCATTGGTTGCTGCCATCACATTTCTACCAAGACAAGGCGCTTCCACTCTATTACCAATGGGATCACAAATAATACCTAAGGAATTTTGTAAGGCTAAAGAGGCAGCAGCAATAGATTGCTCCAAACTTCCACCCTTCATTTCTACAAGTGCCGCTGCGGCCATACCACCTCCTGAACCCGTTTCAGCCATACAGCCTCCTACTTCTGCAGCAAATGTAGCATGCGCTGCAATAAACACACCTATAAGACCAGCCGACAACATGGCTTTAATAATAGCTTCTTCATTATTATTAATACAATGTGCAGTTCCAAAAACAACGCCTGGTAAACCACCACAAGAGCCTGCTGTAGGCGCTGCTACAATTACACCCATGGAACTTTTCACTTCCATAATAGCAGACACATACATAATAGTTGTATTAAGCACATCACCTCCTATTAATTCATTTGCATCGTATGTTTTTTTAAACTGTGGGGACTGACTTCCTAAAATACGGTCCTTATATTCTGTGCCCTTTAATCCGGTTTCAATGGCATTACCCATAATATGAATTATGGATTTCATCTTTTCCATTACTTGCTCGGGGCTAATATTTCCTCGTATACTTTCATAGTCTACTGCTAATTCCCAGAGTACTTTATTTTTACCCTCATTATATTGCATCATTTCATTGCAAGTAATAAAAGGAACGGTCATTCCTTTTCTAGCCATAATAGGCAGTACAGGCTTTATATTTTTTATTGAATGCACAGAATGCATTTGCATTATCTCTTTGCATATGGTTTCAGAAATACTGGCTGGTGATTTTATTTCGATAAAAGAATTAGTTCCTTTATGAAAAATAATTTCATCATAAGTGATAGTTGATTTTAAATACTGAATAATATTATCTGCATCAGTACAATAAATTAATGTTTCATAATAATCACCTGCCATAGAAACCTTATTTCCATCGATATTAATTACTTCAATCATTCCTCCACCCGTAGAAATAGCAATTAATTCTTTAGTTTCTTTTTCGTTAGATAAACGAATCTTATAAGTGTTGGGGTGTTTTTCTTCTAAAGGGCAAATAGTAATGGTATAATTTATTCCTGCTGTAGCTAAATGTTTTTCCGAGTCTGGTAAACGCTCATCATATGCTTCCCAACCAAGGAAGCCTCCGAATAAACCCATATCAGAGCCCTGGCTTTTATGTGTAGTGGCTAAAGAACCATGTGGGTCAAATTCAATGACAATATCTTTTATTTGCTCGTCCATTAAATCACGACAAATTCTTGCAATACGAAGTGAGGCAGCACAGTGTGAGCTAGAAGGGCCCCTCATTACTGGGCCAATCACATCATTGAATATACTGGGATAATTAGACATCTTAGGTTGGTTTAAGCATATTAAATTTACTTAAAAAAAACCTAAGTTTTATTTGTTTTTTATAGTCGTCCAAAACATTGAAACAGAGGTATATACTATAATAATTAGCACTAGCCATCTTAATGTATCCAATGGCATTGATTTTATAATGAAAGCGGCTATTAACACAGCCAATATACTTGGAATAGCCATACCCAATGCTGCCTTTTTATTATAGGCACCCGATTTGATAAATTTATAAGATGCAGGCGGCATTAAAAAAGCACAAGAACCCATCATGATAGGAAAAGCCACTTGAGGAGATAGCCCCAATAAATATACTAAAGCCATACAGGGTGCGTATAAGCCTACTCCGGCAGTCATCATGGCACCTAATATAAAATTAACCACGCCTGCAATTACCAACTTCCAACCATGAATGCCAATGGCCACTCCTTCTCCCTGTATCCATTGCATTTTATTAGCAAACATAAAACCAGCCGTAATTAATAAAGCAACACTAATGGTTAGTCTAATATTTCTTTCTGAAAGTTTACCAATAATATCGGCACCTAAAATAGCACCCCCCATAGCAGTTAAAAACATAACAATTAAAGTGAGAGGCTCCACTTCTACTACTTGAATAAAAATAATGGCTTGAATTAAAACGGGTAAAGTATTGGCCACATTCATGGTGCCAGGTATTAACTTGTCTGCCGTTTGCTTCGTGAATTTCAATAAGGCTGTTTGTGGTGCAAATGCACCAATACCCAATACATCAAAAAAATTAACTACAAAACCAATGATACCAGTTTTGACCCAACTTACTTTTTCTAAATTATTTTTATGCTTAATAATATCTGCTCCCAAAACATAAATAAACCAAATTGCAAAAAGCACTAAAATAATCCAAATAGCATTCACCATATAGCTTGTATTTACAAGTTAAGTTAATACAAATTCTACTATTTAAGAACCTCCTTAAAATATATTTACATCCAATTTGCGGTCACTAGCCAGGTTTTAAAAGAAACTATCCTATTGAACCACAATGATTTAGCGTGTTAATAATAAAATAACTTTCTTTTTAGAAGTAATTGTCTAATTTAATTGCTCATTAAAAAAAATTATATGAAAAAAGTTATTTTACTATTAAGTCTATTTATAGGCTTAAGTTCAATTGCACAAGATGCTACTAAACGTTTTGCCTTGTTGGGTGAGTCTAAAGTAAAAGATATGGACATTTTTAGAAAAAACTTCCCTGTAAGTGCTGCATTTGCTAAAAAAAGTTATGAAGGCATTATGGAAAGTAGAGCTGTTCATACATCTGAAACAGGAAGTCTTTATAATTTTTCCTTTGTTGATGGGGATGAAAATTTAGGAAAATTTATCACAAAAAGAGGTACGTATAATAATAAATTTAGAGAGGCGAATCCAAAAATTGCAGAAGAAAATTCAAATAATATTGATGGTGCGTGGAGAAGATCGACTTGGATTAGGGTAAATGAATTACTATTTTTACCAGCTGATTATAAAATGGAAGATTATAATTTTAGAAAAATTGTGATAAGAACAGTTCCTGCTGATGAACAAGAAGCTTTTGAAAAACAACAGCAAAAAATGCATGAAATTGAATTAAAAATAGGTGTTAAGTATTTGAGTACTACTTGGAGAGCTGTTGATGGTTACCCAACAAATACTTATATGACCATTTTGCCAAATAATAGTATTTTAGACTTTTACACACAATTTGCAGATAGACAACAGAAAAGAAACAATAGTAAGGAATTTAATGACTCTATGAAAACAGGCGTTAAATCTAATTTAATTAAAATTGACCATTTATATAGAGTTTATTAATTCCACTTTCAAAAAATTAGTTGAATTGTTGAAAATACAGAAAAGGCCTCTAGCAATAGGGGCCTTTTTATTTAGAAATAATCATTTTTTAAGCTCTATAACTTTATAGTGCTCATTCCTCCGTCAATAGATAAAATTTGACCGGTAACCCAGCTAGACTTATCGGTTAACAAAAATTCAACCGCATTGGCTATGTCCAAAGGCGTTCCTACTCTTTTAAGGGGATGTCTTTGCGCATTGGCATCTATTTTTTGATCTGAGTTTAATAAACTTGCTGCAAGAGGCGTATTGGTTAAAGAAGGTGCAATGCAGTTCACTCTAATGGTGGGTGCTAGTTCAGCAGCCAAGGCCTTTGTTAAACCTTCAATAGCTCCTTTAGAACTTGCCACTAATGAATGGAAATTTAAACCTAATTGAACAGCTACTGTGGAGAATAAAACAATAGAGCCGTTTTTACTTTCTTTTAATTTAAGCAGTGCTGCTTGTATTATTTTAACAGCGCCTACTACTTGTAAATTATAGTCTTTTATAAAATCCTCGCTAGGTATTCTATTAAATGGTCTTAAACTAATTGCACCTGGACAATACACAATACCTTCAATAGAGGCAGGTAAAAAATCTAGATTAATGCTATCATCCAACACATTTAATGCATGGTAATGAATATTACCTAATGATTCCACTGCATGTGTATTATATGTTGCATGTACTGTATGACCTGCCGCCGCTAATTGATTTGTTACTTGTAAACCTATGCCAGAAGAACCTCCTACTACTAAAAATGTTGCCATTGAAAACTAAATTATTTATTATCTATTTTATTACTATTTGTTAACGCTTAGTTATACTTACACTCAACTATTCCTTCCATTCAACAGGAATTGAGATTTCATTTTTACGACCAAAAAATTCATAAGGCGCATTATAGCCTAAGAAATTAAAGCCACCGATAATTTTGATATTTTTCTTATTTAAAAGAGCTACTAATTTATTGGTATGCTCTTTAATTTTTTCATCATTGGCGTAACCCCCAAAAGCAATCACTGCCTCATAGCTTTCTTTAGATTGTTTAATTTGAACTGTAGCATCTTTTGGTTTGGGTAAATTAGATGCATCATATTTTTCAGGCATTACAAAACTCATGGCAGAACCATTATCACTCATTTCCATTCTTACTGGAGCGGTCATGGCAATACTTTTACTTTGGTCATTGCCGCCAAAAATATAACCTGCTAATTTTCTGAAGCCGCTACTGGCCACTTGCTTATAATTTGTACCATTTGACTGAATGGTTGCAAAAGTGGCTTTAGGGTAAAAGCGTATTTCAAAACCTTCTTCAATTTTTACCACACGGTACTTTTGGTTTTCAATTTTAGCAGCCGAAAGGCTTCTAAACGATTGAAATACAATAAAAACAAGACCAAGTCCAATAAATAGGTATACTAATTTCATAATATTATTTTTGCTATTAATTATAACATAGAAAGTCCAAAAAAGTTTAAAAAGGCTTATTCTAAATACGCCTATTCTATGTACTTGACTACACGCGTTAATCTTCCATTCGCATTCATGCCCTCTAATACTATTTGTAGTTTTTTGCTAATATCATTATTGTAAAATTCAAGCCTTACTCTTGGGCTTCTTTTATTGGTTAAGACATAGGGGTTCCAATATAAAGTAGTGCGATTATCTGCTTCAAAACTAGCTGTGGGTTTATCATACTCTGGATGAAAGAATTCCTTAAATACAGAATAACCCCCCAGGACCACATTTTCCATGCCTTTACTATTCATATTACCTCCCTTATTCGAACTGCCTTGTTTGGTATAAATGGCAATCGCTCCTCCGCTACCACCGTTTCCACTAGATGAACCAAAGAAAGGAGGTCTTAGGGCTTTAATGTAGGCGATATCTGCAATATTTATATTCTGTACTTGTTGAATAGGTGTATTAAACTCATTGACAAAAAAATCGGTTTGAGAGCCTCTCCAAGTGGCAGATGCTTGAGCCCCTGCTACTGAAATACTTAAACCAGGTACTCTTGATTGTAAAAAACTAAGTACATCCATAGCGCCTAGTGCCATACCATCGGATGATAAATCAAAAGAAATTCCATCTCTGCCTGAAAAAAGGCCTTTTGCATATTTTTCTTCTAATAACTGAATAGGCGTTTTAACCCTAGCCTTCACTACTACTTCTGCCAAAGTCATAGAGGCTAATAATTTTCTTTGCTTTTCTTGTTCTGCAAAAAATAAATTCAGTTTAGCCCTGGCTAAACTATCGGTTGTATAGGCTTGAAAGCCGAGTGGGTCTATTTGTATTTTACTTAATGTTGGTTTTATTAATCCATTTTCAAATTGAACTACTGTCTGATTTTCTAATTTTGATTTACCATTTATTGAATAGTAAACTCTGGAAGTATCATAAAAGAACACCGATGTATCTTGAAAGCTTCCATCTTTTGCTACTGGTACAAATAACATCTTCTTTGTACTATCCTTCCCTAGTACAATTAAATTTAATAAAAGATTTTCAGTAGATTTTGCCAAAGCAGCACCGTATAATTTGCCCTTTAATTTCATTAATTCAGTTTCTCTGGTATAGTTTAAAGTAGGTAAAATACCAGCCTTCATTTTTGCCCAATCAAACCTGCGCCAACCGTTGGTAAGCATGACTAAATCTAAATGAGCAGTAACGGAATCTGCATCGCTTGTAAAATAATAGGCAGGATTATATACTTTACCTTTGATATCGCCACTTAAAAGAAAATCGGAATAAATAGTTTGTTGCTCGGGCATAACAACAGAGGCATCGGTGATAGATATAGACATATTGGTGTCTGCCGTGTCCTTTATAATTATTTCAAGCACATTTTTACCTCTTTTATTAATATTGGCAATACCCACATTTAAATTAGCATTGAACTCATGTAAACGATTATTCACCATTACAATTCTCTCCGCAATGGGTAACCAATCCTTGGTGAATAAAGTAAATTGTACCACACCCGTAAGTAGTTCTTCAATGGGCAAGGCTACTTTCTGTACCTGACGCTCTTCTCCTTTAAATTCTACAGTATAAAGTAAATGTTGATTTTGATGCACCAGTAAACGCATGTGCTTAAAGTTTAAAGGGACACCCAAGGTTCTTTCCACTTGAGCATAGGCCTTTTCATTGTCCATACTAATTTTTAAAATGGCCCCTTCTTTGCTTGCAGCAGCAATAGGGCTAGTTCCTTTTATACCGTTTTCATCTGTCCAATTTAATTGATACTTTTCTCCTTCAATTGGCCTTAATTTAAAAGTGCCCATACCATCGTGTAAAACTTTTAAAGTATCCAACACTTTGTTTTTATCATTCACTAAAAAGCCTTTAATGAAAACAGGTGTGCCAAAATTATTCGTGGCTTTAAAAGCAATTTTATGGATTAATCCCTGCACAAATGTCCCACCTTCTGGGAAAACATCTACCCTTGTTTTGGGTACAATACTATTTTTTGCTTTAGAAGCTACCCCATTATTAATAGGTATATCTTTTTCATATAAAAAAACACTATCGTCATTTAACATCCAACGCGTATAGGCCTTAGCTTTTAAAAAATTGCCTTTGTAATTAGCAGGCACTTCGAAACTGCCTTTTGCCGATGATTGATACAAAGGAGCTGCTGTTTGTTTTATATAATTGCCATTGTTGTCATACCAACTTACATATACATTCCTGCTGGTGCTTGGCCATTCTAATCCAGACATTACATAGAGCTTATAAAATATAGTCTCTCCTGTATTATACATGGTTCTGTCAAAATGAATATGAATTTTTTCGTGTGGAAAATCTTCTTCATAAATATTAAAAAGAGAGTCAAATACTTGCGCCTTCGACTTGAAAGAGAAAATTATGGTAAAGAAAAAAAGTATAGTTAGGAGCTTACTTAATTGAACTGACTGAGATTTATGAGTGCGCATGGTATTTTATAAACTTGAGTAATAAATTATTTTATTTTGAAGCAGATGGATGGCTAGTTTTTTTAATGTAATTAATGCCCAATACAATAAGTATAATCACTAAGCCAAAGAATTCTCTCGACTCTTCTATCCAAGGTGTTTCTGCTTTCATTGTGGATGCAATATTAGAGGCATTATGGAATTGTATCCAATCGATAATACCATTGGTGTCAAACATTTTATAAATGGCATATACACCAAATACTAAAAAACCAGCCCAATAAGCCATATTAGAAATAGGCTTTTGAATAAATTTTAAATAACAAAGCAAAGCAGGATACAAATAAATAGGTATCCATAAATAAGCATCGGGGTCGTTATATTGAACCACTGCGAATAAAATAAATATGACACAAAAAAAGATATTAAAAGATTTCATTTCAAAAAAGAGATTAGCTATTTATTTGATTACTATAAAAGATTACTATAAAGTTAATAATAATTAAATAGCGAAGTTGATCTTTTCGGCCTGAAAGCTCAAAAAGGGATGTTTTTTCTTTATAAACTGGCCATTTTGGACTTTTTTTTAAAAGTTATTTATAATATCTTAGGGGTGCCTTATTGTAAATTAATATGATATTACTACTTCTCTTTTACCCAATTTTTTTAGAGCATAATTTATTATACAACTTACTATGTTGAAGTATTTTTTATTTCTATTTACTATTATTTCATTTAGAGTAAGCGCCCAAAATACAGATTCAACTTATACATCACTTGACTCTGCTATAGTGACTAGTAGGTCTATAAAAATAAAGGGCAATGAAAATCCTTTTATTATAAGTTCAATAGATAAGCAAGAAATTATTCAGAAGGGGGCAAGAACTACCCCTGAAGCATTAATTGGGGTGGCAGGTGTTTATTTACAAAAAACAAACCATGGTGGAGGCGCTGCATTTATTAGAGGGCTTACAGGCAATCAAACACTCCTATTAGTGGATGGCATAAGAATAAACAATGCAACCTATAGGTATGGACCTAATCAGTACCTAAACACCATTGATATGTTCACTATTGATAAAATAGACATACTTAAAGGTATTGGCGCCATCGAATATGGCTCAGATGCCATGGGTGGTATTATTCATTTAAGAACCAAAGAAGTTTCCGCTAACAGTCTCAACAAAATAAACCTATCTAATACCAGCAAATTTATTTCTGGTGATATGGAAAAAACCAATAGAACTGATATAAGTTATTCTAATTCAAAATGGGAATTTTTGGGAGGAGCTAGTTTTAAAAATTATGGAGATTTAGTGGCAGCTGCACCCATAGGCAAACAAAGCCCTACTGGCTACAATGAAATAAATTATGATTTAAAAACAAAGTTAAAGTTGAACAAACAACATGAAATTACAATAGCGAGTCAAAACACAAATCAGTTCGAAGTTCCTATTTATCATAAAATAAAATTAGAAAATTTTAAAATAAACCAGGTAGATAGGCAAGTTCATAACTTAGATTATATAAAATATAAGTATGTAAGTACAAAAAAATGGATTTCTGAAATAACTACCACTGGGTCTGTTCAGCGCTCCATTGAACAAAGGTCTAATCAAAAAAATAATTCCACCATTTTTAGAAAAGAAGCGGATACTATTAATAATGTTGGTTTCACAACTGAAATTATTTCAAAGCCTACTAAATTTTGGACAATAAATACAGGCTTTGACTATTATAAAGACCTAGTTTACAGTGTAGCTAATGAAAAAAATAGTATTAATAATATAGAAGTACAAAAAAGAGGCTTATACCCTAATGCAGCCGAATATAAAAATAGCTCCCTATTTAATATACATTATATAAGTATGGGTAAACTCAATATAATTACAGGCCTTCGTTATAATTTTTTAGATATAGTTATCAATGATATTAGCTTAGGAAAAATTGTCGTTAAACCTTCTGCACTAGTAAGTAATTTGGGATTAAATTATACATTGAATAAAAATAATTATTTATTTGGGTCTATTACATCCGGATATAGAGCCCCCAATATTGATGATCTAGGAAGCTTGGGCATTGTTGACTTTAGATATGAACTACCTAGCTATGATTTAAAACCAGAGAAATCTTATAATACTGAATTAGGATACAAACACTACTCCAAAAAAATAAACCTAACAGTAGCTGCTTTCAATGTGAGATTAAAGGACATTATTGCCAGAGTGCAGGTTCAAGGGGAAGTTATTAATGGTTACAATGTATACAATAAAAAAAATATTGAGTCTTCTTATATACAAGGTGCTGAAATTACTTACAATCATATGCTGAATCCACATCTTATATGGCAGAGCAATGCCAGTTATACCTATGGCCAGAATCAAACTAAAAATGAACCAATGAGAAGAATCCCTCCTTTCTTTGGTCAAAATAGATTAGCCTGGAATAAAAATAATTTTACAGCTGCCTTTACACATCAATTTGCAGGCAAGCAACAAAGACTTGCTATAGCAGATATAGACGATAATAGAATAGGCAAACTGGGCACCCCCAATTGGAATTTAATAAATTTCGATGCTTCCATTCAATTCAAACACTTGAACCTACATACAAGTTTAATAAACCTATTAGACGAAAAATATAAAACCCATGGTTCTGGCGTATATGGAATGGGTCGGGCCATTGGATTTTCTGTTCAGTGGGTATTGTAGGTTTATAAAATAATTATTAAATTAATATTAAGATAACAGTTTGGTAATACATAATGTATAATTTAAATAACTTTTTAACCAAAGAAATTTAGATGAACAAGTTCCTTAATAATGCAGATCTAGAATTGTTTAAATTTATCAATAGCCATCGCAATGCTTTCTGGGATGAAATAATGTATCAAATTAGCACTACCAATATATGGATACCCCTTTATGTATATATCATTTTTATTCTTTTTAAAGAATTTAAAAAGAAAGGCTGGATTTGCCTTGCAGCATTAATAACCTTAATCATTTTAAGCGATAAGGTTTCAACCTTTTTTAAATATTTTATGAAAACCTTAAGGCCATCACATGAAATATATTTGAAATCATTTATTCATTTAAGTAAGGCGGGTCCTGGTGGCTTATATGGGTATGTATCTTCCCATGCTTCTAACTTCTTTTCATTTACAATTTTATTATTCATTGTATTACCCAAGAAGTATAATTGGTTTAAAATAGTGCTATTGTCTTGTGCATTATTAGTCGCCTATTCTAGGATATATAATGGCGTGCATTATCCATTTGATGTATTGAGGGGTATGGCATTAGGATCTTTTATGGGTTTAGTATTTGGGGTAATCTTAAAATACAATAAAAGTATAAACCTACCTACAATAAAAGATTAATTACTTTTTTTGCAAAATATAGTAATAATCTAGTGCGCTATTTCTAGTTTTGGGATTTAAAAATTTAGCATTCAATGTGCTTACATGAAAAGCGGCAATAGTATCAATAGTATTAAACTTTGACAACATGTCCTTATTGATAAGTTTATTGGATATTAATAAATAATCAGCAGGTTTCAACGCTTTCTCATCTTCAATAATTTGGAAGCTATAATTACTGTAAAAATCTAAACTTCTTTCTCCATATATCTTGTACAGATAAAAATTCTTTTTGTCTATCTTTTTTGTATTTATATACTTAGTTACACTATTGCCTAATTGATATTCTAATAATTTAGGATAGAAAAATATATTTAATAATAGATTAGTAATCAATATAGTAAATAAAGCAAAATGAAGAGTATTAGGGATTAACTTCCTTTGTTTATAAATTGTATATCCAAAAATTAATATAAAAATTAAAAGTGATATAATAATTAAATAATAATTTAAACTAAAAGGAATAACTAATAAAATAAACAGTATGCATAAAACTAAACTAAATAATATACCATTGATAATTGATAAGGTATTTTTAAGTGTCTTATTTTCATTTATGGTAATTAAAGAATAGATAGATTTTGCAGCTATTATAGATACAAAAGGTAAAACAACATAAATATAATGAGGTAACTGATAATTGCTAATGCCTAATGCAGTATAAGTAATTAAAAAGCCGGGTGTACTAATCCATTCTTCATGACTTTGTAAGCGAAACTTATTTTTTATTATTGTATAAAATTCTTGTACTAGCCCAATTATAAAAAATAATATCCAAGGTAAAAAACCCCATATTAAATTTTCAAATAAGAAAAAGAAATAGTCGTTTTCATGCCAAACACTTTCTCCAGTAATTCTGCCAAAACTTTGTGTCCAATAAAAAAATCTTAACCCAGAGGTTCCTGTTTTTTCATACATGACTTTTTCAGGGTGTAAATCAAATTGCTGGAACAAACCAATATCCATTGGTATTAATAAAATTAGAATGATAAGCACCCCTATCAAATATTCCCATTTAAAAAGTAACTTAAAATTGCGGTGTATTAAAAAATGAGGAACAAAAGAAAAAATAGGTACCATTAAGGCAATTGGGCCTTTTGTCATCATTCCAAAAGCAACAGCAGCAAATGCAATAATAAAGGAAATCCATTTTTTGGTGAATAGCCAACTAGAAAACTGCCAAATACCCAGTATTACCCATGCCATTAACATAGTATCAGTTCTAAGGTCATGGGTTATTAAAAACATGGCTTGAGAGCTAGCCAGGACCAAAGCAGCTAATAAGGCTATCTCTTTGGCGTAATAGAGCCTAGTAAACTTATAAGTGCTATAAATAGCTAAAACTGCCATCAAAATAGAAGGTATTCTAAAGGCAATATCATTAATGCCGAATATAAACATGCTTAAAGCACTAACCCAGAATAATAACGGTGGCTTGTCTAGGTAATCCTTGCCTTGGTCAAAAATTTGTAAGAAGCTTTTGTTTAAAAGCATTTCCCTAGAAATATTCGCATATTGAACAGAATCAATTTCCATCAAGGGGACAGTAATACTACCTATAATATAGACAACTATACATAGAATAATATAGAATAAATATAGTTGCTCCAACTTGTCTGTCTTATACAAAAACATTGTAATAATAATTTATTGTTACCAAATTTATTTTCTCTAATAAATTAAAAAAAATTATCTAAATTGATTTTAAGATAATTTTCAACCCCTATATAAATATACAAATGATTATCAACAAAATTTCAATAATTGTTCCTGCATTTAATGAAGAGTCTACTATTTCCATCATAGCAGATAAATTATTAAACCTATATCTTGTAAATAATATAAAAAAGGAAATTATCATTGTTAATGACTGCTCTACAGACAATACTGAGCATTTAATACAAAATATAATTAAGTCAAATCCTACGGCTGAAATTAAATATATTAAACATGAAAAAAATTCAGGAAAAGGGGGGGCTATTCATTCTGGTATCAAAAATGCTACAGGCGACTACCTAATTATCCAAGACGCTGATTTAGAATACGACCCCTCAGAAATTAATAAGCTATTAAAGCCAGTACTAGAGGGTTATGCCGATGTTGTTTATGGATCTAGATTTATAGGAGGTTCCCCCCATAGAATTTTATTTTTCTGGCATACGATTGGAAATAAGTTTTTAACTTTTTTGTCGAATTTTTTCACCAATTTAAATTTGACAGACATGGAAACTTGTTATAAACTTTTTAAAACCAGTATTATAAAAACTATATCCTTACAAGAAAAAAGGTTTGGTTTTGAGCCTGAAATAACTTCAAAAATTGCAAAAATTAAAGGTATACGTATTTATGAAGTAGGTATCTCTTATTATGGAAGAACTTATCTAGAAGGAAAGAAAATAAATTGGAAAGATGGGGTTAAAGCCATTTACTGTATTATTCGATATAATTTATTTAATTAGCCAAATAAAAAAGGGAACGTAAAAACATTCCCCGTTTTGTCTAAAAAGACACTCACCTTTACTTCGTCTAACTTACGAACCCATCTTAAACCATCCATCGAATATTTTTTCTTTATCAATCATGAAAACTTTTTGATCAGCAAGTACATTGTCAATTTTTTTTGTAAGGGTTACATAACGTCCTGCTTCTTGAAACTGATTGTTTATAAAAACACTAAAGCCAATACTTCGGTTATCTTTCATTAATAACTCTTTTGCCCAAGCATTACCTCTAAATTCTTTAATCCAGGGCCTTCCATTTTCATCGGTATACCAGACTTGACCAAAAGTTTCAAAATTCAATTCTATCATTAACTCCACTTTAATTATTGGGATTGCATCCATAATACTATTATTAGGAAAAATTTTATAGATACCCTTCACTGAAATTTTATGGAGTGACATTTTGTTAAAATTAAATTCAATGGTAAGTTAGAAAAGATATGCTACTAGAATATTAAGAAGCGGTTAACTTATTATGAATGGAATATATTCGCAATCAAATAGGCCACAGAGAAATATCTAACCAAAAAACTTTAAATAAGCTATTTGAAGACATCTTATTGATTTTCAATTTATTGTGAAAAAGGGTAAATTTTGTCTATTGAACTGGCCTCGGTGGTCGCATTATTAATGGGCCAGGATGGTAGTTTTATCACTGGTACTGACATACTTATGGATGGAGGAGCTAGAGCAGCCTATTTTCATGGAGAAATGGATTCGTAAATGAATTTTAATACAAAGGTAAAAATCTACACTAATTACTCTCTTTTTAAGAGTAATTAGTGTAGATTCATTACTCATTAAAAACATAAATTATGAAAAAAGTATTTTTAAGTTTTTTAGTAGCAGCAACATTATTTGCTTGTACTTCAAAAACGACTACAGCAGAAAAGCAAATAATTGGTTTTGACCAACCTGAAGAAGGCAATAGAGTTGATTTATACCCAGGAGACGTTGCTGGCATTAAAATTGTAGAAGATTTCGTTAAAGCACACAATGATAGAGATACTGCTACTATTCGCAGCCTAGCGGCCACTGAAAATTTTAAATTGTATGGATCTAATGGTATGTTATCTGAAGGATCTGACAATCACTTAAAAGCTATAGCACCTTGGTTTACTAATAACAACCCAAAATGGAAATTAAACTTTTGCATTTCAAATAGCTATACCAACAAAGATGGCAAAGTTCAACAATGGGTAACTTCTGGTGGTGTTCTTACACAAACAGTTGAAGGAAAAGAAGTAAAATTAAATCAGTATTATGATGTCCGTATTGTAAATGGCAAAATACAATTAATGTATATTGCTGACAGAAAGCCTACCGCTGGAGAATAATTAAATTTAAGTTTAGAATAAACCAAAAAAAGGCCTCTAGTAATAGAGGCCTTTTTTTATGTTATTAATTCTTTGGAACTGCAGGACCAGTGCGCATTGCTTTTACTTGAACGGGCCATTGTAGAGGCTTTCCAGTAAGCTTATTGATTCCTAAGTCTGCTTTATCTCTTGGAAAAGTTGCATTGTCTTCACAAGCCATATAAACCATAATGGCTGTTAGAATAGCATTGCTTTTTAAATCGTCAAATATGACTTTATCATAAGTGTCTCTATTGGTATGCCATGTATAATTAAAATAAGACCAGTTTAAAGAACTTAAAGAAAAACCAGGGGCACCCACCGCTACAAAAGAAGCAAAGTCGCTACCTCCACCTCCTGGTGCTCCAGGGAAAGTAGTTTTAATAGAATCTTTGATATTACTAGGGGCTGCCGCTAACCATCTTGTAAGAAATTCACCAGCATATTGATAGCCTTGGCCAGAAATATTTACGACTCTTCCTGTTCCATTATCTTGATTAAATAATGCTTGTAGTTTACTTACAATTTCAGGATGGTCTTCCACAAAGGCTCTTGAACCATTTAATCCTTGTTCTTCACTACCCCAATGCCCCACTAAAATGGTGCGTTTAGGATTTGGATACACCAATTTTAAAATACGCATGGCTTCCATCATTGTCAAGTGTACCTGTTCCATTATCTGTGGCACCTTGTCGCAGCATCCCAAGAATCAAAATGCGCCGATAGCATTACATATTCGTCGGGCTTTTCAGTTCCTTTAATTTCAGCAATAGTATTAAATGAAGGAACCATTCCTAAATCTTTTGAACCTGTTTCAATACTAATAATTGGATTATCACCAGACTCCACCAAGCGGTACAAGGTTCCATAGTCTTCCAGGGCAATATCAACCGTTGGAATTTTGGAAGTATAAGCACTAAATATTTTATCAACGCCAAAACCACTTGACCAGTTATTGGTTAAGACACCCACTGCTCCTGCTTTTTCTAAAATAATAGGGAGCATTCTTGAAGAATAGCCGGTTTTACTTAAGCGTTTGCGCCAAGCATCCGTCATGTTCATTGCGTTCTTTTTTTAATTTTTCAAAAGATTCTTTTGTTGCAAATTGTTGCCAGTTATCATCGGGTCTGCCTGTGGGTTGATTCATTGAAATCATTACAAATTTTCCCTTTACATTTGGAAGCCAGTTTTGAAATGCAAGTGAATCCAAAACTTCTGGAATAATAATTATTTCAGCTTTGACAGCCTTCCCTTTGGTAGAAGGGCTCCAAGAAAGTTGAGTGCCTTCTAAACTTTTAACTCTTGGAGAAAGCATATCTATATGTGTAATGCCACGCTCCCAGCCTTTCCACTCACCCCACTGTTCGTTACGCGCAGTAATGCCCCAACCTGTATATTTTTCCACTGCCCAATCGTTGGCTTTTTGCATTTGTGGGGTACCCACTAGTCTTGGCCCTATTTTATCAAATAATTCATGCGCCAATGTTTTAAGTTGTGAATTATTATTTTCTTCTTGAACTATTTTTTCCACCACTGTTTGTGCAGATAAAATGTTCACTGAAAAAATTAGGACAACCATAAGTAGCTTACTTATACTTCCTGTATAATGAAAGCCTATTGTTTGATGATTTTTCATATACTTAAATGTAAGAAAAATTCCTGATGCAAAAACAGTCTGCCTAAAAAAGATGACTTGTATTAATATAAGTAGTTGATTTACATCTTCACAATAGCCTTTATAAATGTTTTATCAACATTTTGCAAGCGAATATAATATACACCAGCAGACAAGCCTGCGCCGTATAAATTATAACTATTGGTTCCAGCAAAACTATAATTGGCTTCAACCAAAATTTGAATCACCGTTCCTTCTCCATTTAATAATTGAAGTGAGGTATTACCCCCATTGGTTTTAAATTCAATCTTGGTCATATTTGTAAAAGGGTTCGGATAATTATAAATGAGTGCCTCTTTGGCGAATACCGAATTTTTATTCTTGATGCCGCAAACACTAGCATTAATTAATGGGATGGTTGGAAACTGCTTTAATAGAATTTCAGTTTCAGCAGTTGCTGAAACACAGAACCAATTTTGTAAAATGGTATTGTATACAGATCTAAAATCGAATTGGTAAGGGATATTATCATTACTTGAGGCAGAAGCAGGTATGGCTGGATTATCTCCAAAAACGCCACCCCTTACATTTTTTCCAAATAAAAACAAAGGAGCTGCAGATCCATGGTCGGTTCCACCACTTGCATTTGATTTTATTCTTCTTCCAAATTCAGAATAAGTCATACCTATCACACGATCTTCGATTTCTAAACCAGTCATATCTGATTGAAATGCTGCAATAGAATCGGAAAGTACTTTTAATAAATTAGCATGTATACCCGTGGTTGTATCGGTTGACACTACTTGACCTGAGTGCGTATCAAAGCCTCCGTAGTTAACCATGTAAACTTTAGTTTGTAAGCCTCCTTTAATTAATCTAGCAACAATTTTTAATTGCGCTGCTAAATTATTATTTGGATAAGCTACTTGTTGCGTATACACTATCTGAAGCTTGTTTAATTCTTACCGTATACAGGTTGGTTTGTTTTGCAATACTTCTTATAAAGCTAAGTTCATAACCAGCATTGGTATTTGCAGAAACAGCATCTGTGCCTTCAATTAAATTATAAAAAGAACTTGGATCTGAAATGCTTAATGCCATGTTTACTGCAGGACCTTGGCAAGTTAGTGTTGATAGAGATCCTATCTGAATGGCAATTGGATCTGGGTTGGTTTTATTTGGATAGGCATCTGGATAATCGGTATACTCATAATTTAAAAAACGACCTGCCCAACCTGTATTTAAATATTGGTCGCTATCTGAGCCAGACATCCATATATCGGTAGCTCTAAAATGTGAAAAACTCGGTTGAGGATATCCAACCGATTGCACAATATTCAATTTCCCTTCTGTAAATAAATTTTGAAATGCAGTCATAGAAGGATGAATACCAGTAGCATTATTTCCCATTAATTTTAAGACCTTATTTTCTGGCAAGGCTATATTGGTTCTAGCATTCTTATAATTAGCATAATTACTTAAAGGGATAACAGTATTCAATCCATCGTTTCCACCACTTAATTGAACAATAACAAGCACTTTGTCCGAATTGGAAGTTGAAAGCAGTGCCGTATTTAATAAAGGATGGTCCTGTAAAACATGAATAGCATTGCCACTAATCATAGTGGGTGCAACTAAAGCTAAACTATTTCTTATAAATTTTCTTCTTTCCATTTTATTGTAATTGATAATCTGGTAAATTCATAATATATTTTAATAAGGATTTAAGCCTTGTATGTACAGTATTAAAATTAATATTGGTTGGACTCAAATTATAGGCATTCCATGCATCCGTCCAGTAATAATCCGATGTTTGACCAGATAATAAAATTTGTGTTTTTAAACTAGCTTTTAAACTGGAAGCTATTTCTGTAGAAACTAAAAATGAAAATAAACTTTCAATGAGCACATTTGGGTTGGAGGGATTCGGGCAAACATTTTTAGCAAACTGTATTGTATTTACTATCACTTTTTTCCCATTTCTTGTATAGCCCGTTTCTATCATTAAATCGGTAAACTTATTGCGCTTAGGAAGGGTATCAGCATTTATCCAAAGCTTATTATAATCGGGGGTTTGATAATAAGCAGGCCAGCCAGATACATTGGGTGGGTCAACAGGGTTTTGGCCCATGCTAATAAGTTGATTCACCATATAATTATTTAAAAAATATGAATCGGCATAATCGGTAATTGCATTTGGAAATGCAATTTCATACTGCCTTAAAAAAGCAATGACATGATCGACGGGACTTTTTATCTGACAGCCAATATACAGCGTATCATAAAAGTGTTCACTAGATAAAAGGGTTTTTAATACAGGTTTTATCTCGTAATTATTGGTAATAAATATATTACTCAGTGGAGTTATAATATTATTCTCTATAGTATCATCAATGTAGTAGTAAACAAAATATCGATATAGTTTACGACAAATAAATTTTGCTAGTTCCGTCTTTTGAAAAATCATGGTCAACAACTCGTCTGTTTCCAAAGCACCATTGGCAGCTGTTTTTCCAGTAATTGTAGTGCCTTTATAAAAACTAGAAAATGTTTTGTTAGTAGTATCGTGACGTGTGCTATCAAAAATTGAATTAAAATTGGCATCTATTCTCCATCCAGTTAAAATTTTTGCCGCATTTTTTACATCCTCTTCACTGTATTTGGCACCCCCCTCTTTACCCACTGTATACAATTCTTGCAACTCTCTTCCATAGTTTTCGTCTGGCGCTGTTTTAGTATTAAGATAACCGTTTAAATATCTAAGCATTGCTGGGTCGGTGGTTACCAAACGCAGCATTTGTTTATAATCACCAACACAATTATTTCTAAAAATTTGATGATGATTATAAATCATTGAACCATATCCTATCGTATCTGCTTCTGTACCGAAATGATTGCTCCAAAATAGGCTTAACTTTTCACGAATATTTCTTTCTTGCCCTACCCAAACACTTATTAGCCATTTTTTATAACTATTTCGGCGATAGCTATTAATGGTTCCATCTGTGGTTATATCATTTACCCATGTTTTACCCGATGGTACTTTAGGATCGGTGAATGTTGTTGAGTTATAATCGTTTAATGGAGTTGGTATAGCACTAGTTTGAACATTCAGTAACTCCTCTATACTGGCTATTAAACCCTTGGTTTTGAAATATTCAATATCTGAGGCCTTGGCACCGAACATAGTACGATTGAGCAAATGCTTTGAATGCAAGGAAGTCCAATTGCCTTTATAAGTATTTAAACCTAATGCACTTGTTTTGGGGGCAAGAGACATATTAATTAATATTTAAGTATGTATTTATTTTTTTTTATAATTAGATACTGTTTGGATGGTAACTATTACGCTCAAATTAAGAAAATCTTAGAATATTTTATAGGTTTGATTGTTAAATTTTTGGACAATCAAAAATGAAATATACTAATACCTATTAATCTGGCTTCAACTTAATCTTTGTAAAAATTTGTAAATGCGGTAAGGCTAACACAGACAAGCTAATAAATAGCAGTGTAAAAATGCCTGAAGCATCCTTGCTATTGAGCGTTAGAAAGGTTATATATAAAAACCCAAACCAGGCCATAATAGAAAAGGGGGCCGATTTGATAAGTAAGTTCTTCCACCCATTAAAATCATTGGGCATACCAAAAGTGATTCTTATTTTATCGAATGATAATAAAGAGTGCCAGAATCCAAAATAAAAGGCAAAACAAAGCCATAAAGGCATATAAAGGGCAAAACTAATGAGTATAGCTTGTTGTAAAATTAAATAGTAGTAGTATTTATTATTTGAAAAAAAATAGGCTTTGAAAAAGAATAAAATTAAATAAATAGCAGCTAAGCCAATAAGGGTGATGGGATAAATTTGTTGGGCAAGCCCTACCCATTGGGTTTCATTAAAGGCAGAGCGTTCCATTCGAATAAAAATTTGCAAGGCAAAATGAATATTCTTAGAAAGCAGTAATAATATCCATAGTAGCCCAATGACTGAATAGGCTATTTTTTGAACAGCATTATCTGTTTTTCCTAACCAATCAATTTCTCCGAAATGATAAGCAGTAATTAATATAAATATGATTAAAGCTGCCACAGGGAAAAAGTACCAAACCAACGCATAGGCAATGATGTTGGCTATATATTTTAATAGAAATATTTTTTGATTACTACCCGATTTGTTCAAATGTTGGTCAATGTATAAATCAAGGGCTCCATGGGGAACTCCGAACAAAATAAGAACAATAATTAAGAAGGAAATTTGAGTGCTGTTATTTAAGACAAAAACAGTATCAATGAGGAATAAAAGAAATGCAAATAATATTAGGTAAAGGCGTAGTTTAATTTGCATGGAGCTAAATTAAATAAAAAAAGGGGCAAGTAACCAACTTGCCCCTTAAAAGTTATTATAATATATTAAGCAGCTTTTCTACTTAAGCTATAAATAACCAAACCAAAACCGATTTTATTGACTGCATCACCAATATTGTATATAACATCCATGTTTAATCCAATATTAGCAAAGCTAGCATACCATTGTCCTTCAGCTGTTCCGATTAAATATCCTAGAGGATAAATAGCCCAACCAACTAATACGAACCAACCAAGTGCTTTGTTTGCAGATGCTACTGCAGAACCAGCGCCAGTTGCTAATTTCTTAACATCTCCTAACCATACTTCATACACGATGTAGAAGTAAGCGATAGCACTTATAGTTCCCCATAATGTAGCTTGAGCTGGGGCAACAGCCTCTCCCCAATAACCTGTAACTAACATTACAACAGAAGCTAAAATCATTTTCCATAATAAACCAATAGTACCACCTGCTTTCTTTGTGATTAAATAGAATTCAACACACATTAAAGGCACAGTTAATAACCAGTCTACGTAACGGAAAAATGTTGGACTATCATGCGTTTCTGCATAATATCCACGCATGTAGTAATAGTGAACAGCAGCAATAAAAGTGATTAACCCTGAAACAAGTACAGAGGTTCTCCATTCTTTACTAGTGTTGTTCAATTCTAAGAAGAAAAATACCGCGGCGGCCATCATAGCCATTGTGCCAACGAAGAACGTGAAAGACACATAGTCTGTCTTTGCAATCGCCATCGTAGCATCAAGAAGAAACAAATTCATATGTTTGAGTTTTGGTGAAAAAAATTAATTGCAACAATATAAAAAACTTTAGGCTATTTATATGTGTGAATAAATAACACATATTGCATAACAAAGCAGTTCAATCGTTGAGATAGTAAGTTATATAAAAAATAATATTTTATTAAAATAAATTGTTAAAAAATTTCAAAATTAGAAATAAAAACTCATTTTGTTTAACGATTATTTTAAAATATTAAACAAATATTAAACAAATATTAAACAAAATAGGATCAAATTAATTCTTCATAGATATCAATCAATTTTGGCTTCGAATTTATCTGAAAGAATTGAGGTACCTTTTCGAAGTTTTTGAAGCTATAAGAATATGATCAACAATAGGCCCAATATCTTACCTCAAGATGGCATTGCATTGTACTATGAAAAAATCGTAAACGATGATGAGGTCAAACAGCTATATGAGTCCCTTTTAAATGATATACATTGGGAAAATGAAAGGGTGATAATGTTTGGAAAAGAGATTGTTACAAAACGCCTTTGATGGCACCACATTTTTTATGTCCTAAAACAACAATAGCTTTTGCACCTGCCACCTTACATCCAAACTCCATACTACCCAGGATATCTTCATTTACAATATTACCGGCAATTCTGATACTGAATATGTCGCCAAGGCCTTGGTCAAAAATTAATTCAGCCGAAGTTCTACTATCAATACAACTTAAAATAACAGCAAAAGGATGCTGACCATCCGAGGTCTCATTGGCTTGTTGTAATAAGTTTCGGTTAAATTTTAAATTATTAACAAAACGCTTATTGCCGTCTTTTAATAAATTTAAAGCCATTGAAGGCGTTATTGCATTTTGCATTTCCTTCGTTAATGTTTTCATATTAATTATTTTTTATTGTAATGTTTTTTAGTATTATTTTTTTTATTGTTTTGTTTTTTAAAAGGCAGGTTGTTATACAAGATGAATTGAAGCTGGCCTCTAGTAATATTTTTCTGCGCCTGAATCATATAGCCAGTCTCTACTCTTAACGACTCACTAAGTCCAAAACCTAGTCCCGCATAAAATCTGTTTCTATCAAATTGAGTGCCTTTAATATCAATAAACAATTCATTATATAAAGACAAGAAAGTTTTGTTTTTATTGCCTTTTGTATTTGATAAAGGTTTTAAAAGCGAAATAAAATACCTTCCTCTTAAGCCAAATTCATTGGAAAAAAAACGCTCTTCCAAGCGGAACCGATGTGTGAAAGAATTAGAGCCTATGTTATTTTTATATAAGTACTGTTGATAAACTCTATTTTCAAGTTTCGTGCCTTTGCTTATATCCAGTTCATCATAAGCATCGGTACCAATATAAGCATAGCCTAAAAGTATATTATGATTGTTCTGTTTTAGGTTATACCCTAAGCCTGCCCTAGCTAGTAATTGATTTCGTTGTCCAAAAAAACGATAATCCCGATACTGAAAATCGGATTGTATATTCCACTTATCATTTATTTTTTGATTCCCAAAATGAATAAGCCAAGTACCTACGTTATTGGATTGACCACTTACTGATAAATTGATTATACCAAAAAGCCCTAGCAGGAAAATAGATCGTTTCAGCATTGACTTACTATGGCTTAAAGTTTATTTTCTCCACCTCTATTGATTTTGTTTTTGCATTTAATTCAAAATCTTTAATAATTTCAATGACATCATAGGCAATTGATTTAGAATTCGTGCAATCAATAATTACTTTACTATTATTTGGAAAAGATTCAAAAGTGCTTACCAAGCTTGCTTTATTGAAAAATGAAACTTCTTCAGCAAGTACTAAATGATGCACTGTTTTACCATTTTGATCGCTTACATTATCCTTCACATAGTGAGAATTGCGGTAGCTATGTCTTAGTGTATAAAAAATGCCAAATAAGATACCTACTGTAATTCCTTTTAATAAATCGGTTGCAATAATGGCCACAACGGTTGCCGTAAATGGAATAAACTGCTCCCAACCTAGCTTATACATTTGTTGGAATAAACTAGGCTTGGCTAACTTATACCCCACCATTAATAATATGGCAGCTAGTGAAGCAAGTGGAATTAAATTTAATAAGCCAGCTATAAATATGGCACTGAATAATAAGAAAAACCCATGCAAAATGGCAGATAATTTTGTTTTACCTCCAAAATTGATATTGGCTGAACTTCTTACAATTACTTGCGTCACTGGCAATCCTCCAATTAATCCAGATACAATATTACCCAAGCCTTGCGCTTTTAATTCTCTATTAGTAGGGGTAACTCTTTTATCTGGATCTAATTTATCTGTAGCCTCTACACTTAATAAAGTTTCTAAGCTAGCCACGATGGCTAATACAATTGCAATTTTCCAAACTTCAAAATTACTAAGTGCCGAAAAATCTGGGAATGTAAATTGACCAAAGAAATCTGCAATAGAATTAGGTACAGGAACTGATACGATTTGTTGCGCGTTCAAACTAAAGGGTAAAATTCCATTGGTATAAGCAAGGTTAAAAAATATACCTAATACCACCACTACGATTGGACCTTGTAAAAGTTGAAATATTTTATGCTTTTTAGTAAGTACTGTATCCCATAAAATTAATATAGCAAGTGATACGCCAGCGATTAATAAAGCACCTGGAGTTATAAATTCATAGGCTCTCATTATTTCAGAAAAAGTATTTTGACCATCTGCTTGTAAAAATGCGTCATCGCCTATAGCGTCCTTATCCCAACCTAGTGCATGTGGTATTTGTTTCAATATAATTAATAGACCAATACCCGTAAGCATACCTTTAATGACTGAGCTTGGAAAAAAGTAAGCAATAAAACCTGCCTTAGCAAAACCCAAAGCCAACTGTATGACTCCGGCAATGACCACGGCTGTTAAAAAGGCTTGGTAAGAACCACCTAAAGTTGCTATGGAGCTTAGTACAATTACAGCTAAACCTGCAGCTGGACCACTTACCCCTAATGAAGATCCACTAGCCATTCCACATACAATACCACCTACTATACCCGCTATAATACCGGCAAATAAAGGGGCGCCCGATGCTAAGGGCAATACCTAAGCATAAGGGAACAGCTACAAAAAATACCACAATACTAGCTGGCAAATCGTTTTTGATGTGTTTAAATAGACTCATTTTGGTTGAATTTTAAGTTGATGGGTCAAAAATAGTAATATTATTTCAAATAATAGTATTACTATCATAAATAATTGTAAATATTTTAACTATGTTTGTTGAAAATGGAGCTGCCCCACTAATATGAAGCTAGAATTACAAATAAAAATGAACCCTTCCCTTTATTTAAGGGACCCCGAGCAGTCGGAATTAGGCAAGAATATCATTAAACACAGCATTCAATTAATACATGACAATGGTTTTGAAGCATTTACATTTAAAAAACTAGCAGAATCTATTGGCACTACCGAGGCGGGGGTATATAGGTATTTTGAAAATAAACATAAGCTCTTAGTATATATTATATCATGGTATTGGGGCTGGATACAATTTCAATTGAGTTATCAAACCAATAATATTGAAGACCCTAGCATCAAATTAAAAAAAGTAATTACGCTTTTATCTAAGAACGTGGAAGATGATATTACTACAGGGCATGTAGACGAAGCACAATTACATCAAATACTTATTTCAGAAGGCTCTAAGGCTTATCTAACAAATCATGTTGGAATAGATAATAAACAACAATTTTTCCAACCCTACAAAGATTTATGTAATGCTATAGGCGAAATTATTTTAGAATGCAACCCAAAATATAAATACCCACATTCATTGGCTTCTACTATTATTGAAATGGCGCACCTTCAAAACTTCTTCATGAACCACCTGCCCTCCCTTACCGATTTTTCTAAATCTAAGGATGAATCTGAAATCATAAAATATTTAGAAGATTTAGTCTTCAATACTATTCGTATTTAAATACAAGCATTGGATTAGACTAGATTAGATTAGATTAGCTTATATTACATTGCTTTTCACCTCAACTTAGCGCTTGTATGATAACAATTTTAATAATAATATTTACACTAGGTTATTTAGCTATTACCCTTGAGCATACTATAAAAATTAATAAATCGGCAACCGCTTTAATAACGGCAGTGCTTTGCTGGACTTTAATTATCTCCAACGCTTCCAATAAAGAACTCATTATTGAAGAGCTTTCCCATCATTTAAGTTCAATTAGCGAAATTGTTTTCTTTTTATTAGGCGCCATGACTATTGTAGAAATTATTGATGCGCATGATGGTTTTCAAAATATTACAGAGCGTATAAAAACCAACCATAAAACAAAGTTAATTTGGCTTATCTCCGTCATTACCTTTTTCTTGTCTGCAGTGCTAGATAATTTAACGAGTACTATTGTAATGATGTCTATATTAAACAAACTTATAGAAGATAAAAAAACTAAATGGCTTTTGTTGGGTTTAGTGATTATATCGTCTAATGCAGGTGGTGCATTTAGTCCCATTGGAGATGTAACTACAACTATGTTGTGGATTGGTGGTCAAATATCACCATTGAATATTATGAAGCAAACATTTTTAGCAAGTTTAGCATGCATGGTAGTGCCTACTTTAATTATCAATTATATGATTAAAGGAAAAATTGAACTTAGGGCTAATGTGGAGAATAGCTTAAACTTTAACACCAATTCGTTTGAAAGAAACCTCATTTTTTATGTTGGAATAGGATGTCTATTATTTGTTCCGATATTTAAAACATTGACTCATTTACCTCCTTATATGGGAATGTTTTTAAGCTTAGGTATTATTTGGACATTAACTGAATTAATACATAACAAAAAGCACGTCAATGAAAAAGGTATTTTATCTGTTAGCCATGCACTTAAGAAAAATTGACACCCCTAGTATTTTATTCTTTTTTGGCATACTACTAAGCATTGCCTCTTTAGAAGTGGTTGGAGTACTTCCTCAAATGGCAAGTACATTAAACAGTAGTTTAGGTAATATAAATCTTGTCGCTATATGCATTGGATTATTGTCTGCGGTTTTTGATAATGTTCCACTTGTGGCAGCATTACAAAGTATGTATAGCCTAAATGATTATCCTCAGGACCATTATTTCTGGGAATTACTAGCATTCACTGCAGGTACAGGAGGCTCCTGCTTAATTATTGGTTCTGCTGCAGGGGTTGCAGTGATGGGCATTGAAAAGATTGATTTTTTCTGGTACCTAAAAAAAATAAGTTGGATTGCACTCATAGGATTTATGGCAGGTGTTGCAACTTTTTTAATTCAACATAATTTGTAGTAAAATAGGTTTTCCAAATACCGCTCTAGTTTTTAATGAGCATTTGCAAAGTAGATAAAATGATACCCATCGTTGCAGGGCCTATACTCATACCAGTAAGGTATTCACTATGTGGAATTTTATTACTCATATCAAAAAAACTTGGCTTTACAATATAGCCTAGCGCGTCCTGTGATAAGCCTAAAATAAATTTAGGGCCCTTATTATCCATTAATGATTTTGTTGCAAGGCTTAAAGCTGGTGAAGTTTCTCCCGGATGTGTTGCAAAGCAAGCATCTCCTATGGTGAAATACGCAATCTCAGAGCTCACTGTTTTTCCAAAATCTCTTTTTATTATTCCTGCTTTAGATAACATTTGAAAACTTGGATTGGCTAATGGAAAATTAACTTTAGCTGAAGTAAAAAAAATATTTTTACTTGTACTTTTATTCTTTTTTAATTCATAAGCATATTTTCCTAAAGAAGATCCATAGTAATTTGCATAATCATAGGTATGTGGAACTCCTTCTGGTTGTATCCATCCCCCTATTGCACCTTGTAAGAACATATTCACCCCACCTTGCGCTGAATCTAAATATTTATAATAACCCCATACATAATCCGAGCTTGCTGCAGTACTGGCATCATCCATTATTGTTGGATGACAAGCAAAATTAGTAAGCATGGCAATGTTCTTACCTTTTGAATCACTAAACTTAATAATGCTCACCGATCTGTCGAGTTCACCAGGCTCTGAAATATTCTTTACCCAGTCCTCTCCAAAAGAACCAGTTCCATAAGAGATGCTTACAGGCTTTCTTGCTTCTGTGGCTTCCTTAATGGCTTCTAATGCTCTATCTACTATAAGCTGCATATGTTTATCATTCACACCTGAATGTGCTAAATCTTTTCCCCAAATACCAACTACATCTGGACCTGAATGAGTATGTGTGGATGACATTACAATATGTTCTGGATCAATGGAAGGAAGTTCTGCTTTGATTCTAGATCGTATAGCTTGCAATTGAGGATATAACAAGCCAATACAATCAAATGTAAGAATGGTAAGATTATTATTACTATTACTAAGCACTACTGCTTTGACATAAAGATTGTCATGTACATCTATAAAAAGTCGATTGGCTTTGCCACCAGCTAAATATAAACTATCTTTTTCTGGATTAATAGTTCTTATAGCAGCCCCTGCAAGAAAGTCTTGCGCAGTAGAAGTTAATTGTAATAGAAAAAATAGTATTAAAATGAATAATTTATTTAGCATAAGATTTATTTATACCAATTTTTAAAAGAAATTTTAATACTATTTTTCAAATTACTTTATCATTAAAATGATCTTATAGGGCGAACACTAAAAGTGGTGCTCTTGTCATTGGCAGTTTGAAAACCATTGTCAAAAATTTGAGAGCATGCATTGTACTTGCCTGTTTCAGTAGAACTCCAATAGCAAACTTCTCTAAATCCTCCAATGGCTTTCATTTGTAAAAACAATTTATTCAATTCATCTTTGCTTGGCAAATACCAATCATCATACCCACCTTGGTTTAAATTACTGCATAATGTAGCAGCATTTTGGGCAACAGTACATCCCGAACTAATATCTATGGTATTTTGACTACCTGCGCCTATTGAAGAACGGCCAGCAAGGAATTTATCATTACAACCCCAAGCTACTTCACCTGGAAGATCGGCCACTGTAGCAATAATGCCATGCTGTACATTTGCATCATATCCAGGATCTGAAGGGGTTAATAAATAGGCAATCTTGCCTCCTTTGTAGTCCATCCCAATTTTTAAAGTTTGAACTGCCTCCATTTCATTTTTGCTTTTTGCTGCATCACCCATCGCAGCCATCTCCTCCATAGGTATTTCTCTAACATAAATATTTCTATAGTAGGCAAGCGTACCATGTGCTTGTAATTCAATTTGTTCTTTTTCAAAAATAGGAATACTGCGATCCCAATAATTTTCAAATGTGAGATTGTCTACAGTTAAAAGGCCATTTAAATAAACAGTTACTTTATCACCTTTCATGATAATATGAAAATTATTCCACTCACCCACTTTATTATCTGCAAATACCAAGGGCATACTTTTGTTCTTTAGATTATTATACAAACCCCCTGAACCCACTTGTGCACCCACTTGACGGTTCACAGAGTCCCAAATTTGCACTTGAGGGCTGCCTCTTAAATAAATACCTGCATCTCCTTTTTGGGATATTTTCCAATCTACAAAAAATTCAAAATTGCCATATTTTTTTTCAGTAACTATATTGTCGCCATGCCCTTGAAATGCCAACAAGCCATTTTTTACCTGCCAGTCTTTTGGCAATTGTTCATTGGCAATTTTTTCTGCTGCTTTTAAATCAGCGGCAGACATTTTATTTCTTTCAATAGGATTAGCCACCAAGCCTTTCCATCCTGTTAAATCTTTTTCATTAAATAAATTTTCAAAGCCCTCATTGAAAGAAGCACTGCTCATTTGTTGCGTAAGTTTACTTTGCAGTACTGCGCCCTCTTTTCCTTTTAAAAGAGGTAAGGCCCTTACTAAAATTTCTTTTACAGCAGGTCCTTTTATATTTTTTTCGTTTAAGGCTAATTTTGCCACCAATGTAGCCGCTACTTTATCAACTGTTTCATCATTTAATGATTTACTAATAAACATAAAACTTGTAAAACTAGGAATGATAGAAGCCTCTTTAAGTATAGTTCTTTTTTCACTTACATTTTTTGCATTTTCCATTTGGTCTTGCAAAACAAGTAAGCGCTGCACATTTGATTTCTGCGCATTGCTATTAAGCACAAAAAGAAATACTAAAACGATTGAAAAAATAATTTTATTTTTCATATATTATAAATTTATCATACAATCTACGCTATTCCATTGAATACACAAATTATATTTTGTATTGTGGTTGGGCTAATGTGCTTGCTAGCCGACACTCTACCAAATAAGTTTTAAAAAAATCTTGTTGAAGCATGTAAAAATCTTTACATTTAAGATGCCATTATTGTTCATCATAAATATCAATGAAAATGCAAATTTTATTCATTTTTTCTTGGCTGAATTTTATAGTTAGTTTTTTTGCTGCACCTTCTACATCGATAGATAATGCTGCTACACCAACATTCAAATTAATTCCTGCTCCCAAAATTACCTTCAACTCTTTTGTGGATTGTAATATGGCGGAAGTATGGATAGAAGATACCTTTAGAATTTTTCCAGGCAAGTATGGCGAAGATCCATTATGGGGATACTCGAAAAATTTGAAATATGCTGATGGCAAAAATGCAGAAGAAGTTTTTAAAAATCCTCCTGAAAAGTTCATTGATCCCGTAATGCCCCTTAACGTTCCCGTGGGTCAGAAAGGATTACATGGAGCCGTATGGTTTGAAACTGTATACCAAGACAAAAAAGACCCATCGGGTAAAACGCTGTTTGGTCTTTATCACAATGAAAACTACCCAATTACACTTCCCTATGATGCAAAAACAAAAGAAGGTTATAAAAATAAGTTGTGGCCACAGGGTTTAACTGGTCCTGAAAGTCCTGCTGCGGTTTGTCGCATTGGTATTATGAAGTCCATTGATGGTGGAAAAAGTTGGCAAAACAAAGGTATTATCATAGAAGACCTTGACCCTAGAATGATTTTAAAACCTTTTAATAGTTCTAATACTTTTGCAGGTGGTGTTGGAGATCCTTCAGCAGTGGCGAGTGAAGACTATTTGTATATATTTTATGGCGAGTATGGGTATCCTGGTATCTACAATGAAAAAACATATAAGGCTAAAACGGAATGGAGCGGTCAATGTATTAGTATTGCACGCATTGCTTTGAAAGACCTCCATAATCCTGCAGGAAAGACAAAAAGATGGGATGGAAAATCTTTTTCTATTCCATATGATAGTTATGGGGTTCCTGTTCGTTCTTTACAAATTCCAATAGAGGAAGGTGGCGGACCTTCCTCCTCTCCAACAGGCGGTTTTCATTGGGGGCCTTCTGTAAGTTGGAACACTTATTTAAATTGTTGGGTAATGATGATGGGTAGGGTGGAGGGCAAATCATGGCAAGGAGATAAAATATATATATCCTATAATAAAAATAAAGACTTGGGTATTGGTAACAATAGTCAAGAATGGTCAAAACCAGCATTGGTATTTCAGAAACCTGGCTATATTCTTTGGTACCCCTCTTTACAACCTTTAAATGACCCTAGCGATATTAAAGAAAAAAACAGTTCTGTTAAACTTGGAAAGCGAGCACGTTTTTTTGTAAAACGCATTAAGCCAGGAGATGACGAATATGCTTCTGAACATTTTATTGAATTTGAAAAGTAATAAGCCTTAGCTGAGGAATTGTATTATCTGAGATATGTTACTCTAAAAATTTTATTGTTGAACTTTTATTCATTTTTAGATACAATTAGTTAACAAAGCTGTTAATTAATTGTAAATACCCCTTTTATAAGAACTTTTTTACTCGTTTAGATGTTTAACAATTAAACAAATTAAAATTAATTATTATGAAAATGAAATTATTATTGACGATGCTAATTGGAGGTATTATCTCTGCATCAGCTCAAAAAACAATTGTTGATGTAGCAGTAGGTTCTAGTGCACATACAACTTTAGTAGCAGCCGTAAAAGCAGCTGATTTAGTAGCAACTTTACAAAGCGCAGGACCTTTCACAGTCTTCGCTCCAACAAACGATGCTTTTGCTAAATTACCAAAAGGAACTGTAGAAAGTCTTTTAAAGCCAGAGAACAAAGCTACGTTAGCTAAGATTTTGACGTATCATGTTGTAGCTGGTAATTTAGACGCGACTGCTGTTTTAAAGGCTATCAAAGATGGTAATGGATCAGTTACCTTGAAAGCTGTAAGTGGTGGTACTTTAACCGCTTCTATTAAAGCTGGTAAAGTTATTTTAACAGATGAGAAAGGTGGAATTGCAACTGTTACTGCAACTGATTTAAAAGCAGGAAATGGTGTAATTCACGTTATAGATGCTGTTGTGTTGCCAAAATAGTTTTCTACAATTGAATTTTTAGTAAGGGCCCTTAGTAATAAGGGCCCTTTTTTATTCACTAAACAAAGCATAAGCTAGGCGTTGGTATGTTTTAATTTAGTATTACTTGCATTTAGATTAATTATTTTGTTGAACTTTTAGCTTTAAATTTTGAAATGATAATTAACAAAGCTGTTAATTATTTGTAAATAGCAATATGATAGATAGCATATTAAGCTACAATGTGATTAATTCACTAACTTATTACTTAATTTAGAAATTGTTAATTAATAATTTTACATTGCAACAAATAAAAAAATATGTTTAAAAAGTTTACATTATCTGATTCTCTTATGCTAGTATCTGCCTTCTTGTCTTTACTATTTTCTGAATACTTATGGTTCACTGGAGAAAAAGAAGCGGGCATTTTTATTGGTTTATGGGTACCCTCAATTTTAGGGTTCGCTATACTTTTAAAATTAATAAATAATCAAAAATGATTGAAATTATACCCTATTTCGCAGCCTTCATCACTCTCTTATTTGGGGTCGCATTTCTTCTAGCTTTGAATAAATTTAGAGGCGAAAAATAAAGGCTTAAATATACAGCATGAATAATTTATTACAAAAATCTGGTAATTATTTTGATATATATTTCAATGCTAAAAATGTACGAAAAGTAGAATTATTAATTCTCCGATTTGCGGTTTTGGCTTTCCTTATTCATTTATTTATTATTTTTTTAGGAAATAACTTTTTTTATTTTAAAAATCTTCAGCATAGTTATTTAAAGGCAATTTATACCCCCTTTAGTTTTATACTATTTTACGAGGTATTTCTACTTGTTATTATCATTCCAAAATCTATATCTGAATTTATAGGTAAGCAATTTGAAGTAATTACTTTAATTACTTTAAGAAGTTTTTTTCATGATATAGCAGAACTTGACTTAAAAAATTTAATTGATATTAATAACCCAGAGTTCATTAGTTTACTATACGACTTAATAGCATCCTTAATTATGTTAAGCCTTACTATTTTGTATTATAAGATTTACCAAAATAACCGTAAATCAGAAATTGTTAATGAGCTTAATAATTTTATTAATATTAAAAAATTAGTATCATTAAGTATGATATTAATTTTATTGCTACTTAGCATAAGTAGTCTTTATGTTTGGGGTGCAGAAATGGTGGAAGCTTTAAAATTAAATCAAAATTACCCTAATCCAAACACTGTATTTTACGCAGATTTCTTTTCAATTATGATTTTTGTTGACGTATTACTTCTAATAATATCCTTTATTTATCATTTTTCCTTTTTTACTATTTTTAGAAACGCCAGCTTTATCATTACAACCATTTTAATTAGAATGTCATTAACTATTGAAAAGCCCATGAACTATATAGTCATTTTGATTGGTTTTTTATTTTCAATCATAACTTTCTATTTATATAGCTTAAGAAATACAAAGAATAAGTTGGTAGAATAATGAATATTATATTATTTGATGGTGTATGTAATTTGTGTAGCAATACAGTTTCATTTTTGATCAAACACGATAAAAATAATATTTTCAAATTTGCAGCAAGTCAAACAAATGCTGGCGAAAATATTATAAGTCAATTTAATATTTTGAATGAGGGCAAATCGGTTATCTTCATAAAAGATGGAATTGTATTTTATAAATCAGACGCCATTATTGAAATTGCAAAACAAATTAAGGGTTGGCCTCATATTTTCAAATATGCCTGCCTTTTTCCAAAATTTTTAAGAGATGGCATGTATAACCTCATTGCAAAAAATAGATACTCTTTATTTGGCAAAAAAGAAACATGCATGGTTCCTACGGAAGAAAACCGGAATAGATTTTTATAATAAAAGAGGCAGCACTAGAATTTACTTGACCACCATACCCACAAAATTAAAATAGGTTGGCCTACCAACAAGCGTATATAGGATAATGTTGGCGTAAGGGTGAATGACCCTAGCGTAAAACTGCCTTTTTGAATAAAATAAACATGGGCTGGGATAAAAGCAATTAACATAATAATGATACCCTTTACAGCTAAGGCGCGAGTAGTTTTAGGTATTAATAGTATTGCTAGTATTATCTCGGCTATACCAGATACTATATTGATCTCTTTGGCCCAAGTAGCTAAATAAGGCGGTATTATAGGTAGATAAAAAGAAGGAGTTGCAAAGTGGTTATACCCTGCAAATAGGTAAAATACAATTAGAAAAAAGAAGAGTATTTGTTTGACAATTTTAATTGACATCTTTAATTGTATTTAATTTACTTAAAATAAAGCTTGAATTTAATTTGAATTTCATTGTCGGCTTTCACAAATAATAAAGAGGGTCTTTTCACTTTAAAATCTTCCAATAATATAGGAAACGCCCCTTCAAAAAATATATTACCTTCTTTATCAGATTGCTTAGCATTAAATGAAATTTGTTTGGTAACTCCATGAAATTGAAGCTGCCCATTAACCAATAAGTCATTTTGATTGTATACAATACTGGTACTATTAAAGATGATATTGGGATAACTAAGGGCCTCTAGTACTTCAATCATATGACTATCTCTATTAGACAACGCGCTATTGAAACTACTCACTTTGGTTGAAATAGCAATTTTAGTTATTTTATTTACTGGGCTTGCATTTTCCCAATTTGCTTGAATTTTTAATTTATCAGAAACCCCATCCCATTCATGCAGCTTATGACGCATGTGATAGGTAATAGTACTTTTTTCTGGCAAGGGCTGTTGTATAGGCTCTAAATGATATAAAAACGGAGATACGAATAGTAGAAATAAAGTTAACATAGTATATACTTTTAAAATTTTATAACAATCATGGAAGTTGCCATGCTAGCAAATGTTGTATAGGCAGCTGCCCTATGCCAGGGCTTTAAGGAAGCATTGTTTTCAATATTATTACCTAAAATATTAGTAGCAATCATACCTGTCAAATGAACTACTGCTAACCATTTATGAATACGCATTGAACTTAATTTTTTATCGCGTTGAAAAACCGCAGGTGGTGTGAATAAACTATTAACAGCCGTAATCCCATAACTAATATTTACAGCAGTCCCTAGGTTTTCATGCAATTCTTTAACCTTGTAATCACCCTTATACAATTGGCTCCCTACAAAACCTTGTGCAAGCATTGTGCCAAGTGTTATAAAACCTCCTAGTTGATGTACGTTAAGCATTTTTCTTCTTAAATTCAGTTGTATGGTTCGCTCCTGAATCATATCTCCATTGCCTAGTTTATTTTTCAATAGCCCATGACTACCCCAAAGTATGGCTTGGGTAAACAACATTTTCTGCGGCATTAATAAGCTTGAGTCTATTTCATTGACATCCAAATTATTTTGCAAAACTGCCGTATCGTTTTGGGCCTGTAACTGATTGCTTATTAATAAGATGAATAAAATTGGGAAGGCGTAGTACTTAATCATAAAATGAGATTTGAATACTGCCTAAATTTACAGCTATTTATCTACTTGTATTTAAAAACAAAGAAATTAAAGATATTTGTTCTAAAATTAAACAAAATTTAAAAATATTTGTTTTTGGAATATAAATCATTAACAATGGAAAGAAAAGATTTTATCGAAAAAGTGGGCCTAAGTGGTGCAGCCATCCTAATTTTTGGATGTATGCAATCCTGCTCCAAAGACAGCGATATGACAAGCAGTCCAAATACCCCTCCAAATTCGGGTGGCACGGGTGGTACCGGTGGAACAGGCGGGGGCGGATCAGCCAGTACCAAAATAGACTTTACCCTAGATATTAGTACTGGTCCATATGACGTACTCAAAAAAGAAGGAGGATACATTGTATATGCTGCGGCTAAGGTAATTATAGCTAAAATAGCAGGTAATGCATTCATTGCAGTAAGCTCAGTATGTACACATGCAGGTGCAACATTAGAATATGTAAGTAGCACTAGTAAATTTTACTGCTCTGCACATGGCTCTAATTTTAATCAAACTGGGACAGTTGCAAATGGTCCAGCTTCTGAAGCTTTAAAGCAATATAAGACAAGTCTTGATGGTACTAAGTTAAGAGTATACGAATAGTATTCTTACTATATATATTAAAAGGGAAAATTAAGCTATTGTATTTTAGTTAATTTTGTATTAGAAAACCTAAATCAAAAAGCTGAAATAATAGCATATGGAACAAAAGACAACCCTTTCAAGAAACATTACTGTAGCAGGTTTAGTAGCTACAGGTATCTCCTCCATGATTGGTGCTTCTATTTATATTGTTCCCTTTATGTTGCAAAAAAACATACCGGGTATTGGTCCTTATTTACTGCCTGCATTTTTTGTTGCCTCTATTCCCGCTGTATTTGCTGCACTTACTTATGCCATTTTAGCCAGTGCTATGCCTAGGGCTGGAGGTAGTTATGTATATGCCAGTAGGTCAATTCATCCTTTCTGGGGCTTTATAGCCAGCTTTGCTCAATGGTTTGGCTTATCCATTGTCATAGGGGTTGTGTCTTATATGGTCGTACCCTTTTTTAGAGATGTATGCGCCGCCATGGATTGGATAAATCTTGTTCATTTTTTTGAAAATAGCAATACTAAATTATTCTTATCCTTAGCTTTATTATGGCTTTGTATTGGCGTCAATATTTTTGGTGTGAAAACTTATCAGTTGACCATTATTGGTTTGGTTATTATTACTTTTATTTTAGCCAGTATTGTAATAGTCGCTGGATTTATTTATACCGAAAAGGATTTTATACAGGGTGTACTAAATAAAGATGGAATAGTGATTACACATCTGCAAGGCAAATTCAATTGGCAACAATTTATTTCTGCCAGCGGTATTTTATTTGCAAGTTTTATTGGCTTTGATTCTATTGCCCAAGCAGGTGGAGAAGCAAAAGATCCAAGCAAATCATTGCCCAGGGCCATTATTATCACTATCGTTAGCGTAAGTTTATTTTATTTACTATTTACTTTTAGTGTTTATAAAATTGCACCTTGGAATTTTATTCAAGATTTAGCTAATAAAAAAGATATATCAGCCACCACCTTATTGAATTATGTATTGCCTCCCTTTTGGTCGGTATTGATAATGCTAGGCGCTTGCATTGCATTATTAAAAGATTTACCTTCTATGATATTGTCGGTATCAAGACTACTATTTGCCTGGTCTAAAGACAAATTGTTTCCGCCCTTTTTATCCAATATACACCCTCGCTATAAAACACCGCATTGGGCTATTTTCTTTAGCGGCATTGTATCTAGCTTTGGCATACTAGGTAGCCATTTTGCTAGTGATATTTTTTTAGGCATCGACATTATGGTCATTGCCATGCTGGTCAATTTTATTTTGATTTGCATCTCTGTTTTACTAATTCATCAGAACAATCCATTACTAGGCAATCAAATTACCGTTGTAAAAAATAAGGGGGTACAAAGGCTAATTGCTTTATTTGGATTAATTAGCCTTACTGCTTTACTTATTATTAATATAGTGAATGATGTAAGTGCTTCCAAAACTGCATGGTATTTTCATGCCACTTATGTATTTACGGCAGTCATGTTACTCGCTAGTATTATTTTTACTATCTTTTGGAATCAACTAAAAAAATCAGGTACTTTTGATGCGGACTATTTTAAAAATTTACCTTCAGAATAAATCGAAAGATGAATACTATGACTACTACAAAACTAAGCGACTCTCTAACTATTTCTAAAGTACTCATTGGCTTATGGCAGGTGGCCGACTTGGAAAGAAACAACCAAAAATTAGACCCTTTAGTGGCCGCCAAGGCATTGCACAGCTACTATGAGCAAGGATTTACCAGTTTTGATATGGCCGACCATTATGGATCTGCTGAAGAAATCTCAGGTGTGTTTAAAAAAACCTATGCACTTAACAATGTTCAACTATTAACCAAATGGGTGCCAAGCGCTGGGGCCATTAGTCCATCGCAAATTCAAGAAGCAGTAAAATCATCTATAAAAAAATTACAAGTAGAACAAATTCAATTGCTTCAATTCCATGCTTGGAATTATGCCGACCCAAGCTGGTTGGATTGTTTATTTGGTTTACAAAAATTAAAAGAAGAAGGATTGATTGCCAATATTGGACTAACCAATTTTGATGAAGCGCATTTAAATATGGTGATACAATCAGGCATCCCTGTAGTGAGCAATCAAATATGTTATTCCTTGTTAGATCAACGCGCTGCCCATAAAATGACTACTACTTGTTTAGCAAACAATATAAAAATATTGGCCTTTGGTACAGTAGCAGGTGGTTTTTTTAGCGAAAAATGGTTGCATCAACCTGAACCAGCAATCAATGAAGCCTTGACCTGGTCGCAGATGAAATACAAAAGATACATTGATGCCGCAGGTGGATGGGAATGGTATCAAACATTATTGGCAAGCTTAGATAAGATAGCAAAAAAACACCAAGTATCTATTGCCACTATTGCTAGTACTTATATTAAAGACTTACCTGCAGTAGGTGGCGTAATTGTAGGTGCAAGATTAGGTGCGTCAGCACATATTGATGAAAATAAAAAAATTCTAACATTGACCCTTTTAGAAACTGAGCGTGAATCAATCAAAAATATATTGGCTCAAGGAAATAAAATTCCAGGTGATTGTGGAGATGAATACCGTAAGCCCCCCTATTTAACTGCCAGTGGCGATTTAAGTCATCATGTAAAAGAAATTGCTTCACCTTATCCAACCATAAAAGATGCCAGTGGAAAAACCAAGGCTTTATCAGGGACTAGTTGGGAAACCATGGCTGGCTATAGTCGTGCGGTGCGCAAAGGCAATAGAATTTTAGTTTCTGGAACCACGGCCACACATGGTTCTCATTTGATTGGAGGAAATGACCCTGCCGCACAAGCCCATTTTATTTTTGATAAAATTGAAGGTGCCATTCAATCCTTAGGCGGTAAATTAGAAGATGTTGTACGCATAAGAATATTTATAAAAGACATTAGTCAATGGGAAGCTATTGCTAGGGCGCATGGACAACGTTTTGCGCATATACAACCAGTTAATACAATGGTTCAAGCTAATTTAATTGGCGAAGAATATTTGGTGGAAATTGAGGCGGAAGCCATAGTAGAATAAAAAAAAGGACCCACAATGAACGCGGGTCCTTTTTTTATTTATAGTTATTGAGCTTATAGTTGCAGCGCTGAGATATTAGCATTTTTAAATTGGCTATTAAAAAGTTTAATGGCCTCGTAAATTGCTTCTAATTTTGCTTTCTCATTATTCCAGCTAGCTTGTAAATCTGCTAATTTATTTTTTACCCCGCTTGTTACCACTGGGTCACTAATATCTACCAAGCCTTTGATATAAAAGAAATCAACATTTAATTTGCTTGGCCAATTAATTACATCCTGTCCATTCTGTGTTCTACCTTCTACAATATTAGTTTCCCATGTATCCATTTTCTTAATTATACTAGCAGCTTGATCTGTAATTGTTTTGGCGTCGGGAATACTCGCTAATGTTTCAGTATAATATTGTAATTGCTTTTTTACTTTTCTTAAATTATTCACTGAAGTATGAATATCCTTAATACTTTTACTAATATTTGCAAGTGTATTTTGTTGAAATGCCCAATCTTCTTTATTTGCTTTAATAAATGGATTTGGTACTACTGTGATTGCAGTGCTGCTTGTTTGAACTTTTAAAGAATCGGTTTTATTTGGATGAAGTATTATTTTGGCCTGATAAGATCCCGGAGCAACCGCATAACCAGCATAACTGCCCAATACAAACACCCCGTTTACATCTGGGCTCTCTGAATGGGTTCTAAAATTCCAAAGAAATCGATTATGCCCTTTTTTGCTACTTAATAAAGTTTCTGGCGATGGCCCTCCAGGATACTTTTTATAATTATCATTTTTTATATTGGTATACATTCTAATAACTTCTCCGTTACTTCCAATAATTTCTAATATTACCGTATCCTTTTCGTTGAGTGTTGTAGGTAAATAGTAGTCTAGTATAACTCCTTCTGGCGCATTTTGTCCTTCTCCATTTTTTTCTGGCAAACCTTCCCCTGCGCCATATTTATAAGCAGGCTTTGGCATCATTAATTTCAGTTCTCCTATATTATCAAATGTAGTGTTTTGTTGAATGGCACTTACATCATCTAAGATCCAGAAAGCCCTGCCTGCAGTAGCCGCTACTAAATCATTGTCTCTGATCATAATATCGGTAACGGGAACAATAGGTAAATTTAATTGCATTGTTGCCCATGTATTTCCTGCATCATTAGAAATATAAAAGCCTCTCTCACTACCAGCATATAAAATATTTTTTTGCTTTTTATCTTCTCTAATTACTTTTATAAAATCTGCATCTTTAACGCCCTTATTTATTTTTGTCCATGTAACCCCATTGTCAGTTGTCTTATAAGTATAAGATGCATAGTCATTTAATTTATATCTAGTTGCACTAATATATACTACTCCTTTATCGAAAGAAGAAGCCTCAATACTATTAATTTGAGACTCTTGTAAATCGGCAGGTGTTATATTTTTCCAGTTACTACCTCCATCAGTTGTTACATAAACCAATCCACAATCGCTCCCTGTATAAATAGTGTTGGCATCTAATGGAGATTCACTCACATAAAAAATAGTATTATAATTTTCTCCACCAGCACCTTCGTTGGTAAATGGTATACCGCCAGGTCCTTGTTTGGCTTTATCATTTCTAGTTAAGTCTGGGCTAATTGCTTCCCAACTTAAACCACCATTTGTAGTCTTTAGCAATACATTTGCTGCATGATATATTACTTTAGGATTGTGCATGGAAGTTATAATTGGCGCATTCCAGTTAAATCTATATTTCATATCCTTAGGCTGAACAGCTAAATTTAAACTTGGATAGGCTTGTATATCTTTTGATTCATTGGTTGTGGTATTTAACACCTCAATATACCCTTGATAACAACCCCCATATACTAGTTCAGGTTTATTGGGATCAAAAGTTAAAAAAGCCGATTCGCATCCTGCTCCTGCTTTCCAATCACGCACTGTTATACCACCTGTATTATTTCTACTTGCAATAATGACTGAAGAATTATCTTGCTGACCACCATATACCTTATATGGAAATGTATTATCTGTATTGACTCTATAAAATTGTGCAGTACTCTGATTCATAATTGAAGACCAAGTATTGGCTTGGTCATAACTAATTTCTCCACCCCCATCATCGGCTAATCCTATCTCATTGTTATTAGTAGGATTAATCCATAAATCGTGTGTATCTCCATGACCCACTTTCACATTGGTAAAAGTTTTTCCTCCATCAATAGAACGCATCATTGGTGCATTTAATACATATACCAAATTTTCATTTTTAGTATCTGCATACACTTTCATATAATACCATGAACGAGAAGTAATATCTTGATTATTAGATAAGAAAGCCCATGTTGCTCCAGCATCATCCGAACGGTACAAACCAGATTTTTTCTTTTCAGTTTCAACAATGGCAAACACACGATTTGAATTTACCCTAGAAACACTTAAACCAATTTTTCCCATTAGATCAGGCAAGCCCTCTGTTAATTTTATCCAAGTTTTTCCTTCATCTGTCGACTTCCAAATAGCAGAACCTTTTCCTCCACTTGATACAGTCCAAGGAAAGCGACGATGCTCCCAAGCGGCTGCATATAATATGCGGGGATTATTCATATCCATTGACAAAGAAGCAATACCTGTGCTATCGTTTATATATAATACGCGATTCCAATTAGCGCCCCCATCTACCGATTTATAGACACCTCTTTCATTATTAGGTCCATGAACAGTTCCTTGTGCAGCCACATAAACAATATCTGCATTGCTCGGATGAATAGCGATGTCGGAAATATGTCTTGTTTTTTCAAGTCCTATATTTTGCCAACTAACGCCTCCATTGGTGGATTTATACACTCCATCTCCATAGCTTGTCATTACGCCTCTTACAGCATGTTCTCCTGTACCTACATAAATAACATTTGGGTCAGACTCTGAAACAGCAATATCACCCACAGATCCTACTTGGAAAAAGCCGTCCGATATATTTTTCCATTTAATACCTCCGTCTTTTGTTTCCCATACACCACCCCCAGTATAGCCTGTATAAAACTTTTTTGAATTATTAATTACCCCACTAATGGCATTGGCTCTTCCTCCTCTAGTAGGTCCTATATTCCTCCATTGTAAATTTTTAAATACTGTATCTAGAATTGGCTTAGTAGCTTCAATAGTAGTACTATTCGATTTTTTCTTCTGTGCTTGCACACTTAATGACAAAAGGAGTAAAAGACAGATAATAGGATTTTTCATATTTAGGAACTTTTAATTTAAATATAGATAAACCCTAAGTTAGTAATTTTTTCAATCTCCTGCTTTTTACCCATATTTTAATCAATAATTATAGTAAATTAGCTAGGATATTATTCATAATTCAACCTATAATACATGCTTAAGAAAATTATTTCAGCGCTTTTTTTAATGCTTTCCTTTTTGCTAGTGCAGGGGCAGGCCAATTATTTTTACCCTAATAAAGGAAATTTTGATGCTAGTATACCTACCCCAGAACAATTTCTGGGCTATGCCATTGGTGAACAACATACAAGACATGATAGAATTGTAGCTTATTTAAAAGAGCTAGATCGCTTATCCGACAAGGTTTCCTTTGAAATCATTGGAGAAACCTTTGAGCGTCGAGCACAAGTGGTAGCTATTTTCTCTTCTCCAGAAAATCATAAAAATATAGAGCAAATTAGATTGCAACACTTATCCAATCAAACAAATGGTACTAATAATAAGGTCCCATTGGTCATTCATTTGGCCTATAATGTGCATGGTAATGAGCCCTCTTCAAGTGAAGCAGCCTTGTTAACTGCCTATTATTTAACTGCTTCCCAAAGCGAGCAGACCAAAGAATGGTTGAATAACATGATTATTACTTTGGACCCTGTCATTAACCCTGACGGCAGAGACCGCCACACGCATTGGGCAAATATGCACAAGGGAACACCTCCTGTTGCAGATCCCAATGACCGAGAGCATAATGAAATTTGGCCTGGAGGAAGATTCAACCATTATTGGTTTGACTTAAATCGTGATTGGTTCTTAGGTACTTTCCCAGAAACAAGAAATAGGATCAATTTCTTCCACAAGTGGCGCCCTTATGTACAAACAGACCACCATGAAATGGGCACAAATTCTACTTTCTACTTCGATCCAGGAAAAGAGTCTAGTAACAATCCAATTGTGCCTGATTACTTGTACAAAAATATATATCCAAAATTTGGCGAATATTTTACCAAGGCAACCAACAGCATCGGCTCTATGTATTTTACCAAAGAAGCATTCGATAAACTATACCCTGGTTATGGTAGCAGTTATATTAATTTTTATGGTGGTGCTGGATTTTTATTTGAGCAAGGTAGCAGCCGAGGTCATGTGCAAGAAACAACCACCATTCCTATCACTTTTGGTTTTACTATACGCAATCAGTTCACCGCTTCTTTAGCGACTATCACCGCCTCTTTAGCAGAGAAAGAAAGTTTAATTGAAATGCGTAAGCAGTTTTATCTAACAGCAAAACAACAAGCCACAAATTCAATTATTAAAGGGTATAGCTTTGGCGACGCCAAAGATTTTAATAGAACAAAAGCATTTATTGATTTATTACTATTGCATAAAATAGATATTTATAAAGTTCCCAACTCAACAGATTATTTTGTACCTACAGCACAGGATAATTATATTATGGTAAAAAGTATTTTTGAAAATCAAATTACTTATAAGGATAGTACATTTTATGATGCTTCTACTTGGAGTTTAATTCATGCTTACGGACTTCCTTTTACTGAAGTTAAAACTAGTATGGCTTTGTCTGAAAAAATAAATGCACCTCTAGTTTTAAATAATGCACCTATTGTAAAAAGTAATTATGCTTACTTAGTAAGTAATACCGATTATAATATACATCAATTCATTTACGCATTGCAAAATGAGGGTGTTTTTGTACAAACAGCAACCAGAACTTTTAGTACAAATATTAATGGAGCAAAATATGAATTTTGGCTATGGTAGTATTATCATTTCTGTTCAACAACAAAAAGTGGATGCAGATATTTTATATAATATAATTAGCAAAGCCAGTGTCGCTGCCAATATAAAAGTACATACAGTGTCTACAGGATTTAGTAACTCAGGCATTGACCTTGGAAGCAACTATATAAAAACACTGAAAAAACCAGAAGCAGCAATGATTATAGGAAATGGTGTTGCCGCTTCAGAAGCAGGTGAAATATGGCATTTACTAGACCAACGCTTGCATATGCCTATTACTAAAATTGATATTTTAAATTTCTCTAGAGTTCGTTTAGAAAGGTATAATACACTTGTTATGGTTTCAGGTGCCTATAATTTTTTAGATAAAAATAGTGTAGATAAAATTAAAGCCTGGGTACAAAACGGCAACACCCTTATTACTATAAAGTCTGGGGCCGATTGGGCCATTAAAAATGGATTTACTAAATTCAAATTGGCTGTTGACTCCAGTACCACAAAAGGAAGATTAGATTACGATAAAGCAAGTGATATGGAGGGTGCTAAAGCCTTAGGTGGCTCTATTTTTTCTATAGACCTTGATACGACTCATCCCATTGGATATGGATTCTCTAAAAGAAAGGTTTCTGTCTACAAAAATAATTCTACCTTTTTTCAAAATAGTACAAGTGCCTATAGTACCATTGCGCAGTATACCAATACTCCTTTAGTAGGTGGCTACCTACATCCTAATTCTTTAAAAATGATTAAAAATTCACCTTCTATCTTAGTAGGAACAGAGGGAAGTGGAAGAGTGATATTATTTGCAGACGAACCAAATTTTAGAGGAACTTGGTATGGGACAAACAAATTATTTTTAAACGCTTTATTCTTAGGAAGTATTATGGCAGCCCCTGGTGCAGATTATTCAGAAGAAGAAGACAAACATTAATTAAAAAAAATTACATGAAAATAAATTTATTTAAAACATTATGTTACTTAAGCATTCTGTTACTAAATGGACTTGAATTAAGTGCTCAAATGTTTAATGTAAAAATTAATAATAATTTACATACTGAAAATTTTGACGGAAGACTGTTATTACTTTTTTCTAATAACAATGCAGCAGAGCCAAGATTCCAAATTAGTGACGCGCTTACTACCCAAATTATTTTAGGTAAAAATGTAGACCAGTGGGCCATTGGATCAACGCAAAGTATTGCTGAAGAGGCCTATGGTTTCCCGAAAGAAAGGCTTAGTGAAATACCAGCAGGAGACTACTACGTTCAAGTACTTTTACATAAATATGAAACTTTTCACCTCAAAAATGGCAAAGTAGTAAAACTTCCAATGGATCGTGGAGAAGGCCAGCATTGGAATTTAGCGCCCGGTAATATTTATTCAAAACCAATAAAAATTCATTTTGATCCCAAAAATACAGAAGTAGTTCAATTAACTATTGATCAAATCATACCTCCCATCATAGAACCAACTGACTCAAAATATATTAAACATATTAAAATTCAGAGTAAGTTACTAACTGAATTTTGGGGCAGGCCAATGTACTTGGGTGCACATATTTTACTTCCTGAAGGATTTGATACCCACCAAAATGTGAAATACCCATTGGCAATTTATCACGGACATTTCCCTTCAAATCTTAGTGGCTTTAGTACAACACCCCCCAACCCGAACTTAATTCCAGATACAAGTGCCCGATTCAATATAACGGGTTATAATAAAATACAAGAAGAAGAAGCCTATCAGTTTTATAAACAATGGACAGGGCCAAATTTTCCTAGAGTATTGGCCATTGAAATACAACACGCAACACCCTACTATGACGATTCTTACGCAGTAAATTCTGCTAATATGGGCCCTTATGGAGATGCTATTACTTATGAATTAATTCCTGAAATTGAAAAGCAATTTAGAGGAATTGGACAAGGTTGGGCAAGATTTACTTATGGTGGATCAACAGGAGGATGGGAAGCCCTTGCAGTTCAAGTATTCTATCCAAACGAGTACAATGGCGCTTATGCAGCATGCCCAGATCCAATAGATTTTAATCATTATACAACCATTAATATTTATAAAGACGAAAATGCTTACTATGCAAAAAGTGATTTCAAAGATTTAGCAAGACCATCGCATAGAAATTATTTAGGGCATATTAATTCTACCATCAAAGAAACCAATCAAAGAGAACTTGCTTTAGGAACCCATTCTAGAAGTGGAGATCAATATGATGTATGGGAGGCTGTTTTCTCTCCAATGGGTGAAGACGGTTATCCAAAAAGAATATTTGATAAACACAGTGGTACAATTGACAAGTCGGTTGCTGCGTATTGGAAAGAAAACTACGACTTAGCACATATTATTAAAAGGGATTGGCCAAAAATTGGTGAACAGCTAAAGGGTAAAATTCATTTATACGTGGGCGATATGGATAACTACTATTTAAACAATGCAGTTTACACGGCTGAGGATATGTTAAAACAATTAAAGAATCCAAGTTGTAATTGTGTAATTGATTATGGAGATAGAGCAGAGCATTGTTGGAATGGTGACCATACACAGCCTAACTATATAAGCAGATTGCGTTACCATCAAATGTTTATTAATAAATGGGCACAAGAGGTAAAAACAAGAGCCCCAAAGGGAGTAGACTTAAAATCTTGGCTTTACTAATTTAATACTTTATAAAAAACAGGATCTACTTCTTAGTCCATATTTCGTAAATAGGATCCCCTTTTGAACTAAGGCCGCTATGGTGCCACTGCTCATTTTCAACTTTGCCAGAGAAACTAAGTGATGCACCTACCCTAGAAGAATCACGACTAAAGAACTCAATGTTCTCAGTATAGTTTCCATTGACAAAACTATAGACACCACCTCCAGTCCCAGAAAATTCACCTGTTTCAATATTAATAGCTATCCACTGAAAACGATTCCCCGTTAGTAATTTGTAAGTACGCCTAGCTCTAAGTGGATTTTCTGTAATTTTATCTCCATTTTTTCTTCCACTCATGCGCCAGTTTCCTGCCAAAATATTTTCTCCTTTGTCAATTATTTCATGGTCCTTTTTTACAAATACAATTTCTTTTGTTTTACCCACTGCCGCTTTATCTCTTGAATCAAAATGAATAGTAATAAGGAGTTTATTTCCGTCTTTAATAAATGGGCCGCCCCAGGTATAATTAAATGCTTTCGTATCTAAATTATACTTGGTTTCAACGAAGTAGCCATCCATTAAACAAATAATGACATCTTTATCTTCTTTAGATACATAAGCTCCTTTTAAGGTTGGTTGCGCTTGAACCGATAAGCTACATAGTATAGCTATGATGAAGTTGGTTATTTTCATAAAATAGTATTTATTGCTAATTTTAATTTCATATCAATTGTAAAGTAACAGTATTTATTTGAATTATTTGATTACACTTACTTACTTAAATAGGCAAAGGAAAACATTGTTTTCGTCAAAATTTTAAACATACCATTTTATAATTACCAAATGGAATTCAAAGGCGTGTAAGTAAAATTTTTAAGTACTAATTTTTCAGAAGTCTTAATATTCATTTTAGAAAATTTTTCATTTGGGAAAAGAACGCTTGTAAGAACAGACAAGCCGTTATCTGCAAATACTTCTATGGAAGCTAGATCAAGATAAATGGATAAGGATATTTCATCTGATGAAGAAAATCTTGGCGCATAGTTCATTCTGCCAAAATTTTTATGAAAATCTACTTTACCAGCATTTCTTCTATCAAGAAAGAACTGATTTTTATCTTTACTATAGCCAACTACTACTTTTTCATTTAAAGTATTCACTAATTCAATAGAGAAGTCATTCTTATTGGAAAGTACTAAGTTAAACTTACTGGGCACTTCCATATTTCCAATTTTATCTGTTAAATCGGATGAGCCATTAATTGTTAGATTATTGATAACAATTGATTGCTTCTCCATTTTTTTAAGCTCTGGAACTGGTGTATTAGTAACATAATATTCTTCATTTATCTTTTTTAAACCTAGTTCTCTTGGTATAGTAAATGCATTTCTAAATTTTTCAGTGGGTACAATATTTGCATATTGCCAATTACTCATCCACCCAATGAATATTTTTCTTTTACCCGTATTAGACCATGTAACACCCGCATATTCATCAGGACCATAATCTATCCATTTAGTTTGTTTGTAATCACATTTGAATTCTTTACCATCAAAATTGCCCACAAAATATTGAGAAGCCGAACCGCCATTTGGACCACCAGGGTTTATATTCACAATTAAAACCCAAACTGTTTTTCCTTCATATTCAATTGGAAATAAATCAGGGCATTCCCAAACACCATCATGAGATCCAATAGTTTTACCAAAATCACTTAATTTTTTCCAATTTTTTAAATCAGAGGAAGCATAAAAGCTAATCTGATCCTGTGCTGCAATGGACGCAACCCAGTTTTTAGATTGTTCATGCCAAAATACCTTTGGATCCCTGAAATCTCTAACCCCAGGGTTTTTTAAAACTGGATTTGCGTTATACTTTATCCATGTTTCGCCTTCATCCAAACTATAAGCAATGCTTTGGTTTTCAACATCAATTACGCCTGCTTTCTCTTTTTTCATGTCATGGCTAGTATACATAGCCACAAGGGGTATAATGCCGTTTTTACCAAGGCCGCTGGAATTATTTTTATCAACCACTGCACTTCCAGAAAATATCAATCCTAGGCTATCAGGATAGATGGCAATTGGTTTTCTTTCCCAATGCACTAGGTCTTTACTTTCAGCATGACCCCAGCTAATATCACTCCATACAGTTGAGTTTGGACTATGTTGAAAAAATAAATGATACTTCCCTTTATAGTATACCATGCCATTGGGATCATTCACCCAGTTTTTCTCAGGAGTGAAATGAATTTGGGGTCTATACTTTTCATCAATATCATTCGATTTATTTTGTGCGTTGACCGAACTTATGAAAAACAAGAAAGTAAAAGACCAACAATAGAAAATGTATTTTTTCATAAATTTTTATTTTTTCTTATTAGACAACTTAAAATATGGAAATAAGGAAGATGTTGTGCGTACATACTCTTGGTACTTCTCTAAATGCCCCCATTTCTCCATTCCTGAAATTTCTAAAATTCTAACGCCACTTACATAAACAAGTAGCAAATATGTAAATAGTGGAGAAATTAAAGTGAAATACTGCCAACCTGATAAGGATGAAAAGGACATAATGGAAATGCCTAGCCATAAAGTAATTTCACCAAAGTAGTTTGGGTGTCTTGAATAATACCAAAGGCCATGCGTAATAAATTGATCCTTATTTGTAGGATTTTTACGGAACCTAGACTTTTGCATGTCTGCAATAATCTCTAGAATAAAACCAATAATAAAGACTAGCATACCAATATAAAAAACTTCATTTTGAATTACCCCATTTTTGCTTGCTATGGCTGTTAAGGCGCACATTGAACATATAGAAACCCACATGCCTTGCAAAGTCCATGTCATGAAGAACCGAGTTGGCGAGGGTTTAATGAATTTAAACCTTTTATCTTCTCCAGCTTTATGAATTCTTGTAAATAAGAAACTGCCTAAACGGATTGCCCATAGTATAATGCAAGAAGCTAATAGGATACTCCCTATATTAACATTTATTGCATAATAACTTTGAACGCTTATATAAGTTACAATGGATATATAGGTTACACTTCCCGTTATATCATAAAACTTTTCTGTTTGAAAATAAAAGGCAGGAATAAACAAAATCCATTGTATAAGAAAGGCTATTAATACAGCTTGCTGAATTACCTCTAGTCCGGTTAATAATGCAATGCTATATGCAATGGAAAAAGCGATAAGGGAAAATAATAAATTAAGTAGGGATTGCTTCATAATATTTTAACTATTTCTAAATAGTATTTTTAAAGGCGATACATATTCGATTAAATAAATTTATAAATAATAAATAAAATTAAATACACTACTAAATAGATTCGATAGTAATTTCTTGCCTTGAGATAATCTTTATTAGCTGGATACATATTACTTAATAAACCGATAATCTCTTTTTTGAAAAGGGGTTTAATATTTATTTTCCAATCATCGGTTTGATAAACAATTTTTCTAAACTTACTGCGAAAATAAGTGCTAGGAATGCTCCAAATAATTAAAATGAGAAATATGATTTGCTTATCTGTCATAAATAAAGATATAAATGTTTAGCTGAATTTATTTATAAGCTAGCGCAGAAATAATAAAGAACCTTCAATTTATTTGATCCTTACAATATCATTTAATATATCCTGTTCTACCCTATTTAAATAGGTAATTCTTTTTCCCTGAGATACAAATGGTACACTCCAAAATTGGCGAGTTTTTGTTTTAAACCAACCGAATACAAATGAATATACACCCATAATTAGTCTCAATTTAACTGAATTGAGGTATAAAAATAATACAGGTAATCCAGGGGCTCCATGGGTAAGATATGTTCTAACTTTTTTATGACTAAGCAATGGTTTTGGATAACCATATAGTTTTGAAATGGGTACAAAATTATAAGCAAAGCCAGGAGTAAAAATTTGATCAAAGAATGATTCCAAAGCAGGTGTTGTTCTGAACCACCAAATGGGCGATATAATATAAATCCTATCAGTCCAAGTGATGAGATCTTTATACTCTTTAATTTTTTCTTCCCCGAAACTAAAACTAATATTTTCTTCGTAAAGGTCTATAACACGAACTGTTTCATTTTTAGCATTTAAGGTTGTTTTAATAGTATTAAAAATACCATTGTAACAAAAACTTTTTTTATCTGGGTGTGCTATTATTATTAAGTTATTCAAAATTGTAATTTTTATAATTTCTTAGGTAAATTTTTAAATGGAAACTGTAAGTGCTTATGTAAAGTTATAATAATTTTAAATAGGAATCAAAATAGCAAAGGACTCAGGTTTTTAGTTTACTTTAGACTTACTATTTACAGTTTAATAATTTGCATCACAACTGTCTAAATTCTTTAACGATATACAAACTTATGAGGGATTTAAAAGCCGGAATTTATATCAAAAGCACTACCGCGTTGAATGGCAGCGTCTTCGAGCATACAACCATTCTAATTGTTGAACACAATGAAGCAGGAACGATAGGGTTTGTAACCAATAAATCCTTTGGCAAGTCGCTGCATGAACTAATTGAATTCAATCACAGTAAACCATTTCCACTGATGGATGGCGGCCCCGTTGATAGAGATCACCTTTTTGTATTGCACAAGCGACCCGATCTCATTGAGGGAGGCAAACAAATACCCAATGGTCTTTATTTCGGTGGTAATATGGAGCAAGTGATTGAAGCCATCAACACCAGTGCTGCTAATCAACAAGAAATTCAAGTTTTTATCGGCTATTGTGGGTGGGATCTAGGAGAATTGGAAGCGGAAGTAGAAGAAGGAAGCTGGACATTCAGTTGAATTTAGACCATTTTTTTACTTAAATTCAGGTCCTCTAAATGTATCCCTAATATGCGTTTTATAATTTTTTTTCTTGTTTTATCTAATCTTACATTATCTGCTCAGGTGCTTGACTTCGACAAGTTATCGGCACTAAAGATTAGAAACGTGGGCCCTGCCAATATGAGCGGAAGAATCACTTGCATTGATGCATTAAAATCAAATCCAAAGATTATCTATGTGGGTGCGGCCTCTGGGGGTGTTTGGAAATCTGAAAATGGAGGATCGTCATGGAAGCCTATTTTTGATGAACAACCTACACAGAATATTGGCGCTATCGCTATTCAACAGAGTAATCCGAAAGTAATATGGGTAGGCACAGGCGAAGGCAATCCCCGTAACTCCATGAACTTGGGAATGGGCATTTTTAAAACTGAAGATAGCGGTCGGACATGGAAACATATGGGATTGACAGCCACTAAAACAATTCATCGAATTATTATCGACCCTCGCAATCCCAATATAATTTATGTGGGTGCAATGGGAGATCCTTTCACAGCGGATTCCAATCGCGGCTTATATAAAACCACCGACGGTGGCCAACACTGGAAACAAATTTTATTTTCAAATACCGCTTCGGGTGTAGCAGATCTTGTGATGCATGAATCAAATCCAGATAAACTCATTGTTGCATTATATGAGCACCATAGAACGCCCTATTATTTTGTTTCCGGTGGAAAAGGATCAGGTATCTATATCACTAACAATGGTGGTGCGCAATGGGAAAAATTATCAGATGCAAATGGTTTGCCAGCTGGCGAATTGGGACGCGTTGGAATTGCTATAGCGCCTAGCAATCCAAATAGAGTGTATGCAAAAGTGGAAGCAAAAAAAAATGCATTGTACCGAAGTGAGGATGGAGGAATGCATTGGAAAATGATCAACGACAATCCTAAATTTACAAATAACCGTCCCTTTTATTTTCAAGACCTTGCTGTAGACACAAAAGATCCCGATCGTCTATACAATATATATCAACCTTTATCGGTTAGTTATGATGGTGGTGTAAAGTTTGATCCAACACCGATGATTCCGGCAGATGAAACAAAAGGTATCCATGCCGACTTCCACGCCATCTGGATTAATCCAAACGATGCGCAACATTTTATAATTGGTGGGGATGGTGGCTTGGGCATCACCTATGATCATGGGAAGTCCTGGTATTTTCCAGAAACAATTCCTGTTGCACAATTTTATCATGTGAATGTAGATTACGAAACTCCATTCAATGTTTATGGTGGCATGCAGGATAATGGAAACTGGTCTGGGCCTGCCTATACATGGAAGCGAGGGGGCATTCGAACATTGTACTGGCAATACTTGGTGGGTGGAGATGGATTTCATATTGCACCTGACCTAGATGATGCAAGATTTGGTTATGGCACTTCGCAAAATGGAGATTTATATCGTTATGATAAGCAAACGGGATATTATCAAAGCATTGCACCCACTGCAAAAGAGGCCTCAACCTATTTGCGCTTCAACTGGAATGCTGGATTTGCAAAAGACCCATTCAATGAAACTGCTGCATACTATGGTTCTCAGTTTCTGCACAAGACTACAGATAAAGGGAAAAACTGGAAAACTATTTCAGCTGATCTCACCACCAATAATCCTGAACATCAAAAGCCTGACTATGGTGGATTAACGCTCGATGTATCTGGTGCAGAAAATTACAATACCATTATTGCCATTGCTCCCAGTTTTCTTGATAAAGATCTTATTTGGGTGGGCACCGATGATGGACAAGTGCAAGTCAGTGACAATGGAGGAATATCTTGGAATAATCTTACCAAAAATATTATAGGACTACCTGATGGAGCATGGATACCACAAATACACGCTTCACGATTTGAAAAAGGAACAGCCTGGATAGTAGCAAATAATTATCGCAAAGGAGACTATGCATCTTATTTATTTATGACCACTGATTATGGTAGAACATGGAAAAATATACTTGATGCAAATCAAGTCAAGGGCTATGCATTAAGTTTTATTCAAGATCCGGTGGAGAAGCAATTAGTTTTTCTGGGAACAGAAAATGGATTGTGGGTGAGTATTAATGAAGGAAAAAATTGGGTGCCCTTCAAAAATGGTTTTCCAAGTGTGTCAACGATGGACTTAGTCATTCAAGAAAAAGAATCGGCATTGGTGGTGGGAACCTTTGGTAGAGCCATATGGGTGCTTGACGACCTAAAGAGTTTGCGTGAGATTCTAAGAGGCAATACCAAAGAAAAAATAACCACCCTACCCATGAATGAAGTGTTTCAAGTGAAGGGATTGTTCATTGCACCTCCGGGTAATATTTGGACAGGATTCGGTACCACATTCGAGGGGGAAAATAGACCCTTCCAAGAAGCAGCTATTCCAATTTATATCAATGATCTTCCTACAAAAGAGGATAAGCTTGAAGGGTTTATTATAAATACTAAAGGAGATACTATTCGAAAATTAATTGGACAAAATCTGATGCAAGGATTGAATTATATTCAATGGAAGCTTGATGAAGATCGTGTATACTTATCAGCAAACTATGACCCAAATGAATCAAGAGGTATACCTGTGCTTCCTGGAACTTATATGGCGGTCATTAAATATAAAGGGGTTCAGTCAAGTACCGATATCAAAGTAATCTCAGATCCACGCTTTAAGATAAAGGAAGAAGTAGATCAGGAATTGTATCGATATAATAAAGCGATTAATGCTGAAGTAGGAAAATTAAAGACTCTATTTAACTTGATCAGTTCTTGGGAGAGTGAATTGAAAAAAATAAATGAAAAATTATCTAAACAAACTAAAAATGAAAAAGCATTGAAAAATGTGAATGGGATGATGGATATGGTGAAGCAATTAAAATTAGTTGGTAAAGACAGTCCTGGTGATCGTCAAGTGGGCGCATGGCAGAGCGTTAGAATAACTCCAGCTTCTGCCATCAATGAAGCAGAGAAAGTAGCGATGGCAAGAGTAGATGTTCCTTCTGAACAAGATTGGAAACGAGTAAGCGATGCAGCTGCATTGATTGACGCTTATCGTATACAATTAAGTCAGTTTGAAGTTTCAAGCTGGAAAAAATTTATTAAGCTATATAAAAAAAGCCGCTAATAAAATTGGTTGATTATTATTTAAATTCTCTAAAAAGTACTTTATCTGCATAAAATGTACCAAAAGGTATTAAGGAAGCTACAAATGCCATAAACATTTTGAATATGCTCCAGCGATGTAAAAATGAAACTTGAAGCAGTAAAACAATATAAAGCACAAAAAGTATTCCATGAGCCAAACCAACAATGTAATTGGGCTGTGGTATAGAAAATTTATATTTTAGTATCATCGTAAAACCTAAAAGTAAAAACGAACAACCTTCAATAAATGCTACAATGCGTAGTCTCCCTAATGCTGTTTTCAATAATTTATTTACCATTGTATTATATATTTTAAATTATGACTTTGTAAAAACTAGGCAGTGTTGCCATGGAAGGTTATCTATATTTTTATCAAATCTAAAACCTGCTGCTTTAAATTCTTTAATAGCCTGCGCTTCACTCATTTTATGAATGGTTTTAATGGGTACAGCTGAATCTTCGGACCTAAATTCTACAAGTACTAATTTACCGCCCGGTTTTAATGCAGTCAGCATGGATAATGCCATTTCATAAGGATAAGAAAATTCATGGTATACGTCTACTAATAACATCATGTCAACGGAATTTTCTGGTAAAGACAGATTTTGTTCTGTACTCAATACAGGGACTATACGCGACAATTTTTCCTGCTTGATTCTTTCATTTAAATAAGCAATCATTTCTGGCTCAACGTCTACTGCAAAAACTTTTCCCGTTCCCACCATTTTTGAAAGCAGTGCACTATGGTAGCCACTACCCGCTCCTATATCAGCAATAACCATTCCTGGTTTAACAGCTAAATTTTTCAATAATAGAGATGTATTTTCTTCCATTTCTCTTTCTTCCCTTTCTAGCCAATCTATTCCATAATGACTCATTACTTGTGCAATTTGTCTACCCATGTACCACTTGTTAATACCGTTGGGGTCCCCAGTCCTTATTTTATAACGGTCTTGACCCAATGAAAACAAGCTCAGCGATAGAAAAGTAAAAAGCAGTATATAGGGTTTTAATGTATGCATGGATGTATTTTGTGTAAACAAAGGTATTGAATTGTATAGAGTTATGTTTGAGAAAAATCAAAATCGAATAGAAATAGAATATTATGTCTAAATTTAGTTGTAAATTTTAATGATGATTCAAAAATTAACTACCTGCCTATTAATCTTGTTGCTAGCAAATCAAGTGAATGCTCAAAAAACTAAGTATATTATTGTAAGACATGCAGAAAAAGATACCACAGTTGCTAATGCTAAAATGATGGCATCGGATCCTCCACTTAATAGTATTGGCGAAACAAGGGCATTGTCATTAGTGGACAAATTCAAGGTGCATAAAATCAATCAGATTTATTCAACAAATTATAAAAGAACAAAAGCTACAGCTTCACCTATTGCTAAAGCTCAAAATTTAAATATTGCCATTTACGACCCTAGAAAACTAGACATATTTGCGACTCAACTTCTGTCATCAGAAAATAGTGGGAAAACTATTTTAATTGTGGGCCATTCTAATACAAGTCCGAAATTGGTTAATTTACTACTTAAAAAAGACCAATTTAAAGATTTAGACGAATCCATCTATGACAGTTATTGGATTGTTACCAGTAAAAATGGTAAAATAAAGGCGAAAATGATGAAATACTAATTATTTAACACTCCACCCGCTCTAAAAAAGATATATAGGCTCAATGCACAATGGGTCTATATTTTTGCTTAAATTTAATCCATCAAAAACAACCTTATGTTCAAAAAAATAATTGCATTACTAAGCTTAGTAGTATGTACTCAATTGGGTTTTGCCCAGGATCTAAATAAAGAATTATCTCCCTTAAAATGGAGAAGTATTGGTCCCTTTAGAGGAGGCAGGTCCAATATGGCATCAGGAGTCATCAATAATAGAGATATCTATTATATGGGCACCACTGGTGGTGGTTTATGGAAAACAGAAAATAGTGGAATGAGTTGGAATAATATTTCTGACGGATTTTTTAAAACAGGTTCTGTAGGTGCGGTGGCTGTTGCAGAAAGCGATGCCAATATTGTTTATGTAGGTATGGGCGAACACGCAGTAAGAGGTGTGATGACACATCATGGAGATGGTGTGTATAAAAGTACAGACGCTGGCAAGACATGGAAAAAAATGGGACTAGACGCCACACAACATATTTCAAGAATTGCCATTGATCCAAAAAATCCAAATATTGTTTTTGTTGCAGCTCAAGGTGCATTGTATAGCAAATCAGCAGAGCGTGGTATTTATAAATCCGTTGATGGTGGTACAACATGGAAAAAAGTATTGTATGTAGATGATAAAACAGGTTGTGCAGAAATATCAATGGATATGCATAATCCATCTATTATGTATGCTGCCATGTGGGAACATGGTCGTTTACCATGGCAGGTAATTAGTGGTGGTCCAGGAAGTGGATTGTATAAGTCTACCGACGGCGGTAATAACTGGGTGAAAATGCAAAATGGTTTACCAAAAGAAATGGGTAAAATGTCTATCGCAGTATCTAGAGCAAATTCAGAAAAAGTATTTGCATTAATTGAAAGTGATTTTAGTAAAGACGCTGGTGGTTTATATGTGTCTAATGATGCAGGTGCCAATTGGTCACAAATTAATAAGAGTCATCGCTTAATTCAACGCGCATGGTATTATATCGAACTATTTCCAGATCCAACAAATGAAAATACAGTATATGTAATGAGTGCCCCTTCCTTAAAATCAATTGATGGCGGTAAAACTTTTACAGACTTTGCACGCACGCATGGTGACTACCATGATTTATGGATTCATCCTAGTAATGGTAAAAATATGGTCATTGCAGATGATGGCGGTGCTGCTGTGACACATGATGGCGGTAAATCTTGGAGCAGTCAAAACAATATGCCCACTGCACAATTTTATAGAATCAATGTCGACAACGAAATACCTTACAATATTTATGCAGGACAACAAGACAATAGTTCCGTTAAAATTGCGAGTCGCGCCATTGGCGCAGGTGGCATAGATGAAAGAAATTGGACTTCATCTGCCGGTGGAGAGAGTGCATTTTTAGCATTTGATCCAAACAATCCAAGATATGTTTTAGGTGGTTCTTACCAAGGAACGATAGAAGTATTAGATACAAAAACAAAAGGGAGCACCAATATCATGGCTGCACCAATTCAATATTTAGGCAGAGATGCAAAAGATATTAAGTACCGTTATAACTGGAACGCACCAATCATTTGGAGTAAGCATGAAGCCAATACCTATTATCATGGATCACAATTTTTATTGAAAACTTCCGACATGGGAAAAACATGGAAAGAAGCTTCTCCTGATTTAACGCGCAACGAAAAATCTAAACAAGGAAAACCTGGTGTACCCTATACAAACGAAGCAGTGGGTGCAGAAAATTATGGCACACTAGCTTATGTGATAGAGTCAATTCATGAAAAAGGGGTGATCTATACAGGTAGTGATGATGGTTATGTGTACTTAACAAAAGATGGAGGATGCAAGTTGGAAAAATATTACACCAGCAGGCTTAGCCGAGTGTTTAATCAATGCCATTGAAGTTTCACCGCATGATAAAGCAACAGTATATATTGCAACTACTAGGTATAAGTTTGACGACCATACGCCTGGCTTATATAAATCAACGGACTACGGAACCACTTGGACTAAAATAAATATAGGTATTGCAAACAATGCATTTACAAGAGTGGTGCGTGAGGACAATGTCGTTAAAGACTTATTATATGCGGGCACAGAATTAGGCGTGTATATGTCTAATAATGGTGGTAAAAGCTGGAGTCCATTCCAATTAAATTTACCCATTACACCTATCACAGATTTACGCGTGCATCAAAACAATTTAATTGCTGCAACTTCGGGTAGATCGTTTTGGATATTAGATGATTTAAATTTAATTCGAGCATATAAAGCAGATACTAGCAATGTAAAAATATATACACCAGATGCCGCTTTAATAGTAATGGGATCTAGCGAGTTGGATGACAATGATGCAGATTTTACAGGTGCTAAAGCAAAAGCAGGGGTCAATCCTGCAACGGGCTTGGTCTTGTATTATCAATTACCTAGTATGGCAGAATCGGTTGAACTCAGTATGGAAATTAGTGATGCATCTGGAAAATTAGTTCGTCGCTTTAGTTCTAAAGCAGAGGAGAATTATAAGAGTTATGAAGGAGCTCCAAGAAAAAATCCAATAGTAAGCAAGGACAAAGGATTGAACCGTTTTGTTTGGAACCTTCGCCACGCAACCAATGACTGGCAATACCATATGTATTTATTGAAAGTAGTTTTAATGGACACAAAGCCATCCCTGGTAATTATACCATTCGTTTAATGGCTGGTGGAAAAATGATTGGCACCACAACAGGCGTTATTGAAGCCAATCCAAACTTTGGCACGACGGCAAGTGAATACCAGCAGTATGATGATTTGATGCGTTTGATGGAAAATACGGTAACTGAAATGCACCAAATGGTCAACCAACTAAAAGACAATAGCAATCACTTAGAAGCATTGGTTAAAAAATTAAAGTCTGACGCTAATTACAACGGTGCGCAATATGCAAGCTTAAAAGAAAATGCAGCGGCCTTAATTGCAAATTTAAAAGCATGGGACGAAGATATGATTCAAAGAAAATCAACTTCATATGATGATGTAGAAAATTTCCCAAACAAATTTACAGCCAACTATATGTTTATGATGAATCAAACAGAGAGTGAAATTCCACAAGTGAATCAACCCAACTTAGATTTATTGAAAGAATATACTACTGAGTGGGAGACATTAAAAGCAAGAGGACTAAAATTAAAAAATGAAGCTATTCCTGCATTCAACAAGCAATTGTGGGAGTTGGGAATGGGTGCTATTTGGTAGATCTTAGTTATGGCATTTAAAATACGAGGCGTAGAATTTTATCGAAGGAAGGGCAAGAAAAATAAAGAATTGAATAATAAGTAACAAAATTCTTTCTGTTAATTTAACATTTCCTACAGCGGAAATTAAACTAAAAGAAGGTAATTTTGTTACTACATTATGAGATTGAATAAGAATGGTTTTCTGCGTTTTTTCTGCGCGATTATTTGCGTTTTACAAGTACAATTTAGTTTTGGGCAGGACAAATTCGTTTTAAACGGAAATGTTAAAGACCAAGCAACCGGGGAGGCTATTATTAGAGCCGTGCTCAGAATTGAAGAGTTGCCAAGTCTTGGAGTGCTCTCCAATGAATATGGGTTTTACGCCATTTCTTTACCAAGGGGAAAATATACCCTTGTTGTTTCACAGTTAGGGTATGAAAAATACAAGGAACAGCTTCAGCTAGATAGTAATTTAAATTTAACTATTTTATTAAAGTCTGCTAATACATTGAAAGAAGTGGTCGTTGAAAGTGGAAGAAAAAATGACAACCTATTAAAACCACAAATGGGAACAGAGACACTGAACCTAAATGCCATTCGGAAACTGCCTGTTATTTTCGGAGAAAAAGATATTTTAAAAACACTTCAACTTTTGCCTGGTGTGAAGTCAGCTGGTGAGGGCAATAGTGGTTTTTATGTAAGAGGCGGAAGTGCAGATCAAAATTTAATTTTATTAGACGAGGCGCCCGTCTATAATGCCTCACACCTACTTGGTTTTTTTAGCACTTTTAATAGTGATGCCATAAAAGATGCCACGCTCGTAAAAGGTAATGCACCAGCACAATATGGTGGCAGGCTGTCTTCTGTATTAGATGTAAAAATGAAAGATGGCAATAACCAAGACTTTAATGTGAATGGAGGCCTTGGACTTATTAGCAGTCGAATTAGTATTGAAGGTCCGCTTCAAAAAGAAAAGTCTTCCTTTATCCTATCGGGAAGAAGAACCTATGCAGACATTTTTCTACGTGCCTCTGATGAGTTTAAAGACAATGTTTTATATTTCTACGACTTAAACATGAAAGCAAATTATAAGATTGACGAAAAAAATAAAATATATCTTTCTGGTTATTTTGGAAGAGACGAATTAGGATTAGGAGATGCCTTTGGCATTGATTGGGGAAATAAAACGGGCACAATTAGATGGAACCGAATTGTATCTAGCCGCTTATTTTTAAATACCTCTTTAATTTACAGCGACTACAACTATAATGTGAAGCTTAAAAACGGCTTGACTAATTTTAATATCAACTCCAATATTAAAGACCTCAACCTAAAGCAGGATTATACTTTTTACCTTAACCCAAAAAACACATTGCGTTTTGGCTTCAATAGTATTTTACATACCATTACACCTAGCACATTTAGCGGAACCGTAATTAATAGTAATCCCAAAAAGGGCAGAAATGGACTTGAAAATGCCCTTTATATAAGCAACTATTATAAAGCATCGGATAATTTAAGTGTAGACTATGGAATGCGCCTGTCTGCTTATAGCTTAATGGGTGGAGATGCCTATAATATATATGAAAACGATTTACTTGTAAATACAATTCAATTAAATAAGCAAAGCTTTGGCAAGACCTATATAAATCCTGAACCAAGGATGACGGCCAACTACCGTGTAACAGACCAAACAAGTATCAAGGCGGGTTATGCTAGAAATGTGCAACACCTGCACCTACTTAGTAACTCAACGGCTTCCAGCCCCTCTGATCAGTGGATTGGAAATTCTTACAATATTCAACCTGAAATAGCGGATCAGCTGAGCGTAGGATTTGTGCAAGGATGGAAAAATAATAACTATGAACTAAGCACCGAGTTGTATTATAAAAATTTACAGAATCAAGTTGACTATAAAGATGGGGCTGAAATAAATACATTAGCTGATGTTGAAAGCGCACTCTTGTATGGTGTAGGACGCGCCTATGGTCTTGAACTATTATGGAAGAAAAAAGAAGGAGTATTAACGGGATGGATAAGTTATACCTTATCAAAAACAGAAAGAAAAATTACTGGTATTAATCAGGGCAATTGGTACAATGCAAAACAAGATAGGACCCATGATATTGCTATTGTAGGCGTCTATACCCTTGATTCAAGATGGTCTATCTCTTCTGTTTTTGTTTATAATACCGGGGATGCGGTTACCTTTCCAACGGGGAAATATTCCATTCAAGGACAGACAATATACCAATATGCTTCTAGAAATGGAAACAGAATGCCCTCTAATCATAGAATGGACCTGAGTGTGACTTATGATAAGAAAAGAAAAAAACGCGTTCAAGAATCTTGGAACTTCAGTTTATACAATGTGTATGGCAGAGAAAACGCGTATCAAATTAATTTTCAAGATGATCCAAAGGACCTTAGTAGAACACAAATTATTCAAACCTCTTTATTTAGATGGGTGCCTAGTGTTACTTATCAATTCAAATTTTAATGATGCTTAAAAAATATATAAGTACAATTTTATTGGGAATTATTTTATTGGGTTGTAAAAAAGAAATTCAACTACCCTTAGACCCTAACCAGTCTTTACTTGTCATTGATGGATCTATCACAGACGAAGCTGGACCTTATTATATCAAGCTTAGCAAGTCTAATAGTATTTCGGCCTCCTCCAATTTTTTAGCTGTAACTGGTGCACTTGTTATTGTTAAAGATAATCTTGGAATAATAGATACACTTCAACATGAAAAAGAGGGCAAATACAAAACCAATAAAATAAAAGGTATCTACGGAAACACCTATTATTTAGAAGTACAAGTTGCAGACAAAAAGTATACGGCCAATGCCACCATGCCAGAAAAAGTTTTCTTAGATAGTTTAAGAATTAATCCCTTAGCAGTCAATGGAGAAGTTCGATATAACGTCATCCCAGTTTACACCGACCCAATTACCTTGGGTAATAGCTACCGTTTTATTCAAAAAATCAACGATACACTTGATCAAAACTTTTTTGTGTTCAATGACAATTTGAATAATGGGAAAGTAAATCAACGACCACTAAGAGGTGGATCAGATTCTTTAGAAGTAAAATTAAAAGACATAATTGATGTAGAAATGCAGTGTATCACAAGGCCAACCTATTTATATTACTACACCCTGAATCAACAATCGGGCGCTGGACCAGGCGGTGGAACAACCCCAGCTAATCCTCCTTCCAATATTATTGGTGGAGCATTAGGTATTTTTTCTGCACATACAATTCAAAGAAGACAAGTTCAAATTAAATAACAAAGGACCCACAATTTAAGGGGGTGTTTTCCTAACGGAAGTGAAATCTGTTTTTTAAAATCTAATTTTTTATTCAATTAATATCTCCTGCAACTTTTTTCTTTTAATTTTTTTGATAGCGGACTCAATAGATTTTTCAGGTTCTATGATATTATATTGACCCCAAAATTCTAGGTCTACAGCGTTGGGAATTTTATCAGACATAATTACGTAGGGGCTCAATCTTTGAGTGTTTATTTGGGCCCTACTGTCTTGATTTTTCCAATCAGTATTAACTAATTCAAAAGTAGTATTATAGGTAGTATTAAATATCCATTTATTCCAATTTAATTTAAATGTAATATCTCCACGAGAATAAGAAAAAATCCATTTATTATTCTGTTGTCTGTAATCAACCTGATAGCTAACTTCTGTTGGGTAAAGAATAAGTCCTTTTGGTTTTTTACGTGTAAAAATTAGTCCTGCTTTAACTCTATTTTCAACATTAAGTTGAAAGGTTGCACTAACAATAGCAAGACTTTTTGCATCGATAAATAATTTTCCGCTGTAGAGGGGATCAGGGTCTTCAATGGATGCTTTTTGTTTAAAAGAGATAATCAAAACCTCCTTATCATTAACTTGGGTAATATCCTCAAAGTGAAAATTATACAATTCAAAAACCTTTTCTGAGAATATATTACTTGGATCTTTTATTAAATCAATAAATAAGGCTGTAAAAAGTCCTCCTTCTAATTTAAAGTTTACAGTATCTAATTTTGTATAATCAGCATTCTTTCTACCCTTTAAAATATTGACTTGGTCTTGCAAACCTGATGAAAATGGCATTTTTTCAATATCGACAATAGATTCTAAAACTGAGACATAATTACGTCTTTTTTTGATTGATTCTCTGTAAAAACCAATCATTTGAATAGGGCTATCTCCATAATTTTTTGACCGATTATTGAGCACATTTGAAAATATTTTATTGGCATCCATCACATTTACAACTACATCTTTGAGTAGAATATTGACAGGTTCTAAATACAATAAATTTTTTTCTTGCTTTAAGTCTTTAAATGAAACAACTTTATCTTTATATCCTAAAAATGAAATAATAAGACTTGCGTCTTGTTTATCTATAGGAATTTTGATTAAAAAATTTCCTTCACTATTACTGATGGTAGAAATATTTGATCCAGAAACTGTAATGCTTGCAAAAATTAATTCATTCTTTGTTTTACTATCCAAAATAGTTCCTTTAAAATATTTAAATGAACTAGAATCTGAATTGTTAATAGGATTTATTTGTGCTTCTGATTGTATTATAGCAAGAAAAAAGAAAAAAAATCCCATTATGCATCTAAAATAAAATAGGTAAGATTTCATTTTGTTCATACATATAAATATTTAATCATATTAAAATTAATACTCAATTAAAGTTAATCAATTTATAAGAATATAAATAGGTCTTCATGTAGGAAAAACCTCAAGTAGCAAAGGACCCAAGATTTAACGTAAGTCTTTGATTTACATCTAGCAAAACCGGGATTTGAACCCGGGACCTAAGGGGTTGTTTTCCACACACAGAGTGATTAATGCAAGTTATGTTAATAATATAATAATGAACTATAGAGGTAGAATAAATTAATTATAAAAAATATTACTTACCTTTTAAAAGTAAAATACCTACTCTTTTGCAATATTAACGCAACAGGTCTATTTACAATTCTTGTAATGTCTATAATTTCTAAGGCTCTTATTTAATCATTGAAATGGACTATACTTGTAAAGTGTCGGTATAAAGTGGGCAAAATATAGTCTAAGTTAGAAGAGAGTTTCCATCATTAAAAATAAAATGAGATGGGACAGAAGCCAAAAAAATCTACAGAGAACTCCAATAAAGAGACCGGCCCTAAGTCAAGGAGACTCTTTACCACAGAACAAAAGGTAGTAATCTTAATGGAAGCTAAGCGAGGGGAATACTCCATTGCAGCGCTATGCCTGAAACACGGTATATCAGAAGCCACCTTTGATAGATGGAATAAAGAGTTTACAGAAGCGGCTAAAAGGAAGATTTTTTGAGAAAAGGAAGCCGTTCCTCGCATTCGTAAAATTAACTATAAATTATAATTATTAAAGATAAAATAAGTGGTGATGTCATTTTCAAATTCCTTTTTAGCGCTCAATAAATATTGTAGATTACTCATTTTGCAATTCAAATTTATACAAGTATTTTTTTGAAAGATATAAATTACTACTTCTTAATATTCTTAATCTCTTTCAAATCAGCAATGTCCTGACTTCTGCCTGATGCAGTTTTGTTAACTATAAATTCTTTAAGTCCAATATACGTAACTTTAATCCCATTCACATCCACATGTAGTTTATTTGGAAAAGCATCTTCAAATTTTACACCATCAATCGTATTCAAAATATCAATTCTCAAAGGTGGATATCCTATTTGTGTAACATAACCTTCTTGCATAAAATCAGACTTAGTTAGACCTAAACTTGATAAACCAAATTCTTTTATTGCAATAACTAATTTTTCTGCATTAGTTTCTGAACTATTGATCCAAATATCTAAATCACCAGTATGTCTTGGTTTGCCATGAAATGCTAATGCGTAGCCACCAACCACCATATAATCAACCTGGTGTTTATTAAGGAGCTTTGCAAAATCTTCAAAATCTTGGGCTAATGTCATGCTCTCAGTTTTCTTCTTACTACATGTGACTTATCCATCCTAGTAGTTTTTAAATCTACAGTTTGAGATATTAAAAATGTCACAGCTTCAAGCCTTTTTATCAAAGGTTGAGCTAACCAATAGTTCAAATCATTCATTTTTTCGTCAAATGATTTTAGCGGCGCTTTATGTAAAACTGGTGCGATATTCATATTCAGAATTGACTATAAAGTTACTTAAAATAATGCGTTTTAGAATGGTGTTTTCATGACACAACAAAGGACCCACGATTTAACGAAAGTCCTTGATTTTCATGTAGCGAGACCGGGATTTGAACCCGGGACCTCAGGGTTATGAAGACAAGAAATATATCACATCTGATTAATTTTCAATTAGTTAGAAATGGTGTTGCTCCCGTTATATGTCTCTTTCTAAGGCAAAAGAGGCGCAAAAAGGGAGCGCACTCATTTCATGGAATATGTTGGAAATCCTCTACTAATTTATACCTTTTAAAATCCACCTTATGCTGACGTTAGACAATCGGATCTAAAAAGATTGAAGAAGTTAAAGCAAAAAAGCTAGCCGATTTGGAAAAGCTACTAAGAGGAAACGAAGTGTGGCGATTAATTAAGTTCTATTTTTTCAAAAAAATACTTTTTCCTGCAACAAATGTTTGCAACACATTAATGTTTTTAATTTCATCACGATTTACGTGCAACGGATTTCTATCCAACAAAACCATATCGGCATATTTATTTTTTACAAAACTTCCTAGCTTGTCTTCGCAATGAAACTGCCAGGCCGCATAAATAGTAAGCGCTTTTAATCCTTCTAGCACAGAAATTTTTTCTTCTTTTCCCAATACAGTTCCACTTTCAGTAGTCCGATTAACAGCTGTGTTTAACAAAAGCAACGGGATACATTGATACATTGGCTGATCTGAATGCAGTGAGAATGGTTGTTGCTGTTGAACAAAAGAGTTGATGGGTAGAATTTTTTCGCTACGCAATTCTCCTAAAATATCATTTTTCAGCGCATCGCCATAATACAAAATATGATTAATATGAAAGCTTGGTGTAAGATTGAGTTTTTTCATTTGGGGCATTAACTCTCTTGGTAAAAGCAAACAATGCTCCAAGCGATTTCTATATTTTTCAATCGAATATTTTTTATTTAATTTTTCAAAAACGGAAACCACTTCTTGAATTGCATCATCGCCTTGGGCATGAATAGCAATTTGAAAACCTTTTGATTGCATGAAATCAAAACTTGATAGTAAATCTTCTTGTTTAATAAGTGCTTCTCCGCGATGAAATTCAGGAAGATGAAAACCCTTTTCAGTAAGTTCGGATTGCAAATAGGGTTCTTTCAAATACATAGAACCAATATAGGGCGAGCCATCGTACCAATATTTAAATCCGAGAATTTTATAAAAATCATCGCCATTGTTAACGCTTTCAGGAATTAAATTTTTTGGAGCATCATAACGCAAATAAATAAAGTGACGCACATTAGGTTTCCTTTCTGGAAGTTTTCCAATTAGTTCTAAAAATTTATAAAGAGGTTTAGATGTGCCGGCTGAAAGATGTTCGTAAAGCATCAAAATATTTTTATTAGCAGCGGATAACCCCAATGTAGAAATACTGGTTACGCCAGCTTTTGCATTTTCAAGCATTACATTAGTTGCATTTTCCGCCAATGTTTTTTTGAATACTTCTAATATTTCGACTCTAAAAGGCTCAAAGGCTTCTTTCTCTGCAATTAATCCAGTCAGGTTTCCGTCTTTATCTTTTTCAAAATAACTAGATACGGTGGGGTCTTTAGTTTTATTCGTGACCCCTACTTTTTTAAATGCTAAAGAATTTCCATAAAAAGAATGTAAGCTTTGTGAAATCAGCAGCAATGGATTTTTTGGAGAAAGTGAATCTAAAAATTGAATAGTGGGAGAGTTTAACCCTTTTGTTAAGATTGGATCAAAACCTTTGCAAATAATCCATTCTCCCGATGGTGTAACCTTTACTTTTTCGGCGGCGACTTTCCATACAGCAGCTGGTGTTTTATGGTTAAAGCCACTAATGTCGGTCATTCCATATAGAAAAGAAGACAAGTCATTATGACCGTGTGCATCAAAAAATCCAGGCATTAATGTTTTGCCGTCAAGATTTATTAATTCTGTTTTTGAAGTTTTTAATTTAAAAATTTGATCTTGGTTTCCGAGCGCTTCAATTTTACCATCCTTTATAAAAATGGCTTCAACAGTTGGCATTTTATCGTCCATTGTAAGAATTGTTCCTCCATAAAAAATAATATTATTTCTATGCGAATAATCATCAAAAATATAAATACAAATTGAAGTTGTAGCTAACAGCAGTATAACGAAAACTGAAAGTAATATTTTCTTGTTCATAATAAAAAATGATGTTACAAATTTATGAAAGGCTTGGGGCTTTCGGCTTCAATTGTCTGAATAATTAAAATTGTCCGTCGTCAAACCAATGTAGCCTTTTGGTAGTAGAGTGTTTCGTTGTTTGAATGTAATTAAATTAATACAATGTTCACTATTCATTAAACGTGAAAGTTATGGTTGATCATACTTCGTTTTGGTAAGAAATGACAAAAACCTCACGCAAAAACAACAAAGGACCCACGATTTAACGTAAGTCCTTGATTTTCATGTAGCGAGACCGGGATTTGAACCCGGGACCTCAGGGTTATGAAGATTTTTTGAGAAAATGAAGGCGTTGATTTGTAGTTAGTTATGTTTTCACAAAACCGAAAACGACCGAATTCAGTCGATTTCAGGGGGTGTTTTCCTCACACAGAGGTATTATTTAATTCATGTTATCTTAACAATTAATTAAAGGCGGAAATGATGTGGGATATATTAATTATAAAAAAATATTACTTACCTTTTAATAGTAAATCACCTACTCTATTGCAATATTAACGCAACAGCTCTATTTACGATTCTTGTAATATCTATCATTCCTTAGAATCTTATTTAATCATTGAAATAGGCTATACCCTATTTCTTAATCAACACGTATGAAAAAGATCTACTCAATTGTTGCTTTATCTGTAATACTGATATCCTGCAGTAACCAACAAGAGAAAACACAAACAGAGACTAATAGCCCAGTAATAATTGGAGCAGAACACATTGAAGGACTTGACGGTTTGTATCCAATAAAAGCAGGTGACACATCCCTTGTTCAAATATGGGAAGATTACGTAAAAGCACTAAACGATAGAAATCAGGAAAAACTTGCAGAAATGATTGCAAATGATGTTAAGATTTATTATTCTAATGGAACTGAAATAAACGGAATTAAGGCGTTAATGGAAAATCAATCTAATTTATTTGCAACAACAAACCCCAAATGGAAAACAACTTGGATGATTGCAAATTCTGGACAAAATAAGGATGGGATTTTTGAGCCTTATTTAACAACTGGATCAGAATTAACTGAAATAATTAATGGGGATACAACATTAAGATATTTAGTTATAGATACTAAATGGGAAAATGGCAAATTAAAGCTAATGAATGCATATACAAGAGCTAGAGCTCCTAAAAAATAGTTTGCGATTAAATATCAGTGGAGCCCAGAAACCACTTTAAAAAACGGGGCGTATCTGAAAAGCCTTACGAGTAGGAAAACAATTTAAATTCTAAAAAAATGAAAAAGTATTTACTATTTCTAACATTATTATTTACGAGCATCTTTACATTTGCTCAAAGACAAACAACGAATCGAACTTTTGACAAAATTAAAATGGGTCATGATGTAGCATATCGTGATGGTATGGAAAAACATAATACTAAATTTTTTCCTATTTCAAACTCCCGTGCAATGGTTATTTGGAATATTACTGGAGGCAAACATGATGGCGAAAGAATGATATCGGATGCTAACCCTCGTAGTTTTGCAGAAAGAGATATTCCTAGGACATGGCCAGAAGGTTTAGTTGATTCATGGAATATTAATGTAGCACCTCATTTAGAAAGTAGACAAACTGAAGTTTTGGTTTTTAGACCTGAATTTAGTAATTCTAAAATAGATGATGATAAAGGAGTAGAAAAAGTTTTACAAACTGAATATACTATCATGAATTATTCTAAAGCAGCAAATGATATAAGAATGAGATTTCCTAAAGTTTTTGATAAATTAGGTTGGAAAATGAAAATTTTCGAAACTTATACAGGGGAACAAAGAGTAATAACTTCAAGACGCTTACCTAATGGTTGGAAAGATTTAGACGATATGCAAGATTTTTATGCTGCATATGATGAAATATATGGTAAAGGCTCATGGGAAAAAGACGTGTTAATTATGAATAATTATTGGAGAAGAACTGATAGATGGATGATGACAAGAAATAAAGCATTAAGTAGTAAGTAAACTATAAAAAATCAAAGAGCCACTATAAAAGTGGCTCTTTTTTAAAATTTCTATCGGCCAGGTTATGAAGATTTTTTGAGAAAATGAATGCGTTGTTTTGTAATGGGTTATGTTTTCACAAAACCGAAATCGACCGATTTTAACCGAATTCAGGGGGTGTTTTCCTCACGCAGCGTGTTATAGAAAAATTTACATTATCAAACCAAATTATTTAAGGTTCACTGATTGGTATTCACTCATTTTCCACTTACCATCTAGCTTTTTATAAGTGCCTATAGATACGCCTGAAAATAATTTTTCGTATTTTGCATTATACCTTGAATAATAGAATTCAGCAATTACAAGTTCATTTGAAAGTTTAATAAACTTAATCTCATCAGATAAACTATACTTATACCCTGGCTGAACTTTTTTTTCCCTACTTTCTTTATATGTTTTCATCACCGTTTTTTTATTCGAATAAGATTTCCCAGACAATAAAACAGGATAATGAAAGAATTCAGCAATCTTATTGTAATCTTTTAATTCAAATGCTTTAACATAGGTAAGTCTTTCGTGCGTGATTGTTTTTTTTATTTGTTCTTCCGTTTCTTGGGCAAAAGAAATCATTGGGAGAAATAGTAACGCGATAATTAGATGTTTCATTTGTTTAAAATTTAATATGATTAGTGCGTATCTTTTTTGGATAATAGCTCTAAGAGTTCATCATTAAACTTTTTGAAAATTTTAATTTTTCTATTATAATCTAATAATCTAGCTTCAATTATATTTATTTGTATAATTAAATTCTCATCAATTAACTTTTCTCGAATTGATTTAACCTTAAAATAAAATCTTTTATAATTGGATTTTGATACATCTGTATTAAGACTATTTAAAATATGATTAAAATAAAAGTTTCTTATTGGAAGATGTTCTTTATATAACGCTTCAGTTGTCTTATCTACTCCTTCCCCATTAGCCTCAATTCTTTTATTCCATGTTTCATAATAATTAGATAGCTTCCACTTTAGGTCCTTAGATTCAACATAAGTTAAATTACCAGTAGCAATCATATTTTTATAGGAAGAGCTATTTAGGAAAACTGTTTGATTGACATACGAACTATCAACATTGTCCATAGTAAATTTAATGAATTCGTTTTCACTTAATTTATTATCATGAAATTCATATAATTTAGCTTTAAACTTTTGAAAATATCGTATGCCATCATCTGAATACTTAATTGTACTCTCGAGATAAATTGAATCTTGTTTCAAATCTTGTAAAATAGAAAATAGGTTTTGATCTTTACGTTCATTCATAATTTTGTGTTCTCTTACATTTTCAGCAAAAAATCCAAGAGTTACAGCAGCAAATAACATCACAAATTCAATAATGTATTCAGACCATTTCTTTTTATGCGTTGGGTGGTGAGGGTGATGTACTTCCATATTAATGTTGTCTTTCGGTAGTAGAGAGTTTCCTTGTTTGAATGTAATTAAATTAACACAATGTTCAATATTAAATAAACGTGAACGTTATGGTTGATCATATTTCGTTTCGGTAAGAAATGACAAAAACCTCACGCAAAACCTCACGCAAACCTCACGCAAAACAACAAAGGACCCACGATTTAACGTAAGTCCTTGATTTTCATGTAGCGAGACCGGGATTTGAACCCGGGACCTCAGGGTTATGAAGATTTTTTGAGAAAATGAAGTCGTTGATTTGTAATGCGTTATGTTTTGACAAAACCGAAAACGACCGATTTCAGTCGATTTCAGGGGGTGTTTTCCTCACTCAGAGTAATAATACAAATGTTATGTTCAATTTGGCTCCCCTTACAGACTAAAGATGCAACTATAATGCGATGATTTAGTATCAAATAATTGAGAGATTAAAGGGTAGATGACTTGAGTTTAAATTTAGTTGTTATTATCTGTTTTAATGAACCTCATATTCAAGTATACAGATAGTCCAATAAGAATAAGTCCAATTCCACCAAGTCCAGGAGAGTCGTCAAATTCGCCAAACACCATCAATACCCCTCCGAATGCTGGCTATAGACTTAAAAATATACTTTTTACTATTTTCATGTAAGGTTTTTAATTAAAATAAGGTTATACTATAAAAGTATAACCTTATTATCAAAATAGATCCATTTATATGTGGAATGTTATCGCTATCTTAATCTTTGAGCTTGAAACATTCAAGAAATGAAAGTTAGACTTGAAAATGGTTAATAGAAATCTAAATTTCCTAAAACAATTTACTTTTTGATTAACTCAAAATAAGAGACTTCAAATCTATCCTTAACGACGTTCCCTTGGACTTTTGCTTTCTTAATAGCGTTGCAAAATCCTTCTTTATCATGTGCATCACCATGATCCTCTAAACCAGTTCCGTCTACAAAGTAATTCTTGCCTTTAAATTTAATCGCTAAAAGGCACCCCTTTCCTTCCATTTTAAACATACAAGTACCACAAGTAGCTTCCACTTCATAAGTAGGATTATTTGGGTTGAATACTAATTTTTTCTTGGCAGGGTCTTGTGCATAAGTGAAAGAAAAAGAGACCAACATAACAAGTAATAATAAACATTTTTTCATAAAATTGATTTTTTAATAATTAAAATATAAACCTATCCCATATCCCATATCACTATCATAGTGCGTTCTTAATCCCATATTTTTGTTAACAATATATTTGACTCCAAACATATATTCTTTATCTGTATTAACCATAAAATCGCCCCTCATTCTTTTTGAAACCGGTATATCTTCCCTCATTAATTGCATTCTTAAATTACCATCTTGATACAATTCAGTTTGAAAAGTTATAAGCATTGGCAAAGTATAGGCAAGTCCCACACTTATCTGCCTTCTTTCATCTTTGGTATTAATTTGACCAAATAGGTTTTTCTCAGATTCTCCGATTTCCATTTTCCTATAACGCCAGTCAAATCCAATAAATGGCATAATCCATTGCATTTTCCCAATGTATCTTCCAATGTGAGTTTCTGATTCATAACCATGCATATTGTTATAACCTAATCTCCATTCAGAACCAATACTCCATCTAGTGTTTTGAAGCATAACCATTCCATCATTACCATTACTTGCGAAGTCATTTTCAGCCATCGCATGGAATTTCCTGTCTTCTCCAAATAACTTCCTTTGGGCTAATTTTGGATTTGGTATTAAAGGATTAGGTGCTTGATTTTCATAACTAAAAATCCTTCCCATTCCACTCATCATGTGGTACAATATATGGCAATGAAAAAACCAGTCTCCTTCCATATTGGCATTAAACTCAAGGGTATCGGTCTCCATCGGCATAATATCAATGATATTCTTTAAAGGTGCATTTTCTCCTTGTCCATTAAGTACTCTAAAGTCATGGCCATGTAAATGCATAGGGTGTCTCATCATAGAACCGTTGTAGATAATCATTCGAACGTTCTCACCCTTTTTAATTAAAATCTTGTCAGATTCAGACACCACCTTATTATCCATACTCCATACATACCTGTTCATATTGCCTGACAATTCAAACTTTATTTCTTTTGTTGGCGCGTCTTTAGGAAGGGTAGTATTGTGTGGAGACTTCAACATCGCATAATTTAATGTCACGATATCCGATAATGCATTGCTGTTGTACTGGTCTTTCTCACTGGATTTTAGTTGAGCACTTGATGGACCTGTGATTTCTGGATACATCACTACATTCATATCCATTTGATTTAAACTCATTTGCATTCCCATATCATCTAAGTCCCCATTCATTTTCATCATAGAGTTCATCATCTTCATACCCTCAAAATATTTCAATCTAGGCACGGGTGTCATTATTTGTTTTTCACCTTCACCCACATACATCAATGCTCGATTAATTCTATCTTCTGAAGTAGCTTGGAACGCGAATGATTTATTCTTTTCAGGAACAGTCAAAACAATATCATATGTTTCAGAAACAGCAATAATTAACCTATCTACTTCAACGGGCTCAACATCATTTCCATCATTAGCCACTACTTGAAATTTTCCGCCACCATAGTTTAACCAAAAATAGGTTGATGCTCCACCGTTAGATATTCTCAATCTTACTTTATCTCCAGCTTTAAATTGAGATAATTGACTTTCTTGGTTTCCATTCAATAAGAACTTGTCATAATACACATCACTTACATCCATTGCCAACATGCGCTTAAATTCATTTTTGACTTTGGTAGTAAAGTGACCTTCTTTTATTGCTTCTGCATAACTTTGAGTAGTTCCCTTTTTGATTGCAAACCAGTCTGTCGCATTATGCAACATTCGGTGAATATTATTTGGGTTGTAATCCGTCCACTCACTAATTACCACTGGTATAGTAGGTAGGTCATCTATACCTTTTCTAAAAGTAGTATCATCACTTCTTTTATTCAATATCATCGAACCGTACATCCCAATTTGCTCTTGCAAACCAGAATGACTGTGGTACCAATGTGTCCCATTTTGTGCAATAGGAAAACGATATACATGTGTGGTACCCGGTTCGATTGGCATTTGTGTTAAATAAGGAACGCCATCCTCTTTATTAGGCAAAATAAGACCGTGCCAATGTAAAGAAGTTGATTCCTTCAACTCATTATATACATGAATTTCTGCTGTATCACCTTGTGTAAAAGTCATTGTTGGCATAGGTATTTGTCCATTCACAGCAATTGCTCTTTTGGTTTTCCCTGTAAAATTCACCAAAGTGTCTCTTACATGTAAATCATACCTAACCACCTTTTGAGCATTAAGATTAACTGATGCGCATAACAAACCACTTACAACAAGGTAAATAGATATATTATTTAATTTCATTTTTTTATTATTGTATGGTTTCAACTACTTTACCACAGGTCAACATTTGATTGCCGTAGTAAGGATTCTTAATCTTGTTTTCTAAACTCAACCAATTCGCACCCTTACCTTTATTCGCCATTGGACAAAACTCATAAAACACAGGAGTTCCTAACTTTGAAACTTTAATTACTGAGTATAAATTCGTTGACAGACTCATAAAGTGGTCTCTTTGGTGTGTGATCTCTTTTGTATCACTGATGTGTTCAGCATCTTCTTTTAAGTCATTAACTACTTTCATCCACTGCGTATGCGTTTCTGTGTTAAGTTCACTCATGTTTACTTCTTGTATAGCAGTTAATAGTGTTTTTGAAGCACCAGAAGAACTTGTACCATCACTTTTCACGAGTGCGTCTTTAAGTTGGATATATGCATTTAAAACCTTTTTTATACCTGTATTTGTTTGTCCATTTGCGATAGTAGCAAATAATATAATGGCAGTTGCCATCAATAGTTTTATTGATTTCATATTTTCAATTTTTAATAAATGTAAATTTTCAAGTTGTTCAACTTGACTAAAGAGAAATATAGCTTATACTATTTTAGGAGGATGCCAAATTGAAATATGTACCTCATTGTAGAAGGAAGGCTTATACATATTGTACATCTTTAGAGTTGTACAAAAAAATGTAGTTTCTATAATAACTTCTTTTTTGCAGAAATAACTATTTGAACAAACAGAAGTGCAAGCACAGTTGTGATGAGTACATTTTTTATTACAATCGTGACCCGAATCCTTATTATGAGATTTGCAACAATCAGACTTGGCTTTAGTCTTGGTCAGTTTTAAAAAAGACGTTGGTTTAGTTGACTTGTGCGGCTTGTCGCATGCATACATACTATTAGAATAGAGATTTACTCCGATTATAAATAACAATAATATAATTATCTTCTTTTGCATGATTATGAAGTGCAAAGGTATTAAAATATTTAGAGTAAAGGATGTTAAAACAAATAGAAATATCAGCATTAAAGGTTCGTGTTTTCGGTAAGAAATGACAAAAACCTCACGCAAAACCTCACGCAAACCTCACGCAGAAACAACAAAGGACCCACGATTTAACGTAAGTCCTTGATTTTCATGTAGCGAGACCGGGATTTGAACCCGGGACCTCAGGGTTATGAAGATTTTTTGAGAAAATGAAGGCGTTGATTTGTAATGAGTTATGTTTTCACAAAACCGAAATCAACCGATTTCAGTCGAATTCAGGGGGTGTTTTCCTCACGCAGAGAATATCAAATTAATATCTACAAATTAGCAGCCCAAACTATTACTTTACCAAACTTACCCCAATTGTCTAGCCCCTTTTTTAAATCAGCAGTGATTTGATTGCGCTTCACAACCTTGGACCTTCCTTGTGCAGGTATTAGAATCTCTGGACTTGTTAACTCAAGTTTAGTTGCATATATAGTTTCGGATAATCTGGGTATAGCCAAACCTAATATCATTCCAGGAAGACCATTAAAACTTTCAGGACCTCCTTTTACTATAATTTGATCGGTATAAAAAGCAACAACTACTACAGAATCACAAATTTTGGTAATAGCTTTTTTACATTCAAATCCTGCAATATCTCTTAACTCACCTGTAATTTTCCATTCATACTTAGGTAAGCTATCTTTTACAAAATATTCACTTTCAAATAGCGACTTTTTCATTACCAATAATTCATCATTTAAATTCTGTATAGTAAAGTCTGCCTCTGATGGTTTAAAACCAAAAACTATGTACTTATTATCTGGATTTTCTTTTGCCATTCTGTAATAGGTTTGAGATGCATTAAAATCCATTACATAATTGTCTATAATAATTTTAGGGAATACTTTTTTTAACTCCTCAGACCAACCGCCATCCATATCGTCTGCAGATTGCAAAGATTCAGTTAAAGTATGTTGTGCTATTTTTCGCTCAAAACTAATTTTACCACTTGTAATAAATGTAGTTTGCGCATTAGAGTTATTAGCGATTAAGAAGAAAAAAAACAGGTAGATATATTTCATTTTTATTACTATTAATTATTAGAAGCCCATATTAGAAGGCTTACCATTTTTACTAAAATTATAAATGAGGCTAAACATTACATATCGCTTAACTCCATTGTTACTTACTTCAGATATAAAATTACTTGATATATTTCTTTGAACATAGTTGTTTTGATTAAGCATGTCAAATACATATAATTTCATTTCCCAGCTATCTGTTTTCCCTAATACTTTTCTAACAGATGGGCTTAGGATATAAATATTTCTTTGATCAGGAAATACTTTTGATTTTTGATAAATATTGGCATTGATGTCTAAATCAACGAAAGTTTTAATTTTCTTGAATTTAAGCTCAGGTCTTCCATTAATAGCATAATTCCAATAATTGGTGGATGTTCCTGGTCGAATACTTGAAACGGTCGTATTATTACTTGCATTAAAATTTAAATAGAAACTATACCATTTATCGCCCCAATAATTTAATTGAGCACTATACCCAAGGCTAGTATTATCATTCACATTCCTTACGCCGTTGACTTTATTGACATACCTACTTACGCTTCCATTTAATCCAGCTCCAATATTAATGCCCTTATATACCTCCATGCCATAATATAAATTAGCGTTGTAATTAAAGTTACCTTGAACATTAATATACTGATTTACTCTTCTGCCTAAAGCATCAATAGTAGTGCTATTACTAATAGCGTTTTCTGTGTTTGAATATTGAATATTTCCAAAAATATATCTGCTTTTTAACACTTGAAAATCATTGCCACTTAATCTTACTGTATTGGTAAAGCCTTGTTGTAAATTGGCATTACCAATATTTAAATTTAAAGGGTCTGTATTATCAATAATTGGCTGAATTTGTAATAAGGTAGGATTAATTGTATTTCCGGAATATTCAAATTTTAATCTTCTTTGTTGTTTTGGGTTATAGTTCAAAGTAAATGCTGGAATAAAGTTGTTAAAGTTTATAGAGCGTAAGGTATTTTTAGCAATGTCATTCATTTGATAATGCGCCGACCCAAATCCAGATCCTAGAGCCCAATTATATTTTTTATCTACAAAACGATAATTGATAGACCCTGCATTGTTAATGGTGTTGAAAACAAAATGATTACTTAGAGAATCAATAATATTGCTGTATAATGGCTTAGAAGAAACTGGAGCAATTCCCGACTTATCATAACTAATTCTTTCTGCATCATTTTTGCCTATGTTTAATGCGTATTTAAAAATCAAAAATGATTTTTTCCCAATAGGTTCTGTGAATACAACATTTGAATTAATAGCAGATGTGTTTTGTTTATTTGACTTTAATTGATCTACAGAATCTTTTTTAATGACTGCGCCCCCGTAATTAAAATATTCGTTATTGGAAACGAGTAGTCCATCCTGCACTTTATCATTAAAATTCATATCGGAAACAAAGGAAATAGTTCTTCCCTTTTTAGCAAACTTTCGTTTATAACTTAGTATAGTTGATAATGTTTTATCATCTTCATTCAATGAGCTCTGTCTTTTGGAAGTATTAATTAAATGCCCAGTTTCACCAGTTGTTTGACCCTCATATTGAGTAGTGCCGTCTATTAATACATCCGCGGCTTTTATGGTAATCTTGAATAATCCTGTACTATCTGTACCCCATTCATTGATACTACTAATCTTATATTTTTTCTTATCGCTGTATTGTGTATTGGAAGTATTGTTGGTGAATGAAGAATCTGGTAAAATAGTTTTTGAATAGTTTTTACCAATTGAATTCACTGTTAAGTTTTGAAATTGTGCACTATTATTGGTAGATATTTTATTCCACTTGTTTCCAAAAACCAATCCAGCATTTTTTTGATTGGGTAAGCCCACGCCACTTCCATACTCATCATCTCCACTAAAATACATACTAATACCCCCATCGTCTCCTACTTCCATATTGGTATTACCTCCGTCAGAATAGTTTCTAGTTTCATCCCAATTTAACGCCTCAAAACGTGTATTGTCCTGGGTAAAAAATGCAGCTATTTTCTTCTTGGCTTTGAAAGAATTGACCATTAGTTTACCATTGCCATATTCGCCAAAATTGGAGCCAATTTCTGCTTTACCAAAATAACCATTCTTCTTATCTTCTTTTAATTGAACATTAATGGTTTTGGTTTTTTGTCCATCATCAATTCCCGTAAAACTAGCCTGATCCGATTTTTTATCGAACACTTGTATCTTATCAACTATATCTGCTCTTAAGTTTTTTGTTACAACAGCAGGGTCATCGCTGAAAAACTCTTCACCATCCACTAAAACCTTATTTACTTTTTCACCTTGTGCCGTAATCTCACCCTTTGAGTTTACTTGTATACCTGGCATTTTTCTTAAAAGTTCTTGTACGTCTGCATTAGGATTTACATAAAAGCTATCTGCCTTGTACTCTGTTGTATCACCTTTAATACGAATGGCAGAAACTGTATTTCTTACAATAACTTCTTTTAATAAATGTGTTTTAGTATTCAAGTAAACCGCACCTAGATTTAATTCTTGTCCCGTAGCAAGTTCAATCTTATCAATATAGTCTGCATATTGAGGATAAGTTATCATTAAGATATATTTTCCTTCGGATTTAGCAAGTAAGGTGAATTCACCATCCTTATCAGCCCTTGTTGACCCCACCAATATTGAATCCTTTGCTCTTAAGATATTAATAGACGCGTTTTGCAATTGCTTTTTCTCTACACTATCTGTTATTTGTCCTTTAATTGAAATAGGGTTCTGCGCAAATGCAGATTGGATGAATAACCCCGCCATAAATACAAGAAGGGATTTCTTTAAATAAGAATTGTAGTTATACATTAAACTAGTTTATAAATTGAGGGCGAAAATAAAGGGAATCTTGAGCTTAAAAGCATGAATTATGTTAAAATTAACTTTCTACTAGTTAAGCGGCAAGAATATTATGTTTTGATAACAAACCCCCTACATAGAAAATTGCAGAGGGTTTGTTTACATTAAGTAATCAAAATCTAACTTATAAAAGTTAATCTATTTGTCAGTTACATTAAATACAATTACTTGTTTCATTAAGAAGTTAACTTTTCTACCATTTTGTTCTGCTGGAATCCATTTAGGGCCTTTTTCAATAACACGAATTGCTTCTGATTCCGTTCCATAACCAGGATTGTTTTCAGCAATTACATTTTCAACATCGCCATTTTTACTCACAATAAAATTAAGTTTCACAGTATACTTACCGGGAACAGCCTTATTTCTATTGGGTAAATTTCTATCTAAATTATTCATTAAATAGTTAGACCAACCTTCTATACCACCAGGAAATTCTGCAGGTTTTTCAGCGGTATAAAAAATGGGTTCATTATTTTTCGAAGGGTCAACGTTTTTTTGAATCTTAGGTGCAATAAAAACTGCGCTAACGCCTGTGTCAATATTTGAATAGCCTATAACAGTCACCTCATCCATTTTATTTTGAAGATTTGTTTTTGTACCCTTTTTAGTGGTAATAATCATTACTCCATTTTTGCCATCTTCAGGATATTTTTTTAGTGCTTGTTCTCCTTTTAAGACATTGACTGATGCTATATCATTTACAGAAATAGCATTCATTTCCTTTTCGGTAATCTTAACGCCATCTAAATAAAAAGAGGGCCTTGTCAATGGCGGCGGAGGTGGTGCAGGCTTCAGCAATCTTAACCCCATTGATATAATAATTTGGTTTCGCTGAAGAAGGATTTTGAGGCGTTGGAGGAACTGGAGGCGTTAGCTTTTTTGGCTTTGTCGTATCATTCACTAATAAATCAATAGTATTTTGAATTTCTTTAGCGGTTTTTTCAATTTTATCACTTGCATTTACCTTAATAGATACTAAACAAACAGTTGTAATTAAAATGGGCAATACCATCACCCTTCTTAGGTAAGAGTATTTTGTGTTGGTTGATTTTGTTAACATAGTTAATTCTTCGTTTAATGGATGAATAAAAAAATTGGTGTGTTGGATTTAAAAAATGATTCCCATAATGGGTTTGTAATAGCATTTTAGCAAACGCTTCTACATTACTATCCCCTACCGCTGATTCGTCTGCTATAAACTCATGAATAGTCACTAACTCCTTTTGAATAACCCAATTAAATGGATTCATCCAAAATATTGAAGTAATAATTTGACAATATATTCTGTCCCAGGTATGCTTTTGCTGTATATGGGTAATTTCGTGTTTGAATATTTGCTGTCCTCCTTCTTCTTGTAATGAAATAGATTGTTTCCAAAATAAATTATTTAAAAAAGAGAAAGGCGCATTATCGTCATTAGTATTAATAAAATCAAACCCTTCCATTTGAGTTACATCACTCTTTCTTTTTAATAATTGAATTTTTATAACATTTAAAAGTAGTATACTAAATAAAGTAATGGCTACAATACCTGCTATAACTAAAGAATAATCCACCCAATCATATTGAATGCTATTATTTACATTAGATATTGGTAAAATAAATTGTACAATTTCATTTGAACTATATAAAACAGGTTTCTCCACTATAAACCAATCAAACTTCAACAGGGGAATAACTAAACTCATTGTTGATGCAGTCAATAAATAAAATCTGTTATAATAATGAAATTTCTTATCTCTTAATGCAATCCAATAATAAGCCAAGAATATGCCTGATATTAATATTGTTTTAAGAATATAAGTGATCACAATTTGACTAGTCATGATTTTTGTTTTTTAATTGTTTTAAAAGCAATTCCAAATCCTGGATGGACATTTGTTTTTTATTTACTAAAAAGGAAACGACATTGGAATAAGACCCTTCAAAGTAACTTTCAGTCAAGCCCTCAATTCTTTTAGCAGAATAGGCTTCCTTACTCACCAACGGATGGTAAAAATTGTTTCTATTTGGGTTTTGAATACCCACAAACTCCTTCTCTACTAAAATCTTTAAAAGAGTTGCCACTGTATTATGATGTGGCTTTGGCTCATCTATTGCCTCTAAAACATCTTTAATAAATCCGCCCTTATCCAATGCCCATAAGGCTTGCATAATTTGTTCTTCAGCTTGTGTCAGTTTTTTCATAGTTTAATATTTTACTTTATAACTAAATTCTTAGTCAATATTATAACTATATTTTTAGTTAAACAAATAATTTTTCTTAATATTTTTAAATTGTAATAGTCTTTACTTTTGTGTATTAATAGTCAAGTTAAAACTTTACTATTGTGAAAAGTTAATGAACTCAGTTCCAACAACTGAATGAAAAAATGGACCAATTAACTGGTTTGCAGCATGTTATTGTGCCACCTATTGGATGGATAAAAGCAATACGTAATGGCATTGGTATGTCTATGGAACAATTAGGTAAAAATTATACATTACCAAGCAAGGGGTTATGGATATTGAGAATCGTGAAAAGGAAGGCGCAATCACTATTAAGTCGATGCAAGAGATTGGAAAGGCCATGGATACGCAATTTGTTTATGGGTTTGTACCTAAAGCAGGTAGTTTGGAGCAAATGATAGAATACCGCGCTTTAGAAATTGCTTCAAAAATTGTAGAACGAACTTCCACTACAATGAAATTAGAAGACCAAGCAAATTCAAAAGAGCGTATTGAAAAAGCAATCAAGGAAAGAGCTACAGAAATTATTAACAAAACTCCTAAAATTTTATGGGACTAAATTTAATATACAATGATGGCCAAACGCCACTTGATGAAGATGAAAAAGAAGGTCTGTTAATTAAGTCTATTGCTACAAGAGGCGAATTGGACGAATTTGAACAACAGAATATTGAAGATGCTATACAGTGGAGTTTAACTAGGAAATTTAAATCTGATCAAATCCTAACTGAACCGTTTATTCTAGCGCTTCATAAAAGAATGTATGGAAGGGTTTGGAGTTGGTCTGGCGAATACCGAAAAACAAATAAGAATATTGGGGTTGACAAATTAGATATACCCGTGGCATTAAGATCATTAATAGATGATGCTTCCTATTGGCTTGAACATAATGTATATGAACCAGATGAATTTGCAATAAGATTCAAACACAGATTGGTTAGCATACATTGCTTTCCAAATGGCAACGGACGTCATAGTCGTATGATAGCTGATATTATCATTGAAAAAATCTATCAGCTACCAGTTTTTTCTTGGGGAGGTGCTAGTCTTTCCGAGGACATGGATATAAGAGCGCAATACCTTAAAGCAATAAGAAAAGCTGATAAGGGTGAGTTTGATTTACTGTTTAAATTTGCAAGATCCTAATATCAAAAAAGCAGGCCGTTAATGCCTGCTTTTTATAACTGCTATATTAGTCTCAAGATTTACATGTAGCGAGACCGGGATTTGAACCCGGGACCTCAGGGTTATGAAGATTTTTTGAGAAAATGAAAGCGTTGATTTGTAATGGTTTATGTTTTCACAAAACCGAAATCAACCGATTTTAACCGAATTCAGGGGGTGTTTTCCTCACGCAAGGAAGGAAACACAAAATAACTTGCGTCCTTTATGTTTCTGCTTTAGACTGATTACTTATTACAGATTTCTATATAAATCATTTTATTTGGAGTTGGACTATATGCTTTACACTGAGCACAAGTTTGAACGATTGGACGCTTAGGAATAGAAAAATAAAATTCATCCCCTTCTTTAATTGTGGATGGGAAAGTGCAGATACTTGCTAAACCAAAGACATTTTGATAGGTAGTATTGGTTAATGGATTTTGCCAACTACTTTCATACAATGACCTTATCTACATCACCCTCGGTTATTTGAATTACATAATTCATACAAATCCCTTTCAACACTAACTTGCCTTTAAAGCAAGCTACTGAAGTATTATTTGACTTATTGCAAGAGATGTTTAAAAGAATAAAAAAACCGACTAAGTATTTTATCATCTTTGTTGGTATGAATATATTTTTATTATAATGCTTTAAAAGAAGTAATCTCATAACCAATTTCTTCATCTGCAATCTGCTTACTGAAATCAAAATATATATTTTTTGGATAATAAAAGATTGTCATTATAATCTAAAGAATGCTGATAGGGATTTTTAGCTAAACTGATAATTATGAAATCAAATAATTCATTGATGGTTAGAATTGGCCCAGTTTTAGTTGAATCATATGGCAGATTATTCACTGTCTTGATTTTATCATTCTCTACAACAATAAGATGCGGACCAACTCTTCCTTGAAGACAATAACAGGATATTTTCATGGTCATTTCATAATTAGAAATACCCTTCTTTTTCCATAATGCCAACTGCGAAGCGGGATCTCCTTTTATTATTTGAATTTGATCTGGATTTGATTTTACACACCCAGTTAAACAAATTAAGAAACTAAGAAAAATTAAATTACGCATACTCTATGTATTTGAATAAAGTGAACATTTCCACTATTCAAATTTAAGATATTTAAAAAAAATATTATGGCTGATTTTTCAAAAACCTCACGCAAACCTCACGCAGAAACAACAAAGGACCCACGATTTAACGTAAGTCCTTGATTTTCATGTAGCGAGACCGGGATTTGAACCCAGGACCTCGGTTATGAAGATTTTTTAATAATTAAAATATAAACCTATACCATATCCCATATCACTATCATAGTGCGTTCTTAATCCCATATTTTTGTTAACAATATATTTGACTCCAAACATATATTCTTTATCTGTATTAACCATAAAATCGCCCCTCATTCTTTTTGAAAGCGGTATATCTTCTCTCATTAATTGCATTCTTAAATTACCATCTTGATACAATTCAGTTTGAAAAGTTATAAGCATTGGCAAAGTATAGGCAAGTCCCACACTTATCTGCCTTCTTTCATCTTTGGTATTAATTTGACCAAATAGGTTTTTCTCAGATTCTCCGATTTCCATTTTCCTATAACGCCAGTCAAATCCAATAAATGGCATGATCCATTGCATTTTTCCAATGTATCTTCCAATGTGAGTTTCTGATTCATAACCATGCATATTGTTATAACCTAATCTCCATTCAGAACCAATACTCCATCTAGTGTTTTGAAGCATAACCATTCCATCATTACCATTACTTGCGAAGTCATTTTCAGCCATCGCAGTGGAATTTCCTGTCTTCTCCAAATAACTTCCTTTGGGCTAATTTTGGATTTGGTATTAAAGGATTAGGTGCTTGATTTTCATAACTAAAAATCCTTCCCATTCCACTCATCATGTGGTACAATATATGGCAATGAAAAAACCAGTCTCCTTCCATATTGGCATTAAACTCAAGGGTATCGGTCTCCATCGGCATAATATCAATGATATTCTTTAAAGGTGCATTTTCTCCTTGTCCATTAAGTACTCTAAAGTCATGGCCATGTAAATGCATAGGGTGTCTCATCATAGAACCATTGTAGATAATCATTCGAACGTTCTCACCCTTTTTAATTAAAATCTTGTCAGATTCAGACACCACTTTATTATCCATACTCCATACATACCTGTTCATATTGCCTGACAATTCAAACTTTATTTCTTTTGTTGGCGCGTCTTTAGGAAGGGTAGTATTGTGTGGAGACTTCAACATCGCATAATTTAATGTCACGATATCCGATAATGCATTGCTGTTGTACTGGTCTTTCTCACTGGATTTTAGTTGAGCACTTGATGGACCTGTGATTTCTGGATACATCACTACATTCATATCCATTTGATTTAAACTCATTTGCATTCCCATATCATCTAAGTCCCCATTCATTTTCATCATAGAGTTCATCATCTTCATACCCTCAAAATATTTCAATCTAGGCACGGGTGTCATTATTTGTTTTTCACCTTCACCCAGATACATCAATGCTCGATTAATTCTATCTTCTGAAGTAGCTTGGAACGCGAATGATTTATTCTTTTCAGGAACAGTCAAAACAATATCATATGTTTCAGAAACAGCAATAATTAACCTATCTACTTCAACGGGCTCAACATCATTTCCATCATTAGCCACTACTTGAAATTTTCCGCCACCATAGTTTAACCAAAAATAGGTTGATGCTCCACCGTTAGATATTCTCAATCTTACTTTATCTCCAGCTTTAAATTGAGATAATTGACTTTCTTGGTTTCCATTCAATAAGAACTTGTCATAATACACATCACTTACATCCATTGCCAACATGCGCTTAAATTCATTTTTGACTTTGGTAGTAAAGTGACCTTCTTTTATTGCTTCTGCATAACTTTGAGTAGTTCCCTTTTTGATTGCAAACCAGTCTGTCGCATTATGCAACATTCGGTGAATATTATTTGGGTTGTAATCCGTCCACTCACTAATTACTACTGGTATGGTAGGTAGGTCATCTATACCTTTTCTAAAAGTAGTATCATCACTGTCTTTTATTCAATATCATCGAACCGTACATCCCAATTTGCTCTTGCAAACCAGAATGACTGTGGTACCAATGTGTCCCATTTTGTGCAATAGGAAAACGATATACATGTGTGGTACCCGGTTCGATTGGCATTTGTGTTAAATAAGGAACGCCATCCTCTTTATTAGGCAAAATAAGACCGTGCCAATGTAAAGAAGTTGATTCCTTCAACTCATTATATACATGAATTTCTGCTGTATCACCTTGTGTAAAAGTCATTGTTGGCATAGGTATTTGTCCATTCACAGCAATTGCTCTTTTGGTTTTCCCTGTAAAATTCACCAAAGTGTCTCTTACATGTAAATCATACCTAACCACCTTTTGAGCATTAAGATTAACTGATGCGCATAACAAACCACTTACAACAAGGTAAATAGATATATTATTTAATTTCATTTTTTTATTATTGTATGGTTTCAACTACTTTACCACAGGTCAACATTTGATTGCCGTAGTAAGGATTCTTAATCTTGTTTTCTAAACTCAACCAATTCGCACCCTTACCTTTATTCGCCATTGGACAAAACTCATAAAACACAGGAGTTCCTAACTTTGAAACTTTAATTACTGAGTATAAATTCGTTGACAGACTCATAAAGTGGTCTCTTTGGTGTGTGATCTCTTTTGTATCACTGATGTGTTCAGCATCTTCTTTTAAGTCATTAACTACTTTCATCCACTGCGTATGCGTTTCTGTGTTAAGTTCACTCATGTTTACTTCTTGTATAGCAGTTAATAGTGTTTTTGAAGCACCAGAAGAACTTGTACCATCACTTTTCACGAGTGCGTCTTTAAGTTGGATATATGCATTTAAAACCTTTTTTATACCTGTATTTGTTTGTCCATTTGCGATAGTAGCAAATAATATAATGGCAGTTGCCATCAATAGTTTTATTGATTTCATATTTTCAATTTTTAATAAATGTAAATTTTCAAGTTGTTCAACTTGACTAAAGAGAAATATAGCTTATACTATTTTAGGAGGATGCCAAATTGAAATATGTACCTCATTGTAGAAGGAAGGCTTATACATATTGTACATCCTTTAGAGTTGTACAAAAAAATGTAGTTTCTATAATAACTTCTTTTTTGCAGAAATAACTATTTGAACAAACAGAAGTGCAAGCACAGTTGTGATGAGTACATTTTTTATTACAATCGTGACCCGAATCCTTATTATGAGATTTGCAACAATCAGACTTGGCTTTAGTCTTGGTCAGTCTTTAAAAAAGACGTTGGTCTTAGTTGACTTGTGCGGCTTGTCGCATGCATACATACTATTAGAATAGAGATTTACTCCGATTATAAATAACAATAATATAATTATCTTCTTTTGCATGATCTATGACAGTGCAAAGGTATTAAAATATTTAGAGCTAAAGGATGTTAACAACAAATAGAAATATCAGCATTAAAGGTTCGTGTTTTCGGTAAGAAATGACAAAAACCTCACGCAAAACCTCACGCAAACCTCACGCAGAAACAACAAAGGACCCACGATTTAACGTAAGTCCTTGATTTTCATGTAGCGAGACCGGGATTTGAACCCGGGACCTCAGGGTTATGAATCCTGTGCTCTAACCAACTGAGCTACCTCGCCGAATGGTTATTACCCCTTTTAAGGGGTGGCAAATTTAGTTAAAATTCTTGAGAATTAAGGGTTCACTTTAACGCTAAATACTTGATTTGCTTCAAAATAGCCCTCAAATACATCTCCTTTATGGGTAGGCCCCACACCTACTGGTGTACCTGTATATATAAGGTCTCCAGGGTAAATGGTAAAGTATTCTGTAAGACTTTCTAAAATAGTAGCTAGTGGAAATATCATTAAAGAAGAATCTCCGTCTTGTACGATAGTGCCATTTTTATGCAATGAAAAGCGAATAGGATTTTCTACAATCTTTGATGTTAAGGGAGTCCACTTTCCTAATATAGCAGCATCGTCAAATGCTTTTGCTTTTTCCCATGGCAATCCTTTTTCTTTTAATTTATTTTGTAGGTCTCTTGCAGTAAAGTCAATACCTACTGTAATGGCATCGCAGTAGTCTAATACATTGGGGGCTTTTAAATTTTTACCTTCTTTACTTACACGAAGCACTAGTTCACCTTCATAATGTAAGTCATTGGTAAAGGATGGAATGGTAAAGTTTTTCCCTTCTGCTAAAACAGCAGTAGAAGGTTTCATAAATATCACTGGTGAAGTAGGTACTTCATTGCCTAGTTCATGCGCATGCGCAACATAATTTCTTCCAATACAAAATATACTCATATAATTGTTTTTATTCGGTTATCTCTAATGCGTTAGCCATGGTCATAGTTCTAGATAGTCCTATACTTGCAAACGACTCTATTACTTCCACACATTTTTCTATTTTGCTTTCCACTATCTTTTTTTCTGTTGTATTCCATTTGCCTAAAACAAAATCTATTTGTTGTCCTTTTCTAAAATCGCTACCAATGCCAAATCTTAATTTCGGATAAGCATCGGTACCTAAAGTAAGTTGAATATCTTTTAAACCATTATGCCCAGCATCCGAACCACTGGCGCGCAGTCTTATTTTTGAAATAGGTAAGGCTAAATCGTCTACTATTGTTAAAGTGTTTTCTACTTCTACTTTTTCTTTGTCCATCCAATATTTAAAAGCCTTGCCGCTTAAGTTCATAAAAGTGGTGGGCTTAATGCATATAAATGTTTTGCCTTTCCATTTTACTTCGGCAACATCGGCTAGTCGGTCCGACTTAAAAAAGCCTCCTTGCTTCATCACAAATGCATCTAGCACATCAAAGCCAATATTATGCCTAGTGTGCGCGTATTCGGGACCAATATTCCCCAATCCTATGATTAAAAATTTTGACATTTTCTAATTACTGTTCAATTTCAAATTTAAGCAAAAACAAGCTAGCATGTATAACAAAAATCCCCTCCCGATAAGTCGAGAAGGGATTTTATATACTTACTTAAAAAATTGCTTATTTTTTTGCAGCAGCTTTCGCAGGTGCAGCAGCGGCAGCAGGTGCAGCAGCGGCAGCAGGTGCAGCGGCGCCAGCAACTGGTGCAGTAGATTCTTCTTGCTTTAACACACGTGTTAAAACAACAGAGGCAACTGGTATACGTGGAGGATTCATAAGTTCCATATTAGGAGCTATTACATCCTGTACACGAATATTACCATTCAATTCAAGATTCGTAATATCGCATTCGATAAACTCTCTTAAATCCTTTGGTAAAGCTTTCACTTTTAAAGTCTTCATCTTTACAATTAATTTTCCTCCTGCTTTAACACCTACAGAAGTACCGATCATTTTTAAAGGTAAAGTAGCTACTACTTTTTTGTCGTCTACTAATTCTAATAAGTCTACATGTAACAATAAGTCGGTTACTTTATCAAATTGCAAGTCTTTCAAAATGCATTTGTAAGATTTTCCTTCCACTGTAACGTGTGCTAACATAAATTCACTTGTGTACACTAAAGACTTAAAAGCCTTTGCAGGAGCATAAAAATTAACCTCCTGAGCACCCCCGTAAATTACACCCAGCACGTTTTCTTGAGAGCGAAGCTGGCGGGCGGCTTTTTTGCCATTTTCGGTCCTCAAGTGGCCTTCGATTGTAATTGATTTCATTTCTGATTCTTTTTATTTTATATAAATAATTTGGACGGCGAAGGTATGAAATAATAAAGGAGAAACCAAAGTCTCTCCTTACTATTTCGTTTTATTTGATAACTAATTGATTATTAGCTTCTTGCCTTTAATTGAGAATGTACAAATAGGCTGGTAATGCTCTTGTTTTCATAGGCATTTCTAATGGCTATGGCGAACAAATCGGCCACGGTTAAAACCTGTATCTTTTTAGAGGGTTTCATTAAAGGAATGGTATCACATACTACCAATTCCTCTAAAACGCTGTTTTCAATATTCTCATAGGCCTTCCCGCTAAGTACTGGATGCGTAATCATGGCACGAACGGTTTTAGCTCCTTTCTCTTTTAAAAGTGCTGCCGCTTTTACCAAGGTTCCACCTGTATCACAAATATCATCTACAATAACAATGTCTTTTCCTGTTACATCTCCAATAACCACCATACTGGCTATTTCATTGGCACGCTTACGATGTTTATCACATATAACCATTTCAGCATTAAAATAATTCGCTACCTCACGCACTCTATTGGTACTTCCTACATCGGGAGCTGCAAAGGCTAGGTCTTGTAATTTTAATTGTTGAATATAAGGAATAAATATAGCAGAGCTGTCTAAGTGATCCACGGGTACATCAAAGAAGCCTTGAATTTGTGCAGCATGTAAATCCATTGTAATTACACGGTGCGCACCCGCTGCTTCTAATAAAGTAGCAATTAATTTTGCTCCTATCGCCACTCTTGGTTTGTCTTTTCTATCCTGTCTTGCAAAACCATAATAAGGAATGACAGCAATGATTTTATAGGCACTTGCTCTTTTAGCAGCATCTATCATCATTAATAATTCCATTAAATTATCGGTTGGCGCATAAGTGCTTTGCACTAAAAAAACATAGTCTCCTCTAATACTTTCTAAAAAAATAGGTTGGAATTCTCCGTCACTAAATTTTTGAATATTAATTTTTCCAATGGGAGCGCCGAAACGTTGGGCAATTTTCTCTGCTAAGGCTTGAGAGCCAGTTCCTGCGAATATTTTTACTGAAGGATTCATGTGGGTTGGATATGCTTCAAAGTTATAATTCTCGTTTACAAAATGTAAAAAAAAATGGCCCTACTTTTCAACATATATAGAACTTATACACATAAACTATGCCTGTGCTGTAGGACCTCCAAAATTCATAGGAATTTCTACAGGTAGCATATCGGCAATGGTTCCATTGGCGGCTTCATATCTTTCTACATTTTCTACCAAGGCCTTCATAAACCTTTTAGCATGCATAGGGGTTAATATAACTCTGCTTTTTACTTTGCTCTTGGGTGTGCCTGGCATGACATTGACAAAATCAACTACAAATTCGGCATTGCTATGGGTAATAATAGCCAAATTAGCGTAAGAGCCTTCGGCGATTTCTTCACTAATTTCAATGTTTAAGGGCTGGTTCGGGTTTTGTTCCATACTTTATATTAAGACTACAAATATACAGGGGATGGAATGTTAAAAAAAAATTACAGTACTGCAATTCACAAGAACTAAATTTGCTACATGTTAGTATTAGATGGTAAAATAGCCGCCGCTGCCGTAAAAGCAACCCTTTTGGAGCAAACGCAGGCCCTTAAAGCCGCCGGCAAAAGAATGCCTCATTTAGCCGCCATTTTGGTAGGTAATAATGGAGCGAGTGAAACCTATGTAGCTAGTAAAGTGAAGAACTGCGAAGAAACCGGTTTCGGTTCTTCTTTGTATAGAATGGACGCAGATGTGGAAGAAGCTGTTTTATTAGCAAAAATTGCAGAGCTAAACCAAGACCCTAATTGCGATGGCATATTAGTGCAATTACCCTTGCCTAAACATATTAAAGAATCTAAGGTTATTGAAGCAATACATCCCGCTAAAGACGTAGATGGTTTTCATCCTGTGAATGTGGGCCGCTTAGTCCAAGGTTTAAATACTTTTATTCCGGCCACGCCTTATGGAATTATTTTAATGCTTGAACATTTTAATATTGAAACCAAAGGAAAAAATGCAGTGGTAATTGGTAGAAGTAATATTGTGGGAAGACCCATGAGTATTTTATTAAGTAGCAATATTGCACAAGGCAATTGCACGGTAACTATTTGTCATAGCCACACTAAAAATTTAAAAGAAATTTGTGTAGGCGCCGATATTATTGTGGCTGCACTGGGCGTGCCTAATTTTTTAACCGGTGATATGATTAAACCTGGTGCTGTTATTATAGATGTAGGTATTACAAGAGTTGAAGATGCGACTGCTAAAAAAGGCTTTAGAATTAAAGGCGATGTAAATTATGAAGAAGCCTGCGCTAAAGCATCTGCTATTACACCCGTTCCAGGTGGTGTAGGACTTATGACCATTGCAGGATTATTAAAAAACACCATGAAAGCCTACCAAGGTCTTTAAATAATTTTATACATTTTAATTTGAGTACAACTATCCAATATCCAGTCATGGAAATGTTTTATTCTTTGCAAGGCGAAGGATACCATCAAGGCAGGGCGGCTTATTTTATTCGCTTGGCCGGATGCGATGTGGGTTGTGTTTGGTGTGATGTAAAAGAAAGTTGGGATGCAAGCAAGCATCCGGTTTTATCTATTGAAGAAATTGTTTCAAGTGCTTTAGCGCATCCTGGCAGATTAGCTATTATTACTGGTGGCGAGCCTTTGCTGTATAATTTAGACGCTCTAACGACTGCTTTAAAAAAAGCAGGCTTTGAAATAAATATGGAGACTTCGGGCTCAAGCCCTATGTCTGGAAAATGGGACTGGGTTTGTCTTTCACCAAAAAAATTTAAAGCACCTCTTAAAGAAAGCATAGCTGCTGCATCGGAATTAAAAGTAGTTATTTTTAATAAACATGATTTTGAATGGGCCGAGACCTATGCCAAACAAGTGCCTGCTTCATGTAAATTATATTTACAACCTGAATGGGATAAGGCCAATGAAATGATGCCTTTAATTATTGACTATGTGAAGACCCATCCTAAATGGGAGCTAAGCGCTCAATTACATAAGTACATACAAGTACCCTAATTTGTATATTTACAATACTTACGGCTATTTATATGAAAGGTAAAAAAATATATTTCTTATTTTTTTTCGTTTTGCTTTTTTGCAATACATCCCAATTGCTGGCGCAAGAAAATAATGCTCAAAATAAAGTTTACCAAAAAGCCCTTGCTGCTTTTGAACTGAAGGACTTCCCTAGTTCCATTAAATTACTTGAAAGCTTACTGGAGAAAAATCAAAAAAATGCAGAAGCTACCCTTTTTCTTTTTCAAGTGTATGCAGAAGCTAGGCAATATCAAAAATCAATTAACGCATTTGAAAAACTAATTCAAATAGACTCTAGTATTTTTTTACCCTATATTGTAAAATATGCATCGCAATACGCCATTTTAGGAAACTACAGAAAGGCAGCAGATATTCTTCAAGAATTTCAAAATAAAAATTTAGTCCCCTCATATTTAAAAAACAAAGCTGCTGAACTGCTTGCTATTTGTAGCTTTGCTGCATCTCATCCTATTCAAAAAGAAATTAAAGTAGACAATGCTGGTGATAGTATTAACACTATCGACGCCGAGTACTTTCCTAGCATCACCGTACAAGACAGTTTATTTTTATTCATGCGTCGTATTAATTTTAAAAGAGAAGATTTTTATTTAAGTACCCTTAAAAACAATACATTTTCTAAAGCCGCCGCTTTAGCAGATCATTTAAATATTGCTGAAAAAAAGGGAAGTATGAGTTTAAGTCAGGATTTAAATACTTTATACTATGCTGCAGACTATAATGAACAAGGCTTCGGCAGATACGATATTTATAAAGTCATCAAAACAAAAACAGGTTGGTCAGTACCTAAAAACCTAGGTAAAAATATAAATTCCGATTATTGGGATAGTGCTCCCAGTATAGCACCCGATGGTCAATCATTATATTTTTGCAGTAACCGAACTGGAGGCTACGGAGGTATTGATATTTATGTTGCTTACAAAAATGAAAAAGGTTACTGGGAAGAAGCCATCAATATGGGGCCTACTATTAATACCGAAGGTGATGAACAAGCCCCTTTTATACATGCCGATAATAAAACCTTATACTTTAGTTCCAATGGCTGGCCTGGTTTTGGCGGTGCCGATTTATTTGTGATTAGAAAAAAAATTGACGGTAATTGGTCAAGCCCAATTAATTTAGGCTACCCCATTAATACTTTTGACAATGAAGGAAGTATTGCAGTGGCAGGTGCTGGTCTTGAGGGGTACATAGCAAGTGACAGAGCCGATAGCAGAGGTGGTTTAGATATTTATAAAGTAACATTAGCACTAAGCACCCGACCCAATAAAACATTTTATGTAAAAGGATTCATTACAGATGCCGAAAGTAAAAAACCACTTTCGGGCGAAGTAGTATTGATGAACCCTGCTGAAGAAAATAGTACGATGCAAATACAAGTTGATAGTAATGGCTATTTTATTTTAGGCCTACCCTACTTAGATAGTATTGGCATTAGAGTAAATAGTGAAGGTCATGAATTTGCTAGTACACTTTTATCCTTAGAAAATATAAATAATCTAGCAAGCAAAACCCTTGAATTTAATTTAGCACCTATTGTAAAAACATTTACTAGAAATTTTAAAAATATATTTTTTGATATTAATTTAGCAACGCTTGATAAAAAATCGTTTATAGAATTAGACGCAGTTGTCACCTATTTAGAAACAACTTCTAGTGCAGCTATTCTGATTGAAGGACATACAGATAATAAAGGAGATAGCGTACAAAATTTAGTCTTGTCTTCAAAAAGAGCAGGCTCTATTGCAAGTTATTTAATTAAAAAAGGCATTGCAGCCAATAGAATTTCCACCAAGGGTCTGGGCGATACTAAACCTATTGATACCAATAATACCGAGGAGGGCCGTGCTAAAAATAGACGCACTAGCTTTACCATTACCATTCCGTAATCTAAGATTTCATCAATTTTTAATTATTATACTCCATAATTTATAGCGTATAAATACGCTGTTTTAGCATTGCTTTAATGCAGATGTTTGGGGCATGTCTGATGAAATTTTATATACCATTGCTTTTACCATGTTGCCAGGTTTCAATGAGCGGCAAAGAAAAAATTTAATTGAGCACTATGGCAGTGCGCTGGCTATCTATCAACAAAGAGAAAAGAAAAACGAAGCCTTTGCTTCTATAAATCTTGTTCAAAAAAATATTTTATTAGGCCCTTGGCCTTTAAAAGAAGCAGGCTCTGAATTAAATTTTATTACAAAACATAATATTCAATGCATTAGTTTAAAAGACAGTCGCTACCCTAATCGTTTATTGCATTGCGAGGACGCGCCTACTTTATTATATATAAAAGGAAATGAAAATTTTAATCTGCCCTACTTAATTAGTATTGTGGGCACAAGACAACATACTGTTCAAGTAAATAGAATTATTAAAGAACTCATGGAAGGTCTAACGCATTTAAATATGGGTATAATAAGTGGAATGGCCTTAGGCGTGGATGCCATCGCACACCAAACAGCATTAGCCTATAAAATTCCTACCTGGGGTGTACTTGCGCATGGGCTGGATCAAATATATCCATTGGAACACAGAAAACTTGCTATTGAACTTATGCAAAACGGTGGGCTTATTACTGAATCAAGAAAAGAAAGCATTATTCTTCCCTACTGCTTTCCTAAAAGAAATAGAATTGTAGCTGGAATGAGTGACGCAACCATAGTCGTAGAAACGGCCATTAAAGGAGGCAGTATGATAACAGCTAATTTAGCTTTTGATTATAATAGAGAAGTTTTTGCAGTGCCCGGTAAAATTCACGACTCAAAAAGCAAGGGCTGTTTAGCCTTAATTAAAAGAAATAAAGCGCATTTATACCACGATGTAGAAAACCTACTGGAACAGATGGGCTGGCCCCTAGCCGTCCAAAATAGCCCTCAAAAAGAACTAGAATTTCCTTTTTCACCCGATTCAAAAAGCGTTTTAGCGCACATAGAAGCCCACGGCCCCATTCATAGGGAGTTAATTGCTAATGAGTTAAAAATCAATGCCAGTATGCTTTCTAATTTACTTTTAAGCCTAGAAATGAAAGGTGAAATTCAGCTATTGGCAGGCAATAGGTATGCCGTCTGCTAAAAAAAGGATTTTGCCTAAATAAGCCAAGGCCCTATCTTTGCCTATGGCAACAAGAAATACTACAAACAACTCCCGCATTTTTGGTAAAGGCTTGACATTTGACGATGTATTGTTAATGCCCGCTTATTCTGAAATACTTCCTTCTGAAGTAAAAATTCACACGCAACTTACCAAGAACATTCAACTACATGTTCCTATTTTATCTTCTGCAATGGATACGGTTACAGAAGCACAATTAGCGATTGCTTTAGCACGCGAAGGTGGCATTGGTATTTTACATAAAAACATGAGTATTGAAAGACAGGCTGAACAAGTGCGTAAAGTAAAGCGTAGCGAAAGTGGAATGATTGTTGATCCCATTACTTTAGAAGTAACGGCTACTATTGGAGACGCCTTAAAATTAATGAAGGAAAATAAAATTGGTGGTATTCCTATTGTTGATAAGACCAATAAATTAGTAGGCATACTAACTAATCGTGATTTACGTTTTGAAACCGATCGCAAAAGAAAGGTAAGTGAAGTAATGACTAAAGAAAATTTAGTAATTGCACCAGAAGGAACCGATTTAAGAAAAGCAGAAAAAATTCTTCGTCAATATAAAATTGAAAAATTACCTGTAGTTAATAAACAAGGAAAATTAATTGGCTTAATTACTTATCGCGATATTTTACAACTAAGTGCTTTCCCGAATGCAGTGAAAGATAAAATTGGTCGTTTACTAGTGGGCGCTGCCTTAGGTATCACCAAAGATTTATTAGATCGTGCTGCTGCTTTACAAAGTGTAGGCGTTGATATAGTTTCATTAGATAGCGCACATGGTCATAGCAAAGGCGTTATAGAAGCATTAAAATTATTAAAGAAAACTTATAAGAACTTACCAGTTATTGCTGGTAATGTAGCCACTGCGCAAGGAGCACTCGCCATGGCGAATGCAGGTGCCGATGCAGTGAAAGTGGGTATTGGACCAGGTTCTATTTGTACCACAAGAATTGTAGCAGGTGCAGGTGTTCCTCAACTAACTGCTATTATGGAAGCTGCTAAAGCATTGAAAGGAAAAAACATTCCAATTATTGCCGATGGTGGTATTCGCTATACAGGAGATATGGTAAAAGCATTAGCTGCTGGCGCCAATTGTGTAATGATGGGTAGCATATTTGCAGGCACTGAAGAAAGTCCTGGAGAAACCATTATATATGAAGGTCGTAAGTTTAAAGCATACCGTGGTATGGGAAGTATTGGCGCTATGAGCCAAGGAAGTGGTGATAGATATTTTCAAGACAGTGATGCTGATTCAAAAAAATATGTACCAGAAGGAATTGAAGGTCGTGTTGCTTACAAAGGAAACTTACATGAAATTGTTTATCAGTTTGTAGGAGGACTAAAAGCAGGTATGGGTTATTGCGGTGCTAAAAATGTAAAGGATTTACAAAATGCAACATTCGTTCAAATAACCAATGCAGGAATGAGAGAAAGTCATACACACGATGTAGAAGTTACTAGAGAAGCCCCTAACTATAGTAAGAAATAAATAACGCTTTATACACTGGGCCTTGAAAAAATATATTTTTCTTTTTTTACTATTCGCTTCTTGCATTTTAAATATGCAGGCAATTGGGCAAGAAGCAATGAGACAAGACACAAGCGCCTTCAAGCCCCGTATTCAATTTAGTATCATTACCTGTGATGCAGGAGAAGATATATATACCATTTGGGGTCATACTGCTGTAAGAGTATTGGACAGTGTAAACAATACCGATATTATTTTTAATTACGGTACATTTAATTTTAACGAGCCTAATTTTATAGCCAAATTTCTTAAAGGCGATTTACTTTATTTTGTTTCCGTTAATAACTACAGCGACTTTTTAAACGAATACCAATTCGAGAAAAGAAATGTATACGAGCAAGTTTTAAAATTAAGCGATGCAGAAAAAATAAAATGGTATACAGCCCTTCAAGTAAATATGATGGGCGATAACCGTTTTTATTTATATAATTTTATTTCCGACAACTGCACCACCCGTGTAAAAGATGGTCTATTTAAAAATAGCAGCTTTCAGCCAACTGCTCTTTCCATTGCATCTTACCGCTCGGAAGTGGTGAGTGCGCCATATAAGCAAGGCCTACCTTGGATTGGCTTAGGCATTGACTTATTACTAGGCGCCTATTCAGATCAAAAACCAAGTAATTTTCAAGCAGCTTTTTTACCTTTTTTATTACATGAGCAAATTGCCACTACCGGGCGCATGGTCGTAAAAGAAAATGTTTTGACCTATACTAGCGAAAAGCCAGTAAGCAGCAATAGCCCTATTTATGTTTTAGTGATTCTTTTAATAGCATATGCTTTTTGTTCGAAATGGAATAGTCTAATTACACAGCGCATAGCTAAAGTATTAGATATTTTACTTTTGATATCTTTCACTGCAGGGGGTAGCTTAATGGTATACATGAGTTTAATTTCAAAACATACTGCCTGTTTCCAGAATTATAATTTAATGTGGATGCATCCTTTATATTTCATCGCCCTTATTTTTTACTTTATTCGCTCAAAAGCCATTGGACAAATTGGATTAGTATTCTTTGCATCCATTGTAGGCTTAGTTTTAACAAGCTACTGGCTGCCTCAACATTTTTCCAAAGAAGTTTGGGTATTAATAGCCACAGCCGCATTATTAAACTACAGACTAGTAGAAAAAGGACGCATCAATGCTCTATTTAAAAAATAATAACTCATTTAAAATAATAACATGTCAAAAATAATTTTAATAACAGGCGCTAGTTCGGGTTTTGGAAAAGCCATTGCAGAAAAATTTGCAGCAGGTGGCTGGAACTTAATTTTAACGGCACGCAGAAAAGAAAAGCTAGAAGCTCTTGCTACTGAAATTGAGCAAAAGTATAAAGTGAAAACTTTGTCTTTAATTTTTGATGTACAAAACAAAGAAGCCGTATTTCAACAAATAGGTAGTTTGCCTACTGAATGGCAGGCCATTGACTTACTAGTGAACAATGCAGGCCTAGCCTTGGGAAGAGACTCTTTTGAAAATGCAAACATAGAAGACTGGGAAACCATGATTGATACCAATGTGAAAGGTTTATTATATACTTCTAAAGCAACCCTTCCCTATTTAATTAAAAACCAAGGGCATATTATTAATATTGGTAGCACTGCAGGTAAAGAAGTATACAAGGATGGTAATGTATACTGCGCTTCTAAGCATGCAGTAGATGCTATTAGTAAGGCACAAAGAATTGACTTACTACAATACAAAATAAAAGTAACTGCTATTCACCCAGGTGCAGTGGAAACCGATTTTTCTTTAGTAAGATTTAAAGGAGATGCTACCAAGGCCGCTGCAGTATATGCTGGTTACGAACCTTTAAAGGCAGAAGACATTGCCGATACCGCATGGTATGTAGCTAATGTTCCAAAGCATGTTTGTATTAATGATATAGTAATGACCTGCGTCGCACAAGGAAATTCATTTACGATACACAAGGATGCTTAAGTTTTAGTTTAAAATTTCTACCTAAAAAGATCTACTCTAAAAATTTCTACTGAATGGAAGCGTTTTTAAATGCTCAACGCCTGCTTGAAAATCATTCCAAATTTCATGCACAATTTCAGCTGCTGGTTTTATAGTATCTATCATGGCAGTCACTTGTCCAATTTCTAATTCTCCATTTTCTATATCCCCTTCGAACATTCCCATCTTTGCTCTTCCTTTTCCTAAGCTTTCCGCTAAGGCTTCTTTACTAGCTCCCTCTTTTTCAAAAGCTAAAATTTCGTTAGCAAATTTATTTTTTAAAAAGCGTACAGGCGCAAGAGATTTTAATCCTAATTCAGTAGCGCCTTCCTTCGATTCAATAATAGCATTTTTAAAATGAATATGCGAAGAAGCTTCTGTGCTACAAACAAATCTTGAACCTATTTGCACCGCCTCCGCACCCAGTGCAAATGCTGCTAACATTTGAGCTCCATTAGCAATACCTCCTGCAGCAATCACTGGAATTTTTACAGCTTTATGCACCATTGGAATTAATACCATAGTAGTAGTTTCTTCTCTACCATTATGACCGCCTGCCTCAAAACCTTCCGCTACCACTGCATCGCAGCCTGCTGCTTCTGCCTTTAAAGCAAACTGTGCACTACTTACTACATGCACCACAATACATCCAGCAGCTTTTAACACAGCTGTCCATGTTTTAGGATTACCTGCACTTGTAAATACAATGGGTACTTTTTCTTCAATGATAATATTTATATGGGCTTGTAAATCGGGATACAACATGGGCAGGTTTACAGCATATGATTTATGTGTGGCTGCCTTTGTTTTTTGAATATGGGTTCTTAATACTTCCGGATACATACTACCTGCACCAATAATACCTAAACCACCTGCATTACTCACTGCACTGGCTAGTTCCCAGCCACTGGCCCAAACCATTCCTGCTTGAATAATGGGCAAGTCAATTTTAAATAATTCTGTAATTCTATTTTCGAAAAGCATACAAAAAATTTAATGCCAAAAAGAAATTATTATCCGAAATCAATTTCCGTATTGTCTCCAATATTCAATGTACGGCTTAAGCCTTTCACTGCCGCATCACTTCCAATTAATGAATTATCTAAAACTACTTCATCAAGCGTGGTGTAAGAACCAATTATACTTTCTTTTACCACAGAACTTTTAATAGTGGTATTATTCCCAATAGTTACATGCGGTCCTATGATGGAGTTTTCTATCACACAACCTTCAGCAATACTTACAGGCGCTATAATAATACTATTAGGGTAAGTTTCCGGTGCTACCACTAAACCCCCTGTTTTCTTTAATAGTACCGCATTGGCTTCTAATAAATTTTCTTTCTTACCACAATCGTACCATTGATTCACTTTAAAGCCTTTGAATTGAACACCTTTTTTAATCATGCAATCGATGGCATCGGTTAAATTGTATTCACCATTCGATTTTATATTATCGGTAAACAATTGTTGAAAGCATTCAAATAGTAGGGCCGACTCTTTAATTTTATATAAACCTACTAAGGCCTTATTAGATTTTGGAATAGCTGGTTTTTCAACCGCGTGTTCTACAAAATATTCTTCGTTCATTTCTACCACTCCAAACTGTCTTGGGTCATCTACTTTTTTGACACCTAACATACTATAAGGACTTTCCATTACTTCATTAATATCAAATTCACAAATGGTATCGCCTAAAGAAATAAATACTTCATCATTACCTACAATGGCCTTTGCTAATTCGATGGCGTGCGCGGTACCTAGTCGGTCGTTCTGGTATACAAAATGAGTGGTTAAATTTGGATAAGTAGCCTCTACATAGTCCTTAATTTTATCCCCTAGATAACCTACAATAAAAATAAATTCTGTGATGCCCGCTTCTTTTAGTTGATCCACAATAAAACTAAGTATGGTTTTACCTGCAATAGGTATTAGCGCCTTGGGCTGCGTATAGGTATGAGGGCGGAGTTTTGCGCCAGCTCCAGCAACAGGTATAATAGCCTTCATAGTTTACTTTTTAGGGGGAGATAAAAGTAGCAAATAACTGTTAGTAATAGTACAATTTTGAGCCTCAATTGTTCAATTTTGTTCAAAGCGCTTGAAAATGTGAATATTAGGAGGCCAACTGTTGAAAAAAAGCTTTGCGTAGGGTTAATAATGAATTAATTTTGCAAAATAGAACAGTTTAAATAAAGAAAAATGCAAAGAGATACACTTGTTTTTGACATCATCAACCAAGAATTAGAACGCCAAAGAAGAGGCATTGAATTAATCGCTTCTGAAAATTTTACCAGCCTACAAGTAATGCAAGCCATGGGTGGTGTAATGACTAATAAATACGCAGAAGGTTATCCAGGCCGTCGTTATTACGGTGGTTGTGAAATTGTAGATAAAACTGAGACAATTAGCCATTGATAGACTTAAAAGAAGTTTTTGGTTTGGAATACGCGAATGTGCAACCACATAGTGGAGCCCAAGCCAATGCGGCGCTTATGCTTGCCATCTTAAAAAATGGTGATGCAATTTTAGGATTGGACTTAAGCATGGGTGGTCACTTAACACATGGTAGTGCTGTAAATTTTTCTGGCAAAACATATACGCCACATTTTTATGGTGTCGTAAAAGAAACAGGTTTGATTGATTATGAAATGTTAGAAAGTCAAGCTAGAACACATAAGCCTAAATTAATTATTTGTGGCGCTAGTGCTTATAGTAGAGATATCGATTACGCACGCATTAGAAAAGTAGCAGACGAAGTAGGCGCTTTTGTACTTGCCGATATTGCGCACCCAGCTGGTTTAATTGCTAAGGGTTTATTAAGCTCTCCTTTTAACCATTGTCATTTTGTAACATCTACTACGCATAAAACTTTACGCGGACCTCGTGGTGGCGTCATTATGATGGCGAAAGACGGCGAGAATACTTTAGGCTTGAAAGACATGAAAGGGAATTTAAGATTATGGTCCAATGTAATTGATATGGCGGTGTTTCCTGGTACACAGGGTGGTCCATTAGAGCACGTCATTGCTGCTAAAGCCATTGCCTTTGGTGAAATTTTATCTGATGAATTTATGGTGTATCAAAAGCAAGTACAAACCAATGCGAAAACTATGGCTGCTGCCTTTGTTGCAAAAGGATATGAAATTATTAGTGGCGGTACCGACAATCATTTAATGTTAATTGATTTACGCAATAAAAATATTAGTGGTAAAAAGGCAGAGCAAGTTTTAGGACATGCCGATATTACTGCCAATAAGAATATGGTGCCTTACGATGATAAATCGGCCTTTGTTACTTCAGGTATTCGTTTTGGTGTGGCCGCTATTACAACACGCGGAATGACTGAAACACATATTCCTTTTGTAGTAGAATCTATTGACAAAGCTTTAATGAATGCAGACAATGAAACTGTTTTAGCAGAAACTAAAAAAGAAGTAAACAAGTTTATGGAGCAATTTGTATTGTATCCAGAATTAGGATAAGCTTAGCATTTAACTTTAATGAGTTTAATCAGTATAGAAAGAACCTCCCTAAGTAGGAGGTTTTTTTATTTGAAATAGATTAACTTTATACTATGATACAAAGAATACAAACTATTTGGTTGTTACTTGCCAGCGCTGCAGCCTTTTCTGTACTGCGTTTTCCTTTTTATTATACGCCTACGCCCCTTGCTTTAGAAATTAATGGTAGCGCAGGGTATAGCACCCTTATTTCTTTGGCTTTTAGTGCTTGTCTTTCTTTTATTACTATCTTTTTATATGGCAACCGTATGTTGCAACTAAAAGTAGTGCTTATAAATTTTTTATTATCGGTACTTATTGGCTACTTCGTTTACAAAATAGTCATAGCTAACCCAGGCGGTGGCTTCACCCTTACCTTCTCTTGCATTATTCATCATACCTGTACTGCAAATAATGGCAATAGTTAATATTTACAAAGACGAACGCAAAGTTAAAAGCGCTGATAGATTAAGATAGTCAACTAGTCTAAGTACTTCCCTGTTTGGGAAGCCTTGGATTTGGCTAAACCCTTGGGTACACCCGCATAAACAATAGTTCCTCCGCCTTCGCCTGCCTCTGGTCCCATATCAATAACCCAGTCGGCTACTTTAATAATATCGGTATTATGTTCTACTACTATTAAAGAATGTCCTTGATCTATTAAAGCATTAAAAGCTTTTAATAATTTATGAATATCATGAAAATGTAATCCTGTAGTAGGTTCATCAAATATGAATAACATTTTACTACTAGCCTTGCCCTTACCTAAAAAGCTAGCTAATTTTACTCTTTGCGCTTCTCCTCCACTTAAAGTGCTACTGCTTTGTCCCAATTTTACATAACCTAGTCCCACTTCTTGTAAGGGACTAATAGCTAGTACTATATTTTTTTCTTCACTAAAAAATGTAATGGCTTCATCTACACTCATCTCTAAAACTTCATAAATATTTTTTCCTTTGTACTGTACTTCTAATACGGTTTCTTTAAATCTCTTTCCTCCGCAATCTTCACAGGTTAAATGCACATCGGCTAAAAACTGCATCTCTACTAATTGCTCTCCTTCTCCTTTACAGGTATCGCATCTGCCTCCATCAACATTGAAAGAAAAATGTTTAGGCAAGAAGCCTCTAATTTTTGAAAGGGCTTGTTTAGAATATAAATCTCTTATGGCATCGTAGGCTTTAATATAAGTTACCGGATTAGATCTCGATGATTTTCCAATGGGGTTCTGGTCCACCATTTCTATTTGATCTATCAAATGCAAATCGCCACTAATAGCATTATAACCGCCTACTATTTCAGTGGGAAGTGCTTTTGCTTTTAATAAAGCATTGTACAATACTTGTTTGACCAAGGTAGTTTTTCCACTTCCACTCACCCCACTCACTACACATAAACTATGTAGCGGGAATTGTACGTCAATGGTTTTTAAATTATGTAAATAAGCCCCTTCTAAATTTATAAAGTGTTTAAAGATTCTTGTTTTAGCAGGAATAGGTATGCTCATAGCCCCACTCAAATATTTACCCGTTAAGCTATTTTTATCTTTGATAAGCGCTGCTGCATTGCCTACTGCTACTACTTCTCCACCCTGATGCGCCGCAAGTGGCCCCATATCAATGATATGATCGGCCTGACGCATAATTTGTTCGTCGTGCTCTACCACCACTACCGTATTGCCTAAGTCTCTTAAGTTTTGTAACACTTTGATAAGTCTTTCAGTATCTCTTGAATGTAGGCCAATACTTGGCTCATCTAAAATATATAAGGAGTTGGTTAAGTTAGATCCCAAACACCTGGTGAGTTGTATTCTTTGACTTTCTCCACCACTTAAACTATTCGCAAGCCTCGATAAAGTTAAATAACCCAAACCCACATCCATTAAAGTTTGAATACGTTGTTCTAATTCAATTAATAAACGCTTGGCTACTTGCTTATCATGCTCAGGTAGTTTTAACTGCGTAAACCATACTTGTAAATCCTTTACGGGCATCGCACATAATTCTCCAATATGTTTGCCTGCAATTTTTACATACAAGGCTTCTTTGCGCACGCGGTATCCTTCACAATCGGGGCAGTTGGTTCTTCCACGATACCTACTTAGCATTACTCTAAACTGTACTTTATATAAATGTGCTTTTACATCTTCAAAAAAATCATCTATCCCTAATGCCTTCCCCACACCCTTCCATAATTGTGTGGTTTGCGTTTTAGTTAATTTATTAATCGGTTGATGAATAGGAAAACCTGCCTTGCCTGCTTCTTTTACAAACTGATCCTTCCACCAAACCAATTTCTCTCCCTTCCAAGGCGCCACTCCTCCATCATAAACTGATAAATTAGTATTGGGTATGACTAAGTTTTCATCAATACCTAGAACCTGACTATAGCCTTCACAAGTAGGACAAGCGCCATAGGGATTATTAAAAGAAAATAAATTAGGACTAGGCTCATCAAAATCCATTCCATCTAAAGTGAACTTATTATTAAAAGTTTTTAAAATAGTTTCATTTTGCTCCACCCATAAAATACCTTCTCCTTCATAAAAGGCAGTGCCAATGGAATCACTCATTCTATGTATATCATCTTCATCAAATGCTTTCACCACCACTCTATCAATTAAAACATATACATCATGCGCCTTAATGGTTTTGGTAATTTCTGCCTTAGTCATAGCAAGCGCATCTTCAATTCTTAGAATACTTGATGCAGCTGTTGTAGATTTCAAATTTTCAGATGTACCACCGGCTCTTAAATAAATTCTAGCAAAACCTTTTTGTAATAATATATTCAGCTCCTCTTGTATATCTCTTTTGGCTTGTTGTTTGAAGGGAACAATTAAAACCATCTTGTCTCCGGTTTTCCCTTTTTGTATAAATTCCAAAACATCCTGCACATCCTGCTTTTTTACCTCCAAACCACTAATGGGCGAATAGGTTTTTCCCACCCTTGCATAAAATACCCTTAGGTAATCATAAATTTCGGTCATACTGCCCACTGTACTTCTTGGAGTGCGGGTTACTACTTTCTGTTCAATGGCAATGGCCGGGCATAGCCCCTTAATATAATCTACATCGGGCTTACCCATACGAGACATAAACTGTCTTGCATAGGACGACAAGCTCTCTGCATAACGCCTTTGACCCTCCGCAAATAAGGTATCAATGGTAAGTGAGGATTTTCCACTCCCCGAAACCCCAGTCACCACAATAAACTGGTTGCGCGGGAACTCAACAGATACATTTTTCAAATTATGCACCCTGGCACCCACTATTTGAATGTCATTATTATCCGTCTTTGCTTTTTGCGCTTTTATAGTGCCTGCCATATAGCAAAATAACAGATTCTAGCCCATTTAGTTGTAGAAATTTGTACCCCCTTTTTTGCTTCAAAATGTGGATAGCTTTTAAATGTTTTTCTTGTTTTCCACAAACGCAATTTCAGTCGTTATAGCTAGTAATTTGGTCCTACTAACACATCGAAACCTACCCTAAAAAACAATGAACAAAGAAATTCAACTCTCAGACAACGAACTCATTCAATCTTTTCAAGACGGTAATTCTCGTGCTTTTGATGCCTTATTAGAGCGTCACCAAAACAGAATTTACAATGCCATTTTATTCATGGTAAAAGATAGCTACTTGGCTGAAGATTTAATTCAAGAAATTTTAATAAAAATTATTGACAACCTTCAACAAAAAAAGTATTCAGAAGAAGGTAAATTTTTACCTTGGGCTTTACGCATCTCTCACAACTATGTAGTGGATCATTTTAGAAAAGTAAAACGCACACCCACTATTAAAACAAGTGATGACCAAGATTTATTTGAAATTATCAAACATACCGACCATCCTGCCGATTATAAAATGACCCGCAGTCAAACGCATAAAAATATTCAAGAATTAGTTGACCTACTTCCTGAAGAACAAAGAGAAATTATTGTGCTAAGACATTATGCCAATTTAAGTTTTAAAGAAATTGCACAAATGACTAATTGCAGCATTAACACTGCACTTGGAAGAATGCGTTATGGATTAATAAACTTAAGGAAGATGATGGCTGAGCGCGGCATGAGTTTGTAGACTATAACAGTAAGCTAGTTATCTTTGCTAGCGCTACATTGTAGCCAATTCAAATACTCTTTAGCATCGGGCGTGTAGCCTACCGGATTAGATAATAATTTTTGATCTGGACTCATCACTACATACAATGGCTGAGAGGACTGATTAAAGTTCTCCGCTTGAAAAGTGGCCCATAAATCGCCTACACTTGTTATTTCTTTTTTAGCACCTGAAGCGGTGGTATAAGTAAAACGCTTTTCTACTGGAAGTAACGCCTTATCATCTACATATAAAGAAACGAGTATGAAATTATTTTGAATAAAGCTCATCACTTCAGGATCGGTCCAAACATTCTCTTCCATCTTACGACAGTTCACGCAGGCCCAACCTGTAAAATCAATTAGTATAGGTTTATTTTGCTGCTTAGATAATTGCACGGCTTTCTCATAGTCATTCACCACATTCGCATGCAATCCAGCCTGTTCAACCGTATTGGTAAATAAACTATAATGCGTAGGAGGTGGAAAGCCACTTAGGAATTTTAATAAATAAGTATTCTTAGGCGCCATACCCACTATTAAAATAATACCAAATGCGAAAGCTAAAACTGCACCTAATTTTCTAGCCACCTGAAATTTTCTCTCCTTTTACATCATGAGGTAATAATAATTTTCCTATTAAATAAAGTGCTAAGGCAATGCTAATGATAGCCCAAATAGCTAAGAACACTTCTCTTTTTAATAATCCCCAATGCTCTACTAAATCGGCATTGGATAAAAATTTAAAGGCCAAGGCCAATTCTAAAAAGGCCAATACTTTTTTCACTGTATCTAACCACCCACCCGATTTAGGTAAGCTTTGTAACCATTGAGGGAAGATGGCAAATAAAGTAAATGGCAGGGCTAAGGCTAAACCAAAACCGGCCATTCCATAAGTTAATGCCCAAGCACCTCCTTGTAAAGAGCCTACTAGCAAGGTTCCTAATATTGGACCCGTACAGGAGAAAGAAACAATAGCTAAAGTAATAGCCATAAAAAATATACCTGCTATACTACCCAATCCACTTTTGGAATCGGCCTTATTGGCAATACCACTTGGTAAACTAATTTCAAAAAATCCAAAAAAGGAAATACTGAAAAAGACAAATATGATAAAAAATATAATATTTAACCAAGGATTAGTGGAGATACTATTAAAAATTTCTGGTTGTACATTACCTAGAACATGAAAAGGTACACTGGCTAAAACATAAATTAAAAGTATACTAACTCCATATAGTAACCCGTTTTTAATACCCTGCTTTCTTGTTTTAGAGCGCTTGGTGAAAAATGAAACCGTTACGGGTATCATTGGAAATACACAAGGGGTAATTAAGGCAATTAAGCCGCCTAAAAAACCAAGTAGTAATAATTCCCAAGGACTTGAACTGCTGTTTGTTGTTGCAGTGGCTGGACCACAGGCATCGCTTGGAGCTTCGGTGGCGCCAGCAGGTAATAATATTTGAAAACCAGCTACCTTCTTTCCATTCGCAAGTGCTACTGATAATGGAATTTCCAAACTAAGAAATGAATCGGCCTTGGCAACATTCAATACCAATATAAGTTGCAAACTATCAGGTTGAAAACCACCAATGATTAAATTTTGTGTTAGCTCAAATGGTTTATTGAAAACAAAGGCCTTGGTAAATAAAATATCTTTTTCTTGAGTAGGCTTAATTGAAAAAACTGCCTTGTCTTGAAATTTTGCTGTTTCAATTTTCGAACTTAGTTCAGGTGCATTTAATCCATCTGGATTAGCTCCATATACATGCCAGCCTTCTTTTATTTGAATATTCGTCTTAATGGAATAAGTACTATCATTCATCACTACTGCCTTTGCAGTAATAGTAATAGGTGTTTGCGCTTGCAATTGAAAGCCCAGTAAGTGCAGTTATTAAAAATACAAAGCAGATAAGTATTTTATTCAAAATAGAATTATTAAAATTGGATTAATTCAAGGCCAGTTCAAAAGCAACCTTTACTGGAGGTAAGCAACGATCATCGTTGCAAACACTATATTCAACCACACCCACTAAATTAGTCTTGCTAGCTACTTTTAAATTGACTGTTTGTACAAAATCGACTTTCTCACTAAAAAAGCTAAGCTCTGTTTTGAAATTTTTATCATACATTTTTTGCAATTTCCCTTTTTCCTTTGTTTTACCCGCTAATTGAATGAGTGGGTTTTTACTAAAAGTAAAATTGGTAGGAATAGGCCCACCACTTACAAACTGTGAATAGATATGCCATGAGGCATCTATAGTAGCAGTGGCTACAATATCATATTGCTTGTCCGTTTTTTTAACAGCTGTAAAACTCCATTTCACTGGATTAGGTTTTTGCGCATGTACATTCATTGCAAAAACTATACTACAAAACAATACTAATAACTTTTTCATATGCATATATCTAAATTGTTAAAAATACTAGATTGAAAGAACCGTTCTAGTTCTTCAATCCCAGTATTTCAAATACTTTTTTACCATCTATATTACTTAATGCACTAGAGGTAGCACGCTCTGGATGTGGCATCATACCAAATACATTACGCTTATCATTACAAATACCTGCAATATCCATAGTAGATCCATTGGGGTTCGCTGTGCCACCTAGTTTTCCTTTTTCATCGCAGTAGCGAAATAATATTTGATTATTATTTTCTAAATGCGTTAAAGTAGCTTCGTCTGCATAATATCTTCCCTCTCCATGTGCAATAGGAATTTGCAAAGCCTCGCTTTTGTCGGTTTTAATAAATACATTTTTACAAATAAATTGTTGGTTGGCATTTTGTAATAAGGCACCAGGCAATAAACCAGATTCACATAAAATTTGAAAGCCATTACAAACCCCCAATACCTTACCTCCTTTATTCGCAAACTCAATCACCGATTTCATCATCGGACTAAATTTAGCAATAGCCCCACAACGTAAATAGTCCCCGTAAGAAAAACCGCCTGGAAGCACGATACAATCGTCTGTGGTGAAATGAGAAAGATCGCTGTCCTTGTGCCAAAGCATTTCAACTGGATAGCCTAAATCTTTCTCTAATGCATCTTGCATATCTCTATCGCAATTCGATCCCGGGAAAACTAATACACCAAACTTCATAGCTAAATTTTTTAATGCTTAAAACTAAGTGCCAAAGGTACCAAAAACCCTTAAAAAGACGCTGTTAAATTCTTCACTTAGCCAAGGTGGTTATACACAATAACCGCCGCCCCTGCCCAGAATAAAAGGTTGGGTATGAGCAGCCTTTTGGGTGTAGCATAGCCAAAACTGATAAAGCTGGCCAAGGGTGCTATGGCAATAGCAGATGCGTATAAGGCTTGAACAGAGAAAAGGATGGGTTGAAAAAAAGTAAGTATTAAAAGTAGAAATAGGACACCCCAATATTTTCTAACCTGAATGATAAAACGAGTCTGTTGTTCATTCCAATAAAAAAAGCCTGCTATTAATTGAACGCCCATTACAATTAAGGCCAAAATAACATTAAAACCAGGTTGCACTAGTGGATTTTTCCAGTCCAATTTGGGTAAGAATTGTCTAAAGTCGGCAATATTACCAGTTAAAAAAACATAGGTAAAAATAAAATAAAAGGGAAGTAAAATACCCATTATTAAGACCAACCATTCAGCTAATTTAAATGGCCTAATAATTAGAAGCGCAAACAAAACTACGGCTATTAATATAGCAATGGGTTCATGTAATATAATGGATATACCCACTATTAAACCAATATTAAACTCTAGGGTTTTGGGTTGGTTTTGATCATACAAGCGAAGCAGCTTTACAAGTATCCAAATAACCAATGAATTCGCAATTAACCCTGCACTAATAACATCCCAATAAGGAAACATTGCTGTTAAAATAATATAAGTAAAGGCAGGTATATAACTAATTTGCTGAAACATTTTAAAATTACTCAGCAAAATATTTAATCGAATAGCCTGACTTAATATAATGGTATGAAATAATACTATTAATACTAGAGGCGGTAAAGGTTGAATATAGTGCAGTAATAAATAAGACAATAAACCATCCGATTCGTTTGCAATAATTAAGGGCGGTTGCATCAACACATGAAAATGTAGTGCAACACTTAATAACAATAAAAAAATTAAGTTAAAATCGGATCTGTCTTTGAATAAAAAAACCACCAGCTATTATTTAATTTGAATTTTAGCGAATCCAATTTTATTTTTAAACTGATAAGGCAAAATAGCTTCATGCGCCCCTACTTGCTTTAAGCTTTTTGGCATCCACTCGTAATTTTTTTCATTCAAAATAATAGAATTGCCTTTTAACAATTGGCCCTCTTTAGAAAGTGTATTCACTATTAATTGATGTACTCCTTTTTGCTTTTGATGATAGACAAAACTCATTCCTGACTCGTTTTGAATGCTACCATATCCAATAAATTGGTCTACATTCTGATCGGTTTGTTTTTTATCAATTGTTTTTACCCATTGTAAGTTTCCTTTGATATCAAAGGATAGTAAAGCAATATTATTAGCATTATAAGTAATACTAGGATAGCCAAAAGAAGCATAAGGGTTCATCCATCTATTCCACATAAAAAGGCTAGGACCCCAACCAAATCTAGCCCATGGGTAAAAACCAAAGGGTCTGTTCCAGTAATTAAACATGAAGGGATTATAGAAAGGGCCTCCATAAAAATAATCCCATCTTGAAAACATAGTTCTATTTGAATAAGATTCTGCAGCCTCACTCACTACCACAAAACTACCGTCGGCCTGTGTGCTTACTTTGTCTAAATAAAACATATCAAAAGCACCTTTTAAATTTCTTTTATTGGTTACTAAGCCTCTTACCGCATCGGTGAACCTATTAGAATTAGTAAGTATTTCCTGCTTTGTATTTATATCCCATATATAAGAATATAAACCTTCGATATTTCCTTTTTGAGTAGTTGCATAATAAGAATTCAAAATAACACGCCCTGCTTTATTGTCAATCTTAACTCTTATCTCATCTAACAACAAACTATTATTTAAAATAGGCGACTCCACTACCTCGGCACCACTTGCAGATAAATACAATAAACTTACTGCAGGCGCCATACCTGTCTGTGTTACATTTCTCAAGCAAAATAAATTACCATTATTATCTAATGCGAAATCAGATAAACTAGATTTTTTATCAGTTGAATTGATACTAATTTCAGCATCATTTACTATTTTCAATATTTTTATTTAAGGTAATGGCTCTTACTTTTATAGAATTAGCATTCGTAGTATTTACACTAAAAATGACCATTTTTTGGCGATCCTCACTTTCTAATAAATTAAAAACTTTTACACCCGTACCTGGTTTAATTTTATCAGCTGAATCTACTATTCTTGGACTACCCACGAGTAAGCCATCAGTATTTAATTCAGCCACCGCAGCATACACTGTTGCCTTTACTTGGAATTGAAAAAATACAAATACATTATTTTCGTTCGTTATAAATTCAATGCCATTTAAATTCGTTGTTTTAATAAAAGATAAATCGTTTTGCTTCACTAATTGCATTCTATCATTGTACTGTGCAATTGTGGCAATACCTCCCACATTTTTATAAATCCAATAACGAGTTCCCACTTTTCCTAATACCTCATACTGCATATCTTCCTTATCGGATTTTTCAATACCCGCTACTTCATAAGATTGTGCAAATAAAAATTGCAAACCTAATAATAAGGACAACGAAATAGTTAAAAAAGACTTCTTCATAGTTTTGAATTTTATATCACAAATTTAAGGCAATAATTAGATTGCAAAATCGCTAAAAGCTAATATTAACGCTTGTTTAGTAAAAAGGTTAAAAAAAATCTAAAAATTAGGCTTCCGTCAAACTTACTTCCTGAGCGGACACGGCTAAGCTATATACCTGCCCCTGTTTGATGGCATAATTTGGAAGGCTATGACTAATTGGAAAGTCGAAACAAATGGGATAAGTATACCCTGAAGTATGCTCTTTTATAATTTCATAAGCCGTGGCTCCGAAGTCAGAAGACGGGTCTTTTAAATCGGTAAAACCCCCAATGACCAGACCTGCTAAATTATCAAAAAATCCTGCATTTTTACATTGTATCAATAAGCGGTCAATATTATAATGATACTCCCCCACATCTTCTATAAACAAAATTTTTCCATTCGTATCTAGGGCATTTTTCGAGCCTATCAAATGTGCTAGTATGCATAAATTTCCGCCCACCAGTTCTGCTTTTGCATTCCCTAAAGTATTCATGGAATGCGCAGGTATTGTATAACTAGTTTTCTCTCCTTCTAATACCTGTTTTAAAGATTGTATATAAGGCTCGCCCGCTTCTCCCTTCGCAAAGGCAGCAGCCATAGGGCCATGTATACTCATGCAATTTTGTTTTAAAATAGCTGCATGTAAAACCGTAATATCACTAAATCCAATCACCCATTTGGGCTGCTCATTGAAATGCTTAAAATTCATCGCAGCTATAATTCTACTAGCTCCATAACCACCCCTAGCGCAGAGTATGGCCTTCACAGAAGGGTCGTCGAACATGGTTTGTAAATCGGCTGCCCTTTCGATATCGGTACCTGAAAAACTGTCCTTTTTAGCCCCCACCGTTTTGCCCAACTTTACTTGATAGCCCCATTTTTCAAGGGTTTGAATGCAAATTTGCACTTTTTCTAAGGAGATATTACCCGATGGGCATACAATGCCAATAGTGTCGCCCTGACTAAGATGAGACGGTTGAATCATACCACAATATTAAGTACTTTTGCAGCAATGAACACGCCTAAAAGATATTTGATTACAGCAGCCCTTCCTTATGCAAATGGACTGAAGCATATTGGCCACTTGGCAGGCGCCTATTTGCCAGCAGATATTTATGTCCGCTACCTTAAAGCACAGAAAAGAGATGTGGTTTTTGTATGTGGAAGCGATGAGCACGGAACGGCCATTCCTATTCAAGCCACTAAGGAAGGTACCACGGCTCAAGCTATTATTGATAAGTACCATCCCATTATTGAACAAAATTTTAAAGACCTAGGCATTGAGTTTGATATTTACCACCGAACTAGCGACCCCTTGCACCACGAAACCGCTAGTGCATTTTTTAAAGACTTAGAAGCCAAGGGCGATTTAGAAACAAAAACTTCTGAACAATATTTTGATGAAGCTAGTTCTACTTTTTTAGCCGACCGATATATAAAAGGGACCTGTCCTAATTGTAGTCATCCGGAAGCCTATGGTGACCAATGTGAAAAATGTGGCAAGAGTTTAAGTCCTGAAGAATTAATTAATCCCGTAAGTACTTTAAGTGGGCAAGCGCCTATAAAAAAAGAAACAACGCATTGGTATTTACCTTTAAATAAACACGAAGATTTTTTACGCCAATGGATTTTAAACGACCATGCAAAAGATTGGAGAGCCGCTGTGGTAGGACAATGTAAGAGTTGGATTGATGGTGGCTTGCAACCCAGAGCGGTTACCCGCGATTTAGACTGGGGCGTAAAAGTACCGTTAGCAACTGGGGCTGGAAAAGTTTTATATGTTTGGTTTGACGCGCCTATTGGATATATAAGTGCTACTAAACAATGGGCACTTAATAATGGAAAAGATTGGACCCCTTATTGGAATGATAAAGAAACGAAGCTGGTTCATTTTATTGGTAAAGACAATATCGTTTTCCATTGTATTATTTTTCCGATCATGTTAAAATTGCATGGAAATATTTTACCAGAAAATGTAGCTGCGAATGAATTTATGAATTTAGAAGGTGATAAGATGAGTACTTCTAAAGGTTGGAGTATTGAAATGGATGATTTTATAAATAAGTGGATTAAAAAAGACAATGGAGGTAATGGCCTTGCGGATAGTCTTCGTTTTTATTTAACCGCCATTGCACCGGAATCAAAGGATAGCGAGTTTACTTGGAAAGGATTTCAAGATTCTGTAAACGGAGAGCTGGTAAGCATATTCGCCAATTTTGTAAACAGAACCTGGGTGCTGATGCATAAACTATGCAAAGGAAAAGTACCTGCTATTCATATTGAATTTTTGGACGACGAAGACCAAGCCATTTTAATAAGCGTAAAAGAAAGCAAAGAAAAAATTACTGAATTATTAGAGCAGTATAAATTTAGAGAAGCACAGTTTGAAGTCATTAATTTAGCGCGCTTAGGGAATCAATACATGCAAAAGAAAGAGCCATGGATACTAGCTAAAAATATGGAGACGGACCCTAACGCTCAAGCCAAGATTGATAATACCATGCATGCTTGCTTGCAACTTTGTGCCAACCTTGCTATTTTAATCAATCCATTTTTGCCATTCACGGCTAAAAAAATGTGCTACATGATGAAAGTAGTGGACAGAATGCTAGAATGGGAAAACGCAGGTGGTTTTAATTTATTAAAAGTAGGTTATAGCTTACGCCCTCCTGAATTATTATTTAGAAAAATAGAAGACGAAGAAATTGAAGCAGAATTAGCTCAATTAAAAAGTAACCTCAACGCTAAAAAAACAACTATGGATAATATTACTCCAGCTGCAGGCCCTTCAGATGCAAAAGATAAGGGCTTGAAACCTGAAATTGTTTTCGATGATTTTGGTAAAATAGATTTACGCGTAGGTACCATCATTGATGCAAAGAAAGTGGAAAAAGCAGATAAGCTTTTACAACTAGAAGTAGACCTTGGTACTGAAAAAAGAACCATCCTATCTGGTATTGCCATGCATTTTGAGCCAGCTGCCATTATTGGTAAGCAAGTAGTAGTGGTGGCTAATTTAGCACCTCGTAAAATGCGCGGTGTTGAAAGCAAGGGTATGATATTAATGGCAGAAGATGCCAACGGTAAACTATACTTTGTTCAACCTAGTGAAGCGATTGCTCCAGGAAGTAGCATATCGTAAATTCCTAATTTCACTTTTCTTAAATATAAATTAGAAAAATATACCTATCCCTCGCTCACTGCTCGCATAGCTCGAAAGTTCGCTACGGAATAGTATATTTTCCAATTTATTTTAAACAGAACTATAAGCATAAAAAAAGCCCTTCGAATTTCGAGGGGCTTTTTTTATAAGTTATTAGAGGTTACATTTTCGAACCCTTATATTTTATAAAGGGTGAGAAAATTAAATGCACTCTTTCAATTCCTTCTCTGTATAAGCAAACCCATGTTGCTTTAACACCTCATCTGGCACACCTTCCCACCTGTTCGGCACATTACCCATATAGCCTAAGTCTTTTACACCAATTTCTGCAGTGTAAAAACCAGTGGTTACCAAGTCTCTTATTTTATTAAAAAAGCTAACACCTTGAGCTAATTCTGGGGCTGCTTTTTGAGGATAAGCAATCTCATCTATAATGCCAATTTGTTCTTTGCTCGAACATTCTGTAAAGGCCTTAGCATGTTTTTTATAGCTATGTAAATCAAGCCATTTCAAACCGCCACGCATAGGCACTTGATGGTCGGGCATATCTTTTACAATAAACTCGATAAACTCAGGCACTTTGGCATCGGTAGCAGAACCACTGACTGCATCTTTTGGAATAATAATATCAGATAGTAAAGTAATAGTAGCCATTTCATGTTCAGTGAAAAAATTAGGCTCTGCTTTTACTTTCACTAAATAATCTTTTTCTTCCTGCATACGGTCGTCCATATTCACTTCCGCTACTGTAGTGGCTGAACTTTTACAAGCTTCTACAAGAACAGCTGTTGAAACTGTTCCTAATATCATCGCTTTGATGGATTTTCTTCTGTCCATAATATTTTAAATTAAAATTTTATAAATTTTCGTTGTTATTTTTTACAAAAACTAGATTATATATTTTGTTTTTGTAATTGGTCTAATACATATTCTGAAGTACGCATAGACAATGCTAAAATAGTCCATGTAATATTTTTATCTGCTTGAGAAGTAAATACCGATCCATCTACGCAGAATAAATTCTTACAATCAAAGGCTTGTCCAAATGCATTCAATGGAGCTGCTTTTTTATCGGCACCCATACGCACTGTTCCTGCTTCGTGAATAATATTTCCTGGATTAGATAAACCGTATTTATTACTTGCATCATCTTGATCACCCCAAGTAATAACCGCACCCATTTCATGCATGATCTCTTTAAAGGTTTCTTTCATATGCTTTGCTTGCTGTACTTCATACTCAGAATTCTTACAATCAAATTTCAACACAGGAATACCATATTTATCTACTACATCAGGGTCGATACTGCATTTATTATCAAAGCGAGGTACCGCTTCACCACGTCCACCCATGCCTACATTGGCACCATAAAAGAAACGAACATCTTCTTTTAAAGATTCACCATATCCACCTGCTTCCTTGGTTCTACCATTCACTTGGAACTTACCATTCATTCCTTGCATACCCATTCCCAATCCATAGCTAGGTTGGCTCATACCTCCCCAATATTCAATATGGTAACCACGAGGGAAGTTTAATTTTTTATTATCCAACCACCATGGAGTATACACGTGCATACCACCCACTCCATCTTCATTGTAACGCTTGCGTCCAAATAAGGCAGGTACTACACCGCCCATGCCAGCACCTGTTGAATCGTGTAAATAATGCCCTATCGCACCTGAACTGTTTCCTAAACCATTCGGATGTTTTGTCGATTTTGAATTCAATAACAAACGAGCCGTTTCACAAGTACTTGCTCCAAGGATAACGACTTTTGCATTAATTTGATATTCTTGATTATCAAATTTATTGACATAAGAAACACCTGTTGCTTTTCCTTCATTGTCTGTCATTACTTCACGCGCCATGGCGCCTGTGATTAAATCGACATTGCCTGTTAAGATAGCTGGTCGAACTAAAACAGAAGAAGATGAAAAGTCGCCGTATACTTTACAAGAACGATTACATTGGCCGCAATAAAAACATAGCTCCACGTTCGTCGTTAATTTTTTTAGTTAAAATAGATAAACGAGAAGGGATCACAGGAATATTAATACCCGTAGCTGCTTTTTTAAACATTAATTCATGTAAACGAGGTTTTGGAGGAGGTAAGAAAATTCCATCAGGATCATTTTCACGACCTTCATTGGTTCCGTATACACCAATTAATTTATCAATTTTATCATAGTAAGGTTTGATGTCCTCGTAGCCAATTGGCCAATCATCCCCTAAACCATCAATACTTTTTCTTTTGAAATCGCGTGGTCCAAAACGAAGTGAGATACGACCCCAATGGTTCGTACGACCTCCTACCATTCTTGCTCTCCACCACTCAAATTTGTCACTACCAGGAGTTTGCGTATAAGGTTCCCCATCAATTTCCCAACCCCAGAAAGAGGCATCGAAATCACCGAAGGGTCTCATTTTTGTACTGGCACCACGACGAGGTGAATCCCAAGGATTTTTTAACATCGATGAATTTTTTGCAGGATCAAATTCTGGACCTGCTTCTAATAAACAAACTTTTAATCCCGCTTTCGATAATACATAGGCAGCCATTCCACCACCGGCACCTGAACCCACAATTACTGCATCGTATTTTTTGGGAGAAACTTTTACTTCAAAATTAGACATAAGGCAATCGTTTTTGCTATTGTAATTAAAGAATGAATTTAAAGAAAAAATTGAATGAAATGTAAAAAAGACCCCCTCATTTTATGAACGGAATTAAAAAATCTAAAACCACACCCTTTATGGGGTGGGGTTTAAAATAATTAGAGGATGTTTTTGTGAATTTTATATTTAATAAAAATTCACGAAAAATCAAAGGGCCCCGTTTTGTGGGGCCCTTTTGAAAAAAATCATAAGAAAGGTTTAACTGCAGCCCATGCTTGTTCCGCAGTTTAAACATTTATAGCAAGTACCACTTCTTATTGTAATATGTCCGCAAGTGCTACAAGCAGGCGCATCGCTTTGCATGCTCTTTGCTGCTGCTGTTACATTGTCCATTGAACCATTGGCTTCTACGGCTACAGCTGCTTTAGCTACTGGAGCTGCCACTGGTGCTGTTACGCGTATGCTACTTAGTTCAGGCTTTCCTACTAGTGTAATATCTCCTTCCTCGCCTAAGTTTTCTACTGTAGGCTTATCTAATACATGTACTAAATCGGTTCTGCCTAAATATTCATAAGCTAAAGAGCGGAATATAAAGTCTACGATAGAAGTAGTGGTTTTGATATTTGGATGATCTACCATTCCAGAAGGCTCGAACTTAGTAAATACAAACTTCTCTACGAACTCCTCTAAAGGCACACCATATTGTAAGCCAACAGAAATAGAGATAGCAAAGCAGTTCATTAAACTACGAAGGGTTGAACCTTCTTTTGCTAAGTCAATAAATATTTCACCTAAAGTGTTATCGTTGTATTCACCTGTTCTTAAGAATAAAACCTGACCGCCAATTCTAGCTTTCTGTGTAAAGCCACGACGCTTCGCTGGTAAAGATTTACGCTCAACAATACGAGACAATTGACGCTTGAATTTAGTGTCGGTAGAAGCAGCCATTCTTTTTTGAACTTCTTCTAATAACTCATCTACATTCAATTTACTTAAGTCCACTAATTGAGAACCGCCATCCACAGTTAATTCTTCGTCAGCAGTAGCATCCGTTTTTTTCTTCTTATCAGACTTCGTGCTTAAAGGTTGGCTTAATTTAGAACCATCACGGTAAATAGCATTTGCTTTTAAACCAAGTGACCAACTCATTAAATAAGAATCCGCAATTTCTTCTACAGTGGCTTCGTTCGGAAGGTTGATAGTTTTAGAAATCGCACCAGATAAGAATGGTTGACAAGCTGCCATCATTCTAATATGTCCATGTGCATGAATATATCTTACTCCTTTTTTACCATTTTTATTCGCACAATCAAATATTGATAAATGCTCGTCTTTCAATGCTGGTGCACCTTCTACTGTCATGGTACCGCATACATAATCGTTGGCTTCGTCAATTTGATCTTCTGTAAACCCTAAAGCTTCTAATAAACTAAAACTCCAGTCTGCAAATACTTCTTCTTTGAAACCTAATCTTGTTAAACAAGCGTCACCTAAAGTAAAGCGGTTGAAAATAAATCCGATTTCAAATGCAGACTTAGCAGCACCATTTAATTTTGCAATTTCTTCTGCTGTAAATCCTTTCGCTAATAAAGACTCATTATTAATATGTGGCGCCCCTAAGAAACTTGCATGTCCTACAGCGAAGTTTACAATGGCATCATTTTCTGCTTGAGAATAACCCAAGTTCTTTAATGATTGTGGTACCGATTGGTTGATAATTTTAAAGTATCCACCACCTGATAATTTTTTAAATTTCACTAAAGCAAAATCTGGCTCAACACCAGTAGTATCGCAATCCATTACAAGGCCAATAGTTCCTGTTGGAGCGATTACCGTTGTTTGCGCATTTCTATAACCATATTTTTCTCCTAATTGAACTGCATCATCCCAAGCCTTGGTGGCAGCTTTCAATAAATAATCAGGAGTATATTGAGCTTTAATTCCTTGTGGTTTAATTTCAATCCCTACATAAGCACCTTCTGCATCATAAGCAGCAGCACGGTGATTACGCATTACACGCAACATGTCTTCTTTATTTTCTTCGTATCTATCGAAGGCACCTAAGAAGGAAGCCATCTCTGCAGAAGTCTTATAAGCCACACCCGTCATAATGGCTGTGATGGAACCTGCAATACCACGTGCTTCTTCACTATCGTAAGCAATACCACTTACCATTAACATTGAACCAAGGTTCGCAAAACCTAAACCTGTCGTTCTGTAGTCATAAGATAATTGTGCTACTTCTTTAGAAGGGAACTGCGCCATTAATATAGATACTTCTAATACAGTCTGCCATAATCTTGTAGTGTATTCAAAACCAGTTACATCAAAACTATTATCAGACTCATTGAAGAATTTACGCAAGTTGATAGAAGCTAGGTTACAAGCAGTGTTGTCCAAGAACATATACTCAGAACATGGGTTAGATGCATTGATACGGCCACCCTTTGGACAAGTATGCCACTCGTTAATAGTAGTGTCATATTGTGTTCCAGGATCGGCACAACGCCAAGCAGCGTTTGCAATTTGATCCCATACTTCACGCGCAGGGATAGATTGCATCACACGACCATCTGTTCTTGCCTTTAATTCCCAGTTGCCATTTTCAGACAATGCTTTAAAGAAGCTATTCGGAATACGTACAGAGTTGTTTGAGTTTTGTCCAGACACTGTTGCGTAGGCTTCTCCTTCATAACTATTATCATAACCAGCCGCAATTAAAGCAGCTACTTTATCTTCTTCTTTTACTTTCCAGTTTATAAATTCCATTATTTCTGGATGATCTAAATCTAAACAAACCATTTTAGCAGCACGACGTGTTGTACCTCCACTTTTAATCGCACCTGCAGCGCGGTCACCAATTTTTAAGAAACTCATTAAACCACTTGATGAACCACCACCAGATAATTTTTCATTCGCTCCACGAATTTGAGAGAAGTTAGTTCCTACTCCAGAACCGTATTTAAAAATTCTTGCTTCTCTTGTCCATAAATCCATAATACCCCCTTCGTTCACTAAATCATCACTTACACTTAAGATAAAACAAGCATGTGGTTGAGGACGCTCGTAAGCACTTGTTGATCTTTTTAATTTTTTATCGGTAGGATCTACATAGTAGTGACCTTGTGCACCACCAGTGATACCATAACTCTCATGCAATCCTGTATTGAACCATTGTGGTGAGTTAGGCACACAGGCTTGATTTAATATACTATATACTAATTCCTCATAGAATACTTGCGCATCTTTCTCTGTTGCGAAATAACCATAACGCTCACCCCACACTCTCCAACAATTAGCCATACGATGTGCAACTTGCTTCACCGTTGTTTCACGACCTAATGAACCATCTGGTTGTGGAACACCTGCTTTTCTAAAATATTTTTGTGCAAGAATATCTGTTGCAATTTGACTCCACTGTTTCGGCACCTCCACATTGGTCATTTCAAATACTTTTTCTCCGTTAGGATTTTTGATTACGCTATCTCTGTAGTCGTATTCAAATTGATCGAATGGAGAAACATTCTCTTTAGTAAATCGGCGAGAAAACTCTAAGCCTTTTTTTGTTTTTGGAGTAGCCATGGTCTTTGTTCTATTTTTGGATGTTAGTGGGTTATCCCATGAGGTTTTTCAAAAACCTAGTTGGGTATACGAAAATATATTGCTATGATGATATTAAAGCTATGGAAATATCAACAGCTGTGGAAAAGATATGTGGATTAAATTAAATACCTTATCCCGCTTGATTTCCGTGATTTATCCCCAACCAATGTTAGTTTCTTAGAAAAAAAACCTGCCCATTTTAGGTTTTTTTAGTAATAAATAGAGATTGATTGCAATACATATAATTAAATTGGATAATTTTGAGGATTACAACAAAAAAGCTGCACCTTACGGGGGTCAAAGAAATGAAGCATACTCTATACAATATCATACAGGAAGGTAAGGCAAATGCAAAAAAGGCCCTGGCTATTTTAATAGACCCAGACAAGCTTAATAAGGAGAGTTTAACCCAAACTATTGAATTGGCCGTAAAGTCTAAAGTGGACTATTTTTTTGTAGGGGGTAGCTTGGTGGTAACCGATACCTTAGACACAACAGTAGCTGCTATTAAAAAGCAGTCAAGTATTCCAGTCATTCTTTTTCCTGGTTCACCCGATCAAATTACCGCTAAGGCAGACGCTTTATTATACTTGTCTTTAATCTCTGGTCGTAATGCAGAATTATTAATTGGCCACCATGTGGTAAGCGCTCCTTTTATTAGACAAAGTGGTTTAGAAATTATGTCAGTAGGTTATATGCTTATCGATGGCGGTTCTCCTACTACCGTTTCTTATATATCTAATACCAATCCTATTCCTTCTAATAAAAACGATATTGCTATTTGTACTGCCATGGCAGGAGAAATGCTAGGCCTTCAATTAATATATATGGATGCAGGTAGTGGTGCTCAAAGACCCATTCCTACTGCCATGATACAAGAAGTGGCAAAACATATTCAAGCGCCTTTAATTATTGGTGGTGGTATTACTACCGCTGAGAAAGCCATAGAAAACTGCAAAGCAGGTGCCGATATTATAGTCATTGGAAATGCAGTAGAAAAGGACCCAAGCTTAATTAAGGCGATGGCTGAAGCTATTCATAGCTTGAATAAATAATCTATTCTTAATTACTACTAGAAACTCATCATTTCTTTGAACTTCACCGTTTGTCTACGGCTAATTTCAATCTTCTCCCCTCCTTTTAACTCCACTAACAAGCCTCCATTGAAATAGGGTTCTATTTTTTCAATCCAATGTAGGTTAATAATATGCTTACGATTGGCCCTGAAAAATACATGCTCGTCCAACCTTTCCTCTAAGGCATTCAATGACTTTAAAATAAGTGGCTTATTGGTAGAGAAATATACTTTGGCATAATTACCTACACTTTCAAACAATCTAATTTCTTCAAGTTTAACGAACCAGCATTTCTCTCCGTCTTTTACAAAAACCTGATCACTCTCTGATAAAGGCCCACGCGTATTACCCGATAAACTTGCACGTTCTAATTCAATTTCCGCTTGTAATTTTTGAATGGCGTCTGCTAAACGCTTAGGATCGATAGGTTTTAATAAATAATCTAATGCATTCACTTCAAATGCCTTTAAAGCAAACTCATCATAAGCCGTGGTAAATATTACTTTAGGGGATCTCTCTAATTCTGCTAGTAAATCAAAGCCGGTTTTGCCTGGCATTTGAATATCTAAAAAAATTAATTCAGGATGCGATAAACCAATTTTTTCTACCCCTTCATCTACATTACTTGCCTCATCAATAATTTCTATTTCAGGATGTTGCTCTAGTAATTTTTTTAATTCATTTCTAGCTAATCTTTCGTCATCTATAATAATGGCTTTAATGGGCATGTCTCTATAATTTTAATTTGAAATAGGTATCACTAATTTAGCAGTCACTTCATTTGGCGCGAATTGAAATATTTCAAAAATGGCTTGACCGCGGTATAAAATATTTAATCTTTCTCTAGTACTTTGTAAACCAAAACCATCCTTCTCCGTTTGTTGAAGTAGGCCTGTATTTTGTACAATTAAAACCAATTTATCGTTCTCTAATTTAGAAATAATTTTTATAGTACAATCTCCAGGTTGCTTACCCAGTCCGTGTTTAATGGCATTCTCCACAAGGGTTTGTAACATCATAGGAGGTATTTGATGAGATAAAGTATTTTGTTCTACTTCATATACCACTTTTAATCTATCGGCAAAACGTATGTACTCTAGGGCTAAATAATCTTTCACAATATCAAGTTCTTTTTCCAAGCTTGCAATTTCTACTTTATCTACTTGAATACTACTTCTTAAAATATTACTCAGCTCTGTGATGGCTTGTCTTGCTCTTTGAGGGTCTTCATCTACTAAGGCTCTAATACTATTTAAAGCATTAAAAATAAAATGAGGATTAATCTGAGATTTAATTGTTTTTAATTCTAATTCTTTAATCATAGTTTCCAATCTCACTTTCTTAATTTCTTCAGTATTGGTGAATTCAATATAATGCCATAATACATAAACCGACATCCATACTAGAAAAATAGGCGTATCAAAAATGATACTAAATAAAAATCTTCTTGATAAAGAAAAATTTCTTCCTGGCTCATATAATTTTAAAATATCCGCTAAATAACTTGTAGAGAAACTATTAATGATAGAAAAAATAAATAATAATAAAACCAATTTCCACCATTGATTAGTGGGCATAGGAGGACGCAAGGAAAGACGGTGCATGGTTTCCCTTAACAAATGCGTGATAAAAATACCTAAGGATAAGTTGACGGCTAATCTTGGATAAAAAATGGGATTCAATTCTTTATCTAAAATAGAGGCAAAAAAGAGAATGGTGAGGCCATAGCTAAACCAGCCTGCAATTTGACAAATCCAATATAGTGAGCTTTGCTTTTTCATCTCATGCAAATTTAGCCCTTTAAACTAGGTTTTAGGCCTATTATATTGACTAATGGTCAATTTCTAGGCTGTACGGCAAGCCTGAAATTCCCTTTAAACTTTTGCGGTATATTTATGTTATTAATTTACTTTTACACTCTAATTAGAACTGATGCATATTGAGGCTGGACCATTATTAAAAACTATTGACTCTCCGGAAGATTTAAAAAATATTTCCAGGGAAAAACTGCATCAGGTTTGTGATGAACTACGCCAGTATATTATTGACGTGGTGAGCGTTCACGGAGGTCACTTTGCAGCCAGCCTTGGAGTGGTTGAATTAAGCGTAGCCCTTCATTATGTATACAATACACCCTATGATCAATTAGTATGGGATGTAGGTCATCAAGCTTATGGACATAAAATTTTAACGGGCCGTCGTGATGAATTCATTAGCAATAGAAAATACAATGGCTTAAGTGGCTTTCCTAAAAGAAGCGAAAGCGAGTATGATACATTCGGCGTAGGCCACTCTTCTACATCAATTTCTGCAGCCTTAGGCATGTCAATGGCCGCTAAGTATAAAAAAGAAAATAGAAAGTCGGTAGCCATTATTGGAGACGGCTCCATGACAGCAGGTATGGCCTTCGAAGCCATGAACCATGCAGGTGTGGCAGATAGCGATGTACTTATTATTTTAAATGATAATTGCATGAGTATCGACCCCAATGTGGGCGCGTTGAAAGAATACTTAACAGATATTAGCACTTCTCCTACTTACAATAAATTTAGAGATGAGCTTTGGCAGTTAATGGGTAAGCTACCTATTGGTAAAACATTTACCCGTGAAATGGCTTCAAAAGTAGAAGCAGGTTTAAAAGGAGTGGTTTCAAAAAGTAGTAATTTATTTGAAGCCTTACAATTAAGATATTTCGGACCTATTGATGGACATAATATTTCTAACCTTGTCGATACCTTAAAAGATTTAAAAGAAATACCTGGTCCTAAAATTTTACATATTCTAACCGTAAAAGGCAAGGGCTATGCACTTGCAGAAAAAGATCAAACTAAATGGCATGCGCCAGGTTTGTTTGATAAATTAACGGGTGAGATTATTAAGAAAAAAATTGAAACGCCTCAGCCTCCTAAATACCAAGATGTATTTGGACATACTATTGTGGAGTTAGCGAAAGAGAATAAATCTATCATGGGTATTACCCCTGCTATGCCAAGTGGTTCTTCTTTAAAATTCATGATGGATACTATGCCAGACAGGGCTTTTGATGTAGGCATTTGCGAGCAGCATGCAGTTACCTTAAGTGCTGGTTTAGCCACACAAGGCATTAAAGCATTTTGCAATATTTATTCTTCCTTTATGCAAAGAGCCTATGATCAAGTTATACATGATGTAGCCTTGCAAAATTTACCTGTTGTGTTTTGTTTAGACAGAGCAGGACTAGTAGGAGAAGACGGACCTACCCACCATGGTTGTTATGATATTGCTTTTTTCAGATGTATTCCCAATATGATTATTGCAGCGCCGATGAATGAAATTGAGCTACGTAATCTAATGTACACATCGCAACTTCCCAGTATACAATCTCCCTTTGTCATTCGTTATCCAAGAGGAGAAGGTGTAACTGTGGATTGGCAAAAACCATTTGAAGAAATTACCATTGGTAAAGGTAGAAAATTAAAAGATGGAAAAGAGATTGCTATTTTATCTTTAGGACATCCTGGAAATTTTGCACAAACAGCCATAAGAAATTTAAGAGATGAAGGCATTGACCCTGCGCATTACGATATTCGTTTTGTAAAACCTATTGACGAAGCTTTATTACATGAAGTGTTTCAAAACTATGATAAGATTATTACCATAGAAGATGCCACTACAATTGGCGGTATGGGTTCAGCTGTATTAGAATTCATGAACGAGCATAACTACCATAGCAAAATAACCATGCTAGGTATTCCTGATAGTATTGTAGAACATGGTAGTTTAAAAGAGTTACATCATGAATGTCATTACGATGCAATAGCCATTGCGGATGCTGTGAAAGCCTTACTAGGTAAGCAGATTATGTCTGAGGTATAAAGTTTAAACCTTCTTAGTTCAAACTTGGATCGAAATCTCCCAAATTCTTCTTTTCTTTCCTCTTCTTGAATCGGATCTTCTTTGAACGATTCTAAATTTGGCGTTTCATAAGAATCGAAATTATCTATATGGCCGGGTTCTAAATCGTCTTCTCTGTTTTCATTCCACTCAATGATGAAATTATTACGTCCTTCACCCACCATCAGCTTCATGTATTTTTGTTGAGACAACTCAAGTATGGATAAGAATAAAAATAAAGCGTGTACCCTGTCTTGGCAAATATCAAATACTTTTTCAAATGCCACTGTCTTGCCCTCTCTTACAATGTCTAATAAATAAGCCCTACTGCCTTCCATGGTGTAGTTATATCTTACAACAGTATGAACAGGTCTGTTCTGACGCTCTTGTAAACGGGTCATTACTTTTTCAAATGACTTCATTAGTTTAAATAAAGTCACCGTTTGTAATTCTGTTCCTTCAGCCGCTTCTTCTCCCACAAGCGACATCTCCTGTTGGATATTACCACGCTTCATCATGAGCATTCTAAGTGCTTCTAAGTCGGCCATTTGCACTGCCGCTTCTTTATACTTTTTGTATTCTAAAATTTTGTCAATTAATTCTTGTCTTGGGTCAATCTCATTACCTAATGCATCCAACTCTTTTCTAGGCAATAATAATTTTGCTTTAATACGCATTAAAGTAGAAACGAATAAAATAAACTCACTACTTAATTCAATATTTACCTTTTCTTGGTCTTGAATAAAATGCAAGAAATCGTTGATAATTTTAGTAATCTGGATATTATAAATATCCATTTCATCTCTTTCAATAAAGAAAAGTAAGAGGTCAAAAGGCCCTTCAAATTGGTCTACCTTGATCGAATAATTAGTTGGCTGATTCATTGTTACAAAGAAAAGGAATTGGCATTAATTTAAGGTCGTTTGAGCAAGTATTTATCCACTTTTATGTGAAAATGAAGCATCTTTACCCAAAACATTACGCATGGACAATAAGTTCATCAATTGGGCTATATTTTGCATCCTATCCATTGTCTGGGGCAGTTCCTTTATTCTAATCAAAGAAGGGCTCACTGCACTTTCTGCCTATCAAGTAGCTTCTTTAAGAATGCTGTTTTCAGGACTCGTTTTACTACCCTTTGCTATTAGCTCCTTTAAAAAAATTCCCAAAGAAAAAATGGGCATTGTCTTTTTATCTGGGTTATTAGGCAATTTTATTCCTTCCTACCTTTTTTGTATTGCAGAAACCAATATTGATAGTTCCTTAGCAGGTATTTTAAATTCATTAACCCCTTTGTTTACGATACTAGTGGGCTTATCTTTTTTTAAAACAACTATCAATAAGCAAAAAATGCTAGGGGTAATTATTGGCTTTATAGGCCTTTGTTTACTTTTTGCAGCAGGTAAAAATATTAGTTTTCAAAACCTAAGCTTTGCGTCTTTAGTTTTAGTAGCCACTTTTTTTTATGGCTTGAATGTAAATGTGGTAGGCAAGTATTTAAAAAATATTCGAGCTATTGATATTGCATCTGTGGCCTTTGCTCTTTTAATTATTCCTAGTGCCTTCATTCTTTATATGACTGGTTATTTTAGTATGTCCTTTAATAATCCAGGTTTCCAACAGGCTTCCATGGCAAGTATTGTTTTAGGAGTAGTAGGTACTGCTATTGCCTCTATTTTATTTTATATGCTTATTAAAAGGTCTAGTATTATTTTTGCTTCCATGGTTACATATGGCATCCCTGTTATAGCAGTGGCCTGGGGCCTGTATTTTGGCGAGTCTATTTCTATCTTGCAAATAGGTAGCCTATTAATAATATTAGCAGGGGTGTATATAGTAAATAAGCCCCAACAGGCTTAGTGTTAGGGCTTATTAAATTTTATTAACTTAAAATATTTTTTTAAGCTTAAGATGAAGATGGATGAAAGTCTTTTAAACAGTCATTATCTCTTTTTCCTTTGATTCTAAATGCTTTTCTACTAGCGCAATATGCTTATCAGTAATAGCTTGAATTTCATCTTCAGCACCTTTACAAATATCTTCACTCATACCCTCTTTTTGTAATTTCTTTACTTGCTCAATATGATCGCGTCTAATATTGCGAATAGACACCTTACTTAGTTCTCCTTCTGCACTTGCCTTTTTAAATAATTCTTTTCTTCTTTCTTCTGTTAAGGGAGGCGTAAATAATCTTATTTGTATACCATCGTTTTGTGGTGTAATACCAATATTGGCAGCCATGATGGCTCTTTCAATTAAGGGTAGCATATTTTTTTCCCAAGGTTGAATACTAAGGGTTCTGCTATCCAATATTTGCACATTACCCACTTGACTAATGGGTGTAGGTGTGCCATAATAATCTACATTGATCCCCTCTAAAATAGAAGGAGAAGCCTTGCCAGCTCTAATTTTAGAAATTTCAATTTCTAAATGATTAATGGCCTTTTTCATCCCTGCTTCGGCACTAGTAGTTACTTTCTTTAATTCTTCTGACATACATATTCATTGAGGCTACAAAGCTAATAAATCCTAGCTATTGTTGATAAGTCTTTTTTTGAGCTTTTTCCTAGATTTTCAGTGCAAATTAGCCTACGAATTCTATCTTTGCCCTCAACCCTATAGCTATGAATAAATCAACTGCAGAATTAACAAAGATTGCCTCTCAAATTAGAAGAGATATTGTAAGAATGGTTCATGCGCAACAAAGCGGACACCCAGGTGGTTCTTTAGGTTGTGCCGATTTCTTAACAGCCCTTTATTTTAAAGTCATGAAAATTGATACCAACTTTTCTATGGATGGTATCAACGAGGATCTTTTCTTTTTATCGAATGGCCATATCTCTCCGGTTTTTTATTCAGTATTAGCAAGGTCTGGTTATTTTGATATAAAAGAATTAGCCAGTTTTAGAAAAATAAATTCAAGACTACAAGGCCATCCTACAACACATGAGAATTTACCAGGTATTAGAATTGCTAGTGGTTCATTGGGACAAGGATTAAGCGTTGCCATTGGTGCAGCCTTAACTAAAAAATACAATAAAGACAATAGAACTATTTATAGCCTTCATGGCGATGGCGAATTACAAGAAGGACAAATTTGGGAAGCAGTCATGTTTGCCGCACACAATAAAGTAGATAATTTAATAGCTACAGTGGATGTGAATGGCCAGCAAATTGATGGCCCTTTAAGCAAAGTATTATCACTAGATAGTTTAGAAGATAAATTCAAAGCCTTTCATTGGACCGTTTTACATATGGACGGACATGATATGGAAAATATAGTAGCTACACTGGATAAAGCTAAATCCTTAACAGGACAAGGCAAGCCTATTTGCATTTTGATGAAAACTGAAATGGGAAAAGGTGTTGACTTTATGGAAGGCAGCCATGAGTGGCATGGTATTGCACCTAACGATGAGCAACTTACTAAAGCATTAGGACAATTAGAAGAAACTTTGGGGGATTATTAAATTTTTCTAGGATTTTATAAAATATAAACCCTAGAAAAATTCTCTCTTTTATTTTCTCTACTATAGAAATTTTATAGAATATAAATTTCTATAATTAATCTCTTTTTGATTTTTTTTAGTTTCTCCTATCATGATAAATTAAGTCTAATTTATCATGTCATTTCACTAACTTATTTTTTCGAAAAGACGCGCTGAGGCCTTGCGCGCTGGAATCCATCCTGCTGCAACCGCAATTACAACCACTAAAAGTATAATGGCTATATAATCTTCAACCATAGGTTTAACAGGATAATAATCTATTACAAAAGAATTACCTCCCAGTTTTATAAAATGAAATTTGTTTTGCGCCCAGCAAAATAAGCTTGCCAAACCCCCGCCAATAAAGGCGCCCATAAAGGCCATGATGCCTGATAGCATTAAAAATATTTTCTGAATATCCCAAGGCCTAGCACCCATGGCATGTAGCACATGAATGTCTTTTTGTTTTTCTAAAACAAGCATGGTTAAAGCACCTACTAGATTAAAAGAAGCCACTATCATAATTAAAGCAAGTATGGCAAAGATGATCCACTTTTCCATTTGCATAATTTTATAGAGGTCGGCATTTTGTTGGTACTTATCTTTTACTTGAAAATTTTGTCCTAATTGTTTTTGAACCGTGTTCATGACTTCCGTTAACTTATCGGGCAGAACAGCCATTTCAATAGCCGAATACTGGCTAGAATCTAAATCAAATAAATACTGCGCAAAAGAATAATTAGTGAATACATACTGGTCGTCAAATTCTTGCTGTACTGAAAAAGCGCCACCTTGTACTGCAGTTAAATTATTTAATTGATTGATATCGGTAAAGGCCTTACCCGATCTATTGACTGCATAGAGTTGTAATGTGTCACCAATAAAAGAACGAAACAAGCCAAGCTTCTGTTCAACTCCAATGCCTAATAATAAAATGGGATTTTCCATATCACCCATAATATATTGGCCCCGCTTCATATACTTAGCTACATTATTTATTTTGCTGTAATTTTTATCTACCCCTTTTACAAGTACCACCGATTGCAAATCGCCTTTCACAAGCAGGGCTCTACTTTCAACTACTTTACTCACGGCCCTTACGCCCTCTATAGATGTTAATTTTTGATAAGGCGCATCCTTCATGGAAAAAAATTTTCCTTCCACAGGCGTTACGCGTACATCGGCATAGAAGTCGGCATATAAACCTTTGACTACTTCTGTAAATCCATTGGAAACACTTAGTACAATAATAAGGGCAGCGGTGCCTACTGCAATGGCCACAACACTTACCCAGGCAATCATTTGAATTGCTTGAAAATTATATTTTCCTCTAAAATAACGCCATGCAAATAAAAAATGCACTTATAAATTTTTTAGAATCTCATCCATTTTAAAAACATAATCCAATGTATCATCTAAGTAAAATTGCAATACCGGAATGCGTCTTAATTGATGCTTCATGGTATCAGAAAGATGCTTCTTGATTTCCCATGCCTGTGATTGAATTTTCTTAAAAGAAGCTTCTGTATCCTTTACCTGAAATAAACTCAAATAAATTCTAGCCTCTAATAAATCGGGGGTCACTTTCACCGAAGAGATGGAAATCATCCCTCCCTGTAAATTAGTAAGCCCTAATTTTAAGAAGATATCGTTAAGGGCGCTCTGAATGGCCCCGGCCACCTGTTTTTGTCTTTTTCCTTCTTCCATAATCAAAATCGTTGATTCGCTGTAAAATTAGTTACTTTGCTCATTATTCTGCGGGAATAATTTTGAATATGAAGAAATTTATTCGCATCATAAGTTATATCAGAGAATACAAGGCCTATATGGCTTGGTATAGCCTATTTATTACCTTATCTATAGTGTTTGGCTTGTTTTCATTGGGTATGCTCATGCCCTTTATGGACCTTATATTTCAAAAAGGAGAATTGACTGGTGTGATAAACACAGCCACTGCCTCTGGCGGTGCTGGCAATATTAAAGAGATAGTCTATGGCTTCTTACAACAAATCATTGATACCCACGGGAAGGTTACTGCCCTTGGCTGGATTTGCTTAGCAATCATTATTAATATTTTTTTAAAGAACACTTTTCTTTATTTATCTTTTTATTTTTTAGCACCTATAAGAAACGGAGTAACGCGTAAATATTCCAGACTTTTATATGAAAAAATATTACAATTACCTATTGGCTATTTTACAGAACAACGTAAAGGAGATATTTTAAGTAGATCCTCTAACGACATTACTGAACTAGAAAATTCTGTGATTGGCGCATTGGAAGGAATCATTAAAGAGCCTTTGAATATTATAGGCATACTTATTTTCTTATTTATTATAAGTGCAAAACTTACTTTATTTGTTTTTATATTACTTCCTTTAGCTGGATTAATTGTAGGACGCATTGGTAGAAGTTTGAAAAAACATACTAATAAAGCACAGGTAAAATGGGGTGAGATTTTATCTCAGATGGAGGAAACTTTAACAGGCTTAAGAATTATCAAGGCTTTTAATGCAGAAGGCAGAGTGAAGAAACAATTTTTTGGATTGGTAGATGAAATTTTTAATATCAAAAATAAAATATTGAATAGGCGCGATTTAGCTTCTCCTATTTCTGAAACCTTAGGTGTTGTTATTTTATGTGGGGTATTATGGTTTGGAGGGCAATTGGTTTTAAGTGGAGAAATACTTTCAGGCAGTTCCTTTATTGCTTATGTGGCTTTGTTCTCTCAAATTATCAATCCAGCTAAAGCCTTATCTCAAGCAGCTTATAATGTTACAAGAGGTAACGCCACTTTGGATAGGTTGAATGAAATTTTAGAAGCCCCTTTAACAGTGGAAGAGCCTACTAGCCCCATTCAAATTACCGACTTTAAGCAGTCCATTCAATTTGAGAATGTTCAATTTTTATATCAAGACGCTTCCATATTAAAAAATATAAACCTAACAATAGAAAAAGGTAAATCGGTTGCACTGGTGGGTTCTTCTGGTGCAGGTAAAAGCACCTTGGCCGATTTAGTGCCTCGCTTTCACGATGTATCTGCGGGTAATTTATATATTGATGGAAAAAATATTAAAGAGTATAGTTTACATAGTTTAAGAAATTTGATAAGTATTGTAACGCAAGAGCCTATTTTATTTAATGATACCATTGCAGCCAATATTGCCTTAGGTAAACCAGGTGCCACGGAGGCTGAAATTATAGAAGCTGCGACAATTGCGAACGCTTATGAATTTATTATTAAAAAAGAAGGCGGCTTTCAAAGTATGATTGGCGATAGAGGCAGTAAACTAAGTGGTGGAGAGCGTCAGCGCTTAACCATTGCTAGAGCAGTTCTAAAGAACCCTCCTATTTTAATTTTAGACGAAGCCACTTCAGCCCTTGATACAGAAAGTGAAAAATTAGTACAAGAAGCCATTAATAATATGATGCAGAACAGAACCTCCATTGTAATTGCACATCGTTTATCTACTATTCGACACGCAGATGAAATTATTGTGCTACAGAAAGGAGATATTGTTGAAAGAGGAAATCATGACGCACTCATTGCACAAGATGGATATTACCGCAAGCTAATTGACATGCAGGAAGTGAAATAAGTAGAAATTAAAAAAAGTACAAAAGTTTTAAAATAATATTTACAAAAAAACCCCGATAAATTTTATCGGGGTTTTTATATAGAACAACTGAATGTTTCCTTTTATGTGAAGCTGCTTTTGATCTTCTTATTGATCTTCTATTAGTCCTCTACTGATCGCTGCTATTTTTTACATAACCCAATTTTGCTTCTAAGCTTAAAGTAGCATGAGGCACCGCACGTAAACGGGCTTTGTCAATTAAGCGACCTGTTACTCTACAAATACCATAGGTTTTGTTTTCGATACGCATTAAGGCTTTCTCTAAATGGTCTATAAAAGTAATTTGTCTAGAAGCCATTTGACCTAACTGCTCTCTTTCCATGCTAACACTACCATCTTCCATGGTCATATATCTAGCATCGTCATTATCTCCACCTAATTCATCCTTGCGTGTAATAATTCCTTGTAAGTATACTAGTTCTTTTTTTGCTGCTTCTAATTTCTTAGAAATTAAATCTTTGAACTCTTTTAATTCAGCATCAGAATATTTAACTAAAGTCTCTGTAGATCTTTCAACTTCTTTTCTTCTTTCCATTGGAACATAGCCTGGTTGATAAGGCACACTACTTTTAGCGCCAATTTTTGGAACTTTAATATCCTTAATAGGTTCTGCTACTTTACGCACTGGTTTTACAGGAGGCGTTGGAATTTTTGGAACCGGCTTTGCTGGAGGAACATATTTTTCAACTGGCTTAGCGACAGGTTTAACGAGTGGTTTTGCTGGCGCCTTTACAGGAACTGCTTTTTTTATAGGGGCTTTAATAGGAGTTGCTTTTTTTAAAGGTGCTTTAACGGGTACCGGTTTTTTTACAGGGGCTGCTTTTTTAGGAACCACCTTTTTAACAGGTGCCGCTTTCTTTGGCGCTACCTTTTTTACGGGAGCCGCTTTCTTTGGAGCTACCTTTTTAGCAGGAGCTGCTTTTTTAGGCGCTACCTTTTTAGCAGGAACTGCTTTTTTAGGTGCAGCCTTTTTTGCTGGAGCTGCTTTTTTAGCTGGGGCTGCCTTTTTTACGGGTGCCGCCTTTTTAGGAGCTGCTTTCTTAGCAGGGGCCGCCTTTTTGGGTGCTGGTTTTTTTGTAGGCATATTTATCCTTTTTGTCTAACTGAAATTCTTAATTTATGATCATTTATGTCAACCTCTACCCCCTCTTTCAAGACCGGTAGGAAGTCTATCTGGACTGCGAGAATTTCGCGGCAAATATACCCCGAAAATTGAATAATAGAGTCCTTCAAGTCTGTATTATCCTCAATTTCAAGCAAAATCTTGTCGGTAAGCTCAAAATTGCTCTCTTTTCTAATGTTTTGGATCCTATTTACCAGTTCTCGAGCATGTCCCTCCTTCAATAACTCGGGGCTAATGGTAATATCCAAGGCCACCGTGAGGGCATTTTTGACAGCCACGCTCCATCCTGGTATATCTTCTGCTATAATATCTACCTCATTGATTAGCAACTCGATAGTCTCTGATTCAATGTCTAAGGTTAAACTTCCTTCTTTTTCCAAGCGCGTAATTTGAAGCTGGGTCAAATTGGCAATGACAGCAGAAGCTTGTTTCATTTTGGTTCCCAATTTGGCACCCAATAGTTTGAAATTGGCTTTTACCTTTTTGCTAATAACCCCTTCCGTCTCCGTTATATAATTAATTTCTTTAACGTTTACTTCGGCAAGAATTAATTCTTCCATTAATTCAATGGCCGTTTTGGTGGCTGGATCTAAAACAGGAATTAATATTTTTTGCAAAGGCTGACGCACTTTGATATTTACTTTTTTTCTTATAGATAAAACCAAAGAACAAATATCCTGTGCCATTTGCATTCTACTTTCCAAAGCAGTATCTATTTGAGATTTGTCTGCAATAGGAAAAGGAGCATGATGAATAGAACTAAAATTATGTTTTTGAGTAACTGAATTTAAATTTCTAAAAACTTGGTCAGCGAAAAATGGTGCGATAGGGGCCATTAATTTAGTAATGGTTTCAATACACTCGTATAAGGTTTGATAAGCAGCAATTTTATCTTGTGTATAACTACCTTTCCAAAAACGACGACGACATAATCTTACATACCAATTACTTAAATGCTCATCTACAAAAGTTTCAATAGCACGGCCTGCAGTGGTGGGCTCGAAATCATCCATGGAGGTAGTAACTGTTTGAATTAAAGTATGTAAAGAAGAAATAATCCAACGATCAATTTCTGGTCGCTCGGCTAAAGGAATGGTTTCTTGCTCAAAATGAAAATCATCTACATTGGCATACAAAACAAAAAACTGGTAAGTATTGTATAAAGTACCAAAGAATTTTCTTTGTACTTCTTGTATACCAGACATATCAAATTTTAAATTATCCCAAGGAGAAGCATTGGTCACTAAATACCAGCGTGTGGCATCGGCGCCATATTTTTCAATTGTTTCAAAGGGGTTCACCACATTGCCCAATCGCTTACTCATTTTATTGCCATTCTTATCCAAGACAAGTCCATTACTCATCACCGCCTTGTAAGCAACACTATCAAACAGCAGTACACCTAATGTATGTAATGTATAAAACCATCCACGAGTTTGGTCTACACCCTCGCAAATAAAATCGGCTGGGAAGGCTTGTCCTTTGTCTATTAAATCTTTATTTTCAAAAGGATAATGCCACTGCGCATAAGGCATGGCACCAGAGTCAAACCATACATCTACTAAATCAGCTACACGCTTCATGGCTTGGCCACTTGCACTTATTAATTCTATTTGATCTACAAAGGGTTTATGTAAATCAAGATCTAGTTTGCCATCTATAATTTTTAAATTAACGGCTTTGTTCAAGCCTTTTTCTTTGGCAGCTAAAAAACCTTTGGTTAATTCTTCAATCGATCCTATACAAACTTCCTCTGTGCCATCTTCTGTTCTCCATATAGGAAGCGGCGTGCCCCAATAACGGCTACGCGATAAATTCCAATCCACCATATTCTCTAACCAATTACCAAAACGACCTTCCCCCGTACTCTTGGGTTTCCAATTAATGGTTTTATTTAATTCAATTAATCTGTCCTTTACAGCCGTGGTTTTAATAAACCAAGCGTCTAGTGGATAATATAAAATAGGCTTATCCGTTCTCCAACAATGCGGATAATTATGTTCGTATTTTTCTACCTTAAAGGCTCTGTTTTCTTTTTTCAACTTCACAGAAATATCAACGTTTACATCCTGGTAGTCTTTTTCGTCTTTATAATTTTTTACAAAGCGGCCGCTAAATTCTCCTACGCCTTCTACAAATTTTCCTTCACGATCTACTAGCGTAATAATACCTAAATTATTTTTTTGTCCTACTTTATAATCATCTGCACCAAAGGCAGGAGAAGTATGCACGATACCTGTTCCATCTTCTGTGGTTACAAAATCGCCTAGCACTATTTTAAAAGGATCTCCTTCAAATGTACTTGGGTCATTGGCTTCAAAAGGCATTAACTGCTCGTAACGAAGTCCGCTTAGCCCACTGCCTTTACAAGTGGCTATAATTTTCCAAGGAATAAGTTTATCGCCTTCTGCAAAACTTTCTACCCCTTCGCCTTCTTCTTTAAAATATTTAGATACTAAATTTTTAGCAAGCACCACATTCACAGGTATGGCTGTATAGGGGTTATAAGTAGCTACTAAAACATATTCAATATTAGGTCCTACTGTAAGTCCTAAGTTAGAAGGCAAGGTCCATGGCGTAGTAGTCCATGCCATATAAAATATTTCTTTCGACTTTGCACTTGCTGCATTTACTGCATCAAATAAAAATTGGCTACCTGCATTCTCTACTGCTTTGAACATAGCCACCGTTGAAGTATCTTTTACATCCTTGTAAGTGCCTGGCTGATTTAATTCATGTGAACTTAATCCTGTACCTGCTGCAGGTGAATAAGGTTGAATACTTACACTTTGATAGAGGTACCCTTTTTTATAAAGTGTACTGAGTATCCACCAAAGCGTTTCAATATAATTATTTTCAAAAGTGATATAGGGATTATCTAAATCCACCCAGTATCCCATTTTATTGGTGATATCGTCCCATTCTTTTTTATAACGAAGTACGGCTTCTCTACATTTTTGATTATACTCTTCTACACTTATTTTTTTACCAATATCTTCTTTAGTAATGCCTAATTCTTTTTCTACCCCTAATTCAACAGGCAAACCATGGGTGTCCCAACCACCTTTTCTTTTTACTTGAAAACCTTGCATGGTTTTATACCTACAAACCATGTCCTTTAAAGTTCTGGAAATTACATGGTGAATGCCGGGCATTCCATTGGCACTCGGAGGCCCTTCATAGAAAACAAAGGGGGTCTTGCCTTCTCTTAAAGAGACCGACTGCTCAAAAGCCTGTTCGGACTTCCAAGAAGCCAATATCTCTGCCTCCATCTGAGGGAGATTTAATCCACTAAATTCTGGGTATTTTTTACTCATACAACGCTTTATCCTAGCTCATTTTTAGGGCACGAAGGTACGAATAAGCTTGTAAAAAAGGACAGTCCTCTTTTGGACAGATGAATAGGGTAAAAGGGTTCTTGTATTAGGCTTGAGGCTGGTCAGTACTTGTTTTGACCTCTTGCTCGGTATTTATGTCTGTATCATTATTGATGTCAGCATCATCAAAGAACTTCTTCTGAAAGATAAACAAGGTAATAACCCCGGTGCTAATGGATGCATCGGCAAAATTAAATACAGGTCGGAAAAATTCAAATTCCTCCCCTGCCCAAATAGGGAACCAACTAGGAAAATGTGCATTTTGAATAAGGGGGAAATAAAACATGTCTACTACTTTCCCATGTAAAAAACTACCATAGCCTCCACCTACTGGAAACAAATGCGCTACCATGGTTGTATAAGGTACACTTGCTTCAAATAGTAGGCCGTAAAACATAGAGTCAATTAAATTACCCACCGCACCCGCATAAATTAAAGCAGCACAAAAAATAAAACCATTATGGTATTTTTTTTCAATAAAACCTTTAATTAAAAAAGTTCCCCAAATAACAGCAGCTAGGCGAAATAAAGTCAAGATAATTTTTCCAAAACCGCCTCCGAATTTTAAACCCCAGGCCATGCCTTCATTTTCTATAAAATGTAGTCTTGCCCATGAATCAATGATAATATGCTCTTCCCCAATAAAATAATTAAGCTTAATATAAAACTTAATAGCTTGATCGATAAATATAATGAGCGCAATAATAATAGCTACTTTTCTCCCATTCATAGGTAATGTATAATTTGATGCGAATATAAGATAGTTTTTAGGGAGCTGATGGTGAATTTTTTTTCTCTAATTTTCTTTTGTTAGTAAAAATGGAATAAAAAATAGAGCCCGTAATACAAAAAATAATAACCATTAAAGAAATTAAAACTTGTGTATTTTTATCTAGCCACAAATTTACATAGTGTTCGCCCAGCATTTTAATACCAATAAAAACTAATACAATGGCAATACCTTGTTGTAAAAACTCAAACTGGTTCACAGCCCCTCTTAATAAAAAGAATAAAGAACGGAGTCCTAGTATGGCAAAAATATTAGAAGTATATATCACTAAACTACTTCTGGAAATACCCATTACCGCTGGAATTGAATCTAAGGCAAATACAATATCAATAGCGGCTAAAAGCACCACCACCACAAATAAGCTGGTATATAAAGGTTTATTGTTATGGTCTTTGATGACAAACTTACCATCTCCATCGGTACTTCCAAGAGGTAAGAATTTTTTTAAAAATAGATATATTTTAGAGTGATGTGGATCAAAATTATCTTCCTGGTCTGCAATAAACATTTTATAACCAGTATAGACCAAGAAGGCACCAAAAATATAAAGCACCCATGCAAATTTAGCGACCAAGGCTACTCCCACTGTAATAAAAATGACTCTAAATAAAATAGCGGCTAAAATACCAATTAATAAAACCCTTGGTATATGTTTTTCTTTCACCTTAAATGAACTAAAAATTAAAATGAAAACAAAAATATTATCAATACTTAAACTCCATTCCATTAAATAACCGCTTAAATACTCAAATGCTAATTTTTGACCTTCCTCTACCCACATAAACACAAAAAAAGCAAGCGCTAACAATACCCATAAAAAAGTTTGGCGCAATGCCTGCTTCATGGTAATGATGGCATTTTTTTTACTTAAAAAGCCTAGGTCTAGGATTAGAGCAATAAGAATGACCGCTCCAAAAACAAAATAAACTAATTGATCTGTTGTCATAGTATAAAGTTACAACATACTTACTAAATAGCAAATTGACGTTTCCGATACCCTGTCCATATTAAATGGAATAGCCCTAGTAGAACTAATGGACCAAGGACTAAAATAAATTGAACTAGTACTCTATGCTCCTCTACTTTTTGACGATTTAATAAACGCAGCAATTGCTGTTTACTACGAGAAGCTAATAAACTGGTGGGTTCGTTTAAATAAGCAATAGTATTTACAAAAAAATCATGATTAGCAAACTGGTATTCTTCATAAGGCATCATGCCCATGGGCAGAGGACCTCTTTTTACATCCACTTGGTTGGTAAGTATATCCGCATCTGAAATAATGACTTGTTTGGAACTTGCAATACCTTTTTCTAAATAGCCTTTGCCAGTGGAGGCCTTAATACTATCTAGCATTACTGCAGAAACTCGATTAGAAAACAAGGAAGGAAATTTACCTTCTACTAAAACGGCTACGGGTAAATGATTTTTTTGAAAACTTTCCAATTCGCCTTCTTGTTTACCACTATTGATATCCACTACAGCAGGTGAGCTAAGTATACGACTATTAGAATCGGTACTAAGTAAAATTGTTTTTTGTATACCAGCAACCGCAATGGTGTCAATGCTTGAAGGGAAATAAGATAATACTCTATCTATATTTTGTACAATGGGGTGCTGTTCATTGCCTTGTAAAAAAGGAAAATAAGGCCAAGGCATTCTTTGAATAAGGGGACTACCGTCCTCCCCTTTGCCTACTACCATGGGTAGTTTAGCACAATTTAAATCTTGTACTAAATTGGCATTTATTCTTACCCCATATTTAAAAAGTAAATCATCTAGCGCTAAACTTCTATCATAAGCCGTATAAGAACCACTCGTTTTTTGTAAACTATCATACTCCGCAACTAATTTATCAATAGCCCAAATTATATTACCCCCTCCCATTACAAACTGATCCAATTTTAATTTATCCAATTCTGTAAAAGCTTGGGTAGGCTTTACAATAAGTAAGGTTTTAATTTTTTGCGGATTGGGGAAGCCTTTTTTCAAATCAAATACAGCTAAATTATAGCTATGCATAATGGACTCCCCTAAATGATTCACCGTTAAATTAACTGGCTCCCCATTGCCCGTCAAATATGCAATATTAGGAACTACCGTTCTATTTAATAAATAAAGGGCTTGTGTAAACTTATATTCTAATAAAGAAACTGCTGCATTGGCAGTAGCCTCCATATCTTCTTCAGGAATATCTTTTACAATATTATAAGGTTTGAAATATTTTTTACTTGTTCTTAAATCAATCACAATAGGTGCCTGGCCCTCTACTTCAATAAGGGCGCCAGGAATCATTAGTTGGTCTACTCTTTTATCGGAAGGACCTTTTTCAGTTTGTATTCTTTGAATAGGTAATCCTAATTTAGATAAGCTATCATAAAATTGGTATAAGGCATCGTTTTTATACAATTCTCCAGGCACTTCAATATCCCAGCTAATAGCCTTTGGATTGATTTGTTTAAACCGCTCAAGTAAGGTTGCAGTGGCTATTGCAATATTTTTATAATAAGGAGGTATATCTCCGCCTAAATAAAGATGCACTCTTGCAGGCTTATTGATAGCTGCAATAATTTGCTGCGTACTTTCATGTAAAGTATAACGCTGTTCCTTAGTAAGGTCTAATTGAAAATTATAAAAAGAGAAAAATATATTGGAGCTAATTAAAACAGCTACTGTAATAATATATTTTACTTTTCCTTTTATATTCTCCATACTTCCTATGGCAAATAAAACCAGTATCGATAAAAAGTAAATAATATCCTCCGCTGTAAGCAGGCCCTTACTCATATTCGTGTAATGTGCCTCTAAGCCCAGCTTACTTATATAAAAATTGGCGCCATTGGTAAATACAGAAAGCTGGCTAAGCACACTAAAACCTTTAAATAATAAGATGCAAACCAAAATGGATACTAGTAAAGACACCAAATTATTTTTAGTAATACTACTTACGTATATACCTATCATAGTATAGCAAGCCGCTAAAAATAATAAACCAAAATAAGAGCCATAAGTAGCTCCAAAGTCTATGCCACCAATATCACTTAAGGCATCTAAAGTAAATGCATACAACAAAGTTGGTAGAATGGCTACTAGTACAATGAATAAGTTTCCCAAAAACTTTCCTACTACTAATTGAAACGGAGATATAGGTAGTGTTCTAATAATTTCATAAGTGCCTTGCTTGTACTCGTCTGAAAAGCTATGCATGGTAATGGCCGGCACCAAGAGTAGTAAAAACCAAGGGGCGAAATCGAAATAAGCTTGCAAGGAAGCATAGCCAAAATCGAGTACATTAAAATTAGGAAGTACAAATAAAATAAGCCCATTCACGGTTAAGTAAAAGCCTATGACTAGATAGCCTGTTAAGCCATTGAAATACTGCGCCCATTCTTTTTTACAAATTGCCCACATGGTTCAAAGCTACAAAAAAAATGCCCCGTGTTAACGGAGCATTCAATATTATAATAATCTTATGATTAAACCCTTTAATGCGCTAGCGCGTTCACTAAACAGCAAAGCTTTCTCCACATCCACAACTTCTACTTGCATTGGGGTTATCAAAATAAAAGCCTTTTCCATTTAAGCCGTCTGAAAATTCTAACTCGGTATTCACTAAGTATAAAAAGCTTTTTAAATCGGTCACAATCTTAATCCCATTGTCTTCAAAGACTTGATCCATGGGCTTAATTTCATTATCAAAGTCTAGTTTATAGCTTAAGCCAGAACAACCACCCCCTACTACCCCTACTCTTAAAAAATAGCTTGCATCTTCTGTAACACCAGCGTCTTGCATTAACTGCAATACCTTGGCCTTTGCCTTAGCACTTACATAAATAGAATTTTCTTGGGCTACTTCGCTCATAGGTAATAAATAGAAGACCTAAACTAAACGTGGCTTTGTTCAAATACTAATTCAGCCAATCCGTTTTTAACACGGAAATCATTGATAGCTGCTTTAATAGCATCTTCTGCTAAAACAGAACAGTGAATTTTAACTGGAGGTAAATTTAATTCCTCTACTAAATCCATATTGTCAATTTTAACTGCTTCGTCAATTGTTTTTCCTTTTAACCACTCTGTCGCTAAAGAAGAAGAGGCAATGGCAGAACCACAACCAAATGTTTTAAACTTAGCATCGGTAATAAGACCCGTTGCTTCGTCTACTTCTATTTGCAAACGCATAACGTCTCCGCATTCTGGTGCACCTACTAAACCAGTACCTACGCTCTTAGAGGCTTTATCTAATGTTCCTACATTTTTAGGATTAGAATAATGATCGATTACTTTATCTGAGTATGCCATTTTATTTTTATTTTATATTTTCAAAATTATTAAAAAAATTCGAAACTAATGTTAAGCTTGTTTAAATGTATCCATTTGACAATGTATACATTAACATTTCAAGACTCGAAACCTTCAGTTTCTCATCTTGCAATGTTTAATGATGTGCCCATTGAATTGCGTCAATGTCAATCCCCTCTTTAAACATTTCCCAAAGTGGGCTCATTTCTCTTAGTTTTAAAACGGTATCGGTTACCGCTTTAATCGTAAAATCAATTTGCTCTTCAGTGGTATATCTTCCTAAACCAAAACGAAGAGAGCTATGTGCTAAATCATCTCCTAAGCCCAATGCTTTTAAAACATAGCTAGGCTCTAAAGAAGCGGATGTACAAGCTGAACCGGAAGATAAAGCGATGTCTTTGTTAAAGCCCATCATCAAACCTTCTCCTTCCACATATTTAAAAGAGATATTACTTACATGTGGTAGACGGTGTGCCGGATTACCATTTACATAAGTCTCATCAATTACCTTTAAGGCGTTTTCTAACTTGTCTCTTAATTTTGAAACTCTTTCTGTATCGCCAGCCATATCTGTCCTTGCTATTTCTGCAGCCTTGCCAAAGCCTACAATACCTGGTACATTTAAAGTACCACTACGCATTCCTCTTTCGTGGCCTCCGCCATCTATTTGTGCAGTTACTTTTACACGCGGATTTTTTCTTCTCACATATAAAGCACCTACCCCTTTTGGACCATACATTTTATGCGCAGTAAAAGACATGATATCAATTCCGTCTGCAATAACATCTACAGGAATTTTTCCTACAGCTTGCACTGCATCTGTAAAGAAAAGCGCACCATGCTTTTTAGCAATAGCTCCAATTTCTTTTACGGGCTGTATCACACCAATTTCATTATTCGCATACATAATGGCTACTAAAATAGTAGTAGGCTTCATAGCAGCTTCTAATTGTTTTAAATCTATTAAACCGTCAGGTTGAACTTCTAAATAAGTAACTTCAGCGCCTAATTTTTCTAAGTGCTTACAAGTATCTAAAACTGCTTTATGTTCTGTAGTGCAAGTAATAATATGATTACCCTTGCTAGCATACATTTCATATACACCTTTGATCCCTAGGTTATTACCTTCGGTGGCACCGGAGGTGAATATAATTTCTTTAGGATCGGCTCCAATTAATTGGGCAATTTGCTCACGCGCATAATCCACTGCCTCCTCTGCTTGCCATCCAAAAGAATGGTTACGACTAGCCGCATTTCCGAAATTTTCGACAAAATAAGGTAACATCGCTTCTAAAACCCTAGGATCCATGGGTGTAGTTGCATTATGATCAAGATAAATTGGTAATTTTAACATATCGGAATTTAATTTTTTCTATAGCACAAAGCTAAAGCTAAAGGCTTGATTTTATTGAATTCGTTAAGCATTAAAGGTAATTATTTCCCAATTCGTAAAACAATAGAACCATGGATTATAAGGTAGAACATATAGGCATCGCGGTAAAAGACCTAGCCACCAGCATCCCTTTATTCGAACAATTGTTAGGAAGCCCCTGCTATAAAACCGAAACCGTTGATAGCGAGGCCGTCAATACCGCCTTTTTTCTTCAACAAAGCACCAAAATTGAACTATTGGAAAGCAGCAATCCTGAAGGGCCCATTGCAAAATTTATAGATAAAAAAGGGGAAGGCATGCACCATATTGCTTTTGAAGTGCCTGATATTGTGGCGGAAATGGGAAGATTAAAAAAACTAGGCTTTACCCTTTTAAATGAAACCCCTAAAAAAGGCGCTGATCATAAATTAATTTGTTTTGTACATCCTAAAGAAACGAATGGTGTACTTATTGAACTTTGTCAAAGTATTTAAATAAAGGCTTAAATATAATTGCAGCAATTATATATCTGTAGTAATTATATTCCTAAAATTTCAATGGCTTTTTGTGCCGCTAATTGGCTGGCATCTTTTTTAGTATATCCTTTTTGTGCAGTAACCACTTCACCATCTAGTACTACATTAATGGTGAATAATCTTCTTCTTCCTTCTAGCTGTTCGCCTGCTAATACAAAATCGATTTGCTTGCCTTGCTTTAAAGCCCAACCAATAATTTTATTTTTTATATTAATATCTATTTGTTCTAAATCGTCCATGAACAAATAAGGCTGTATCATTTTCTCTATTATCCAAAGTTTAGTAAAATCATATTTCTTATCTAAATAAATAGCGCCCACCAAGGCCTCCAAGGTATTGCCAAAAATTTGACTGGTTTTCAAAGACCCATCCATTTTATTAAAACGCGTCATTTTGCGCAGTCCCATTTGCACCGCAATATGATTCAGCTGCTGTCTATTCACCATCTTGCTGCGCATCTCTGTTAAAAAACCTTCTCCTTTGTAGGGATATTTTTTAAATAAATAATCGGCCACCACCGAACTTATAATAGCGTCGCCTAAAAATTCTAGTCTTTCGTTATTTTCTGCAGGATTCTCCCTAACCGATCTATGATTCAAAGCCGTTTGAAAAAGTACAATACTTTTTGTTTGATACCCAATGAGTGCGGCTAAATTTTTTTCAAAATCAGATTTTTTGAAAAAGGAAAGTAAGGTTTGTATTCTTTTCACTTTAAATTAGGCCTTGTATTTTTTTACAATCACACAGGCATTGTGTCCGCCAAATCCGAAAGTATTACTTAGGGCTGCATTCACTGTTCTTTTTTGTGCTTTATTAAAAGTAAAATTAAGGCGCTGGTCTAATTCAGGATCGTCTGTAAAATGGTTAATCGTAGGAGGAATAATATCATGAATGACTGCTTGAATACAAGCAATCGCTTCAATCACACCAGCAGCTCCCAAGCAGTGACCTGTCATGGATTTAGTAGAACTAATATTTAAATTATAAGCATGTTCACCAAAGACTGCGGTAATGGCCTTGGTTTCAGCAATATCTCCAAGAGGTGTAGAAGTACCATGCGTATTGATATAATCAATATCTGATGGCTGCATTTCAGCATCTTTCAAAGCGGCTATCATTACATTTTTAGCGCCTAATCCATCAGGATGCGGAGCCGTTAAATGATAAGCATCTGCTGTAGCACCACCACCTACTACTTCACAATATATTTTAGCACCGCGTTTTTTGGCGTGCTCTAATTCTTCTAATACTAAAACACCTGAAGCCTCTCCCATAATAAAACCATCTCTGTCTTTATCATAAGGGCGACTTGCTGTTTTAGGATCGTCATTTCTTTCACTCATGGCCTTCATGGCATTGAAACCACCCATGCCCGCAATACCTATCACAGACTCTGCACCACCAGTAACAATAATATCGGCCTTGCCTAATTTTATATTATCCATAGCAGTGACAATGGCATTGGTACTAGAAGCACATGCACTTACCACTGCGAAGTTGGGTCCACGAAAACCATGCTTCATAGAAATTTGCCCAGCGGCAATATCTAATATCATTTTTGGAATAAAAAAGGGATTGAACCTAGGGGTACCATCTCCTTGTACAAAATTGGTAACCTCTTCAGTGAAAGTGGTTAAGCCTCCAATGCCACTTGCAAATATAACACCTACTCTATCGTGGTCAACATTGTCTTTGGTAATACCCGCATCAGACACTGCTTGATCACTAGCTACGAGTGCAATTTGAGCGAAGCGGTCTAGTTTTCTAGCTTCTTTGCGATCCATAAATTCAATAGGATCAAAACCCTTTATTTCACATGCAAATCTTGTTTTAAACTTAGAAGCATCAAACTGCGTTATCATATCTGCACCAGAGACACCATTGACTAAATTTTCCCAGTAAGAAGCTAGGTCATTTCCAATAGGTGTTAAAGTACCAATTCCTGTAACTACAATGCGTTTAGTTTGCATCTTAATGGTTTTAAAATAAGAATCCGCCTTTAAAGCAAAGGCTCAAAAAGGCGGATTTAAATATGCCGATGATTCAGCTTGAAACTTCTAAATGAATTAGTTATTTCGCGTGCTCTTCTAAATAAGCAACAGCTTGACCAACGGTAGTAATAGTTTCTGCTTGTTCATCAGGAATTGAAATATTGAATTCTTTTTCAAATTCCATAATTAATTCAACTGTGTCTAAAGAATCTGCTCCCAAATCATTTGTAAAAGAAGCGGCACTTGTAACTTCTGCTTCATCTACACCTAATTTGTCAACGATGATTTTTTTAACTCTTGTAGCGATGTCTGACATTGTAAAAAGTTTTGTTAACGGCGCAAAAATATACTTTTTGTTAAAAACGAAGTATTTTATTTGCCTTTTTGTTTACACATTTTAAAGTCCGCCTTCAAGTTAGGCATATTTTGGGCTTTTTGGGGCTTTTATAGGCTAGAAATAGGGTAAATTAGGCAATTTATAGGCCTATATATAAGCGAACAATTAGTAGTAAAAAGGGGCTTTTAAATAGGTATAAATAGTAAAAAGTGGATAACCTTAGCTAAGAACAATTCATTAAAGAATAAATAAGCGTTTATTTCTTCTTTAAAATAGCCCTTAATGTTTGCTTGATCTCGAGGGGCATATTATCATTGGGAATAAGAAAGAAGGTTTTAGGGCCAAAATAAATATGGAAAAAATGAGGACTTTCGAAATAATGAGATACTTCTTCCCAGTTCCAAGCTGCCTCCCCTTGCATGGATTGCAAGCTTGCTTTTTGGGTATCAAAACTAAAATCCCAGTTATAGGTAAACAAGGCTGTTTTTTTATAAAAAATATTGGGCATTAGATACCAAAATAAAAGCAGTAGCACAATCCAAAGTATCGAGCCTAATAAAAATAGTTCTGGTCTAATTTTTTTTAGGAATAATAAAATACCTGTTAGTATGGCATATACATTCACCACAATCATTAATGTCTTAATTTCTGGTTGCTTTATAAAATGATAACGCAAGGCTTCTAAAACCTGTGCTTTTTGATAACTGACTTCGATAGACATGAATGAACGTATTATTTATACCATACAAAGATACAGCCCTTTTAAAAAATGACTATATTTAATTATATAAAATAATACATGAAAGTACTTTGTATTGGTGAGGCATTAATTGATATGATATGTACGGATGTAAATGTATCCTTATCTAATGGCCAACATTTTTTAAAAAAAGCAGGTGGCGCTCCCGCCAATGTTGCAGCGGCTATTGCTGTATTAGGGGGCGAGGTAACTATGGCTGCTAAGGTAGGTGACGACCCCTTTGGACAACACCTTATAGAACTACTTGATACAATGGGTGTAAATACAAGTTTAATGATTAAGGACCCCGCTCATTTTACTACTTTTGCATTTGTTTCTTTAATGAATGATGGAGAAAGAGATTTTTATTTTAATAGAGGTGCCGATAAAGAGTTAACCATAGCAGATTTAGCAGGACTTCATTTAAATGAATATGGAATTGTACATTTTGGATCGGCTACTGCTTTTTTACCAGGTCCTCTTCAAAACACTTACATTGAACTATTAGCCAAGGCAAAACAAGCGGGCTGTTTAATAAGTTTTGATCCCAATTACAGGCATCTACTTTTTCAAAACAATAGTGCTTCTTTTATACAGCAGTGTGACAGTTTTATTGAAAGCTGTGATTTTTTTAAACTAAGTGACGAAGAAGCTTTATTAATTACTGGCACTGATACCGTAGCTTTAGCTGCCGCTGCTTTAAGAAAAAAAACAAATGCTGTGTTTACCATTACTTTAGGCAAGGAAGGTACCTTGCTTTGCATGGGTGATGCCCTTGAAATTATTAAAAGCATTCCTATACAAGCAGTGGATGCAACGGGGGCTGGAGACGCTTTTGTGGGCGCTGTCTTATATCAATTGAATAAGCGAATTGTAAAAGATGTAAACTTAGTTTCAATGGAAGATTGGAGAACTATCATTAGCAATGCGAATAAAGCAGGAGCAAGAACTTGTGAATACATGGGTGCCATGGAAGCCTTCAAGCATTTGAATAATTCTATTTTTGATTAACCTCTTAGTTCCATTTAAAATCTATAACCAAATCCTAGGTTAATGCTATAGTCCGCAAAGGCGGCATCTCCTCTTGCAAATACTTTAGTATCCATGGTTCTTAAAATATCTGGATAGCTTTGAGGTCTTTCTCTTCTAAGTGCTATTGGTGCATATAAATAGAAGTTAAAATTTTTATAACTATAATTTGCACCTGGTTCAAGGGCCAATACATTACCTGGTCTTCTAAAACCAGTATTATCTCCTATTAAATCTTTGGCAGGAATACATTCATATCGAGCACCTAATGAAAGGGTCATTGCATTGACTGTTAAGTTGGTACCTGCTCTTAATAAATATTGATCGGGTACACTCATTACATCTGAAGTATACTTAATGGCAGTTGCAGAGGGTAAACCACCTCTTGCTGTACTCACTCCATTATTTCCTCTTGGATTGATTAAATAGTAAGCATTGCTATAAACACTGAATGTATTATTTAATTGTCTGAACCCGTTTAATTCAAGACTTAGCCCCCAACCACCATCGCCTAGTTGTATAGATTGATCCACTGGTCCTTTTCTAGTTAGAATAGAAGTTCCTAATTTATAATGATACACATCTACTGCTTTATAATTACCTGTAGGCATTTTAAGACCAATGCCTCCTTGTAAATTACCCTTAGCACCTGGCTTAGGTGCAATGATCCATTTATAAGCAGTGATTCTTATATCTCCAATGCCTTGTGAAAAAGTAGCAAAACGCGGATTCCCCTTGGCACTACCCACATGCTCATATAAAGAACTTCTTTCATTGTATAAGAAAGGAAGATTAAAACCAAGACTCCATTTTTCATTGATCTTTCCTAACAAAGTAATATCCATAGCACGGCTAAAATTTCTAACATCGGTGGCTTCTGCTACTCTTTGAGTTTGTTCGTCGGTACCATTAAAATGTTTATAGGATTTAAAATAACGGCCACTTATATTTAGGTCCCATTTTGGTTCCACCATTTTTTGGGCACTACTATCATGCATCATGCCGTGCATCATCCCATTCATCATAGAGTGCTCCATGGTATTTAACCCGCCCACCGTTCTTATGGCTACACAACCTTGTGCGTTTAAGTTGGCCTTAAAAGCAAGGATTGAAAAAACGAATAGCAAAAATTTATTTCTTATAGACATAACCTCTAAACAAAGAATTTGATGATTTTTACAAAGCGAGCAAAAATAGAGCCTTAATAAATAATAGCAAAAATTCAGCTCCCCTATTTTAAATTTTTATATATAGGTTCATAATTTTGCAATAAACCTAATGCTATTTAGTACTTTTGTATAGTTAATTAATGAAAACCAATGAAATACATTAAAATTTTTTTAGCCATTTCTGTCACCTTTTTTGTGATATTGGTGTATTTAGTCATTCCTAATAAAATAGTAGTAAGCAATAATAAATTTGTGCAGCAGCCAGGCAATTTAGTATCCAATGCCTTTATGAGTATACAATATTGGGACAAATGGATGCCTTATGATTCTATCGATAACCATACTTTTATCTTAAGAAAGGGGAGATTAGAAGTTAATGAATCTTTTTTATCTGCCATTAAATGCTTTTATACGCTGAATGAAATGTCTGGACCCGTTACCTATTCTGCAATTGATGCAGGAGATAGTACGATGTTGAGATACGAAGCGAATATTAATAATAAAATTATTTCTCCCATGAAAAGAATTAATAATTATTTTGATAGCAAGAAAATGAAAATACAGCTTGATTCCACTTTAATTGCTGCAACTATTTTTTATTCAAAAAAAGAAAATATTAAAGTAGACACTGCTCAATAGTAAATTTTATCTCAGGAAATTTTTTAACTCATTGATATCTGCAGGGCTGGTTCTGCAACAACCTCCTATTACTTTAGCGCCAGCCGCTTTCCATATTTGAGCATTATCAAGAAAATTTACAGCGCAGTTATTTGATTGCTCCCAGGTTTTAGTATCGCTATTATAAGCCTCCCCTTTATTGGGATAAACAATAATTAATTTATTAGTGATAGGCATAGCAATTTTAATAAGTGATTCTATGTACTCAGGTGCAGTGCAATTCACACCAATAGCAATTATGTTTGGACTTTCATTTAATAATTCAATCGCTTCTGTAAATAAAGCACCACTGCATAAATGTGCTTCGTCTTTACAACTAAAGCTTACCCATGCTTGGCGCTTAGGATAATTTTTTAATAACTCCTTTATCGCCAATGCTTCTTCTAAACAAGGTATGGTTTCAAAGGCAAGAATATCAGCATTGGATTTGGCTAGTAGATTAAGCCTATCCTTATGAAATTCCATTAATGTTTCTATACTGACATTGTAATTACCTCTGTATTCAGAGCCATCTGCTAAGGCCGCTCCATAAGGGCCTATAGACGCTGCTACTAAAGGAGCTTGTCTATTCGCCGAAGGTGCTGTTTTTAAAAATTCATCAATCGCTTCTTTCGCAATACTTAAGCTCAATTGCATTAAGTCTTCTGTTTCTTTTTGGGTATATCCTTCTTTGGCGAAACCTTCAAAGCTTGCTTGATAAGTAGAAGTTGTGATAATATCTGCTCCTGCATGCAAATAATCCAAATGAACTTGCTTAATTAATGTAGGATTTTCAATGAGTAATTTAGCAGACCACAATGCATGATTTAAATTGGCTCCTCTTTTTTCCAATTCAGTGGCTAAAGCACCATCTAATATGACAAAGCCTTGTTTTTCAATAATTTTTTCAAAATGTGAAATCATGAGCACTTGTTGTAATTACTTACCAATACAGAATTTAGAGAAAATAAAGTCTAATTGGTCTTCATTGGTAATTTGTCCAGTAATGGTTCCTAAATAATGCAGGGCCTGATTAATATCAATGGCTAGTAAATCGCCAGTGGCATTATTGGCTAGCCCCGATTCAATATCTACAAGGGCATATAATAATTTTTTAAGCACAGTGGCATGTCTTGCATTGGTAACAATAGTTCCTTCTTTGTTTAAGCCATCTCCTACTACTTTTTGCGTAAGCATGTTTCTTAAAGCTTGAATATTTTTTTTATCCTTGGCTGCAATAAAAATAACATCTTTCAATGCTTCATTGTTTTGTAAGGAAGGGTCAATACCCAAGTCTACCTTATTACCCACTAATATCATTTTATCATTGCCTATGGCTGTTTGCCAGTCTATAATTTGCTTTGCAGTGGTGGCACTTGCATCAAATAAAGCAATAACAATATCTGCTTGCTCTATTTTTTCAATACTCTTGTCAATACCCATTTGTTCTATCAAATCGGAAGTACTACTGCGTATACCTGCAGTATCAATTAATTTATACAACACACCTTCAATGGTAAGATACTCTTCAACTGTATCACGCGTGGTTCCTGGTATTTCACTTACGAGGGCTCTATGCTCGTTTAATAAAGTATTTAATAGCGTCGATTTTCCTGCATTGGGTTTTCCTACAATGGCCACCTGCACTCCATTTTTGATCACATTGCCTAGCTTAAAAGAATCGTATAATAATTGCGTCTTTAATTGTAATTGCGCTACTAATTTTTCTAATTCTTTTTTATTGGCAAAGGCCACATCTTCTTGAGAAAAATCTAATTCTAATTCTATGAGTGCTGAAAATTTTATTAATTTTTCACGCATCACTTGTAAGTCGGAAGAGAAGCCTCCTTTCAAATTATATAAAGCTGTTTTGCGAGAAGCTTCTGTATTACTAGCAATTAAATCGGCTACTGCTTCTGCTTGTGTTAAATCTAGTTTGCCGTTTAAAAAGGCGCGTTGGGTAAACTCACCAGGCCTTGCTAATCTTGCTCCTTTTAATATAAATAATTGTAGTAGGGAGTCTTGTATAAAGGGTGAACCATGACAGGATATTTCAACCACTTCTTCTCCTGTATAAGACTTCGGTGCTTTATACAATGTAACTACCACTTCATCTATGACTTGAAGCCCTTCTATTATTTTACCAAAGTGAACTGTATGCGAAGCCTTTGAACCTAGGTTCTTTTTTGAAAACACACCTGCTACGAGCTCAATGGATTTTGGTCCACTTAGTCTAATAACAGCAATGGCCCCTAATCCTGGAGCAGAAGCGAGTGCTACGATGGTATCGTTCCAAGTACTTAAATTTTCGCGCATAGAAAACAAAGATAAACTTTATACTAGTAAAAAGCCTCCTCCCGAATAAACGAGAGAAGGCTTTATGATTATCTTAATTTAGAAAATGCTTAGTCTTCAGATACAACAAACACAATGGCTTGTCTATGGCGGTAAATTACATTACGACCATTCTGAACAGCTGGCTTCCATTTTGGACCTCTAGTAATTACACGTACAGCTTCATCCTTTGTGCCATATCCAGGATCGTTCTCTGATTTTACATCACTGATAGAACCATCTCTAGCTACGACGAAAGAAATAACTACAGAGTATTTTCCAGCAGGTGCTCCATTTTCTACAGGTAAGTCTCTGTTTAAAGTTCTTTCCAAGTAACGAACCCATCCTTGCTGACCTCCAGGGAATTCAGCCGGAATTTGTACTACTGTAAAGATTTTATCAGTCTCTTCTTCTGCAACAGCCACCACTGATTCAGTAGGTGCTACTAAACCATCATCTTTTATACCTTCTTGATTGACTGCACCAATTTTAACATCTTCTAATTTTTCTACTTCTTTAATCTCATCTTCTTTTTTCACTTCCTCATCTTTTACGATTTTCGGAGGTGTAAACTTCGCCATTTCCACTTTTGGTGGTTCTTGCTTTGGCGGAGGTGGCGGAGGTGGAGGTGGCTTTTTTTCTTGTGTCACATCTGTTAAAGAAACATCTGTAACGATTATCTCAGTCTTAGACTTCTTTGCAGAATTAGACCAGATAGCGCCAGCTGCCAATAAAACTGTAACAGTAAACATACCAATTAAGGCCTTTTTAAGACGATCATTGTATGTTTTTCTTAGCTCATAAGCACCGTACTCCTTGAACCTTCCCTCAAAAATGAGGTCAAGTACATTGGCGGTTAATATTTTATTTATGTCCATTGTTAAATGCTTTTAATTGCTAGAAGATTTTGCGTTTGCGTCTGATTTTTGAACCAATTGTTCTTCAATGTCAAAAATATCTACTAGTGCATATTTTTTTACCACGTTAATTGACATTTCATCTAGAATATCAATTACGTTTTTGTAATTACATTTTGAACTTGGTTTAATAACAATCACTAAATCCTTTTCAGGATCACTTGGGTCTCGTGCAATACTTCTTACTTGCACTTTCTTTTTCATGATTATTTCACGAATAGAATTTTCGCCATTATAAGATGCTGAAAGAAAATTAGAAGCGTCTGGCTTTAATTGACCTTCATAATAATATATGTGATTGTCATCGCCCATTATGATGGTTAAAGCACCTGATTCCTTTGCCTTATTTTGCTCTTCAGGTTTTACTTTATCATCAGGCAAAATCAACTTCATTGCTGTAGGTTGACTCATGGTAGTGGTAAAAATGAAAAAGGTAATCAAAAGGAAGCCTAAGTCCACCATCGGTGTCAAATCGACACGCGTTGATAGCTTTTTTCCTTTTTTGACCCCTGGTCCTTTCTTTTTATGTCCCCCACCCGAGGTATCTAATTCTGCCATAGTAAATAGCTTTTAATTAGTTTATAATTTAGTTTTCCTGTTTTTCTCCACTCATGGATTTATTGTACAATTCCGAACCTGCTGGTGCATTTTCTGGGTTTGTTACCATTTGGAATTTCTGAATATTGTTTCTCTTAAATGCAGTAAGTACATTTTTAAATGCTGGATACTTGGCAACGTTATCTCCTTTTAATAAGAGATCCATTTTGGCACCCGCATAAGCTTCATTTACCACTTGCATCCAAACGATCAATTCATTATCTGTACTATCCTTACATGGAATGCCAGGAAGTTGGTCTCCTTTTCTATTTTCTTCAGAGAGTGATAAGAAAGATTTTAATCCGCTAAAAGAGGCACCCACAAAGCTTGCATTCTTAAAAGCAGTTACGTCAATTCCTAAATTTCTAGTTGCATTTAAAGAATTAGCGATGGTTTCTCTTTTTTGCTTATCATCTATTGTAAGAAATACTTTGCCGTCTTTATCGATGGTAACTAATACAAAATCCTTGTTAGGAGCAACTTTAGAAGACACCGAACTTGGTGTTTCTACTGCGATTGCTTCAGAAGGCTTGAACTTCGTTGTTAAGATAAAGAAAGACAATAAAAGGAAGGCCACATCGCACATGGCTGTCATGTCGATATTGGTACTCTTACGAGGTAATTTGGCTCTACCCATTGTATAGTCTTTTAAATTTTAAGGATTTTAGTCCTTAATTATTAATAATGTTTATTACTACTAATTACTACTAAATATTACTATTTGTAGTTAGCAGCGAAGCTTTGAGTTAAAGTAAATCCAGACTCATCGATACCATAAGTAATTCCGTCAATTCTTGTAGTAAAGACGTTGTACATAATAATAGCGACAGCTGAAGTACCAATACCTAACGCAGTATTATACAAGGCCTCAGAGATACCTTGAGATAATTCACGTGCAGCTTCTCCACCACCTTCTTCTCCTAATTTAGAGAAAGAACGAATCATACCTAATACCGTACCGAACAAACCTAATAAGGTTGCTACTGATGCGATAGTTGATAAGAACACTAAATTCTTTTCTAACATAGGTAATTCCAAAGCGGTTGCTTCTTCGATTTCCTTTTGAATGTTTAATACTTTTTGATCAGTATCTAATTCTGTATTAGATATCATCTCTTTGTACTTAGTCAATCCAGACTTCATTACATTACCTACAGAACCTTTTTGCTTATCGCATTCTGCAATGGCTTTGTCAACTTCTTTGTTGGCTAATTGGAATTGTACTTTACGGATGAACTCAGTAATATTACCATTACCAGCAGCTTTTCTAATAGTTAATAATCTTTCAATTACGAAAGTTAAAACGATTAATAAGCTACCAATCAAAATAGGTACAACGATACCACCTTCATACATTTTTGTAAATGTACCTTTTGGTCCTTTGTGTGCAGGCCAGAATCCACCATTAGGGTCTGGGTTTGTAAAGTTTGCTCCGTTACCCAACACAAAACGCCAAATAACATAACCTAATACGATACAAGCGATTGGTGCTAAAGTTGCAATCAAGTTTCCGCCTTCTTGCGGCTGTGCTGTTTTCTTAGAAGCAGCTGTTGCAGTTGATTTAATCTCAGCCATGATTCAATTGATTTTTGGTTTTAAATAAAAATTTATTAAAGAAATTATTCCTTTTTGCTGTGTGTTGGATTCATGTAAATCTTTTCTCACTAGTTACTAAGGGCTTACAAAATAAGTAATTTATTGGTTGAAACAAACTTAGTGTGTTAATTTTTAAAAAAATTATTTAAACTAACTTCTGTTGGCAAAAAGCCACTATATTCACTACCCTATTTATAATATGAATTAAAATATAATATGAAAAAAAGCCTCCTCTTTTCAAGTCTATTAATCTTAGGGTTCTTACCCCTTTTAGCACAGAAACCCGACACAACAAGCCTAAGTGTTGGTCCTAAAAGAGAAATGCCGTCTAAACCAGGCCCAAAGGCATTTTCAGATATAATTACCAAGAAAGCCATTAGCCAAAAAGGGGTGTTTAGTGTTCATTTTCAAGACGATAAGTACTTTTTTGAGATTCCAGACAACCTTTTAGGCAGAGAGCTAATTGCTGTTACCCGCTATATAAAAGTGGCAGCAGGTGCCTCAAAATATGGGGGTGAGGTGGCTAATGAGCAAACCCTTCAGTTTGAAAAGGGCCCAGGTAATAGAATTTTCATGCGTGTAGTTACTTTAATTAATAGAGCCGATTCTACCCAAACCATTGCCAAAGCGGTTAAAAACTCCAACTTAGACCCCATTGTGGCTTCTTTCGAAATAAAGGCATTCGGCAAGGACTCTACTAGTTCTATAATTGAAGTGACCGACTTTTTCAAAGGCGATAACCAAGCCGTTAGCTTGAGTAGCTGCAGCAAAAAGAACCTTTAGCCTTTCTGGACTCGCTTCTGACAGGTCCTATATTGAAAGCATTAAAACCTACCCAACGAATATTGAAGTAAGAACTGTAAAAACTTATTCGGCAAGTGCTGGAGGGGCTGGTCCCTCCAGCTTGGACCTGGTGGACCTGGTATTCCCGCTGCACAAAATGCAGGTGCCATTACCTTAGAATTAAACACATCTATATTATTACTTCCAAAAGTTCCTATGAATAGACGTTTGTTTGATTCAAGAGTAGGTTTTTTTGCGGATAATTTTACTGTTTACTCAGATGATCAACAAAAAGTAGATGAACAAACTTTTGCTGTCAGATATAAATTAGAGCCTAAGCCAGAAGATATGGAGAAGTATAAGCAAGGTATTTTAGTAGAGCCTGCAAAACCAATTATCTATTATATCGACCCTGCGACACCTAAAAAATGGGTGGCTGGTTTAATACAAGGTGTGAACGATTGGAATATAGCTTTTGAAAAAGCAGGTTGGAAAAATGCGATTCAAGGAAAAGAGTGGCCTAATGATAATACCATGAGTTTAGAAGATGCACGCTATTCAGTAATACGCTACTTTGCTTCTGACATTGAAAATGCTTATGGACCTCAAGTACATGATCCTAGAAGTGGTGAAATTTTAGAAAGTCATATTGGTTGGTATCATAATATTATGAAACTAGAACACGATTGGTATATGATTCAAACAGCTGCTGTCGATCCTACTGCTAGAAAAATGACATTGGACGATAGCTTAATGGTTAAATTAGTTCGTTCTGTTGCTGCTCATGAAGTAGGTCATACACTTGGCCTTAGACATAATATGGGTAGTAGTAGTAAAACGCCAGTGGAGAAATTAAGAGATAAAGAATGGTTAGCTAAAAATGGACATACCGCCTCTATTATGGACTATGCGCGTTTTAATTATGTCGCACAACCAGAAGATGGTATTATACAAGATGCATTATTCCCACATGTAGGTGCTTACGATAAATGGGCCATCCAATGGGGCTATACCTATACAGGACTTAGTGATGTAGAAGCCGATAAAAAACTAAATAATAAATGGATTGTAGAGAACTTAAAAAACAATCCGCGCTTATGGTTTGGTGGAGAAGGCTTTGGAAACGACCCACGCGCACAATCAGAAGACTTAAGTGATAATGCAGTCGTGGCTAGTGAATACGGTATCAAAAATTTAAAAAGAATTCTTGTAAACTTACCTACTTGGACCAAAGAAGAAGGTGATAAATACGAGAACTTAAGTGATATGTATTTGCAATTAGTCATACAGTTTAACAGATACATGGGTCATGTTACTAGAAATATTGGTGGTGTCTATGAAACATTGAAAAGTGTAGAAGAGCAAGGGGATGTGTATACAGCTACTCCAGTATCGATGCAAAAAGCTGCAATGGCTTTTTTACAAACACAATTATTTACCACGCCAAAATGGTTATTAGATTATTCTATTTTAAATAAAATAACCAACCCAGCTGCGAATGAGCGTATTCAAAGTATTCAAACCAATACTTTAAAAAGTTTACTTGATAAAGGACGCTTATTAAGACTTAATACTTCTTACACACGTTTTGGTAATACTAGTTATGCATTACATGATATGATGGAAGATATAAGAAGAGGATTGTTTAGTGAATTGACTACTCAAAAGGCTACAGATGTATTTAGAAGAAATTTACAAAAGACCTATGTAGGTCAATTAGAAGATTTAATCAACCCTCCTACAATGAGCTTAAGTGCTGCGACTCCATTTAGAGCAGCGCCTGTTGATATTGAAAATACAGATGTAGTTTCTGAAGCTAAAGCACAGTTGAAAAAATTAGCCGCTGCTTTGAAAGCTAGTACCAATGCTGATGCAGCTACACAAAATCATTATGTAGATTTACAAGACAGAATTAAAAAAGCATTAGACCCTAAATAAGGTATGCTATCTAAACAACCTAAATAATAACTTAAGTTGTTTTTACAAAAAACCCTCCGATGTATCGGAGGGTTTTTTTATACTTGTCTAAATATTTTATTAAAAAACTATTCGTACCTAAGTGCATCAATGGGGTTTAAGGCAGCTGCTTTCATGGCTGGATAAATACCTGCAACAAGTCCCACCACTGTACAAATAACAATGCCTATTATTACCCACATCCAAGGCACCACAAATCCCGTACCCAAAACAAGGCTAAATATATTGCCCACCAGAACACCTAAAATAATACCAAAGATGGCGCCTAAAATACTAATCAAAATACTTTCAAATAAAAATTGACGACGCACATCTTTTCTTTTACCCCCAATGGCTTTAATCAATCCTACTTCTCTGGTTCTTTCACTCACTGCCACTAACATAATATTCATAAGACCAATAGCAGCTCCAATTAATGTAATCATACCAATAGCACCAGCAGCCCCGCTAATGCCTGCTAAAAAGCCAATAAACAAAGAAGCAAATTTATCGCTCTTGTCAATTACAAAATTATCCAACTCAGAAGGAATTAATCTTCTTGCTTTTCTCATTTGATCGGTAGTCTCTCCAATGGCTGGTTCTAATTCCGCAACATTATTCACCATCACACCCAATGAATAAGAAGCACTTCCTTGATACTGTCTTACATTTTTTAAAGAAGAAATAACCACATCGTCTTGACGCATCATGGCACTAGACCCCTTTGATTTTAATAAACCAATTACTCGGTAGGGTTTGCCTTGTAATAAAATAACTTTATCAATAGATTTTTCTGGTCTGCCTGGAAATAATTTAGCAGCCACATTGGATCCTATGATACAAACATTACGGCCACTTGTGATATCTACATTATTAAAGTTTCTTCCTTGTGTTAATGAATACCCATTCACTGTAAGAAAATTTTCATCTGCCCCCATTAAAGAAATTTGTGGATTGGTTTTTCTATTCTTATAATGTAGTTCATTATTTCCTCCCATTCTTCTAGAAATACTTACAGCCGCTCTATTAAATCCAAAATTTTCTTTGAAATAAGTGGCTTCTTCAATTTTAATAGGCTTACCTAAATTCGATTTTTTTTCTTTTGCACCTCTTTTAGATTTAGAAAACTCATCCCCATCATTCGGACCCCCCATTCTTGCATTCATTTCTTTATACCTTACCACAAATGCATTGGCCCCCATAAAAGAAAAGTTTTCTTTTAAACTTTGGTTCATTGCAGAAATTGCTGTGATAATTCCAATAAGCGCCATAATACCGAAGGCAATAATGGCCACCGTAATACCAGTTCTTAGTTTATTACTTTTTACAGTGCGCCAAGCGAGTACAAAAGAGTCCTGAATAGTCATGCTACTATATTTATGAAACTTAAAGGTAGCACAGATTCCACAATATGGCCTTATTAGGCTTTATAAAATGAAGAACGGCTAAAAGTATAGATAATTGAATACTACAGAAGGAAATACACCTAGGATGAGTAGCAGAATGGCTATTAGTAAAAGCGCATAAGTATATTTCTTAGGTACTTCATGCATCGTGGGCTCCCCTGTAACAAAATACATGGCTTGCACTAATTTGAAATAATAAAATACACTTACGGCTGCAAATAAAATAGCAATAATAATTAACCAAAGGCCCGCCCCTGCTGCATATAAAGCGTTGAGCATATAATACTTAGCAAAGAAACCTCCTGTTAAAGGAATACCCGCTAAAGAGAATAAGAATATGGTGGTGACAAAGGCTAATAAAGGATTGGCTTTGGCCAAGCCATTAAAGGCTTCAAAACTATTTTCTTTCATTTTAATTAAGACACCAAAAACACCAATAGTAGCTAAAGAATAAACCACTGCATATAATACAATACCTTCCTGCGCAAAACTTGATTTACCATATAAGGCAAATAACATGAATCCTGCTTGTGCGATACTAGAGTAAGCCAACATTCTTTTTACACTTCTTTGAAAAACGGCTACAATATTACCCACTAGTAAAGTAGACACAATCACAAAACTTAAAACCAATTCCCATGTATAGCCGAGTGCTTTTGACTGGCTATTGAATATAGTAATGAATGCAATAAAGCCAGCTGCTTTTACAATGGTAGCCATAAAAGAAGTAAATACAGTAGGCGCACCATCATATACATCGGGCGTCCAAAAATGAAAAGGCGCTGCAGATACTTTAAAGTTCATAGCTGCAAACACAAGTAATAAACCCGCCGACAATATCATTTGCTCCTTTGGCAGGCCAGTCTCGGGTTTAAGCACAGGTTCTAATAAATGAAAAGAGCCCGTTGCCCCATATATAAATGTAATGCCTAATAATAATATGCCTGTAGAAAAAGAACCCATTAAAAAATATTTTAAAGCAGCTTCATTGCTGAATAAATTTTTCTTATCAGCTCCTGTTAAAATATATAAAGGGATAGATAAAATTTCAATACCTATAAACAGCATTAATAAATTATCAAAAGAAGTTAAAATACTAGCCCCGCATAAAATAAAGAAAAACAATGCATAAAAATCGGCAGCTTGATTATCAAATTTGGCAATCTCCTCGCCGTTCAGCCATATATAGATAAAAGTAATAAGGAAAAATAAAGTATTAACGTATAAGCCAAATCGAGTAAAAGCGAGCATGCCCTTGGTATCAAAATCAATGACGTACCATCCATTCAATTGGGCTAAATTACTTAGTATCAAAACAAACAATCCTACTAAAGCAATAGTATGTTGCGTTTTTTGGGTTTTGATGCCCCATGAACAAAACATCATGATGACACCTAAAATCGTAGAAACAATAATTGCATTCATTACTAATTCGTTTTATTATTTGGCTAATAATTGTTCTAAAGTATCGGCCGTTAAAGTAAATAAAGGTTGCGGATAAACACCGGTAACAAAAACAATGATCAATAAAATAATCAATACCCCCTGTGCTGCTTTATTGGGCGCTGGCATATTATTTATTTTTTCACTTATTTCTCCGTAAGCCACTTTTTGTACCATATTCAAAGTATAAATAGCCGCTAAAACAATACTTATACCTGCAAAGGCCGCTATCCAAGGATTTAAAATAAATAAACCATTAAACATTAAAAATTCACCTACAAAGGCATTGGTTAAAGGCATGGCAATATTAGCTAAGGCAAAACCTACTAATAAAATAGCTAAAGTAGGTTGCTTCTTAGCAAGCCCTCCCATTTGTTGCATCGATCTTGTTCCTGTTTGTTGCTCTAATATGTCGGCAATAATCCATAATCCTAATACATTAATGCCATGGGAAAATAATTGTATTAAAGCACCTTGTATAGCAATACCCGTATTCGTAAAAATGGCTGCGTTCATTAAACCTATATGTGCAATAGAAGAATAAGCAATTAATCTTTTGATATCGTCTTGGCGAATAGCAATAAAGGATGCATATAAAATACCTACTACCGATAAAAATACAACCACATTGGTATGTGCTGCAAAGGCCACAGGAAATAAAGGTAGTAGCCATCTCAAAATTCCATACAAGCCCATTTTCACCATTACTGCACTCATGATCATGGTTACTGGAGTAGGTGATTGCTCATAGGCATCTGGCTGCCAGGTATGTAAAGGAAAGATGGGCATTTTTATAGCAAAGGCTATAAAAAATAAGGCGAAGGCCGTAATTTTTTGCCCACCCGTTAAGTTGGCATGTATAAAGGCTTGAATAGAAAAACTATGTTCTGCTGTATGCGCATTTAAAAACAAAATGCCAATGAGCATAAATAAAGAACCTAAAAAAGTATAGATGAAAAATTTAAAAGTAATAGCAACGCGTTTCTCCCCACCCCAAATAGAACATAAAAAATAAACAGGTATAAGCGCCAATTCCCAGAAAAAATAAAATAGTAGTGCATCTCCCGCTAAAAAAACACCCATCAAGCCCGCTTGGGTAAATAATAAAAGAGATAAAAAAATATTTTTTTGCTTGTACTCATTTTTAGCGCTCGCAATTAAAATAGCTGGTAAGCTTATAGCCGATAATAAAATCAAAATTTTAGCAAGACCGTCAACTTCTAAGGTAAATCGGCTATTTAAGTTAGGTAACCATGCTATATCAAATGTATCTACTTGATTGAAAGAGGCAAAAACCGCCAACGCCAATGTTGCCAAACTTGCAGCAATTGCAGTTTGAGAAGCCAATGTATCTTTGTTGATAAACAAAAGTACAATAGCTGTCAAAATTGGAATGAGTAGAAATGAAATTAACATAGTCGTTGCTTATTATTAATGAGTCAATGTATAAATGAATCGTAAAATAGAAATATCATTGAACCAGAATAGAAAAAGAGTAATAATACCCAATACCATAAATAAGATATAGTAGCCCGCTTGTCCATTTTGTATGAGCCTTACTTTTCTAGCACTAAATTGAACGAGCTTGCCGGTGCCATTAACGGCTCCATCAATCACTTTCTTTTCAATAAATTCTTTTAGAAATAAGGCAAAATTGTTCAAAGGCTCAATGATGGCTTTTTGATACAACTCATCAATATACCATTTATGATAAAAGAATTTTCCGATAGCAGAACTAGGTTCTTCATCGGTTTGTTTACTATATCTTGATAAGGCTATTAATAAAGAGGTCGCTGCTATAGCCACCGACACACCCATTAATATCCATTCAGTAGAAACCCCTAAACTAGTTTCATGAGGTGTTGATACTATACTACTTAGTTGACCAGTTAACCAATGATGGCCTCCCATAATATGAGGAATACCAATAGCCCCACCCACAGCACTTAGTATAGCTAATACTATTAAAGGCAAGGTCATCGCCAAGGGGCTTTCATGTAAATGTGCTTCTTGTTCATTGCTACCTCTAAACTTTCCTAAAAAAGTAGTGGCATATAAACGGAACATATAAAAAGCAGTCATGGCCGAGCCAATTAACCCTAGTACCCAATAAATTTTATTTTTTTCAAAAGCAGCTGCTAGTATTTCATCTTTTGAAAAGAAGCCGCTAAAAGGAGGCACGCCTGCAATAGCAATACAGCCGATTAAAAAAGTAATATGTGTAATAGGAAGTTTCGATTGTAAGCCCCCCATTTTTCTAATATCTTGTTCATGATGCATGGCATGAATAACAGAACCTGCCCCTAAGAATAATAAAGCTTTAAAAAATGCATGGGTAATAACATGGAATACAGCACCAGAATAAGCGCCAACACCTAGACCTAAAAACATATACCCTAATTGACTAACTGTGGAGTAAGCCAATACTTTTTTAATATCGTTTTGCTTAATGGCAATAGTGGCTGCTAATAAAGCAGTACTAATTCCAATAATGGCCACAATATTTTGTGTGATCTCGCTATGGCTAAATAAAATATTACTTCTTGTAATCATGTAAATACCTGCAGTTACCATGGTGGCCGCATGTATTAAAGCCGAAACAGGTGTAGGACCTGCCATCGCATCGGGTAGCCAAGTAAATAAAGGTATTTGTGCACTCTTACCCATCGCACCTACAAATAATAATAATGTAATACCTGTAATATCGGCGCTAGATAATTTCGCAATACTTTCAGCAGTCAATATTTCGCTATAACTTACTGTGCCTAATTTAGCGATTAGCCAAAATATGGCTAATAAAAATCCTAGATCCCCAATACGGTTCATGATAAAGGCCTTCTTCGCAGCGTAATTATAATTACCATTCGAAAACCAATACCCAATTAATAAATAAGAACATAGGCCTACTCCTTCCCAGCCCATGAACATAATAATATAGTTATCTCCTAAGACTAATAATAGCATGGAGAAAATAAACAAATTCAAATACGCAAAATACCTAGCATAATGTGGTGCCGATTCTTCCTGCATATAAGCAGTAGAATACAAATGTATTAAAGAACCTACCCCTGTAATGACTAATAAAAATAAAGAAGACAATGCGTCTACTTTAAAATCGAAAGGAATAGTCAAACTAGCTGTATGAATGAAATCAAAATAATGAACCGTCACTGCGCCATAAGTTTGCACATGTAAAAAAGCAAATATGCTTGCAATAAAGGAAGCAACAATATAACCGGTGGCTTTATAAGCAATTACTTTTTTGCTCCAGTAATTTCTACCTAGCCCGTTAAATAAGAATCCTGCTAAAGGCCAAAGTATAATAAATCCAATGATTACTTTCATGCGAAAAGAATTAGTTCTTTAATCTATTTAAGAAATTAATGTCTATAGAATGAGTATTGCGGTATATCATTACTATAATAGCTAGTCCAATACTTACTTCAGCTGCAGCCACCACCATAATAAAAAATACAAATATTTGTGCATCAATACCCGCTGTGGTAGTAGGTGTTATTGCCTGAGCCGTAGCATAATTCATTTTTGAAAAAGCAACTAAAAGCATATTTACGGCATTGAGCATAAGTTCAATACACATAAAAACAATAATGGCATTGCGACGTGTTAATACACCTATGACGCCAATACTAAATAGCGTTAAACATAAAAAGATATAATATTCTATAGGCATCTTACAAAAATTTATTTTTTACCAATGATTACAGCGCCCACCATCGCGCTTAAAAAAAGTACACTACTTATTTCAAAAGGCACTACATAGTCGGTAAACAATGCCTGACCCAATGGATGTATAAGTCCTATGCTTCCTTCTTTCAATAAAACATCTCTTCCTTGGAAAGAAGTATTTTGTTTTACAAGTGCAATTAATAAGGTCAAAAAACTACCACCTGCAATCACACCCGTTAATTTTACCCATAATTGCTTTTGTGGCTCTTTGTCCTTTTTTACATTCATTAACATCATTACAAATAAGAACAAGACCATAATGGCCCCAGCATATACAATAATATTAACGATGGCTAAAAATTGTGCATTCAATAAAATATAATGTCCTGAGATGGCAAAAAATACTAGAATTAACCAAAGTACACTATGTATCGGATTCTTACTTACTAATACCATTACCGCACTAATAATAGCTAAGGCAGATAAAGCGTAAAATAAAATTTCTAGTGTATTCATATTATTTAAGCTTCTACTCCTTTTGCTTTAGCTAGTGCGCTGGCACTGTTTAAAGTATGAGGAATTAATAAATCGTTCTTATCATAAATAAAACCTTTGCGTGTATAATTAGCAGGTGCAAAAGTTTCGCTTAAATAAATAGCGTCTTTTGGACAAGCTTCTTCGCAGAGTCCGCAAAAAATACAACGCAACATATTAATTTCATATTTAGCAGCGTACTTTTCTTCTTTATATAAATGTTCTTCTCCTACTTGTCTCTCCGCTGCCTCCATGGTAATGGCTTCTGCAGGACAAGCCACTGCACATAAACCACAGGCAGTGCAGTTTTCACGACCCTCTTCATCTCTATTTAATACATGTAAGCCTCTAAACACAGGACTAAACTCTCTTTTTTGTTCAGGATACCTTACTGTAGGTTGCTTTTTAAACATGTGACTAAAAGTGATCACCATGCCTTTAATAATATTAATCAAATACAAACGCTCCCAGATTGTCATGGGACTGCGATTTACTGCGATTGATTTATTGGTTAATGCTTGCATGTTATATTCCTAGCGTTTTTTAAATTATAATTTTGATAAAATGAGTGCGCCAGTGATTAGCATATTGAATAAAGCCAGCGGTATCATTTTTTTCCAACCTAAATTCATTAATTGATCATATCTAAATCTTGGGATGGTCCAACGAATCCACATAAATAAGAATACAAATAATACAATTTTAATAAGCAAGGTACCTACGCCAATAATGGCTGCTATATTAGGCGCTACAGTGCTTTCATCAAAGAAAGGCAAATCGTAACCGCCAAAATACATAGAGGCCATAATAGCACTACTCATAATCATATTCACATATTCCGCAAATAAATAGAATCCTAATTTCATCGAAGAGTACTCTTGGTGATAGCCAAAGTTTAATTCATTCTCTGCTTCTGGTAAATCAAAAGGGGTACGATTACATTCTGCCATCGCACAAATAAAGAATATTAAAAAGCCCAAGGGCTGATAAACTACATTCCACCAATTTCCTGCAACCTGATCTGCCACAATTGTTTTTAAACTAAGACTGCCGGTGGACATTAATAAGGCAATTAAGGCAAGTCCCATGGCAATTTCATAACTAATGGCTTGAGAAGCTGCTCTTAAGGCAGACATCAAAGAAAATTTATTATTAGAGGCCCAACCTCCAATCATAATACCATAAACACCCATACTCACTACCGCGAATACATACAATAAACCAATATTAATATCAGCCACTTGTAATTCAATTGTTCTTCCAAATAAATGTACTTTAGTGCCCCATGGTATCACAGCAGAAGTCATCAAACTTGCTGTCATCGCTAATCCCGGGCCTAGAATAAATAGCCACTTGCTTGCAGAAGTTGGAATAATTTCTTCTTTCATAATTAATTTCAACCCATCTGCTAGGGGTTGTAATAAACCAAAAGGACCTGCTCTATTCGGACCTGGTCGGTCTTGTAAGATGGCAGCTACTTTTCTTTCACCAAATGTGGTGTATAAAGTAATCAATAAGGTGGTTAGCACAATAATGACAATCAAAATTAATTTCTCAATAATTATAGCCCAATCAAATGCGAGTAGTGTCATACTTTAAGTATTAGGCGTTATTAGAATTATTGTTAAAAGTATTTCCTTGAGAAGGGCCTTCTATTTCACTCAAACGAACAGAAGGTAAGTTTACTTCGCTTTCATTGTGAATATCCATTAATAAATGCGGTGCTCTTCCATCATTCACTGCTTTAAATGTTTCTGTAGGTAGGGTGGTACCAATATTGCCTGCATAATGCCCTTGCGCAATAACTGATTGTCTGCTTATTGCACGAGGTCCTTCAATTACCCAATCATTGGTTTGTTTTTTATCAAAACGACAAGTATTACAAATCCAACCTGGTTTACCATCTGGCGTGTCTTCAATTTCTCCCCACTCATCTTTGCGTGCAGTCACTCTAAATACTTCATCTCCTCTATTCCATAAAGTTACTCGACCAGAACAAGAAGGACAATTGCGGTGTGCATCCATGGGTTTTAAAAACCAAACTCTATTTTTAAATCGGAATGTTTTATCGGTTAAAGCGCCCACAGGACAAACATCAATTACATTACCTATGAATTCATTGCCCAAACTTTTTTCAATATGGGTTGCAATTTCAGCATGGTCTCCTCTATCTAAAATTCCGTGTTCTCTTTTGTTTGTTAATTGATCGGCAATAAATACACAACGGTAACATAAAATACAACGCGTCATATGTAGTTGTATATGCTTACCTAAATCGTGCTTTTTAAAAGTGCGTCTTTGGAACTCATATCTAGTGCCTGCCTTGCCATGTTCAAAACTTAAATCTTGTAAATGACATTCTCCTGCCTGATCGCATATAGGACAATCAAGGGGATGATTCAATAATAAAAACTCCACCACAGCTGCTCTTGCATCAATTACTTTTTCACTGGTAATATTTTTTACTTCCATTCCATCCATCACCGTGGTTCTACAAGAAGCCACTAATTTCGGCATGGGGCGAGGGTCTTTTTCAGAACCCTTCGATACTTCTACTAAACAAGTACGGCACTTGCCACCAGTTCCTTCTAGCTTACTATAATAACACATAGCTGGCGGCGCTACAGCACCTCCAATTTGACGTGCAGCTTGCAATATCGTAGTGCCCGCTGGTACTTCAATGGTAATGTTGTCTACTGTTACTTTAAATAATGTTTGTTCACTCATAGTTTTACGCAATGTTATGCAGGCACATGGATAGGGTCTGCATAGTGTTGTAAACCAAAATTACTTGTTTGTGATAATGCTCTATTGCTGATATGCCATTCAAATTCGTCACGGAAATGTCTAATAGCGGCTGCTACGGGCCAAGCGGCTGCATCTCCTAAAGGACAAATAGTATTGCCCTCAATTTTTCTTTGAATGTCCCACAATAAATCTATATCACTTGATTCACCTTTTCCTAATTCTATTTTTTGTAATATTTTTTCCATCCATCCTGTTCCTTCTCTACATGGCGAACATTGTCCACAACTTTCATGTCTGTAAAAACGCGCTAAGGTTAAAGTATTTTTTACAATACATTGGTCTTCGTCTAAAATAATAAAACCACCAGAGCCCATCATAGAACCTGTAGCAAAACCACCATCACTTAAACTTTCATAGTTCATGTAACGCGTTTCGCCCTTGGCTGTTTTTAATAAAAGATTTGCAGGCAAAATAGGCACAGAAGAACCACCTGGAATACAAGCTTTTAATTTTTTGCCACCAGCAATACCTCCACAATATTCATCGCTATAAATAAAATCTTCTACAGAAATAGTCATATCAATTTCATACACCCCTGGTTTATTAATATTACCGCAAGCAGAAATTAATTTAGTACCTGTTGAACGGCCCACGCCAATTTTTGCATATTCCTCTCCACCCATTTTAATAATGGGTACCACGGCTGCTAATGTTTCTACATTGTTCACCACCGTTGGACGCATCCATAATCCTTGAATAGCAGGAAAGGGTGGTTTGATACGAGGGTTCCCTCTTTTACCTTCCAATGATTCTATGAGTGCAGTTTCCTCTCCACAGATATAAGCACCTGCACCACGGTGCACATGTATCAAACAATCAAAACCAGTACCTAAAATATTTTTTCCTAGCCAACCATTTTTAGTGGCTTCTACAATAGCCTCTTCTAAAATGTCAGCAACCCAAGCATACTCACCTCTTATGTATATATAAGTATCGTTCGATCCTAATGCATAAGATGATATAAGTAAACCCTCTATTAATAAATGTGGTAAGAATTCCATTAAGTATCTATCCTTAAAAGTACCGGGCTCACTTTCATCTGCATTACATACCAAGTGACGAGGCACGCCTTCTGGCTTTGCAATAAAACTCCATTTCATACCTGCAGGAAAACCAGCTCCTCCTCTTCCACGAAGTCCACTTTTCTTTACTTCTTCTACAATGGCTTCAATGGACATTTCTTTCAACGCTTTTTCTGCAGCTGCATATCCTCCCTCACGACGATAAACATCATAAGTACGAATACCTGGTACATTTACTTTTTCTAATAATAATTTTACACCCATTGTTGCTTCTTTATTGTTTCTTCTTAATCTATTCTAATTTTGTGCTACTACTTGCATTCTATATTCAGCAATAATCGCATCTACTTTTTCCTTGGTCAAATGTTCTCTATAAATTTTTCCTACTTGCATCATCGGCGCATAGCCACAAGCCCCTAAACATTCTACTAACTTCAAAGTAAACATGCCATCCTTAGTGGTTTCTCCTGGCTTGATATCTAATTGCTTTTGTATATAAGTAATAATATTTTCTGAGCCACTAATCATACATGGACCTGTTTGACAAACTTCAAATACAAATTTTCCTACGGGCTTTAAATTATACATACTGTAAAAAGTAGCCACTTCATATACTTCAATAGGTTCAATTTCTAGTAGGCTTGCCACATAATCCATAGCCTCTGTAGGCAACCAGCCTCCAAAACTATCCTGCGCTAAATGCAATACCGGAAGCAGTGCACTTTTTTGTTTCCCTTCTGGATAACGAGCTACCAAGCTTTTAAACTTGGTCATTTGTTCGTTATTAAATTGAAGACTCATATTCTCGTTTCGTTTTTCTCAATAATTATTTTCTCCACCCAAAATCTACGCACCTAATAGCTAAGCATCCAACTCGCCTGCAATCAAATTCAAACTACTCATCGTTACCACCGCATCACTTAACATGCCTCCCTTAATTAATTCTTCAAAGGCTTGATAGTAAATAAAACAAGGTCTTCTAAAATGTAATCTGAATGGGGTACGTCCACCATCACTAACTAAATAAAAACCTAATTCCCCATTACCCCCTTCAACTGCACTATATATTTGACCCTTTGGTAATTCAATTTCTCCCATGATAATTTTAAAATGCCAGATTAAAGCTTCCATCTTGGTATATACATCTTCTTTCTTTGGCAAATAGTATTCCGGTACATCGGCATGGTATACTTCCGCATCTATTCCTTTAAATTCTTGTATTTTTTGGTAGGCTTGCTTGATGATAGAAATACTCTCATACATTTCTGCATTGCGCACTAAAAAGCGGTCATAGTTATCGCCGGTGGTACCTACCGGTACTTTGAAATCAAAATCTTGGTAGCTACTATAAGGTTGTTGTACACGCACATCGTAGTCAACACCAGCGGCTCTTAAATTAGGACCTGTAAAGCCATAGTTCAAAGCACGCTCAGCACTAATACCTCCTGTACCTTTGGTACGCTCCATGAAAATTCTATTGCGAGCAAATAAGTTTTCAAATTCTTTTAAAACTTTTGGATACTCGTTTAAGAATTTCTCGAGTTTCGTAAACGCTGTATTTGTAAAATTCCTTTCAAAGCCACCAATGCGGCCAATATTAGTAGTAAGACGGGACCCACATACTTCTTCATATATTTCATAAATTAATTCACGATATTGCATCACGTATAAAAAACCTGTATACGCTCCTGTATCCACACCCACAATTGAATTACAAATTAAATGATCTGAGATACGCGCAAGCTCCATAATAATCACACGTAAGTAATCGACACGTTTTGGTAAATCTAATTTTAAGAAACGCTCACAGGTAATATGCCAACCCATATTATTGATAGGACTACTGCAATAATTTAGACGATCGGTAATGGGCGTAATTTGGTATAAAGGACGGCGCTCTGCTAATTTTTCAAAAGCGCGGTGAATATAGCCCACCGTTTGTTCTGTAGATACGACGCGCTCTCCATCTACTTCCATAATATTTTGAAACACCCCATGCGTTGCCGGATGGGTAGGTCCAATATTTAAAGTAGTCGTTGTTTTTTCAATCGACCCTTTTGGTAATGTAATATGACTTTGATTTTCCATTCTATTTTTTAATTGTCTTACCCTCTTCCAAACATTTCATCATCTTTATCAATACGCGTTTGATCTTCTAATGGATATTCTTTTCTTAAAGGAAAATAATCCATTTCATCTACATTCAAAATGCGTTTTAAATTAGGATGCCCTATAAAATTAATTCCAAAAAAATCATAGGTTTCACGCTCCATCCAATTAGCCGATTCAAATAATTTACTCGCTGTAAATACAGCTGTTTCATTTATAGAAGTGCTAACCGAATAACGTAAACGAATATTTTCTGAAAAATTATGTAAATGATATACGACCACTAATTCCGCACCCATATTATCGGGATAATTCACCCCACATAAATCGGTTAAGAAAGTAAATGCTAAACTTGGCTCCTCGTATAAATACTGAAGCACTTTTAAATTGATTTCTTTAGAAGATTCAAAAGATAAAATACCAGACGCCGTCGAGAAATTCAAAACTTGGTCTCCAAATTTTTCTATTAATTGATTTTGTATTGTCTCGTTGCTTAATGCCATTTTTATTCAAAAATTTTAAATGCTAATTTTTTATTAGACTTATTGAATACCGTAGCTGTTTAATAAGTCGCTGTATTTTTCACTATTTCTTCTGCGAATACTTTCTTGTCCTACTAAGTCTTGAATTTTCATAAAACCATCAATGATAGCTTCTGGTCTTGGAGGACAACCTGGTACATAAACATCCACGGGTATTACTTGATCGATACCTTGAAGTACACTATAAGTATCAAAGATGCCACCGCTTGAAGCGCAGGCCCCTACTGCAATCACCCAACGAGGCTCGGCCATTTGTAAATACACTTGTCTTAAAACAGGAGCCATTTTTTTTGCAATGGTACCCATCACCATTAATAAGTCGCATTGGCGTGGTGAAAATCCTACACGCTCAGAACCAAAACGAGATAAATCATAATGCGATGCCATGGTGGCCATAAATTCAATTCCACAACAAGAAGTGGCAAAAGGTAAAGGCCATAAAGAATTTTTTCTGGCTAGCCCTACCACTGAGCTTAACTGTGTTGCAAAAAAACCATCGCCAGGAACACCATCGGGTGCTTTGCCCATAGAAATAGCTTCTGAAATTTCAGCTTCTTTAGGATTTAAATTAAAACGTACAGGACGCATATTGCTAATACTTTATTTTTTTATAATTAGTCTTCCCATTGTAAGGCTCCCTTCTTAATGATGTATATAAAACCCACCAAAAAGAATCCTACAAATAAAACCACTTCTCCAAATCCAGCCCAACCCAAACTTTTAAAATTCACTGCATAAGGATAAAAGAAAATAACTTCCACATCAAATAAAACAAATAGAATGGCCACTAGAAAATACTTGATGGCCATTGGCGATCTTGCATCTCCATGTGATTCAATTCCACTCGCAAAATTTTCTAATTTATCACTTGTTGCACGCTTAGGTCCCAACCAACTTGAAATCAAAATCATGAACGCTACAAAGCCCCCAGCAAATAATAATTGCAATGCAATGGGTAAGTAATTAGTAGCGCTATTTGTCTCGTTCGCAGACATCCAATACTGCAACAGAATCATACATGACGTTTTGGTGCCGCAAAAATACGCAAAGGATAGCTCATAAAACGAAAAACTCCCCATAAATGGGGAGTAATTTTCAATTATTTTTTACACAATAAATGTGCTTAAATAGACATTTTAGCCTTTTTTGATTTGAGTCGTATCGGCTGCTGGCTTTTCAACTGGGGGAGCAGGTACGCCACCCTTAGAATTTTGCATTTTTTTGATAATATCGATGTTTTTTATAAACATCCCCTTGGCTTGCAGAGTGGTTGGATCTTCTGGAACTATTTCAAGTACTTTATCGCACATTAAAACAGCATTTTCATAGCTCTTAGTCTCGTTATAATAGCCAATTAAAGTATAGTAATTGTTGATCAAAGCCTGCTTGTTCTTGGTTAAGTCCTTTAACAAAAACTCGTTTTGAACATTTACCGCCTCAAATAAGACCCCTAGATTATTGGCTGTATCCAATAACCTCGCAGCTCTCACATTCATAGAATATCCATTAGGCTTCTCTGGGAAGGCAGCTATATACTCTTTGGCAGTAGTAGAAGCGACAGCTCCTTCTTTTGCATTGATGGCAATACTTGTAGTTTTATAATAATACACTTCATCTTTTGCCCCTCTGAGGGCAGAATAATTCGCATACCACTTTAACTCATCGGTATACATATTATTTTTTTCTAACATTTCATAGCCTAATTTGTAATATTTAAGCTTGTTTACCTTGGCTGTATCAGCGGCAATGGCTTTTTCTAAAATGACAGCTAAGGTAGCCTGGCTTCCACTGAATTTGGATAAAATCTTGACCGCTATTTCATAATCGGTGTTGATTAATTTATCCGGTGTGGTATTCGTGATAAAAGGCTCTATATAAGATCTTGCTAAAACAGTATCTCCTTTTTTATCATAGTTCTTCGCTAATAAAACGGCTAAACCTGGGAAAATAGTAAGACTTCCAGCCGCTTCCATTGCTTTCGCTTTTTCTAAAGATTGGTCGAATTGACCAGATCTAAATAAATAATCGGCACTGAAATATTCAAAAATAGGATCCTTGTCTGCGTATTGTAAAAATAAATCTAAATTAGTTTTTGCGATACTTGTGCTTACTTCAGCATAGTAGGTATATAAAGAAAAATAAACTGGTGCAATGGCTGGATCTGCAGCGATGGCTTTATTAAAATATTCGTCTAAAGATTCTTTATTGTTTTGTGTTTGATATACTTTACCAATTCTATAATAAGCATATGCATTTTTCGCATCTGCATTGATTGCATTTTGAAAAGCAGTTACTGCATCACCCCCATTTTCACCACCACCTAACTTTAAATAGTTAATACCTAGGTTGATGTAAAGGCTCGAATTCACTACATCGTAGGCGCTTATAGTTTCTTTTAATTTATCGATTGCATATTTGTGGTCTCCAATACTAATAGGTAATTCAGCAAATACATAACCAATGGCATTAATGATATCTTGATTCGGTTTGCCTTTGTATTTTCCTTTTGTATTGAGCGTTGAGGTAATTGCTACTTCTAAATTCTGTTTCACAGCATTTACATCCGCCCCTTCTAATGATTGAATATGTGACATACCTATTAATAACCATGGGTCATTGCCTTTTGCTTGCAAACTTTTTTGAAATAAATCTTTTGCTTTCTGTATAGACTCTGGCGTAGAAATACCGTTATAGTTTTGTGCTAAGATTGCCTGCCCATACCAGAAAATAGTTTCACCATCTGCTGAATTTTTATCATAGGCCTCTTTAAAAAAATTAAGAGCCGACTTGTTTTTTTCATAGCTCAACATCTTTACACCCTCCGCTAATGGAGAAGGAGCTACTTGAGCTATTAAGGAAGTATAAAATACAAATCCTACCAAAAGAAAAACCAATTTTTTCATCACTTACTTTTTTTCATTTTAAATTTAATCCAATTTCAATATACCAATTATCGAACAAGGTATATCTCCCTTTGACAGATCTATTTTTTCTATATAGTAGACTGAATTTATAGGGAGTGCTAAAATATTAATTTTTTGGCAAGAAACCCATTAATTTTTGGTTAATACCCCGAAATTTTAAGGGTATTTGATGAGCGTTAGTTCAATAAACCCTTTCTTTTCTTAAATCCCATTTTGGCAGGTACCAAAAAAGCCCTTTGAAAAATTAATTGACCTCTTTCTAAGCTCATAAAATTCAGCAGTCCCGTACCAAGTCCTGGGGCGTTTTCTTTTAAAATATAATAAATGGGTAAAGAAAGAGAATAATGCCCCTTACTAATATTCGCCTGAGAAGGCTGTGAATAGTAGCCTTTTTCAATACAAAGGGTGCATTCTACTAGGGCCATTTTAAGGGTCTTTCTATCTTCCATTTGCTTGGGATCGTAATTATCTCCCACCCAATTCATGCCCACAAAACCAATGGCATTAGGATACTCTTTTATATACGAAATCACTTCTTCACTTCCATTTGCAGAAACTACATTTTTACCAAAAGCCGTTTCGTGTAATAAACTATCTTTTAAAAAACGAACTATTCCAGTTAAATTACTTCCATCCATCACCACTTGCTTATTGTTTTTACCACTTAGTACTGCAGTTAGTTCGGCCATGGTGAAAACAGAATCTTTTGATTTTTTATTCACCACCACCGCAATGGCATTGTAGGCAAGTATACCAAAAGTAGGTGCATAGCTTAGTTGTTCTTTATAATTGGCTTGTTCTTTTTTATTGAGGCCTCTTGTTACAATAATCATACGTGTACTATCAGAAGCTAAATCCTTGAAACAATCTATTTCAGATTTGTAAGTAACTTCAATACTAGCATTGGGAAAACTTAATGCAAATACTTTAAGCTCTTGCTCTATAAAAGGTTTAAAGCTTTCTTCAACAGAAATGCGAATACGACCTTCACTTGGGCTGTCTACTATATCCGTTTTAACAGCCGTCTTGCAAGCAGTGGCCAAAATACAAACACTTATAATAATGTAAAGAAAACGCATGTGCTAAATTTAATTGTCAATAAAAAACAGGGAAAGGGCTAATACATTTGATTGATACCTCTGTACAATCTAAAACCACCATACAATAAACATAGGCTTCCGAATATATATCTAAAGTCGGCGCCAGCATTAATAATCATATCTAGGTGGAACCATTTAGCACCCAGCATTAATACCCCACAACCCAAAATAAGGGCGGCCATGGTATAGTCATAAATACTTCTAAATACTCGGTAAGTACGCTCCGATTTTTCACGCGGCGTATTAGGCCTTGGCTCATAGGGTTGTTGGCTAGGGTCTTGATTTTCCATAAAATCGGGTTTTAAAGAAGCAATTTAAACAATTAATAGCCGATGAATTTAAAAAATTTATCTTTACTTATAAATTTGAAACTATGAGCAAAGCTTCTTTGCCACAAGGTACCAGAGATTTTAATGCGGCTACGGTTCAAAAGCGTCAGTTTATATTTAAGACGATCCAATCTGTGTTTGAAACCTATGGGTTTCAGCCATTGGAAACCCCTGCTATGGAGAACCTGGAAACCTTAATGGGCAAGTATGGGGAGGAAGGCGATAAACTTATATTTAAAATTTTAAATAACGGCTTAGACAATCCACAGAAAAAAGAACAAACATTAGAAGGGCTTGAGAAATTATTCGCAGGCAAGAATAGTACGGCCATTACCGAACGCGCTTTAAGATATGATTTAACTATTCCATTCGCTAGATATGTGGCCATGAACCATGGTTCACTTAGCTTCCCTTTTAAAAGATATCAAATTCAACCTGTATGGCGCGCCGACCGACCTCAAAAAGGAAGGTACCGTGAATTTTATCAATGTGATGCTGATGTAGTGGGTAGTGAAAGTTTATTAAATGAAGTGGATTTAGTAGCCGTGTATTTAACTGCTTTTCAAAAATTAAATTTACCCGTAGAAGTAAAAATAAATAATAGAAAAATTTTACTAGCCCTTGCACAAATTTGTGGAGGAGAAGATAAATTAATTGATTTAACTATTGCAATAGATAAGTTAGATAAAATAGGATGGGATAAAGTAAAAGAAGAATTAGATAAGAAAAAATTTAGCGAAGCGCAACAAAAAATTATTCAAACTTACTTAACAATTGAAGGAAATAATTCAGAAAAATTAAAGCAGTTAACTATTTTATTAGGTAATAATGAAATAGGACTAAAAGGCATTGAAGAAATAAATTATGTATTAGACTACCACGTACAAACCGGTATGGGCAAGCATTTGGTGGCCGACTTTACTTTAGCAAGGGGCTTGAATTATTATACTGGTATTATTTTTGAAGTAAAAGCCATAGAGGCTGAAATGGGTAGTATTGGTGGCGGAGGACGCTATAACGATTTAACAAGCTTGTTTGGTGTGCCCAATATTGCAGGTGTGGGTATTAGCTTTGGCGTAGATAGAATTTACGATGTGATGGAAGAGAAAAATTTATTTCCACCAAGCATTGATCATACGACTCAAGTTTTATTTTTTAATTTAGGGGAGCAGGAAGCGAAAGCAGCCTACTTACAAATGATGACATTAAGAGATAAAAAAATTGCTTGTGAAATTTACCCTGAGAAGAGCAAATTCGACAAGCAATTTAAATACGCCGAGAAAAAAGGAATCCCCAACGTTATTATAATGGGTACCGAAGAGTTAGCTAAAAATGAATGCACTGTAAAAAATATCGTTACGGGCAAACAAACTACTGTTTCTTTATCGGACCTTTCTAATTTTGAGTTCTAGAAATTTTTATTCGCCCAAACTTTAGCGTAAAAGTCTTCTTCCTTAATAGCAAAAGAAGCAGCCACTTTTGTAGCGGTTAACTCCATTCCTTGTACAATAATAGTTAAGGTTTCTACTGAATTATTTGCCCCTCTTTTAAATATAATAGGTGCGTCATAAGCAGCTAAATAAAAAGTATCTGTTCCTTTCTTTTCTAAAGGTGTAGAACCCATTGCTGAATTAATAGTTAATACTGTGTCCTCTATAGTTAAAGTAACTTCTGTCACTGGACTTCCTTCTGGAAATACATATTTACCTAAATAGTCTTTCAAATTACTTGTTTGTGCGTTTGCTGTAGCGAATACCCCCACAAGGATAACTGCCATTAATAAGATTTTTTTCATGATTTATTATTTATTTGATTCAAATTGTTTTTCGAAAATAAGTAAAACGCGGCCTATTTAATAATAAATCTATATTAATTATTTTAAGGGCTAAAAAGAGCTAAAAAAAAGATTTAAATCTATCCAAATCCGATCAAGTATCTTTGCATTATGGAGAAGACAAGACCTAATATTAGACAGGTAGAAGTCGCTGACATTGAGCGATTTATATCAAAAATAGGCGAAAAGCCTTTTAGAGTAAAACAGATTGTAGAATGGTTATGGCAAAAACATGCACATAGCTTCGACGAAATGACCAACTTAAGCAAGGACTTACGCAGCTTATTAGAAAAGGATTTTCAACTACCTGCTTTACAAATTAATACCACTCAACAAAGTGAAGATGGTACTTTGAAAACACGTTTTAAAACTTATGATGGTCATATGATTGAAGGAGTGCTCATTCCCACTACTTTAAGAAAGACCGCCTGCGTTTCTTCTCAAATTGGATGTAGCCTAAGTTGTAAATTTTGTGCAACAGGCACCATGGAGCGTAAAAGAAATTTAAACTTTGATGAAATTTATGATCAAGTAGTATACATACTTCAACAAAGCGAAGCCACATATGAAAAACATTTAAGCAATATTGTTTTCATGGGCATGGGTGAGCCTTTAATGAATTATCATAATGTTTTAAAGGCCATTGAAAAAATTACCTCTCCTGATGGATTAGGTATGAGTGCTAAAAGAATTACCGTATCTACAGCGGGCTTGATAAAACAAATAAGACAATTAGGCGACGATAATGTGAAATTTAAATTAGCCATTTCACTGCATGCCGCCAATGATAAAAAGCGTAATGAAATTATGCCTATTAACGAAAGCAATAATATCAAAGGCTTAATTGAAGCCATTAATTATTTTTATAAAAAGACAGGTACTGAAGTGACTTTTGAATATATTTTATTCAAAGATTTTAATGACTCTGAAAAAGATGCAGAAGAACTGACTAAAATTTATAGACAAGTACCCGCCGACTTAATCAACATTATTGAATACAACCCCGTTGATATTTTTCCTTTTGATAAACCAGACGAGGAAGGCTTTGAAAGATTTGTAGAGATTTTACAAAAAAATAGAGTGAATGTACGCGTAAGACATAGTAGAGGAAAGGATATTGATGCAGCCTGCGGACAATTAGCGAATAAAGATAATTTTTAATAGTAGGACGCATGAATCAAAAAAGATCTGACAACTTTGACAAGTTTTCTAATAAGAAAAAAGGAAGTGCTGTTAAAGAAGAATATAGACAAGAAAAAAAGAAAGCCAAAGTTGAAATGAGGGCGGCTGGAGAAGCCATGCGTCAAAGAAAAAAAGACAAAGAAAGAGGCATTCCTGTTGAACCCTTAGGCAATAATAAGAGAATTCCCCCTGCTTCAAAAAGAACAGCTACTTCTTATGTGAAAAAAGGAGAGGCCCCTAAATATGGAGAACTGGCTAGCCCCTTTCCTACAAAATCTAAGTTCACTAATAAAAGAACGCCAGCATCCATGGATAAGGCGGATGAAAAAAGAACAGCTTCTATTGGTAAGGTGAGCGCTGCTGACGATACTCCCTTTGAACAAATGCCTTTGAATAAATATATTGCACACGCAGGTATATCAGGTAGAAGAGAAGCAGCAGAATTAGTGAAAGCAGGACATGTTGCAGTAAACGGAGACACCGTTTTAGAACCAGGGTATAAAGTAAAATATAAAGATGTTATAAGATTAAAAGGCAAGGTTTTACAATTACAAGTAACACCTGTTTATATTTTATTAAATAAACCAAAGGATTATATCTGCACAGCAAATGATCCAGAAGGTAGAAAAACTGTTTTAGATATTATTAAAAACGCCACCACACAAAGAATGTTTCCGGTGGGTCGTTTAGATAGAAATACAACAGGTGTTTTAATTTTAACCAACGATGGTGACTTAGCACAAAAATTAACGCATCCTTCTTACGAGATTAAAAAAATATACGAAGTCACTTTAGATAAACCTGTGACCAAGGCCGATATGGAGTCTATAGCTGCAGGTGTTGAATTAGAAGACGGTTTTATTGCAGCCGATGCGGTAAGTTATTTATCGAATACTTCTAAAAATGTAATTGGTATTGAAATTCATAGTGGCCGCAATCGTATTGTGCGTCGTATTTTTGAACATTTAGGTTACGATGTAAGACATTTAGATAGAGTCATGTTTGCCAACCTTACCAAGAAAAATGTAGACCGTGGTAAATGGCGTTTTTTAGCAGAGAAAGAAGTAAGATTACTTAAGTTTTTAAATAAATCATTTACCAGAAAATCTTCCAAATAAATAGTACATGTTATCAATATTATTTGAAGATGAGGATATGATTGTATTGAATAAACCCGCTGGTTTATTAAGTATTCCTGATAGATTTGGTAAGGATGTTTCTTTAAAGTCTTTATTACAAGAAAAATACGGAGAAATTTTTACCGTACACCGTTTAGACCAACACACTAGTGGTTTAATTGTATTTGCAAAAAATGCAGAGGCCCATAAATTATTAAGCGAATTATTTGAAGGAAGAGAAATTGAAAAAAAATACCTAGGATTAGTCTTGGGAAGACCGCCCGCTGAAGGAAGTATTGATGAGCCCATTATGGAACATCCTGTCAAAAAAGGAACCATGGTAGTGCATGCCAAAGGAAAAATAGCTTTAACAACTTACCAGGTCATTGAAAATTACAAACGTTTTGCTTGGGTTTCTTTTCAAATTCATACTGGACGAACGCATCAAATACGCGTGCATGCTAAACAAATAGGACATCCTATTGTAGCCGATGATGTCTATGGTGATGGAGAAAAACTATTATTATCTTCTATCAAAAAGAAAAATTTTAAATTAAGTAAGACAGAGGAAGAAGAAAGACCCCTACTTGCTAGACAGGCCTTGCATGCGCATTCACTAAAGTTTATCTATAAAGAAAAAGAGCTTCATTTAGAAGCTCCATTACCTAAAGATTTAACCGCTACTTTGCAGCAGTTGGATAAATGGAATAAGTAGAAATAAAGGCTTCTTTATCTATTTTTCCGAGGGTTCCGTGGGAGGCACAGTATATAAATCCAATAAACCATCGGGAAGTTCAACACTAATTGTTTTGGCCTTATGGTTCACTGCTTTTAAACTTTCTTCGTGCAAAGGAATATAGGCTTCTTGTCCTTGGTATAATATAGTAACCATTAACTGATGCGGTTGTTCTATCACTTCTTGAATAACACCTAAGGACTTTCCAGCTTCTACTACCGTATAGCCAAGTAAGGCCAAAGGAGATTGCTTATCCACTAATTTTTGAAATTCATCTTGAGGTAGCCAAACTTTTTTGCCTAAAAGCATAGCAGTAGCTTCTCTACTATTAATGCCTTCCAATTGCAAATGTGAAATGGTATCTGTTTTTGCAGAAGCGCTTTGAATAAAATAGGGAATAAAACTTGCTGCATTTTTTTCTACAAAAATGGCATCAATACCTTTAAAATGAATGGGCTTGCCTAAGGCATGCTCAATAATAACATGACCAGTAATTCCATGCGGTGCCACAATTTTTCCTATATGTATGTACTGACTCATTTGCTAATTTAATTCATTTATCGACAAAATCATTTTCAAAAAAAACCCCCAATTCCGTTGATAGGAACCAGGGGCTTTATAAAGCTAGATTAATTTTAAAATTATTCTGCAGCAGGCGTCTCTTCAACTGATGCTTCAGCAGATGCTTCAGCTACTGGTGCAGCTTCTTCAACTGGTGCAGCCACTTCTTCTACTGGTGCAACTTCAGCTACTGGTTCTGCTACTTTTTTAGCAACAGGTACATACACTTTTTTAGCAGCTTCTGCTTTTTTGTGTGTATCAGTAGTGCTTGCAATCTTTGTTTCATGTGCTGCATACCATGTTTGGAATTTCTCCATTGCGGTTGCATCATCAAACAAACCTAATTTTACTCCACGAAGTAAATGTTTCAAATAAAGAACTCCTTTGAAAGATAAAATTCTGTGAACGGTGTCTGTAGGTTGAGCACCTTTGTTTAACCACTCCAATGCCTTTTGACGATCCAATTGGATTGTTGCAGGAACTGTTAATGGGTTGTAAGTACCAATTTTTTGGATGAATTTACCATCTCTTGGTGCACGTCCGTCAGCCACTACTATAAAGTAGAAAGGCCTTTTTTTACTACCGTGACGTTGTAGTCTCATCTTTACTGCCATGTTAAATAGAAATTTATAGGCGTTATTAAATAGGGTTAACCGGGTGCAAATATAGTAAAAACCACCGAATAAACAAAGGAAAAAGGGTTTTAAAACTTACTATTATATGATTATCAATGAGTTAGCTTAAAAATTAACGTCTCAAACCAGGCATTTTACCTGGCATTGACCCGCTAGACATTTGCTTCATCATCTGCTTCATTTGGTCAAACTGCTTCATAAAAGCATTGATTTCTCCAATATCCTTTCCGGCTCCTTTGGCAATTCTTTGTTTGCGACTTGTTGAAAGTAAGTCTGGATTTCTTCTTTCCAAAACGGTCATCGATTGAATGATGGCTTCCACTCCTTTAAAGGCATCGTCTTTAATATCTACATCTTTTAAACTTTTGCCCATACCTGGAATCATGCCCATTAAATCTTTTAAATTGCCCATTTTTTTTATCTGCTGTATCTGCGTTAAGAAATCTTCAAAATCAAATTGATTTTTTCGAATTCTTTTTTCTAATTTTTTTGCTTCTGCTTCATCAAATTGCGACTGTGCTTTTTCTACCAAAGAAGTAATATCGCCCATGCCTAAAATTCTTTGGGCCATTCTCTCGGGATGAAAAACATGTGAGCGTATCTAATTTTTCACCACTGCTCATAAACTTGATAGGTTTATTCACGGTGTACTTTATAGATAAAGCAGCACCCCCTCTTGTATCGCCATCTAATTTTGTTAATACCACTCCCGTAAAATCTAAACGCTCATTAAATACTTTGGCAGTATTCACTGCATCCTGCCCTGTCATTGAGTCTACCACGAATAATATTTCTTGTGGTTGAATTTCATTTTTAATGGCAGCCACTTCATTCATCATCACTTCATCCACTGCAAGTCGACCCGCCGTATCAATAATAATTACATTTTTATTATTTGCCTTTGCATAGACCAGTGCATTTTGTGCAATAGAAACTGCATTTTTATTTTCTCTTTCTACAAAAACATCCACTCCAATTTGTTCTCCTAATAAGGTGAGTTGATCCATGGCTGCAGGACGGTAAATATCGGCAGCTACTAATAAGGGCGATTTTTTTTGTGCCTTTAAATAATTAGCCAACTTACCAGAAAAAGTAGTTTTACCAGATCCTTGCAAACCCGCTACTAAAATAATAGTGGGACTTTTTGATAGGTCCATCAAAGAAGCTTCATTACCCATTAAAGCCGTTAACTCATCTTGCACAATTTTAACCATCAATTGTCCTGGGCTAATGGCATTAATAACTTTTGCGCCAATGGCCTTTTCTTTAATACTATCTGTAAATTCTTTGGCAATTTTAAAATTGACATCGGCGTCCAATAAAGCCTTTCTAATATCTTTTAAGGTATTGGCAACATTCAATTCATTAATTCTCGCCTGCCCTTTTAGGTGCTTAAAGGCAGATTCTAATTTTTCACTCAAACTATTAAACATACTTACAACATTAAGGGGAGCAAAGATAAGTGATCATATCGAGTCATACACCATCAATTCAAAAGGTATAAATTCGTTAAAATTAGTAAATTACAGCGTATCGTAATATGATATAAGATGTTGAATTTCATATACTTATACCAATTTAGAGAATAGGCTAAATATGTCTTGACAGTTTGTTAACTAATAAATATTAAAAAATACTTGGAACCTACCCTTTATTTAATATTATTGCATCAAACGAATCAATTTTTAAGAGGAGCTAGTTATATATGAGTAAGAAACAATTATTTACACTTGAATTTCCGGTGAGATGTTCACCCAATATTTTATTTGAATTTTTATCCACTGCCTCTGGACTACAAGAGTGGTTTGCAGACAAAGTAGACGAATGGGAAAACGTTTTTAGTTTTTCATGGAATAAAGGTGTGCCAGAGAAAGCAGAATTAGTGGACCAAGAAGCCTGATAAATTCATAAAGTTTAGATGGTTACATGGAGAAAAGAATGAATACTTCGAATTTAGAATTGAAAAAACAGAAATTTCAAATCAAACTATTTTAATCGTGAAAGATTTTGCTGAGAAAAACGAAGTCAAAGACCAGAGCCGACTTTGGGAATATCAGATCAAAGAACTCTTTCATCGTATAGGTAGTTAGCACTAACATTTTGTTCAAGAAATTAGACATACTAATTCTTAAAGCCTTCATTGGCCCTTTTTTGGCAGCACTCACTATTTCAACTATTTGTGCTGACCATGCAATTCTTTTGGTTATACATTGATGACTTAGTTGGTAAAGGTTTAGACTTACTTACCATTTTACAATTAGTTGGACTTGTTTCTGTAAGTACTTTCACCACGGCCCTTCCTTTAGCCTTACTTTTTTCTTCTATCATGACCTTTGGAAATTTAGGAGAAAGCTTTGAACTCATTGCCATTAAGGCGGCGGGGATTCCACTTATTCGTTTTATGCGTCCGCTATTTATATTCACCATTTTTTTAGCAGGTATTGCTTTTTTGTTTTCCAATAATATTATACCGGTAACGCAAATGAAGCTTACCAATTTAAAATATGAAATCATTGTAGCTAAGCCTGCCATAGATTTAAAAGAAGGTATTTTCTATGATAAAATAGATGGCTATGTGATTAAATTAGGCAAGAAAGAATCGAATGATAGTGTGATGCATAACATTACCATCTTTGAAAAAAGATTTGGATTGCAAGATAATTTAATCATGGCCGAGTCGGGAGTGATGCGTGTCTCTACCAATAAAAAGTTTTTAGAATTTATCATGTATAATGGATGGCGCTATCAGGAAAGAGGTGCGCGTAGCACTACCAATACAGAATTCACCAGACTTTATTTCAAAGAATATAAAAAAGTGTTTGACCTGAAAAGTTTTCAACTCAATAAAACGAGTGATGTATTGTATGATCCGAAAATGTTAAGTGTAAGGCAGCTTAGTAAGGCCATGGATTCTCTGCAAAACAAAGACTCCTTCTTTATCAAAAAAACCAATGCCGATGTGGCTTCTTATTTAAGGTTTATGAACTATAAAGACAGTAGTCAGCTTTTTAATGCAAAGAAAAAGATTACACCCTTAAAAAGCTTTGATAAACTTATTCCCGATTCTTTAATAAGTAGTATTCAGCTAACCTCAGGCTATCAGTTCTCCTCTCTTATATATAACCTTACCGCCATCTGCAGATATTTACAACGATTATAAAAAAGCGAATTCTTCACATGGAATTGAATGGCATCGAAAGTTTACTTTATCCTTTGCCTGCTTTGTACTGTTTTTAATTGGTGCCCCCTTGGGTTCCATTATACGTAAAGGAGGGCTAGGTACACCCTTGGTATTCGGCTATTATCTTTTTTGTAATCTTTTTCCTGCTCAATAATTTTGGAGAAAAATTAGCTAAATCTGGCCAGTGGGATGTATTCTCTGGCATGTGGATGTCCTCTATTATTTTAATACCCTTTGGCCTATTCTTAACCTATAAGGCCATGCGTGATTCACAGCTATTTAATCAGGAATTTTACTACCGACTTTTACAGCCAATTAAAGTAACTTTACAGAAGTACTTTAAAAAATAAAAGCATGTCAAAATCTACTCAAAACAGACGTCAGTTTATTAGTTCAACTGGTAAAGCAGGTATGGCCCTAGCGGCAATGCCCTTAATGGCAAAAATTGATCCAATGGCTGCAATGGATCCAATCAATTCAATAACTACATTGACTGCTGCAGCTGAATACACACAACAAGCTTTGAACTATAGTTATAGCGCACTTGAGCCTTATATTGACGCTGCTACTATGGAAATACATTATACAAAACATGCAGCTACCTATGCTAAAAATTTAGCAGACGCTGCGCTTGCAGAAAAATTAGATACTCAAACAACGCCTTTAACAGATTTATTAAAAAATATTTCGAGTTATTCTCCAAAAATGAGAAACAATGCAGGTGGACATTATAATCACGAAATGTTTTGGCAGTTAATGAAGCCAGCTCCTGCCAGCTTACCCACTGGTGCATTAGCAGAAGCTATTAATAAAAATTTCGGTTCATTAGATAATTTTAAGACCACCTTTAGCGATGCAGCAAAAGCAAGATTTGGTAGTGGATGGGCATGGTTAATTATAAAAACAGATAATAGTTTAGCCGTTTGTTCAACGCCTAATCAAGATAATCCATTAATGGATATAGCAGAAACAAAAGGAACACCTATTCTAGGCTTGGATGTTTGGGAACATGCTTATTATTTGAAGTATCAAAATAAACGCCCCGACTATATCAATGCATGGTGGAACTTAGTAAATTGGGCACTTGTAGAGAAAAAATTTACAGAAGCAAAACAGGCTTAAATCATTTCCAATTTTATTTAATTGCAAAAGTCAAAACAAAATTTAAAGATTCAGTTTTTTGTTACAAGTTTAAGTATCATCTTATTTGTACTTAAGTTTGTTGCCTACTTTATGACGCATTCTTTATCTGTATTATCAGATGCATTAGAAAGTATTGTGAATGTACTAGCGGGAATCATTGGACTCTATAGTTTATATGTTGCTTCCAAACCAAAAGACAAAGACCACCCTTATGGACACGGCAAGGCAGAATTTGTTTCTGCTGCTTTTGAAGGAAGTTTAATTATTACAGCAGGCTTGATTATTTTATATGAATCTATTATTACCTTTTTCGAGCCTACTACTTTACACGATTTAGACAATGGTATTTGGATACTACTTTCCACAGCAATATTAAATATGGCAGCAGGTCTTGGGTGCCAAGGCTATTGGTAAGAAAAATAAATCTTTAGCACTTAGTTCAAGTGGTCAGCATTTATTAATTGATAGCTATACCACTTTCGCAGTTACTATTGGAATTGGTTTAGTAATTTATACAGGCTACAAAAGTATCGACGCTATTATAGCTATTGTAATGGGCATATGGATTATTTATAATGGCTATAAAATTATTAGAGAATCACTAGCAGGTATTATGGATGAAGCCGACATCGCCTTACTAGAAGAAGTAATAACAGAAATAAATAAGGATAGAAATAAGCATTGGATTGATTTACATAATTTAAGAGTAATCAAATACGGTGCTTTAATGCATATTGATTGCCACTTAACAGTGCCTTGGTATTTTAATGTAAATGAAGCCCATGCAGTGGTGGATGAATTTACAAGGATCATTAAAAATAAATTTGGCGATAGCGTTGAGTTTTTTGTACACACCGATGGTTGTATGCCATTTAGCTGTCCTATTTGCACCATAGAAAACTGCGCAGAAAGAAAATCGGTTTTTGAAAAAAAATTAAATTGGAATGTAGAAAATGTTTTATCAGATAATAAACATCAATTAGCGTAAATAAGAATAAAAAAACATAAATAAGAATAATAAAATTTATTTTAAAATTATAGAATATGAAAGCATGGTCTGAATATCAAGAAAAAAATAAAGATCGTTTCTTAGAAGAACTATTAGCCCTATTGCGTATTCCCAGTGTGAGTGCAAAGAGCGAACACAATGGCGATATGTTAGCTTGTGCTAAAGCCGTAGAAAAATCTTTGCAAGAAGCAGGTGCACCCATTACTAAAATTTATGAGACAGAGGGGCATCCTATAGTATACGCTGAAATAAATGTGGACCCGAAACTTACCTACTGTACTTGTTTACGGCCATTACGATGTGCAGCCTGCTGATCCTTTGGAACTTTGGCATAGCAGCCCATTTCGACCCTACTATTAAAGACGGTAAAATATTTGCACGTGGTGCCTGTGATGATAAAGGACAATTTTATATGCATGTCAAAGCCATTAGAGATAATGACCAAAACCAATTCTCTTTGCACGAATATTAAATTTATCATTGAAGGAGAAGAAGAAATTGGAAGTCCCAATTTAGCGGCCTTCGTTAAAAGCCCATACCGAGCTTATTAAAAGCAGATGTAATATTAATTAGTGATACGGCTATGATTAGTATGGACAACCCTTCTATAGATATTGGCGTGAGAGGTTTAAGTTATATCGAACTAGAAGTTACAGGACCGAATAGAGACTTACATAGTGGGGTCTATGGTGGTGCCGTGGCCAACCCTATTACTATTTTATCAAAAATGATTGCCTCATGTCATGATGAAAATAATCATATTACCATTCCTGGTTTTTATGAGGATGTGATTATATCCACAGATACAGAAAGAAAGAAAATGGCAGAAGCGCCATTCGATGAAAATGAATTCAAAACACGATTTAGGGATTCAAAATGTTTGGGGTGAAAAAGGATATAGCACCAATGAGAGAACCGGTATTCAGTCCTACTTTAGAAGTAAATGGAATTTGGGGTGGCTATACTGGAGAAGGTGCGAAAACAGTTTTACCTTCTAAGGCTTTTGCAAAAATATCTTGTCAGTTTAGTACCTAATCAATCTGCTGAAAAAATTACGGCCATGGTACTTGCACATTTTAAAAAAATTGCACCTGACAATATTACAGTGAATGCATTTGAACATCATGGCGGCGAACCTTATATTACACCTATCGATTCTCACGAATACCAAAGTGCCGCAAAAGCAATTGCCACAACTTTTGGTAAAGAACCTATTCCTGTGCGTGGTGGTGGAAGTATTCCTATTTGTTCTTTGTTTGAAAAAGAATTAGGGGTAAAAATTGTATTTATGGGATTTGGATTAGATAGTGATAACTTACATAGCCCGAATGAAAAATATGATATTGTGAATTTTTACAAAGGCATTGAAACCATTCCTTATTTCCATCAATTTTTTGCAGAAAAACAAGACTAAGCATGCAAGCTGCTGATATCATCAAAACGGAAAAGAAAAAAGTAAGATTAGATAAATACTTATGGTCTATCCGCATTTTTAAAACAAGAAGTCAGGCCACCGAAGCCATTGATAAAGGACGCGTTAAAATAAAAGGCGAACCGGTTAAAGCTTCCCGTAATGTAGTAATAGGCGATGAGTATGAAGCAAGAACTGAACATAAAAACTGGGTGATTAGAGTGACACAAGTATTAGAGGGAAGATTAGCCTATGCTGAAGCCATTAAATATTATGAAGACCTTACTCCTATTGAAGAATTAGAACGCGTAAGGCAGGTTGCAGCTACTTTTCAAACCGGTAAGCGTTTGAGTAAAATTGGACGACCTACTAAAAAAGACCGACGCGATTTAGGCGAATTATTAGATTAAACAAATTTCTTAGGATTCTTTTATCTTTACCATATGACCATTGAAATTTTAACAGTACTTACCAGAACTTATTAGCCAGCCCCTTTGAACATAGTATGATGAAACGGGCGCAGGAAAAAGGTTTGCTTAATATAAAATTGCATAACCTCAGAGACTGGGCCATTAATAAACATGGCCAGGTGGACGACTACCAATATGGAGGTGGTGCTGGCATGGTAATGGTGTGCGAACCTTTAGCCAACGCCATTGACCAATTACAAGAAGCGGGCAAGTTTGATGAAATTATTTTTATGACACCGGATGGCGAGCGTTTTAATCAAAAGACTAGCCAATACGCTTTCATTACAAAATAGAATTTTAATTATCTGTGGGCACTATAAAGGCATTGATCAAAGAATTCGAGACTTATATGTTACCAAGGAAATATCTATTGGAGACTATGTTTTAAGTGGAGGAGAACTAGCAGCTGCTGTGGTAGTAGATGCTATTGGAAGACTTATTCCCGGTGTATTAAATGATGAAACCTCAGCCTTAACCGATTCTTTTCAAGATAATTTATTAGCACCCACCCGTATTTTCTAGGCCTGCAGACTTTCGTGGATTAACTGTTCCAGAAGTATTACTGCAAGGTGACCCTAAAAAGGTAGATCAATGGAGATCAGAACAAGCATTGATTAGAACCAAACAAAGAAGGCCAGATATACTTGACCATGAATAGAATTCTACGCATTAGCCTTGTTTTTATCACAAATCTAATTAGCCTGCTAGCTATTGCACAAATTAATGCCAATATTCAGCAAGAATTTCAGCTAACGATTCAGCCTACAAAAATGACCCATTAAATTAGATGGAATCTTAGACGAGCCTGCATGGAATACAGTGGAAGCAGTAAGTCAATTTTATAAAAAATTTCCTAATGACATTGGAGCGGCAAAAAGACAAACTGAGGTAAAATATTTATTCGATGATAAAAATTTATATTTTGCCTTTAAAGTATATGATAGTGGCACGGCCATTATCAAAAGTTTAAAAAGAGATATTGGACATGATGGAAATGATGGAGTGGCCATTGTCTTAGACCCCTTGAATCAAAAGACAAACGGATTTTATTTTGTGGTAAGTGCATTGAATGTGCAATCAGAAGGTCAGTTGACAGGAGATAGTGAAGAAGGACTCAGTTACAGCTGGGATACTAAGTGGTTTTCTATGACTAAAGATTATGGTAGCTACTGGATTGCTGAAATTGCGATTCCTTTAAAGTCTATTCGTTATAATGCAGAAAATAAAAATTGGGGCGTCAACTTTGTACGTATTGATGCTAAAAATTTTGAGTATAGTACATGGACAAGAATTGGACCCAATTTTAAATCATACGACCTTGGTTACACAGGACTTATGAAATGGCCAACCAATCCGCCAGCGAGTTCCAATAATGTAATTCTACTGCCTTATTTAACTGGTGGCATTAGCGAAGATAAATCAACCAGCAAGAACGAAACAACTGGTAATGGTGGGTTTGATGCTAAAATTGCCTTGAACCCTTCTTTGAATTTAGATTTAACAATCAATCCTGACTTCTCCCAAGTAGAAGTAGATAACCAAGTGACCAACCTAACCAGGTTTAGTATTTTCTTGCCAGAAAGAAGGGCCTTCTTTTTAGAAAATGTAGATCTATTTGCTGGATTCGGTATCCCTCCCATTCGGCCATTTTATTCTAGAACCATTGGCTTAGATAAAGAAGGTAATAAAATTCCTATCCTATTTGGCGCAAGACTTTCTGGTAATTTATCACCTGATGTAAGAATTGGTGCCATGAATATGCAAACAGGAAGACAAGGCAACTATGCACCTGAAAATTTTTCTGCCTTTACATGGCAAAAAAGAGTTTTAAAACGATCCTTAATAAAAGGCTATTTTTTAAATAGGGAGAATTTCATTTCAGTGGAGGAAGAAAAAAAGAATCCACTTGATAAATATGGACGCAATGCTGGGCTTACATTTGAATATTCCAATCCAGCTGGAAGTTTTAGTTATTGGGCCAATTACAATCAATCCATGAAACCTACTATCAAAGACTTAAATAATTATGCAGAAGCTGGATTAAGTTACAATGGAAGAAATTTTGGTTTTGTACTAGACGTAGCCAATGTAGGCAAAAATTACTACACTGATTTAGGGTTCGTGCAAAGAATAAGCAATTACGATGCCCAAAGAGATACGAGTATCCGTATTGGATTTAAACATATTTTTTCTGAAATCACTTATACATTGATGCCAGCGAAAGGAAAGTTAGGAAGAATTGAAGCCCGTGCAGAAAATTCTATTATTTTTAATCCCGATAATAGTTTTAACGAATGGGAAAGTAGTAGTGAAATACAGGCTAATTTTAATAATTCTTCAAGTGTAGAATTACAACTAAATAATAACGTCACTAACCTTCTTTTCGCTACAAGTTTTACAGATGGCGAACCATTACCAGCTGCTCAATATCAATATGCACAATTTGGAATAAGCTATAATTCAGATGCTAGAAAACTGTTTGGGTGGGTTTCTGAAATTAAGGTTGGTCAATTTTATAATGGCCAAGTACAAAGTTTTGGCGTTGGAATCAATTGGAGAAATCAGCCTCACCTTAATCTTCGAATAAATGCCCAAATAAATCAAATTCAGTTGCCTGGAAAATATGGCAGTACTAGATTGGTCTTAATTGCACCAAGAATTGAATACAATTTTAGCACCCGACTATTTTGGACCACTTTTATTCAGTACAATACACAGAGTAATAATTTTAATGTCAATAGCAGATTACAATACCGTTATAAACCTATGAGTGATTTCTTTTTAGTCTATACAGACAATTATTTTACAGACCCTTTATTTAAAAGCAAGAATAGAGCAATTGTTTTTAAGATCAGCTATTGGTTTTAATGTACCGTGCAATATGCTTAAAAGGCCCGGCTTTCACCTCAAACCAAGTATCCGGCCCTACTTATACACCTCATTAGTAACCGCTTATACATTTTTTTAGAAAAACTTCCAGCTAATTAAGGCTGTTTTAGTTACATAGAGGATATTTGCACCCTCATGCAATATCGATTCCAGCACCTACCCTTTTTTAAAACGGCTTGCAAAAAAGCTTGCTTGCTTTTAAGCCTGCTATTTTCTTGTTATTTCATAAATGCTCAAAATATTTCTGAATTTCAAAAAGGCTTTCAATTACATATACAACCCACCACGGATAAAATAAAAATAGATGGTATATTAAACGAGCCGGTATGGGCCACTACTGATGTAGCCAAAAATTTTAATAAAAAATTTCCCAATGATATTGGAGAGGCTAAACGCCAAACCGAAGTAAGATTCACTTACGATAATGATAATATTTATTTTGGATTTAAAGTCTATGATAGTGGAACAGCTATCTCAAGAAGTTTAAAAAGAGATATTGGCAATGAAGGCAATGATGGAATAGGTATTATGTTGGACCCTTTGAATAAAAAAACTAATGGTTTTTACTTTTTTTTAAGCGCTTTAAATGTTCAATCTGAAGATCAATTAAGTTTAACTTTTCAAGAAAGGCCTACTTGGAGCTGGGATACCAAATGGTTTTCTGCTACCAAGGATTATGGAACCTATTGGATTGCTGAGATAATGATTCCTTTAAAATCTATCAGATACGATCCCAAACAATTACAATGGGGTATTAATTTTTTAAGGGGCGATGCGAAAAATAATGAATATAGCAACTTTACCAGGGTACCCCCTATCTTTAAATCCTTTGACTTTGGCTATATGGGTTTATTAAATTGGCCTGCAGCCACACCTAGTTCAAAAAATAATATTATTTTTCTACCCTTTATTTCTGGTGCTAGCACAGAAGATCAAGAAAATGGAAAGTCTCTGAACACCAATGGTACCGGTGGTTTTGATGCAAAAGTAGCTTTGAATGCTTCATTGAATTTAGACTTAACAGTGAATCCCGATTTTTCTCAAGTAGAAGTAGACCAACAAGTAACCAACCTTACCCGTTTTAATATTTTTCTTCCAGAAAGAAGAGGATTCTTTTTAGAAAACTCAGATTTGTTTTCCGATTTTGGTATGCCCTCTATAAGACCCTTTTATTCCAGAACTATTGGACTAGATAAAGACGGTAATAAAATACCTATTTTATTTGGAGCAAGAATGTCTGGTAATTTAAACCGCACTACACGTATCGGTATGATGAATATGCAAACGGGTAAGCAAGGAAATTATGCTGCAGAAAATTTTTCTGCATTTACTTTGCAAAGAAGCGTATTGAAGCGTTCCATTTTAAAAACTTACTTTTTAAATAGAGAAAATTTTATTTCAGAGGATGAGGCCAAGAAAAATCCATTAGATAGATATGGCCGAAATGCGGGGCTTAGTTTTGAATATTCAAACACAACAGGAACATTTAGAACCTGGACCGACATACATAAATCTTTTAAGGCTAATATAAATAACGAAGATATTTATGCAAGCACAGGCTTTATGACAAATGGAAAACACTGGTCTTATATTAGCCTTATTGGAAGCTTAGGTAAAAACTATTACACCGATTTGGGATTTGTGCAAGGCATTGATAATTATGATGCCATTAGAGATACTAGCATTCGAATTGGTTTTAAAAACTTATATAATTCACTAGGTTATAGAGCATTCCCCGTAAATGGATCCATAGGTAAAATGGAATTGAAGATTGTAAATCGTGCCACCCTGTATCCCGATAATTCCATTAATCAATCTGAAACCAAATTAGAAACAGATTTTCAATTTAAAAAAACTTCTAATTTCGGTCTTGATCTTACAAATACAATTGTCAACTTAATATATCCCATTTCATTTACAGATGGAGTGCCTTTACCAGCTGGAAATTATGTCTTTAATCAAATTGAAATCGACTACAAATCTGATTCGAGAAAATTATTTGGAATACAAAGCAAGTTAAATATAGGTCAGTTTTATAATGGGCAAGTAAAAGGAATTTCGATGGGTATCAGTTACAGAAATCAGCCCCATTTTAATCTATTATTAAGCGCACAATTTAATAATATCGTATTTCCAAACCCTTATGGTAGTACTAATTTAGTTTTAATACAACCTAGGGTGGAGTGGAATTTTAGTACAAAATTATTCTGGACCACTTTCGTACAATATAATACCCAAGGCAATAACTTCAATATCAATAGCCGCTTACAATACAGATTCAGACCTATGAGCGACTTTTTCTTGGTCTACACCGACAACTACTTTACCGACCCTCTTTTTAAAAATAAAAATAGGGCAGTTATCTTTAAGTTCAATTATTGGTTTAATTTGTGATAGCAAATTTAACCTATGGGTAATTCCTTTTCCATTTCAGGTCAATATGTAGATATTCTTAAAAAACATATCTACCCAGCTACTATTACAGTTCAAGATGGAATTATTCAATCTATTGAGTCCATTGAATCTAGTATAGATGCCCCTTTACAGTATTTATTACCAGGTTTTATAGACGCCCATGTACATATTGAAAGTAGTATGCTCATACCTAGCTCCTTTGCTCGATTAGCCGTTACCCATGGAACCATTGGCACTATTAGCGACCCTCATGAGATTGCCAATGTATGCGGCATGGAAGGTGTGCAGTATATGATTGATAATGGTAAAAAAGTTCCTTTTCATTTTTTCTTTGGGGCACCAAGCTGTGTGCCTGCCACTATTTTTGAAACCGCCGGCGCTGCAATCAATAGCGATCAAGTAAGCAGTTTATTAGCCAACCCCGATATTTATTATTTAAGTGAGATGATGAATTTTCCGGGTGTCTTATTCAAAGACGAAGAGGTAATGAAAAAAATTACTGCTGCACATAAGTTAGGTAAACCAGTAGATGGACACGCGCCAGGTCTTAGAGGGGAGGATGCCAAAAAATATATTGAAGCAGGTATTAGTACCGATCATGAATGCTTTACCCTTGAAGAGGCTTTGGATAAATTAGAGCATGGGATGAAAATTTTAATTAGAGAAGGTAGTGCCGCTAAAAATTTTGAAGCCTTGTATGAATTAATTGAAGACCATCCTTCTATGATTATGCTTTGCAGCGATGACAAACATCCTGACAGTTTAGTAGAAGGGCATATAAATAGTTTATGCGCACGCGCAGTCGCAAAGGGTATTGACCCCATGCTTGTTTTAAGGGCTGCCTGCATTAACCCAGTGGACCATTATAAATTACCTACAGGAAAAATGCGAGTGGGCGATAGCGCTAATTTTATTGTACTGGAAGATCTTATTTCTTTTAAAGTAAAGCAAACATATATTAAAGGCGAATTAGTCGCAGAAAATGGAAAATCTTTTATTAAAGCAGTAAAAGAGAAAGCCATTAATAAATTTGATGCAGCCGCTATACAAGAAAAGGATATTCAAATGAGTTTGAATGAATACCCCCAAGACAAGGAGAAGATCGCAGTTATTGAAGCCACCGATGGACAACTTATCACTAATAAATTATGGTTAAGTCCAAAGTTGGAAGGAGATAAAATCGTATCCGATACTGAATCAGATATTTTAAAAATGGTGGTCTATAATAGATATTATGCAGCTGCTCCCAAAATAGCTTTTATCAAAAACTTCGGTTTTAAAAATGGAGCCATCGCCTCAACTATTGCACACGATAGTCATAATATAATAGCGGTAGGTGTATCTGATACCGATATAGTGCGCGCTATTAATTTAGTGATTCAAGAGCAAGGAGGCATTAGTTGCGTGAATGATAATGCCACTAAGGTCATGGGACTTCCTGTAGCAGGACTTATGAGCTTGGAAGACCCCTATAAAGTAGCGGCTAACTATACCCAAATAGACATAATGGCTAAAGGCCTAGGCTCTAAGCTTGGATCCCCATTTATGACGCTCAGTTTCATGGCCTTACTAGTTATTCCGCATCTTAAATTGAGTGATAAAGGCCTTTTTGATGGAGATAGCTTTAAATTATTTTAATATAGGAAAGAAGAAACTTAGATTTGAACAAAATTACATGCCATGGTACATCATTTAAGCGAGAAACATAGTTTAATGAGCAACTGGATTGCTGAATTAAGAGATGTAACTATTCAAAATGACAGAATGCGTTTTAGAAGAAACCTGGAAAGAATTGGTGAAGTAGCCGCTTATGAAATGAGTAAGCTCATGCCTTCCAAAATACAGGCTACTAAAACTCCATTAGGTATTCATCAATCAAAAGTATTAGCAGAACAACCTGTACTAGCTACTATATTAAGAGCAGGACTGCCCTTGCATCAAGGCATGTTAAACTATTTTGATAAAGCCGATAATGCTTTTATATCGGCCTATCGCAAACACCATGATAACGGAAGTTTTGAAATAAGTATTGAATATTTAAGTTGCCCCGATTTAAATAATAGAATTGTTATTGTTTCCGATCCCATGTTGGCCACCGGCGCTTCTTTGATTCAAACCATTCATGCACTTACTAAAGTATACAAACCCAAGGAACTGCATATTGTAGTAGCTATTGCTAGCAAGCAAGGTATTGAGAAGGTGGAAGCTGCACTGGGCAAAGAAATTCCTATTTGGTGTGGAGATATTGACGATACCCTGAACGATAAAAGCTATATTATTCCTGGCTTAGGCGATGCCGGAGATCTTGCTTACGGCACTAAAATGCAATCCTAAAATCATGCAAATTGCTTAAAGAGCTCATTTTAGCTATTCGTGCTTATTTTACAGCACACCGCTTTATTCTTCAACATAAGTTGTGGAAATGGATGATCATACCCGGTATTATTTATGCCTATTTGTTTTTATTAGGCATGAACTATTTTAGTCAATACTCCAGTTTATTTATTGAGTCGATCATTTTAAGAACTGGATTAAAGTCTTGGGTAGATAATTTAAGTAGTGATTTAATTGGCTTTTTTATAACCATGGGTAGTTTCTGGCTATCATTTACCTTACTCCTATTTTATTTTGCCTTATTTAAATATTTATTTCTGTTTTTATTTGCTCCTTACTTCTCCTATTTTCATTTACGCATCGAAGCCATCAATAAAAATGAAGTCTTCGTATTTAATGCAAAGGCCTATCAAAAATTATTACTAAGGGCTTGGTTATTAAATGCCACTAATTTATTATGGCAAACGGTGTACCTCATTCCAATTGTCATTATTTGCACTTTGCCTATTGTAGGATGGTTTACTCCATTTCTTACTATTATTTTAGAATGTTATTTCTTTGGCTATGCCATGCTTGATTATGGCTTGGCTACAGCAAAACAAAATAAAGTGGCCACGGCTAGCTATGTCAATAACCACAAGGGTTTACCCATTGGCAACGGACTTATATTTTATATGATGCACTTAGTCCCTATTATAGGCTGGATAACTGCACCCTTTTATTCACTCATTGCAGCACAATTAAATACCCAAGAACTTAAAGACAAAGAACTATGAGCCAAGGAAAAGTTTTTTTACTGCCCATGATTTTACATGAAGAAGGTTGGGAAGCCTTGCCTACTGATGTCGTAAAATGGATTGCGCAATGTGACGCCTTTTTTGTAGAAGAAGAAAAAACTGCAAGGCGCTTTTTCAAAAAACTATGGAAAGAAATGGTGATTGATAATTATAGTTGGTATCCTATTCATAAAGTAGAGGCGGAACAAATAAAGGCCTTTAAAGACTTACTAAAGCAAGGAAAAAATATTGGTATTATTTCTGAAGCAGGTTGTGCAGGTATTGCCGACCCTGGACAAATACTAGTAGCTGCTGCGCAAGAAATGGGTATTGCAGTGAAACCCTATACAGGACCTTCTTCCATTTTATTGTCTTTAATGGCCAGTGGCATGAATGGAAATTTATTTCAGTTTCATGGCTATTTACCTATTGATGTTACAGAAAGAAAGAAAAAAATTCAAGCATTAGAGGCTGATGCCATACAAAGAAATTGTACACAGTTATTTATTGAAACCCCTTATCGTAATAATCAATTACTAGAAACTATTTTAAGCACTTGCAAGCCCCAAACAAAACTATGTATTGGCGTGGATATTACGGGGCCTACCGAGTCTATTGTAACGGCTACCATGGCGGACTGGAAAGCAAAATTGCCGGAGCTACATAAAAAATTAGTTATTTTTTTAATAGGCACTTAGGCTATCCTTATTCCCTTCCTACATATACAAAGGTATTTACCGCATCCAAAGCATTGAAAAAATAGATTAGTATGCTGGATGGAAAAATCTCCTACCCATTTCAGAGCCGCCCATCCCCTATTATTTATATCCAGCATTCTATTAGCTGGACTTATTTTTGCAAAACTATTTGTACAAGAGCTATTGATAGTAAGCATTAGCGAGGCTAGTTATTTATTATTGTTTTCACTGGTTCTTTTACAATTCATTATTACTCGCTCGCCTACCTATCCAAACACCCATACTACTTTTCATTCTTATGCCTTTTCATTATCCAAATATATTGAAGGCCTTTCGGTATACCTTATACTATTTAGCTGGGGTATTTTATTATTTTTTCTAACGAAAGAAAAAAATCTATTTCAAATTCCCTATCCTGAAGCATTTATTGCCTATTGTAGAAATGCAGTGATAAATAAACTAAATGTTTGTATTCCTTCCGCTGAAGCCAATGCATTTGCAAAATCATTATTATTAGGCATCAAGACCGATGCTAATAAAGAACTACTAAATGCTTATAAGCAATTAGGTATTATACATATTGTGGCCATTAGTGGCATGCACCTTGAAATTATTTTTAAAAACATTTTACGCGCTACCAGCTGGCTGCCTCGAAAAAAATTATGGATGGGACTAGAGTTATTCATTGTACTAGCCAGTGTTTGGACCTATACCCTTATGGCTTTCGCAAGCCCTTCCATTGTAAGAGCCGCCCTGTTTTTTAGCATTTATTATATAGGCAAATTTAGAGGGGCTAGTTATTTTACTTTAAATGTGATTGCAGGGGGTATTTTAATTTTTCTTTTATTCGATATAAAAAATCTAGAAAATATTGGCTTGCAACTATCTTATGCTGCCGTACTAGGCATTCATTTATTCTATCCTTTATTGAATAAAATGATGCCCATGGACAATCCTATCCTTGCTTTTTTATGGAGTAATTTATGCATTAGTATAGCGGCGCAATTAACCACCCTACCTATTTTACTTTATTATTTTCATCAACTAGCGTCCATGGTACTTATTAGTAATTTTATCATGGTGCCCTTAAGCACCCTTCTTTTATATGCATTAGCCCTCTTAGTTATTACCCCAAACACAATGGGGCTTCCAAAATTAATGGGGCAAATGATAGAAAAATATATAATGGGTATGAATAAAGCCATCAGCTATTTAGAGGCCCTACCCATGAATCGTCCACTATTCATTTCATTTGGACTAGATCAAGTGATTCTGTTTTACTTGGCACTACTAATTATCTATGCATGGCTGTATACAAAACGCGTTCATTGGTTATTGTATTTAACAGGCCTGTTTTGCTGCTATTCGATCATAAAGTTATTCAGTACAGGCTAATTTTTGTGGAAAAGCTAAAGGAAGCCAAAAAGTGGAAGGGCTTACCTTTGCATATGGAAAAGAAAATACAATCAGCCTTAATTTCAGTTTTTTACAAAGATGGTTTAGCCCCATTAGCTAAAACCTTACACGCCTTAAATATTACCATTTATTCTACCGGTGGTACTCAACAATTCATCGAAGAATTAGGCATTCCTTGTATAGGAGTAGAAACCGTAACTGGCTACCCTTCTATTTTAGGAGGAAGAGTGAAAACATTACACCCTTCTATTTTTGGAGGCATCTTAGGCAGAAGATATGAAGACCAAGACCTAAAAGAAATGGAGCAGTACAAAATACCTGCTTTAGATTTAGTCATTGTAGACTTATACCCCTTTGAAGAAACATTAAAAAATACCGACGAAGAAAAATTAATTATAGAAAAAATTGATATTGGCGGACCTTCTATGATTAGAGCAGCTGGCAAGAATTTTAGAGACTTAGTAGTTATTGCTGCTAAAGACGATTATTCGAAATTGAACCAAATACTTATAGATCAAAAAGGAACCACAACCCTAGAGCAAAGAAAATCCTTTGCAGCTAAAGCTTTTGAGGTAGTCATGCATTATGATGTAGCCATTAGCAATTATTTTAACCCAGCTAGCGGTAAGGTTTTAAGATATGGAGAGAACCCACATCAGGTAGCTACTTTTTATGGCAACTTAGAGAATTGGTTTACACAATTACATGGCAAGGAATTATCTTATAATAATTTAGTAGATGTAGATGCGGCCATTGCTTTAATAGCAGACTTGCCATTCAACTAGTTTCGCTATTATCAAACATACCAATGTATGCGGTGTGGCTAAAAGAAATACTGTTTTTGAAAGTTGGCAGGCAGCCTTAGCGGGTGACCCTGAAAGTGCTTTCGGAGGCGTACTCGTTACCAATGCAATTATTGATCTAGCTACTGCAGAAGCCATTCAAGAAATATTTTTTGAAGTATTAATTGCCCCTGGATTTGATCCAGCTGCCTTAGTTATTTTATCGGCTAAGAAAAATAGAATTCTATTAGCATTGAAAAATGAGGTAAGCTTTAACCCTACGCAAAAAAAATCAATCCTCAATGGTATTTTAGAACAAGGATTAGACAATGGTAATTATAGTAAGTGGGAAGAAGTAGGCGCAAGACCAAGTACTGAAAAAGAAAAAGAAGATTTAATTTTTGGAAATATTATTTGTAAGCATTTAAAAAGTAATGCCATTGCATTAATTAAAAACAATCAATTAGTAGGTAAGGGTTGTGGTCAAACCAGTAGAGTAGACGCCCTTCGTCATGCAATTGAAAAAGCCAAGCAATTTAAATTTGATTTAAAGGGCGCTAGTCTGGCTTCAGATGCCTTTTTCCCTTTTGATGATTGCGTAAGAATTGCACATGAAGAAGGTATTGAAGCTTATATTCAGCCAGGAGGCTCAGTTAGAGATAAAGACAGCGTTGCTTATTGTAAGGCCAATGGTTACTCGCCATGGTCATGACAGAACAAAGACATTTCAAACATTAAGCCAAGCCCCATGGCTAATCAAAAAAAAGCATATTTAGCCTTAAGCGTCACAAGTATTGTTTGGGGAACCACTTGGGTGGCAAGTAAAATGGGGGTATCACATATGCCTGCTTTTGAACTAGCCAGTATTCGTCAGTTTTTAGGAGGCAGTATTTATGTGGGCTTTTTTTTATTAAGAGGTGAAGGCTTTCCTTCTTTCAAACAATTTCTTTGGTTAATTCCCATGGCTTTTTTAATGTTTGTATCCTCTAATGGTATTGCTACTTATGGTTTACAATTTATTACTAGTGGACTTGCGGCCTTAATTGCAGCATTGTATCCTTTATCGGTGGTACTTGATTGAAAGATTTTATTTTAAAGCCATTAAAATTACAACGCAAACTATGATTGGCCTTCTATTAGGTCTTCTAGGTATTGTCTTTATTTTTTACAAGGATAGTTTATTAGTGCATGGAACAAATTATGCATTAGGCGTTGGCTTATCCTTCTTTGCCATGATTACTTGGAGTGTGGGTTCAATTATTATAGCAAGAAATAAAATTGATATGAACGCTTATTATTCCATTGGATGGCAAATGCTTATCAGTGCTATCACCATGGGTTTATTTACTTTGTATACCGGTAATTATATTGCACTAAATGAAATACCCGCTATTTCTTGGGGCGTTATTATTTATATGGTCATTGGGGGTTCGGTCTTTGCCTTTATTTCATTTATCTATAGCATGAAACATTTAAATCCTGCTATTGCTTCTTTGTATGCTTATATAAACCCCATTGTTGCTATTTGGGTAGGCTCTTTACTCTTGAATGAAGAAATGAGTTTTACGAGTATAGTGGGTACTATCTGCACCCTTATTGGTGTTTACTTAGTGAACAGAAGTTTAAAAAAACAAAAGGATCCGGTGGAAGCTATTTCCGATGCAGATGGAATGTAAGGATGTAGTTGAAATTATATTCTAGACGTAAAATATAATTTTATTTCTTATGCCCTTCCTTCCAAAGTTGATTAAATGTTTTGGTAGGAAATTCCAAAGGGGCTCTTTGATTGGACCAGCCCTTAAACATTTTATTAATTACCCAATTTTTGATGGGGGCTGTACCTTGATTCATTAAAGTTCGATTCATAGAAGTTTGTTTCCAAGCTTTCCAAGCAAATTTTTCAGCAAAACTAGCTTCTCCTAAATCCACTGCTTCTTTTCTATTCTCCAATAACAACTCGTGTAAATTTATTTTAACGGGACAAACTTCTGTACAGTTACCGCATAAACTAGAAGCATAACTTAAATGCTTGTAATCGTGCATACCTCTTAAATGAGGAGTAATTATACTACCAATAGGTCCACTATAAGTAGTATCGTAAGCGTGGCCTCCAATATTTTTATAAATGGGACAAGCGTTTAAACAAGACCCACATCTTATGCAATAAAGGGCTTCTCTACTTTTTGCATTCGCTAGTAAATCGGTGCGACCGTTGTCAAGTAAGATAACATACATCTCTTCAGGACCATCCGTTTCATCTTTTTGTCTTGGACCTGAGATAATACTATTATAAACGGTTACTTGTTGTCCAGTACCATAAGTAGCTAATAAGGGCCAAAATAAACCAAGGTCATTAATGGAAGGAATCATTTTTTCAATGCCCACAATGACAATATGTGTTTTAGGCCAGGCTACTGATAATCTTGCATTGCCCTCATTCTCTGTCACTGCAATAGCACCCACATCGGCAATAATAAAATTAGCACCAGTTACGCCTATTTCTGCCTGTACATATTTTTCTCTTAAATTTTTTCTAGCCACTAAGGTTAATTGCTCTGGTGTTAAATTAATATCCGTGCCTAATTTCTCATTAAATAATTTAGCTACATCCTCCTTGCTTTTATGCATGGCAGGTGTCACAATATGATAAGGCGCTTCTCCATCCATTTGCTGAATGTATTCTCCTAAATCGGTTTCTACACTTTCAATACCTACCGATTCTAAATAATTATTTAAATGAATTTCTTCAGTGACCATGCTCTTGCTTTTCACAAGAGATTTACATTTTTTCTGTTTGCAAATTTCTCCGATAAAATTTAAAGCTTGCTCGCTGTCTTCAGCCCAAAATACTTTAGCCCCTCTTTTAGTAATCTGCTCTTCGAATTGATTAAGGTATATATCTAAATGTTCAATGGCTTCCCATCTTTTATTCTTGGCTAATTCTTTAACCCGATTTAAATCAGTGAATTGCTCTTTGCCTTTAGGTACCACAGCATTGTACTTACCAATATTAAAATTAATTTTTTTATAGTGGGATTTATCAAGCGCTTTGGCGGTGCTTTTTTCAAGAAATGAGGCTGCGTAAATACTTTCCATGAGCACAAAAATAGCTATTTATTTTTAAGATGCTTCGCTGTGGCATCCAAGGTCTCATAAAATGTTTCCCCATACTTTCTAACAATGGATTCCTTTAGAAACTGGTAGGCGGGCACTTTTAATTTCACGCCCAGGGAACAGCCCGATTTACATAAGTCCTCACGGGGCTCGTAGTTCACATATTCAACTTTCGGATCCTGCTTGCTTTTTTGAATTTTAATGGGAAACAAATGGCAGCTAAGGGGCTTTTTCCAAGGAATCTTGCCATCATTATAGGCTTGCTCGAAGGCACATTTAATGACGCCTTTCTCTTTATAGCCATAAGCGCAAATGGCACCATTCACAGTAGGTGTTACCCAGCCAAATTCACGATCATATAAATAAGGACCTACTTCTTTTACTTCTTGAATACCCTCCTTGGTCATATAAGGCTTTACCTTTTCGTAAAACTCCTTCACATACTCTTTTTCTTTATTTTCAAGTGGCGCACCGGCATCGCCATCCTCACAACAGGCCCCCTTGCATTTAGATAAGTCGCATACAAACTGTTCTTCCACTAGTAAGTCGCTCACTAAGATATTGTCAATAATAATCATTAGAAAAATTTATAGGATAAAGATATCATTTTTTCCATCTAAATGTATTCAAAATATGCTTTATGTCTTCTAGCAAAAATGCATTAACAGGTGCCAAGGAATCCTGATTAGGTGTGGCATCATAATACAAGGCCCCTCTAAAAAAGTGATGCGTGGAATCGGTTACAAAAAACTGATAGGGCGTTGCTACTTCACCACCGATGGTAAAAAAAATACCTTCCACTCCTTGCTTGTTTTGAAAAACCGAATCGGCAATGGAGCTAGCCCTATTATTATGGTTATTGGCAAAAGTATAGGCATCACTAATTAAAGTATCTAGCTGTTTTGCTTGCATGGCTATATAACTTACATAAATAGTAGCTTCTTGACCTGGGAATCGAATATTCAACCACTTGCCTTTTTGAAGTCCTGTTCTTTGCTCATTTACATTTTCATCTATAATTGCATAACCAGGATATTCAAAACTATAAGGAGCAGTTGTTTGATTAAAAACTTGGTAGGACTTTGCAGGAAAAGAAAGTTTCGAATAGCCTTTATTTTTAGTGGTATAAGGGCTATTACAAGCCGCTAAAAATAATATACAAGAAAATAAAGTAATAAGTACTGCGCCAGTTCGTTTAGCCATTGTCGATATTTTGAGTAGGCAAAGGCGTGATAATTAATTGAATTTTATGAATTCTATTTTTTTGAATTTCAAGTACTGTAAAACTAAATTGTTTGAACTTAACCACTTGTTGTAGCGTTGGAAAGGCACCTGCTAATTCTAAAAATAAGCCTGCCACTGTATCGCTTTCTCCTTTTACAGTATCAAAATAGTTGGTGGCTATTTCAATAAAATTACAAAAATCAATAATAGTTGATTTCCCTTCAATGATATAATGGTATTCATCTATTTTTTTAATCATAGATTCTTCTTCATCAAATTCGTCTTTAATATCCCCTACTATTTCTTCTAAGATGTCCTCTAATGTAATAATACCACTGGTTCCACCGAATTCATCTACCACAATAGCAAAGTGAATACGCTTTGATTGAAACTCTTTTAATAAATCTTCAATCATTTTCTGCTCATGTACAAAAAAAGCAGGGCGAATTAATGGCTTCCAATCATAGTCTGCGCTTTCACTAATATGCGGAATAATGTCCTTGGTATGTATAATACCCGCAATGGTGTCTAAGTCTTCTTTGTAAATAGGAAAGCGGCTATAATTATGCTCTTTAATATGCGCTAATAAATCATTAAAAGAAATAGAGGCATCTACTCCACAAACATCTAACCTTGTTTTCATGATTTGTTTAACAGAAATATTCCCAAACTTAACAATGCCTTTTAAAATACTTTTTTCATTGGCTTGATTATTGGGAGAAGTGGTTAATTCAATGGCATGGTCTAATTCTTCCATACTATAAGAACTACCTGCTCTTTTTTGCTCTAATTTTTTTTCAATCTTATTGGTATACTTAACCAATAAGCCGCTAGGTTTTGAAAAAATAATATACACTACTTGAATAATTAAACCAAAGTCTTGTGCAAAACGAATATTATTTTGAGTAGCCATTACCTTGGGTAAAATTTCACCAAAAAATAAAAGTAGTAAAGTAACGGCGATCACTTTAATGATAAATTCAAGCCCTGGAAAAGAAAAACTATCAAAAATAAAAAAATGATCTATTAAAATATTGGCAATTAAAATAATGCAAATATTAATAAAGCTATTGGCAATAAGCATGGAGCTCAATAACTTTTTTGGATCCTCTAATAAAGTAACAATTCTTTGAAAGGGCTTATAATTTTTTGTTTTTAAAACTTGGATGTCTTTATAAGACAGAGAAAAAAAGGCCACTTCCGATCCTGCTATGACAAAGGAAAGAAATAATAAAATAAACATTAAAATTAATAAGCCACTGTCTTGTTGAAGACTAGCAGTATTGGCTGTAAGTAAATTAAATAAAGGCCCCGAATGATATTCCAATGTGGATGAATTTATGATGGAAAGTTACCATTTTTACAAAGAAAAACTCGATTTCCCCTTCGCCAGACCTATTTTTAAAAAATCGTTAACGATTTTAGGAAATGGATACTTCTTAAACCCTTCTTTTTTAATCCATAAGGCCTTGGCAAAAAGGGCAGGTTTCTTATCTAAGTGTATAACGATAAACCTTGCCTCTATTTCTTGGTGCGTAAGTGTCTGTTTGTAAACAGCAGAGGGCAGTAGGGAAATAATATTTTTTGTAGCAATGGCTAAAGGCTCCAAGATAAATTTTTGAATATATTTTTTATCAATGGCTGACGCTTTTTCATTTTCAATTAAATAAAATTGATACAGGTTGGACCAGATATCTCCCTCCGCTCTTTTTTGAATTAAGAATTGGTCACCTTGTTTAAAAATGAAAAAGTCAAAGAACCTGTTTTTCTTTTGAATACTTTTTAATTTAACGGGTAATAAGTTTACTTGGTTTTCTGTAAAGGCAATACATTTTTTTTGCATGACACAGCTAGGACATTGAGCTGCCATGGGTTTGCAAATGGTGGCGCCAAAATCCATGAGAGCTTGATTATAAATGCCCGCTTGCGTTTTAGATAAATTTTCAGCTGCAATTTTATTAAATGTTTCAATACCTTCTTTGGTATCTATGGGTGTAGCAATCCCATAAAATCTTGAAAAAACCCTAAATACATTTCCATCCACCACTGCATGCGGTAAATTATAAGCAAAGGAAGCAATAGCCGATGCGGTATAGGGGCCTACCCCTTTTAATAATAATAGCCCTTCATAGCTGTCTGGAAATTTTCCTTTGAACTCTTTTACAATATGCCTTGCAGTAAATAATAAATTTTTACAACGATTATAATACCCCAATCCTTCCCATAGTTTAAATACTTTTTCATCCTTGGCTGCAGCTAATTGAAAGATGGTGGGAAAGTTTTTTAGGAACTTTTCATAGTAAGTCCAGCCTTGCTCGACCCTGGTTTGCTGTAAAATGACCTCACTTAGCCATATTTTATAGGGATCTTTCTCTCCTTTCCAAGGCATGGGTCGATGATTCTCATCTCGATTCCAGTTTAATAGCAATTGGGTAAAGGGGCTTGGCATGAGGACAAAAATGGATTAAAATTGGGAAAATACGTTCAAATTAGACAGAAATTCAGTTATTACACATTTATATAAATTTATATATAAATTATTAATATGTATATAAGCTTAGAATTATGGGCTAAAATGGATAAAAATATTGGAATATAGTTGTAAAAAGGTAAAATTTAATTTATTTTTAATACTGAACAACAAAATTAAACTTCATGAGAAAGTCTGATCTTATCAATCAAATTTCTGAAAAAACTGGAATCCCTAAAGTTGACGTATTAGTTACTTTAGAAACTATGTTTAAGGAAGTGAAAGAAAACTTAGCGAACGGCCAAAACATATACATACGTGGCTTTGGCAGCTTTATAACTAAGAAAAGAGCCGCTAAAATTGGACGTAATATTAAAAAGAATATTGCTGTTCAAATTCCTGAACATTTTATTCCTGCATTCAAACCAGCAAAAGAATTTGTAAACGAGGTTAAAAGCAAACTTAAGTAACTTACCTTTGCGAGAAATTGACCTATTTTGAAGAAACCACAGATTATTGTTGTTTTTGTTGGCTTGCTTTTAATAAGCATCCTCTACTTTTTAGTCCCCAAATCTAAAAAACCTGATCCTTCAGCATCTAGCCAAGTGGCTGCTAATGAAGAACTTAGCTCTAAATCGATTGTAGATGGCGCTAAGCTAAATCTCAATGCAGATCAGAAAATTATATTGTTATCTATTGAAAATCAATTAGTTATATCAAAGACGGTGAGCGATAGTTTGAAGGCTTACAAAAACATCATTCAATATTGGGCAGATTCCGCTCAGCGCATTGAACCTTATTTATATTACACTTACAGCGCTGCTTTGTTGGAAAATACTGAAAAAAGCCTCACTTTTGCAGCCCAGCTGTTGGTAAATAACTTAACAACGCCTGACGCACCACCTGCCCTTCAGAAATGGATGGCACTAAATGCAAAAGTTCTTTTAGAGAAAGCATTGGTTATCAATCCTATAAATGATACATCAAAAATAAATTTAGGTGCCTGCTACCTGTTTGGAAATATTTCAGACAATCCTATGGAGGGCATTTTAAAGGTGAAAGAAGTAGTGGATAAAAATCCACAAAATACTTATGGCCAACTTATTTTAGCATTAGGGGGTAAGAAATCGGGACAGTATGAAAAAGCCATCGAACGTTTTTTAATCATCATCAACCTTGAACCCAATAACATCGAAGCCATGGTAAACCTGGCTGAGTGTTATGAATTGATCAACCAAAAAAATAGCGCCATTGAGTGGTATACCAAAGTAAGAGAAAAGGTAAATATACCCGCAGCGAAAGAAGCAGTGACTAAGAGAATTCAAGAATTAAAGAAATAACATTTTATAACAAAAATTATTCGACATGCCTTGTGGTAAAAAAAGAAAGCGTCATAAAATTGCGACGCACAAAAGAAAGAAACGTTTAAGAAAGAATCGTCATAAGAAAAAGAACAAATAGTTCTCTATCCTAAGACAAGCGTATTTATGAAACTAAATACGCTTGTCTTCTTTTCAAATCACACACCACTTATCTACTAAGCAACTTTACCTTTACCTTTTCCTTCCTTTGTAAAGTGGATGTGTCTCAAAAAAATAAAACAGCTGTTGCGCTATTTCGTGGGCTACCTGTTTTCAAAAGTTGCTATCGTGAACAAAGATTTAATTATTAACAGCTCCCCAGAAGGAGTTGAAATTGCCTTATTAGAGGAAAAAAAGTTAGTTGAAATACATAACGAAAAACTAGATGCGCGTTGGTCTGTTGGAGACTTGTATTTAGGTAAAGTCAAAAAAATTATTCCAGGACTGAATGCTGCCTTCGTAGACGTGGGCTTTGAAAAAGATGCCTTTTTGCATTATACCGACCTTAGTCCCTATATAAAATCAATTTTAAAGTATACGCAGCAGGCTACTGCTGATGAAAACAATCAATTTGATTTTAGTAAGTTTCAATCGGCTCCTGAAATTATAAAAACAGGAAAAATTAGCGAAGTACTGAATGGCAAGCCCCATATTTTAGTACAAATATTAAAAGAACCTATTGCTGCAAAAGGACCAAGGCTTACTTGTGAGATTTCTTTGGCTGGTCGCTTTGTAGTGCTTACTCCTTTTAATGAAATTGTAGCAGTCTCTAAAAAAATTCATTCAGGCGAAGAACGTAAACGCTTACAAAAAATATTTGAAGCAGTAAGGCCTAAGAATTTTGGAGTGATTGTTAGAACCGCTGCTGAAGGAAAGTCTACTGCAGAACTACACGAAGACTTATTAACGCTTACACAGAACTGGAAAAATATTCAATCTAATTTGAAAGGAGCAATGCCTCCCACTAGAATTATGAATGAAGAAAGTAAAACCACAAGTATACTTAGAGATTTATTAAACGAAGACTTTAATAAAATTGTAGTAAACGATAAAAAGATATTCGACATTACTTTAAGTTACTTACAAAGAATTGCCCCGCAAAAAGCCAATATACTTTCTATGTATACTGGAGACCAGGCTATTTTTGATCAGTATGGTATTACCAAACAAGTAAAATCTTCTTTTGGTAAAACAGTAAATTTAAATAGTGGCGCCTACTTAATTATTGAACATACAGAAGCGCTGCATGTAATAGATGTAAATTCTGGTTTTAAAAGTGTGAGCAATAATCAAGAAGAGAATGCCCTTCAAACCAATTTAGAAGCGGCAGAGGAAATTGCTCGACAACTAAGACTCAGAGATATAGGAGGTATTATTGTGGTTGATTTCATTGACATGAAACTTCCTGAAAACCGAAAGAAAGTTCAAGAAGCCTTAGAAAATTATATGAAGACAGATAGAGCAAGACATACTGTACTTCCTATTTCAAAATTTGGACTACTGCAAGCTACCCGCCAAAGAATTAGACCTGAAGTAAACATCAATACCTCTGAGGATTGCCCTGCATGTGTGGGTACAGGTAAAATAACTTCAGCTTTATTATTAGAAGATGAAATGGAGAAAAAACTGGCTTATTTGACTACCCATGGTCATAAGTCATTGATTATTTTGGTACATCCTATCATACATTCTCATTTAACCAAGGGTATTTTTACCAGTATCATTAAGCGTTGGAAAAAGAAGTATAAAATTAAGTTAAGCTCTCAGCCCTCTAATACCAGTCATTTAGTAGAATACAAATTTTTAGATGAGCAGCAAGAGAGTATTGTTTTTTAAAAAAAAATCGTAATTTTATAATAATTATACATTACCCCATAAAGGTATCATAGTAGAATTTTTTACGTAGTTATAAAGAGCAGCATAAATATGAAAAAAATAATTTTTACTTTTTTACTCGCTATAGTTTGCTTTTATGCACAAGCAACAAAAATAAAAATTTACTATTTTTTAGCTACTACTTGTCCTATTAGTCAAAAATATACCCAAGAAATAAATAGACTACAGAAAGTATATGCTTCAAAGGATATGGAAATGATATTGGTGTTCCCCACTGTTAAAAGCAATAAAAAAGATATTCAAGCATTTTATGCAACTTATCAAATGACAATGCCCTATATCATGGATCGTAATTTCGCATTAACAAAACAATTGAATGCAAAAATTACACCCGAGGTATTCGTTGTAAATGAAAATAGAGAAATTGTATACCATGGCGCCATTAATAACTGGTATTATGCATTAGGAAAAAATAGAATGCATATAACTGAACATTATTTAGAAGATGCCATCAAAGCCATCCTAAAAAAAGAACAAATTCCGAGAGCCTATGTAGCTGCCACTGGCTGTTTTATAAAATAGTGCCTAGATCCCTTAGAGGGGTTTATTTTCATCGCCCGGTTTATAGGCAACATAATAAATTACCAAGTTCATCATTTCATCATTGGTACCCCATCCATACCCAACATCCTTGGGTTGCTTATTAGGGTTACGTTCATTATTAAGGGTGTTATCATACTGCGCCTCTGCATAAATTACAGAGCCTTTTGGAAGATATAAATACTTTTGAAAAGTGTAGGTCATTTGCCAGTTAAAATCCCAGTCTGGGATATTGATGAGCTGCACAACATCCCCAGAAGGCGTTGCCGCAAAGGCCTTAAATTTCCTTCCTAATAGGTGCATATGAGGCATGATAGAAATCAAAGATACATCCTGGTTGAGCACTGCAGAGCGCATATAAAAAGTAGCCACTTGGTTAGCCTTAATGATAAAGGGTAAATTAGCAATATTGTCTTCCTTTAAAGTCAATGTTATTACTTCGCGCTCTACAGGTTTATCTGTAAATTTAATTCTAATGAAGGAGGAGTCACTGCTTACAATAGGAGAAGGTGAATAATGTACATTAAAAATAAAATTAGAACCTTGAAATAATTTTTTTCCCGTTCCTTCAGGAAAAACAATTTTATCATTCCCAGGTACCCAACCAAAAAGAAAATTGTCAGCCAAAGGCTTGGTTTGGAACTTGTACACTCCAGTATCCGATTCTGAGATACCATCTATTCCAGCAATGCTACCTGTGGTATCTGTCATTATCCTGCTATGGTGCACCAATTTTTTATTACCTGGAACAAATTGAATAGACTTAATCATTTTAGATGCTCCATTGTTTAGGGGGGCATAAAAAAACCTGAATTCTTCTTTTCCTAGCTCATTTATTTTAAATGCTTTCTGCATGCCAACACTTATGTCATAATCATTCACATTAATTGACTCAGGTGCATTTGTTTGGTGTATATCTGTTGGTATAGGGTCGCCCTTGCGTTGTTTTTTTTGCCCTTTTTCACTCCCGGTATTGATCCATGTTTGTATTAGCTGAATTTCTTCAGCAGAGAGTGTATTTTCATTTTTATAATGCTGAAAGGAGATATCGGCTTTAAAGGGGGGCATATACCTAGTCTTAGTCACGTAGCCTATAAAATTTGACCTGGAAGCTACATCCTCATAGCTTAGTAATGAAAATGGGGCCAAGCCCTCTTGATTGTGACAGGGTGCACAATGGGTCTTAACAATAATAGCAATATCCTTGTAGTAATTGACCTCTTGAGACTTTAGGTCTGTAGTTGGATAGAAAAAGATAAATAGTATGAATAGAATAGAGAGGATGGATAATACATTGTTTCTCATACTTCATTAAAATTACAAGTAAAACTACGACATCTATTAAAAAAAAATGGGAATAAACAAGTTTATTCCCATTTTTTATTGTTTAGTAAGCTAATTATTTAACCGACCATGTAACACTTGCATTTGCTTGTATTGCTGGTTGACCAGAATATAATTCAATGTTTACAATAGATACAGACCACCACTTATAGACAAGCCCTTCAGAGCTTGTAAATGCCCATGATAGTACAAAACTATTATTCTTATTGAAGCGCTTACCCGCTGGACGAGTATCACCAAATACATCTACGCTTCCCTTACCATAGTCAAATTTAGAAGTCGCGAATAGCTTGTATACATCATCTGCAGAGACTGCAAAGGTACTTGCTTCGTTATTCCCCTTAGCATCCATCACCTTTAAGGATTTAGTGCCATGATTAGCTGTAGCAGGATTACCATTTTTATCAACATATGCTTCTCTTAAAGTAATAAAAAGCTCTTGCTTATTAATAGTTAGAACGCGATTTACATCGATCCACTTAAGTTGCATATTAACAACAGAAGCAGCATCATCCTGACTTACAAAAGACCCGCTATTTAATTTACCCTGACCATATACGCCAGGCTCTGGCTTGGCAACAGGATTCAATTCTTCCTTTTTACATGATACCAGTAATAATGCAACTAATATGATGGATAATAAATTTTTCATTGTTTTTTTCATTTAGTTTAGTTTTAAAATTTAAACTTAAGTACATCCCAGAAAACTGGATCACTATAAAATATTGGCAAAGGCTTAGGAGCGTTTGGATTTAAAGTAGCCTCTGATACTGGAATAGGTAATCTTAATGCGAATTGAGAATTTAGTGTAATTGGAGGTGGTATATTTGAAGGATAGCCCGTTCTTCTAAATGCGTTATACATTTCAAAACCGTTACCCCAACCTGCAAAATACGCTTCATATAAAACCTTATTCAATTTAACCTCATTAGTTGAAGATTCATCATAGTTTGTTAAAAATGCAGTAACATAACCATCTACATCAGCAGCTTTAACAGCAATAGAGCTTGCATCTTTAGATACTCCAAAGCTAGATACATTTGTGATTGACTCTCTAATTGCTTTTTCCGCAGTCGCTTTTGGATCTCCAAAATTATAGGCTAACTCAGCTTCTGCTTTCCAGAAATTAACCATATTACTAGTTATCATTGGGAAGATTCCAGCACCGCCAGAATTCGCTTTTGTATTTAAAACATAGGGAGCAATTGCACGATTGTCATACAAACCTGCCGCTGGATAAACACCTACAACCATTCTATAACGAACGTCCTCAGATACACCAGACTGGTCTCCACGGAAACGACCAAAATAGCCTGCAAAATAAGCAGAATCTGCTTTGGTATCGGCTAGTACACCAGCTGCTCTTGCTTTAGCCCATGCATCTGGATTCAATACCAAGTAAGCACCTTGCACTGGAGTAGCACCTCTATCTGTTGGGTTTGATTGATCAAGGATCTTATCAAATTGTCTTCTAAAATAGAAAGGTAAACGAGGATCTTTCCTAAGTAACATGTCAAACATGTATTGTACAAGAATATAGGTGGAATTGTTATTTGCTAAATAGGCAGCAGTAAACCATGGGTGTCTTAAGTCTGGAGAAATTTGACCACCATATTTCCAAGTAAAGTCTTGTGATGTGCTTTCAATAATACCACCAGTTGCTTTTAAAGCAGCTTGAATATCAGCAGAAGCATTTGTATTCACTTTTCTTGAAGTCATTAACATACGAAGTCTCACTGTATTCGCAAAGCGAATCCAAGAAGCCTTGTTTCCTCCATACATAATGTCTCCAGTTACTGTATAAGGACTAGAAGCCGTTAAGTTAAAAATGGCAGAATCAAGCAATTTATAGCACTCAGCATATATTACCTTTCCATCGTCGAACTTTGGATTAATATTTATTGCTGCAGCATTTCCTAAGAAAGCTTCTGAGAAAGGCACTGTTCCAAAAAGATCTACCATAGTAGAAAAACTATAGGCTTTAAGGGCTTGTGCAATTCCTAAATAAGGCTTGTTGTCTTTTTGTTTTGAAGCAATGATTACCTCTTCTAAATCCTTACCTGGTCCTGTGTAAAAATTTGACCAGCTACCATAGAAGCTATTCGCTCCTAATCCGTAAGAGTCAGAAGAACTAAGCACTCCCAAAAAGCCCATTTGGGTATTGTTGAGTCCTTGCATAAAGCCTGCCATATTTCGCTGTGCTTCTGGCAAAAGCAATTCTGCAGTACCCTTGGTTGGAGAGTTTGGATCTGTATTTATATCCAAGTCAAATATATCAATTGACTTGTTGCAAGATGCGAAAGACAATGCCATGGTAAAAATTACAAGGCTTGCTAACGATTTTGACTTTTTATAAAAATTGTATTTCATATTGTAAAATTAGCTATTGGTTAAAATTAAAATGTTACTCTTAGGTTAAGACCGAATCTTCTTGTGCTTGGTGCAGCGCCTAAGTCAATACCTTGAATATTTGAACTGGCAACATCACTAAGTACCTCTGGATCAAAATTTAAGCCATTCAACATGTTAGGAGCATAGAACCATAAGTTTCTACCGCTAAAGCTTAAAGTAGCAGATCCAAATGGAGTCTTCTTTAAGTATTGCTTAGGTATAGAATAACCAAGTGTTGCTTCTCTTAAACGAATTGTTGTTTTGTCATAAATATTTGTGTCATCAGGACCATAAGCACCAAAACCATCAGAGAAATAATAATCAAATGCAGAAATACTTGTTGTATTCTTAATTGGCTTACCACTTGCATCCAATATTGCTGTCTTAGTATCATTATTACCATAAACTCCTGGAATTACATAAACCCCTTCACGATTCTCATTTACTTTTAACTGACCGCGAAGTAATAATGACGCAGCAGTAATAGAGTATATTTGTCCACCTTGCCACCAATCAAATAGGGTAGATAAAGTGAAGTTTTTGTAAGTAAAGGTGTTAGTAATACCTAATTTGAAATCAGGGTTTGGATTACCAATGATATCATCTTGTTCAGCATAAATATGCGTACCACCAGAACCACCTTGTCCTGGCCAGATTAATCTGTTTCCATCAGCGTCTCTCGCAGCCCCAAGACCATATAACATACCAAATGGTTGTCCTACTCTTTGAACGTTAGCGATAAACGCACCATTACCTAATATGATATCTGCATCTTGATCATCTGTTTTTAATACTTGAGAAACAACTCTGTTAAATGCGAAATAAGTATTCCAAGTAAAACCAGAATTTGTTTTTATCCAAGTAAAATCAAGACCTGCTTCATAACCTTTGTTTTCTATACTACCGGCATTGATTGCTTGTGTAGAGAAACCAGAACTTACAGGGATACGCTTGGTAACAAATAAGTCTGTTGATGTTTTAACATAGTAGGTTAAGTCCATCTTAATGCGGCCATCAAGGAAATTCAAGTCAGCACCAAATTCAATCTCTTTCAAACCTTCTGGTTTTAGACCCGCATTCTTCAATGCATCAGATAAAGAGGCAGAGTAGATAGTGGCTCCTGATGGAGTTAAATAAGAGGGTGAAGTTACATTGTAAGTAGTTGCTAATTGATATGGAGGCACATCACGCTTTGTTTGAGCAAAGTTGGCTCTTACCTTACCATAAGATAATATTTTATTAGAAATATTCAATGCATCTGTGAAAATATAACTCAAACCAGCACTTGGATAGAAATAGTTTCTATTATCAACTGGTAATGTAGAAGACCAGTCATTTCTACCTGTTAAGTTCAAAAATAAGTAGTTTTTATAAGAGAAGTCAAAGCTACCAAAAGCTCCTAAGATTCTTCTCATTTGGTTAAAGTCAGAACCTACTTGTGATTGAGCAGTATTGGTTAATTTATATAAGTTAGGTACAATAAATCCAACACCTGAAGCGTAAATTTGCGAATTACTTCTTTCGTTAGACTCAGCTCCCACTCTAGCAGTCATATCAATATCTTTTGTAAGAGATATAGATTTAGTCGATGCTAAGAATTGGAAGTTCTTTTCTGAATTGACAATATCTGAAGCCCACATGCTACCGATACCGCCACCTGAGTTACCACCTGCACGAGTTACCTCTCTTTGATTCTCAGAATAAGTATTCAAACCTCCTTGTAATGATAAATTCAACCATTTTGTAACGTCATAGGCAAGTTTAATGTTACCGAAAACACGGTTTACATTACTGTTGAATAAATTATATTTTGCAGTCCAATAAGGATTGTCAGTAGGTCTGTAGAAAATATTGTTTCCGTTTACAGGGTTCTCGAAAGGCATTTCATTCATTGGGAAACTACGTGGGAAATAATACAAACGATCATAAATTGAACCGCCTGTACCACCACCGTAATCACCAAATAAACTAGCTCCAGATTTAGGATTTTGTTGTCTATTGTTTACATAGTTTAAAGAACCTGAAACCTTTAAGCCATTTGCTAACTGAGCATTACCTCCAATTGAAACCGATGTTCTTCCTGTTTCAGAATTAGGGATAATACCCGAGTTCGCTGTACGACTTGCCGTTGCAGTGAAGTTATTTTTAGCATCACCTGCGCTAATATTAAGACTGTTTTCAACAAGTACCCCTGTTTTAAAGAAATTATCTATAATGTCATACCCTTTATACTCTAATGAATCAGGTAAATTAGGGAAAAGACCAGGGTATCTAGTTTTGATTTGAGTAGGTACAAATCTTTGAAGAGGGTAATTTAAGATTCCTCCAGATTGAGCGTTAACAATAGCAGCTTGGTCAGCAAAAGGGCCTCCCCAGTTACCAATGAAACCACCGTTATAGTTTTGGTTAGAACCTTGTCCGTATTTATTTTGGTAGTCAGGTATAGAAGAAATTGATTCTGTATTGTAAGATACATTGTAGCTGACTTCTAATCCTTTTTTAGACTTCGCACCAGATTTTGTAGTAATTAAGATAACTCCGTTAGCAGCTCTTTGACCATATAGTGCAGATGCAGAAATACCTTTTAACACTGTCATTGACTCAACGTTATTAGGATCGATATCAAATGCTCTATTTGAGAAAGTACTTGCTCTATCGAAACCAACAGATTGGTTTACACTATTATCAAATGGAATACCATCCACTACAAATAAAGGTTGGTTGGAAGAAGAGAAAGATGTATTACCACGAAGGTTAATTCTAGTGGATTGACCCGGAGATCCACCACCACTAGTAATATCAACTCCTGGAACTTTACCAGCAAGTGCACGAAGCAAATCTGGCTCAGCTTTTTGTTGCAACTGTTCTGCTTTTACATCAGATACAGCGTAAACAAGTTGCTTCTTTTCTTTACGAATGCCCAATGAAGTTACCACTACATCGTTAAGGGAACTAACATCATTTGCTAAAGTAATAGTTAAGTTAGCTGCAGCCGTTACTTCAGTAGGAACATATCCTATAGCACTTACAGTTAATTTTGCATTAGCAGATGTAAGTGTTAATTTAAACACACCATTGTCATCTGCATTAACACCTTGTCTTGTGCCTTTTACTTTGATAGCAGCTCCAGCAATTGGATTACCAGCTTGATCCAATACCTTACCAGAGACAGCTGTCTGTGCTAGTGCCGATGTTACAATCAAGACAGTGGCACAAAAACTAATTAGAAATTTTTTTATCATATCTTTTATTTTATCTATGAACTTTACTTGTACTTTTTTAGTATAAGGAAAATAAAAATATTTATTTAAATTAAAATTAACAAAAAAATAATAATGAAAATTTATATATTTTTAAATGTAATATATAAGTAATTTAAAAACAATTTTTTATATACTAAAAAGGCGTTCTTAGAATGAATTCTAAAATTATTGATTTTGTTTAATTTCGACTCCTTTTTTTAATAATTAAACAAACAAAAACTATTTACCCTCTTTCAAAAAAACGCATTTTCCCATTTTTTAACTGAAATCGTCAATTTTCGGTAAATACCTGCCTGAAAATGGATTATCGAATTACCTTTACCATCATGAGTAAATCTAAATCTGCTTTCTTTTGCAATAATTGTGGATACGAATCCACCAAGTGGGCGGGCAAATGTCCTTCTTGCAATGAGTGGAATACCTTTACCGAAGAATTAATTGATAGCGGCAAGGAAAAAGAAAATACTTGGGAAGAGTATCATACCAATCAAAAAGGCACCACGGTTATTGCCATCAACGAAGTCAACAGTTTATCAGAAAAAAGAATTGACAGCGGCGACGCTGAATTAAATAGAGTACTAGGAGGTGGTATTGTACTTGGTTCTATTATTCTTGTAGCAGGTGAGCCCGGTATTGGAAAAAGTACTTTGTTTTTACAACAAGGTCTTTTAATGAAGGAGCAAGTTGTTTTATATATCAGCGGAGAAGAAAGTATTCAGCAAATAAAAATGCGCGCCGATAGATTAAATATTAAAAACGATCAATTCTTTTTATTAACTGAAACACATACTGCAGCTATATTTAAAGCCATCAAAAAATTAAAGCCCACGGTGGTTATTGTCGATTCTATACAAACATTGGAGTCCAATGTCATTGAAGCGGCGGCTGGCAGTGTCTCTCAAATAAAACAAACTGCTGCAGAGTTTCAACGCTTTGCAAAAGAAACAGGCACACCGGTTTTTTTAATTGGGCACATTACTAAAGAAGGAACCATTGCAGGACCAAAAATATTAGAGCATATGGTGGATACCGTATTGCAATTTGAAGGAGACAGGCATTATGCTTATAGAATGTTACGCACTTTAAAAAACAGATTCGGTGGTACGAGTGAATTAGGTATTTATGAAATGACTAGCGAGGGTATGAAAGTAGTTACCAATCCTTCTGCTTTTTTAATAGCCCAAAGAAATGATGCTTTAAGTGGAAGCACTATTGCAGCTTCTATGGAAGGCATGCGTCCTTTACTTATTGAAGTACAAGCCTTGGTTACACAAAGTGTTTATGGCACACCACAAAGAACCGTTACAGGCTTTGATTTAAGAAGATTACAACTTTTATTAGCTGTCTTAGAAAAAAGAGGTGGCTTTGCTTTTGGCATGAAGGATGTTTTTGTAAATATTGCAGGTGGACTTAAAATAGAAGACCCTTCGATGGACTTGGCCATTATACTTGCCTTACTTTCTTCTTTTGAAGACCTACCACTTCCACAAGGCATTTGCTTTGCTGGAGAAGTAGGACTGAATGGAGAAATTAGAGCAGTCAATAGAATTCAACAAAGAATTGCAGAGGCTGAAAAATTAGGCTTTGAAAAAATTATTATTTCAAGCTTTAATCAAAAAGGAATTGATACTAAAAAATTAGGCATTAGTGTGGTGGCAGTAGAAACAGTGGAAGAAGCCTATAAGCTCTTCTTCAATGCCTAAGCATACATTCATTGGATTTACATTCATTAGACCCTTTTTGAATCGTCTTCAAGCATACAGCACAGGATTTTTACATTTATTCTTCCCGCATATTTGTATGCATTGTGGTAGCGAAGAGCTTCAGGCAGAAAATGTTTTATGCGAACCCTGTGAAAAAAATTTACCCTACACTCATTTTTTATCCATTGAAAAAAATACCATTGAAAAAATATTTTGGGGAAGAGTAAGCATTCATGAAGCGGGCGCCAGTTTATTTTTTACCAAGGATAGTATTGTGCAGTCTTTAATTTTTGCTTTAAAATATAAAAATCAAAAAAAAGCAGGTAGGCTACTAGGGAATATTATTGGGCAAGACCTGCTTAATAGCCAAAGATTTAAAAATATCGATTGCATGATTCCCATTCCTCTTAGTAAAAAGAAACAAAGAGCAAGAGGGTATAATCAAGCCCTGGTTATTTGTGAAGGCATTCAAGAAAAACTTCCTCATATTCAAATTCTTCCTTTACTGTTGAAGCATAAAAATGCTATCAGTCAAACCAGCAAGGATAGAATTGAAAGAACCCAGCTTAGCCCTCAAAGTTATTCTATCATTAATCCTGTTCAAATAGCTGAAAAAAATGTCTTAGTGGTGGATGATGTCATTACCACGGGAGCTACCATTGAATCTATTTGTAATTATATACTAAGCGAGGCTAGGCCTCATTCCCTTAGCGTGGTGGCAGCCGCTTACACGATCTAGTCAACTTTTTCTAAATAATTTTGTTATATTTATTGTTCAAGATTAAAACGAAATCATCAAAAAATAGTATTTCCTATGAAAACATTATTAAGCATTTTACTTATGGCCACCGTATTTACAACGAATGCACAAAGCATACACAGTTTTACCGTAAAAAGTATTGATGGTAAAAACTTAAACCTAGCCAGCTTCAAAGGCAAAAAAATATTAATTGTAAACACTGCCTCAAAATGTGGCTACACACCTCAATACGAAGGTCTAGAAAAAGTATACGAGCAGTACAAAGATAAATTAGTAATTATAGGATTTCCTTGCAACCAATTCGGCGGACAAGAAGCAGGAACTAATGAAGAGATTGCAGATTTTTGTAAAAAAAATTATGGTGTTAGTTTTCCTTTAGCTGATAAAATTGATGTAAAGGGAAGCAATGCTGCACCTATCTACCAATGGCTTACTACAGAAGTCAAAAAATGGAATTTTAGATGCTAGCATTTCTTGGAATTTTAATAAGTTTTTGATTGACGAAAATGGTAAAATGATGGCTTATTTTCCAAGCAACGTGAAGCCAGACAGCGATGCTATTTTGTCTTATTTAAAATAGTTGTACCCCCCTGTTTTTTAGCCGGCTTTTATAAACTATCCGTTATCTTCGTTGCATGTTATTCAGCGAAGTCATAGGTCAGGAGGCATTAAAAAAGCAATTGGTTCACTTAGTAGAACAAAAAAGACTAAGTCATGCTTTATTATTTGCAGGCCCAGAAGGCGCAGGGGCCCTGCCTTTAGCCATTGCCTTTGCACAATACATTGTAAGCCTTCCTGCTAATAATGAAGGATCTGTGGCCGACTTATTTGGAGGTCCTGCTACAGCAGTTCAAACAGATACTTTCTACACACCCGATCAAATAGAAAATTTACCCGCTTATCATCGAGCCAGTAAATTAATGCATCCCGATTTGCATTTTTCATTTCCTTCCATTACAGAAAAGCCAGGACAAAAAAATCTAAGCGCCAATTATATTGAAGAGTGGAGAGAGTTTGTCATGGGCTATCCATATGGCAATGTTTTTGATTGGTTACAATTTATCAAAGCCGAAAATAAACAAGGTAATATTAGCGCCGATGAGTGCGCAGAAGTAATAAAGAAATTATCTTTTAAAAGTTTTGAAAGTGCTTATAAAGTGCTCTTGATGTGGATGCCCGAATATTTAGGCAAGGAAGGAAATAAACTTTTAAAACTTATTGAAGAACCCCCCGATAACACCATTATAATTTTAGTAGCTGCCAGTGAAGAAAATATTTTACCTACCATTTTAAGCAGATGTCAATTTATTAAAGTACCTCGATTAGCAAGTAATGAAATTGAAGCGGCTTTAATTAGCAAGGGGCAAATTGAAAAAGAAAAAGCAGCACAGATTGCTTCCATGTCGGATGGCAATTATAGAGAAGCCCTTCATTTATTACAACATAGCGATGCCGATTATTTAACCCAAATTAGAGAATGGTTAAATGCCATTTTGAAAAATGGGCCAGTGGCGCAGGTGAAATGGGTAGACGAGACCAGTAAAATGGGCAGGGAGCCGCAGAAGCAGTTTTTGAAGTATTTTAACCATTTACTAGAGCAAAGTATTCGCTTAAAAATACTGGGTACCGACCTGCCTTTAGACCCCGATTTAAAGGATTTCGCCTTAAGAATCAATAAGATAGCTAGTGTAGGCCAAATGGAGGCCATTATTCAAGAAATAGACAAGGCTACCTACTATATTGAGAGAAATGCCAACCCAAAAATGCTATTTATGGCCTTGGGCATCAAGTTCTATCATATCATTCAGAACAAAACCTTAATTTTGACAGATGCCTAGCAAGTAAGTGAGAGAAACAGAGAGAAGAAGCTAGGCCCGGTATTTTTATTCATTAACAGTAGAACTTACATAATATGGGATGTGGATCTTGTGGAACAGGAACACCAAACGGGTGTAAAAGTAATGGAGGCTGTAGTACAGGAGGTTGTAACAGACTGAATGTCCATGATTGGTTACGCGATTTACCTATCGACGATGCCGCTACACAATGCAAAGTAGTAGAAGTTAGCTTCAAACAAGGCAGTAGAAAAGAATTCTTTAGAAACACCACCTCACAACATTTTGAAAAAGGCGACTACGTTACCGTAGAGGGCGTCAATGGTTTTGACCTAGGGGAAATTGCCTTGACGGGTGAATTAGTACGTATACAATTAAAGAAAAGAGGGACCGATGAATTTAGTCCTGAGATGAAAAAGATTTTAAGATCTAGTAACGAAAGAGATTTAGAAACTTACCATATTAGCAAAAGTAGAGAAGCCGCTATGTTGTCTCGTAGTCGTGCCGCTGCCAGAGACCTTCGATTGGAAATGAAATTAAGTGAAGTGGAATTACAAGCAGATGGTAAAAAAGGAACTTTCTTTTATACAGCTGATGATAGAATTGACTTTAGAGAATTAATAAGAACTTTTGCGGGTGAGTTTAAAGTAAAAGTGGAAATGCGTCAAATAGGTATTAGACAAGAAGCTGCCAAAGTGGGTGGTATTGGAAGTTGTGGAAGAGAATTATGTTGCAGTACTTGGTTACACGATTTCAAAAGCGTTAACACGACTGCTGCGCGTTATCAAAATTTATCTATCAACCAAACGAAGTTGAGTGGTCAATGTGGTAGATTAAAATGTTGTTTAAATTTTGAATTAGATACTTATTTAGATGCCTTACAAGGTTTCCCTGATTATGCAGATACACTTCAAACAGTGATGGGCCAAGCCTTTTTAATTAAAAAAGATATTTTCAAAAATTTAATGTGGTATACCCTTCCAAATAATACCAAGCATTATCCTTTAACTATTGATCGTGTTATTGAAATTAAGAAATTAAATAAGCAAGGTATTGCAGTAGAGGAATTGCAAGCAGTAGAAATTACCAGTAAAAATAAAGAGGTAGAACCAGAATTTGTAGAATTAGTAGGTCAGATAAGTTTACGTTCATTAGAAAAGAATGATCGCAGAAGAAGAGACCAACAAAGAAACGATAACCGTCCTAACAACGGACCAAATAATAGACCTAATAACGGACCTCAACAAAGAAACGATAACCGTCCTAATAACGGACCAAATAATAGACCTAATAATGGGCCTAGACCAAACAACGGGCCAAACAATAGACCAAACAACGGACCAAGCAATAGACCTAATAACGGACCAAGACCCAACAATGGTCCTAGACCAAACAACGGGCCTAGACCAAACAACGGGCCAACTAATCCATCCGCAAATTAATTAAGCGTATAATTTTTCTAATTCCTGATTCGTAAAATCCATTAATTTTTTTACATAATTAGGTGAGAAATTAAATTCAATGCCTGCCGTTTTGTATAATTCAGGTAAAGTTTTTGTACCTCCTAAGCTTAAGGCGTTCATATAATTCTCCAAAGCCTGCTTTGGATTTATTTGATACTGCATCCACATACCAATGGCGCCTAATTGTGCAATACCATATTCAATATAATAAAAAGGCACTTCAAATAAATGTAGTTGTCTTTGCCATCCAATGGCTCTATACATATCTAATCCTGAATAGTCAATGCTATCGGTAGAAAATTCTGCAACAATATTTTGCCATGAAGCCGTACGCTCTTCAATGGTATGAATAGGATTTTCATAAACCCAATGTTGAAACTTATCAATAATAGCAATCCAAGGAAATATGGTAATGGTTCTTTCTAGTTGATGTTCTTTGGCTCTATTTAAATCTTCTTCATTATCAAAAAAGCTCTGCCAATGATTCATGGTAAATAATTCCATAGACATGCTAGCCACTTCAGCCATTTCCATCGGGTACTCTTTAAAAGCAGTCAATGAAAGTGGATGCGCTAAAAAAGAATGTATAGCGTGGCCACCTTCATGTACCATGGTAGTCACATCACTCATTTGACCAGCTGCATTCATAAAAATAAATGGCGCGCCCGATTCTGCTAAGGGGCAATTGTATCCGCCTGGTGCTTTGCCTTTTCTACTCTCTAAATCAAAATGTTTTAAGTCGTTCATCTTGCGTAAGCAGTCTGCGAAAAATGGATTTAATTTTTCAAAACAAGCTACCGACTTATTGTATAAGTCTTTGCCATCTGTAAATGGTTTTAATGGGGCAATACCTGCTGGCTCTGCTTCTGTATCCCAAGGCTTTAAACTAGGTACCCCTAATTTCTTTTTCTTGCGTGCATAAATTTTATCAATCAGTGGAAGCACATGTAATTTAATGGCTTCATGAAATTGATAGCAGTCCTCTTTAGAATAATCAAATCTTCCTAGCTCTTGAAATTTATAATCTCTGTAATTAGCAAAGCCTGCATTCAAGGCTACTTGATTTCTTTTTTGAATTAAGCTAGTAAATAAATCATGCATACTGGTTTGATCTTGCAAACGACGCTCTTGAATTTTAAGATAGACTTCTTCTCTAATAGCTCTATCGGGATTTTCTAAAAACTGAGCCGCTTGTTGTAAAGTATATTCTTGTTCTTTAAATTGAATAGTCATTTTACCCGCAATGGTTCCATATTGTTGTTGTAACACACTAAGCTCAGCTTGAATAGGAATATTTTCTTCTCTAAATAGTTCGATACTTTTTTTAACCGAACGTAAATAAGTAAAGTAAGCCGACTTGTCTAAGTCTGCAGTAAATGGACAAGCTATTAATTTTTTATTAAGCGCATCTGCATAAGGTTGCATTTTAGGTTGAATCTCCATGCAGAAAAAATTGAAAGATTCTTCTAAAGATTTATCGGTGGTATCGCAGGTCATTTTAATTTGTCTCCAACAAGCATCCTCACTAATAAAGGCCTCTAATTCACTTAGGTTTTGCAGCCATTTTTCAAGGGTGGCAACAGAATCTAAATCTTGTGCTAACAAGGTCTTAAAATAAGGCTCTAGGCCCTCCCAATTGGTTAAAACAGCATCGGTGGGAAGAAAATGATGGCTTAGTTTTTGAATGTCTGCTGTTCTTGGCATTATATGGTATTTTAAGTGGCAAATTTACTACTTTTACACACTTCAAAAGCGACTAAAAAGTGTCCAATACCATTCATTTACTGCCAGACCACATAGCCAATCAAATAGCGGCAGGTGAGGTTATTCAAAGACCTGCCAGTGCGGTAAAGGAATTATTAGAAAATGCAGTAGATGCGGGTGCCACAGAAATTAAATTATATATCAATGATGCCGGCAAGGCCCTGATTCAAGTAGTGGATAATGGCAAGGGGATGAATGCAACAGATGCTAATAATGCATTTGCCCGTCATGCCACTAGTAAAATAAGCACCATTGAAGACCTATTCCAAATTAGAACCATGGGCTTTCGTGGAGAAGCCTTGGCATCCATTGCAGCAGTGGCCCAAGTAAGTTTAAAAACAAGAAGAGCAGAAGATGAAATGGGCACCGCTGTAGAAATTGAAAATAGCAAGGTCACAGAAACAAGTGCGGTAGCTTGTCCCGTAGGTACGAGTATTAGCATGAAAAATTTATTTTTCAATGTGCCTGCTAGAAGAAATTTTTTAAAAAGTAATAGCGCCGAGCTTAAACATATCATTGAAGAATTTACAAGAGTAGCACTCGCCTTTCCAGAAATTTATTTTAGTTTATCTAGCAATGGACAAGATGTATACCATTGGGAAGGTGGCCCTTTTAAACAAAGAGCCATTCAAGTATTAGGCAATACCTATCAAACCAAACTAGTAACTGTAGGTGAAAAAACCGACTACTTAACCATTACAGGTTTTGTAGGTAAACCAGATACAGCTAAGAAAACCAGAAGCGATCAATACTTTTTTGTCAATAGGCGCTTTATCAAAAGTGCTTACTTGCACCATGCGGTTGCCAATGCCTTTGAAGGTTTAATTGCAAAAGAAAATTTTCCTAGTTATTTATTATACATAGATGTGGATCCCGCACAAGTAGATATTAACGTGCATCCTACCAAGCAAGAAATAAAATTTGAAGACGATAAAATAATTTATGCCTTTGTGCAAGCTGCCGTAAGACATGCCTTGGCACAGTTCAGTGTAGCGCCTTCATTGGACTTTTCTTTGGATGCCAACATTCAACAATTGGATGCCATTCAAAAACCTTTCACCGACGAAAAGTATAATAATACCACCAAGCAGTCCTTGTATGAAGGCTTTAGTAAGAAAAATCAAGCGCATTTAATTTCAAGAAGCGAAAATGCTTCTAAACAAGATTGGAAAAGTTTTTTTACAGATATCCCCTCTTCAAATGAAAGTCAGGAGGCAGCAAGCGAATCGTATATTGTAAAAGCCTCTTCCATGGGACTTTACAAAGAAGGCAACCCACTTCAGATAGAAGAAACGGCAAGCCTAGTTCAGTTACATCAAACTTATATATTAGCGCCCTCTCATAGTGGTATGATTATTATTCACCAACAACTAGCGCACGAGAGAGTCTTATATGAAAAATTTCAAAAGGCAAGCGCGCAGCCTCATGCGACTCAAAAAAGTTTATTTCCTGTGGTATTAGAACTAAGCGTGAGTGATGCCATTTTGCTAGAAGATATTATGGAAGACCTTGCACTTATTGGTTATGAAATTGAACCCTTTGGACAAAATAGTTTTATTATACAAGGTATACCTGCAGATGTTATTTCAGGTAACGAGAAAAATGCGATTGAATTACTACTAGAACAGTTTAAACATTTTAGTGGAGATATAAAATTTAGTAAAAGAGAAAAACTGATTCGTTGCATGGCGCGTCAAATGGCTATTAAAGCAGGCCAAGCACTAAGTCATAAAGAAATGCATGCCTTGATTGAATCCTTGGCAGACTGCGATATTCCCACCATTACTGCTTCTGGTGCCCCTACCTATGTTGAATTAAAGGAGGATTATTTAGATGGCTTGTTTAGTAAATAACTAGCCCACTTTACCTAGGTAAAATTTATTTTAAACTTTACCTAGTTCACCTTCATGATACTTGTTAAATATGCTTCCACCGCTTTTCTTATAGGAGTACTGCTAGGGCTAATATGATTCGCCACTAAAACTGAAAATAATAAGCGTGTTCCTTTATTAGTTATGATATAGCCACTCAGAGCAACTTGATTACCTAGTGTACCTGTTTTCGCATATAATTCTCCTGGAATATTTTTATAATAAGCAGATAAAGAAGTTTTACCTCCTTGCGCAAAAACATTTTTAATACGTGTTATACTAAAATCGTTTTCCATTTTTTTCAATAAGGCTACATAGTTTTCAGGTGTATTTAAATTAAAGCGACTTAGTCCACTTCCGTCTGCCCATTGAGTGGGTTGAGGGAAAAAACTAAACTCCGATTTTAAAATAGTTTCCACTAAAGCTTCATCATTAATAGTGCCTAAAACTTGTTCGCTTGCCATTAAAAACACTTGCTCTGCAAAAAAGTTATCACTACGGTGCATCATAATTTTTAATAAACTATCGGTAGGAACTGTTTTTACAATATGTCCGTTATTTTGATGCCAACCTTTTTGAATCGCAATAGGCAAAGCAGGATGCAATGTATCTTCTAATAAAGCTTTGGCTAAAGTATAAGTAGTATCGGTGATAAAAGGAATCTGTTGTAGAGTATCTTTAATAGCTCTACCCGTGGCAAAAAATTGGTTTTCTAATTTAGCCCTGCTCCACTGCGTATACTCTTTTGGCACTGGCTCATTTTTTGTAAATAAACTAGGCTGAAAATTGACCCCATTTTTTGATTTAGTTACAGTAAGTACATTGCCATAAATATTTAATCTATTTCTTTCTGGTTGATAGTCTTCGGGGTAATCATCCCAGGACCAACCTTTTCCATACATCGCAAATGTATCTGGCTTATCAGGAAAACAAAGCACCACTTGCTTTTTCGTTTGGCGAATTAAATCGGCAATAGGTTGATAAGCAAAATCGGGATGTAAAAAACTAGGATCGCCCAAGGGCAATAAAAAAATACTGTCTTTGTGTTCTGCCATTTTCCAGCCAGGTATGGAATCGCCTAAAAAGCGCATACCTAAATATGTAGAAAGAATTTTAGTATTACTTGCAGGTGTATAGTATAAATCACTTAAGTGACGGTCTACCCATTTTTCTTTAGAAGCATTATAGACGGCTACCCCTACATGGGCTCCTTTTAAAGCAGGGTCTGCTAATAAAGTTTTCTGTGCCTGACGTACAGAACAAGCAGCAGTTGATAACAATAAAAATAATGTAAATAGGGTAGGAAAATTTATTCCCTTTCTAATGCTCTTAGCCATCTTTCTGGAATTTCGTTATTGGAAGCTACTAAATAATCTTTGTAACTACAAGGCGCCCATTGATTATTATGCGTTTGCATCCACCATCTTCCAGTGGTCTTACTTTGTAAAAAATTTGTTTCTATATCTGAAAAAGCAATATGAAATTCTTTAAACCTTTCTGCATCCGACAAGGGCGATTCTTTTTTCCCTTTCTGAATACCATCAATTACATACCATATCATTTGTGCCATTTGAATAGCCGTCAAACCATTATTATCTAATTCAGCCTGATAGCCAAATAATCCGATGGTGCTGGTTTTCCAACTCATCCCTGCATACTGCATTAATATGCAAGCCTCTTCTCCATTGAAACCATTGGGCGTAATTAAATTAGCAGGAGCCTGCGCATTTTGAATAGCACTGATATCAAAGCTCATCATATGGCTATCTCTAATAGCAGGTTCCATTTCTTCAATATCTTCTCTTACTTTACCCAAACGATAACAATCAAATCTTAGTTTATCAATGGTCTCTAACATATGCGGATGCATAAAATAACTTTGGAATCCTATATGTGCATAGTGATTTAAATGATTCGGAAGACCTGTAAAAAGTTCTTCTAAAAAATGATCGGCTGGAAGCCTGGCCTCAAGGTCTAAATCAATTTTTGCATCCACCACCACAGCGTTCACCAAGGTAGGTATGGAAGTATAAGCATGGTATTGAGCTAAACTAAGGTCATGAGAACCTCCCATGATAACCACTTTCTTATTTTGAAGTAATAATTCTGCAATTACCGTTCTAAGGGCAGCATAACTATCTTGAATAGTCTGACCCAACTTCACATTCCCTAAATCAACAATGGAAACCTGGGTATGCCAATAATAAAGAGAATACAATGCCGACCTTACTGCATTGGCAGCCTCGTGTCCATTTAATGCATAGCCTCCACCCCTGCATTCTCCTGCCCCAATGAGGACCATATCTGCTTGGCTAATATCTGGGAGGCTACCTTCATTCGCCTTGATATGCTTACCCAATTGGGTATCCCGATAGCCTTCGTCCTTGGAAAGAAGGTCTAAATTAATAGGTTCTAAATAATCTAAGATAGAGTTCAATGACATTCGTTAATGTTAACTACTAATATTAACGCGAAAAGCAGCAAAAGATTGCATTCAAAAGCGACTAATCTTGGAATTTATAGCCCACACCTCTTATAGAAATGAAATGAACTGGCGATTTGGGATCTTGCTCGAAATACTTACGAAAACTTAGAATAAAGTTATCAATGGTTCGGGTGGTAGGAAAAACTTGATACCCCCATACAGATTGTAAAATGCGCTCTCTAGTGACCACTGTATTTTTATTTTCAATGAGCAGTTGCAGCAGCATTGATTCTTTTTTTGTTAAAGTTATTTTCTCTCTTTTATTATTAAGCGCTTCTTGTAATTTGAAATTGAGTGTATGGCCTGCAAAACTATACTCATCTAATACCAATGATTGTTTAGCCGTATTTGTTTTTTGAATTAATTTAGAAACGCGTAATAATAATTCTTCTAAATTAAATGGCTTGGTCAAATAATCATCTGCGCCTAATTTTAAACCTTGTACTCTATTGGCACTTGTATTTTTAGCACTTAAAATTAAAATGGGTGTTTCTATATTATGGAGTCTTACTGTTTCTGTTATAGCAAACCCATCTAAAGAGGGAAGCATAATATCTAAAATAATTAAATCAAAATGTGCCGATTGTATTTGTTTTAAGGCATGGGCCCCATCATACGAAGAGCTCACACTATAGCCCTCCATCTCTAAATTCAATTTTAGGGCGTCGTGTAAATTTTCTTCATCCTCTACTAATAAAATTTCAAATTTTTTCATGCGCTTAGATAAAAAAAGTAACAGTGAATATACTGCCAGTAGGTGTGTTGGTAGTTAATTGAATAGTGGCGTTATGAAATTCGGTAATTCTTTTACAAAGGTAAAGGCCTAATCCACTGCCCTTTGTAGTTCTGGTAGTTTCAGCTCCTACACGAAAAAATTTTTCAAATACCTTATTTTTATCAGCAGCTGCAATTCCTGGTCCTTGATCCTTGACAATAAGCTGTATCCTATTTTGATGCGATTGTAAATGAATATAAATAGGCTCCGTAACAGGTGCATACTTATTAGCATTGTCAATTAAATTATTAATTAATAATTGAATTAATAAAGGCTCTCCTTGTATTTCCATTGCGTCTTCCACCATGGTATTACAAATTCTAGAAGGATACCTTTCTTGAAATGATTTAATGTTTTGTCGCACTAGTTCAGATACATTCACTAATTGCTTATTGGCCTCGTACTGGCCCATATCTAATTGAGCCGTCAATAAAATATTAGTACTTAAGCTATCTAGTCTTTTTGTTTCTTTTAAAGTAGCTTCTAATAATTTTAATTGTTGCGTACTGTCTAAGTCTCTTTTTAAAAGTGTCTCTATATTTAAATGCGAAATAGCAATAGGTGTTTTTAATTCATGGGTAACTGCCATCATAAAATTTTGCTGCTGGTCGGCATAACGCAATTGTTTTTTTAAGGAGCGGTAGACATAAATAGCCCCCAACAAGAATAAGACTAGAATGGTTAAGCCCTCTCCAATAAATTGTTTTGTCTTTCTTAGTTGGAAATCTTGAATGGCGTGGGTCTTCGCTTTTAAGGACGGATCATTTATTTGTATAGATTGAAATTTAATAGCCGCAATTTCATTGTTTTGTTTTTCCAAGGATACATACCACCAAATAAAGGCCGCAATCATATAAGTCAGAAAGACCCAATAAATAAGACTTACTAATTTTAAATTATTCACTTTTATGCCTTTCCAACTCATGGTTTAACTTTTTCTACTCTAATACCTGTAGATAATATATTCTCTAGGGGATCCTCTCTCATGGTATGTTGAACAATTATTTCATTGATTCCCTTATTGAAACGAATAGGGCTTGCCGTCATGGGAATTCTTTGATCATAAATATCATCCATCCCTGTGCCTAACCAACCCTTTGCATCATCTGCTAAATTTAAATTAAGCACTTGTTTAGTGATGGCATTCGTAGGGCTTTTGATAATAAGGTCTAGCCAAATATTTTTATAATGGTAAGCATTGTGATGTCTGATGACAAAAAATATTTTATAGGCAGCTGCTGTATCCGTAACATTAAACTGATACTTTGTAGCTTGCTTAGAAGGCCAGTTATGATTAGGATAAATAGTGCTTTGTTCAAAAAGTTGTTTGGTCTCACAGCCAGACAAAACAAAAAATATACATAGTAAAATAAATACTATTTTATTTTTAAATACGCCCATTTTATAAAACGTTTAATATTTGTTCTTTGGCTTTTTCTAATTCATCTTTCATTAAAATCACAGACTTCTGCATGTCCATATCATTGGCCTTAGAGCCTGTAGTATTTATCTCTCTACCCATTTCTTGTAAAATAAAAGAAAGTTTTTTGCCTTTAGATGCTTCTGTTTCTTTTAAAACAGTTTTGAAATAAGTGCAGTGATTATTCAACCTTACTTTTTCCTCAGAAATATCAATTTTTTCAATATAATAAATAAGCTCTTGCTCTAATCTGTTGTTATCATATTTATCAGGGCCCACATGTTGTTCCAATAATTTAACCAAGCCTTCTTTTATCTTCACTCTTCTATTGGGTTCAAATTTTTCTATATCTGCTTGATGCATTTCAATGGCTGCCACACGCTCTAATAAATCTTTTTCAACCGACTTGCCTTCTTCTAAACGATGTTGTATTAATGCCTTGATGGCTTCTTGTAATAAATCTTGAATTTGTTTCCACTCTTCTTCAGTCAATACTTCGCTACTTGAAGAAACCACATCAGGCATTTTTAGTAAAGTGCTTAAAATATTTTCTTTGGGTATACCCAACTCGTCGGCTAGTTCCACAATGGGTTGGTAGTAGGATTTAGCTAATTCTTTATTGACCGTTACGGGCTTTGAAATACCATTGGACTTAATAGTTATAGTAGATTCTACACTTCCTCTTAATAAAGTTTCATTTAACTTATTTCTAATCTCCACTTCATAAGGCTTTAACATGAAGGGAATATTCAAACGCAAATCAAATTGTTTACCGTTCAGCGATTTCACTTCCACTAAAATGGTCTTGTCTTTAAAAGTAGCTTCAGCGCGACCATATCCTGTCATTGAATATAACATAATAATACCTGTTTAAATAGTGAATAAAGGTATTAAATTATAGGCAAGCAATCGTATTTTTTAAAAATCAATACCTATTCCATTTTTCTTGCGCTGTTGATACGCTTCAAAGTCAAACGTATATAATTTACCAGGGCGGTGCGTCACATTTACTTCCATTTCGTTGGTGTCCATTAGATAGCCCATTGCAGCAAATTTTTTCCTAAAATTGCGACGATCCAATTGACAATTTAGGATGGCCTCGTATACGTTTTGCAACTGTCTTAAGGAGAATTTTTTAGGCAGTAAGTTAAAGGCCAAAGGATGTTCTTGAATTCTCTTTTGCAACCAATGTACACAGACATCTAATATTTCCTTATGGTCAAAGGCCATCTCCCCCAAATGTCCAATTTGGTGCCAATTTAATTCATGGTCTGTGATAGATAATTCGTGGTGTTTTATATTTAACAAAGAGGCATATACCGTGGTCACTACCCTGCCGCCTGGATGCCTTTGGGGCTTACCGAAACTGTGTACCTGCTCTAAATAAACATCTTTCATGCCTGTTCTCTCTAAAAGTACGCGATGAGCGGCATCGTCCAAATCCTCGTTAGATTTAACATTATCGCCTAATAAAGAGTATTTCTCTGCAAACTGAGCTAAATCGCTCTTTATAAGTAAAACCTTGAGTACATGTTTGTCAAAACCAAATATCACACAATCAACCGTTAGAGGCACTGCAGGATAAGATTCCACCAAGGTTACCGCCTCATGGGTATGGGCAGCAGTGGCTATAGAGACAGATGTAGAGTGTTCAAGCATAAGCAAAAGAAGAAATAAAAATTTCTTATCCTCAAAATACGAAATAAAAGAATAAAACAATTTGTATTTTAGCAGACATTTTACAACATGTACAATACCTCCCAAATACAAAGTTTTCAGTCCCTTACCGCGACCTACCTAGCGCAGCCCCATACCATCGAATTAACCCCCTTAAGAAATTTACTTAAATTTCATGAGTACCAATATTATGTTGCTAGCGAGCCCTTCATTAGCGATTTTGAATATGACCAATTATATCAGCAATTAATTACCATTGAATCGGCAAATTCGTCATTAATTTCTAAAGACTCTCCAAGTCAAAGAGTAGGTAATAGTTTAAATAATTCTTTTGAGACAGTAGCGCATTTAGTGCCTATGTTAAGTTTGGAGAATAGTTATAATGCAGAAGACTTAATTGACTTTGATCGCAAAGCAAAAGAAGGCGCCAGCCTAGAGGAGATTACTTATTGTGTGGAACCTAAATTTGATGGAGCTAGTATTTCACTACTGTATGAAAATGATTTATTAGTGCGCGCTTGCACAAGAGGTGATGGTGTAGCAGGAGAAGACATTACTAATAATATAAAACAAATCAGATCCATTCCTTTAAGTATTCCTTTACTTGAAAATGGAATTCAACAAATGGAAATTAGAGGTGAAGTGATTATGAGTAAAAAATCATTCGCCGATTTTAATGAAAAATTAAAAGAAAAACAAATTGCTACGCTTGCTAATCCGCGCAATGCTGCGGCAGGTAGTTTAAGAATGAAGGACCCAAAGGAAGTAGCTTCAAGAAACTTAGACGCCTTCATTTATCATATCAGTTATTTTTTACCAGCCCCTAAAACAAAACTGAGCCCCTTATTAAGTAGCCATAGCGGCTCTTTAGAATTACTTTGGAATATGGGTTTTAGATCGCCGCAAAAAGAAAGAAAAATTATTAAAGGTGTGGAGAAGGTAATTTCATTTTGTAGTGAGTTTGAAATGCAGCGCGATTCACTTCCTTATGAAATTGATGGGCTGGTTATTAAAGTAAACGATTTTGCTTTACAAGAAAAACTAGGTATGACTTCTCATCATCCAAGATGGGCCATTGCTTATAAATTTAAAGCAAGGCAAGCCACTACCATTTTAGAGTCGGTAGAATTTCAAGTGGGTAGAACCGGTGCCGTGACTCCAGTGGCTAAATTAAAAGCAGTGGCATTAGGAGGCGTAACCGTATCTAGTATTTCCATGCACAATGAAGAATACATTAAAGAAAAAGATTTACGATTAGGCGATACCGTTATTATAGAAAGAGCGGGCGATGTGATTCCACAAATTGTACAATCCATTGTAAAATTAAGAACGGGTAAAGAAAAAATTATTCAATTCCCCACCAACTGTCCTGTATGTAACGCATTACTTGAAAAAGAAGAGGCCGAAGCAGTTTGGAGATGCAATAGTCCTTTGTGTACTGCACAAATAATTGAACGCATTATACATTTTGTAAGTAAAGATGCAATGGATATTAAAAGTTTTGGTGAAGCCAATATTAGAAAGTTTTATGAACTAGGCCTACTTACAAATATCCCTTCCCTCTACCAATTGGACTTTAGTAAAATAACGGGCTTAGAAGGTTTTGGTAAAAAAAGTATTGATAATTTAAATGCAGCTATTGAGGTTTCAAAAACCCAGCCTTTATACCGCTTAATATATGCTTTGGGTATTCGCTTTGTAGGAGAAACCACCGCCAAAACCATTGCTAGTCATATTCAGCATATTTTAGATTTAAAAGATTTTACAGAAGAACAACTACAAAGCTTTGATGATGTAGGTATTAAAGTAGCCACCAGCATTTATCAATTCTTCCATGAGCCTAAAAATATTGAACTCATTGAAAGTTTAGAAAAATTGGGATTGAACATGATTCAAACCAATGACACTGCCGTAGATGGCAATTTAGCAGGACTTAACTTTTTATTTACAGGTACGCTTACACAATTAAAACGCTCCGAGGCCGAAGCCATGGTAGAGTCAAGAGGTGGCCATATACTAGGTGGCGTGAGTAGTAAATTAAATTACTTAGTCGTGGGCGAAGATGCTGGTAGTAAATTAGAAAAAGCTAAAAAAATAGCTTCTATTAAAATTATATCCGAAGCCGATTTTGTGGAGCTAATAAATAGCAATTCGAAATCCTAAATAATTCCTTTAGAAGCTAAATATTCAGCAATTTGAATGGCATTGGTAGCAGCACCCTTACGAAGGTTATCACTAACAATCCACATATTCAAAGTTTTTGGCTGCGTTTCATCTCTTCTTAAACGACCTACAAATACATCGTCTTTTTCATGTGCCCATAAAGGCATTGGATAAAATTGATCTGCATCACTTTGTTGTACAATTACACCAGGTGCTGCAGCAAGAATATTTATTAGTTCTTTTAAATCAAATTCATTTTCAAATTCTACATTCACGCTTTCACTATGGCCACCCATGACTGGAATACGCACGGTCGTAGCAGTTACTTTAATAGAATCGTCTTGCATAATTTTGCAAGTTTCTTTCACCATTTTCATTTCTTCTTTAGTATAACCATTCTCTAAGAAAACATCAATTTGAGGAATGGCGTTTAAGTCAATGGTATATTTATAGGCCATGTCATCGGCACCTACTTTAACGCCTTTTCTTTCTTCCATTAATTGGTCTACTGCTTTTTTACCCGTACCCGTTACACTTTGGTAAGTACTTACCACTACTCTTTTAATTTTATATTTTGCATGAAGGGGTTGTAAAGCCACCACCATTTGAATAGTAGAACAATTAGGGTTAGCAATAATTAAATCCTCGCTGGTTAATACAGAAGCGTTCACTTCTGGTACCACTAATTTTTTAGTGGGGTCCATTCTCCATGCAGAAGAGTTATCAATAACACGAATTCCTGCAGCTGCAAATTTGGGTGCCCACTCAAGTGAAGTGCTACCACCTGCAGAAAACAAAGCCACTGCTGGTTTCGCCGCAATACCTTCTTCCATGGTCACTACTTTATAAGCCTTGCCTTTATACATTACTTCCTTACCCTTTGAGCGGGCCGATGCTACTGGAATTAATTCGGTAATCGGAAAATTTCTTTCTGCTAATACTTCTAACATTTTGGTACCCACTAAACCGGTGGCCCCTACTACTGCAACTTTCATATTTTATACTAATTCAATTTCAAAATTCACTAACTGAACAAAAGATTGTATGCGTTCTTTAATATCCGCATGACTAATTTCAGTTAAACGCTGTGTTCCAAATTTCTCTACACAGAAACTTGCTAAAGCACTACCCACAATAATCGCCGACTTCATATTATTGAATGAATAGTCTTTTGTTTTAGCAAGATGTGCTACAAAGCCTCCTGCAAAAGTATCTCCAGCCCCAGTTGGATCAAACACTTCCTCTAATGGTAAGGCAGGTGCAAAGAACACTTCATTGCCATGAAACAATAAGGCTCCATGTTCTCCCTTCTTAATGATTAAGTATTTAGGACCCATGGCCATAATTTTTTTCGCAGCTTTTACCAAGCTATACTCACCACTTAATTGACGCGCTTCACTATCGTTCACCATTAATACATCTACTAAACTAATTGTATGTAATAAATCGTCCATCATTATTTCCATCCAAAAATTCATAGTGTCCATTACAATTAACTTTGGACGCTTTTTCATTTGCTTAATGACACTACTTTGTACACCTGGTACTAAATTACCCAACATTAAAATTTCACAGTCTTGGTAACTATCAGGCACCACTGGTTCAAAATTTTCCAATACATTTAATTGAGTTTCTAATGTATCGCGGGTATTCATATCTAAATGATATTTACCGCTCCAGAAAAATGTCTTTTCGTCTTTTTTAATTTGAACACCTTCTAAAATCACACCTCTTGCACTAAGTGCATCTAATTCAGATTGCGGAAAGTCTCCACCTACTACTGAAATTTGTTTAACGGTGGTAAAATTGGATGCACACCAAGCTATATAGGTAGCTGCACCTCCAATAATTTTATCGCTTTTCCCGAAAGGGGTTTCTATGGCATCAAAAGCCATCGATCCTACTACTACTAATGACATGTTTTTGTTTTTAATTTTCAGCTGCGAAACTACGATTAATAAGGTGAAATCTTTCTGTGTAAGTCAAATTATACCTAAGTAGGCACTAAGTACCTGATAATCAGAAAACTAACAAAAATGCCATTTTATTTAAAAATATAAAGCATTTTAAAGAATTAAATCTATAATTTCACACTAACTAACATTCAATTTTTACCATGGCTAGAATAAAAACAGAGAAAAACGGGTCTAGAAAAGACGTCATTGTAAGTAAAGCAGCCACTCTGTTTAGAGAGAAAGGATACAAGGCAGCCAGCATGCGTGACCTAGCTGAAGCCGTGGGTGTAGAAGCCGCAAGCTTATACAATCATATTAAATCAAAAAGTGAATTATTGCATGAACTAGTATTTAATGTAGCAAACAGATTTGTTTTAAAAATGGATGAGATAGAATCTGAGCCTATTTCTTCTTTACAAAAAATGGAGAAGTTACTGCGTTTTCATATTAGTGAAATGATACACCACTATGAAGAAGTATATGTAAGTGATAGAGAGTGGAAACATTTATCAGATCCTTATTTATCCAATTATCAAAATCAACGAAGAGTATACCGCAAAAGGATTGCAGCCATTATTGAGGAAGGCATTCGCAATAAAGAAATTAAAGCCATTGATGCGCCTACTGTGGTTTTAATATTCTTACATGCCGTAAGTGGTATTGAAAGCTGGCATAGATCTACTAAAAAAATAAATGCTGCCGAATTAGAACAAAACATGGTAGCCATTTTAATTGATGGCTTAAAAGCCAACAAGTAAACTGCATGAATGGGCGACTATAATAATCTAGCTATAGACGCAAGATTTAGTTAACTTTGCCATTCATAATTACACAGTGTCAGAAAGAAACAATTTTATTGATTACATCCGCATATTTGCCCATAGTGGACATGGAGGGGCTGGTTGTAAGCATTTTTTACGCAATAAATTAACTGCTAAAGGTGGGCCTGATGGAGGCGATGGTGGCCGTGGTGGTCATATTATCTTAAGAGGAAATGCGCAGTTATGGACCTTATTACACTTACGCTATTATAAGAATGTGATTGCAGAAGATGGAGAAAATGGATCGAAGAATAAATGCACGGGTAAGGATGGCAAGGATATTATTATTGAAGTGCCGCTAGGGACTATTGCTAGAGATGAATTAACAGGTAAGGTAGAAGGAGAAATTTTAAAAGATGGTCAAGAGATTATATTAATGAAAGGTGGTCGTGGTGGTTTAGGTAATTCAAATTTCGCGACACCCACGCAACAAGTTCCTGAATATGCACAACCTGGAGAAGATGGTTTTGAGGGTTGGAAGAATATTGAATTAAAAGTTTTGGCCGATGTGGGTTTAGTAGGTTTTCCGAATGCAGGTAAATCCACATTGCTATCTGTGATTACGGCGGCTAAACCAAAAATTGCCAACTATGCATTTACTACTTTAACGCCTCAACTAGGTATGGTAGAATACCGCAATAATTTATCATTTTGTATTGCCGATTTACCAGGTATTATTGAAGGAGCTGCAGAAGGAAAGGGACTAGGACACCGATTCTTAAGACATATTGAGCGTAATGCGGTTTTATTATTTTTAATTCCTGCCGACTCAGATGATCATAAAAAAGAATTTGAAATTCTGAAACATGAATTAGAAAAGTTCAACCCTGAATTATTACAAAAAGAATTTATCATTGCTATTTCAAAATCGGATTTACTCGATCAAGAATTAACCGATGCCATTGTTAAGGAACTTCCTAAAAAAATTCCTCATATATTTATTTCCTCTGCTACGCAAAAGAACTTAGTGGAGTTAAAAGATGTTTTGTGGAAGGCTTTGAACAAACCTATTTAGAAATTATAATTTTTTGATAACTATTTAAAGAATAAAATACGCTGAAATATTTCAAAGCGTTTTATTCTAAGCAAAAAAAGTCCCTCCGAAATTCGAAGGGACTTTTTTTATGAGGTCTTGAATATACTTTATAAAAATTAATTCTGGCCGGCCTTTGTGGCCTTGCTTCTATTATTTTCGTCTAAAATAGATTTACGCATTCTCACCGATTTTGGAGTGACTTCAATACACTCATCAAACTGAATGTACTCCATACACTCTTCTAAAGTATACAATACCTTAGGGGTAATACGAACGCTATCATCACTACCACTCGCACGGTGGTTAGTTAATTTTTTCATCTCCACGGCGTTAATATTTAAATCACCTGGCTTAATATGCTCGGCCAATACTTGACCTGCATAAATTTCCTCACCTGGTTCAATAAAGAAACGACCTCTGTCTTGTAATTTATCAATAGAGTAAGCAGTGGTTAAACCAGCAGTTTTTGCTACGAGTACACCATTACTTCTTCCAGGAATAGGCCCTTTCCAAGGCTTGTATTCATTGAAACGGTGTGCCATAACAGCTTCACCTGCAGTTTGTGTTAACATTTGAGAACGTAGACCAATTAATCCTCTAGAAGGAATATCAAACTCTAAATGTTGCATGGTACCCTTCGATTCCATGATTAACATCTCTCCTTTCTTTTGAGTGACTAAGTCAATAACTTTACCACTGTAATCAGCGGGTACATCTACTACTAATATCTCAAACGGCTCATGCTTACGACCATCTATTTCTTTTACTAATACTTGAGGATTTCCTACAGTCAACTCATATCCTTCACGACGCATGGTCTCTACGAGTACACCTAAGTGTAAGATACCGCGACCAAATACCAAGAAGCTATCCGCACTATCTGTTTCTTCTACACGCAATGCTAAATTCTTTTCCGTCTCTTTCATTAAACGATCACGAATATGTCGAGAAGTTACAAACTTACCTTCCTTACCAAAGAAAGGAGAGTTATTAATACTAAAAGTCATACTCATCGTTGGTTCATCTACACTAATAACAGGTAATGCTTCCGGATTTTCTGGATCAGCAATGGTATCACCAATACTGAAATCATCTAATCCCACCACAGCACATAAGTCACCAGAAATTACTTCTGTTACTTTACGCTTACCCATTCCTTCAAATACGTATAATTCTTTTACTTTATTTTTCTTTAAGCTTCCGTCTGCTTTAACTAGTACAATGTTTTGTCCTTCTTTAATAGTACCTCTTTCTACTTTACCAATGGCAATACGACCTAAGAAAGAAGAATAGTCTAATGAAGTAATTTGCATTTGAGTATGTCCTTCTTTTACATCTGGTCCTGGAACATATTTTAAGATACCATCCATTAAAGGAAAAATATCTTCACATTGAGTAAGGCTATCGTTAAACCAACCATTTTTACCACTACCATAAAAAGTAGGGAAGTTTAATTGATCTTCTGTCGCATCTAAATTGAAAAACAATTCGAATACTGCATCATGCACTTCATCCGGACGACAGTTTTCTTTATCTACTTTATTGATAATGACAATGGGCTTTAAATTTAATTGTAAAGCTTTTTGTAAAACGAAACGAGTTTGAGGCATGGGCCCTTCAAAAGCATCTACTAATAAGCAAACACCATCTGCCATTTTTAATACACGCTCTACTTCACCTCCAAAGTCAGAGTGACCTGGTGTGTCAATAACGTTAATTTTAACGTCCTTATAAGTTACTGAAGCGTTCTTACTTAAAATGGTAATTCCCCTCTCACGTTCAAGCTCATTGCTATCCATGATCAAGTCCCCAGTCTCCTGGTTATCTCTGAATACTTTTGTAGCGTGTAAGATTTTGTCTACCAGGGTAGTTTTACCGTGGTCAACGTGGGCGATAATAGCGATGTTTCTTATTTCCATGTACTGTTTTGAGGCTGCAAAGGTACAAGGTTTAAGGCTGCTAAAAAAACAAATGGAGAAAAATGGACTAATAAGATTTACACCCTTATATATATCTTATATTTATTTAATATATAACCTAGTAGCCAGCAAACGAGCATATAGGAAAAGGCAAAGGCTAGGGAGGACCAGTAAGGCGCAAAATGAGCGAAGCCATTGGTGTAAATCCACTGTAAAGAGGACTGATTGCCAATCTGTATTAAGCTAAGGCAAACAAAAAGGATCTCAGAAAATAGGTAGATGACCAGTGGATTCTTGCCAAAAACCTCAAAAAAGCTGGCAAACTGATGTTGATGATGTAGTTCAATTCTATAAATAATGGTGGCTAGAATAATCATATCCAATCCCACCGTTAATAGCACAAAAGAACTAGTCCATAATTTTTTATTAATAGGGAATTGATAATTCCACATATAGGCCAAAAACATAAAGCCAGCACCCCACATTAATAAATGGGTAAGACCATCATAAGTTTTTCCTTTTTCTTGTACTAGCGATCCCACTCTATAGCCAATTAATACATTCACGATAGAAGGCAGAGTACTCAACCATCCTTCAGGATCAAAAGCAAACCCTTCTCCATGATACATATGTCTTTCTCCCATTAACCAAGTATCAAACTTGATACCCGCATTGCCTGTAATACTTAATGGATCGGCAGCATCACCAAAGTGAATAGATATATACCAATAGGCTAATAATAAAACGCCCGCTAAAATCATCATCACTCTTTCATGCATATAATGTGCAATGATAGCAGCGATGCCATAACATAAAGCAATTCTTTGCAAGACACCTAATATTCTTGTATCACTTAAAGGACCCGTAAAAGGAAACCAATACATTAAAAAACCAAGTAAAAAAATGAGCGCTGTACGCTTTGTTATTTTAAATAAAAAGGCAGGCGTACTTAATTTATCCCATTTAGGTAAAACAAAACTCATTGCATTACCTACTGCAAATAAGAAAGAAGGAAATACTAAATCGGTGGGTGTAAAACCATGCCAGCTTGCATGCATAAAGGGCGCAAAGGTATTTGCACCATCACCCGGTGTATTCACAATGATCATTAAACAAATGGTCATTCCCCTGAAAACATCTAGTGATAAAAAGCGATTGTTTGACATAGCAAGGTATTGGACAATTAAGGTACGTAAAATTATTTAAGGTTTTACTATAGCCAATTAATGATCTGAAGCAAGTGCTACTGCAATTTTAGAATCGGCTGTGCCATAGTACAAATACCACTGCGTTTTATAGTACACTAACCCCTCTACAAAACAAACATTATTCACTTCCCCTTTTAATTCATAAGGCTTGTCAGGTTGAATGAAAGGTTTAGCTGCTCTATCTATAAGCTTATAGGGTGCAGCGGTATCAAATAAAGCCTGCGCTGCAGCATAAGTAAATTTTGGACTAGAAGGATCGTTATTATTAGCAGCATTACTGCTATTATAAATTAGCACAATTCCTTTTTCAGTATATAAAGCAAATGGACCCGGCTCTACCAAACGACTATCAAAATAACCAGGCCTTGGTGTAAGTACCGATACTATTTTTTTACTCTCTTCGTTTTCCAAAACTTCCCAATGCAATAAATCACTGGAATATGCCATGAATAAATCGGTGTCTCCAAAATACATCCAGTATTTATTATTGATTTTTTTAGCAATCATTTTTTCACCCACTCTTTCTGCAACAATCGCCCCCGACTTTGACCAAGTATTAACGTATTTAGGATTGGCTAATACAGGACCTTGTTTTTGAAAATGAATTAGATCCTTTGTTGTGGCAAAACATAATCGAGCTGTTTTTCCATCATAGGCTGTATAGGTTAATATATAACCTCCGCCTGGCATTTCTACAATTCTTGGATCTTCAATGCCCCCCTTCCCTTCATAAATAGCAAAGCTATCTTTAGCGGGAAAAAATATAGGTTGGGCTTGTCTTTTAAAATGAATGCCGTCCTCACTAATGGCAAGTCCTATGCGGGAAGTCATGGCACTGTCTTGTGCACGGTACAATAAATATACTTTGCCGTCTTTAACAAGTGCTGTAGGGTTTAAAACATTTTTTGCCTCCCAGGCAACGCTATCATTTTGCAAGGGACAGAAAAAACGACTGCTAGTGTCGGGTACTAAAATGGGATTGACTATATCTACCTTATGAAAACTAGGTGCCCAATTGGTTATATTATTATTTTCATTCTTATTTTCATTTGTACTACTTGTGCAAGCAGCTAATAAAATTAAAAAACACAATAAGGTATTTAGTTTCATATTTATATATTCATACTTGCTTAGTCAAACTTTTCTAGTCAATTACTCTTTTATGCTTCGAAGAAACATAAGTATATACTGCAGGAATAACAAACAAAGTAAGTACTAATGAAAATAGCAAGCCACCCACTACAACAGTTCCCAATGGTTTACGACTGGTAGCAGCTGCACCTAGGCTAATAGCAATAGGCAATGCCCCTAAGGCAGTGGCTAAGCTGGTCATTAAGATAGGTCTGAACCTCTGCGCGGCTGCTTCTAATACTGCATCACGTAATGGCTAAACCTTTTTCTCTTTTCTTATTCGCAAATTCCACAATTAAGATACCGTTCTTGGTTACTAAACCTATCAACATGATAATGCCAATTTGCAGAGAATATATTTAAGGTTTGATCCAACATAACCACAAGCATATTAATGCACCTGCAATGGCTAAAGGAACCGTAATCATGATAATGAAATGGATCCTGTGAAGCTTTCAAACTGAGCAGCCAAGTACTAAATAAATTAAAATCAAGGCTAAAAATAATGCATAAGAAATATTAGAAGAACTTTCTTGAAAATCTCTTGAAGGTCCGCTTAATGAAGTTTGGAAAGATTCGTCTAATACTTCTTTAGAAATTTTATTCATGGTATTGACACCATCTCCAATGGTTTTACCCTCTGCTAAAGAAGCTGAAATAGTAGCAGAGTTAAATCGGTTATAGTGATATAAAGTAGGTGGATTACTATTTTCCTCTAATTTAAGTACACTTGAAATAGGAATACTTTCTCCTCTACTATTTCTTATGTATAATTTATTAATATCGGTAGGCTTCGACCTGTCTGATCTTTTGACTTGTGTAATAACTTCGTATTGACGATCGTTCATGACAAAATAGGCAGAACGAGCACCACTAAAAGCAGATTGTAAAGCTTGAGAGATATCGGCAGTGTTTAACCCTAAATCACGGGCGCGCATTCTATCAATAGTTAAATCAAATTCTGGTTTAGTAAATTTCAAGTTCACATCTACGTTTTGAAAAGTTTTATCTTTTCTTGCAGCTTCTAAAAATTTAGGAATGGCTGCATGCAGTTTATCAAAGTCTAAATTTTGAATAATAAATTGAACAGGCAAGGAACCTCTAGACATCAAACCCACAGAAATAGTTTGCTCTTCAATAGAGAATACCCTTACATCTTTGAATTTTTTAAACTTCTTATTTAAATCAATCACTATCTCAGACTGTGTTCTATTTCTATTAGCAATAGGCACAAAACCTACTCTACTACTTACTGAACTTCCCCCTCCGCCCCATCCAGGAACACTACCAAAGGTGAAAGCATGTTCAGGAACAGAGTCTTGAATAAGACTAACCACTTTAAAGAAATTACCTTTTGTTTCTTCATAACTAATTCCTTCTTGTCCTGATAAGTTTACCCTTATGGCCCCTTTATCTTCAATGGGGGCAAGTTCACTTTGTATATTTGATCCAATAGCCACAATTATAACTACACAGACAAGCAAAATTGCCCAAGCCACCCAACGTATTTTCAAAAATTTTACTAATAAATTCTTATACCCTAGCTCCATGCCTTTAAAGAAGGGTTCTGTTTTTTCATAAAAACTTCCTTGCCTGCCATCTTTTCTACTTAAGTATACGTTTAATACGGGTGTAATAGTTAAAGAAACAAATGCCGATACCAATACTGCACCTGCAATGACCACTCCAAATTCTTTAAACAAAGAGCCAATAAAACCTTGCAAGAAAATAACAGGCATAAATACCACGGCTAGTGTAATAGAGGTGGATATAACTGCAAAGAAAATTTCTCTACTTCCTTCTCTCGCGGCTTGTTTAAGTGGAAGCCCCTCTTCTAATTTTCTAAAAATATTTTCCGTGACCACAATTCCATCATCCACCACTAAACCCGTGGCCAGTACAATAGCTAATAAGGTTAATACATTGATAGAAAAACCTGCCATGTACATAATAAAGAAAGTAGCAATAAGTGAAATAGGAATGTCAATTAAAGGCCTTATAGCAATTAACCAGTTTCTAAAAAAGAAGAAAATAACTAGTACCACTAATGCGAATGAAATAAAAATAGTCTCTCTTACTTCTAGCAAGGCGCGACGAATGGTTTTGGTATTGTCAATAGGAACAGCAAATTCAATATCCGATTTATTTGATTTTTTTACTTCCTCTAATCTTTTGTAAAATTCATCTGCAATTTTTATATAATTCGCACCAGGTTGTGGTGACAAAGTAATATTCACTGTTTGTAAGCCATTAAAAAAGGCGCCTTGATCTTCCTGATCTGGACCTAATTCAACCTTAGCAACATCTCCTAATTTAACAATACCTGTTGCATCTTGTTTTAAAATAATATTTCTAAAATCAGATTCGGTGGTAAGTCTTCCTAAAGTTCTAATAATAAACTCGGTCTTTTTACCATAAATTTTACCAGAAGGTAATTCTACATTCTCTTTGTTCAATGAAGTTTGAATATCATTAAAGGCAATGCCGTAAGCATTCAATAAATCGGGATCAGGGAAAATACGCATGGAGAATCTTTTTCCTCTCACGCCTACACTACTTACTTCATCGATGGTTTGAAAGCGTTGTTGTAATACGTTTTCAGCATATTCCGTTAATTCAAAAGCACTTTTTGTTTTACTTTTTATGGTCATTAACAATATAAAATCGGTATTGGCATCGGCCTTTGAAACAATGGGAGGATTATTAATATCCTCTGGTAAACTTCTAGCTGCCTGACTTACTTTATCACGCACATCATTCGCCGCTGTTTCTAAATCGATGCCTAAATTAAATTCAACAGTAATATTGGAAGAACCTACAGAACTAGAAGAGTTAATAGTTTTAATGCCGGGAATACCATTGATTGATTTTTCTAGGGGTTCGGTAATTTGATTTTGGATGACTTGAGAATTCGCTCCAGAATAAGAAGTTTGCACATTGATAATGGGAGGATCAATGGCAGGATACTCACGCAAAGCCAAAAATGAAAAGCCTACTAAGCCAAAAATAATAATGGCTAGGTTCATTACAATGGCTAGTACAGGACGTTTTAATGAAAGTTCAGATATATTCATCTAATAAGATTATTTTATTTAAGGGGGCTTTAAGAGTACTATTTAGTAATATCTATGATAGGCAATGTTTTGCCCACTTTTATTTTACTACCCTGTCTAACAAAAAGCATTCCTGCCACAATAACAGTATCTCCAACATTGAGCCCTTTTGTAATTTCAACGGCACCCACAGTTCTATACCCAGTTTCTACATCTACAAATTGGGCCATACCATTTTTTACGATAGCAATTTGTTTGCTCTTTGATTCAGGAATAATAACATTGGTAGGCACCATGATAGTGGGCTTTTTATTCGATTCACTTAAATACACTTTTACATAAGCTCCAGGTAACATTTTGCCTTGCAATTGTGCACGCACTTTAATATTTCTAGTAGTGGCGATAATTTGAGGCTCGATGGCAAAAATACTTGCATTCATTTTTTTTGCTGACTCATCAATGCCTTCCACCTGAATTGACTTTCCTATTTTAAGATAGGCCTCATACATTTCTGGAACGGTAAAATCAATGTTAAGTTTATCTGTTTTTTGTAAACTGGCAATGGTAGTCGTGCTACTGATAAAAGCACCCAAACTCACTTGTCTTAAACCAATTTGTCCTGTAAAAGGAGCCTTCACTATTGTTTTGTCAATTAAAGATTGAGTATAGGCTAAATCGGCTTTTGAACTTTTTACTTGTTGTAAAGAAATATCATAATCACTTTGGTTAATTCCTTTCGCCTTTAAGAGTTGTAAATTTCTTTGCTCATTAATGGTGGCTAATTCTAATTGTACTTTAATTTTTTCCAACTGCGCTTGCAAGTCGGCATCATTTAATTTAGCCAAGACCGTTCCCGCTTGAACCAATCTGCCCTCTGGAATTTGCAAATAGGTAATTCTGCCATTGGTTTCAGGACGTAGTTCAATGGACTCGGATGCGAGTACAGAGCCAGTTACTTCTACCGACTTATCTACGATTTGAGTAGCCGCTAAGGCTACGTCAACAAAAACGGGTGCATTCGCGTTGAACTTGTCAAAACTCTTTGATTTTTCCTTACAGCCAACCCCTGCAATCATGCAGACAAAAGAAAGAATAAATATATTTCTCAAAACATTCATTTTTAGCTACTCAAGATAGCCAAAAATTGCATTTTTAAAAAAGAAAATAGATGAGTGGCATCCCATAACACAGCGTTAATATGGAGGACTTATGGGGTCTTTTTAAATTCCTCGAATTTCTTTTGTATATAATAGCCCAATTCTAGATCGTTTAATAAACCTAGGACCTCATAGGAAGGTCGGCAAAAGATCATAAAACGGTCTAACTCTTCCCCCTCTAAACGGGTCAGTTTTATCACAAATCTTTTGGTAAAACGGTACCCCACATATTTCTCCTGTTCTTGAGAGATTAATCTCTTTTGTAAAAAAAGCAAGTTTCGATTTCTTTTTACACGAAACATATTAATAATTTCATCCAAATCAAACCCAACCGTTAAACCATTGGAACCAAATAATTGTTGCCCCCCACTTAATCTAATACCTGGCGCTTGATAGTTGAAATATTTAGCATAATCGATTCTGTTTTGAATAGAGTCCAATTTATAATAACTATTTCTAACACGCACTTCTGGTAAATCAAATCCTGTGACATGAATCATAACATTGAAATTGCGTAAGTCTTCAATGGTGTCAATAGGATATTTATGTGTTGCTTTTCCAAATAAGGAAAACCAAAGAGAATCTTTCGCTTTTACATTAATTAAATAGCGTCCTAATGAATCGGTGAATGCAATATTAGAATTACTATAGACCATCACAGCTTCAATAGGCCTTCTTCCTGAAATATCATAGACCACACCGCTGACCGGTATAGTTTGCGCATTCATTTTGAAAGACAAAAAAAGCAAGAAAATAATAATATAACTAATTCGGTAATTCATTCAGTCTGCAATATTACTAAAGCCATCTTTAATTAACTGCGTTTTGCAATATAATTAACAGGCTTTTACCTTTTATTTAGGAAGGCCAATAAGTATTTAGAAAGGTAAGTAAAAAGCCAAGCGCAATGGTAGACAAAACAACCCATTGAGCTGCAATTTTTTGTTTATAAATTAAATACGTACTGGCCACAAATACAAAAATATAAGCAAACAAAGTAAGGGATGAATTGTACTCCATTTTAATGGAAATGCCACCTATTAAATGAAGCGTAGCGCCTAGCATAACGCCTACTACTGCTGCATATATACCCTCTAGTGACCTATAAAAAATAGCATACTTTTTTAAATTTTGCCAGATAGGGAAAAAGAATAAAACAATCAAAAAACTAGGTAAAAAAATGGCAAAGCTTCCCATGACGGCTCCCATTATTTGAATGGGTATTGATTTTTCTTTTAAGGCCATCACACTGGTATAACTGGCTACCGAAAACACAGGACCAGGCATGGCTCTTACCATTCCAGCACCCATTAAAAATGCGTCTTTGGAAATTTTTAATACATCTCTTTTATTTTTCTTCACCCGATCCGAATTGGGCCTTGCCACATATTGTTCATACATCATAGGAATTAATACATCTCCACCTCCAAAAACAAAGCTTCCAAAACGATAATTATTTTCAAATAAATTAATGACTTTATGTTGCTCCCAATTTTTTCTAGTGGCTTCTTCAGATACAATACCTGCTGCTAAAAATAAAAATATAAAAATAAATAGGGCACCCCATTTAAGTGTTTTTGGCGCAGCGCCATCATTGGGAATTCTTTTTTGACTAAAATTAGTTACAATGCCTGCCACAATAATAACAACAGGAATAGCCCAAGGTGACTTGAATGCTAGAAAAACAAAAACAGCAGTGAGTATAAAAATAATTTTAGTGATAAGACTATTAATTGCTTTTTGATATAATATAATAGTGGCACTCACAATAAATCCAATAGCCATGGGTTGTATTAATATAAAACTTTGAAGACCTGTTCTTAAATCAAAATAGTTATAAGCAATGGCCACCAAGCTCATTAAAAAAGTAGCAGGTAAAATCCAAACTAATAAGGTTAAAAAAGCAAGTGGCGTTCCCCCTCTTTTAAAAGCCACTAAAATAATAGTTTGCGTGGAGGAAGCCCCGGGTAAGAGCTGGCAAAAAGCATTGTATTCCATAAGCTCTTCGCTGGTGATATCTTTTCGCTTTTCTACAAAACGATGCTGCATTAGGCCTAAATGTACTTGTGGACCACCAAAAGCGGTAATACTGTGCTTTAAAACAGCTATCAGAAAGGGGATATGGCGTAATAATTTCAAATAAGTGATTTCAAATATTGAGTGCTATGCCCTAAAAATAATTAAATTTTAGGGCATTTAACCCAATTATCCTTAAACAAAATGCTAAAACGATTGTCTTAGAAAAGAGCTAACCATTATCATATAGTGAAGTCAAGTATACTTGATTCAAGTTAATGACATTTTTATACCTTTGCAGCTACTATTGAAAAAGTACAGAAAAAGTACAGAAATACATTTTATTATGAAAGCCTTTTTACCCCTTATTGTCTTATTTATTTTGAGTAGTTGTTCGAATAGCAATTATACAAAATTGGAACTTGTTTACGCTCAGCAAAAATACCAAGAGGTACCCGATTATAGCAATTTGCAATACTGGGCTGCCCATCCTGAAAAAAATGACCCCTCCGATAGTGTACCTGCTCCTTTAAAGGCTAGTTATACGCCTAGTGCTACTGCAGATGTATTTTTTGTGCACCCTACTACTTATTTAGATAGCACTAGACCTTTTGGATGGTCTGCTTCTTTCAATGATTATAAAACGAATCTAAAAACAGATTACCCAACCCTACTTAACCAAGCTTCTGTATTCAATGAAGCTGGTAGAATTTTTGCACCAAGGTATCGTCAAGCGCATATTAAATCTTACACACCTAATAATAAAGTAGATACGGGCTATGCAATGGCTGCTTTTGAATTAGCTTATCAGGACGTAAAAAAATCTTTTGAATATTATTTGGAGCATTATAATAATGGTAAACCCATTATTATTGCTTCTCATAGTCAGGGTTCTACACATACCATTAGATTATTGAAGGAATTTTTTGATGGCAAACCATTAAGTAAAAAATTAGTAGTGGCCTATGTAGTAGGCATACCAGTTAACCCTGCTATTTATACAACACTGAAAGCCTGCGAAACACCCAATGCAACAGGTTGTATTTGTTCATGGAGAACTTTTCACGAAGGTTATGAAACTCAATTCGTGAAAAAAGAAAAATTTACAGCCATTGTAACCAACCCTCTTTCTTGGTCTGCTGCTATTACGAATGTAGACAGGTTTGAAAACAAAGGGGCTGTACTTTATGACTTTAATAAAATAACGCCTTATGTAGCAGGTGCCATAAATCATAAAGGTGTTTTATGGACAGCAAAGCCTCATTTCTTTGGTAGCTTTTTATACAAAACGGAGGATTATCATATTGCCGATTACAATTTTTATTACATGAGTGTAAGAAAAAATGTGGCAGAAAGGGTAAATAGTTATTTAACTGCAGGCAACGAGTTCACGCATTAATTACCTACGACGCTTAAAAACTTAATGCGCATTATTTTTAATTGCTCCCAAGAATAATTGTTTTCACTTAGTTCTTCTTGTGCAATTTGAAGTGAAGAGGTTTCACAGTTTTTGAAATATTCTAAAATTTCTTCCTGATCATATTCATCTAACCACTCATCGATGGCATAATCTAAATTTAATTTAGTACCACTTGCCGCAATGGTTTCCATTTCTTCTAATAAAGCTTCTAGTTTAAGGTCTTTATTTTTAGCAATGGTTTCTAAAGGAATTTTTTTATCTACATTTTGAATAATATAAATTTTATGATTGAATTTATTTGCCACTGATTTCATTACAAAATCATCGGGCTTTTCAATATTATTTTCAGTCACATATTTTTCAATCATTGTCACAAAAGGCTTGCCATATTTAATAGCCTTGCCCTTGCTTACACCCTGGCATCTGTCTAGCTCCTCAACACTTGTTGGATATAGCGTAGCCATATCTTGTAAAGAAGTCTCTAAGAAAATAACAAAGGGAGGTAGACTTATTTTTTTTGCTTCTTTTTGACGTAAATCCTTAAGCATTTCAAACAAAACTTCATCGGTAGCGCCTGCCGATTCCGGACCTTCTGCGTCATCGTCTTCGGCGTTTTCATCTGCAAATATATTGTTTAAAACAAATTTGAAGCTAGTAGGTTTTTTTAAAAACTTCTTACCCTTCTCGGTTAATTTAAGTAGGCCATACTCTTCTATGTCTTTTTCAATTAAGGTTTCTAGCATGGCCTGTCTTACTAAGCTATTCCAAAACAAAGGTTCATGGTCTTTACCTATTCCAAATTCGGGTAATTTTTCATGTCTGTATAAACCTAACTGAGGCGTATAATCACCCATGATTACTTGTATCACATAATCCGCAACAAAACGCTCATTCAATGCTTCAATTGTTTTTAATAATTGAACCACCTGTGTTTTTGCTTCAATTCTTTCTTTAGGTTGTAAACAATTATCACATTTACCACAATTTTTATCTTCCCAGCTTTCTCCAAAATAATGTAGTAGACTTCTTCTACGACAAGCACCGCTTTCTGCGAAGGCCACTGTCTCATCAATTAACTGCGCACCCACTTCTCTTTCACTCAAAGGTTTGTCTCTTAAAAAATGTTCTAGCTTAGAAACGTCTTTATGAGAATAATATAAAATACAATTCCCTTCTAAGCCGTCTCTGCCTGCACGGCCCGTTTCTTGATAATAGTTTTCAATGGACTTAGGAATATTATAATGAATCACATAACGAATATCTGGCTTGTCAATACCCATACCAAAGGCAATGGTAGCCACAATAACTTGTACATCTTCGTTTAAAAATTGGTCTTGCCTGTTGGCTCTTAATTTTTGATCCAAGCCTGCATGATAAGCGACAGCTTTAATTTTATTCGCAATTAATAATTCGGCTAATTCTTCTGTGGTTTTTCTATTGAGCGTATATATAATACCACTCTTTCCTTTATGCCCAGAAATATATCTTACAATACTTTTTATGGTGACTTCTTTTTTTAATTTAGGCTGCACTTCATAATAAAGATTGGCTCTATTAAAAGAAGAAATTAAAACTTCAGGATCTCGCAGCGATAAATTTTTAACAATATCACTTTGTACTTTAGGTGTAGCGGTAGCAGTTAAAGCAATAATGGGCACAGTGGCATCAATCTCTTCCATCATTTCTTTGAGTCTTCTATACTCTGGTCTGAAATCATGTCCCCATTCAGAAATACAATGCGCTTCATCTACTGCAAAAAAGGAAACATTTAAGTCGCTAAAAAAATCTAAATTTTCTTGCTTCGTTAAAGTTTCAGGGGCTACATATAATAATTTGGTTTTACCACTTAGTAAGTCGTCTTTCACCACTTTAATCTGTCCTTTATTTAAAGAGGAGTTAAGAAAATGGGCCACTTCATCTTTTTCACTATAGCCTCGCACAAGATCTACTTGGTTTTTCATCAAGGCTATCAAAGGCGATACCACAATGGCACAACCAGGTAGCATTAAGGCAGGTAATTGATAGCATAAACTTTTACCACCCCCTGTTGGCATAATCACAAAAGTATCCCGACCACTCAATAAGGAGACAATGGCCTTCTCTTGGGTACCCTTAAACTCCTTGAATCCAAACTGTTCCTCTAATGCCTTTAGTAATACGGCACGGCTAACTGAATTATTCTTAGTCGTAGTAATAGGAACTTTCTTTATTGCTTTTTTGGTGGTCGCCATCTGTAATTATCTTAAAATCAACTATTTCGGTATAAAATAGCTATATAAGTTAACGAATTTAATTCACTAATGTTCAACTCCTTTCATTTTTTTGCTAAAAAACTTTTTTTTAAGGATTTTTTAAAAATAGGGATGAATATGCATGAAACCTTAACTTTGCTGATTCTTAAACAGTATATGGATAAACAAATAACCGCTATTGCCCAAAGAACGCTAGAAATTGAAGCGGCAGCCATTACTGGCTTACAAAAATTTATAGACGCCCCTTTTATAGAAGCGGTGAAAGCTATTTATACTACTGAAGGAAGATTAGTAGTAAGTGGCATTGGCAAAAGCGCCATCATTGCTCAAAAAATGGTAGCCACTTGTAACTCTACTGGAACCCCTGCTTTATTTCTACATGCTGCCGATGCCATCCATGGTGACTCGGCTATGATTCATAAACAAGACTTAGTTTTAATTATTAGTAAAAGTGGTGAAAGCCCTGAAATAAAAAATTTAGTACAATTAGTAACTGGCTTTGGAAATTCAATCATTGCCATGGTAGGTAATACAGAAAGTTATTTAGCGAGTCATGCAAAATGGGTCATTAACACCACTGTAGATAAAGAAGCCTGTGCACATAATTTAGCACCTACTTCTTCTACGACTGCGCAAATGGCGATGGGTGATGCTATCGCAATGTGTTTAATGGAATTAAAAAAAGTAAAGGCAAGTGATTTTGCAAAATTTCATCCTGGCGGAAATTTGGGAAAAAGATTAACATTGACTGCAGGTCAAATGGCGCAGGTAAATCCAAAACCAGCTGTAAAAGCAAGTACGACTTTAAAGGAAGTGATACTTGTTATTTCTAAAAACAGATTAGGCGCCGCAGTAGTGATAGATGAAAACGAAAAAGTATTGGGTATTATCACCGATGGAGATATTCGTAGAATGTTAGAAAATCATTCTTCCATTCAAGATTTAACGGCTGCTACTATATTTCACGCAGGCCCTATTACCATTGCGCCTTATGCACTAGCAGTAGAAGCCCTGGCCTTGATGGAACAAAAAGATATTAGTCAATTAATAGTAGCGAAAGACAATAGTTTTGTGGGAATGATTCATATACACGACTTAATGAAAGAGGGGATTTTATAAATCAAAGACAAGTATGCAAAACAAACATCATTATGTAGCCATTATGGCCGGAGGAATAGGAAGCAGATTTTGGCCAATGAGTAGAACAGCTTATCCTAAGCAATTTTTAGATGTACTTAATACGGGGAAAACTTTAATTCAGTGGACCTACGAAAGATATACGCAGTTTATACCAGCTGAAAACATTTACATTGTTACTTCAGAAGAATATGTTTCTATTGTAGAAAAACAACTACCTAATTTACCTAAAGAAAATATTTTAGCAGAGCCTAGTAAAAAAAATACAGCGCCTTGCATAGCATATATCTCTTTTAAATTAGCCCAGAAGGATCCTCAAGCTACTTTTGTAGTAGCCCCAAGTGATCACTTAATTTTAGAGCAAGAAAACTTTCAAAAAATTGTAGAACAATCACTTGATTTTGTTTCGAACATCAAGGCCTTGGCTACCTTAGGTATTAAGCCTACCAACCCCAATACTGGTTATGGTTATATTCAATACGAGGGGCTAGAAGTGAGCAAGGGTGTTTATAAAGTAAAAACATTTACCGAAAAGCCCACGGTGGAAATTGCAGCGTCCTTTTTAGCTAGCGGCGATTTTTTATGGAACGCCGGTATTTTTGCTTGGAAAGCAAGCACCATTATTGCTGCTTTTGAAAAGTACCAACCAGAAATGTTTGAATTATTTGATGGAGAGAAAGCAAATTTTAATACGGCAGCAGAAAAAAAATCTATTCAAAAAATATATCCGCAGTGTGTGAATATATCTATTGATATTGCCATTATGGAAAAAGCAGATAATGTATATGTAATACCTGCAAGCTTTGGATGGAGCGATTTAGGTACTTGGAATAGTGCTTATGAGAATATGGAGAAAGATTATTTCGCCAACGCCGTGGCCTCTGATAATGTTATTGTGATTGACGCTACGAAGTGTATGATTAATGCCCCTAAGGATAAATTAGTAGTAGTGCAGGGCTTAGATGATTTTATTGTAGTAGACACCAAGGATGTACTTCTTATATGCAGTAAAGAAAAAGAGCAATCTATTAAAGAATATGTAGCTGAAGTGAAAAGGCATAAGGGCGACAAATACATCTAGATTCGGCAAAAATTCTTATCTTAGTTTAGAACGCATTAGCTTCATAAACCTAAATTTCCCAAATGGCAACCATTATCACTGGAACGGGCAGCTATATACCTGGTCTTGTAATACCCAATGATTCCTTTAGCGACCATAGCTTTTATGGAGAAGATGGGGTATTAATTAATACACCTAATGCTGAAATTTTTGAGAAATTTAAAGATATCACAGGTATCTATGAAAGAAGATATGCTGAAGAAAATGTAAATACCTCGGACCTGGCTACCAAGGCAGCTGCCTTAGCCATTGAAGATGCAGGCATTGACCCTGAAACCATTGATCAAATTATTGTAGCACATAATTTCGGTAATGTAATTACCGGTACGATTCAATCCGATGCCGTCCCTTCCATTGCCTCAAGGGTAAAAAATTTATTAGGTATTCGTAATCCTAGTTGCGTAGCCTATGATTTATTATTTGGTTGCCCGGGTTGGATACAAGGCGTTATACATGCCGACTCTTTTATAAAATCGGGTTTAGCCAAAAGATGTTTGGTCATAGGGGCTGAAACTTTAAGTAGAGTAATAGACCCACACGATAGAGATAGCATGATTTTTAGTGATGGTGCCGGCGCCTGCATTGTTGAAAATTCAACAGATACTAGCAGTGGCATACTCGCTAGTAGTGTGCAAAGCCACTGCATGGATGAAGCTTACTACTTATACTTAGGCAAGTCTTACCATCCAGAGGGAGATGAGGCTACAAGATATATTAAGATGAAGGGCCGTAAGGTTTATGAGTATGCTATTAAGAATGTACCTATTGCCATGAAAGAGTGTATTGAAAAAGCAGGGGTAGAAATTCATGAGGTGAAAAAATTCTTTTTACATCAGGCCAACGAAAAAATGGATGAAGGTTTTATTAAGGCCTTGTTTAAATTATACGGTATTAAAGATATTCCTGAAAATGTAATGCCTATGAGCATTCATGAATTAGGTAATAGCTCAGTAGCTACTATTCCTACTTTATATGATATGGTAAAACATGGCAAATACAAGGAACATCAATTGAATAAAGGGGACGTTGTTATATTCGCCTCTGTGGGAGCGGGTATGAATATTAATGCTATTTGTTATAGAGTATAAGTTTAAAAATAGTTTACCTATAACTAATACCCTCTCACATTTTTTCCTTCTACATAATTTTTAAAGGCTTTATTGCAAACCTTATTACCTCCAGGGGTAGGATAGTTACCCGTGAAATACCAGTCGCCGGTATTGGTAGGGCAACAATCATGTAAAGCTTCAATAGTTTGATAAATAACTTCAACAGGTATTTTAATATCTTCAGGGGTAATTAACTGCGCAATTTTATCTGAAATTTCTTCAGGGGTAAATGGTTTATATAATTGACGCACCACATTTTCAGTATGTAATTCATTAGAAGCTTCTAAGGCAATAATTTTTTGATAAGTCTCGTCAATCACATTCGTCATTCCCTTCTCATTCAATAAAGCAATCACTGCTCTAAAGGCAATGAAATCGTTCATCTTACTCATGTCTATTCCATAACAGTCGGGGTATCTAATTTGAGGGGCAGAAGAAACCACTATAATTTTTTTAGGACCTAAACGAGATAACATTCTTATAATACTTTCTTTCAAAGTAGTACCTCTTACAATACTATCATCAATAATCACCAAAGTGTCTTCATCCTTGCGTACAGTACCATAGGTAATATCGTATACGTGTTGCACCATCTCATTTCTATTGGTATCCTCGGTAATGAAAGTGCGTAGTTTCACATCTTTAATGGCAATTTTCTCTTGTCTAATCTTACGATTAATCATGGCCTCTAACTTCTCCTCAGTCACATCATTACCCCAACTTAAAATTCTTTCAACTTTAATTTTATTAAGGTATGTTTCCATTCCTTTTACCAAGCCATAAAAAGCTACTTCAGCCGTATTAGGAATATAAGAGAAAATAGTATTTTTTAAATCCTTTTCAATGCGCTCTAAAACTATTTTACTTAAATGATTACCTAGTGCAATTCTTTCTCTGTAAATTTTTTCATCACTACCTCTTGAAAAATAAATTCTTTCAAATGAGCAAGCGCGTCTTTCTTTAGGTTCAATAATTTGTTCAATCTTATAATTGCCTTCATCGTCTACTAACAAGGCTTGTCCAGGCATGAGTTCTAATACTTCATTTTCACCCACATTGAATGTGGTTCTAATAGCGGCTCTTTCACTAGCAGCAACAATTACTTCATCATCGATATAATAATAAGCAGGTCTGATACCATTGGCATCTCTTAAAATAAAGCTATGTCCATTACCTACCAAACCACCCACAGTAAAACCACCATCAAATAAAGGCAGGGCCTTTTTTAAGGCATTGGCAATATTGGGATTATTAGGATTAACCGATTCTTCCTTGCTTAAAAAATGATGAATCACTTCCATCATCGCTGCTAAATCACTTTGTTTTTCAAAAGGAGCTGGGTCTAGATTAATTTGTTCAAATAATTCATCGGTATTGACTAAATTAAAATTACCTGCTAAGGCTAAATTTTTACCTGGTATTAAATTGCGCTTGATAAAAGGATGACAAAAATCAAGGTTATTTTTTCCTTGGGTGCCGTAACGCAAATGCCCCAATAAAATTTCACCCATAAAAGGCAGATGCCCTTTCATTAAACCAGGGTGCTTGGCAATATCTGGTTGAAACTTTTCAAGCTCTTGAATTTCTAAACCTATTTTATAAAATAAATCGGCAATAGGTTGTTGTGCATTACTGCGTAATCGGTATAAGAAAGGATTGCCTGGTTCAATATTTAATTTAAGTGTAGCTATACCCGCACCATCTTGACCACGATTGTGCTGTTTTTCCATCAACAAGTATAATTTGTTTAATCCGTAGGTAACCGACCCTCTTTTTTGAAGATAATAAGAAAGAGGCTTTCTAAGTCGAATATAGGCTAGGCCACATTCGTGTTTGATTTCGTCGCTCATGATGGAGTTTAAGGAGTCCCAAATTTACAATAGTTAGCTATTGTTTACTAGTAAAGAAGTAAAAAAATTTCTAAGCTTTCGTAGTAAAGTGAGGAATCTCAATAAGTAGCAGGTCGGAGCCTGCAGTCGCTTCAATTTGGACCGCTTCTACCCCTGAAATGCCTACCGCATCTCTGCGTCCTAGGATTTGACCTCCCACGGTGCAGGTTCCTTCAATACAGATAGCAAAAAGGCCTTGGCCCGCCTGGTGCATAGCATATTCAGTAGTAAAGGGCATTTTAAAATGGCCCAAGGACAACCAAGCGTCTTGGTTAATGAATAAGGTACCTGGTTCATTGGGGGAAACTACCGTGAGCAGTTGGTCCGCCCTATCTTCAGGAAGAAATGATTTTTGATCATACCTAGGGGTAATATTTCTTTCTTTGGGAAAAATCCAAATTTGGAATAATTCTACTCTTTTATCTTTATTAGGATTGACCTCGCTATGTTGAATGCCCGAACCCGCACTCATTATTTGAACATCGTGTTCTTTAATAATACAATCTCTTCCTGTGCTATCTCTATGGTGCAAGTCTCCGAATAAAGGAATGGTAATAATTTCCATGTTATCATGCGGATGGGTACCGAAACCCATGCCTGCATCAACTTTGTCGTCATTTAAAACACGTAGGGCACCAAAATGAATTTTACTAGGATCATGATATTGTCCAAAACTAAAACTATGGTAAGTATCTAGCCAGTCAAATTGAACATGGCCTCTTTCATTCGCTGGATAAAAAATAGATGACATATGAATACCTAAAATTAAAACGTTTTTTCTTTCACAATCTGATTGGCCACTTTTGTCCAATCCGTTAATTCAACGCAGCCTTGAAAAGAATCATCCACAAAAACATAATAACTAGGAACATGCTCTTTAAACCAAGTCTCCATTGACTTTGCCTTTTTTTCTTCTAGTGCACGTTGTGCAACTTTATTATAATCTTCTTTTAAATTTTCTCTATGCGGTATAGTACGCTCTTTAAAATAAATAAGTCTTACTGTTTTTCTGCCACGGTCATCTAAGTATACCTGTGGTGCAGAAATTTCGCCTGGCTTCATATTTTTCATTAAGACCACCATTTCTTTGTCTAATTGGTCAATGTTTACATAAGTAGATCCATCACGACTAGTGATAGCACCACCACTAAACTTACTGCCTTCATCATCACTAAACTTATTAACGGCTTCGCCAAAACTTAACCTATTAGCACTCATCTCTTTTCTAATACTATCTAAAAACAATTTTGTTTCATTGATTTCGTCATTGGTAATTGGAGGAATACGTAAAATATGTTTTACCACCGCCTCATCACCCGATCTTGAAACAAGTTGAATAATATGGTAGCCAAATTTTGATTTAATAGGCGCAGAGATTTGACCTTCCTTCAAACGGAAAGAACCCGCCATAAAGGCAGGATCAAAATTTTTCTCGTTACGGTTTAAATTAAACATACCTAGGTTTTCCTTGGCACTAGGGTCTTCGGAATATAATTTAACTAATTGATCAAATTTATTAGCACCTGACTCAATTTGTTTTCTATACTCTAACATTTGCTGGATCACATATTCTTCCACATCTCTATTGGCTTTAGGATGCATCACTAATTCTGTTACTTGCACTTCACTTTCATATAAAGGCAGGCTATCTAAAGGTATTTTTTCATAGTAATTTTTAACTTCAGTAGGAGTGATCTTCACTTTTTCTACAATTTTAGCCTGCATTTCGTCAGCTAATTTTTGCTCCTTAATTAAAATGCGAAAATCTTCTTTTAGTTGGAAGACAGTACGGCCTGCTACCTCTTCTAATACTTCTTTAGAGCCAAATTGTTGAATGAAACTACGAACACGACTTTCCATTGCTACTTCTACGTCTTCTTCTGTAACTATGATGGAATCGATGAGTGCTTGTAATACTAGGGCCTTTCGAATTAATTGACCTTCCACGATTTGACACTCAGAAGGTATACCTATATTTTCTTGTCCTTGTGCTTGACGCTTATAATCGCCAATGGCATTTTCAACATCTGATTTTAAAATAAATTTATCACCCACGGTGGCAATAATTTTATCTGCTAATACTTTTTTTACTTGCGCTTTCGCTGAAAAGGAAATGGTCAAGCAAAATAAAGAAAATGCAATGCTAATTAATTTCATCGATTTTTTATTATTTGGTAAAGTTCTGCCGCTTGGATCATTTACCCAAATAGCAAATCTTAATTTTTTTATAAAGTACGTTTTACTTCCTCTTCTTCAAAGGCTTCCACAATATCCCCTACTTTAAGGTCGATAAAGTTTTTAATGGTTAATCCGCATTCCATATTCGATACGACATCTTTCACGTCGTCTTTGAAACGCTTTAAACTTCCTAATTCAGCACTTTGACCTTCTCCTTTAGGATATTCAACAATACCATCACGTATAATTCTAATCTTACTATTTCTACTCAACTTGCCATCGAGCACGAAACATCCAGCAACGGTGGCCTTATCAAATTTGTATACTTCTCTTACTTCTACGTTGGCCACAATTTTTTCTTGAATTTTTGGTTCCAACATACCTTCCATCGCAGACTTGATTTCATCAATAGCGTTGTAGATAATAGAGTATAATTTAATTTCCACGCCTTCTGTTTCTGCTAATTTATTGGCTTGCATAGAAGGTCTTACGTTAAATCCAATGATAATGGCATCAGAGGCAGCAGAAAGTAGTACGTCCGATTCAGAAATTTGACCTACTCCTTTTAAAATAACTCTAATCGCAATTTCTTCAGTAGATAATTTTTGTAATGAATCACTTAAGGCTTCAACAGAACCATCCACGTCACCTTTAATGATAATATTTAATTCTTTAAAATTACCTAAGGCTAAACGACGACCAATTTCATCTAGTGTAATATGTTTTCTAGTTCTTAAACCTTGCTCTCTTAATAATTGAGCACGCTTAGTCGCTAATTCTTTTGCTTCTGCCTCGTCATTATAGACTTTAAACTTCTCACCCGCTTGTGGTGCACCATTTAAACCTAAAATAACCACTGGTGTAGAAGGCGGCGCTACTTCGATACGTTGGTTACGCTCGTTAAACATGGCCTTCACTCTACCATAGAACTGACCAGATAAAATTAAATCACCTTGTCTTAAAGTTCCATTTTGAACTAATATCGTAGCTACATAACCACGTCCTTTATCTAAAGAGGCTTCAATAATACTTCCAGAACCTTCTCTATTCGGATTCGCTTTTAAATCTAATAAATCAGATTCTAAAATTACCTTCTCTAATAAAGTATCTACATTTAAACCTTGCTTAGCAGATAATTCTTGGTTTTGGAATTTACCACCCCAAGCTTCTACTAAAATATTCATTTGAGAAAGTTGCTCATATATTTTTTGTGGCTGTGCTCCGTCTTTATCAATTTTATTCACCGCAAAAATCATGGGTACATTCGCAGCTTGTGCGTGACTAATGGCTTCCTTGGTTTGTGGCATCACCGCATCATCGGCAGCTACTACAATAATGGCGATATCTGTTACTTTCGCACCACGAGCACGCATGGCTGTAAAGGCTTCGTGACCCGGCGTATCTAAGAAAGTAATGGCTTTACCATTCGGTAAAGTCACTTCATAAGCACCAATATGTTGCGTAATACCTCCTGCCTCACCCGCTACCACATTGGCATTACGGATATAATCTAGTAATGAAGTTTTACCATGGTCAACGTGACCCATGATAGTTACAATTGGCGGACGCTCAACCAAATTGGCTAAATCATCTGCTTCTTCTTCCTCATCCATTTCTTCTGCTTCTTCTAATCCCACAAATTCAACTTCAAAACCAAATTCACTGGCTACTAGTTCAATTACCTCCGCATCTAAACGTTGGTTAATAGAAACCATGATACCCAAGTTCATACACTTACTAATAATATCTGCGAAACTTACATCCATCAAACTTGATAACTCACTCACGGTTACAAACTCGGTAACTTGTAATTTATTATCAGTGATTTCATTAGTTTCATTTTCTGCAGCTTCATCTCTTTTAGCACGTCTGTATTTCGATTTCAAACTTTTTCCTCTTCCCCCTGCGCCCGCTAATTTAGCCTGCGTTTCTTTAATCTTATCTTGAATGGCTTTTTGACCAATTTCTTTTTGTTCTGCAGTTTGAGGTGCATTTCTATTGCCACCTGGTCTTTGTCCGCCACCAGGTCTTTGTCCACCACCTTGTCCTTGGTATCCGCCACCAGGTCTTTGTCCACCACCTTGACCTTGGTAACCACCACCTGGTCTTTGTCCGCCGCCTTGTGTTTGATTACCTCCTTGACCCTGACCGCCACCACCTTGTTGTGGACCTTGAGAAGGAATACGTTTACGTTTGCGTTTTTCTTCTTGACTCAATGGCTTAGGGCGGGTATCGCTATTAATAGGTAAATCAATTTTACCCATTACTTTAGGACCCTCTAATTTTTTAGTAGTAATATTTTCAATTTTGCCATACACATTTTCAGGTGAAATAGAATGATCCACTGGAGCGCGTGTTTCTTTCACTGGCTTTGCAGCAGGTTCTTCTGTTTTCTTCGCCGATTTTTTAGCTGGCGTTTCTTTAGCTGGTTTTTCAGCTGGCTCTTCTGTTTTCTTTGCCGATTTTTTAGGTCGAGTAGAAGAGTCTATTAAGGATAAATCTATTTTGTCAACTACCTTAGGCGATTCTACTTCAGGTGCATCAATTTTAACTGTAGTAGGTTTCTCCACTTCTTTTTCTTCAACCTTCACTCCTTTAACTTTTCCTTCTGCATCAGATGCTTTTGCATCTACTACTGCTGCTTTTGCTGCAGGCTTAGCCGCTTCAGGTTCTGCCACTGCAGGCTTCTTTACCTTGTCTTTATCGGCCACAGCATTTTTAGGTAACTCTACATGGTCTGCTTTATCTCTAGCTACTTTATCGCTTTGAAATTCTGCTTGTAGAGAATAATACTGATCCTCAGTTAATTTAGCTGTTGGCTTAAGGTCATCTTTAGGAAAACCTTTTTTCACTAAGAATTCAATCAAGGTATCTTGACCGATGTTGAATTCTTTAGCAGCTGCTAACAATCTTGGTAGTTTCAATTCTGACATTCTGTTGTTTTTTGTCCCAGTTATTATTTACTAAATCCAAAGGTTATTCACCTTTATCAAATTCTTCTTGTAAGATTCGACGCACATCTGCAATCGTTTCTTTTTCTAAATCTGTTCTTTTTTCTAATTCTTCAGCGCCTAAGTTTAATATGCTTCTTGCCGTATCACAACCCACACGCTTAAATTCGTCGATGATCCATGTTTCAATCTCATCGCTAAATTCATCTAAGTCAATATCAAATTCATCAACAATTTCTTCGTCTTCACGGTACACATCTAATTCGTAACCCGTTAACTCAGAAGCTAATTTAATATTCACCCCTCTACGTCCAATGGCTAAAGAAACTTGATCTGCTTTTAAATACACTTCAGCGTGCATTTTTTCAGCATCAATATTCATATAACTAATTTTAGAAGGTGTTAATGAACGTTGAATTAATAATTGTGTATTGGTAGTGAAATTAATAACATCAATATTTTCATTTTTCAATTCTCTTACGATACCATGAATACGACTTCCTTTCATACCTACGCAAGCACCTACTGGATCAATTCTATCATCGAAAGACTCCACTGCTACTTTCGCACGCTCTCCTGGTTCACGTACAATTTTCTTAATGGTAATTAAACCATCAAAAATTTCAGGTACTTCTATTTCTAATAATTTTGCTAAGAATAAAGGGCTTGTTCTAGACAAGATAATCACTGGTGAATTATTTTTCATATCCACTCTAGCAATAACCGCTCTAATATTTTCTCCTTTCTTAAAAAAGTCTTGAGGAATTTGCTCCGACTTTGGAAGAATTAATTCATTGCCTTCTTCATCTAATAGCAATACTTCTTTTTTCCATACTTGATAAATTTCAGCGTTCATAATGTCTCCAATTCTATCAGAATATTTTTTCACTAAAGCATTTTTCTTCAAGTCATTGATACGAGAAGCCAATGTTTGCTTAGCCGCTAGTATGGCTCTTCTTCCGAAGTCCAAGATATCTACTTCCTCTAATAAATCCTCTCCTACTTCATAATCGGGTTGAATTTTAATAGCTTCAGAATAAGAAACTTCTTCTAAAGGATTATCTACATCATCATCGTCTCTAATTTGACGACGACGAATAATTTCTAAGTCACCTTTTTCAGCGTTGACGATAACGTCAAAATTTTCATCACTACCGTATTTTTTTCTTAATAAGGTTTTGAAAACGTCTTCCACCACTTTCATCATGGTCGGACGATCAATGCTTTCTGCGTCTTTAAACTCCTGAAAGGCTTCAATTAAATTTATACTTGCCATAACATAATTTTTTTTCAAGCTTCATGCTTGATGATTTGTTTATTAAAATTGAACTTGAACGATTGTTGTTTTTATTTGATCAAAAGGAATTAATAAAGTTTGCACTGCTGCTTTTTTACCTTTCCCTTCTGTCCATTCTATTAATATGTCTTTCTCTGTTACTGTTTTTAAAACTCCTTCTTTAATGCTTTCATCTAAAAAGGTTACTTCTACCTTTCGTCCCATATTCTTGAGATACTGACGATTCAAAATCAAGGGCTCATCAATTCCTGGGGAAGAAACCTCTAAAGAGAAGTCGCCTTCCGGAAACCAGGCCGCTTCTTCCATAATACGGTACAATTTCCTGTTGATGAAAGTGCACTTTTCAATAGGCAGGCCTTGGTCGCCGTCCAAGAATATTTTGATATTGTTGGTAGGCTTCACTTTCACCGAAACGCAGAAATAACTAGGCTCCTCTTTAAGAAGTTGGTCCAAAATTGGATTCACTAAGGCTATAATCTCGTTTGCTTGCATACTTAAAAAAGAAGAAGGGAACGATTTCGTTCCCTTCACATTTTCTTCTATTCTACGCCAAAGGTAATAAAACAGGATGAAATATCCCAAAATTATTGGCAAGGCCCTTATTTTTGCAGTATGACGAAGATTATTCTATATGGGTTCTTGATTTACTTTTTGTACAAAGTAATATTTCAAGGTAGTGGTTCCAGTAACCAAGGGAGTGAGGTCTGTAAGGAAGAATATGGAGCAGATGCAGAAGCAGCAGGCCGAGGCTATAAGAAATGCCCAAAACAGTCAGAAGGCTGGTCAAAATACCAGTGCCAACTACGCTCCTAAAGAAGCGCCAGTAGAAGCTGAATACATTGAATTTGAGGAAGTTAAGAAAAAATAGAGCGAATAATTAGAGCGAAGAAATAAGCTTGTATAGGACCCTTACAAATAGGCGGCAATATCCTTTTCCACCCTCATCCCCTCTTTTAAATGAAGCACTTGCAGGCCCACAGAGGCGGCTGCTAGTATATTGGGTTCATTATCATCAATAAATAAGGTTTCTGCTGCTAGCAAGCCCTCTTTTTCTAATATATAAGTAAAAGACGCCGGGTCTGGTTTGCGCATGCCCATTTCATGAGAATAATAGGGCGTCTTAAATAGAGATACAAAAGAGTAGTTAGCCACTTTGTTTTCAAACTCAGCTATAAAATAATCGTGGTGAATTTGATTGGTATTGGAATATAAAAAAGTATTGTACTGAGTATTGTTTTGCTTGATCCAGTCAATGCTATTTTTTCTAAAGCCCACTAATAAGGCGTTCCAAGCAAATTGAACTTGCTCATTGGTTAAAGGTAAATTCACCAAGGCTCTTACCCCATCATAAAATTCCTGCTCATTTACAAATCCCATTTCCAAGTCTAAAAATAATTTATGCGATTTATTCAAAGTAAAATGCTTATCCATACCTTCTATTCCAATAGATGCAAAAGCAGCATTCATTTTTTTAAAATCAATGTCGTATAAAACATTACCTAAATCGAAGATTAAATTTTTTACCGCAGCCATTGATATTGAATTTATAAGAATAAATAGAGTGGTGAAGTTAAAGAAAGATTTTAATTAATTGTATATTTGAAAGATGAAACAAAGCCTTGCACATATTGCTGTTGTGGTTAGAGATTATGACGAAGCCATTGCGTATTATACCAATACTTTAGGCTTTACCTTAATGGAAGACACTGTTTTATCTGAAAGCAAAAGATGGGTAATGGTGCAACCAACAGGAGCAGAAAATGGTTGTATGTTATTACTTGCCAAAGCAGCCACCCCTGAGCAAGAAAAGTTTATTGGTTATCAAACCGGAGGTCGTGTATTTTTATTTTTATACACCGATAATTTTGAAAGAGATTATCAAAATTATATTTCCAAAGGAGTAGAATTTACCATTGCACCCCATGTAGAAGCTTATGGAACGGTAGCGGTATTCAAAGATATCTATGGGAATCTTATGGGACTTGATAGAGCCTTCAAAGAAGTAAATTACTCTAATCATTACGGCCTTTTCATTGCAGTAGCCATATGCTTACAAGCGGCATCGCCCTTGCTGAGTTCCTCGTGAATATTGGCTTTAGAAGCCTCATCTCTATTCTGACTTAATTTAAAAACATGTTGTAAATCACTTACCAGTATATCAAAAGAATAAATGGCTTTCATATTCTGCTCCAGATATTCGGCAGATAAGTTTTTTACTTGTGTAGGCGCATTCGCATCTTTTTCAAAATGAAGTGTAAGTTTTTCTAATAAATTATATAAATGTTTTTCATCCTTTATTTCTAAAGTTCCTTTGGCTTGCACCGACTGGTAATTCCAAGTGCTTCCCATATTTTTGGTGGTATACCATTTAGCACTCACAAAGGCCGATGGACCAGAAAAAATTACCAATACTTTATTATTATTTTCAAAGGCAATGGTATGTTCCTGCTTGCGCATAACATGTCCGCTAATAATAATTTTATCTTCTTCAATTGTTAATAAAACAGGCACCTGTGTAGCCACGGGAAAGCCTTCTTGCGTCAACACCACAAATAGTTACAAAGGGATTTGCTTGCATAAAATCTAATACTTCTTGATGGTCCTTGGCTTTGAAATGAGGTATATTGTACATGGTTAATTTTTACTTTTTATTTAATTACTTAGTTCATTTATTTTACTTACTCAAAGTATAAATATATTTTACTTAAATATTAAATGGGAAGTTCGGTAGTTATTTTAATTTCATCCATTACAAATAAACTATTAATATGTGCCACCATGGGTAGCACGGCTAATTGTTCCTGATAAAATTTATTATAAGACTCTACATCCTTGGTGACTAATTTTAAATAATAATCAAAGCTACCCGATACCAAACTACAAGAAGTTATTTCTGGAAATTGCGCAATGGTTTTTTCAAATTCAGAAAAATGGGAACGGGTTTGTTTATCTAAAGTTACTTGGCAGTGTACCACTAAACCAAGGTCTAATTTTTTTCTATCCAGCAAGGTTACATAATGTAAAATATAGCCTTCTGCTTCTAGTCTTTTGATACGGTCATGCGTAGGGCTTAGTGATAAATTAATGGCAGCGCCAATGTCTTTTAGCTTGGCTAGTGCATCCTTTTGTAGGATTTTTAAAATAGACTTATCAATAGGGTCAAGTGCCATAGAGAAATAATTTCTGTTTTTGCTTTAATTTCTAGTGTAAAGAACGATATTTTATGCTAATTAACCAAATAAACAAGATATTTTACTGAATATTTACATTATTAAATGAATATTTTCTTTTAATAGATATTTGTACAGAAATAAAAACAAAATACCATGATCATTGGAGTTCCAAAAGAAATTAAGATTCAAGAGTATAGAGTGGGTTTAACACCAGAAGGTGTGGATGCGCTTACAAGACAAGGTCATACAGTGAATGTTGAAACCAAGGCAGGTCTTGGTTCAGGATTTTCTGATGAGGCTTATATAAAAGCAGGTGCCACTATTTTAGCGACTGCTAAAGAAGTATACGACACCACTGAAATGATTATTAAAGTAAAAGAACCACTTGCTGCAGAATTTCCACTCATCAAACCAGGACAAATTTTATTTACCTATTTCCACTTTGCAGCATCAAAAGAATTAACAGATGCAATGATGAAATCGCATGCTGTTTGTATTGCTTATGAAACAGTAGAATTACCTGATGGCTCATTGCCACTATTAGTGCCGATGTCTGAAGTAGCAGGAAGAATGGCTGTGAATGTGGGTGCGTATTATTTAGGCAAACCATTTGGTGGAAAAGGAAAATTATTAGGAGGAGTGCCAGGTGTGAAACCAGCGGAAGTATTAATTATAGGTGGTGGTATTGTTGGAACGCAGGCCGCTAAAATGGCTGCAGGCTTAGGTGCCCATGTTACTATAATGGATACTAATTTAACAAGACTAAGATATTTATCGGATGTCATGCCGGCGAATGTAGTTACACAATATTCTACCTTAATGGCTATACAAGAAAAATTACCCACTGTTGATTTAGTGATAGGTGCAGTATTATTACATGGAGCAAAAGCGCCGCATTTAATTAAAAAAGCTGACCTAGCTTTAATGGAAGCAGGTACTGTAGTAGTAGATGTAGCTGTTGACCAAGGAGGTTGCATTGAAACTTGTAAACCAACCACCCATGAGAACCCTGTGTACATGGAGCAAAATATTTTGCATTACTGTGTAGCCAATATGCCAGGAGCAGTGCCACAAACTTCTACACGCGCACTTACACAGGCTACTTTACCTTATGCCATTGCCATTGCCAACAAAGGTTGGGAGAAAGCATGTGTTGAAAATGCAGCTTTAGCAAAAGGCTTAAATATTAAAGCAGGAAAAATTTTACATAAAGGCGTAGCCGACGCTTTCAACGCATAGTATTTGAAACTAAGAGATGTATGAAAAATATTTTAGTCTTATGTACAGGTAATAGTTGCAGAAGTCAAATTGCCCATGGGTTTTTAGCATCTATGACTGCGGGCAAAGCCAATGTATATTCAGCAGGCGTAGAAACGCATGGTGTAAACCCAAAGGCCATTTCTACTATGAAAGAAATTGGTATAGATATCTCAGGTCATACCTCTAATAATATAACGGAATACTTCGGTATTGATTTTGATTATGTGATTACTGTATGCGATAACGCAAAAGAGCGTTGCCCTTATTTTCCTACCAAGGCCGTTAAACTACATTATAATTTCCCAGACCCAGCAAAGGCTACAGGAACGGATGATGAAATAAATGAGCAGTTTAGAGCAGTAAGAAGTTTAATTAAAGATTACTGCGAGCAGTTTGTAAATGAGTATGGCATTTAATATTCTAAAGGTTTATACAGTTTCAATATTCGCAGTTTAATCAGCATATTTTTTTCAAATAATTTAATAAAATAAATAAGGCCCTCTTTTGAAGGGCCTTATTTATATATCTAACAATTTTTTAAATACTAGCTTATTTGAAAACTGTCCAACCTTTCCACCATGTTTGATTATCACCAGATACTGCAACTGCTCCTCTGAATGTAACTTTCTCAAAGAAAGCATTTTGTAATTTAGCATCTGTGAAAGAACCATTCTTAGTATAGTTAACATTATCCCAAGTACCTAATGAGCCCCAAGTAGCAGCAGTTATAGGAGCTGTACTAAGTGTTGCTGGAGTAGTAGATGGAGTAGAGTTATTAGCGTAAGGAGTAAAGTCTGGACTTGTATAGTTAAATGGTTGAATTAATTTTAATCTATCTGCAGAAGCAGTAGTTAAAATAGTATTGCCATATGCTGGAGTTGAGAACCAAGTCAATAAACTTGCAGCTGTAGTTCCAACTGTAGATGTACCACTTAAAGTTATATTTGAAGTATTACCAGCAAGTGTAGTGTTCTTAATTCTAATACTGCTGTCATTAACATTCTTATCAACATTTCCTAATGCGACATCAAAATTAAGACCAATAGGCCAACCAGTAATAATAGAGTTCATGATAGAAATACCTGTATTTCTTCTAATATGTGCACCAGCTCTATATAAACTATTTCCTACATTAGCTAATGTAGCTCTTGGTCCAATGGCAGTGATATTTGAAAAAACTGCTGAAGTTCTTGGTGTTAAAGAAGATCCTTTACCATCATTATCTGATTCAAAAGCTTCAGATTGAGAGATATCGGCAATAACTGAATCTCTTAATACAATACCAAACTGAACATTACCAGAATATCCAAAGTCTGTATCAAAATCATCATCCTGTGTTTTGTAGGCAATTAAATACTTACAGTTTACAGTACCACCAAACCACTCAAAAGCATCATCTTTTGCATAAGTAACTTGGATATGGTCAATAGTTGTACCATTACCCACACCAGCCATTGTTAAACTATTCAACTCATTATCTGGTTGGAAAGCGTAACCTGCATATTCAATTCTTGCATATTGTAAAAAACCAGAGTTATCAGCGTCGTTTCCTGTAGGGAATACAGCATCACCAGAACCAGCTAAACCATAACCTACTTCTGTATCATTGATACCACCTTCCACTGAAGTTAAACCAGTTACAGCAGCACCTTTCCAAGTTAATACTTGGTTTACTTTAGCAGTTCCTAATATAACTATTCCACCCCAGTCGCCTGATGCAGGATTTGGTTGAGCAGAAGTGAATACGATAGGTTTTTCTGCTGTACCTTTTGCTACAATTTTAGCGCCACGAGTAATGACTAAGGCTGATACATTTGAACCAGATTTACCTTGTACTTTAGCACCAGGTTCTACTGTCAGTGTAACTCCTTTAGTAATATAAACTATACCAGAAAGGTAGTTTATATCTTTTGCAAATAATGTAGTGTCTTTTGTAATTTTACCTGTTAAAGTAATGGTATTAACTACCACTCCTACAGGGGCAACTTCCTTCGTTACTACGAAGATTTCTTTTTCGCCATCGGTTTCAATCTTTCTGCAACCAGTTACGGCTAAAAAAGCAAGAGATAAAATAAATAATTGTTTCATTGTTGTTGTATTTAAAAAAAGTTTTTGATTTTGTTATATTATAAAGAGTAATTAAGTGTTACGCCATAAGTAGTACCAAATTTTCTTGAAAAACGAGTAGCATCATTTGCTTTATCATATTCAGTATCACTATTGTCATTTTGATAGAAAATTTGTCTTTGGTTTAGGATATCGGAAATTGTAAACCTAATCTCTGCTTTATTATTGGAGAATTTCTTGCTAATTTGAAAATCGATCAAGGCTCTTGGATTTTCATATACATCAGGAGAACCTGCTCCTGCTTGAATATCTCCTACTAAGTAAATACGCTTACCCACTTGATTGAATAATACTGTGGCGTTGAACCCTTTTTCAACCACATCGTATAATAAACCTGTGTTAATAATGTAAGGCGATTGACCTTGTAAAGCTCTGCTCACATTTAATGCAGCGTCATCAATTTTTGAATTGATATAAGAACCGTTGGCTTGTAATGTGAAACGCTTAGATAATTTTTTACGCCCTTCTATTTCAAAACCAAATGCAGTCGCTTTTAAAACGTTTTGGAAAGAGAATAAACTTGAACCACCTGAAGCTTCTTGATAAATACTTTCAATAGGATTATCAAAATTCTTATAGAATACACCTACTGTAAACATTTCACCTGCAGCAGGATACAATTCATAACGAAGGTCGGTATTGGTAATTTTTGTACGCTTTAAAGATGGGTTACCAGAAACTGAAGCGTTTAATTCAAAGTCATATATACTTAAAGCAGATAATTCTCTTAATTCTGGACGAATTACTGTTTGAGATCCTGTAATTCTTAAATTTGATTTATCACCCACTTTAATAGTTGCATTCACACCTGGTAAGTAGTCTGTAACCTTAGAATAAGTATGACGAGGATCCCACTTCTTAACAGATCCTACTAATTGGTCAAAATCTTCTACTCTTAAACCCCAAACTACTCTTAGGCCTTCAGATAATTTGTTGTCGAATTGCACATAACCAGCATTTAAAATAGTGTTGGCTAAGTATCTGAAATTTCTATTTTGAATAGAATTGAAAGCAAATTTATTATCTGAACCTGTTCCAAAATTATCAGGCACAAAAGCAGATTCTGCTGGCAATAATCTTAAAGAAGGATTGTCTATAGGCATAGTGATGGCAAATAATTGAGCGTCATATAAACGATCCTTTACTTGACCCATATAACCCGCCTTAATGGTATTTTTTTGATTTATTTTAAAAGTTAAATCGCCACCTGCTGTATAAATATAATCAGATAAAGTTTGGTAAACTCGGCTACCAGATTGTTGAGATAATGTATTTGAAATATTTAATACATAAGGATCGCTTCCAGTTATACTTTTAGTATACATGATTCTTCTTTGGTCTGGAGAATAGGAATCTAAAATATTAAACGCTCCGTACCAATTGAACTTCAATTTGCTAGACAAGCTATGGTCACCATTCAATTGATTGGTAAAAAATACATTTTGTCCAAAAACAAACTCATTTCCTTTTACTAAATCTTGTCTTGAATAGTCGGTACCCATTCTTGAGTTATAAGTATTTGCAGTTTTAACGTTTACAATAGCCTTATAACTAATTTTATTCAATGGGTTTAAGAATATAGATAAACCTGCAATGGCTCCCATATTAATATCTTGAAAATACTTGTTATCTTTTAATTCAGTGATGGGAACGAATTTATCATTAGTGATGCCATTTTGGTTATTTACATTGTCTTGGAAACGGTATGCATTTGCATAACTAATACCAATCATACCCCCAATTTTCTTACCCCATAGTGTTCCAGCAAAACCACCATTCATTTGCATATTAATATTTGGCTTCGCTGTGGTTTGTATTGGAGCCCAATTAGTTGACATCGTTTTACCCAATGCTGTTTTAGCGCCAATACTAGAAGTATCAAAATTTGATTTAGTTGTGTAACCTGTAGGCAATGATCTTGTTCCATCATCTATACCATACCAGTCTGTTTTACCGCCTTTATCTTTAAAGAAGTCTTTTCCAGTAATTAAGCTATTTGCACTTGTACCTAATTGAACATTAAAGAAATTCTTAGTAGGTACGTCCTTTGTGTTTACTTGAATTAAACCACCCGCCCACTCACCTGGCAATTCTGGAACGAATGCTTTATTAATAATAATGTTATCAATAATTTGAGAAGGGAATAAATCGAAAGAAAATGTTTTACGATCAGGCTCGGTACTTGTTAATAAAATACCATTTAACATAGCTTGGTTATATCTATCAGCTAAACCTCTTACAATAATATATTTACCTTCTTGGATAGAAGCGCCTGGTGTTCTTTTTAAAATTTCTGCTGTATTTCTATCTGGACTTCTTTTGATAGTTTCTGCAGAAATTACAGAAGCTACTGTATTGGTATTCTTTTGAAAAGAAATTAAAGCATTATCGGTAGCGCCTTTGTTGGATGCTCTATTCGCAGAAACGGTTACATCCGCTAATTTTGAATTAGCTTCTTCTAATACTACATCTACCACTAAATCTTCATTAGCAGTAGTGGCTTTAATATCTTGAACAGTTTTGTTTTTATAACCAACATAGGTTAAAACTAGGGTATAGTTTTTAGCTACATCAATGGTAAAACTATATCTTCCTTCAATGTCTGTTTTGGAAATCTGTGTCTTGTCTGAGTTTAAAGTAAGAGAAACACTAGCAAGTGCTTCGTTTTTTGAACTAGTAATTTTACCAGTTAATTTAGCTTTTTGAGCTTGAGATATAGTTGCAATTCCAATAAATCCAATGAGTATTAATAGCCTTTTCACAGTATAAATATTTATACCGCAAATATTAGACTTCAATGTTACCGGAATGTTACCTCAGTGTGAACTTAATATTATCTCTAGAAAAAATTCAAATGCGCCATTTTTTACATAAGCTATTGAAAATCAATTATTTATTTTTAATCTAAATGATATACTTTATGCAAATCCTTGGTGCAAGTAAAAGTCACTTCTAAATCCTTAATAATTCCGTCATGAATGTCGTACACCCAGCCGTGAACATGTAAAGGTTGTTTCTTTTTCCAAGCATTTTGAACAATTGAAGTTTTGCCTAAATCATGAACTTGTTCCATAACATTTAATTCTACAAATCTTCTAGCTCTTAGTGTTTCATCAGTAATGGCATCTAATTCATGATGATGATAGCGATAAACATCTTTAATATGTCTTAGCCAATTATCAATCAAACCAACTTGCTTATTCCCCATGGCAGCCATTATACCTCCACAACCATAGTGGCCACATACAATAATGTGTTTTACTTTTAATACTTCTACCGCATAGGACAAAACACTTAGCATATTCATATCGCTATGTACCACCATATTGGCAATATTACGATGCACAAACATTTCACCCGGTTCTGTTCCTGTAATTGTATTTGCAGGCACACGGCTATCGGAGCAGCCAATCCATAAATATTCTGGCGCTTGTCCTTTAGCTAATTTTTCAAAATACTGTGGCTCTAGCGCCAACTGCTCTTTAACCCATTTTTTATTATTGGCTAATAATTTTTCATACGATTTTATCATAAAATAGTTTTACGTGGTTATACACAAATTACAACTATAAATGTAATTGATTAAAATGAATTCACACTAAATGACCCTCTAGTGGCCACTTAGCTTAACCCTTTGTGGAATATTTTTAAATTGAACATTGATATTTTTTTGAATTGAATTTTCTTTAAAATCATATAATATTTCAAGAACATCTAAGTCAATGAAATGGGCATCCTTTCCATCAATGACAACATTAGCGTCATTTTCAATATTACTTAATTTTAGCGCAATACTTCCTTTGTTTATAAAAGTTACATGCTCACCTAATGTAATGGTAATTAAACCACCATCATTTTTTGCATCTTGATGAAATTTATAATCTCTTCTATAATTTGTTCTAAGAATATAAAAAATAGCCACCAGCATGCCTAATGAAATGCCTTTTAATAAATCACTAAACTGAATTGCAACAACAGTGATGATAAATGGAATAAATTGATCCCAGCCTAATTTATACATTTCTTTAAACAAAGAAATCTTGGCTAATTTATAACCCACCACTAACAAGACTGCAGCTAAGCATGGTAATGGAATTTGATTTAAGAAGGTAGCAAAAAATGCAACACTCACCAATAATAATAAACCATGAAAAATTGCCGACAATTTTGTTTTGCCACCCGCATTCACATTTGCAGAAGTGCGCACTATCACTGCTGTCATTGGCAAACCACCAATCAAGCCTGAAACAATATTACCAATTCCCTGTGCTTTTAACTCCTGATTAGTGGGGGTAATTCGTTTAAAGGGATCCAATTTATCTGCCGCTTCGGTACTTAATAAAGATTCTAAACTTGCAATAATAGCAATAGTGACAGCTAAAACATATACTTTATAATTTGTAAATTGGGTAAAATCGGGTAGCGTAAACTGATTAACAAAATCATTCATACTCGCAGCCTTTGGCAATTTAACTAATTGTGAGGCATTTAAAACCCAATTTGGTTGAAAACTAATAAAAGCATTATTCAAAAGAATACCCACTATAACAGCTATTAAAGCGCCTGGTACAAATTTAAAAAATGCAAATTTTTTCAAAACAGGTAAGTCCCATACTAATATAATTGCTATAGAAATTGCTGCAATAATGATAGCACCAAACTGATACTGTACTCCTGAATCCTTCATGTATCCAATAGCCACGGGGACTTGTTTTAAAATTAAAATAATACCAATAGCGGCTAACATACCTTTAATGACACTTGAAGGGAAATAATAACCTATTACCCCTGCTTTTAAATAGCCAAGCACCACTTGAATCATTCCCGCAAGTACTACTGCGAATAAAAATGTTTCGTAACTACCTAATTCCGTAATTCCGTTTAAAACAATAACCGTCAAACCAGCAGCAGGACCTGATACACTTAAAGCAGAGCCACTTAAAAATGCTACTAAAATTCCACCAACAATCCCTGAAATTATCCCTGCAAATAATGGCGCTCCAGAGGCCAACGCTATTCCTAAACATAAAGGTAATGCCACTAAAAAAACAACTAAGCCTGCGGGTAAATCATCCTTAAGATATTTTAAAGAAAAACTAGAATTAGATTTTGATTGATTCATTATGAAATTTTGATAAAGTTAAAAATGTTAATTGAAATGAAATGTTATTAAGCTGATTTAAATGAAATAGGCTCTGTCGGGTTTATTGGTATTCCGCAAAAGAGTCTTGTATATATACGTAACAATGATATTTCTATAAAAATTAAGCACAAACCAACTGATATCATGATAAGATATTGGTCACTTTCAATGTAAGTTAAAAGCAAATCAATGCCAATGTATAAAGGGGAAATAGGAAATCCAATTAAACCCAAACAGGCTACTAAAAATAATATAGATAATTTAGGATGCATTTGGCTATTGCCATGGAATTGATCTAATGTGATTACCTCAGTTTCTTTTTCCAAATTCTTAATGGCTTTATACCCTATAAGTCCAAAGAAACATATACTTACTAAGTATAGTAATAAATATTTAAATTGAATATGGCTATTGATAGATATACTCATCATGATGAAAAGATGCCCATATACTACATTTAACCAAGCACTAATGCTTGATTTACGCTCATTAAATGATAATAAAATTAAAATTAAAGAAATCAATGAAAATAAATATACAAAAGTTTGCAACAATACAGGATGTAATTGAAAAGTATTGATATCTAAATAAATGCCTAATAAAAAAAGAATGGAAATTAAAATATAAAAAAAACTATTATTAAAAAATAAAAGTTTGGTACTTAGTTTTTTAAAAGGCAACCAAAAATATGTAAATAAAGTGATATCCATATTAAACTCTTTTATTGAAAGCATATAAAAGGTATTGGATAGCCTACTTGGAAGTTTTATATTTTTAACTACCCCATTAAAAAATTGATTGTGTATTAAATAATTTAATACCGAAGGTGAAACTAAAATTTGATAGGTTCTAAAAAATGCATTCCCCATGAAATGTACTAATGCTAATTGATGATACCCTAATGCAATTTCAATAAAAATAATGCCTATTTGTGTAATGGAAGCATAAGCGATTTGTGTCTTAACTGTAGGCTGTGCTTTTGCAATTGAATTACAAATTAAGCTAGTTAATAGGCCTAATGCAATTATTATTATTTTTATAATAAATAGGTGTTGCCAAAAAGCATAAGTTCTTAATAAAAGAAATGCCCCTAAATGGATTGACAAAGAGCCGTAAAAAATTGCACTAGAGCTAGAAGGGCCTTCCATGGCTCTAGCCACCCAAGATGAAAAAGGGTACATAGCCGATTTTATAGAAGCACCAATAACAATTGAAATGCCAATAAAAGTGGCTAAGACTTGATGATTTTGTATCAAGGCAGCTGTTTTTTCAAAATCAAGGATTTGAAGGAATGAGATATTCCCATGCCAAAAATGATGGCTTAGCCACATTGCTAAAATTAAAAAAACATCGCCAAGTCGATACAAGGAAACTACTTTCATTGCATTTTTTACAGGTAAGTACCTATTTCTGTAAAAAGAAATTAATAAAAAAGAGGTAACGCCAACCATTTCCCAACCTAAAAACAAAGTTTCAAAATTTCCAGCTACAACTACAATACTGTACCCTAAAAAAAATAATTGTACATTATTAAAATACCTTTTAAACCCAGGTTCTCGATGAATATAATATTTACTAAATACAGACACCAACAAGGTTAAAATACTTCCCACAAAAAGAAACACCAATGATACTTGATCAAAAAAGAAATCGATAAAAAAATCAAATTCAGGAGTTGTTAATAAAGTTACTTGTTTGATGTCTAAAGCGAGCGCACCTGCTAAATACCAAGAAAATGAAAAGCCAATTAAAAAAACCAATTGAATAAAACTAGTACCTAATGCAATATTTGCAATAATTGCTTCCCTTTTTTTATTAATCATCAAGCTTAGTACATAACCTAGAAAAGGGATATAAATGAAATATTGTAAATATTTTTCCATAGAATTAGTTTAAATAATAAATGGGTAAATTTTCAGTGGTGGCGTTTTCAATTGTAAAAGCAGACATTTCAGTTGCATTTTCAAAAAGTTGTTGAAAATTTTGAACCTTTTCTGTCTTTAGTGTAACGGTTTCATAAGGCAGGAACTGGTCATTTTTAAATTGATACAAATTCCCGTCAATTGGATTAATAACTACTAAGTGAATCCATTGCTTTGAGTACCAATTGTAAATGTTCTCTGAGGATTTTATCACTTTTAAAACAATATCAGGAAACTGTTCCACTACTACTAATAATCTAATAGGATCATGCACTTCAATCATTTGCAAAGGCAGGCCTGGCCTTAAATCGCCATCACTACTATTAGATACACCAATAAGGCCCATTACGTTGTGAGGTAGCTTCGTTCCTGCACCCAATTTTTGATTGTCAATTCTAGAAAAATAATATTCCAAGTTTATACCCCCACAAACTGGGCCAATGGGGCTAATTACATTAACTAGTAAAGCTCCTGTGGGATCCGTTGAGTAATCATAAGAGTTTAAAAAAGCTCTACGGTCTAAAAATATATTTTTAGTAATGGATCTTCTTCCAATAATGCACAAAGCATTGGACCCATGTCCTAATTCTGGTCTTGGCTCAAAAAGCGAAACAGACCTATTTTTAATTTCTTTTCGCACTTGCTTTAAATTAGCCTTAGTATTAATAGAGGCGAATCTTCTTGACCTTTCTTGTGCATTTAAATCCAATGCAGCTTCAAATTGAGACGAAAATAATTTATGTTTTTCCTCTAAATCATTGGGAACCTTGTCCGTATCATAAAATAGAATTTGGTCTGCAGCAGTATCATGCAATGCTCCAATAAACCAAGTTTTTTCAGGTATATGAATCCCTTTTTCATGCAATACCTTTCTTACTTCAATATGATTTGCCATTATAGAAAATACACGTGCATTCACCGATCCTGGCCTTCCACTACATGCACCACAATCATGTGCGCCATGGTGTGGATTATTGGCACTACTTGATCCATGTGCTACCATATAAATAATAGATGCAAAATTTTCAATAAGACCCATGTTTCTGAGCTGACCTTCCACACGTTGGGTCATTTCTGAAATTGTGAAACCTATTTGAAGTCCTTGCTCTATGTCATTTAGACTTTTATTTTCAATGGTCAAAGTTGAATTTATTTCCACATGAGAAAATGCATCAGAAATAGCGGCTGTCATTTTAGGAAAAAATAAATTACGTATAAGTTCAAAAACAGAAACAATTCCCGCTGTCATACTAAAAATAATACCCCCTATAAATGAGTGAGCTACTTTATGATAAAAAATAGAATGTGGTCTTTTTTGTAAGCTACCCAATTCTTTGATTAAATACTTTGGGGTGACGGGCGCTGGACATAATTTTTCATAAAATTTTCCGTTCTGAGGTTGAAAATAAAATTCAACTCCAAAAAAACCAGGCGCTCCAAAAGTTTCACAAGGTGTAGCCACATGTTCCAAATGTCTTCTTATAGAGCACTCTCTTTCATCAATACAAAATACTGCTTGAAAATTAGGCAATAGTTCATTATCCTTCGTTGTGCTATATTTTGATTTAAAAGAAAATAGTGCTTGATCGTAATAACTCCATTCAAAAGCTTCTTGAAACAACATTAATATCTCATCTTCAATAGAAAGTGGACTTACAGCATGAAGATCATATGGATCAGCTGTATATTTAGCACTCAAGGGCAACCAGCCTGTTCCAAATTGCTGGTCTAGTGCATCTATCTCAAGGAGTAGTTCTAGATGTATAAAATCTAGTAACTGTACTTTCTTTACATCTAATAAAGAATTAGGATTGTCTTCGATTGCAGAAACCATACCAGACCAACCTCTATGTGCAAATTGCTGATCAAATAAATAATTGAGGTATGGAATTTTATCACCCACTATTAAAAATAGTAGTTGTTCGGTAGTGACATTATTATCCATAAACAATGCTTTAACACGACTTGATTTAAAAAAGCTACTAAAACTATTGGCTTCTACTAAGCGTAGGTTTTCAAGAAAGCCTTGTCCATTATTAGGAAAATTCCAAATAGAAATACCCTGATCCAGATAGGCACAAATTATACGAAATAACAAAGGATGTACTCGATTGTCTAAATCTATTTTATATTCATTTTTCCATAAGCTTCGAATTTTACCCACCTGCTGATTTTTTTGAAAATTGAATTGCTCCTTTAATAACTTACTTAACCATTCTTCTAATTGATCAATGCCTTTGTTCTCAATTATTATTTTTTTAAGTACTTCATGATTAATCCTTCCCAGTGCATACAAATTTCTAAATTCAGAAATATTAAGTGTGACATTATATCCAAAGATATCTCTTGCGGTAAAAATGGCGTCGAAAAATGTCTTATCTTGAAACGCATGTAAAGAATTATGGTGCACAAAATCCTTTAAAGGCGATTGTGATGGCAAATAATGTTTTAATTGCGCTATAATTTGTTGAACTGAATCATGAGATTCAATAATATGACTTGATTTCATATAATATTTTGTGATAAGTAAAGTTTAATCGTAACGGTTTTATATAACCGACAATTGATTAAAAGTAGAAAGGTAGCTTCTCAAAAGTAGCCTAGCCCTATGAAAAAATAGGAGGTATGAAATTGGCATTAGAATGCCCTTGGGCTAATTGGCCCATTTGAATATGTAAACTAAAAATTATAGTTGCATTAGGAATAGTTGCACATTCAAGAAAAAAAGAATGATGCGTTTCAAATTTTTTAGATTTCCCCTCCGCCTTTTCAACTTCGTCTTCGAAAATGTCTTGAGACATTTCAATTTGGTTCCAATTAAAAAAACTTTTAATTGGAATCACATGAAACGAAATGATAAACAAGAAGAATATAGAAATGATCTGCCTTTTCATAATATAAGCAAATGTATTAATAATTAATTAATAATAGCCACTTTAATCAAAAACTTAAAATAGCATAACACTTGTTTAACATATTAGCCATTATTATTCGTATTTTTATACAATGATACGTTTTGAAATACTCATAGAAATATTAGGCTGGATAGCCTCTATATTGATTGTAGGGTCTTATGCTTTAAACATCACAGGAAGGCTAGCGGCTACTAGTAAACCATATGTATTAGCGAATATTATTGGGGGTTTATTTTTTGTTGTGAACACCTACTTCCATCAGGCCTACCCTTCTATGTTTGTAAATATTGTTTGGGTCATTATTGCCATTGTAATGCTAAATAAAAAAGATAGACAAAAAGGCTAATGAAAAAAATAACAACCTATTTATTATTTATATTGAAATGGTTGTTCATTACAATTATGACGGCAAGCCTCGTAGGCTCTGCTACTGCTTGGTTTTTGTTAGCCTTGGACTTTGTTACCATTTGGCGTACCGACCATATTTGGGTAGTCAATTTTTTACCCTTAATAGGCTTAGGTATTGGTTATGCTTACCATTACTTTGGATCAGCTGTTCAAAAAGGAAACAATTTAATTTTAGAAACACATCAAGCTATAGTAACTACAAGCAGTTCAAGTACTACAAGTACTTCTACTAAACCTATTCCATTATTAATGGCGCCCCTTGTTTTTATAAGTACTTTACTTACACATGTTGCCGGAGGTTCTGCAGGTAGAGAAGGAACAGCGGTGCAAATGGGTGGAGCTATTGCAGATCAATTTACTACTCTATTTAAATTAAGTGCTGCTGAAAGAAAAACCATTTTAATAATGGGAGTGAGTGCCGGCTTTGCTGCTGTGTTTGGTACACCTTGGGCGGCTGCTATTTTTGCTTTAGAAATAATGAGTTTTAAGAAAATTAAATTTGAAAATATTATTCCCAGTTTTGTAGCAGCCTTTTGCGCACACTATATTTGTTTAGCATGGATGGTAAAACATACAGTGTATAGCATTGATATTATTCCAAGTATTACAGTAAGTACTATAAGTTGGACCATGCTTGCAGGAATTATTTTTGGCGTAACCGCTTTTGTATTTATTCAATCTAATAAAGTATTGGAAGGACTGTTTTCAAAAATAAAGTTTGCACCCTTTCGTCCTCTTATTGGTGGAATTATTATTGCCTTATTTATTATACTTGCTAATTCAACCAAATATATTGGACTAGGTATTCCCTCCATTATGGATGCCTTTAATACGCATGCTGGCAATTTTGATTTTGCTATAAAACTATTATTAACCAGCCTTACTTTAAGTGCAGGCTTTAAGGGCGGTGAAGTAACACCCTTGTTTTTTATAGGGGCTACCTTAGGTAATATACTTATATGGTTTATTCCATTTCCCATGGCATTACTAGCTGGAATGGGCTTTGTGGCTGTATTTGCGGGGGCTACCCACTGTGTGGTTGCCTCCATTATTATGGGTATGGAACTATTTGGAATACAGGCAGGTATGTATGTGGGGCTTGCAAGTTTGGTAGCTTATTTTGCTTCAGGCATGAATGGTATTTATAGTGCTAAACTTAAATTAGGTATGAAATATGATTTATATAACTATATTTTAAAAAATAGAAAATTATAAAAATGGTTGAAATAGTTCGTGTAAAAAATGATACAGAAATTGAAGGTATTCGTTTATTACAAAAAGAAAATTTAAAAAAATTAATTAGCGCTGAAGAAGCTGCTCAGGAAGGTTTTGTGACAGCAGAATATAGTTTTGAATTTTTAAAACAAATGAATACTGCTAGCCCTTCTGTTATTGCCAAGGACGGCGATAAAGTAGTTGGCTATGCCATGGTGGCGGTAAAATCTATTTACGGAGGGCACCCTTTATTAGATAGTTTATTTGATGAGACAGATAAATTAAGCTTTAACAATAAGCCGCTCAAAGAAATTAATTATGTTTTAGTGGGTCAGCTTTGTGTGGGTAAAAATTATCGTGGTCAAGGACTGGTTCAAAAAATGTATGGCTTTTTTAAAGCTGAATTACAAAAAGAATTTACTTATTGTATTACCGATGTAGCAAAGGACAATCCAAGGTCTATTAAAGCACATTTAAAAACAGGCTTTGAAGTTATACATACCATTGGCTATGGTGGTGCTTCTTGGGATATCGTATTATGGGATTGGAATAAATAATCCAAAAAATTAATCACGCGAATTTAATCACGAGATACAGGACGCGTTAAACAAGTTGGACCTCCTCCTCCTTTCACACTTATTTCTGCACCTTCGTATTCAATGACTTTGCAACCTGCTGCTTCTAATCTTGATTTAGTAATAGGGTTTCCCTTTACCATTAAACAAGTACGTGGCGCTATAGCTAAAACATTACAACCCATGCTATCAAATTCCGATTCTGGTACTTCTACTAATTCAAAACCTCTTGCAATTAATTCATTTCTAAAGACAATAGGAATTAAAGGAGAATGCACCACTGCTAAGTTATCGGCTACTGGGCTTAATACCGACATTAAATGAAATACATCGGATGGGCCCCTATAATGAGGCATTGGAACGGTTATCACTTCCACCCCTAGTGGCTTTAACAAAGCAGTTACTTGCTTAATTCCTTCTTCATTGGTTCTATAAGTATGGCCTACGGCTAAAGTTTTATCATCTAACCAGGCAACATCTCCTCCTTCAATGGTTCCAGGTGCTTGAATCACACCTAATACTGGAATACCAGCTGCTTCATAGGCTTTTTCTTGGGCCAAGGGCTCATGCTTTCTTCCTTCCTTGCCCATATTACAAATAATCATACCCTTGCTGGTGGCAATGGCGGCATCTCTGCAATAAATAGAATCCATATTTACTGAAGGGTCTTCAGGAAAATAAAAAACCTGCGCTCCGCTTTCTTTTAAAATTTTTTCAAAAGCATCATACTCTGCAAAGGCTTTATCAATGTTTGGTTTGCCTAAATAATTCAAGGCTTCCCAATGCTTAGTAATATGTTCATCGTTTATAAATGCAGCTGAGGCTTTTTTAATAAATAAAGAGTTTAGTTTTCCAGATTCTGAATGCGATGACATGCGTATAATTTAAAGCTATGAAATAATATTATGAATAGTGTAATGAATACTATTATGAAAAAGTTAAACCTTATCTCGTTTCCAAACAGCAAAAACATAAATAGGAACAGAGGACATAGTTAAGAAAAAGCCCCAGAATACAGTTTCCTGTCCTAGTCCTATTATTAACCACAAACAAAATATAAAAGTAAGTGTAGCTAATAAAATAGCCATGGATAAATTTTTACTTGACTTAAAGGGTAATTTAAATCGCATAATTAAATATGAGGCAGTACAAAAAATATAAGGAATTAAAATTGTAGAAGTAGTCATTAGCATTAAAAATTTAAACTGCTCTACTAATGCCTTGGTATAATTCATACTCATTAATATAGAAATAAATACACTTGAAATAACCACTCCTAAAACGGGTACGCCTTTTGCATTCAGCTTCATAAAAACGGCAGGAAATAATTTATCCTTAGCAATGGCAAAAGGTAACTGCCCTTGAATTAATATATAGCCATTCAAGGCGCCAAAGGCAGCAATAGCCACCCCTGCACTCACCCAGTACTCGGCGCCATGGCCCCATATTAATACTGCTGCATCGGCAAAAGGTGTTACGCTTGTTTTTAATTGGGCTGCAGGAATCATACCCATAATACTTACTGTACTTAATATATATACCACAGTAGCGATAAGGGTACCTAAAGTAGTAGCCCTTGCAACGGTAGCTGCTGAATTGGCTACACTGCCCGAAGGAATGGTGGCACATTCAATACCTAAAAAAGCAAAAAAGGTTAATGTAGTAGTGGCTGTGATAGCAGCAATAGTGGATGTTCCACTTGAATTAAAGGGTAAGAAATTTTCCCATTGAATATAAAATAAACCTACCACACCAATTAATATAATGGGTAGAATTTTTAATATAGTAGTAATTAATTGCACCACCCCAGAAGTAAATATGCCTAAAGAATTGATCCAAGTTAAAAACCAAATAGTCGTAAGGCCTGTAAAAATAGCTAGAAGCGAATTGGTGGCTAATGCTGGAATGAAAGTACTTAAAGCACTAATAAAAGAAACTGTGATAGCGGCATTGGTACACCATGTAGAAACTAAATAACCCCAGGCTACTAGAAAGCCTGCAAAATCGCCTAAGCCTTTTTGAGAATAGGCATAAGGACCCCCGTTGGCAGCTGGTAATAAATAACTTAAATGTGCAAATACTTTTGAAAGTAAAAAAGCACCCATTGCAGAGCAAACCCAACCTATTAAACTAATACCTCCAAAACTAGCTAGTGTAGCAGGCATCAAAAAAACTCCTGCCCCAATCATATTGCCAACGACTAAAGAAGTACTAGTCCATAAACCCAATTTTTTGTCGGCTGCTTGCATTGCTTAAATATACCTATTAATAATGTTTTCTATTAATTCTTGTTGACCACTAACCGCTTTAGGCTCTCCTTTCTCCACCGCATAGGCTCTTAAATCTTCCAAACTTAATTTTCCTTGTTCAAAGTCCTTGCCTTTGCCTGCATCAAAAGAAGCATATCTAGTAGAGCGTATTTTTGTATACTCCGATTTTTGTAAAATTGTATCTGCTGTAATTAAAGCGCGGGCAAAAGTATCTATGCCTCCAATATGTGCATGAAATAAATCGGCAGGGTCGGTGGAGTTTCTTCTACGCTTCGCATCAAAATTAATTCCGCCTCCTTGAAAGCCCCCTGCTTCTACAATAATAAGCATGGACTCTACCAACTCATTTATATTAGTAGGGAACTGATCGGTATCCCATCCGTTTTGATAATCTCCTCTATTGGCGTCCATACTACCTAACATACCCGCGTCTACTGCTACTTGTAATTCATGTTGAAAAGTATGGCCTGCAAGAGTGGCGTGGTTCACTTCAATATTTAATTTAAAGTCGTTTAGTAAATCATATTGTCTTAAAAATCCTATGACTGTTTCGCTATCATAATCGTATTGATGCTTTGTAGGTTCACAAGGCTTAGGCTCAATAAAAAAAGTTCCTTTAAAACCATTTTTTCTAGCATAGTCCTTGGCAGTATGTAAGAACTTAGCCAAATGTTCTTTCTCTCTTTTCATATTGGTATTCAGCAGCGACATATAACCTTCTCTTCCACCCCAGAAAACATAGTTCTCTCCACCTAGTGCAATAGTGGCGTCCAAGGCTCCTTTCACTTGAGCCGCTGCATGTGATAATACATGAAAGTCGGGGTTGGTGGAAGCCCCATTCATATACCTCTTATTACTAAACACATTCGCCGTGCCCCATAATAATTTTACTCCACTGGCTTTTTGTTTTTCTTTTAAATAAGCAGTGAGTGCTTGTAAGCGACTATCGTTTTCATTGACATCATTGGTATAGTCAACTACATCCACATCATGAAAGCAATAATAAGGAAGGCCTAGCTTAGTAATAAATTCAAAAGCTGCATCGGCTTTATCTTTAGCGCGCGCCACTGCATCTTGTTTTTCATTCCAAGGATAAATATGCGTAGGCTCTCCAAAAGGATCTCCCCCATTACCAACAAAACTATGCCAGTAAGCTACCGCAAAGCGTAACCATTCTTTCATGGGTTTACCTGCCACTACTTTGCTTTCATCATACCAACGATAGCTTAAGGGGTTATCGCTGTGTAAGCCTTCGTATTTAATTTGACCTATTCCTTTAAAAAATTCTTTTTCTCCAAGTAGTACTGACATAAAATAGAGTATTAAAGTTTATAAAATATTTGATTGTGTTCTATTGATTAATATATTGATTGATGTAATGATTGTTATTTTTTAAGAAATTCTGTATTTCAATTATAGATAAGGTTTTTTATTTTTATATAAATTTTGCTAGATTATTTTTCCAATTTTCATAAAGTGCATCATATAGTTTTGTTTCAGAAGGCTCTATGCGTTCAATAGGTTTTGTATCTGCAAAGGCGTCTTTTAATTCTTTATAAATGCCCGCACCTATACCTGCTCCCAATGCCGCGCCCACACTGCCTTCTACATTATACAAATCCACTGGTACACCTGTTGCATTCACAAAAGCATGGGTAAATACGGGGCTTAAAAATAAATTGGCCTGGCCTACTTTAATCACAGAAGGTTCTAATTTGTTTTCTCTCATAATATCTAGTCCGTATCTGAAAGCAAAGGCAATGCCTTCCTGCGCTGCTTTATATATATGCGCTGAACTATGTTTATTTAAATCAAGCCCTAGTATTTGAGACCCTATAATTTTATTATTGAAAATACGCTCTGCCCCATTACCAAAAGGTAGAATAGTTAAGCCATTACTACCTGCTGGAATACTTGCTGCCATCTCATTCATGGTAGTATAGTTTGTATTAGCACCTATGTATTTTTTAACCCAACTATTTAATATGCCCGTACCATTAATACAAAGTAGCATCCCAATTCTATTTTCTGCACTTGTATGATTTACATGCGCAAAACTATTCACCCTCGATTGCAAATCATAAGAAAGTGTATTGCCCACTCCATAGATAACTCCTGAAGTGCCTGCTGTGGCAGCTACTTCACCAGGCTCAAGCACATTTAAAGAAAGTGCATTATTGGGTTGGTCTCCTGCTTTATAACTAATAGGGATACCCGCTTTTAAGGATAAAGTATTTGCAATGCTAGCACTTAATGCACCATGGTTACTAAATACATCCTTCACTGTTGGGAATATAGACTCATCAAAACCAAAATAATTCAATACATCTTTTGAAATACAATTACTTTTAAAATCCCAGAATATACCTTCCGATAAAGCAGCAATGCTTGTTGTAATTTCTCCAGTAAGTTGCATGGCAATAAAATCACCTGGTAGCATTATTTTATGAATTTGTGCAAATACTTTTGGTTCATATTCTTTTACCCAGGCTAGTTTGGCTGCTGTAAAATTGCCAGGAGAATTTAATAAATGGGAAAGACATTTTTCATGCCCTATTGTATCAAAGGCTTTATCGCCATAAGGTACGGCCCTGCTATCGCACCAAATAATGCTATCTCTTAGGGCCTTTTTATTTTTATCTACTAATACCAGGCCATGCATTTGATAGGCAATACCTATGGCTGCAATATTATTTGAATCATAGGATGGAAGGGCTAGCTTAGCTGCCTGATGAAGTTTTACAATACCTGCTTGAACCTGCTCCCACCACATTAAAGGCGACTGCTCTGCCCAGCCATTTTGATGAGCACTAATTGCATTTTCAGTACCTGGATAAGACACCGTTAGAATACATAGCTGTGTACTTGCTTCTACTAAAGAAACCTTAATAAAGGAAGTGCCAATATCAATACCTAGTAAATACATATAGTGTTTGCTTACTATCTAAAACTAAGAAATTGTTGCCTGTTTTTGGCATCTTAACTTATAAATTAGGCATAAAAAAGGGCCCCTAAATAGGGGCCCTTTTAAATATATAAACCTAAGGTTTACTGTTTTTGAAGGATAAGGTTTTTACCACCTTGGTCTCCGTATCCAGTGGCGAATAAGCCAATTTTTACTCCAATATAACCTGTACAAGAAAATACATAACCAGATACAGATGTTGCTTTTACAGTGTAACCATAGTCAGCAAAAAAATCTGTTGCGCCTAAAGAAGCAGCCCCAGTTTGTGCATTTACTTTAATTGTCAATCCTTTACCAATCTTATCACCATACTTAGGATTAGGCCAAACATCACTTAGGTTAATTTCACCTGCATCTCCATCAGTAACCTTAACTAGAGCACCTGGAGACCAATCTTCCCAATCATCTTGAATTACTTTGTACGTTCCAGCCATACCACCTGTAAATGGACAAATCACAAAAGCAGTCCAACGCATACATGCCTTATAACCAGTTGCTGATTCTAATGCACCTAATGTATTAGAAATATCATAAGTTTTACCATCTTCTGTAACCACTTGATGATAAAAAGTGTAAAACTGACCTGGAGCAAACAAAGCTGCAGTAGTAGTACCGTAAGCCTTAGCTATCTCAGCACCTGTTGCTGAAATTGTAGTTGTACCAGTCATTGGAACTGTTTTAATGAGTTTCCATGCTTTAGGATCTGCAGAAGATCCTTTGAATACATACAATTTTACTTCTTTGATTTTTACACCATTCTCGTAAGGATCAATCTTTACGCCTACTGATGAAGCATCGATAGCAGCAAAGTTTAGATTGACATTGGTAGTTGAGGCTAAGGTTACATAAGCTCCCTTACCCAAGTTGTTAACGTCAACAAATGGATTATTAAGTGCAAGGTCATCTTTTTGACAAGACGAAACCAATGCCGTAAAGGCAATCGCAATTAATATTTTATTGAATATTTTTTTCATTATTGTCGAGTTTATTAATTGATGAAATTATCGGCGTTATTATCCCAGAATACTTTTTCTGCTTTAATACCCAAGGCTTTCTGCGCTGGCGCATTCAAGTTTCTGTTCACGTATACTGAAGGATAGTAGAATGAACGGATAAAGAAACCTGGAGCTGCAGAGTACACCGTTGGTTGCATCTTTTTGGGATAACCAGTTAAGCGGTAAGCATTGTATGCTTCCCATCCATTACCCCAAGTAGATAAATAATACTCTTTCATGATAATCTCTAACTTATCATTGTCAGTTGCAGCAGCATCGAAAGAAGCTAGCACAAGATCTACATACCTAGTTATTGTTGCAGAAGTAGCAGCATATGAAGCACTTGGAGTTACATTTACAGTTGCAGGAAATCCAGTTACTTTAGCCATATTATTTTCTATTGCAGTTTTTAAACTAGCTCTTGCAGCAGCCGCACCACCTGTTATTACACCAGCTGCAGCAGCTTCCGCTAATTTAAAATGCGTGAATTCAGAGTTCCAGATTGGTAAGATACCGGCACCTTTACCACCTACTTCTAAACCAACCTTAGTGTTTTGGTTTTCATCAAATAAACCACCCGCTGGGTAAATACCCCATGTTGTTCTGAAAGAACCGTCTGGAGGAGTACCGCTATTATCACCATGGTCACGACCCCAGAAACCTGTTCCGACATAACAGAATGGTTGATCCTCTGTATAATGCGCTGGTCTTGGGAAAGTAACACATGTTAATGTAATTTCATTAACATTCACATCGCTTGTATTCTGACGATAGAAATAATAACGTTGTCTTGGATCTAAAGTTGTACCTCTTGAACCAGAAACGCTACCGCCATTTTTTTCAGCCGCCACAGCCCACATAAACCAATCTCCCATATACTCACCTACAGAACCTGCAGCATTGTAGTTACCAGCATAATCTGGATGACGAGAATCTGGAGAAGTTCTGTTTATACCATACTTAAAGTTGAAGTCATTTGCTGCAGTCTTGATTAAATTACCAGAAGTAACCAATGCTTGAATTTTAGCAGCAGCACCTGCATCTACTTTACGTGTTTGCATTAACAATTTAAATTTCATTGTATTGGCAGCAGTAATCCATTTTGCTGAACTATTACCATAGAATAAATCATTACCTACGTTAGCACTTGTTTTACCAAAGTCTACAATGGCGTCATCTAATATGGCAATGGCTGCAGCATATACAGCAGCACCTTTGTCTTGCTTAGGATTAGGATTTTCAATACCTAATTCAGCTTCAGTCCATGGTATATCACCAAAGGCATCTACCATTGTAGCTAGTGCATAAGCTTTAAAAAACTTAGCCATACCAGATGCTCTAAACTTATTTTGTTTTTGAGCCAATGGAATAACGGCATTTGCATTTTTAATAATGGTTGTATAACCTGTAGACCATAAACCATCAGATGTGCCAGGTGAATAGGCGTTTGAATAAAGAGGGCCAAACATAGCTTGTTGTCTAGTTAACTGTCCTCCTAAATTAGATGCTTCATCAAAAAATCCTGTGAATGATAATTGAACCTGATTCAACAAAAGGTCCACATCGGCAGTATTCACAGAAGGGGCATTTGGATTCTCTAGAAGAGAATCTAACTCCTTGTTACATGCAACCGTAGTTGAAAATAACGCAAGGATTACTATAATTTTAAAATATTTCATATTCTTTACTTTTTACTTAGTTAGTATTAAAAGGTTACTCTTACACTTAGACCCATTCTACGAGCAGAAGGACCTGTGATAAATTCTAAACCCTTACCATTACCTACTCCTAAACTATTTGTTTCAGGATCGAAGTTCATGTACTTAGGGAAGTTAGGTGCATAATACCAAAGGTTGCTACCATTCGCAGTGATAGATAAGCTACCAAATGGTGTTTTGCTTAATAACTTCTCAGGTAATGCATAAGACAAAGACATATCTCTTAATCTTACTACAGTGGCATCAAATATACCTGCTTGATCTGGACCAAACACGTTATTGAAATACCCTTGAGTAGCACTTACTTGTTGATTATTTGGTTTACCATCTGCAGTTACACCAGGTAAGATATATGGTGCAGCACGGTCAAACTCTGTATCTTTTGTAACACCTCTAGCTAATAAAGATCTAGCCGTTGAAGAATACATATCACCACCACAAGTATAATCCACTTGGAATCTGAATGTTAATGATTTGTATGTTACACTATTAATACCAGATACTCTGTACTTAGGGTTTGGATCACCAATGATACCAATTGTAGTAGAAGCTAAGTAATCACCACCAGCACCTACTAATAATTGACCATCAGAATATCTTTGGAATTGATACCCTTTAATGATACCTAAAGGTTGACCGTTGATTGCGAAGTTACCCAATGTAGTATAACCAGCATATAGGATTTCTTTTAAGTCAGCAGGGATATCAGATACCAATGATTCATTCAATGTATAGTTACCAGTTACTTCCCAAACCCAATCTTTATTTCTGATAATCTTATAGGAGATTTGAGCTTCAATACCCTTGTTAGTTACTTTACCAGCATTGATTTGCTGAGATGTATAACCAGTTGAAGGATCTAAGGCTCTAAACAAGATTTGATCATTAGAAACTCTTTGGTAAAAAGTGATATCAGTGCTCAATCTGCTTTGGAAGAACTTGCCTTCAATACCAGTCTCTATCTCTTCCAACAACTCAGGCTTCAAATTTGGATTAGGTAAGAAGTTAGGGATATTGTTAGTATTAATAACCGCACCACCAGCTGTCACAAAGTTTCTTGTAGAAATGTCTAATGCAGATCTTGTAGAATAAGGACTAGGGAAACTAGCTGCTGTAGAATAACCTAAACGAACTTTTAAGTAATTCACATTCTTTTTATTTCTTAAGAAATCAAGCGCTTCTGTTGCAATAAATGAACCACTAATATTTGGATAGAAAACACTTCTATTAGCCGCTTCTAAAGTTGAAGTCCAGCTATTTCTTCCACCTACTACTAAGTAAGCAAATTGCTTATAAGCTAAAGTTGCAGAAGTAAACGCACCAATTGAAAGATTTCTTGTTTTGTAATCCATGTCAGCACCCGCTTCGTTTACGATATCGTGTGTGATAAAGTTAGTATGATCTAATAAACCAAATACTAATTGATCTTTACTTGTAACACCCATTTGGTTATAGCTTAAATCTCTAGAGTTTAAACCTGCTAATACCTCTAAATTGAAATCATTGTTGATATCCGTTTTGTAAGTAGAAGTTAAGGTATGGTCTAAGATAGCATTGTTACCATTAGATGTTCTTAAGAAACCTTGAGGATAGTAAGTACCCCCTTTGTTTTGAGCATATAATTGGGAGTTAGCATAGTTATCATAACCAAAACGATATTGAACTTTTATTTTTTGACTCAAGTCATAGTTCATAGAGATTTGTCCGTAGTTTCTACTTACTTTATCTCTAGTGAATGAGTTCTTTAAAGTCCAACGTGGATTTTGAATATCATTACCGTTTCTGTAGTATACATGAGAACCATCAATTGGATTCTCGAATTCTAATCCCATTAAATCTACCGCAGTTGGCGTATACATAACGTCACCATATAAAGATGGGTTAGACGCAGTAGAACCAAATGAAGGAGAAGTTGGAGGAGATGCCACATCTGTTTGAACGTGGTTGAAAGTACCATTCAATGTTAACTTGTTGGATAATTTCATAGTACCACCCATAGAGATATTGTTCTTCAAAGAACCGTTACCTTGAACGAAACCTTGATCATCTGTATAACCATAGTTAATATTATAATTTAAATTTTGTGCAGAACCTGCAAAGTTTACAGAAGTGTTTTTAGAAACACCATCACGGAAAAATCTTGGAACGCTATTATAATATTTATACTCATAACTTTTATTACCTACGTATTGCGGAAATGCAGCATTTAAGGCAGCTCTGCTGTAAGGGTGTGTCACCAGCGCTGGAGGATCGGTAAACTTTGCTCCCCAGTTAGAGAAGAATGCTAAACCTAAACTCAAATCAAAACCACCACCATATGAGGTGTTGTATTCTGGTAAATTTGCAACTTGGTTTACAGCATAAGACTGTGTAACAGTTACTTCATTTTTCTTTCTAGTTTTTTGAGTAGATCCGTTTTTGGTAGTAACCAAGATTACACCATTTCTACCTAACTCACCATATAATGTTGTCGCACTCAAACCTTTTAAGATATCGATTGTCTCAACGTTGTTTGGATCAAGATCCAAGAAACGGCTAGGCGTGTTATTACCAAAAGTAAATCCAGCTTGGTTATTCGTACCGCCATCAAATGGAACACCATCTACAACCCATAATGGTTGAGAGTTACCAGATATAGTACTAACCGCACGAATTATTACGTTGGTTCCAGAACCAGATAAACCACTAGAGGGTCCAATGTTTACCCCTGGTGCTTTACCATTTAATAAACGCGCAATATCAATTTCGGGTTTTTGTTCTAAATCTTTTTTACTAATTGAAGAAACAGCATAACCTAATGCTTTCTTTTCTTTTTTAATACCTAAGGCTGTAACAACCACCTCACTTAAATCTTCTTTTAAAGATTTTAAAGTAAAATTAGTTACTCCTTGTGATGCAGCTTCTTTCTTCTCAAAGCCTACACTTGAAACTTGCAACACAGCACCAGATTTTACACTGATTCTGTAATTACCATTTGCATCAGTTAGCGTTCTGTTTTTTGATACACTTTTCTCAGAAACCACAGCACCTTCTACTGGAGCACCATTTTCATCGGATACTTTACCAGTGACAGTTGTGTTTTGAGCGATCGCCGCTTGGATGGAGAAAAACGCAAAAAACAAACACCATAATAGTTTTTTTCTCATGTTGTTGTTTGAATTATTAAAAAAATCTTATTTGTTGCAATTTATGTTAAAAAATTCAAATAATTTAACTATTTCATAACACTTTTAAAATAGGGAGGGGGTGATTTGGAGTTTTAAGATAAATATATAAATTATAATATATATTTAAATATAACATTATCAATATTATATACTCAAATAATGTAGTTTATTCCATTTCGGCAAATGCTGAAAAATTACCAAATTGGTATTTTTGTTTAATAATGCTAGCTAAAAGGACCTAAAAGATGGTTATTTTTTTTGAATTACCGCTTGTATATAGGCTTCTAGTTCGTCTATTTCTTTGTCTGAAATAGTCGTAAATGCGGGCATATTTCCTTTGCCATTTGTTATTAAATTTCTGAAACTCGATTTATCGTTTAGATAGTTGGATTTAATCAAAGAAGGATTTCTATTTCCATCCCCATTTAGATTGCTTTGATGACAATTGGTACAGTAGGTCTGGTAAATTTGCTCACCAATTTTACTATATTTTATTTCAATGATATCCTTTATGGGATCTGGTGTTTTAATATTATTGGCAGTATTTTTTCTTATTTCCATTTTAGCTAATGCAGCTAGGGAAAATTTTGATTTATCTTCTTTGTATAATATTCTCCAAATTTTTCCTTTCTTAGAGTCGTTCACATACAAGGATCCATCAGGTCCTTGCGCAAGTCCCATGGGTCTGTATTTAGCATCACTTACATTTACAATGGTTTCTAGGCCAGCAAATCCATCTGCGAAGACTTCCCATTCACCTGTTGGTTTTCCATTTTCAAAAGGTAGAAAAGCGACTACATAACCAGCTTGAGGATAAGGGCCTCTATTAGTAGATCCGTGAAAAGCAACAAAGGCACCGTTTTTATATCTATCTGGAAATTGATTACCTGTATAAAATAATAAATCATTCGGTGCCCAATGCGCAGGGAATGCAGCTAGTGGATTTGTATAGGATTGATCTATTGCTAATTTTTTTCCATCCCCACCATATTCAGGGGCTTGTAGTTTTTGTTTTTTAAAAAGATCATAATACGAATAAGGCCATCCATAATTACTACTTTCTTTTATTTCAAAAAATTCCTCTGCTGGTGTAACTGCATTTTCCCATGCCGAATAATATTGCGGCCATAATAAATGTAAATCATCTCTGCCATGTTGTGTAGCAAATAAAGTGTTGGTTTGTTTATTCCAATCCATGGCAACAATACTTCTAAGGCCAGTGCCTACTTGCGTTCCATCCTTCTGTGTTTGATTGATTGCGTTTGCCTTAAATTTCCAAACACCTGCATGATTGATTAATTCAGGACAAGGATTTTGGCCTGCTTTTTGCATTGAAGTTCCAGTAGTGCTTATATAACTTGCGCATGCATTGGAGGGAGCACTATAGGGTACATACAAATTACCTGCATTATCAAAAGTCAAAGGTTTAGCAATATGCCATTGTGCATTTTCATCAATCAAAATAATTTCTTGTTTTGAAGTAGGAACTAATTGCTCATCTAATTTTTGTCTGTATACAACTTGCTCAGTGCTAAAATATAAATAGCCATTATTGATACGCATTCCAGTTGCGAAAATGCCATCATTTAAATAACTACCAAATGGTTGAATAATATCTGCTTTACCATCTCCATTCTCGTCTCTTAGCGCCACCGTGCCGGAGGCCTCTGAAGTGATTTTTAATTTTACATAAATATCACCATTCTCTTTTACCGCTAAATGTCTGGAAGGACCTATGCTATCAATTACAACCACTACACCAAAACCATCTGGCACATACAAGCCGCCATTATCTTTCTCAAAAAAAATATTTTCTTTTTTGGAAGCACAGCCTATAAACAGCATACATGCACTTAAAATGATTATATTATTTTTTATAATTGTTTTCATTATTTGTCTTTGACACATCTAACTGCTAATCCATTTCTGTTGCCATAATCATCTTTGAAAACCATGGAGCTAGTATATAATATAAATCTGTACCTGGATTTTGTAGTATCTATTGCAGTGGATGACCACCATCCACCTCCCTGACCTTTGTAACCAAAGGCGCCTAACCCATTTCTTAAACCACCAGCCAATGCCTCAAAACCACTTGCGTTAGATCCATTACCAGAACTATCTTTATTATTTTCCCAACTGTAAGTATATTTTAATGCTTCACCTGCTTTTTTATCTCCCCCCATTTCTAATACCAATAAGGCCCATTCTAGATCGCTTGGAATATGCCAACCTGCTGGAGCTAATCCTCTTGGATCATTTACGGCATACCAATTATATAATTTTCCAAATTGCGCTCCTTCCCCCATGTCATTATTATAATAACACCAGGCTGCTTTTCTAGCAGTTCCGTATGCCACCCATTCATCTTTAGTTTTGGATTCTGGAATCGTATCGCCATTTTTAAATGTAACCACATCTAAATTTTTAATCATCCAGCTATTTTCTCCAATTTTAACAGCATCAAAATCGGGTTCTTGTTTACATGAGTATAATAGTATTAAAAGGGAAGCTAAAAAGCTTATATATAATTTCATTTAAATTAATTTATGCTCGTCTAAGATACTTATGATTATTTTAAAGCCGGATCGTTCTCTTTTTTAAGAAAATCAGCGGCTGAAAGGGAGCTCGATTCCCAATTCAAAAGTGCTTCATTGGGTACTTTTTCAATGGGTGTATGCCAGGATGTAGATGTTTCATTATAGGCTAAATTGGACTGGGCACTATAGCAAGAAATAATGGACCATCTGGGGCTATTGGATAAGTTGGCCTCGGAGCGGTGAAGTATATTACTATGAAAGAAAAGGGCATCCCCTGGTTCAATTTCAACATAAACTAATTCCATAGTTTTCAAGGCATTGTCTACCATGGTTTGGTCTGCACCCACTTGTTCTCCTGCAAAACCATGGTTCACTCTTCCTAATTTATGAGAACCTTTTATAACTTGAATACAACCATTTTGTTTGTTGGCTTTGGTGAGTGCAATCATTACACTTACCAGTTGGTCGGGAAACATAAACTGGTTTTTATACCAGTAGCCATAGTCTTGATGCCATTCCCAAGCACCGCCCACTTTAGGTTCTTTTTGCATGAGTTTAGAATGAAAATGACATACCGGCGCATCGCTATCCAATAAATTGGCCACAGCATCTACCATTTTTTCACTTCTGGTTAAATAACCAAACACATCGTTACCTGGCGTGAACCATAAAGAGAGCCTTGTTTTTTTACCTGTTTGATCGTTTAAATCCAAGGCATTATTCTCCATAGCCTTATCCTGCAAAGCCGTGGAATACATTTTATCTACTTCTTGTGTAGAACAAAAGTTTTTAACAATGATATAGCCATCTCTATGGTAGGCTGCAATTTGCTGAGGTGTTAACAAAGAAGACATATGATAAAATTTATAAAATGATTATGAAAAAAGTAAAAATGTTTTCATCTCTAAATATACAAAAACTTTATAAAGGAAATAGTGACTAGACTCATTTTTTATTTAAATTGAGGAGTGAAAAATATATAAAAACGAAAAATGAAAATAACTAAAGAAGCTGTGGAGCTTGCAGCAAAAACCATTGAACCTTATATTCACCGAACACCTGTACTTACTAATAAAAGTATTAATGAATTAACGGGTATTGATTTTTATTTTAAATGTGAGAACTTTCAAAAAATTGGGGCCTTTAAAATTAGAGGGGGCATGAACGCCAGTTTAAGTTTAAGTCCAGCGCAATTAAAAAATGGGATCGCCACGCATTCTTCAGGCAATCATGCACAGGCCTTGGCCTATGCAGCCAAAACATTAGGTATTCAAGCATACATAGTCATGCCAAAATCATCGCCTCAAGTAAAAATAGATGCCGTGAGAGGTTATGGTGCCAATGTTATTATATGTGAATCTAACCAAGCAGCGCGTGAAGCCGCATTAGATAAAGTAGTAGCTGAAACCGGTGCTGAATTTATTCATCCTTATGATGATTATAGAGTTATTACTGGACAAGCTACTTGTGTAAAAGAATTATTAGAAGAAGTACCCAATTTAGAAATTGTTATTACACCAGTAGGTGGCGGGGGTTTACTTTCAGGCACTTGCTTAGGCGCTCAATTTTTTAAACCTGGTTTAAAAGTATACGGCGGAGAACCAGAAGGAGCAGCAGATGCGGTATTAAGTATACAATCGGGTAAAGTTGAAAAAGCCCCTTTTATAAATACCATTGCCGACGGATTATTAACCACACTCAGTGAACAAACTTTGGCTATTATTAAAGAACATGTAACTGATATATTATTAGTTTCTGAAGAAGAAATTATTGCAGCGCTTAGATTAATTTATGAAAGAATGAAAATTATAGTAGAACCAAGCTGCGTGGTTCCTTTTGCAGCCGCTATGCGTAACGCCCATTTATTCAAAGGAAAAAAAGTAGGTATTATTTTAACGGGAGGCAATGTAGACCTTTCCAAATTTGGAACTTGGTTTCCTGCTAAAAATGATTCTTTAAGTTAGCTTTTTAAAATAGTGCTTATTCTAAATGCTTGATAAGTTCGGTCTTACTCCATTTTTTGGTATCCACAATCCAGGCACCGGTATGCTCAGAAATATTCATAAGTATATCCCAGGCCTGCGCCATTAAAGCTTTCTTAATAGCCGTGTTTTTAAAACTTTTATCCAACTCTATTTTACCAATGATCTCCCCATTGAGTAAATAGGCAGTTTGATTAAATATCTTGCCCACTACTTTATTGTTTTTACCAAAAAAACAATCTCCAATTAAAATGCCAATTACTTTTTCTTGCTCTACATCCAATATCATCATATTTTGAATGTAAGCAGTGGTTTCTTTGTTTTGATTTTGGATAAGATACATAGTGAAAATTAAGTGGTTAATTAGAGTTATAGAGGTAGTTACTTAGTTTGATAGTTTGTTTACTTGTGAATCATTTAGTGCTTCTTTTAACCAATCATTCAACAAATTAAGTCTTAAGCTACTTGATTATACGGAATTTGTTGCATTAATAGGTTCACAATCTCTTCTGTAGAATGTGTAAGCTTATAGTCAATAGTCGTATCTGCCAAAATCCATTCAGCAAATATTTGATTAAAGTTTTTGTCAATTTTTTTAATCACTTTCACACCCATTTTTTGCATGGCAGCTCCATTGCATTCTTGTTCGAAATGATTTAATATAGGTATACTTAATAATTTCTTTTTTAAATACATGGCTTCTGCAGGTGTTTCAAAACCACCCGCTGTAATAATAGCATGGCAGCTAATTAAACTTTTTGTAAAACTGGCATTATCAATAGGATGCAGTGTAATATTATTATACTTAGTGACCTGCTTCACTTCTTTTGTAAAAACTTCAAAAGAAAATTTTGATTGCGCGAAAAAATATGGATTTAAAATAGAAAGCGAGTACTGAGGTAAATAAACAGTGATATGGCCATTGTCAACAGGAGTTGCATTAATTATTTCATCTTTAATAATAGGATTATAAATATTATTATCATAGGATTCAAAATGCAAGCCCATATAATGGGTGCTTCTCACAAATTTATCTAGTACCCAATTGCCTAAAGGGTTAAAGCTATTTGATCTAGGTGTTAATTTACTTTGAAAACTAGCCTGGTGACCAAATTGAATGCTTTTTTTCTTTTTAAGAGAACATGCAAGCGAGGTTATAAATTCAAAGTCATTAATAATAACATCGTATTTTTCTACGGGTAAGGCCTTGGCTTCTTTGTAAATATTAAAACTTAAAGATTTTGAAATTTTACCATAATCCATACCACCTGTAGTCTTATAATGCAGGCTAATACCATCACTCTTATACTTAATGGGAAGTGGTGTTTGTAATTGCGCATTGGAACCACTCAGAAAAAAATCAACTTCTCCATACTTTTTTAAATAGGGATACAACTGCTCTGCCCTACTAATATGGCCATTACCTGTTCCCTGTATTGCGTAAAATATTTTCATGAATGAACTTAATTACATGGACACTTGAAATGCCACTTCCTTGGTCATTACACTTAACTCTTCTCTTAAATTGATAATTTTATTCTTCTTGCTTCCTTTTTCTTCTTCAAATTGCTTAGGGTCATAATGATATAAAGTCCAAGCATTATCATAATACTCTAAGGAAGTTAAATTTTCTATCCAATCGCCGCTGTTTAAATAAGTAACGCTGCCCTTATCGGTAGTCACCACACGGTGTTGTGGTTGATGAATATGACCACAAATTACATATTGATAATTATTTTCAATGGCAAGCTCTGCTGCAGTTTGTTCAAAATTATTAATCCAAGAAACTGCTTTTTTTACCCCATTTTTTACACTCTTACTCAAACTCATTTTTTCCTTACCCATTAATTTTAAACTCAAATTCAAAATACTATTAATAAGTATTAGTAAGTCATAACCATAGCCTCCCAATTTCGCAATTATTTTGGCGCCGCCTTTAGTAGTTCTATCAAATACATCCCCATGAAATACCCAATTCTTTTCGCCGTTTATTTCAAAAACAATTTTATCCGTTAATTGAATATTGCCCATTTCAAAGTCGGCATATTTACGCAAGGCTTCATCATGATTGCCTGTGATATAAATAACCTTGGTATCCTTACTGGCCATGCTAAATATTTGCTTAATCACCGCCATATGATTTGCTGGAAAATAGCGCTTGTTAAACTGCCAAATGTCTATAATGTCCCCGTTTAAAATGAGTGTTTTAGGCTTAATACTCTTTAAATAATTAAGCGCCTCCTTTGCCTGACACCCAAAAGTGCCTAAATGTAGGTCACTTATGATACATATTTCCATTGGTCTTTTGTCCATGGGTAGTATTTTATGTAAATAACGCACAAGTAGTTAACAACAGTATGTACCCAATATTACCATAATATTAATAAATTGTGAACGGAAAATTACTTCATCCTTGATTCGGTAATTTTGCCACAAAATTTGATAGCAAATGAAAGCAGAATTTATACCAAGAGATATTAGCTGGCTTAGCTTTAATGCCCGTGTTTTACAAGAAGCCAATGACCCAACTGTTACCTTAAAAGACAGAATTCGTTTTTTAGGTATTTTCTCTAATAATTTAGATGAGTTTTTCCGAGTGCGTGTAGCTACTTTAAAAAGGATGGTGGAATTAATTGACAAAAAGAAATCACTGAATATAGATATTTTAGAATCACCTAATTTAATATTAGACGAGATTCAAAAAGTAGTACTAAAGCAACAAAGTGAATTCAATCGTATTTGGAATAATATCAACAAAGAGCTTATTAAAAGAAAAGTTTTTATCATTAATGATAAAAAATTAAACCTTAGTCAAAAAATATTTGTGCGTAATTATTTCGACGATGTAGTACGCCCTTATATTATTCCTTTGATGATTGAAAATTTACCTGAGCTACCTTATCTCCGTGATAAGAGTTTGTATTTAGCCATTGTCATGAGAAACAAACAAAATGCCTATCATGAAAAATTTGCCTTAATTGAAATACCTTCTAGATCCATAGGTCGCTTTGTTATTCTTCCATCTTCCAAAGGAACCGAGGCCATCATATTATTAGAAGATATTATTAAGTTTAATTTACCCATTATATTTTCGCATTTTAAATTTAATCATTTCGACGCACATGTATTTAAAATTACCAAGGATGCTGAAATTGATTTAGACCAAGAAGTAGGATTAAATTTTGTAGAAAAAATTTCTAAGGGTGTAAAAAATAGAAGAAAAGGAAAGCCAGTTCGTTTTGTGTATGATAAAGACATGAACGCCGAACTACTTGACTACTTAATTCAAAAATTACATCTTACACGTAAAAGTAGTATTATACCAGGAGGCCATATTCATAATTTCAGGCACTTCATGGACTTCCCAGATGTACTCGTAGAAAAACAAGAAAGACCAAAACCCTTTCCGCATCCTGCTTTTAGAAATAAAACCCAGGTCTCTGAAGTAATATTGAAAAAAGATGTGATGCTCCACTTCCCTTATCACAACTTCGACCCTGTGATTGATATGCTAAGAGAAGCAGCGATGGACGATAATGTTATGTCTATAAAAATAACTGCTTACCGTTTAGCCAGTAACTCTAAAGTTATTAATGCACTTATTAATGCCGCTAGAAATGGAAAAGAAGTGACTGTATTTTTAGAATTAAAAGCAAGATTTGATGAAGAAGCCAATTTAGAATGGAAAACCATGATGGAGGAAGAAGGCGTTAAGGTACTGGTGGGTATTCCGAATATAAAGGTACATGCCAAAATATGTATCATTCAAAAAAGGGTTAATAATAAAATTCAACAATACGGATTTATTAGCACAGGTAATTTAAATGAAAAAACGGCAAGGGTTTATGCCGATCATTGTTTGTTAACGGCCAACAAAGCCTTATTAATGGAGGTGAATAGAGTATTTACTTATTTAATTAATTGGCAATTAGGGGGCAAGCCCATTCAAAAAAGTAAACATTTATTGATATCTCCGATTAGTATGCGTAGTAGTATTATCCAATTAATAAATGAGGAGATAAAATATGCCAAACAAGGCTATGCAGCTGAAATAACTGTTAAACTCAATTCATTAAGCGATCAAATTTTACTAGACCAATTGCATAAAGCCATTAAAGCTGGCGTGAAAGTGAACTTAATTATTAGAGGTATACTTACCCTAAAAGAAGGTATGGAGAAAGCAAAAAATCCTATCAATGCCATTAGCATTGTGGATCAATACCTAGAACATGCGCGTGTGATGATATTTCATAATAAGGGAAAAGAAAAAGTTTACATTTCCAGTGCCGATTGGATGGTAAGAAATTTAGATCACCGTATTGAAGTAGCTGTTCCTATTTTAGATATAAAAATAAAAAAGGAATTAATTGATATTATAAATATTCAATTAAAAGATAATCAAAAAGCAAGGATTTTAGATACAGATTTAAACAATAATTATGTACCTTCCCTTAGAATGAAAAAGGTGAAATCTCAGGTTGAAACCCACCATTACTTAATAGGAAAAAAATAGAACTAAATTGATACTCGCAGCTATAGATATTGGAAGTAACGCAGCAAGATTACTTATTTGTGAAGTCATAAAAAAAGGAAAAGAAGTTACTTTTAATAAATTAAACTTACTAAGAATCCCTGTTAGATTAGGTTTTGATGTATTTGAAAAAGGTAGCATTGGCGGGCAGAAGAGAAGAATGCTAATTAACACTATTAAGTCTTTTAATAATTTAATGAAGGTTTACGAAGTGGATCATTATATGGCTTGTGCTACAAGTGCTATGCGTGATGCAGAAAATGCCAAAGAAATTATCAAAGAAATAAAATCAGAAACAAGTATTGAAATTGAAGTTATTACTGGAGAATTAGAAGCAGAAATTATTTACGAAAACCATATTGCAGAATTTTTAGATAACAATAAAAGTTATTTATATGCAGATGTAGGCGGCGGTAGTACTGAACTTACTTTATACCATAAAGGAAAAATAATTATTCAAAAGTCATTTAATATTGGAACCGTTCGTTTGTTAACCAATAAGGTAAAGGATAGTACTTGGGAGGAGATGAAAGAAACCCTTAAGGACTTGTCTAAGAAATACGATGATATCATAGGTATTGGTTCGGGTGGTAATATCAATAAAGTATATTCTATTGCAGGCGCAAAGCCCAGTAAATCATTGACCTATGATGAAATCAAAGACATTTATAAGCAAATGGAGCCTTTAACTGTGGAAGAAAGAATGAAGCAGTATATTATTAAAGAAGACAGAGCTGAGGTAATTGTGCCTGCCTTGAAAATATATAATGCCATTTGTAAATGGGGCAATATCAATGAAATGCATGTGCCAAAAATAGGTTTGGCCGACGGACTCATTCATCATTTATATGATATGGTGGAGTCTTAATTGTAGTATATTTAGTTAACCTAAATATATATTACATGAAAAAGTACTTTTTTCTACTACTTGCGTTTATTCCCTTTCTAGGCTTTGCGCAAACAATCGACTCTGCTTGGGTAGTCAATAACTATACCAAAACAGAAACCATGGTGCCCATGCGTGATGGTACTAAATTATTCACCACTATTTATGCGCCCAAGGATAATACAGAAAAGCATCCGATTCTTTTAGAGAGAACTCCCTACTCTTGCGCACCCTATGGTGTAAATAATTATAAATCATATTGGAACTCTCCTAGAAAATACTTTTTAAAAGAAAACTACATTCTTATTATACAAGATGTACGAGGTCGTTGGATGAGTGAAGGTGTTTTTGAAGACGTAAGACCTTATATTCCCAATAAAAAACCAGGCCAAACCGATGAAGCTACCGATACATACGATGCCATTGACTGGATGGTAAAAAATGTAAATAATAATAATGGTAATGTAGGTGTGTTTGGTATATCTTATCCTGGCTTCTATGCTACACAAGCAACACTTAGTAATCATCCAGCTTTAAAAGCAGTAAGCCCACAAGCACCCGTTACTGAATGGTTTATTGGAGACGACTTTCACCACAATGGTGCCTTTATGTTAGCCGATGGTTTTGCTTTTTATGCAGGATTTGGAAAGCCAAGACCTAAGCCTACCATTGTTGGACCCTCAGGATTTAATTTTACCAACCCAGACAATTTCGATTTTTATTTACAAACAGGAGCTATTACCAATTTTACAAAATTGATGGGAGATAGTATTCAATTTTGGAATGATTTAATGGCGCATCCTAATTATGATGAATTTTGGCAAGTAAGAAATGCAAGAAAACATGTAGAAGACATTAACCCCAATATTGCTACTTTAATTGTGGGTGGTTTATATGATGCAGAAGATTGTTTTGGTGCATGGAATTTATATAAAGCCATTGAAGGCAAAGCGAAGAATAATAATAAACTAGTAATGGGGCCTTGGTACCATGGACAATGGGCAAGTAACGATGGCACTCATTTAGGTAATGTGCAATTTGGATCTAATACCAGCGAATGGTATGGTCAAAATATAGAGCTACCCTTCTTTAATTATTATTTAAAAAATAAAGGAAGCATTGATCAAATTAAAGAAGCGAATATCTTTTTCTCAGGATCTAATGAATGGAGACAATTACCTAGTTGGCCGGTGGCTGATATGAAAATGCAATCTTATTTATTAAGTGACCGCGGCAATTTAAAAGCAGGTAATAAAGCCACTACTATAAAAGGTTTTGAAGAATATATTAGCGACCCTGCTAAACCTGTTCCTTATATCTCTGATAACTATATGATGAAAAGCAAACCTGCTAGACATTATAGAGAATACATGGATGATGACCAGAAGTTCACTTCAAGAAGAACCGATGTACTTGTTTATAAAACACCAATATTAACTGAAGACCTAACCTTAGGAGGACCAGTAGTCGCCGACTTAATGGTAGCCATGTCGGGTACCGATGCCGATTTTGTGGTGAAACTTATTGACGTGTACCCAGATAATTTTGAATATGAGAATAATAAAAATGATTATTTAATGAGTGGCTACCAACAACTTGTTAGAGGAGAGATAATGAGAGGCAAGTATAGAAATAGTTTTGAAAAGCCAGAAGCCTTTGTACCTAATAAACCCACTGCTGTTAAGTTTACTTTACCTGATATTGCGCATACTTTCAAAAAAGGGCACTGCATGATGATTCAAATTCAAAGTAGCTGGTTTCCACTTGCAGACAGAAACCCGCAACAGTTTATGAATATTTACGAAGCCAAGGACAGCGACTTTAAAAAAGCAACTATTCGTATTTACCATGACGCTTCTGTGATTCAGTTGCCAGTGTTAAAAAATTAAAGCACTACACAAAAAAGCCTTCTTCTAAAAATTAGAGGAAGGCTTTTTTATTATTTTGAATTTATATAATCTTAAAAATACTCAACTATATATTTTAATTGAGTATAATTTTTTTAAGATCGGCCGTAAGGTTTTCAAATTCATCTGAGGCATTATTACAAAGAATAATAAGCGTGGCTTTATTTTCTAAAAAGCGTATAATAATAGTTTTATAACCTGGGTTGTCTCCATTATGCCATACAATATTTTCTTGGGGCCTTAACTCCCATCCAAAACCATAATTAGATACTTTACCAGTACTTAATTTCATAGGTGTGAAAGCTTCTGCCAAAGTACTTGATTGAATTAATTTACTTGTATACAAGGCCTGGTCCCATTTTAATAAGTCTTCTACCGTGGAGCTAATTCTTCCTGGACCTTTTCTATTGCCTAACCAAATAGTATAATTAGAGGAAGGGAAAGAGTCGGCTCTTATATAAGTATTTCTTTCTGGCACAAATACATGTCCTAATGCAAAATTAGAAATAGCCGCTTTTTCTTCCAAGGTTCTAATACCTGTACTTTTCATTTTTAGTTTATTAAAAATTTGAGTATTGCAAAATTCAATAAAATCGCGACCACTTAGTTTCTCCGTAATACTTGCTAGTATAACAAAGCCAGTATTACTATATAAGTATTGAGCGCCTGGTTCAAATAATTTAGGGGGCGCGTACTTGTTTAAATAAGCAATAATATCCTTATTGTTAGCCACTTTAGACTTATCCCAATGCTCATCCATGATTGCTTGATAATCAGGAAGTCCGCTGGTATGGGTGAGTAATTGTCGAATGGTAATGCCTTTATAGGGAATGTCTATATACTTTTCCGCTAGTTCATCGTACTGCAATAAACCTTTTTCATGTAGCATCATGATAGTCATGGCCGTAAATTGTTTGCTTACAGAAGCAAGTTCAAATATAGTGGAGCTTTGTAAAGGCGTCTGATTTACATATTCAATATAGCCATTGGCCTTTTCATATTTTATCTTGCCTTTTTGGGCAATCAGTACTACCCCACTAAATTTATTTTTTGCAACTAAATTATTAATAGTAGCATCTACTTTAGCGTAATCAATGTTTTGGCTAAATGCATTGTACTGTGTTGTTAATATGAATACAAAAGCAGCACAAAATAATTGGAGCAGTTTTTTCATAAAATATGAATTGTGATTATAAATAAACTAGGTTTTGAATACCTAACAAATTAAACTTTTTCATTCAATATATGCTTAATTATGGCTAATTTTAAAAAATGACGATTACCTTATTTCTTATTTTATTAATCATAGGTGCCATTGTTGGCTATTATTCAGGGCTCATTGGCACAGGAGGTAATATTATTCTCATTCCTGTATTTGATATTCTATTTCATTATTTAAAAATTCCTGCAACAGAAGTTGTAAAATTTATGATAGCGCATTCTTTTTTTATTACCGCCTTCACAGGACTAAGTGTTAGTTACAAACAATTCAAAGCAAAAAATTTGCATGTAAAAGAAGTCCTCTATATAAGTATAGCTGGAATGATTACTGCTTTTTTTCTGACTGAATTTATTAAAAATGGCAGCTGGTATCATAAATCCGATTTCGACTTGGTGTTTTTTACTTTACTATTAATACTGGCTATAAGAATGTTGTTTTTTAAACAACCTCCCCCTCCCATCAATGATAATAATTTAAACAAACCTTATTTCCCCCTTATTGGAATAGTAGCAGGGCTTATTTCTTCTTTATCAGGGCTTGGTGGGGGCATTATTGTAATACCTATTTTAACAGACATCTTAAAAACGCCCTTAAAAAAAGCTAGTTCCATTTCCATTGGTGTGGTGGCTATGTTAGCGCTTCCTATTAGTATAAGTTATTTAACTATTGATGCGAGGTCCGCTATGAATCATATCTTACCCATGCAAGTAGGTTATGTTTCTCTGTTTATTGCAGCGCCTGTATTAATGGGTGTTTTCTCTACCACAGGTTGGGGTGTGCGCACTGCTCAAAAAACCGATCCCAATAAATTAAGACTTATACTAGGCTTAGTGGTAATTGTCCTTTGCGCTAAAATGGTCTATGGGTTTATCGTTTAGTTTCAGTAATCTAAAAAAATCTTTTTCATTGAATTCTATTACCTCGCCTGGTTGCATGGATCCAATTGTAATATCTTCAATACTTGTTCTAATAAGTCGAATACATTTATGATTTACAGCAGCCACCATCTTGCGCACTTGATGAAACCTTCCTTCGGTTAAAGTTATCTCTAACCAAGAATTTTCTGCATTTTTATGTAAGGGTTTTGCTACTACAGCTAAATTTTTAGGGGTATCAATAAGAGCAACTTTGCAAGGAGTGGTTTTAAATATTTGTCCATTGATGGCGCTTATCTCAATACCCCCTGCTAATTTTTCTACTGTAGCGGGAGCAACAATATTTTTTACTTGTACTAGATAGGTTCTATTATGTGGCACAGGGCCTTGAAATAAAAGCTTGGTAATTTTTTTATTGGTGGTAAGTAATAATAAACCTTCTGAATTTTGATCTAATCTTCCTATAGCATGTGTGCCTGCAGGGAAACTAAAGTTTAATTGATGCAATAAGTTAACCTCATGTGTACTTACAAATTGAGAAACCATATTCACTGGCTTATACACTATAAAATAACGATGGGCTTGCATAGCAGCAAATTACTTAATATTGCATATGCAACAAGCTTCGAACGACCCTTTACATGGGAAAACCCTAGAATATATAGTCACTGAACTAGTGAAGTATTTCGGCTGGGAGGACCTTGGTCAGCATATCCCCATTAATTGCTTTAATAGCAATCCTAGTATTCAATCTAGCTTAAAATTTTTACGTAAAACGCCTTGGGCACGCACCAAGGTAGAGCAATTATATATTAGAACACTTCTCCCAGGTTCATAAATATTCCCCTTGAGCCACCTTGCCCAATACCATAATCAATAGCAACATTAGTATTGGAATGTTTGTTTAATTTAATACGAATACCAGCTCCATAACCAGGTATTATACTTTGTAATGGTTTACCCTGACGCTCTGAAACAGATTGCATATTTGCAAAAAAAACGCCTCCTAAAAATCCATTCTCTGTAATCCCAAAACGATATTCAGATTCAGCAAAAACAAATTTATCTCCTCTAAACCTTCCTAGTATATAACCTCTTCCAGTATTATTATAAGTATCTGCAGCGGTAGAGGGTAAATCTAAATAAGGTTGTTTGCCCTTAATGGTAAAAACATTATAAGACCAAAAAGCTAAAATATTTTTACTGCCCTTTGGAAAAGGAATATACTTTCTATAATCTAATGTAATAGACTGCCAGTTTTGATCGCTTCCTAGAAAACTTGCATTATTACGATAAATTATATTCAAAAAACTACTATTAGGAGCCGGATTTGAAATTTGCATTCTAGTATCGTATAATAAATTAAGTGTTACACCAATAGAACTTGACTGTTTTGTAAAACCATATTCAGTAAAGCCCACAATAGGCTTATTCAGGGTAGTGGTATCTGTTATATTCCAATGGTAGTCTATGTTTAGGCCCGGTCCAAAATATAAATTAGGGGCAATTCTTTTTACAATAGATTGATGCATTTTAATATAAGAGTAGTCCAAATTGTTAAATAATTTCAAATTACTACCACTTCCTAATCCAAAATCTTTTTGAGGAAATTTTAAATAATTCCAATCTGTAGTAATTTTAAAAGAATTATTCTTCATCCAAAAATTAGAAACTAATTGTGTAATGACTTGTTTGTTTTGGGTATACTTTAAGGTAGAAGAAACACTTGAATGATTATCGGTACTATTTTTAGTAGGGAAAATAATATCTGCATTCAGTGAAGTTGCGAAACCAGTTGCTAGGCTGTATTCAGGAGCAGGAATAAAAGTAATTAAGGTTTTGTTCTGCGTTGTATCTTGACTGCGTATTTTATTCACTTTCAAAATACGGTATAATCCATCTACAAAGTCTACCATGGAATCCAACCCTGGTTGTTTGTATAAGCCTAAAGTAAAAATATTTTTCTTGTGGATTGATTGATGTCCTAGGGTAGTATCCTGCGCAGTTAATTCAAAGGAAATAAAGAAAGAAACTAAGAAGGATAATTTAATAAGACTCCATTTCATATGCTAGTAAGTTAGATCTAAAATTTGCTTACAATGTATTAGCTTGTAATGGCGTAAAGGTAGTTCAATAGCTTCTTAATGCCTTTATTCATTCTTTGATTATGCCCCATACCCTTGCGCTTCAAATAGTTAGCATGCTGAAACTATTACACCGCTTATGTAATGAGTAAGGAAATTGTATAAAAATATAAAATATTATTAATAGATTTACGATAGAGAATTCATCCATACTTAAAACCACAAAATCATGAGTAATAATCGTAGAAATTTTATTAAAAATATAGGGGGCTCAATGGCATTATTGGCTGTTGGAAATGCCGCTAGCGCAAGTACAAATACAACAAACGCTTCCATATTACATTCAAAAATTAAGGTAAGCGCCAACGATAAAATTAGAATTGGCTTAATTGGTTCTGGTATTATTGGACATTATGATACCAAGACAGCTTTACAAATACCCGGTGTAGAATTAGTAGCAGTTTGTGACTTATATAAAGGTCGTTTAGAAGGTGCTAAAGAAACTTGGGGCAATCAAATTTTCACCACCCAAGATTATAGAGAATTATTAGCACGCAAAGATGTAGATGCGGTTTTAATTTGCACACCAGATCATTGGCATCAGAAAATTTCAATAGATGCGATGCGTGCAGGCAAACATGTGTATTGTGAAAAACCAATGATTCAAAAAATTGAACAAGGCTGGGGTGTCATTAATGCTCAGAAAGAAACGGGTAAAGTATTTCAAGTAGGAAGTCAGATGGCAAGTTCAGTGGGTATATTAGAAGCGAAGAGAGTTTTAGCCACAGGTGCTATTGGAGAATTGACAATGGTAGAATCGTTTTGTGACCGCTCCGATGCTAGAGGTGCATGGAATTATTCTATTCCAACAGACGCTTCCCCTGAAACAATTGACTTTGATACTTTCTTAGGCGCTGCTCCTAAAGTACCTTTTGAAGCAAAGCGCTTTTTTAGATGGCGTAATTATGGTGCTTATGGAACCGGCGCTGCAGGAGATTTAATTGTGCATTTACTAACAGGTATACATACCGTAACGGGTGCAGTAGGTCCTGAAAAAATTATGAGTATCGCCGATTTAAAATTATGGAAAGACGGTAGAGACTCTTTTGATATTATAAATGCAGTGATGAATTATAAAACTACTGAGAAGCATAATGCATTTCATGTGGTGACAAGAGTGAATTTAACTGACGGAGAAGGCAAGGGCCCTTTTGGCATTAAATTAATTGGAACCGAGGGGGTGATAGAATCCTTTGGCAATGACCTAGTGGTGAAAACCTTGAAAAGACGCGCCGTACCTGGTTATGGTGGTTACGATTCTTTTGATAGTTTCTCTAATAAACAAAAAGAAGATTTTAAAAAATGGTACCAGTCGGAGTATGGTAATGAAACAGAGGGTGGATATGATATAGGAAAAGAAAGTAAATTTGAAGCCCCTGCTAATTACGATGATAGACTAGACCACATGATTGTATTTTTTAACGCTATAAGAACAGGTAGCAAAATTTACGAAGATGCTTCTTTTGGTTTAAGAGCTGCAGCACCTGCTATTGCTTGTAATTTAAGTGCACAACAAAACAAACCTATTTTGTGGGATCCGATTGGAATGAGAATAGTGTAGTTATTTTTTATCTTCTAATGCGTATTTAACAAAAGCAAACTTCTTTCCATCGGGCGACCAAGAAGGTACATTGATAGTACCCTGACCTCCAAAGAAGGGTTCTGTTAAATCCTTAATAGTTTTATCTTCTAGGTTAACGAGTCTTAATTTCACTTGCATACCAAATGGGTGTTTCTGCCCTTGATCTTCTATATAACTTATAATAATGGCTTGTTTACTATTAGGACTAATATGTGCAAACCAATTAGAATAATTATCAAAAGTCACTTGCTCTGGATTGGATCCATCGGGACGCATTCTCCAAATTTGCATCTTGCCTGATCTAAAAGAATTCATATAAATATATTTTCCATCAGGGCTATATTCAGGACCATCATCCAAACCTTCTGCATCTGTTAATCTTGTTTCTGCACCACCATCACTACTCATTGCATACACATCATAATTGCCATTACGCTCCGCACAGTAAACAATGGTTTTACCATCTGGAGAAACACCATGCCAATAAGAAGGCGTGTTGGCAGTAAGTCTCATAGGACTACCCCCTTCACTAGCTACTTTAAAAATAAAAGAAGAACCTCCTTTAATAGCAGGCAGACTGCTTGAAATAAACAAGGTCTTGCCATCAAAACTATAGCCATGGTCGTTATTGGCATTGGTAATATCGCCTGTTGGAAGCACCCCTAATTTTTCTCCCTTAATGCCAATTTTTTCCAATATACCCGATGCATTAATTAATAAAAATTGGCCGTCATGAGACCAATTGGGCGCCTCAAAATGCCTTTTTTCACGAAGAATTAGTTCCGCTTTCCCTGTTTCAAGCGTATATATATACATAGCACTAATGACTGATTTGCCTTCTGGAATTTGAGCATTTAGTTGAAGGGTTAAAAAGCAAAAGCATAGAAAGTTGAATATAATTTTCATGGGAGTCATTTTTTGGTTAATACTTTAGACCTATGAATAAGATCATTTTTAATACTAATAAATATAAGTAAATTTGTAGCACTCTTTTAAAAAATAGTATGAACAGAAGCGAACAATTACAAGCCCTAGAAACCGATACTATTTGGGACATTATTGTAATTGGCGGAGGGGCTACAGGACTAGGAACCGCTTTAGATGCTGCTACGCGAGGATACAAAACTCTAGTTTTAGAAGGACATGATTTTGCTAAGGGCACTTCTAGTAGGTCTACTAAATTAGTACACGGCGGTGTTAGGTATTTAGAACAAGGCAATATTAAATTAGTTAGAGAAGCCTTACGAGAAAGAGGTTATCTATTAAAAAATGCTCCACACTTAACATCGGTGCAAACTTTTATTGTGCCTGTATTTAGTTGGTGGGAAAAAATGTTTTATGGAATTGGTTTAAAATTTTATGATTTACTTTCTGGAAAATTATCACTAGGTGATACACAAATACTTTCTACAAAAGAAACGGTTGATCACTTACCTTCTATTAATGCTGAAAAATTAGCGGGAGGTATATTATATTATGATGGTCAGTTCAACGATAGTGGGTTGGCTATTGAATTAGCGGCTACTGCTATTAAGAAAGGCGCTACGGTTATTAACTATTGCAAGGTAACGAGTTTTACAAAAAACAATGGAAAAATTACAGCAGTAGAATGCTTAGACGTACTGTCTGAAAAAAAATATATACTTAAAACAAAGGTGGTTGTAAACGCCACAGGTGTTTTTACCAATGCCATTGTACAAATGGATAATGAATTAGAACATGATTTAGTAAGCCCTTCCCAAGGAATTCATTTAGTAATAGATGCGAAATTTTTTCCCAGCACTGATGCCATGATGATTCCTAAAACAGATGACGGACGTGTATTATTTGCTGTGCCTTGGCATGATAAAGTAGTATTAGGTACTACCGATACGCCTATTGAGGAAATTTCTTTTGAACCCAAACCATTAGAAGAAGAAATAGAATTTATTATTAAACATATTAATAGATACTGCACTTCACTCATAACAAGAGCTGATATTAATTCTGTGTATGTTGGCTTACGACCACTAGTGAAACAAAAAACACAAGTGAGTTCGGCACTTATTTCACGTGAGCATCATTTAAGTGTATCATCAAGCGGGCTTATTACTATTACAGGAGGCAAATGGACCACTTATAGAAAAATGGCTGCAGATGCAGTAGACAATGCCGCCTTTATCGGAAAATTAAATAAAGAAAAATGCACAACTGCTGAAACTAAAATAGGTGATGAGCTTGAAAAAGAAAGTAGAATGCAAGAAATTTTGAAACATGATGCATCATTAGCCGAAAAAATTCATGCTAATTATTCATTTACAAAAGCGCAGATAGTATACGCCGTAAAATATGAAATGGCTATGAGTGTAGAAGATATTTTAGCCAGAAGAATTAGATTATTATTTTTAGATGCTAGAATAGCTATAGAATTAGCTCCCATGGTAGCAAGTATTATGGCGCCTTATTTAGAAAAAGATAAAAATTGGGAAGCTGCTGAAGTGGCCAGCTTTAACGAATTAGCAGAGCAATATATTTTACAATAAATTCAAAAATTATTTATAAATCAATAGCCTTATTCAAAAAATAAATAAGGGGCTTCATAGATTCAAAACAAGTAATCACTTTTTTCACTAAGTTTTTATTTGAAACATCGACATCGCTAATTTCCATAGTGGCCACAAAGCTTTTTAATTTCAAAAATTCAATGGCGGGATTATCTATCTCATAGCCCTTGGGCGGCCTTACCAATTTTTCAGTTTCTGTTAATGTACCATAATTGGTTTTAAATTTTTTCTCATTCACTATGCCTTTAAATTCTTTAAAGCAATAATCAATTTCTTGTCTTAGCTTTTTTAATTCAGGTGCCATGGGCATCCATAAGCCGCCTCCAATAAAGCAGGCCCCTGGTTCTAAATGAAAATAATACCCTGCACAATCAACTTTTTTGGCGCCCTTACTAAAGCTTGCCCCAAAATTGTTTTTATAAGGATCCTTGTTTTTACTAAAACGAACATCTCTGTTAATTCTAAAAACACATTGTTTGGGCTCTAAAAATTCAAGGGTTTTGTCTTTTAACTTCATCCCCTCAAGCACTTCGGCTACAAAGTCTAGATAATCCTGTTTAGCAGTTTCATATTTAGGCCTATTTTTTTCAAACCATTCTCTATTGTTATTCTTTTTGAGCGCTTTTAAAAATTGCAGGGTAGTGGGTTGAATCATAGGTTATGTATTGAAGTATAATGTTGCCTAAATTGAAGTATAATAATACCTAAATTTAATATAAGATTTTTAGATAAAATAAATACTAAGGTTCTCAATAAATACTTTCTTAACTTTAGCATTCAAAATAAAAAACATGTCCCATACCAAATCATACGCAGCATTAAGTGCTACAACTGCTTTAGAAGCTTATTCTTTTGACAGAAGAACCTTAGGTGAAAACGATGTTCAAGTAGAAATTTTATACTGTGGCGTTTGTCATAGCGACTTACATCAAGCCAAAGACGAATGGGGCGGTTCTATCTATCCCATGGTACCAGGCCATGAAATTGTTGGTAAGGTAAGCGCAGTGGGAAGCAGTGTAAGCAAATTCAAAATTGGCGATTTAGCAGGTGTGGGTGTAATGGTAGATAGCTGTAAAACTTGTAAAAATTGTCAAGAAAGCTTAGAGCAATATTGTGCAGAAGGCATGACAGGTACTTATAATGCTAAAGAAAGAAACGGGACTGGTGTTACCATGGGTGGCTATTCAACACAAATAGTAGTTGACCAGCGTTACACATTACACGTTTCTCCTAAATTAGATTTAGCTGCCGTGGCTCCTTTATTATGTGCAGGTATTACAACTTATTCTCCACTCGTTTTTGCAGGTGTAAAAAAAGGAATGAAAGTAGCCGTTGTAGGATTAGGTGGCCTAGGCCATATGGGAGTGAAGTTTGCCGTTTCTTTTGGAGCAGAAGTAACAGTAATTAGTACTTCGCCTTTCAAAGAAGCCGATGCCAAAAAATTAGGGGCTACTCATTTTTTAATTAGCACCGATGCAGATGCAATGAAAAAATACAATAGTTATTTTGATGTGATCTTAGATGCTATTTCTGCCAACCACGATTTTACGACTTATTTAAATTTATTAGCTACCAACGGAAAGTTAATGGTAGTAGGCCTTCCAATAGAATCTCCAAAAGTGCAGCCTTTTTCTTTAGTCACTAATAGAAGAAGTGTAATTGGTTCTTCTATAGGTGGTATGCAGGAAACACAAGAAATGCTTGATTATTGCGCCGAGCACAATATTGTATCAGATATAGAAATAATACCTATGCAAGGCATCAATGAAGCCTATACAAGAATGTTAAAAGGAGATGTGAAATACCGTTTTGTAATTGACTTAGCAAGTTTGAAAAGCTAATTACAATTCAGTATTAAACCGTTTTTTTAGGAGGAAGTGCGAAAGCAGTAGCCTCATGTGTGAAGTTGCCATTATGTGCACCATCGCAAAAAGGTTTGTTTTTACTTAAACCGCAACGACAAAGTCCAATCACTTCTCTGCCTGCTAAATCGTATGTATTTCCACTACGATCTTCAATAGTAAAATCGCCTTCCACTTTCAAAGACCCGTTATTGTTAATTGTAATTTTAGTAGCCATTTTGTTATGTTTTAGGCTTCAAAAATAGGGCTTATTGGCCAATCGAATTCGTTTGTTTTTGAGTACTGCCTTCTCTCCCATCTGAGCCTTAAACAAATTGCTTAAAACTCAGTTTTTACAAGTAAATTTACACCCGCCTAATTCGTAAGCCTTATTCACAATATAGCCGTCCATTAGGTAACACAGCTAACATCATGAAAGGATTCCAGTTTAAAACATACGAAGCTCCAGATCAATCGCCCTTTGATAAATTGTTTGAAATATTCAAGGAATTGATAGTGCATACTTCTGGCGACTTTGACGAAGCCATTAGTTGGATGCGCGAATTAGATGTGGAATATAAATTAACAGACGAAAAATATACTATTGACGATTTTATTGAAGACCTTAAAAAGAAAGGCTATATCAAACAAGAAATTAAAGATGGCGGAGGTGATGGAGAAACAAAAATAACGGCTAAAACAGAAAGGGCCATTAGGCAAACTGCACTGAATAATATTTTCGGAGATTTAAAAACTGCGGGTAAGGGGAATCATAAAACAAAAACCCTGGGCCAGGGCGATGAAAAAAATGGAGAGTTCAAAGAATTTAATTTTGGAGACAATATTGAAAATATTTCTTTAACAGAGAGTATCAAAAATGCACAAATTAATCATGGCATTGATACATTTAATTTGACAGAAGAAGATTTAGTAGTAGAACAGACCGAACAAAAATCACAAATGAGCACTGTGCTTATGATTGATATTAGTCATAGCATGATATTATATGGAGAAGACAGAATTACACCTGCTAAAAAAGTGGCGATGGCATTAGCAGAATTAATTACCACGCGTTATCCTAAAGACACCATTGATATTCTTGTATTCGGTGACGACGCCTGGACTATTAGCATACAAGAACTACCTTATTTAAAAGTAGGACCCTATCATACCAATACGGTGGCGGGTTTGCAGCTGGCCATGGATATTTTAAGAAGAAAAAGAAATACCAATAAGCAAATTTTTATGATTACCGATGGCAAGCCAAGTTGTATTAAAGAAGCCGATGGTAATTATTATATGAATAGCAATGGACTAGACCAATACATCGTAGAAAAATGTTATAGCCAAGCGAAGATGGCTAGAAAATTACATATTCCTATTACTACTTTTATGATTGCACAGGACCCCTACTTACAAAAATTTGTGAATGCCTTTACCGAAGCAAATCAGGGCAAGGCTTTTTATACAGGCTTAAAAGGTTTAGGAGAAATGATATTTGAAGATTACGAAACCAATAGAAAAAAGAAACTTAAATAATTAGTACAAACATATTTATATGAAAATTGACAAAATAAAAACGGTAGGGGAATTAAAAAAACAAGGTTACCAAACTAAAAGCATTAAAGACGAATTAAGAGATAATTTAATTCTTAAAATAAAAGAAGGAGTGCCTGCTTTTGAAGGCATACATGGTTTTGAAGAAACTGTAATTCCTGAAATTGAAAGAGCCATTTTATCGAAGCACAATATTAATTTATTAGGTTTAAGAGGTCAGGCTAAAACAAAACTAGCCCGCTTAATGATTCAGTTATTAGACGAGTATATTCCTTTTGTGGCTGGCTCTGAAATTAACGACGATCCCTTGGCCCCTATTTCAAGATTTGCCAAGGATTTGATTTCCGAGAAAGGCGATGCCACTCCAATTGAATGGCTGCACCGCAATGAAAGGTTCTTTGAAAAATTAGCTACCCCTGATGTAACTATTGCAGATATTATTGGAGACGTTGACCCCATTAAGGCTGCGAATTTAAAATTATCTTATGCCGATGAGCGTGTGATTCATTTTGGTATGATTCCAAGAGCCAATAGAAGCATATTTGTCATTAATGAGCTTCCCGATTTACAAGCTAGAATTCAAGTAGCCTTATTTAACATATTACAAGAAGGTGATATTCAAATTAGAGGTTTCAAATTGAGAATGAATTTAGACATTCAATTTATTTTCACGGCTAACCCTGAAGACTATACCAATAGAGGCAGTATTGTAACACCTTTGAAAGACAGAATAGGCTCACAAATTTTAACGCATTACCCTAAAAATATTGCAGTTGCTAAAAAAATTACAGAACAAGAAGCTAGAATAAACGCAGTACAATCTGAACTTGTTTATGTTCCAAGTTTAGCAAAAGATATTATTGAGCAAATTAGTTTTGAAGCAAGGGCTAGTGAATACATTGATTCTAAAAGTGGTGTGAGTGCGAGAATGACTATTTCTGCCATGGAAAATTTAATAAGTGCTGCAGAAAGAAGAGCCTTGAAAAATGGATTAACTAAAACAGCGGTGCGCTTATCCGATTTTATGGGCATTATTCCGGCCATTACCGGAAAAGTAGAGCTAGTATACGAAGGAGAGCAAGAAGGTGCTGAAGTGATTGCTAATCTTTTAATAGAAAAAGCCATTAGCACTTTATTTAAATTTCAATTCCCAAAAATTAGTAAGCTAGAAAAGCAAAACGAAAGAAATGCCTATTCAGACTTACTAGATTGGTTTATTGCAGAAGGCGGTTTTGAATTATATGAAGATTTTGATGAGAAACAATACAAAAAAGTATTAGATGATGTGAAGCCATTAGACGCGCTTCTGAAAAAATACGCGCCTGATACTAGTAAGGAAGACGCCTACTTTATGAAAGAATTTATTTTATGGGCCTTAGTAGAAAATAAAAAGTTGAATAAAGAAAAATTAACGGAAGGCTTTTCTTTTAAAGACATCCTTGGGCATATGATTAATAAGTTATAATAAAAGTCGCAGAGAAATTTGTTAAAAAAAATCAACTACCTAAATGAATAAGTAGTTGATTTTTAATTTTAAAAATGAATTAGGGACTAAAACCTCATACCTGCTGGTCTTGGTTTAGGTAATGCATTACGAGGAAGTTTTTGATCTCTTTGTGCTGCATCGAAAACAAAAGTGGCAACAATAGTCGCTATTTGTTTTAGATCTTCTTCACTTACATGATCTAGTACATCCATATTGCTATGATGTGTGCGTGTATCATATTCAATAGGATCTTGTATGAATTGAAATCCAGGCAAACCCACTCCGTCAAAAGCCTGATGGTCTGTTCCACCTGTATTGCTAATGGTAATAGTACCATTGGTAATATCTTTCAAAGGTGCAAACCATTGTTCGAAAATTTCTTTACAGGCTGCATTGTTTTGTAAATAAATGCCACGCACTTTTCCAGTACCATTGTCTATATTAAAATAAGAAGAGAATTTTTCATGAGAAGGTAATAGTTCCATCGTTGCAGGATCTGCAAAAGTCTTTTTTACATAGCCTCTTGAACCTGTTAAACCTTGCTCCTCTCCACCCCATAAACCAATACGAATAGTTCTTTTATTATTAATACCTACTGTTTTTAAAATACGAAGTGCTTCCATCATGACTGCAGAACCAGAAGCATTATCGGTGGCGCCTGTTCCTGTATGCCATGAATCTAAATGCGCGCCAATCATAACAATCTCATCTTTCAATACAGGATCAGTACCAGGAATTTCTGCAATAACATTATAGCCTTGTAAATCTTTATTGTAAAACTTAGTTTTAACATCAGCATCTAATTTTACTGCTTTACCCGCTTTCACTAATCTTAAAATAGTATTATAGTCTTCAATGCCAATAGCAATATCTAAGAAATTCTCAGGGTCAGTTCCTTTAAAGCCACCACCGCCTTGAGAAAAAATAGTACCATCATGAAAACGAGGACTGCTAGTAAGCATGGCCACCGCACCTTCACTAATAGCCATTGCTTTTAATATATTTAATACATTACCACTACCGCGCATTGCTTGCATTCTTCTCATCATAGCTGTATCAGGAGCAGGGGCTTGACCACGCGCTTGCATAGGAGCTGCATTTGCCATCTTCTCTAACTCTGCGTCGGTAAAACGAACAGCGTCTGCTTTAAAGCTTTGTTTATAGACTTCTAACTTATCAATGATAATAATTTTCCCTTTTAAAGTACCACGGTACTGTTCAAGTCCTGCAGAATCTTTTAGTACTACTGCTACTATTTCAGCATTTTTTAAACCCTTGGTGCCGCCTGTCCATGCCTTCGGATAGTTTTGGATAGACCTATAATAAGGGGCTGTCATCGCTAAATAGGATTTTTCTAATTCCCAACCTTTCCCAAATTCACCATAAGCATCCAAGGCAGCATTAGATAAACCAATAGATATTAATTTATCTTTAGCATAATTCGCTGCACGATAATAACCTGGAGAATTCATTAATCTGTTGCCACTTACATCTGTTAAATTAAACATGATGTCCATTATTTGAGAACGCTTTAAGCCTTCTTCTTTTATCTTTTCTATAGTGGCTAGGTCTAATTTTTCTTGAGCAAAAAGGGCAGTGGAAAAACTAAATAGGCATAATAGAAACAGTGAGTTGATTTTTTTCATTGTATTTATATTTTAGTTTGGTTTGAAGAAATTTATATTATTGAAATAATTTTAAACTTGTTTTAATTCATTATTTTTTCTATTCTGTGTCATCATAACCAAATTTTTGATTCAAAGCAAATACGGCTTCTGCAGAAAAATCGTTCTTATGAATTAAGGCAAGTTGTCCATCTATAAGCCCACGCTTAGTAGGTAATAAAGAAATATTTTTTTCATAGATACTTAGGGCCAAGGTATCGGTTGGGGCGCCAATGGATGCAATGGCTGCTGCTACATCTTCCATCTGATGAATAACCGATAAAATTTGATTAGGTATCCAAGAGGTAATAGGCGTTCCACCGGTAGCAATAGCATACTTTGTATTAGCCATAATATACTTTTGAACAAACTGCCAATGGCCATTTCTAAAATGATAGATCTCTTCTAAAATGCCTAATAAAAAGCATAAACTTTTCACATCTTTATTTTCTAAGAGTTTTCCCATTAAGCCTTTAGGATGCACCGCCTTCATGGAGCTTTGTAAATCACTAAAGAAATGTTGCACACATTTGGGACGATATAAACGTAAGTCTAATAAGTATTTAGTAAGTTCATTTTCTGGGTAATAAAAAATTACGCCTGAAAAAATATCTTGCATAGGAATAATATCATCTTGCGCACCAGTCTGTCCTCTAAAGGCTTTGGGCTCATCCCATACACCTTCATAAGTCACGCCGTCACCAAATAAATCGGTATTGCCTTTTACACCCATGATAAAAATTCTAAAGTCGTTGTAACGCTGCCATCTGGAAGCCTTCCACATTTCTTTTCTTCTTATATTCATTTGCTTCATCGTTTCCCAATTCTTTTCTAAAAAAGGGGCAACGTTTTTTTCACCATTACTTAAGGCTTGCAAAGTTTGCATCACCGACCCTACTAAATCGGCTGAGTAACGATTAATATCTACATGCAACATAATAAAGCCCACTTCATCGGGTTGACCAGAAAATTTATTACACATGGTAATGTTTTCCCAGTTTAAATCCCCGCTGGCATCCAGCTTTCTATAGTTACCCAATGAATAGGCATAATGATAATCAAGCCAAGCAAATACATCTAGTTTATCTGCCACCTTGCAAAAAGGCATAGCAATATTTTTTGGTAAAACATTTCTTGCTTTACCATATTTACCATCTATTTTAAATTGTTGATAAGATGGTTCTAATAAATAAGCAGAAGCTAAAAAACTATAGGATCTAAATAAGGCTTGTAAAACAAAAATGTCGGTTTCTTTTTCAATGGCTTCTACATGATTCTCTATAGCTAATACAGGTGCAACAATTGCATTGGGTGTATGTAATAAGCCAAATTCTTTTTCATTCAACACTACTGGCATAGCATCTAAAACATTTTGTAAATCGTTGTAGGTTGCAGGTAATTTCACCATGGGTGCCTTGGTAGGTAAAAAACCATGTGCAGCACTGACATCAAAAAAGCCATCTGAGTAATTTGACAAAATAGCCATTGTAGAAATTTTATTTATAAATTATGGTAGTGAGTACTGAAGCTATGAAAAAAACGAGTTAAAAATACAGATTCCCCCCTTTTTACATGACAGCCTAGGCCAAGGCCCCTACTTGAAATAACTCTCTGATTTACAGTAATTTAAAAATTATATTTTTGGATGAAAAGCCCATTTATACTAATCCTTGGTGGTGATCCCGTAGCTTTAGATTACCTTGCAGCTCAAATTAAGTTTATATGCAAATAGCAATTTTAGGAGCAGGAATGGTGGGAAGAGCGATGGCTATTGACCTTTCCAAAAAATATCAAGTCAGTTCTTTTGACTTAAGTAAAGAATCACTTCAAATACTTTCCAATAAAAGTAAAAGTATTACTACTGTTCAAGCCGACTTAAGTGATTATGGAAGTTATGCAACCCTGCTTGCAAAATTTGATTATGTAATTACAGCCGTTCCAGGTTTTATGGGTTATAAAACTTTAGAAGCTGTTATCAACGCTAAAAAAAATGTAGTAGATATTTCTTTTTTCCCAGAAGATGCTTTGCAACTAACTGAATTAGCTAAGAAAAATAATGTGACTGCCATTGTTGACTGTGGCGTTGCACCAGGTATGAGTAATTTAATATTGGGTTACCATAATGCAAAAATGAAAATTGATAGCTTTGAATGTATGGTGGGTGGTCTTCCTAAAAAAAGAACCCAACCGTTTGAATACAAGGCTCCCTTCTCTCCTATTGATGTTTTAGAAGAGTATACAAGACCTGCGCGTTATGTTGAAAATAGCTGCATCGTTACCAAGCCAGCATTGAGTGACGCCGAGTTTATTGATTTTAATAAAGTAGGTACGCTAGAATCCTTTAATACCGACGGTCTTAGAAGTATTTTATTTACCATGGGGCACATACCTAATATGAAAGAAAAAACTTTAAGGTACCCAGGTCATATCGATTTAATGAAGAGTTTAATTAAAGCAGGATTTTTAAATACCGAAGCCATTCAATACAAAGGCCAATCTATATCTCCATTAGCTTTTACTTCAGCATTATTATTTGATCAGTGGAAATTAGGTGCTACTGAAGCTGAATTTACTTTAATGACTATTGAAATTAAAGGCGAAGGCAAAACCATTCATTATGAATTGTATGACGAGTACGATACCGTAACTGAAACAAGTAGTATGAGTAGAACCACTGGCTATACTTGTACCGCAGCATTGAATATGCTCATGGAAAATTTATTTACTGAGAAAGGAGTTTTCCCTCCTGAGTTAGTTGGTAAACATGAAAAATGTTTTCAGTATATGATAAACTACTTGGAAGAGCGTAATATTCATTATGTAAAAACGGAGTCTTAAATAGCGCTAAAATAGCTTATTATAAATTAGCGACTATTTAGTAAAAATTAATTACTTTTATACTATAATTAATCAATTATGGGATTTCATATTAACAAGAAAGTAGCTGATAAAAAAGCTGCCACAGGAACTAAAGCCACTTTTCAAGGGGGTAGTTCACAATTTATAGCTAAGGCTAATACTAAGTCTACAGGTACTACTAAGAAGCCTATTAAAACAGGCGGTTCTAGAGGTAGTTGATTAGAATTAGTAGATTAGTGCTAGCTTATAAGAGCTAGTTTTCGCTTTACAATAGCTTTACTATTCCTTCACCAAGGTAGGTGCGATTATCTTTTGCCATATGGCATAGCCCTTTGCATTCATGTGCAACTTGTCTGCTATAAAAATATCTTTATAGACCATACCATTTGAATCCAACATAGCCGAATGCACATCTAAAAATTGCGTGTGCTTTTGCTTATTTATAAAATTGCGAATAAGTGAATTGGCTGCAAAAAATTTTTCTTCCATAGACCATCTCGCTACACTGGGTTTAATAGAAACATACATAACGGGAACTTTATTTCCTAAATGAGTTCTAATAATTGTATATAAGGTTTTAAATCTTTCAAAAACAATTGCAGGGGTAATGGTATCACTTGCTGCAATATCATTCTCACCACAGTAAATGTAAATTTGCTTTGGTTTATATTTTAAAATAGTTTCTTGGTTAAAGTATATAATATCTGTTAAGCTGGAGCCACCGAAACCCCTATTAATAATAGGATAGCCTGGGAAATAATTACTGATATCTTTCCAATAATTAAAGGAGGAACTGCCCACAAATAAAATACTATTGGCAGCTGGCATAGCAATGCTGTCCTTTTTTATAAATACATCAATCTCGTCTTGAAAAGGAATTTTGCTAGGAGTTTGAGCAGTAGCTGTAAGAATTCCTAAAAAAAATAAAAATGTTAATAGATATTTTTTCATAATTAATATTGGTTTCTAAGCATTTACAATAGTTTTGGTTACCCCTGTTTTCTTACAAACTTTGTTAAAATTACAATAGTTTGCTCATTCACCTTGCCTTCAATTTGTTCATGATTATCTGCTACTAAATGTATTTTTTTTACAATGGTTCCCTTAGGAGCCATGAAGTTGACGCCTTTTACATTTAAGCCCTGCGTTAGAACTATAGTATCGCCATTCATAAGTTCTGTGCCATTGCTGTCAACATGAATGGCTGCTTTTTGAAAAGCAGTTAGGGCCCAAGTTACTACTACTTCATCTAGTTCCACCGAGGTTAAAATTTCATTCGCCCATTCATTTTCTTTTAAGCTATATAAAATTCTATAGCTTAAGGCTTGAACACTAGGCTCTGTATTCCAAATACTTCCCGCTAAACATTGCCAATGATTACCAGACGCATTACTTTCTATTAAAGAATAACAGTTCTCGCAAACGGCTACTTCATTTTCAATTTTATCGTTGTTTTTAGGACTTACTGCATAAGCGGTACTTGCTTTTTCTGTACTACATAATTCACAAAGCGAATCGCACCTTTCTTCTAGTTTAGTGGAGATGGTTGATTTCATAATAAAACTGTTTAACTGTTATCAAAAAATAGGTGCGTAGAAAAGGTGTTTACGATTTTTTTCAGATGAAGATATAGTTATCTTCTTTTAGAAAACTTATTGGGCCTTTGTTGCTTTGGAGCATATTGAGGGGTGGGGCCAAACATTTCAGGTACGACTCCTTTTAAAACTGGCACACCTAATAACTCTTCAATTTCTGCAAACTTGCCCTGCTCTTTTTCTCCCACTAAAGTAAAGGCTGTGCCAGAAGTAGCCGCCCTAGCGGTTCTTCCAATTCTGTGTATATAGTCCTCGCCATCATTAGGCACATCATAGTTAATGACTAAATCAATATCGTCAATATCTATACCCCTGCTTAAAATATCGGTGGCTACTAAAATATTCGTTTTTTGATTCCTAAAATCTTGTAAATATTGCTCTCTACTTTTTTGATCTAAATCAGAGTGTATTTCTGCTGCCGATAATTTAGCATGTATTAATTTAGAAGTCAATTGTTTCACATTCGATTTCTTAGAACAAAATACAATTACTTTAGAATATCTTTTCGAACTCAGCATATCAATTATAACAGGCACTTTTTGTGTATCATATAACATGAATGCTTTTTGAATAATTTGCTCTGGTGGTTTGGATATAGCAATATTAATTTCAACAGGGTTCATTAAAATTTTCTTGGCAAGCACTCTCATTTTCGCAGGCATAGTGGCGGAGAATAATAAGTTTTGTCTTTGCGCTGGCAAATATGTAATAATTTTTGCAATATCATCCGAGAATCCCATGTCAAGCATTCTATCTGCTTCATCTAATACTAAATACTTCAGTCCTTTTAGTTTTACATAGCCCATATTTAAATGTGCTATCATTCTACCCGGTGTGCATACCACTATATCAACTCCGCTAGTAAGCGCCTTCTTTTCTGCCACAAAGGAACTTCCATCTCCTCCTCCATATACCGCAATAGAACTTACATCAGTAAAATAAGATAAGCCTTCAATGCTCTCAGCAATTTGTATGGCCAACTCTCTTGTAGGAACAATAATTAATGCATTGATATCTCCTGCTGTATGCGCTGAAGTAAGTAGTCTGTGTAATAAGGGTAATAAAAAAGCAGCTGTTTTACCAGTGCCCGTTTGAGCTGCTGCGATAATGTCCTTGCCTTCTAAAATGGGAACCATTACTTGTTGCTGAACAGGGGTGGCCGTCTCATAGCCCATCGCGTCAATGCCATCCAAAATACGCTGATCCAATCCTAAATCGATAAACTTCAAAATACACTATTTTAATAATGTAACGAAGGTACGACTAATCAAGCAGCTTAGTTATGAAATGGCCTATTTACTTGGTGAATAGCGAATACTCTTAGGATGAAAGTACTCCCATGAATGCAGATACTCTTGATAACTTGCAATAGGTGTTAAGGAAAAACCTTTCAATTTGCCATCAATACATAGGCCGTCCACATTCCAAAGAGACTGAGTATAGGTATCCACAATTGAATCATTTATTTTACGAAACGATAAACTTATATTATTTATAGTACGGTTGTAGGCATGAAAAGAAGCGCTATCGTTTTCTAAAAGAATTAATAGGGGCAAAGAAGGTAGTGAATCTTGAATAATTTTATTTTTTTCTAAAAAATTCCAGTCGTAGGTTTTTGAATCATCTGCATTACTAATACCTAAGACCCAAGATTTAAATTGCCAAGAAGCGGTATCTCTTTTAGTTAAATCACTTTTCGATTTTCCTTTATCATAAGTATCCATTTTAGCAAATATGGCTGCAAATTTTTCATCGGGTTGAAGTACTTCTGCATTGGGATGCTTTCTAAACCAAGCTTGTAAACTTAGTTGCTCCGATTTTATTTCTTTTAATTGATAGCCTTTTAAAGGCCCCGCAATACACTCTCCGTTTGATTGTCTCCACCAACTTTTAGTACTGGCATCTTCAAACATTGCATTGAAATGATCCATACCCACTAATCTAAAATTTTCTAGTTTCCCATTCACCATTGGGCTATATACTCTACCTGTTCTACATACCGTGCAATAGGTAACCATAACGGGGGTTTGACCAATGCTATCTCTTACTTGATGATGATAGCCTATTAATTGAATAGGATAAGCCTTCTGCAGTCCATTTTCAGTAACACCTATGACTAGCTTGTCAATAGGTATTTTATTTTCTGCAATTTTATAAAAATAAGTATGCGTGGGTTCTAAAAAAATTTTATCAGCTTCCATTACGAAAGTAAATGCATAAAAAATGCCTATATATACAAGACTTAAAATACCCAGCCCTACTTTTTCCCAGGTTGAATTTCCTTTTATAATTTTTATAAAGGGTATTAAAATAATTAAATATAAAACAATACGAATAACATTTTTATTAGACCCCAAAAAATAAGCTAAGTCAATAGAATTGAATGTTTGACTGCCAGGCATGGGCATAATCAAATACACTCTTAGGCATTCAAAAACAATTAATAAGATAAAGCTTAGATAAAGCATCCATTTTTTCATATAAAACTATTTTCGATTCATTTGGTTTGTATAATATATTTATTAAGCGTTTTGTTCTTCTTTTTCAAAGTAAGCTAAAACTTCTTGCCAATTATTAACTCTAAAATGGTGTTTAATATTCACATTATGTGAAGCGTGAAATAAAATAGGCTTGCCTAAGCAAAAATCTAAATTCTTACAATGATCGTCAATCATGTAATCGGTTTTTATGACTGTCTTACTTCCACAAAAAATCATATTCTTCCAGCTAATAAAAGGAAAGTACTCGGCAAGCCATGCGTGTTTTTCAGCAAGTGATAATGGAAATTCAGTGGCCGCCGACACTATATATATTTCATATTTTTTTCTTAAAATTTGAATAGCCTCCAAAGCACCAGGCATTAAAGGTACTGTTCTAAAAAAACCAGGGGTATGAATAAAGCGTCTAGCAGCAGTTTTATCGGGGAAGGCCTCATCTTCAGAAACACCCAAGAGGGCCGTCCTGTCTACCTTTACATTATACTCTTTCTCATATAAATTCACTAAATGGGTTTCAATGTCGGCAATGACATTGTCCATATCTATGGCTATACTTTTAATCATATTCATTTAAGTTATATTGTTTCTAACTAATTAGCAAAATTAATAGTAACAAAATTAAATCATTCATTTTTCCCCTTTAAAAATATGCTTATTTTAAGTAACACTCAGTACATTCATTATTCATTTTATACACTATTCATATTTGTTTACTCAATAGAAGTCATAAAAAAGGCTCCGATTGAATCGGAGCCTTTAAGTATAATAACTAAATACAATTATTTTACAATACCAATTTGTTGTAAGAAAGCATAGTTATCGAAGAAGTCTTGTTCTTCTGTAATTTTGCCATCTACTACTGTAGCAATAGTACATCCAATTACATCTACTGTTTTACCAGTGGCAGGTATACCAAAGAAAGGACCTGTATGTGTACCTTTAAACTGCCAGTATTTTACCACTTTGTTGCCTTTACCAAATATTTCTTTTATAATAAATTCTCTATTAGAAAATCCTGTAACATAGTTAGCATAGTAAGCTTTTGCACTATCCTTGCCTTTAATTTCAGGAACAGTATGTAAAACTACATCAGCAGCGTAGGCTGTATCTAAATAGTTTACATTGCCTTGATTAACCACCACTTCCCATACATTGTCATAAAATTTTACATTGTCATTTTCAAGTTGCTCTTTTTTTGCAGCTTCATTGTTATTTGTAGATTCATTGTTACATGCAAATAGCATAGTAGAAAGTAAAATAACTGATAATAATTTTTTCATAATTTTGGTTTTAATTATTTATTGATTTCTTAAAGATATGAAATTAAAATAAAAACAAATCAACCTATTTTTTGAATTTCTAGGTCTCCTATTATCCTTGGGATAGCCCTTCTATATAGAAAACGCTGTTCTTAAGGTAAATATTAAACTAAATGAATTAATTTCAGCTTGATAATAGGAAGATGCTCTCTAAATAATATTACAATGAAAGCCGAAATACTCAATAATTTAGATAACCCCAAGCAGCTTGAAAAGCTTTACAGGGAAGATGCTTCAAGTTTTAAAAAAGAATTTAACCAAATCTATCCTGGGCATCAAGACAATGCTAGTCTGGCCTTCTGGAATGAAAGACTGAACTACGAAGCAGCAAAACCTTCTTGGGGATCGAAAACTGAACTGGTAATAGTTATAGTATTTGCTTTATTAGCTGGACTTATTGCTAGTATACCCAATATTACAGGCATTGATAATGAAAAGTTTTTATTCAGAAATATTTCATTTATTGTATTTCCTTTACTAAGTGCCTATTTTATTTGGAAACAAAAGTTAGCATTCAAACAATATTTGTTTCCTCTATTGGCTTTTATAATAGCGGCTGTTTATATTAATCTACTACCAACCAATAAAGACAGCAGTTCCATTGTGCTTGCCTTTATTCATTTACCCATATTTTTATGGACAATGTTTGGGTATTCTTTTTTGGGAGAGAACATAAAAAATAGTCAAAGTAGAATTGGCTTTCTGCGTTATAATGGCGACCTATTGGTAATGTCGGGTATTTTATTATTAGCTACTATTTTATTCTCTGCTATCACTGTAAACTTATTTGATTTAATAGGTATAAATATTGAAATTTTTTATTTTCAAAACATTATGATTTGGGGTATAGCCGCCATTCCCATAGTAGCCACTTATTTAATACAAACAAATGCTCAATTAATTAATAAGGTCTCTCCTATTATTGCCAAAATATTTACGCCATTAGTATTTATTAACTTATTTATTTATTTATCGGCCATGGTGTACACTAAAAAATACCCCTATCAGGACCGAAACGTACTTTTATTATTTAATGTATTATTAATGGGTGTGATGGCATTAATTCTTTTTAGTATTGCAGAAGCAGGGAAGGCTAATAAAAACAAGTTTAGCCTTGTGATATTATTTGGATTATCTGCATTAACTATTATAGTGAACGGTATAGCCCTGTCTGCTATTGTTTACCGCATTAATGAATTTGGTTTTTCAGCTAATAGAATAGCCGTATTAGGAGGCAACCTATTAATATTTATAAATTTAGCACTGGTATCCTATAAATTATTTTTAACTAGTTTTAAAAACGGCTCCATTGAAGAAATAGAACAAACTATTGCAGGCTACCTACCCGTATATGCGATATGGACTGGCTTAGTAGCTTTTTTAATGCCACTAATATTTCAATTTAAATAAGAGACAAAAAAATCCCAACAAAATAAATTGTTGGGATTTTTTATGTCAAATATTACTTATTTCGTTTCCAAGTATTATTAGATGGGTTATAATCCGGTAATACTTTATCTGGATCATAACTTACCGATTCAATTTCTTCAGTACAAGGATAACTAAAACTCCAAGCTACATTACGCTGCCAAATTTCTACAGGAAGTTTAATGCGATCTGTTTTACCACTTACAGTTTTTACTTCTAGTATTACTGGCATAGCCATTTTTTCAAGATTGTCTAAAGTAATAATTGCACCTTTTGCAAAATTGGTACTATCATTATACTTAACGCTTCTCACAGCAACATCTAAACGCCAGTTATTTACAAACCAACCTCTCCAAAACCATTGTAAACTTTCGCCTGCTACATTTTCAATAGTATGAAAGAAATCATCGGGTGTAGGATGTTTGAAAGCCCATCTATTTATATAAGCTCTTAAAGCACGATCAAAACGATCTTCTCCTAAAATAACATCTCTTAATAAGGTTAAGCCTTCGCCTGGTTTACTATAAGACAAAGTTCCATTATTTCTTTCTTTGTAATTGTCTACATAAGTTAACATCGGTTCCAAGCCTGGTGCGGTATACATGGCGCCTATTCTGTTTTTATCTTGAGGGACTTTGCTTTTATATTCTCCGTTATTAAAATTAGCAGCAGATAAACTATTAATAAAAGTATTAAAGCCTTCATCCATCCAGCCATATAGTCTTTCATTAGAACCTACTATCATTGGAAACCATGTATGACCAAATTCATGATCATTCACACCCCATAATCCTCCTTGTCTAGCTCTTGCGCCACAAAAGACAATACCAGGATACTCCATTCCTCCTGGTGTACCCGCCACTGCTGTTGCTGCTGGATAAGGATACTCATACCATTTATTAGAATAATACTCAATAGTGCTTTTTACATACTCTGTAGACCTACCCCAAGCCATATCCCCATCACTTTCTAAAGGATAAGCAGAAATAGCCAAGCCTTTTTTACCAGAAGGTAAATTTATCTTAGCCGCATCTATAATAAAAGAAGAAGAAGCTGCCCATGCAGCATCTCTTGCATTTTTAATTTTAAAATGCCATTTTAATTCAGCTTTATTTTTAGGTCTTGAATTAGCATCAGTTACTTCTTGTGCTGAACGAATAATAACTGTTTTATCAGAAACTGTGGCAGCTGCCCATCTTTTTAATTGTTCTGTAGTATACACTTCTGAAGCATTTAATAATTCTCCAGAACTAACTACAATCATATTAGAACCAGTGGTAATAGAAATATCTAAATCGCCATATTCTAAATAAAACTCCCCAGGACCAGTATACGGAATGGTATTCCATCCAACAATATCATCAAATACAGCCACTCTTGGAAACCATTGTGCTACTGTAAATACTTTACCATTCTTTGCATTATAAATACCCATTCTATCCGATCCATATTCAGGAGAAATAAAAGAGTATTCAATTTGTATTTTAATATTACCTCCATTTGCAGCAAGTTCCTTCGGTAAAAATATTTGCATACGCGTGTCTTCTATTAAATATTCAACAGGCGTTGCTTTTTCATTCTTAGCACCACTTAGTATTTTAACAGATTTTATTTTATAGCCCGCGTCAAATTCTTGTCCGCCTCCTCCATTTCTACTTCCATTTAAAGGAACAATGGCCGAACCTCTGGAATCTTTTTTAAATAGGTTTTGATCCAACTGCATCCATATAAAATTTAATTTTAAAGGACTGTTATTGGTATAAGTTAAAATTTCAGTACCCGCAATTTCATTGGTTGCTTCGTTCAACTTCACATCTAACTTATAATCGGCGCGGTTTTGCCAGTACTTAGGTCCAGGCTCACCAGAGGCTGCGCGGTATTCATTCCCGTTTTTTGTATAGAAAAAGGGCGCGAATGCATCACGGTAATCATATTTAGAGGCAGGCGCATTAGGATCGGGTTGATCCATATTTCTTCTCGCCCTAGGTGCTGGCGGCGGCGCTGTAGTACTGGTAGCATTAGTAGTAGTTTGTGCAGTGACCATTTCGGTACTTGCAAGCAACATAAAACAAAACAAATAAACAATTTTCATAAATTTTATATTAAGTACCTAAATTACTAAATAAAAAGGGGATTGCTCCTACTTAGCACTTCAACTAATAAAAAAGCCCCCAAAGAATACTTTGAGGGCTTTTTATTTAAGTAGCATTTTTATTGTGCCAAATGCATATTAATATCCTGCATTTTGTGTAAGCACAGTCTTTCCATCTTTTTGAGAATTTAATATTTCATCAGCTGGAATAGGATATAGGTTATGCTTAGGTAAAAATGTTTTACCTACTAAGTAAGCTCTTTTAGTAATTGCTCGGCCAGTATTATCTTTACCTGATACTGATTCTGCTTTTACATAATCGTTTAATACTTTTTCAGCAATACCCCAACGAACAAGATCAAAGAATCGGTGACCTTCCATTGCAAATTCCAATCTTTGTTCCATATGAACTGCATTTTTTGCAAATGCCGCTCCTTTGGATGTAAAGCTGCCTGCAGGATATAGCCCAACCTTAGTATTAACAGTTGCGTCTTGACTAGCAGATTTTTGAGCTCTCTCTCTAATCATATTTACATATTCTTGTGCTTTATCTAAGCTACCTAATTCAGCCTCGCATTCTGCCAACCATAAAATAACATTAGAAAATTTTAATAGTCTAAAATTATTGTTTACTGAACGTCTATCGGTTGCATGTGTTGTAGAGTTTTCTTCACCTACATAATACATCCATTTTTTTCCAGTAAAAGGTCCGCCATATAATTGGTCACGTACCCAGCTACTGCCAGGCATTTTACCCCAGTCAAGGAAGTTTACACCTCTTCTACCCACCGTCCAATCTAAACGAGTATCTACAGAAACTGTGTTGTCCAATGTAAATGCTTCAGAAAATTTTAAACCTTGGTCGTTAGAAATATCTTCTTTGTTATAGGTATCTGCACTTCCATCTACAGCAGCACCAATAAGAGGAAGACCATCCGCATCGGTTTTAAAAGCATTCACTAAATTATGTGAAGGTTGATAGAAACCGCAACATCCACGACCAGGTGAGGTAGACGTGTAAGGCCAGTTTAAGGTAGCTCCTTTGTTACCATTTCCTCCTGTAGTTCCATCATTAATAGAGAACTGTACTTCAAAAATAGACTCCCTATTATTGTTGGTTACTGTTTTATAATTGTCATGGTATTGAGTAACTAAGGATTTTCCAGAGTTCGTATAAACATCAAGCAATTCAGTTTTAGCAGCAGCCCATTTCTTTTGAAAAAGTAATGTCTTAGCTAAATATGTCTTTGCAGACCATTTAGTTGCCCTGCCTTTCTGAGTTTGAGTGGCAGGTAAGTTTTCGGCTGCAAATTTAAAGTCGGCCTCTATATTTGGCCAGATATCTACAGTATTTGTTACCAAAACTCCACCTGGATTGGCACGATCGTAGACTTTTTCATCCAAGTAAGGAACATTGCCCCACATTTTTTTTGCTTCAAAATGATAGTGCCCTCTTAAGAAACGTGCCTCTGCTAAGGCGATTGTTTTTTCGCTTGCTGTCATGTCTTTTACAGCAGGGTCATTAGCAACTTGAATTGTCTCATTGCAACGAGCGATAGCATCATATAAATGTTGCCATTTTCCTCTAAGATGTGTATTATCTGAAAGCCAGTTGTACTGCTCTAAAAAGCTTTGCTCGGGTTGGTCACCAGCATCTGTTCCTTTATAAGAGTCATCTGAAACGACACCTCCAAAAACCCAATTGTCTACAGAGCCATGCCATTGTGTAGTACCAGATCCAACACCATCCAATAAAGAATAAGCGCCAATTAATAAGGCATTTACTCCCGTTTTACTTTTTAATTGCTCGGCACTAGCTACACCCTGAGGGCCAACTTCCAAGAAATTTTTCTGACATCCAACAGCCATGATAATGACTAGTGCCAGAATTAAAGTTATTTTTTTCATATTGATCAGTTTTAAATTTATGATTTATTTAAAATTTAAGTCTTATGCCTAACATAAAAGATTTAGCAGTAGGATATGCTCCTTCGTCTATACCCATATGGTAGTCTTGGTTATCATTTCCAGAGGTACGCAAGTTAATGTCTGGGTCATAGCCTGTATATTTTGTAAGCGTAAATAGGTTTTGACCTTGTACATAAATTTGTGAAGAGGAGAAGATACCAAACTTCTTCATAACAGATTCAGGAATAGAATAAGTTAATTGAAGGTTACCCAATCTCATATAAGAACCATCTTCAATGAAGTAAGAAGAAACTTGTTGACTTGTTGCGTCACTAGAATTCAACCTTGGTAATAATGGATTAGCGGTTTCACCATAAGAGCCATATAACATTCTTTCAGAACGATTACCCTGGAATACGTTGAAGTCAGTCCAGTAACGAACATAGTTGAAAATATCTCCACCTTGTTGACCTTTTAGAAATATAGCTAAATCAAAGTTTTTATACCCTGCAGTCAAATTCACACCATAAATAAAATCTGGATGTGGATTTCCTAATATAGTTCTGTCTGCAGCAGAAATGATACCATCTTTATTCACATCTCTGAAATTAAATACACCCTCTCTTGTGTAAGTTCCTAATTTTGGTGCAGAAGCTGCTTGCTCAGCAGTAAGAATACCATCTACGATAAATCCATAGAAGCTAGAAATAGGGTATCCTTTTTTAGATGCAGAGATTGAAGGAAGACGGGTAGTAAAACCAAATAAAGTTGCATTTGGGTCGTCATTTAATTTAATGACTTCATTTTTATAGCGACTCAAATTTACATTAATAGAATAACGTAATTTACCAGCCATCGCCTTATCAGTCCAAGTTAAATTCAAATCGATACCCGTATTGCGCATAGTACCTATATTAGTATATGGAATGGTACCTTGTCCTTGAGCTCTTGCTATTGCAATTTGTGCAAGCATATCTGAAGTTTCTCTAGTGTACCAATCTAATACTACATCTAATTTATTTTTTAATAAAGATGCATCAAAACCAATATTGGTGGAAGTAGTGGTTTCCCATTTTCCATTCGCATTTCCAAACTGTGTTAAATCGAAACCAGCGGAAACTGAAGTACCTGAACCACTGATATCATAACCATTGTTTGCTGGATCTGCTGTATATAAAGTATAAGCATTGTATACGTTAGGGATTAACTGATTACCTGTTTTACCCCAACCAGCTCTTACTTTTAAATCTTGCAACCAAGAAATATTGTTCAATGCCTTTAATTCTGTCAAACGAACACCAAAAGATCCTGCAGGGAAAACTCCGTAGCGATTTGCTTCAGCCAAACGAGAAGACCCGTCTCTACGAACGGTGAAGTCACCTAATAAGAAATTATTATAATCATAATTCACTTTTGCGAATTGAGAAAATAACCTAGTTCTAATTGCACCGCTTCCTGCATTGGCTAAACCTGCAGCAGAACCTGCGTTAAGATAACGATAACCCTCATCATCAAATGTGAAGTTACTTCTGCTAGCATTAAAACCAAATCCATAGGTACTCACGGCTTCCGTTCCTACAAGCACATTGAAATTGTGTGCACTCTTTATGGTGGTATTATAGTTTAATGTATTGTACCATGTCCATGAGTTATCATAATTATTGAATACATTCAGACTATTGGTATTTCTAGGTTCTGCTGCTTCAATGTTTCTAATGAAATATTCTGAGCGGTTAAAATTATTATACTCTATTCCAATACTTGAACGCGCCTTTAAGTTTTTCATAAGAGCAACTTCAGCAAATGCATTTCCAAATACATGGGTGCCCAGTGTTTTGTTGTTCTGGTCTCTGTACAAGCCTGCTAATGGATTGGTCGCATTTCCTAGGTTTAAACCTCTAGGTCCACCAAAGCCATTATAAGGAGAAAGACTAGTTCCGCCAAGTGCTGTTGGGCCACCAGTTATATCGTAAACAGGAATTATAGGATGAATACGAAGGGCAAGCATTATAGGATTTGACTCTTGGTTATTATTAATACCAGCTCTTTCGTCGTAAGAAAAAGTTAGGTTTTGACCAACTGTAAATTTCCCTTGAGTGAATTCGGTATTAGCACGAATTGAATAACGCTCATAATTAGTATAACTAAGAATACCATCTTGTTTAAAATAGTTTCCTGAAAAGGAATACTTTGCTTTGCTTGTAGCACCAGAAGCACCAATTTGATAATTAGTTATAGAAGCGGGATTAAAAATCACATCCTGCCAATCGGTACCTGCTTTATTGGCTTTATTGATGTTAAATTTTGTCTTTCCTAATGCAGGGTCATTAATATCATTTGTGTATGAAGCTGGATCGGGAGCTGAACCAAAAAGGTTAGGGAAAATATAGTCAGCCATTGTCACCCCTCCATTTTCAGTGAAGCGATATTGAGCCGATGGAGAACTAATCCATGGCTTATTACCTGCTCCCACATTTGATTTAAATAGATATTGACCTAGTTCTTCTGCGTTAAGCATGTCTAGCATCTTACCGGCAGTTTGCGTTCCCGAATACATTTCAAAAGTAATTTTAGGTTCTCCAGTCTTACCTTTTTTAGTAGTAATAATGATTACTCCATTTGCAGCACGAGAACCATAGATAGAGGCAGCAGAAGCGTCTTTTAATACTTGCATTGACTCAATATCATATGGGTTAATTTGATTGAGGTTACCTTGCGTAGGAACTCCATCAATTACATATAAGGGACTATTATTATTAATTGTACCAAATCCCCTGATACGTACCATGGTTCCACCACCTGGAGAGTTGTCATTACCAACCACCACACCAGCAGCTTTTCCTTGTAACATTTGCGCCACACTTGCAGTAGGGGTAGCTTGAAGATCTTTAGCAGAAACTACTGCAACGGCACCGGTAATATCCTTTTTTCTTTGTGCAGAATAACCTGTTACCACGACCGATTGTAACATGTTAACGTCCACGTCAAGTTCAACATTTAAAGTTCCAGTGGTAACTTTTACGTCTTTACCAAGGTAACCATTGTAATAGAATGCCAAAGTTTTTTGGTTGGCATTTGCAGTTAATTTGAAATTTCCTTCTGTGTCTGTTGTGGTTCCAAGATTAGAACCCTTAATTAATATTGACACTCCGGATAAAGGCAATTTAGTTTCAGCGTCTATAACTTTACCAGTTACAGTTTGCTGTGCCATAGCAAACATTGTAAATAGAGTTAGTACAAAAGTCAAACTAAACAGTCGAATTAACCTTAAGTAAGGTGTTGTGTTTCGCATATAATTTATTTTAGTTAAAAATTTACTATACAATTTATATAAAATGTTTATATGAAAAAAAATAATTTATTAACAAAATGTTATGATTTATCCTCCCTCCTCTCTTGTTAAACAAAAAGGAGGAAACATGCTAAAAAACCTTTTGCATAGATTATCTTCTACCAAATTAGTTCCATTTATTTAGTATATTCAGGTACTAAAACTATATATTATGGATAGAAGAAATTTTGTTCAAGCAGCTACACTGTTACCTGCCATGGGGTTCATGCCTCTAAATCAATCAGTTAACAATAATAGTACGCCAAAAAACACTTCAAAAATTAAGCTAAGCGTTTCTAGCTATTCCTATTGGCATTTCAAAGGTGAAAAATACCCTATTCAAAAAGTAATAGATCATGCCGCTTTGTTAGGATTAGAAGGCATTGATGTATTGCATCGCCAAATGGAAAGCGAAGACAATGCCTATCTTCAAATGCTAAAAAAACATGCTTTTGTTAATGGCATTGCCCTGACCTGTCTTTCTATTCATCAAGGTTTTGTTACCCCTGATAAGGAAGAACTAAAGAAGAATGTAGCGCACACAATCCATTGCATTGAATTGGCCTACAAAATGGGAATACCCTGCATGAGGTTGAATACAGGGCGCTGGAATACCATCAAATCTTTCGATGATTTAATGAAAAATAAAGGCATTGAACCTGTGCTACCAGGTTACTCAGAAGAAGATGGCTATAAATGGTGCGTTGATGGCATCCAACAATGTCTACAAAAAGCCGAGGAATGTGGAATCCTATTGGCACTAGAAAACCACTGGGGACTTGGATCAACGCCGGAAGGAATGCTAAAACTGCACGACACGGTAAACTCACCATGGCTTGGACTGCTAATGGATACGGGTAATTTTCTTGAAGAACCCTATGATAAACTTGAAAAAATTGCCTCAAAAACAAGCTTTGTTCAAGCGAAAACATATTACGGCGGCGGTGAGTGGTATTCACTCGAACTTGATTATCCTAGAATTATTGATATACTCAAAAAAGTTAACTACCATGGTTATATATCTATTGAATTTGAAGGTAAAGAAGATCCGCTTACTGGAGTGAAAAAAAGTGTGGATCTATTGAGAAAAGCAATAGGATAATTTTTTAACTAAGATTGCACGATTACCATAATGCAACTGAAAAAAGCTATGCCATTTTTGATGACAAACTAGGACATGACTATTGAAAAAAAATAATATTTTAGTTAATGCGCTTCAATCGAATCATATAAAATTCTAAATCATCAGCTGCGTTTAGAGCAGTTGCTTTTGCACTCATTAATCCTTTTCCTTTTGGCAGCATAATGCGCCCCAAGTTTAAGGGTTTAAAATCTTTTAAAAAAGATTCATCTCTTTTAACTCTATCGTTTTGAACGCCAATAAGAGGCATATCATTTGCTACCATAATGGGTTGGGTGACAGAACTGTTTTGAAAACTTAATTCAATTTTTGTACCAATATTTTTTTCGGAACAAGCGTAGTAAAATTCAATGTCAAATTCCCCTTTTTCTAGTACTTCTATATTCCACAATATACTATCCTCTGTACTGCGCCATTGCTTATAATAACTATCATTAGGATGAATGCTTGAACGGACAATATTACCTCTCGCATTGGCTTCTGAGGCGGGTAAAACATCATTGATAAATAGTGGATCGCCAATGAGTAAAGGTCTTTCATCTGTGAGAGGTATTGCTGCAACAAGCTCATTCTCCCATTGTTTCTTTTTAAATAAAATATCATTGTATGATGCAGGATATATTTTTGATACATCAGTTGTTTGCGCGGTATCACGAATCATATCATAGAGTTGATTGCTAGCATCTAATCGATATTCTGTTGTGCGAATGCTGGTTTTGCCATTCCAGTAAGTGGGTATAAATCTGTTTTGTAAAGCGCTAGGGTTTTGGCCCATTAATAAGGGCGTTAGGTTTACTCCGTCAAACGATTTTATGGTTTTGTATTGTATGCCAGACAAGCCAAGCAAAGTGGGTAGTAAGTCAATACTGCCAGATAGGTTCTCTATTTTTTGAGATGCTTTGATGGTGTTTTTCCATTGTATGATTAACGGCGATCTTATGCCCCCTTCATCAGTGCTACCTTTGATACCTTTCATACCTGCATTCCATCTATTGCCATTAGGGCCGTTATCAGAAAAATAAACGATGATGGTATTTTCAATTAAATTCAATTTTTCTAACAGTTCTATAATCTTACCTACATTCCAATCTAAATTTTCATTCATCGCTAATACAGCCTTTGTATGTTCAATATCTTCTTTATTAGGTACTGTTCCTTTTTGTACTAGTATTTTATCTTTATATTTTTGCCAGTATTCATCTGGAACCTGCATGGGGCTGTGTGGTGTATTATATGCGAAATAAGCAAGGAAAGGTTTCTTTTGGTTTTGTTCTATAAAATCTAATCCATGTTGTGTTAAATTATCTGTGATAAACCCCTTTGATTGAACTATTTTTCCATTCATTTGCAATTGAGGATCAAAATAATTTCCTAAATGCCCAATCGTAAATCCGTAAAATTCTTGAAACCCTCTTGCATTTGGATGATAAGGCCCTTGCGCACCATTATGCCATTTTCCAAATAGCCCTGTTGCATAACCCCGTTTTTTAAAAATATCAGCTATGGTAACTTCATCCAAGTTTAGTCTTTCTTTACCCGAAGCAACTCCATTCACGCCGCCCCTTAGATGGTATCTACCCGTGAGGAACTCTGCCCGGGTTGGAGAGCAAACGGGGCTTACATAAAAGTGGTTAAAAAAAGCGCCACGCTTTGCCATTTGATCTATGTTCGGTGTAGATGCCGCCTGGTTTCCAGTAAGACCAAGATCGCCCCAGCCTTGGTCATCAGCAAGTATGACAACTATATTAGGGGGTTGAGAAGCGGAAGGTTGCGCAATACCGATGGTGTAAAAAAGAAACAGTAAGGCTACCTTAATTTCATATTTACGGGATCCCATTTGATAATTTTTTTAGTAAAATAACTCTCATTACAAGCTAATGCAGGAGCTGCTGCTCTAAATCCAAACACGGCATCTTCTGTTACTGGCTTGCCTGTTCTTACTGAATCAAAGAAATTTGTAAAATGATCTAGATTAGCATTATACCCAGTGGGTGCTTTGAAAATAATATCTTCTTTTGTTTTTCTTTTTCTTTGATCTAAAGTCCATTTTGCATCATAGTCTTTTTGCATTTCTTCTTGTATGCTTTTTGAGAAAGTAAATAAAGAATCACCACCTCCGCCAATACCAGGCGCCTCAGGCATTATGCTATGCTTTATAGTAAGATTATTACCAGCTACTTCTATAAGCCCTTCAGAACCCACTAATCTTATTATTTCTTGACCACCAGTACCACTAATAAAATTCACTTGCAATGTCATTAAGAAAGCAGCATGCTCTTTAGTTTTTGGATATTGTAGCACACCTGACATTACATCTGGTAAGTTTCTACCATCATTCCAGTAACTAAATTGACCGGTGCTATAAATATTTTCAGGGCCATAAGAATTGGTTATGAAATGTGACCCACTTAATAAATGCACAAATAAATCTCCTGCCACACCTGTGCCCACTTCCTTAAACGCTCTCCACCAGAAAAATTTCTTGGCATCAAATTCCATTTTTGCGGTAGCCTCAATAAAAGTGTCCCAATTGGTGGTCATGGCATTTGCATCTTTAGGTATGGTATACTCCCAGGCACCAATAGAACTTTGTCTGTCATATACTGCATTGACCATATTCAATTCTCCAATTTCTCCTGCAGCTAATAATTCTTTTGCTTTTGCATAACCAATACTGCTTACTCTTTGGCTTCCTACTTGTAATACTTTACCCGATTTTTTTACAGCTTCTATCACTGGAACACCTTCGCTAATTTTATAAACCATTGGTTTTTCACAATACACATGCTTGCCTTTTGCTAAGGCGTCTATTGTAATACGTGCATGCCAAACATCGGTAGTGCAAATTAATACAGCGTCAATATCTTTTTTGTCTAGTAAATCCTTATAATTAATTGTGGTATACAATTCTTTTCCAAATTCTTCTCTTGCATTTTCTAGCCTTCCAGTATATAAATCACAAATACCTGCTAATTCAACGCCTGGAACTTTTAGTGCTGTTCTCAAATCGTTGTGGCCTTGTATGCCATATCCTATAACGCCAATTCGTATTGTATCGTTTGATGAAATTTTTCTATTATATATTAACATACGTTCTTCCGCATTGGCAGTTGCTGCCAAAGAAGAAAGGGGGGAAGCGGCTGCTAAAAAGCTAGTGACACCAATTTGTTGAAGAAATTTTCTTCTTGAATTTAAACTGTCGTTTTTCATAAGTATTATTTTTTTAATAAATATAGCATGCTAACATTTTCTAGCTTACTTTTTTGTGGGTGCTGGGAGAAAACCACTCTTGCTTAGGTCTTCAAATAATTTCTTTACTTTTTCTGTACCGTTTAAAGGATTTATTTCATAGTAATAATATAATTCTTCATCGGTTCTATGCATGGCATTTTCTTGAATAGCTCCTTGTGATTTATATTCTGCAATTGTCCAGTCTGCTACAATTTTGTAGCTTAATTTATCGTTTTCAGCAAATCTATAGGCCCTATTTAATCTAAATGGAGGGACACTTGTATTAATTTTACTTATGTCAATGCCTGGTATTCCTGTCAAAACAGGGTCGGCATTACCTTTCACCTTAGAGGCTCCTGCAATAATGATTGGCTTATTATTCCCTTTATAACGCTCCACGGCTCTTAGGCCCATTATAACAGAAGTAATATGATGGCCATGTTGTCCTGTTCTTGGAGACATAGTAATAATAAAATCATACTCTCTTTCTGCAAGTAATTTGTCTAATCTTTTTTCAATGAAATTAATGTCCCAATTTTTACCATATAAATAAGGCTCATAATTAGTAGAATAAAGGTCGTCTGGTTGCTCCATAAAATAAATATTTCTTACCCCAAGTATTTTAGCAACATTTAATATTTCTTGTTTTCTAATAATAGCAATATGGGTTCTAGCTACAATGGAATCGGTCAAGTTTATGCCATAATAAATTGCGCCTAGTTGGGCATCCGCAAAACCCCCCGCACCATCAGTCATTACAGCCATATCAACAGTACCTTTCAATTCTTTGGTTATTTTAAACATTGCAACAGAAATCGAACTCTCATCATCTGGATGTGCAGTAATTACCAATACTTTCGGACCTTGTGCAGAAGCAGCTAATCCAATAAGTAAAAAAAATAAAAAGAAAATAGTGTTTTTCATAAATAAGTTTTTTGTTAGAAATTAAATATAAGAGGCCATGATTTATTCATCTATCCAATTTAGTCAATAAAAGTTATAAAGTTTTTGCATCTGAGGCAATTTTAATTTTTAGCTCCTTCTTTATCCTTTTCTTTATCCTTTTCCTTCATTCTATCTAAATAGCTAACTCCATCAGTGATCCATTTTTCAGCAGGCTTGCCTAATAAATAATGATCAAACCATTCTCTTTGTCTTTTTTGATAATCAATTTGATTTTCTTTCTTGGTAAAATTATGGTTCTCATCTGCATAAACTAGCATTACAAAAGGCTTTTGCATTCTGCGCATGGTACCATACATTTCAATGCCTTGATGCCAATCAACAGCTCCATCTTTGTCTCCAAATGTCACTAATAAAGGGGCTTTAATTTTACTTGCATTAAACATAGGTGAGTTGCGAATATGCGCCTCTGTTCTCTCATACCAAGGGCCATCAAATCTACCTTGACTCGTTTCAAAAATTTTCTGATCAGGTGTACCGCTATTCCAATAAATAGACAATGACATACTAATTAAATCGGTTAAAGGAGCGCCAGCAATGGCTGCTTTAAAGATATCGGTTTGTGTCACTAAGAACGATGCTTGATAAGCACCCCAGCTATGTCCCATAATACCCACTTTGCTTGCATCAATCATTCCTGTTTTTAAAACTTCTTTCACAGCAGGCACCACACAATTAACAGCACTCATTCCAGGATCATTGGTTTCGTATACTATATCTGGTTGAAACACAAAATAGCCATTGGTAGTGAAGTTGGTAGTATTGTAAGGTCTTCTAATACTTGGTGCAACATATCCGTGCACATTATTAGATAAAGTTTCATAAATATAAACAACCATTGGATATTGTTTACTTGCGTCGTAATTAGCAGGGTAATATAATGCCCCCTGCATTTTTTTACCTGCTTTGTTTGTAAATGAAATTAACTCACTCTTACCCCAATAATAGTTCTGTTGTTGAGCATTAGTAGAAGTTACTTTTTGTTCTTTACTGAAATTATCTGTTACATACAATGCAGGTGAGAGATTGTAATTTTGTTTTATGTAAGAAAAAACATTTGCATCAAGTGCTTTGCTTAAACGGTTCACTTGTAAATCTTCTAATATTAATTTTGCAGTTTTCCCTTTTTCATATTTATAATAGCCAAATTTTTTGGACTTATCTCCATAGGCTGAAAAATAAACCGGACTGGAATCATCTAAATATATTTCTTCAAACTCTACTCTTGAAACTCTGAAAATTGTTTCCTCTTTCTCGCCCTCAGTAATTTTACGCGCATTACTTCCATCGGGTGCAATAGCCCAAATATTATACTCATCATACAACAATACTTCTTTATCTCCTTTGATCCAGCCTCCTATACCAAATGGAGGCTTAGTAGCAGGATGATCATCCTTGGTATTCCAGAAACTTGACTTAATAGATGCAGTAATATTTGTATTCTGTTCAGTTGAAATATTGTATGTAAACCAATTTTTGTCTTTAAAATAGATTAAAAATTTCCCATCAGGTGAAGATTGAGGCCCCGTATAAAAGCCATCTAACAGTTTAGTATAAAGTAATTTACTCATGCCTGTATTGGTATTTACTAAACTAAAATCGGCATAGTCTTCTTTAAAGGCAGGCTTGTATTTTTTTTCTGTAGAGAGAATGGCTATTTCTTGATTGCCTGTGAGTAACGCATTAGGAAATTCTTCAGTAGCTAATTGATGAAAATTATTTTTATCAATAGACCAGACCGATAAAAAACTTGCATTCTTGTCTTGTGGATAGACAACCTTTTGGCGAGGTTGAATTTCAGTATCTTTCCAATGCCAAACATCGGCTAACTTACTGTCAGACTTCATCATGGCTTTATCAGCGACTAATTTTAAACTATCCGTTTTTACTTTTGAACTATCAGTAATTTTTTTATCTTCTTTCTTAGGCTTAGCAGTCCAACTCTGAATACCAAAGAATACTTTGGTTAAATCCTTACTCATTTGTAGGGATGATAAATTATGAACACGCATGCCTTTAGGAAAGCCCTCCACTTTTAATGGATCAAATACAGCAATACTAGGATTACTTAAATTAGTGCAGCTATACACTTGCGCATTTTCTTCTTCAAACTCTTCTTTCTTAAACGATTTAAAAAAGCTAAAAGCCTCGCCTTCCTTTGTCCAAGTTAATTTAGAAAATTTTAATGTGTCACTTGCCACTACCTTTAAAGTATAGCTATTTAAATTAAATAGTTCTACTGAATTGCCTGCTGCATTTGCCGATTCAACTATATAAGCAAGAAAATCGCTTTTTTTATTAAACCCGTATTCAGTAACATTACCAATAGTTCTAGAAGAGCTATCCATTAAATTCCTAATTAATAAAACACTTCCTTTGTCTTTATTTTCTTTGGGCGCTGTTAAATAAGTAGCTAAAAATTTACCATTTTTTGAAAATCCAAAACGACTAACATTCGCAATAGTTATAATTTTCCCTGTTGTAAGATTCAATAAACCCATTTTATATTCAATAGGTTTAGTTTGGTCTCTTAATTTTTCCGCTTCTTTAAAAGGCAGGCCAATTCTATAAGCCACCCATTGATTATCTTTTGAGAATTCTGGACTACTGGCAAATGGTAATTTGTAAGTTTTATTAATAGATTGATTAACTACATATAAACTATCGTTATCCTCTTGAACTATAATTTGATAAGCTACCCATGCTCCGTTCGGAGATAATTCGCTTGATCCAAAACTTTGCCATTTGCTATAATCATCTGTAGTCAGATTCTTCTTCTGTGCATTAAGGGAAGCTCCGCAAATAATAAGGCAGAGTAATGACAATAGTATTTTTTGCATAATTTGATATTTTGAACAAGTTAAATAAAAAATGGGAGAAATAATTAGGCTAGACTAGGAAGTTTAGCCTTAGAGTATGGCTTTAAAGTATACTAAGACAATAGCTATTTTAGATTTTGGCAAGTTCAAAGAACTTAGTATTTTGTACTAGATAATACTAATATAATAACATGGACAGAGTACAAGTAATTTTAACGTTAGATATGGAGAACCTTCCAAGTAATTTTCCTGAATTATTAAAGCAGGAGCAAGAAGTAGTGGCTGATTGGAAGGCGCAAGGAATTCTTGAGCATTTATTTTTGAGACAAGCTAAAAATGGTGCCGTCTTAATTTTTAAAGATTTAGATGAGCAACAGGTTAAAGCATTAATGGAAACACTGCCTTTTTTTAAAATCAAAAAAAGCGTAGAATATTTTAATTTGATGCAGCAGTTTTAGTTAACAGAGACTGCCACAGTTTTACCTAGTCTATAACTATACAATATAAAAGTCCCGTCTCGATTGCTCGTGACGGGACTTCTGATTTTCTGCTCCCCTTACAGACGAAAGATGCAACTATAATGCGATGATTGAGTATTTCACAATTAGGAAATTGAAGGGTTGAACTTCGTGTCAAATTGCAGAAGGTTTAACTAGCTACTTTGCCTGTTGTTCCATAAAGGACAGTTTATCCCAGTAACCCCTTTGGTAAACTATCTTATCATTTTCAATCCAAAAAAATCCACATCCACGAAGACCTTTAGGGTCTTTCCATTCTAACATACCAACATTCCCATCCTCAAATATGTTCTCCACAATACATACCATCTCAAATTTTTCAAATTCCTCCTTGAACATATTCCTGATGTTGGCTCTCCCTTCCGTAAAACCGTTGGGAGTCTGATGATTTATGCAATTTTCAGCGTATAATTCGCCTAATCCATCACAATCGTAGCGGTTGAAGCATTCAACCCATTTTTGTAATATCTCTTTCGGTGTCATAAAATAAAAAAAGGTTACACTATAAAAGTATAACCTTTTTATCATTATTGCTCCCCTTACAGACGAAAGATGCAGCTATAATAAGATGATTGAACTTGTAATAATCAAGAAATTAAAGGGTTGAACTTATTTCTTTTCGGCACTCAACTTCTTAGCAACGCTGTCATAGTATTCTTGAGTTAATTGTTCTGTCCAAACAGTTGGTTTTGTGCCATCATATAAAGCTAAATAAGTAATCAGATTTTCTTTACTAGCTGTATGCCAGTGCTCGGTATCTTTAGCACATCTAATTACATCCCCTTTTTTTATATTGATGGCATCCTTACCTCTTTCTTGATAATAACCTTCGCCATCCACAACTATAAGTACTTGTGGTGTAGAATGTTTATGCCAATCAAGGGTGGAGTTTTTTCTAAAAGTTGCTTTAGTAATATTAAAATTCAATTCGGCATCGCCTTGAAGTACACCATTTAACCAGGCTTCACCTATGTAATGCGTATTAGGCGCCTTTGGCCCTTCTATTAAATAAGAACTTACGATGTAGTCTGCCTTTTGTGAAAAGGAAATAAAAGGAATCAGAAGAAATAACAATACGGTTGACTTTTTCATTTTAATGTTAATTTGAAATAAATATAGCATAAAAAATGGGGAAAGATGCAACTGCCCTAACTCACTGATAGACAAAGAAAAAGCCATCATTGCTGATGGCTTGTCCAGTGTGGCTCCCCCTCTCCGACTTGAACGGAGGACCCCATCATTAACAGTGATGTGCTCTAACCAACTGAGCTAAGGAGGAGTGTTCCTTTTAAGGGTGGCAAAAATAATAAAATTTAGTTAAGAACAAAACATTAAAACAAAGAAAATGACTGAAAACCAATAAAAAGGCCCTCTTCTCTTAACTCAATGGGGTAGGTTTTCAGGAAATAGCCCTCACCGCTTGTATTTCGGCCATTTTTCATATCAAAACAATATCTATGTAATGGACAAACCACCTGGCCCAAAGGGTTAATATAGCCCTGTGCCATGCGACCACTGGCATGCGGACATTTACTTGCAAAAGCAAAATATGCATCCGACTTTTTAGCCAAAGTAAAGGAACGTCCTTCTACCTCCAATTCTACCATATTATTTTCAGCCCAGTTTAGGCTTAATGGCGCAGTGGTAATTAATTTCCATTCCAACTTACTCATTAGGTATAATAAACAGTTTTATAAGGAAATCTTATTTGATACATGTCTCTTACTTTATGTAAAATAACTGTTCTTAATTCTTCAATGTTTTGTTTTTCAATAGCACTAATAAAAACGGCTTGGTTATTGGTAATGCCATTCCACTTATCTTTTAATTCAATGAGTAAATCTTGTTTGACTTCGTCCGATATCCACTCATCAAAATATTTTTCTTTGTATAAATCCATTTTATTGAAAATAGTAATGATGGGTTTATCAAAGGCTTTTAATTCTTGTAAGGTTTTATTCACCACACCAATTTGGTCTTCATACTGCGCATGAGAAACATCTACTACATGTAATAATACATCGGCTTCTCTTACTTCATCTAAAGTGCTTTTAAAACTTTCTACTAAATGATGTGGAAGTTTACGAATAAACCCAACTGTATCACTTAATAAAAAAGGTGTATTCTCAAAAACTACTTTACGCGTAGTGGTATCAAGGGTGGCGAATAATTTATTTTCAGCAAACACATCGCTCTTACTTACTAAATTCATAATGGTACTCTTACCCACATTGGTATAACCCACTAGCGCCACACGAATAAACTCTCCTCTTTCTTTTCTTTGTGTGAAGGCTTGCTTGTCAATTTCAAGTAAGCGTTTGCGTAGTAAAGAAATTTTATCTTTAACAATACGACGGTCCGTTTCAATTTCAGTTTCTCCGGGACCTCTCGATCCAATACCAGCACCTTGTCTTTCCAAATGCGTCCACATACCTTTTAAACGTGGTAGTATATATTGGTACTGTGCTAACTCCACTTGTACTTTAGCTTGCGCTGTTCTTGCACGCGCCGCAAATATGTCTAAGATTAAATCACTTCTGTCAATGACCCTGCACTTTACTTCTTTTTCAATATTGGTAATTTGAGAGCCCGATAATTCATCATCAAAAATAACAACGTCGATATCTTTCTGTGCAACATATTGTTTTATTTCTTCTAGCTTTCCCTTACCCACAAAAGTTCTAGAGTCGGGATGCGGTAATCTTTGCTTGAACGATTTTAAAGTAGTAGCCCCTGCTGTTTCTGCTAAAAAAGCTAACTCATCTAAATATTCATCTACCTGTGCTTCAGTTTGATCTTTCTGTATGACACTCACTAGTACCGACTTCTCTTCTTTCTTAAATATTTTCTTTTTCTCTATCAACTTTACTTGTTTTTACAAAGATAGGTTAATCCATTAGGTCCATAAAAAAACCCTCCGTAAAAGAGGGTTTCGTAAATATTATATTAATTACTATAAGCCACTAAAAGTGAAGCCTACAGAAAATTTATTCATCACTGGACCAAAACTATCGCGTAAAACTCCGTTTACTTGGTAGCCTACATCTACAGAAAATATACCGTAACCCCCTCTTGCTGTTAATGCAATATCGGTTGAGTTAAAGAAGCGTTTGTTTTGTTCTTTTTGAATGAATGTCTTGCCATTAATAGAGGTACCAGAACTGCTTACCATATTTTTACCTTTAGTGTAGGACTTTAGTAAAGTGCCCAACTTAAAGCCTGCCGCGGCTTTCCAAGATTTACCCGGATGTGCAGGATTGCTAAAATATCTTAACTCTACCGGTATTTCAAAATAAACAGTAGTTACTTTAAATTTAGAAAAGTGATTCGAAGCTGCATCTATTTTACGAAAAGGTAAAGTGTTCGCTGGAGATTTTACATCTACAAAAGTGCGGTTGTCGAAGAAAATATTAGTAGTTCCAACACCTGCTCCAAATGCCACACTATACTTAGGATTTGTTGCAAAAGGTTTGTCGTACATAAAGTACAAATTGAAGTGACGGCTTAAACCACCTCCTACATTAACACTATCTGGACGGTTTGTCCAAATATCGGTACCAAATTGGAACATGAAATGGTCGGCTGGTCGGCCTGTAAGGTCTAATTTTTTACTCCCTGTTGTTGCGGCTGTTTGGGCATTTAAAACCATGCCAAAGAATAAAATGGAAACGACTGATAAAATAGCTTTCTTCATCCCGCAAAAATAGCAGAAAAAAAGGGTAGATACCTTTAAAAAAGGTTAAAAATTAGTACTTTTGCCGCCTACATCGAAAGATGCGGGCCTATAGCTCAGTTGGTTAGAGCACCTGACTCATAATCAGGGGGTCCCAGGATCATGCCCTGGTGGGCCCACAGCCGAAAGGCAAGATTATCAAGGGTTTATGCTGTTAAAAGCGTAGACCCTTTTTGTTTGGGATAAGTTCTGGCCAAGTTCTGGCCAGGTTCTGTGTTTTTAGAGGGAAAACAGGGATGAATGGCGGTGAAGGGGTGGAATTGTTGGAACCTGATTAGGATTACATATTTATGTTAGAGTATATTGTTATTTTTGCACATATTGAAATACAGTTTAGTCATATTATTATTGAGCTCCCTAATTGCGAATACATTTTCAAGATCACTTGTACTTGCTGATTATTTAGTCAACTTGGAATCATATAAAAAAGCATGTGTTAACAAAGCTAAACCAATGATGCATTGTGATGGCAAGTGTCAAATGCTTAAGAAAATAAAGAAGCAAGAAGGTGAATCAAACACAAATGCACCTGCTCCAAAATTCAATCAGCAAGAATTAATTTTGTCTTCTAAATCATTTTATCCAACTATCGAAATATTCAGAACTCAGGAAAGTAAATATTTTTACGCGTTTAAGAGTTCGTTGAATTCAAAATACATTAGTTCTATTTTTCATCCTCCTGGAGTTTAGCTTCCACTCTGTCTTTTAATTTTATTACTAAAATTTAATTTATGAAATTTTATAAATTTTTCATGCCATTAATATTGGTATGTTATATAAATGCATACGCACAAACGAATATTGAGAATGCTAATAGACATCAGGAAATGATGAATATTATTTTACAAAAACCAAAAACAGACATCAAAACAATTGGCGTTTTGGTATATGATGGGTTTAATAATTTAGATGCAATGGGTCCTTTTCAAATTTTGAAACAAATGAGTGGTGCTAAAACTTTTTTGATTGCAAAAAACAGAGGATTAGTTAAGAATAATTCAGGTGTAAGTATTCAGGTGGATACAACAACTAGCGAAGTAGATAATTTAGACATTATAGTTATTCCAGGTGGGGCTTTAGAAACATTATTATTAACAAAGGATACTTTAATTTTAAACTGGATTAAGTTAATTGATAAAAAATCTAAATACACAACTAGTGTTTGTACTGGAGCATGGATTTTAGGAGCAACTGGATTATTAAAAAATAAAAATGCAACCACAAATTGGTATAGAGCTAATGAAATGCTTGCCATGTATGGTGCAAAATTTAAAGAAGATCGCTGGGTTAAAGATGGCAAATATTGGACTTCTGCAGGCGTTACTGCGGGCATGGACATGTCGTTAGCCATAATTGATGATTTAATGGGCAGACAATATACTGAAGCAATAATGCTTGATCTTGAATATAATCCAAAACCGCCTTATATCGCTGGCACTCCCAAAACTACAGATCCATTGGTTGCTGATATGATGAAAGAAATGTATGATATGGTTCTGTTGCCAATGATCAAAAAAGAAAAATTAAGATTAATTAACAAGTAACTATTAAAATATTATGACTAAAGGGAAATGGCAAAAAGTTGTTCGAAAAAGTCATCGCTATTTAGGTCTATTTTTAGGTATCCAATTTTTATTTTGGACAATTGGGGGATTATATTTCAGTTGGACCAACATTAAGAATATTAGAGGTGAGGACATTAGAAAAGAAACCACAACAATTAATAAAGAAAAACTTGGAATAAGTTTAAATGGTATTCTAAATGAGATTAGTAAAAATGACTCGGTATATCTTTTAAAATCAGTTCAAATTGCTACCATTTTTGATACACCTCATTATCAAATAACATTCAATAATGGGAAACGTATAAAAACAGTATTGGCTAACACATTAAATAATAAAATTAGAATTCCTATAAACAAAAACGAAGCAATAATAATTGCAAAAAATAGTTTGAATGTCAAATCAAATCTAAAATCGGTTGAATATATCAATTCTACAAATGGGCATCATGAGTATAGGGAGAAACCTCTACCCGCATTTGCTGTAAGTTTTGATGGTGATGTAAATACAACCATTTATGTATCTGCGGAATTAGGTACTGTTCAAACCTATCGAAATAATCGATGGAGAGTTTTTGATTTTTTGTGGATGCTTCATGTCATGGATTATCAAAACAGAGATAATATTAATAATTGGTTATTACGAATATTTTCAGCTATTGGATTAATCACACTCGCATCTGGATTTTTATTATTTGGATTAACTCAAAAATTGCCCAGGAAACATAGCAGTTGATTTATCGATTTTCCCGGCCAGGTTCCCACTCAATAATATCAAGGGTTTCAGTTAATTATAGCTGGAACCCTTATTATTATTTGCACCAAATTTTGCACCATTAGAAAGTTCCATCCCACAATTTTGTCAAAAAGGCAATGTGATATTTTTAGACGGTAGCCCCGATGGAATGGATAGAACTATGAAACAAATGATGGGACTAATTACTAAGAAAGAGAATAAATAGGCTCATAAATCGGATATTTACGGATAAATACGGATATAATTATTTGCAATTATCAGATATATTTTCGTATATTTACGGATAAATACGGATATAATGAGCTTGATAATAAACAACCTACAACTTGACTTAGGCATGAAAATCATGTCTGAACTATCTAAAATTGACCGTTTTGATGCTACTTGGTCAAATATTGAAAAAAGAGAAGGTAGTACATTAATGCAGTTAAAAAGTATAGCAACGGTTAAAAGTGTAGGAGCTTCTACAAGAATTGAAGGTTCCAAAATGACCGATGACGAAGTAAGTGTTTTAATTAATAATATAAACATCTCTTCTTTTGAAGAAAGAGATCAACAAGAAGTGGTGGGCTACTTTGAAACCTTAGACACCATTGCTGAAAATTATGCATCAATTGGTATTACAGAAAGTCAAATCAAGAGCTTGCATAATCTCTTAATGAAACATAGTATAAAAGATGCATGGCATAAAGGTGAATACAAACAAGTAAGCAATGCAGTTGAAGCAAATTTGCCAGACGGAACCAAACAAACAATCTTCAATACAACTGAACCTGGACTGCAAACGCAGGACGCAATGTTACGTTTAATTGAATGGTACAATAATGATGAAGAAACATTGCCTTTAGTAAAAGACGCTTTGTTTGTATACGAATTTTTAAGCATCCATCCATTTCAAGATGGCAATGGCAGGTTAAGCAGATTATTAGCTAGTTTACTTTTATTGAAAAATGGTTATTCATGGATACAATATGTAAGCTTTGAACATGAAATTGAAAATAGAAAATCTGAATACTACAAAGTATTAATGGATGCACAAAAAAATAGACCTGGAGAAAACGTAACAAAATGGCTTAATTTTTTTACAAGCTGCCTAAATAATATTCAAAGTAATTTGTTGTTGAAATTAGAAGAAAATAAAAAAGCAAGTGAAGCACTCACTCCTCGTGAACAAAGAATTAATTTCTATATACAAAATCATGCAGGATGCAGTTCAGGAGATATTTCAAGCAAGTTAGATATCCCACTTCCAACTGTAAAGAAAACAATCGTTGAATTATTAAATAAAAAAGTAATTACAAAAGAAGGAGTTGGAAGAGCAACTGGATATTATTCAATATAAACGATACTTCCAGTAACCCCCATAATCAGGGCTTCCAGGATTATAAACTGAACATAGGTTTTACAAATTTTTTATAGTTGAATAGCCACATGTTTGATTTTCTTACGATTCCAAGTGTATACAATGTGAATTTTACCATCTTTTGTTTGAATTACGGCAGGGTAGGAAAATTCTTCTTTGGGGGTGTTCTCTAAAATCGCAATTTCATTCCAATTTTGACCGTCATTAGAAATAACCACATTTAAAGGGGATCTACTTCCTCCCCATGCACTAGATTTTTTTGTCACATGGTTATAGACTAGAATATGTCGGCCATCTTTTAAAGTAACAGCGTCGGTACCAGAATTTGGATTAGGCAGCGAGGTGGTCTTTAATGCGGACCAAGTAATACCAAGGTCATTTGAGAACGCTTCTAACAATACTCCATTTTTACTACGACAAAGTAATTGCAGTTTGCCATCTTTTAAAAATAGCACGCTAGGTTGAATTGCTGAAAATTCTTTACCATCATTGATTGCCTCCGTTCGGGTCCATGTCTTTCCGGCATCTTTAGTCATTTCAAAATGCACACGCCACCCTTTGTCTTCAGAGGAGGTAGGACATAATAAAGTGCCGTTACTAAGTAAAACAGGTTTGTTTTTGATGGGTCCATATATGCCCTCTGGTAACTTTTCAGCCTCTGACCAAGTTATCCCATTATCTTTCGATCGTTTTAGCATTCCCCACCAGGTAGAGGGAGAAGGGCCCACTTTATAAAATAAAATTAAATCGGCATCAGGCATTTTAAATAAAACGGGATTCCAAGTTGGATAACGCAGCACTTCATTTTGAACCCCATTGGCTATTTCCATTGGTACAGTCCATTTTCCATTTTCTAAACGACTAGCCCAAATTCCTACATCTTTATTTCGCTCTTCTGTACCTCCAAACCAAGCAGCAATAATGCCACGCGGTGTTTCTTCTATCGTAGCTGCATGACAAGAGGGAAAAGGTGCAGTTTCATATATAAACTCAGCAGTCATTTGTTGACCAAAAATGGGACTTGTTAGCGCACATAAGGCTGCTATTTTTATTAATTTATTCATAGGTATAATAGATTATTCTCAAGGTATATATTTTATTTTCCATCTTTTTATAATTGTTTATTTTTTTTGCTTAGCTGTTTTAATTTAGTGAATAATAATCCAGTAAAAAAAATAGTTAAGGTGCCCACCACAACGATCATATTTTTATGCAGTGCAATTTTTAAATAAAATAGCTCGGGGCCCAGTTTGTCTGAAAAACTAAACCATATTATCACTATCACACCAACAATTACTGCTATTAATGCTTCTGTATTTTTTGTTTGTTTACTAATAATGCCTAATAAAAATAAACCTAACATACCTCCTGAAAAAATTCCAGACAGTTCCCACCAAAGATCTAAAATACTTTTGATACCTATCATAGACAACCCCACTAATAATCCAATGATGCCCACTATAATAGTTGAACCGTAGAGCGTCACAAATTCCTTTTTATCCGATAATTGTGGGTAAAAATATCTTTTATAAATATCTTTTGTAAAAACAGTAGCCGATGAATTCATACCAGAACTAATAGTACTCATGGCTGCAGACAATATAGCTGCCACCAATAAGCCTAAACAAATAGTAGGTACTTTATTTACCATAAAATGGGGCAACACTTTATCGGCATAATCTTCGGGAGTAAGTTGATGCATAAAATTAGAAATATCTAGCGCACTCGCATTTACGCCTAGTTTCTCTAGTGCCAGTCCATGTTTCAAAGAATCTGCAATAGCAGGATTGATTTGGTAATAGGCAAATAAAGAAGTCCCAATAATAAAAAATAATAAGGAAGCCGGTACGTATATAAAAACAGATAACCAAACCGACTTGCGTGCTTGTTTATTAGAAATGGCTGTGTGATAACGTTGGACATAATTTTGATCCATTCCAAAATTATTGAGATTCATAAAAAAGCCATAAAAAAGAACTACCCAAAAACTGCTTTCTTTAAAATTCAAGGCAGCTGTTCCCAAACTAAATTTATGCTCTGATTTGGCAATAGTATAAACCGTAGTGAGGCCACCAGGAATCTCCCAAATAATTAAGACCAGAATTAATATTGCCCCAAGTGTTTTAAGTATACCCTGTACCACTTCTGTCCAGATAACAGCTTCAATTCCCCCTAAAACAGTATAAATAATAATACAAATACCCATCACTATCATAATTGAAGACATAGAAAAACCCAGCAATGCCTGAAGCGTTAATGCCATTCCAAAAAAGACCGAACCCATACGCGCAAATTGGGTTAATAAAAAACAGACTACGGCATAGGTTCTTGCCCATGCACCAAACCTTTTTTCTAAATTGGTATAAGCCGAAATCTCTCCTGTATTTCTATAAAAGGGAATAAAATATTTAGACGCAATCCAAGCGGCAAAAGGCATAGAGATACTGAAAACAAATGCATTCCAATTGCTACCAAAAGCCTTTCCAGGCACTCCTAAAAAAGTATTGCTACTTAAAAAAGTAGCATAGATAGAAATACCAATGGCCCATCCTGGTACTTGTCCAGAAGCTTTTGTAAACTGATCCGTATTTTTATTTTTTCTTGAAAAATAATATCCGATACCAATCATTGCAAACAGGTAAATGAATACGATTGTCAAATCAACGACAGGAATGTTTTGCATATTAAAAAATAAGTAAGAAAATATTGGTAAATACTAACTTAAATATACTTAAATAATCTTTTATCCAATAGAGCTATAGCCTAATTAGATTAAATCATATTAATTTATGTAATATATTTATAATAGCTATCTTTAAAATATTAGTAATCGACATATGAAACTATATCTAATCGTCTCTTTATTTTTTATCAGTCAAATTGGTTACGGACAGCTAAAGTCAAAAAATGTGCTTATTGCTTATTATAGTAAAACAGCTCATACGCAAACCCTAGCGGAAGAAGTAGCAAAAGGAGCGCAATCTATAGCAGGCGTTCAGGTGGTACTTAAAAGTATTGATCAAACCACCACAAAGGATTTATTAGAGGCAGATGCAATTATTATAGGCAGCCCCGTTTACAATGCGAACCTCGCGCCTGAAGTAGTTCAATTTATGAGTGCATGGCCATTTGAGGGCAACCCCTTAAAAGATAAAATAGGTGCTGCATTTGTAACCGCTGGTGGCATATCTGCTGGGGAAGAACTCGCACAGGTGAATATATTACACTCTATGTTAATTTTTGGAATGATTGTGGTAGGCGGAGACAATTGGACTTCTGCATTTGGAGCCTCTGCCATTACCAATGAAAGTATTTTCAAAACAGAAAAATTAGACAAGCTGTTTTTACAAAAAGGATTTACCCTTGGCAGCCGCGTTGCTACGATTGCTAAAAAAATGAAATAAAGGGCTTCCAAATACATCGGATAAGCTAGATTTAATGTTTTTATTTCAAAACATTAGTTTATTTTCAACTATAAATTAATTTATGGAAGTACATCATCCACACCACCCTACACATAAAAAGAAATGGTCTGAATACATTATTGAATTTATAATGTTATTTGCAGCCGTTACACTTGGATTTTTTGCAGAGAATTTACGAGAACATCAAATTATTGATAATCATAAGAATCAGAATTTGATTGCTATGATTGATGATTTAAAACAAGATTCAGCTCAAATTAACAAAAGAATATATGAATACAATAATACTTTGGTAAAATTTGAGATAATGAAAGACTTGTCTTTTGCATTTAGTCATCAAGAAATGAATGAAAATAAGCTAATAGATTCAGTAGTTAATACATATTTAAATACTTCAATTAGTGTAGCCCTCTTTATTAACAATGCTTCATATAAAAATACAATTGCCTCTGGTAGTTTAAGTTTTATTAAAAATAATGATACAAAAAAGCTTATTGCAGAGTATTATGAATCTTTATATGGCAAATTAGTTGTGAACAATACATTATTAGACAATGACTATAATGAATTTGTTGGCAAAACTTTTGGATTTGGATTTGGTAATAATTCAAGTGAAAAATTACCCTTCCAGACAAGATCAAGTTTTATGCAGGTAGAAGATTTTAAATCTATTCCTGCTTTAAGAAAAAGAATTATTGATCCAGAATTTAGATTGTTAGTAAATAAAATTGAGAGTAGATGTGGCTATTATCTATATGTAATGCAAACAGCTAAGGAGCTGAACACAAGACTTCTTTCTCAATTGAATAAAAAAGAATTTTAATTATAATATATGGAAGTACATCATCACCCTCATGTTCCTAATCATCCTAAACCATGGAAGGAATACCTAATTGAAGGCTTAATGATTTTTGTTGCTGTTACTCTTGGATACGGCGCAGAAAATATAAGAGAACATTATATTAATAAACATAAAGGAATTATTAGTGTTCAAAATTTATATAAAGATTTGAAAGACGACTCACTTAACTACCAATTAAGTATTCAAAATAGAAATTTTCAAGATTCATGTTTTGAAGTAATTAGTAATTTAGTTGATGAGAATAAAATAAAGAATGAAGTCCCTACTGTCTATGCAGCCCATTCCGCCATCTCTTTGAGAATGCTGCCTAATATGAATATTATGGCATTAGACCAAATCAAAAGTTCAGGTGCGTTAAATTATATTGAAGATGATGAATTAAAGGAAATGATTCAGAGTTATTCAAGTGATGCAAATGGTTTAAAAATAAGAGAACAGCGAGAATTTAGCTTTATAGATAGAATGGTGGATCCAATAACCACTTCAAGATTTGAGTATAAATATTTTCAAAAAATAGGTAATACTAAATTATACATTTTAAATAATAAAATAATTTCAGATATTAAAGTTCCTGACAGACTAAATATTGTTAATGAAAATACCTTCGATTGGAATAATTATTTATCTATTTTGGGTATGCTAAGAACTATTAGAGAATCAACGGATGAGACTTATATAATTCCAACACAAACAAAATGTAATAAGTTAATTGACCTGGTTAGAAAGTATTTAAAAGAAAATAACGAATTAAAAGACTAAAATTTTAATATAAAATTAAGGCCGCCTCAAACAACAAGTATTTAATAACTACTTAAATACATTAAAGAACAAATATTCAAATTTCAATATAAAACCATTGGGTGCGGTTCTTTCCATGGTAGAATACAATTGCTGGCGGTAGCCAATATCAAATCTTGCCTGGCTGTTCACAATAAATTGTATGGAAGGCCCCATATCTAAAAACGATTTTTGATTACCGTTCAAACGCTGACCAATAAGTTCAAACATTAGATTCACATTCGTTTGATTATAGCTTGTATATACTTTAGGTAACATTAGCTTACCTAAAGAGAAAGTATAATTCATTGCACTATTACTCTGTGTTGAAGGGAAAATATAACCCGGTTTATTATCAAAGGCTCTTTCATAACTAATGGTACTACTAATAGCCACCTTATGCAATAATTTAGTAGCAATAAAACCGGCCTCATAGCCAGTGTTGTGGCCCATCGTCTCAATTTCATCTTGGTGTATATCAGCCCTATTTTTACTAGCACGTGCAAACAAGGCCATTCTAAAGTGACTTTGTTTTGCATCTTCACTGAAGAATCTATACTTCGCATATAAACTTCCACCTTCTGTTTCAAAACCACCCTCTTGTCGGTTACTTATAAAACCCTGCGCGTGAAACATCCATTTTTTATTAAACCCCCACATAAGTTCTGGCATATTATGGTAATTCAGTTTACCATCTTTTTCAAACATAAAACCATTCATATCTCTAAACCCTAATGACTTTGCAGGCATATTACTTGCAGGCTCAGTGAATACAAATAGCTCTTGAGAAAATGTATTTGAATAAATAAAAAGAAATGCGAGAAGCAATAATTTATTCATATTACAATACCTTGATATGAAATATATTTTTATTGTTGCTAGCGTAAGTAGGATATTGTTTTGCCGTCTTTGATAATTGTTTGTACTCTTTGTCAACAATAAATCCTTTATCCAAAATTTTTACTTTTACTTCTCCATTTAAAGTACCCGTTTTGGTATCCATAAAAGTATATGTGTTATTGTCTAGTGTAAAGCTTCCGTTATTCGCTGCTTGCTGATTTTTAAAATTAAATACAACCACTAATTCACCCACAGAAAAACCGGCATCTTCTACTTTCTTTTTAACGTCGTCTATATTCACAGCAGTCCCATTTTTAAAATAAAGTAGGAAGGCTGTATTATTTAAATCGGGTTCTACTTTATCAATGGCTGCTATAGATACTAACTGCTTATAAGTAGCCTTAGAACACATAGAGCAAGTAAGCCCCGTGGCAGTTAATTCAGCCTTAGTAATTTGGGCATTTACGAGTACTGAAACGAATAGTACCACTGTAAGAATTAATATTTTTTTCATTTTATTTTATCTTATTGTTAAGCTTGTTAATTAACACACAAAATTAGGCATTTTTGAACTACTTATGTAATGAATTAATCCGTGCCAGTTTCTCCAATTTGGTGTAATTTTAGGGTTTAAAACACATAAAAATCTTAGTTTACATTTTCAAATAAATTTTATGAAAAAATTATTATTCTTATTGATGCTCTTGGTTTCTTTTTCAAGTACATATGCACAAGAAAATACTAAGAAAAAATTAGTGTATAACCCAAAGAGTCCTACCTATGAAGTGGAAGCTACCTGTGGTAATTGTATGTATAAAATGAAAGGTGACGGCTGCAACTTAGCTATTAAACTAAAAGGTAAGAACTATTTTGTAGACGGAACCAACATTGATGATCATGGCGATGCGCACGACACAGAGGGTTTTTGCAATGCCATTAAAAAAGCGAAAGTACAAGGCAGTATTGTGAATGACAGGTTCGTGGCCACTTATTTCGAGTTAATTAAAAAATAAAACTTCTGTAACATAAGGTTACCTTTGCGCCTTAGCAGAAAATAGCATAAAAATGATATATAAAATACTTACTGTAATTGGACTTGCCACTTTTGAAATTTATGCTGCAATACCTGCTGGATTTGCTTTTAAATTAAATCCAATATCTATTTTTTTATATAGTGTGCTAGGTGGTTTAATAGGTGTTTTTGTAGCAGCCTACCTTGGTGATATTATTAAAAAATGGATAAGTACATTCAAAAAAAATAAAGTTGAAAAAGTTGCCAAAGAACCAGGATTTGTCTTAAAAATTTGGCAGAAATATGGTGTTGTTGGCTTAGGCTTATTAGGTACGATGACTGTTGGTGCTCCTATTAGTATTGGTATTGGCGTAGGCTTTAATGTGCCCACCAACAAAATGGTATTTTGGTGCAGCCTAGGCGTATTATTAAGGTGTGGCCTATTTACAGCAATTGGTCATTTTGGGCTACAATTGATATAAGTTCTTACCTTAGATACATGCAAGTAACTATTTTACGCATTTTTAGAAAAGTACACAGAACATTGGGGGCATTCTTATTTTTGTTCTTTTTTATTGTTGCCATAACAGGATTAACACTAGGTTGGAAAAAAAACAGTAATGGTTGGATACTTCCAGCCACAATGAAAGGAAGTTCTACCAATTTAAATACTTGGAAAACTACTAAAGAACTTTTAAGCATTTCAGATAGTGTTTTAATTAATAAAGTGGATAAAACATTAAGCACTGAATTAGATAGAATTGATATTAGAAAAGATAAGGGAGTCGTTAAATTTTTATACGTAGACAATTATTGGGAAATTCAACTAGATGGGCAATCGGGAGCTGTTTTACAGATAAGTCAACGCCGATCTGATTTTTTCGAAGATATACATGATGGCTCATTCCTAGATCGTTATTTCAAAACCAATGGAGAGCCAATTAAATTAGTATACACATCCATAATGGGTACCTCATTATTTTTATTTACTGTTACAGGTTTTTGGCTATGGTTGGGGCCGAAATTCATAAGGAATAAAAAAAGAAAATAGCTGTAATTAATATTTCTTTGCTGACTTTAATAAGAAACAGTTTTACATAAACTTTCTGATAATATACACTTAACAATTAGTTAATGTATTCGTAACATACCGATAATAGAGTATTAATATCTTTCGTGCCTAAATTTAAAACATGAAGCAATTAAGATTCACTTATCTATTATTGATTACAGTCACTATATTTTCTTGCCGTAAAGAAGATGTTTCTGCCCCTCTTGAAAACACGCAGAACGAAGACCTTAGTGGCTATACTAGAAATTGCCTCTATTAATTTAGGTGGCCTTGGCGCTGCAGAAATTTCAGCATTTGATCCTTCTACAGACAAATTATTCGCAGTGAATAATAGCTACATATTAAATAAAATTGATGTAATTGATATTAGTAACCCAGCACTTATTAGTGTCATACATTCAATTAGCATGTTACCTTATGGTGGCTATGTAAACAGCGTTGCTGTTAGTAATGGTAAATTAGCTGCTGCCGTTGAGTCTACCGATAAACAAGCTGCAGGTAAAATTGTTAGTTTTTAATACATCTACCTACGCCGAAATAAAATCAATTAATGTAGGTGCTTTACCTGATATGGTTACATTTACCCCATGATGGTAATTATATTATTTCTGCAAATGAGGGCGAACCGAGTGATAATTATTTAAATGATCCAGAAGGTTCAGTATCTATTATAAAAGTGTCTGATTATTCAGTTAAAACAATTAATTTTTCAACTTTTGAAAGTCAATTAGCTGCATTAACTGCAAAAGGATTTAGAATATTTGGCCCAGGTAAGAATTTTAACAAAGACATCGAACCAGAATACATTACTAGTTTCAGATGATAATACAACTGCCTTTGTGACTTTACAAGAAAACAATGCCATTGCTGAAATTGATATTGTTACTGGCATTGTTAAAAAAATAAATGCCATTAGGCTTTAAGGACTATTCATTAGAAGCAAATGCAATTGACGCAAGTGATAAGGATAGCAAAATAGCATTTACAGCTTATAATAAAGTATTCGGCATGTATATGCCAGATGCCATTGCTTATTATAATTATAACGGTAAGCCTTATTTATTTACAGCAAATGAAGGTGATTCAAGAGAATATACAGCATTTATTGAGATGAAAAGAGCAGGTACTGTAACATTTGATCCTACAAATTTTCCAACAGCAGCAACTTTAAAAACTGACGCTAATTTAGGAAGACTTAATATTACTACAACATTAGGTGATACAGACGGAGATGGCGATTTTGATGCTTTATATTCATTAGGGGCAAGATCATTTAGTGTCTGGGATGCGAACTACTGGAGCACAAGTTTTTGATAGTAAAAATGAATTAGATAAAAAAGCAACTGAATTAAAAATTTATGATGACGGTAGAAGTGATGATAAAGGAGTTGAACCAGAGTCAATTGCTATTGGAAGAGTAGGTAGTAAAACAATCGCCGTTGTTGGAATGGAAAGAGCAGATGCATTTGCCATTTATGATATTACTACTCCTACTGCACCCGTTTTTATTAAAATGTATAAAACAGGAGATGCGCCAGAAGGAATTATTTTCATACCTGCTTCTAAAAGTCCAATCAATCAAAGTTTAATAGTAATTAGTAGTGAAAATGATGGTTTGGTAAAAATATATAAGAGTACAAAATTATAAAATTTACTTTTTCAATTTTTAAGAAGCCCTCATAGTTACTATGGGGGTTTATTTTTGGGTATTGAAAAAATAGGGTAATAGCTTTCTGGTTTATAAAAATTAATCCCTTATGCAACGAACAGAGAATCCTCTTTTCTTATTTTCATTACCTTTAAGAAAATTATCAGTATCGTAACTCAAAAGGCGGTAATATGCATTTGAAGTACTATAATCTGAAGCAGTCCACCAGTAACCTACTTGTCCAATGTAAGTAAAAAATTTCCCACTCTCCTCACGGCATATGCCAGGCAGGCCAGAAAAGCCGCTTTCATTGGTTGTGCCCGCTCCCTTATAGGCGTTAGTGGGATTAATCCATCTAGTTGTTGTCTTCATCTTAGCACCTGCTAGTTCTCCGCCCAATTTAGTGCGTAAACTTGTCCATTCTTCATCAGTGGGAATATGCCAACCTTGAGGGGCTAATCCTCTAGGATCATTCACTGCATACCAATTATATAGTTTACCATAAATTGATCCATAGCCCGAAGGATCATCATTAAAATAACACCAAGCTCCAGTCGTTAACGCAGCCCATGCTTTTGTATCTGTTACTTGAGGAATTACGTCACCATTTCGATAGGTTAAAACATCTAAATTCTTTTCCATCCACTGTTGGGTACCAATGACTACAGTTGGTAAAGCAACTGCAGCCGGCGTTAGTAAAACCCAGCCATTGCTATTTCTAACTTCTAATCCATTGGTAGTAGTATTGAAAATAATCAAACCTGTTGTGGGAGACAAAATTGCATCACGTTGAGTAGTTGTCATACGTGGTGGCAAAAAACCTTGTGTTGTAGAGTTTGCTTCTAATACAGCAGATGAACTTGTTGCAGATGAAGCACCTACTACTAATTTTCCATTAATAGTTGTATTCGTTAATGTTCCAACACTTGTTAAATTTGAATTTGTCACTGTTGAATTTAAAGTAGCGCCGGTTAAGGTTCCAGCGTCCGCTGTAATAGTTATATCTACACTTCCATCAAATGCAACATTATTTATTTTCCTAGCTATAGCTAATTTTGTTGCAGTACTTGCAGTTCCTGCATTAGCTGCTGTTGTTGCAAATGTTGCCGTAAATGCATTGCCGGTTATATTCAGTTTAGTAAGCAGAGCAGAATCGGTAAAGGACTTTTTGGTGTATTTAATGGTGTCAGCTAAATTGAACTTCGATTGTAAAGAAGTTTCTACAAATTTCCGTTGAATATAATTAACTGAATCAACGTAAGCTTTTTTTGCATATATGCTTTTATCAAAAATATTCATTTTTGTGAGTAATGCAGAATCGGTATAGGTTTGTTTAGTATATTTTATAGTATCAGATGCGCCTAATAAACTAGCTATTTGTTTTTTTAAATAATTACTATCTAAGTTATAAGTCATTTTAGCATAAGGTGCTAACATAGCAGCAGTATCCTTGGTCGCTAATTTAGTATCAATGGTAGTTGATAAAACTTGAACAGTTTTCCCTTTAGCATAAGGCTCCAGCATTTTAGTTGTATCCGATGTGTTCAATTTATCATCTATTTTAGCTGTATTTGCTGAATACAAAGCAAATGGTACAGCTCCGAAAATAGTGGTTCCTATATCTACCCACTCTTTTGTATAATCCCAGGTATTACTAGCAGCAATGGGTGTAATAACAATTTTAATATTTAAATAGTAAGGGCCTTTGGACCAATCTATAGTACTTAAACCCGTAACGGTACCTCCTACTCTTGCACCACTACCAACTAAAATACTAAATATACCAAATGCATCTGTGAAGGTTTGATGCTCTTCTGTTAAAACTATAATGCCCGTTGTTGTTGATTGAATAATATTAGTTTGTACATATAATTTTCTGTCTTTAGCAGGGTTCGCATTTCTATCTCTTGCAATTGCTTGAAAAAATATTCCAGATTGCGCAATTGCATGTGACGTTATAAAAAATATAAAAATTAAAATAAATAATTTTTTCATAAAATGAAATTACAACAGATTGTAATAATTTCTTCTTAAACTAATTTAATATTTTTATATCGAATACTTACATAGAAATTTTTCAGGCATCAACTGCCGTAAAATAAAATAAGAAAAAGAAACCTAAAGTATAAGCTCCTTTTTCTTAGAATAAAGTTTAAACTAAATTAAAAAACTACTTCTTTACAATAGTTGTAGTAGGTGTATATAATCCACCTGTCAAAATATTAATTAGGCCATCTACTACAGTGTGTGAAATGGTTACTTGATAGTTTTTAGCATCGCCAGCCATTTGAGTAGGATTGGCAGTTTTAATAGGCGCTAAGCCAGCAACCAAGAAATGATTTTTTTCCGTAATGGTTTCACCAGTCTGAGAACCACTGCCTACAGCATAGGAAACGGTATAGCAAGAAGCCATACTTAAACTTAACAAACATACCAATGCAAAAGAAAGAAACTTATTTTTCATATGATTATAATTTATGCCTACTCTAGAATACAGTTTTCGGCTTCCCTGTTTATAATATTGTTGAAATAAAAATACAGATATTCGAAATGAGTAGTAGTTAAACTGTTTTAATATTTTATTAAAAATGAAAAATATTAAACTATTTTAATGATATATTATTTTATTAAAATATAATTATAAAATTTTCTAAGCTCCTATATTATTCAAACCCTAAAAATTTAATATCCAAACCTGCTTTTAGTCGAATTGTACTTACTCAAAACTTCTGTAGCACTAAGTACTCTTTTATAAATTTTCAAAATGCCCAATTTCCCATTAAAAGGCCTTAAGCTATTTCCTATGTATATATTTGTATTGGTGGTTGAGGCAGCATTAAAATACGGATTAATGCTAGTTTTGCTTGCATCTGCAATAACTTGAGTTATCCAATCATTGTCAAGAACACCATTAATAAAAATAGAATAAATATTATTTGGTACAGTTAGATCTACAAGAGGGTCATATACAATCACTAAGTGATACCAAGTATTAGTTTGCAATGTTCTATTACTTTTAAGAATTAGATTACTTGAAAAGTTCGGGGCAATATTAAGTATCAACTTGCCATTGTCTACGGCCATTTCAAAAAAATCATAATCGGTATAAGTACCTATGGAAACAATTGAAATATTATTTAATGAATTTAGCTTCACCCATGCCTCGAATGTTCTACGATTATATCCTGAGATACCAGACAATGTATTTGATTTGCCATAAAGATTATTAATTAACAAGCAGCGGCCTCCATCGGCAGAAAGTATGGGAGCAGCATTTGTATTGTAGTCGGAACTATTAGAAAAAAATAAACTTTTTTTAGAACTTAAATCATGCCATGCATTGCCTCCAGTAACTAGCGATGTAGCAATTCCAGTACCAGGATAACTATCCAAATAATTTGCATCAAGAAAAATTACTGTACTATCAGAATATGCTGCTATACTAGGTACAAAATTATTTTGCGTATTTAATCTAGACAAATTATAAAATGTACCATTATTGTTATTGGATGTTAGATCTTTTAGGTATTCAATATTTGAATTATTTTCTGATGGATTACCCTGATTATTAAAACTATAATATAGTTTTAATCCGTTTTCATTTCCTATTAAAGGCTTTTTAAAATTATTTGTAATTTCATCCTGAGTTAAGGTTCGATCCCAAAATCTTACTTCGTCTAGAAATACATTTGTATAGCCTCCAATATTGCCTAACATTAAATTTCCAGTACCGCTCCATGTACTATTGTTGTTGACTATAGAAAATAAAATTCCATTCACATAGTGTTTCCATTGACTGCCGTTATAAGTAGTTGTAATTTGATAAGTTTGCCCAATAACAAAACTATTTACATTAACATTGCCGCCTAAATATTCATTCTTTACATAATTTCTTATTACGCCATTATCAAATTGATAAAATAAAAAACTTGCAGGGTCATAAGAGAACCCATTTGTTGCTGTTGTGAAACCAATAAATCCAAATCTAGTATTATTACTTACCACTTTATTTACCAAAAATTGAAACGTATAGGGTGTTGTGTTACTAAAATTGAACGAAAAATTACTTTTTATTGCTGGATAGGTAGTTGCTATCACTGTTGAAATAGCGGATTCAAGATTAAATGCTACATCAGCGCCACTGGTATTAATTGGATAAGCATTATTGTTGATAATAAATGATTGTGGCATTATTTGCGCATCAACAAATCCTACAATCAAGAAACTTAATAAAATTAAATACAACTTCATATTAAAAATTTTGAACTGTAGATGCAAAATAAGTTGAGCCATCATATACAAGCGTTACTAAGTCTATTTTATTAGCAGTTTGTGTAATGATTGGGGCCAAACTACCTGACCATCTCCAAGCACTTGGAAAGCTGACATTGTTGGTACCTCCCTGAATAAATTCAATAACATAGGTGCCTGGTTTTGCATTGGTTAAATTAAGTGTAGAAATACTTGTACCAAGACTTACTTTAAAAATATTACTAAGTGATAAATCGATTGTAGTGGTTGAAGCTGCAGTGATCGCATTACTAGCATTTAAATAGAAAGACTTTGCATTTACTGCACCACTTGTATTTACATTCGTTACATTACTATTACCTAATTGTATGGTATTGTCAGCTGATGTTGTAGCTTGATATCCAATGGCAGTTGAATTTGTACCCCCTGCTGAACTTATAGCGCCTAATGCAGTTGCTGTATTGCCTGTACTACTTGAAGCTACGCCTAATGCAACTGAATTGGTCCCCTGATAATTTCCGGCTGCACCTTGGCCTATCGCAACTGAATTTTGCCCTTGATAATTTTGTCCAGCACCATAACCTATTGCAATTGCTTGAGTTCCTTGCGTTGTAAGACCTGCGTTAGCCCCAATAGCTATTGCAAGTGTACTCTGTGTATTTTGTCCAGCATCATATCCTATTGCAATTCCAAAATCTTTTTGAGTAGTTTTACCCGCACCATTGCCTATTGCAACAGTATGATTGCCTTGCGTATTGTTTCCTGCATTGTATCCAACTGCAACAGCATTTTCTCCTTGTGTAGTTTCTGCTGTAAAAGCTCCAATGGCAACCGAGTTGAATTTTTGACTAGAGGATCCAGCTTTATTTCCAATCGCAATTGACTGACTACTTTGACCTGAATTTCCTGCACTTTTTCCTATCGCAACTGACAAAGTTCCTTGACTAGAATATCCTGCACTTTTTCCTATCGCAATGGCATCTTCATCTTGGGTGATTTCTCCTGCTCTATCTCCTATCGCAATAGCACCAATTTTTTGTCTGTCATTACCCGAATAGGATCCAATGGCAATGGATGCATGACCTTGACTTGTTTGTCCTGCATATGATCCAATGGCAACTGAATTATCTGATTGATTTGAATTTGCTGCTAATACTCCTACTGCCACTGAGTAAATTCCTTGACTTGTAGTGCCTGCTTGATTTCCTACTGCAACTGCATTTTGTCCTTGGGATACTCTTCCAGATTCAAAACCAACCGCCACTGCATATTCTTGTTGGCTTTCTCTTCCTGCTTTATTACCCACTGCTACTGCATTTTGCGCTTGAAACTCATATCCGGCATTATCGCCTACCGCAACTGCACGATTTTTTTGTGCGTTATAACCAGCATTAGGTCCTACAGAAACCGCTCCTATCTCTTGGCTTGTTGCTCCTGCGTTTTGACCAATAGCAACTGTATAACCTGCTTGGCTAGTTTGTCCTGCACTTGATCCAATCGCCACTTGAGTTCCTAATAATCCTAATGCAGTTTGTATGCCAGCAATACTTGTTTGACCTGTTCCTCCATTGCCAACTGCAACAGTGCCGTTTAATGTTGAAGCTAAAATATTTGTACTTAGTGAAGTTATACTTGCCGTATTTGAATTTACAGTACTCGTTAATGTAGTAATACTATTTGTATTTGAACTTAAAGCTGTAGTTAGTGAAGTTATACTTGCCGTATTTGAATTTACAGTACTAATTAATGTAGTAATACTATTTGTATTGGATACTATTCTTGTATCAAAAGTTGATATGGTAGATGAGTTCACTCCTCCTACAGTATTTACTGAAGGTGATGTTGCTGTTCCTCTGAGATCTCCTGCTAATTGAATAATACCTTTTGTAGTGATGGAGGCATCATTAAGTGTTGTCCATGTAAGAGTGCCACTACCAGTAGTAGTTAATAATTGTCCATTCGTTCCATGGATATTAGGATAGGTAACTGTATTGGCAGTTAAGGTTCCACTTGTTTTTACATTGGTCACATTAATATTTCCAAGCTGAATGGTATTACTTGCTGTAACAATAGCACTATCACCAATGGCTGTTGTATTTTCTAGATTACTACTTCCTACATTTGCTTTATATCCAATAGCAGTATTGTGATTGCCTGTTGTATTCGTCAATAAAGTTGCCGTACCAATTGCGGTATTATAATATCCACCTGTATTAAAATAAAGCGCACTAATACCATAAGCAGTATTGAAAGAACCAGTAGTATTTGAAAATAGAGATGATACTCCATTAGCGGTATTTGATAACCCACTTGTATTTGATTTAAGCGAATTAAAACCCATTGCAGTATTATTAGTACCAGTATTATTTATATTTGAAAGTCCATTGCCAATAACTGTATTAGATGCAAATGCACCAACTCCTCTTCCAACAGTTAATCCATTTACTGTTAAATCATATGCTCCAAGATTAAGAGCCTGAATTGCTCCTGAATAAGGCAGTAAAGTATTTGTTGCAGTAGTCCATGTTAAAGTACCAGTTCCTGTTGTGGTTAATAATTGTCCATTGGTTCCATGACTATTTGGATAGGTGACTGTATTGGCTGTTAAAGTTCCACTGGTTTTAACATTGGTTACATTGACATTCCCTAATTGAATGGTATTGCTTGCTGTAACTATAGCGCTATCACCAATAGCTGTTGAGTTTTCTAAATTATCAGATCCTACATCTGCTCTATTTCCTATAGCTGTATTATGATTACCTGTACTATTATTAAATAAAGCTCTTTTACCAATAGATGTATTATAAGATCCCTTATTGAAATATTGCGACTCACTACCAAAGGCTGAATTATAATTTCCTATTGAATTAAAGTATAAGGATTTTTCACCAGTTGCCGTATTATAAGAACCACTTAAATTATAATTCAATGATTGAACTCCATTCGCTGTGTTATAAGAGCCGCTCGTATCACTGGAAAGTGAAGAGATGCCGGTGGCAGTGTTATTGCTGCCTACGGTGTTGGATCTAAGTGATGCGTATCCAATGGCTGTGTTACTTTCGCCTGTACTATCTTTCATCAATGCGAATGATCCAATGGCTATATTTTTAGAACCAGGAGCATTAATGCCAAGTGCTTGTGTTCCTATTGCAATATTGTATGAAGCTGTTGTATTTGCTGAAAGTGCAGAAGTGCCCATGGCAATATTATCATTACCATTTGTATTATTTTGAAGTGCATTATTTCCAAATGCATTATTTCTTGCTCCTAAATTATTAAAAGCCAGTGCAGAATCACCCAAGGTTGTATTTCCGAAATTATTTGTACCAGGACCTCTACCTACTGTAATACCAGAAACTTTTAAATCAAAATAGCCTAGGTCTACACTTCTATTTGCTCCTGTGAAAGGCACTAAAGTACTGGTTGCTGTGGTCCAAGTTAAAGTTCCACTTCCTGTTGTACTTAAAATTTGTCCATTTGCACCATGTGTATTTGGATAAGTAACTGTACCTGCTGTTAGTGTACCAGAAGTTTTTACATTGGTGATGGCTGTTGTTGCACCACCTAATCCATTAGATCCATCTGCACCTAATTGAATGGTGTTTGCTGCGGAAGTTACTGCACCATAACCAAGTGCTGTTGAATTAGCATATCCAGAAACAGTGTAAGCACCAAGTGCAACTGAGTTTGTTGCCTGCGTAGTTTTTCCTGCATTAGTTCCTATTGCAACTGAATTAGCACCCTGATTACTATACCCTGCATTGTATCCTAAAGCTAAAGCATAATCACTTTGATTACTTGAACCCGATCCAGGACCTAAAGCAACAGCGTTAGTTCCTTGATTTAAATTTCCTGAACCATATCCTATCGCAACAGAACCCTCTAATTGTCTTGTAACGCCTGTTGCACTTCCTATGGCAATTGTGTAATTACCTTGATTTTCTTTACCAGCAAGAAATCCAATTGCTACTGATTGAGCACCTTGACTCGCATTTCCTGCATTAGAACCTATTGCTACTGAATTTGCACTTTGAGAAAAAGTGCCCGATAAACTACCTAAAGCAATTTTATTTCCAGATAAGCCTAATGCAGATTGTATGCCTGCAATGCTTGTTTGACCAGTTCCTCCATTGACCAATGAAACTGTTCCTGTAATATTGGATGCATTTACTGTTGTAGACAATGTTGTCCAACTTGGTATTCCACTTGCAAGTTGTAATACCTGCCCATTGGTTCCTGCTGCTAATAAACCTGTAGTATTATTGGCTGTTTGAAATGGCAAGGATCCTACTGCACCGCCTTCTATATTGGTTGCGGTTAAAGCAGTGCCATTTAAATTAGCTGTTATAGTATTTGCTGAAAAATTTCCTATATCATCTCTTGATACAATTGCATAAGAAGTATTGCTTGCTGTTGCAGAAGTGGCGCTATTACTTACTTTACCTGCAGTTGATATGGTCGCTAAATTAGCATCGGTGATACCTGCTGTTCCAGATAAATTTGCATTGGTAAGCCCTTGTACAGAATTATTTACAAAATCTCTTAATTGTTGTGGTGATAATAGTCCTACAGCTACCCATCCAGTATTGCTTAAATTTGCAGTCGTTAATTTATATAAAGAATCATTGGATTGCACATACACCAGCATACCTTGTTTTCTTCTTCTAGGTACAATTGCATCTCTTGAGGCTATACTTGACAAGCTCATTAAACCACCTTGACCCAAACTATCCAAATGTGTTGGATACAATGAACTAGCGTCTTGTGTAGCTGCATAGGAACCTAACCTAGTTTGTGCATTCATATTGACATGAATGAATCCGATTATTATTAATAAAAATATTTTATATTTCATTTTTAATTTTTTATTTAAAGATGATATCTTTTAACATTGAGCTATACACTTCTTTGGAGGTATACACTTTATAGGATTGTGTATGTCCTTGCGCATTTGTTATAGTTATAAGTGTCTTTGTAAAAGCATCAATATTTTCCAAGCCATTGTATAAAATAGAACTTAGATCGGGCGAGCTTGCCAGATAAGCAAAAAATACATTCTGTGTTCCTGTTGGTGTGAGACTTACTGTAATAGAATTACTAGAGCCACTATTATCAGAACCAAGTGCTTGACTTAATGAAGCATAATTATAGGTATTTGAAGCAGTAAATGCGACACTTGTACCTCCCCAAAATCTTTTTGAATAAGTTGAGTATGAACCTGAACCAGAAGAAGTGGAACCAGCAGTAATTTGTCCAGTTGGATATGGATTACCTAAATTATCAATTTTTACAGTAGTTCCAGCACCATAATTGACTGTTACATTATAACTAACCGAACTGGTGATGGGTCCTGGTGAATTGATATTCACCCCAGCACCCAAAGAAGTTCCCCCTTTATTATAAGTTGTCAAAGTAACATTACCTGCATCATTTTTTGTATACGTATTGGATAAGGTTACCTGTCCAGGATCATAACCGATTTCATAAGCACCAAATGCCGGACTAGCACTTATTGAAACACTAGGTGCAGTATAAGTTGGTAAAACGACTTTTGTCACAACATCATACAAAAATTCATCCAATGTTTTTCCTTTTGCAGGAATTGTTTGACCATTAGTATATTTTCCAAAACTTGATACCCCATTAAGAACAACATCTTTGGTGAATTTTTTAGCATACATCGCTAGAATTGCTGTTGTATCCACTTTTTGCAATAAATAGGTGGTATCCGATTTCTTTAATAAGAATGATGTGTCTGTTTTCTTTAATAGGAACGAAGTGTCAGTTTTCTTTAATAAGAATGAAGTATCTGTTGTATTAAATTTTTTATTAATCCTATTGGATAAACTAGCGGTGTCTGCCTTTTGTAATAAATAAGAAGTGTCGCTTGTATTTAATTTAGTCCCAACTTTAGTAATTAATGTATTTAGTTCTGTTGTATTGGCTTTTAAATTAATACGGTTAGATAAACTAGCGGTGTCTGCCTTTTGTAATAAATAAGAAGTGTCGTTTGTATTTAATTTAGTCCCAACTTTAGTAATTAATGTATTTAGTTCTGTTGTATTGGCTTTTAAATTAATACGGTTAGATAAACTAGCGGTGTCTGTCTTTTGTAATAAATAAGAAGTGTCGGTTATTTTAAATTTAGTCCCAACAGCAGTGGTTAAAGTATTAAAGTCAATTGTATTGGTTTTTAAATTAATTCTATTGGATAAGCTAACTGTATCTGCTTTTTGTAATAAATAAGAAGTGTCAGTTGTTTTAAATTTTAATGCTAAAGCATTTCTTGAAGCTAATGAAAGAGGTAAATTTTCGGCACTATAATCATCTACATTGCCTAACCCTATATCTTTTTTAGTTAAATTAACATTTCCGCTATAAGTATTCACCGATTGTACTGGTGGCGCTGGTGTTAAAAGCATAGTCCAATTGTTCAAAACAGTAGGATCACTTACAGCCAATATAAAACTTTTATTTACATCGGTTCTAACAGCTACACTTCCTACTACTGCAGAGGTCAACCCTAACATTTCGGCTTCAGAATTAACTATTCTTACCGACGAAAAAGAAATAGCAGGTATTTGGTCTGAGGGTATTTTACCTAATGCATTTAAACTTGCTACACCATTTGCTACACCAGATTTATTGGCATCTAATTTTAAATTTATTCTGTTAGACAAACTTATTGTATCGGCCTTTTGTAATAAATAAGAGGTGTCGGTTGTATTTAATTTAGTCCCAACTTTAGTAATTAATGTATTTAGTTCTGTTGTATTGGCTTTTAAATTGATTCTATTTGATAAACTAGCCGTATCTGTTTTTTGTAATAAATAAGAGGTGTCGGTAATTTTAAATTTAGTGCCAACTGTAGTGGTTAAAGTAATAAAATCGACTGTATTGGTTTTTAAATCAATTCTATTAGATAAACTAGCGGTGTCTGCCTTTTGTAATAAATAAGAAGTGTCAGTTGTATTTAATTTAGTCCCAACTGTAGTGGTTAGCGTATTAAAATCAACTGTATTGTTTTTTAAATCAATTCTATTAGATAAACTAGCAGTATCTACTTTTTGTAATAAATAGGATGTATCGGTAGTTTTAAATTTAGTTCCAACTGTAGTGGTTAGCGTATTAAAATCGACTGTATTGGTTTTTAAATTAATTCGGTTGGATAAACTAGCTGTATCTGCTTTTTGTAATAAATAAGAAGTATCCTTTTTTTGTAGTAAATAGGATGTGTCAATAGCTAATTTATTATTGATAGTTGTATTTAAATTATTTAAAGCTGTGATACTAGCTTTTAAGTCAATTCTATTTGACAAACTAGAAGTGTCTTTTTTTTGCAATAGAAAACTAGTATCCCTTTTTTGAAATAAGTCAGTAGTATCAATGATATTTAATTTCAAAGTCAATGCATTATTCATATCGGTAATATTATCAACATTCGCCTTTAGGTTAATTCTATTAGATAAGCTCAAAGTGTCTGCACCTTTCAACCTTGAATTTAAAGAATCACTTAGTTTTTGTTGGGTTAATAATCCCATGGCTACCCAACCATTATTACTTAAATCTGCTGTAGCTAACTTATACAATGAATCATTGGCTTGCACAAATACCAACATTCCTTGCTTTCTTCTTTTTACAGGAAGTGCATTTCTTGTAGTTAAATCGGGTAGCGTCATTAGGCCACCTTTACCTAAACTATCTATATGGGTGGGATATACAGCTACACCAGCAGTTGTAATATTACCAGTAATGGCAATTTGAGCATTTAAATTGTAGTTAATAGAAACTAGAATAGCAAATAAAAGAATTATCTTTTTCATGTTTCTATTAATTAAAAGTAATTGAGGTTAATGTTGCGCTGAAAGAATCATTGGAAGTATACACTTTGTAATTTTGAGTATACCCTTGTGCATTTTTTATTTGAACTATGGTCTTTGTGAATGTATTGATGCTCTCAAAATTATTATACATAATAGAGGTTAAGTCGGCATTCGTAGCAGGATATGCATAATAAGCATACTGAGTCCCTGTGATATTTATGTCTGTAGTTTTACTTTTACTTCCTCCTGAATTATCAGAACTGGGTAATGGGCTTAAAGCTGTAATATCATAAATGGTAGTAGTATTAAAAGGAACAGTAATTCCTCCCCAATACCTTTTTGAATAAGTTGTAAAACTTAAACTAGCAGAAGTTGAACCAGCAGTAATTGTATTTGGAAAAGAAGTACCCAAATTATCGTTTTTTGTTGCTGTACCAGCGGCATAGTTTACCGTCACACTATAGCCAACTGAACTTGTTATAGAGCCTGGTGAATTGGTATTCACGCCAGTTCCCAAAGCGGTTCCACCTTTATAAAACATAGTTGAAGTCGCATTTCCGCCATCATTTTTACTAAAAGAACTATTCAATGTTACCAAGCCAGGATTATACCCAATTTCATAAGCTGTTGCTCCTGGGCTAGCTCCAATTGAAACAGATGGAGCAGAAAAAGAGGGAGGAATTGAATTTGAAACTAAATCTTCTAGGAATTCATCTAGCGTCTTTCCTTTAGCGGGAATGGTTGCTCCATTTGCATATTTTCCTAAACTAGTACCATTAATTTTAACATCTTTGGTGAACTTCTTTGCATACATAGCTAATATAGCAGTTGTATCAACTTTCTGTAATAAAAAAGATGTATCGGATTTTTTTAATAAAAGGGAAGTATCGGTAATATATAATCGCGTTCTTAATGAATCTTTAGTGGCATCTGAAACTGGCTTATCTCTGTCACTTGTGTTGTCTACATAAACTAAGTCAGGTATATTTGCTTTTCTTAAGTCTACATAACCAGTTAATCCATTAACAGTTTTAACTGGTGCATCGGGATTCACTAATTCAACCCAATTGGCTCTATTACTCGCAGGTAAATTTGCTAAAACAAAGTTTTTACTTGAATCTAATCTAACAACAATACTACCTACTAATCTATCAGTTGAAAGTCCAGTTCCAGAAGTGAAACTTAGCATAGCGGCCATGCTATTTACTACATCTACTGACGAAAATGAAATGGCAGGAATTTGGACGGAAGGTACTTTACCCAATGCATCTAAGCTTGCAGCACCATTATTAGTACCTACTTGAGATTTTCTGAGTAAGCTGGAAGTATCAGTAATATTTAATTTCAAATTAATTCTGTTCGATAAAGTAGATGTATCGGAACTACTCAGTTTTAAATTAATACGGTTTGACAAACTTGCAGTATCAGAACTACTCAGTTTTAAATTAATACGGTTTGACAAACTTGCAGTATCAGAAATATTTAATTTAGTATTAATGCGGTTCGATAAACTTGCAGTGTCGGACTTTCTTAATAAAAGAGCAGTATCTGAAATATTCAATTTAAAATTAATTCGGTTAGATAAACCTGTAGTATCAATAGTAGCAACCCCACTTGAAAAATTATAGCTTGCCAATTGCGTGGGTGTTACGTAGGCCTTAGCGCTATCTACTATATTTAATTTAAGATCTAAAGCTGATTGTGTTAATTTACTAATAGGTTTTAGCGTATCTGCCGTATTGTTTACTTTATCTAAGGACATATTAGATTTAAGTGTTGATAGGCTGCTTGCTCCAGTGCCCCCCCGGGCGACTGGAACAACACCTGCTATATTTTCAGCATTCACACTATTCGCAAACTTTGCGTAGGCTACGTATTGAAACTGTGTGGTACCCATATTAATAAAATTATTTCCTGAAAATGGGTCAATTTCAATTTTTAAAAACTTAGGGCTAAGTTTCCAATCAATATCTGCAAAATTTCCTAAAGTAATTGTTGTTTCTGAATCGCCTATAACGGCTGTAAATAAGCCTTGTGCATTGGTTTTTACTTTTCTAATTTCAACATATTCAGGTATACCCGTTGCACTGCCTTGCAGAATACTTAATTTTAAACTAATGTCTTGCGATGCAATAATTACATTATTACTTGTTCTTGCAACACCCTGAAAATTTAAACCAGTTTGTGCATTAACGTTGTTTATGTATGAAATAAATAATAGTAAACCTAAATATTTAATTAATAACTTATACTTTTTCATAAAATGTTTATAATAATGTATTTGACATTATTTAATAATTATTATAGTTTAATAATTTTATAAATGCCCATTTTAGCTTTACCAATGCTGGGTTTGAAACTTACTCTCATATAATAGGAGCCTGAGGGTAAATTTTCCAAGTAAAGGTCTTTTTCATATGTAGAAAATATAGTTCCACCATTATAGCTTAATACATTATTGGATTTACTATCAAACATTTGAAATGAAATTTCTCCCAGTTCATTAAAGCTTGCTTTAATATGAAGTATTTTGCTAGTGGGGTTCGGACCCATTATTATTTTATCACCAAATACCACTGGACCATAGTCTTCTATACCAGTTGTTAGAGTGGTTATTGGCTGTAATAACCCTGTATTTAAAGAATATCCAAAGCTTATAAAATGGGCAATAGATACCGACTCTCCAATACTCCACTCCGTTGTATTACTATAGCCTCCCCCGCTATTAAAAGCATAGGGGCTAAGTGTTTGAGCATTTGTTGTAGGGGGAAATAAAAATGTAACTAATATAATTATACTAAGCTTGTTTATAAACCTCATACAATTCAATTAAATTAGCCGTCTTTGTTTTATAAAAAATAGATTTCTTTATAGTAGATACAGTATTGCACTTTATATTTAATAACTCGGCAATTTTATTAGTACTGTTACCAGTTAATAATAAATTACAAACTTCGGTTTCTCTGTTAGATAATTTTATAAGATCAATACTCATTGTAATTTCCATTTTGATAATTTTATTAATTATTTAAATTCATCAGTTGTTTAACAGATGGCATGAGTACAATACGAATGCGTCGGTTGTTTAATCTTCCTTCCTTGGTATTATTATCAGCTATCGGTAAATACTGGCTGCGCCCAGCAGCAATTATTCTTTTTGGATCAATCTTGTATTTAGTTTGTAAAACTTTAGCTACTGCTGCTGCGCGGTTTACGCTTAAATTCCAGTTATTAGTTTTATTTTCTTTAAACGCTTTGTTATCGGTATGGCCTTCAATTAAAAAATTGACATCGGGCTGTGCCTTTAATAATTCAGCAATGCCTCCTAATATTTGGATTGATTTATTTGAAAGCTTAGCACTTCCACTTGCAAACATGATATTAGATGGAATATCTACAAATACAAAACCTTTATTTAATTTAATATCTACATCGGCTACTGCATATTTCTTTAGATCGGCTTTAAAGTTTTCTAACCAAGCATTCGTTAGTCCTTTAGAACTGTTAGCTGTTTTAATACCTGCTAACTCGGATTTGCTTAATAATGAATAGCCAAGCATTTGGTTTAAAAATTCATCGCCCTGACTTTGTGCGGGAGTGGCTGTTACTAAGCCACGGTAATAACTAACACTATCTTTTAAAGTATTTACATTCCTCTTTAAAGCACTAATGCTATTATTAAAATTAGCCACAGTATCGGTTAACTTAGTTTTTAATGTATCATACTTTTTATTGAGCAAAGCATTAGCATCTAATGACTCAGTAAGTTTTCCTGGAGGTATGCAAGAAGCAAGTGCAATAATGATAGTGAAGGTGCTTATGTATTTTTTCATATTTAATTTTTAAAGACCGAACGATGCTTTTTGAGCGTTAAAAATTGCAGTAATGTCTGTTGATGATAAAGCCACTGAATACACCATTGCAGTACCCATTTTACCTTTAACTGCTCTACCAGCAGGGCTATACGGATCATAGCCAATATGAAAATTAGTAGCGCCCCTGCTTGTCAAAGAATCATGAGTCGTTCCATTGCTTGCAGAACTGATTCCACTAGCATTGCATAAATAAGCAGTTACCGAACTTGCATTCACTGTAATCACAATCATGGACCATTGATTATTAGGTACCATTAAATTGGATCTCCACCCATATTTTGAGTTATCCCAATCATAACATAAATTGCTATTAGCCAAGTATAAACTGGTATGACCACTATTAAAACCTGGATCAGTTCGACGACTAATCACACCGCCATCAAAAGACTGAGATGGATTTATCCAAGCGATATAGGTTATCTCATTATTAATAGTATAAGTTTTCGTTGTTACAGCATTTACATTTGAACCAAATGTGAAACTACCCGAACCATTTGCTAAACTAGATGAGCCAAATGCTGGGCTACCTACTAAAGTTGCATTACCAGCTGGGGTTAAACCACTTATATCAGCCCAAGTATTTCCTGAACCACTATACGATGCAGAACGTGTCGCATCTAAGTATAACATTAGTCCGTTTGTAACAGGATTTGCTGCAGTAGGCACATTCTCAAATGGTAAAGTTGTAAAACTTTGTGCTGCACCATATGCTGTACCAATAGAATTAGTCGCATATGCTCTCACATAATAAGTGGTGCCCATCGCCAATCCAGTCATTGTACTTGTAAATGTACCAGAACTAGTTCCATTGGTTGTTTTACTATTTGCAATGGTTGGCGTAGCTGATGTACTCCAACATATCCCAGAAGCTGTAATTACTGAACCGCCATTATTGGTAATTGTTCCTCCTGAAACTGCATCCAATTTTCCAATACTACTTGCGGCAGTGGTACTAAGTATTGGTGCTGTTGCTGTTGATACAAAACTTCTTTCAGGTCCATAAACAATACCCACACTATTGGTTGCAAATGCTCTTACATAATAAGTAGTTGCTGGTGTCAATCCTGATAAATTACTTACATATGTTCCAGTACCTGTTCCACTAGTTGAACTATATGTAGATGAGCCCGTTGTTGTACCCCAAACGACACCTCTTGTAGTGATAGTTGCTCCACCGTCAGATGTGATAGTTCCTCCACCTATTGCAGTGGTTCCTGAAATAGATGAAATTGTTGCAGTTGCTGAGACTGTTGGCAATGTTAAAGTCGTGAATGTAATACCTGGACCATAACTTGTTCCTAAATAATTGGTTGCATAAGCTCTAACATGATATAAAGTACCTTGTGTTAATCCAGTGATTGAACTTGTAAATGTTCCAGATGCTGCGCCGTCTGTTGTTTTTGTAGTAAGTGCAGTGGTTGGATTCAAACTTGCACCCCAAACTAATCCACTTGTTGTAATTGTTGCTCCACCTGTATTAAGAATAGTACCTCCACCTATCGCTGATGTAGCTGTTAGGGATGATGGCGTTGCAGTTGCAGAAACTGTTGGCGTTGTTTGAGTAGTGAAACTTGTTTCAGCACCATAAGATGTTCCTTGCACATTCGTAGCAAAAGAACGCACATAATAAGTGGCACCTTGTGTAAGTCCAGTAAGTGTGCTTGTAAATGTGCCAGCACCCGATCCTACTGTCACACTAAAAGTTGATGCACCTGTTGTAGTACCGTATACTAAACCTCTAACACTTACTTGTGTTGCACCTTCATCTGTTACATTGCCGCCAAGCATTGCTGAATTTGCAGTAATACTTGTTGCTGAAGTTGTGGATGCTAATATTGGATTTGTTGGAGAAGATTCAACTAAATTATTATCTTTTACTAAACGAACGGACATGCCATATGTTTTTAAATAACTTCCTACATCTACAAGACCAGCAGAAGTATGCAGTAACCTAAAATATGCTTTTAGAGGATTTGCAAGATCGTATTCAGATGTCCAAAACCAACCACTCGTTCCTTTATCTTCAAAACGGTTGCTTGATGTAATATTATTATTTCCACCAGGAAGTCCTGCAAATCCAGTCGTATTTGAGCCCATACTTGCTCCCCATTCCGAACTAGCAGCTTTAAGTGCGCTTCCTGAATTAGACGCAAGGGTATTAAATTCAGCTTTTGTTGGTATATGATAACCAGAAGGAGCCAAGCTTCTTGTATCATTAACAGCATACCAATTGTATAATTTTCCAAAAATCAAACCATTTGATTCATTAAAATCATAGTATGCCCAAGCACCTATACCAGCATTTGTAGCAGTATTCCACTCCGTTGCATTTGCCGCATAAGTGATGGCTTCACCATTTCTATACGTTGAAACATTTAAGTTTTTATCTGTCCATCTCTGCGTTCCAATCAAAACTGTTGTTTGAGTTATTGGCGTAGATGAAGTAGTAAAGCTTTCATTAGCACCATAACTTGTTCCGATTGCATTGGTTGCATATGCTCGAACATAATAGGTCGTTCCTGCAGTTAAACCTGTCAAAGAACTAGTGAATGTGCCACTAGTTGTTCCATCAGTTGTTTTACTATTTGATGTAGTTGGTGTAGCCGTAGTGCTCCAACAAATACCTGATGCAGTAATGACAGAACCTCCATTAGAAGTGATTGTTCCACCTGCACTTGCAGCGTACTTTGTAATACTACTTGCAGCAGTGGTTGTTAAAGTTGGCGCGATGGCTATTGTTGTAAAACTAGTTTCTGTGCCATAAACCGTTCCTACACTATTGGTAGCAAATGATCTTACATAATAAGTAGTTGCAGGCGTTAATCCTGTTAAGCTACTTGTATAAGTGCCAGTACCTGTTCCTGTAGTGACATTAAATGTAGCCGCTCCTGCACTTGTTCCGTATACGACACCTCGCGCTGTTACTGCTGCTCCACCATCAGATGTAATAGTTCCACCAACACTTGCACTTGAAGATGTAATAGATGTGGCAGATGCAGTTGCTGAAATAGTTGGCGATATGGCTAATGTTGTAAAGTTTCTTTCTGGTCCATAAGCAGTTCCAATACTATTGGTTGCATAGGCACGAACATAATATAAAGTTGCCGGTGCTAAACCAGTTATACTACTTGTATAGGTTCCTGTTACTGCACCGTTCGTTGTTTTTGTTAATAGCGAAATTGTTGGGGTAGAAGTCGTTGACCAAACAATACCACTCACTGTAACTGTTGCGCCACCATTTGAACTAATGGTTCCTCCGCTTATTGCACTAGATCCTGTAATAGACGCTGCAGCTGAAGTTGCTGAAACTGTTGGCTCAACAGCTATTGTTGTAAAGTTGGTTTCTGTTCCATAAACTGTTCCAACACTATTGGTTGCAAATGATCTTACATAATAAGTAGTTGCTGGTAATAATCCTGTTAAGCTAATTGTATAAGTGCCAGTACCTGTTCCTATACTTACATTAAATGTAGCTGCTCCTGCACTTATTCCATATACTACACCTCGCGATGTAACGCTTGCTCCACCATCTGCTGTAATGGTTCCACCACTTGTTGCAGTAGAAGATGTAATAGATGTTGCAGATGCAGTTGCAGTAATGGTTGGTGTATTTAAAGTTGTAAAGCTAGTTTGTACACCATAATTAGTACCCACACTATTGGTGGCATAAGAACGTACATAATATAATGTACCTGGTGTTAATCCTGTCATGGTACTTGTATACGCACCGTTTGCAGCTCCATTGGTTGTTTTTGTAGTAAGTGCAATAGTAGGAGTTGAAGTTGTTGACCAAACAATTCCACTTGTTGTAACTGTTGCTCCACCATTATAAGTAATATTACCTCCACTAGTTGCAGTCGTTGCTCCAATTGAACTAACTGTTGTGGTAGCTGCCAAAGTAGCTATTGCTTTAGATGAATTGAATGAAATTTCTGCACCATATTTTGTACTTACACTATTAGTTGCATAGGCTCTTACAAAATAAGTGACACCTGCTGTTAAACCAGTAATGGAACTTGTAAAAGTTCCAACACCTGTTCCATTGCTTGTTTTTGTAGCAAGTGCAATAGTGGGTCCTGTAGTTGTCCCCCATACGATACCTCTTGCTGTTACAGTTGCACCACCATCAGAATTAATCACACCACCACTAGTTGCTGTGCTAGTTGTAATAGAATAAGCCCCTGTGGTAGCATTAATTCCAGGCATAGCAAATTGTCCTGCTAAGCCTATCATATTTACAAAAGAAGTTCCATTGTATAATTGCATTTCTCCATTCGTACCACAATCAGAACAAAATAAAATAAGACCAGCTACTGGCGAACTGATAGCCGTTTTTTGAACATAGGTTAAACGAGGTAATAATAAACCTTGCGTAGTAGATGTAATGTCTAAAGCAGCAGAAGATGCTGGAGAAGTTGTACCAATAGCTACTGCTCCTGTAAATTTAGGAGATGCCAATGGTGCTTTTAAAAGAAGTGTAGGATTCACAACGGCTGTATCAGCTTTGGCACCTAATGCAGTTTGCGCTGCAGTTGAAACTGGTTTATTAGCGTCACTTGTATTATTCACATTGGCTAAATCAATGGTAGTTTTTGTTATGGTGATATCACCTGTCATACCATTTACAGTTTGAACTGGTGGTGCTGGTGTTAAAAGTTGAATCCAATTTGCAAGTACTGCAGGATTGGCTTGTGCTAAAACAAAGTTTTTATTAATATCCGTTCTAATTACCACACTTCCCACTACTGCGCCATTTAATGCCAACATTTCGGCTTCAGTTGCTAGCACTTTTACACTTGAAAATGAAATAGTAGGAATTTGATCTGTGGGGATTTTACCTAGTGCATTTAAACTTGCTACTCCACTTGCAGTTCCTACTTTACTAGCATCTAATTTTAAATCTAATGCTGCTTGTGTTTTAGTTGAAATTGGTTTATTTAAATCTGATGTATTATTTACATTGCTTAAATCAATATCTACTTTTGATAAATTAATTGACCCAGTATACCCATTTACAGTTTGAACAGGTGCTGCAGGTGTTAATAGCTCCACCCAGTTTTCTAAAGTACTTGCAGGCAATGCACTTAAAATATAATTTTTATTTAAATCAGTTCTAATAGCAATACTTCCCACAGTAGCACTTGATAATGCTAACATATCCACATCACTACTCACCACACTTGTTGATGAGATCGAAACTGGAGGTAATTGACTAGATGGTATCGTACCAGATGCATTTAAGCTTGCTACTCCATTGGCCACACCAATTTTTGAAACATCTATTTTTAAATTAATTCGACTAGATAAACTAGCTGTATCTATTTTTTTTAACAAACTAGCAGTGTCCTTTATATTTAATTTAGTACTAACTGTTGTTGTTAAACTATCTAAGTCTTCATTAAATGCTTTTAAATTAATTCTTTTTGATAAACTGGAAGTGTCAACAGTGACTCCTACTCCCCCAGTTGAAAAATTATAACTTGCTAATTGTGATTTGGTCACATATATAGCACTATCTGCAATAGATAATTTAGTAGCCAACTGCGTTCTAAAAAAATTAGAGTCAATAGTATAAGCTGCTTTAGCATAAGGCGCTAACATAGTAAGTGTATCCGCGGCTGTTAACTTAGTAGCTAAAGATGTTTCCAATGTTTTAACCGACATAGCCTTAGCATATACTGCCAGCATTTTTGTGGTATCATTAGCATTTAACTTATCATCTACTTTAGCAGAACTTGCTGAATAAAAAGCAAAAGGAACAGCACCAAAGCTAGTTGTACCCATATCCACCAATTCTTTAGAGTAGTCCCAACTATCACTTGCGCTAAAAGGAGTAATGGCAATTTTTAAATTTAAATAAAAAGGGCCTTTAGACCAATCAATGGCAGCAATACTGGTAGCAGAACCGCCGGTTCTTTGTCCATTACCAATGGTAATATTAAAAACGCCCATGGCGTCGGTACTAGACTTATGTGTTTCTATTAATACTTTAGTACCAGTAGTGGTATTTTGTATAATAGTTGACTGAACATATATATTTCTATCCTTGGCTGGATTAGAAAAATTATCTCTAGCTACGGCTTGAAAAAAGATACCGTTACTGCTTTGGGCAAATGACTGACTAGAACAAATACTTAGCAGAGCTACAATTAGAATTTTTTTTATATTAGTAAATTTTTGAATTTTCATATTAGAATGGATGTTTTAATAATTTTTAATAAGCCTTAATAAATTTTAAAGCGTCTATAAATTTTTCTGATTCAATTTGAATCACATAAGAACCTATAGACAATGAACCAAAATCAATTTGTTTGCCTTGAAAAATTTCAAAACCTGTAGCTTTTACATTACCCACTTGAAGCCCTTCTGCATTCCAAATAGTGATTGAAAATTGAGCGTTAAGGGATGGAGCATTCATAAACTTTACCTTAGTATTAGCTCCTACTGGGTTAGGATAAAGCTTAATACCTAAACTATTAAATGCAGCATTCACCTCGCAGTTAATGGCAAAGTTGCCCGTTCCTCTGTCGCCAGTTAAAACAGCTGTACCGTTTTGTACATTCAAACAAGTGGCGCTACTATTAAAAGTAACCGCCATACTATTGTTAGAAGCATTCTCTATACCACCTACGCTGCTCATAATAAAAGTCCCAGTCATTTGTTGAGCCATTAAGCTTTGGGGGAAGGCTATTACAAATAATAAAATATTTGTAATGAGTAAACTATATTTAAAATTTCGATTCATACTTATCTTTTTTTACTTAATAGTGAAGTATAATTTAGTAGCAGGGCCAGATACCAGTTTAGATAAAACCATATTTGATTCACCCACTGAAATAATATTATAAATAACTTCAAAAGGGTTGCCATTAGTTGTTTTTAGCTGCATATGAATTTGAGATTCACCATTGATAAGTTCAACCGTGTAAGTTCCTGTGACGCCATCAGAGTCTTTGGTATCTCCATTTTTTAAATAAGTAATAAAGTAGGTCGACTGTCCTACATAAGATTTCAAAACTGCTGGTGTAGTTGAACTAGCCCCTTCAGTAATACTATAATCTAAATACCAATTTTTATTGGTAAGTAAATTATTCATTACATTAGTTTGAGTATTGGCAGTTTCTTTATTGCAAGAAAACAGCGTAAATGCGCTTAGTGCTATGAGTAGGGTATAAATTTGTTTCATTTTCTATTAGTATTGATGTACTTATTGTATTAAAGATTTTAGAATAAATCCTTGGTTTTAATACTCATGCCTATTTCAAAACGGTTTAATTGAATAGGCACTGATGAACTAGTCATATTCACTCCATATTTATAATGAGCGAATAGAATATAGTAGCCCTTGTTGTCAAACTCTGCTCCAAAATCTCCATTGATAATGGCTCTATTGCCAGCACCATTAATTAAGTTCTCTTCACTAATGCTTGAAATTTTATAATCAAAGCTGGGGCCTATTATAGCATAGAACTTATACTTGTTCATACCCCCAATAGGAAGCAATTTTTTATAATGCGCAGCTATATTGAAAGTCGTAAATACATTGTCTGCTTTGAAATGAGTAAAATCATCAATAAAGGGAGCTAAACTCTGTAAGTTCTTATAATTATTACCTACAGCAATTCTATTAATACCAAAATTGAATGAATAGTTGTGTTTTTCATTGTAAATACCATCAATTCTAAAACCACCACTAAAACCAGCTTCATAACTATTGCTATTAATACTATTATATAAATAATTAATGGGGGCTGTTATACCATTGTCATTAATAATTTGTTTAGATAAATTCAATGACCCATACAAGGAAAGATCATTACCTCTAAAATTCACAAAGGTTTTAGCCAATGATTTTTTGATTTTGCGCATGCGCTCCTGTCCTGGATGAAGCAAGAAGGCGCTATCCTGTTGCTTTTGGGTTAAAGTTTGCGCTTGCACTGCACTGCCTACAAAAATGGCAAGTATGAAAATGCTTATGAGCCTATTTGTAATTGTATTAGCTAACCCCATCATATTTTCTTTATGTTATTATAAGGCACAAAGAAAATACTCTAGAGTTTATTCGACGTTAAAATACTTTAACGTTTTTGAATTAGGGTAAAATGTTAAAATACTTTAATAGAATTATTAAAATATTTAATAACTAGAAAATTTTCGTAATAGAGTATTAAAATATTTTAACGCTATTATTTAAAATAATAATTTGTATAATAAGAATGAATGAAATTGCGCGAAAGGATTAAACTACTCTTATATAGTCTTTCTTCTCTTTTTCAAATTAGACAAGTGAACGGGTGTTATGCCCAAGTAGGAAGCAATCATATACTGGGGAACGCGCTGATGTATATTAGGAAAACTTTTATCTATGCTATCCAATCTTTCAATGATTGTTTTGGTATCTCTTTGCAATACATAATGAAGCATTTGAACCACATGGGCTTCTGCCATAAACCTACCTAAACGGTCTCCTAATTTCATATTATTAATAACGAAATTAATAGCTTCATAGGGAACTTGTATTAAAGTGCAATCTTCTAAACACTCTACATTAACTAATGCCTTTAAATTATCTTCATAATTATAGGTGGCGTAACCTGTTACTGTCATGTTTTCAGACCTGAAATTGTATATTTTTATTTCCCCTTTCTTATTTTCAACAAAATTTCTAATAATACCCTTTGTTATAAAATAGAGGCTATTTTGAACTTCACCTGCCTTTATTATTAGCTCTCCTTTCGAAAAATTTACTTGAGTACATTGTTTATTAAAAGCAGCCAATTCAGCTTCTGTAAACTCCACATGCTTCGTAATAAATTGATTAAACATTTCAAAATGGAATGGCATAAAATTTTGTTTTTGTCTTAGAAAATTATCTAGGTTATAAAGTAAATGAATTTTTTAGTTTGTGCTATATAGAAATTTTTCTAGTATACTATTTTTTTTCACTAGACTTTCTACTCTTTTTTAAATTTGATAAATGTACTGGGGTAATACATAAGTAGGAGGCTATCATGCGTTGAGGAACACGTTGATGAATATTTGGATACTCTTTTTCTAAAAGATCATACCTTTCAATGATAGACTTTGAATCTCGATTAATAATATAATTAAGCATTTCAATTATATGGCCTTCTGCCATACCTCTTCCCAAACGCTCCCCAGCTTTTATATTTTCAATTACATATTTTATAACTGAGAAAGGTATTTGTACCATTGTACAATCTTCAATACACTGAACATTCACGAGTGCCTTTAAATTATCTTTATAGTTATATGTAGCATAGCCAGTTATTTGCATACCCTCTGTTCTGAAGTTATAAATTTTAGTCTCACCGGCATCGGTTTGTATATAGTTTCTTACAAGTCCTTTATTAATAAAATAAAGGTTCTGCTGAGGTTCGCCCGCTTTCATAATGAGCTCCCCTTTTGAAAATTCAACTATCTCACATTTATCATTAAATGCCTTTAATTCAGCTTCAGCCATTTCAGCATGTCTTTTAATGAAGCTATTAAGCATTTCAAAATGGTTGGTCATAATTATTTATTTATCATAGAAAAAAATCTCTAGAAATTTTTCTATATGGCTGCAATATGGGATGAAATAAAAAATGTCCCAAATTGGAGCTGTAAATTAGCCCTTTCACATTGTGAAAATGAACTTTCACAAGATATTAGTAGTTAGTAATCAGCTATTTAAAGCTTTGAATATATTCAGTAGGTGTCATGCCAATATGCTTATTAAATGCATTGTACATGGTTCTTCGGTTGTTAAAACCAGCCATTTCAGATAGAGCCTCGATAGTAAAGGACTCGTATTTCTTAGCTTTTAGTAATTCCTTTAAATACTCAACCCTATTCTTATTTAAGAGATCAGTAAAATTTTCCTCAATTTCATCCCTAAGGAAAATAGACAGTTCATTTTTAGTGACATTTAGCTTTAAAGCTAAATCCTCGATATTGGCTTCAGGTTGTAAATAATAATGATTAGAATAAAACAGAAATTCAAAATCTTTGAAAGCCAGGCCCTTGGTTCTAGCAAGTACCTGATTAAAAGTCGATGAATACTTATCGTCATCTAAGAATTTTGGCCTAAATAAAATAAAGAGTATAAAAAGAAATCTATGGATAAACGAGTTGATAATTGTATCATTATATAAGACATATGTTTGTTTACTTAATGAAATAAAGATTAATAAATTAAAAAATGATAAAACTAGTAGGCCTATAATATAACTAAGCACCCACCTTTTAATTTTTGATTCATATAAATTAGTAGTAAAAATTTTATTTCTAAATAATAGAAGCCCATTATAAATAGTGGCAGATAGTGCTAAAAAGAGATAAGTCCCAATAAGAATTATTTGATATAAAGAGGGTTTATTTTGAAGAACACCATCTTTTATACTTGGCAAATGAAAGCCATTGGCAAACTGAATAATAAAATAAAATGTAAAAAATATTTCTATTCCAATAACTAATTTTGGTAACTTTTTTACAACTATTAAAAAAAGCGTATTGACAAACAATACTGCAGTTATTAATTTAAATACTTCTCTATAATAAGGAATCTCATAACCAGCAAGTTCTACATAATCAAAAAAGCTTCCTGCCGTTAAAAGAATTAACCTCGCTAGAAAATGATACTTAATTAAGCTAATTTTTTGATTGCCTTTTAAAAGCTCAAATATTGAAAATATCCCTAGTAGGGCTATGGCAAAGGCTAGGTTAGAATACATGGGATGTAAAATAGAGAATATATATTGAATATTACTTTTACTGTGGAACTTATATGGACTTAATTGGTTAAATTCGAAACATAAAACTACGTATATGAAAAAACTTATACTTGCTCTAATGCTGTTTTCTATTAAAAGCAGCCTAAATGCTCAAAAAGTTACCATTGCCGACAAAACACCTATTAAAATGCAGGCTATTACTAATATTAATAGCGCAGGTTTACATGTAAAAGACACCTTCACAGTGAGTTTATTTGAAGACATTATTATAGAAGGGAAAATTATATTAACTAAAGGAAGTAAAGCGATTGCAACAATTGATGCCATTGAACCTGCTAAAACCAATGGCAGACCAGCCAAAATAAATATTTTATACACTATTCAAGCCCCTGATGGAACCAAAATTTATTGCAAAAGTGAAAACAAAGGCCAGGGTAGTAATTTTGCTAAAAAGTCGGGCAATTTTTTTGCCACAGCCTCTTATGCAAGTATTGGGGTAGGACTAGCTACAGGTATTATTAAAGGCAAAAATGAAGATGGCCTATATATATTTATAGCAGGTATTGTAGTGGGAGGCATGTTCGGTATTGCAGGCTTACTCACTACTCCTTTAAGACTCATTAAAGGTGGTGAAGTGAAAATAAATGAAGGTGAAATAATTGAAACTATAGTTGATAGAGAGGTTAGCTTTTCACTCACGAAACCTTAGCTTTGCAAAAATTAGCCAGCTGGCCAACAATTATGCAAAAGTTTCTATTCCTATTCTTAGCTATTATTATAGTACATACCAGTACTGCTCAAAAAACAGAAAGAAAAGGAGAGTTTTATTTTTCTTGGGGATACAATAAAGATTATTTCACACTATCCAATGTAACTATTAACCAGCCTGAACTAAAAAATAATTTTACTTTTAAAAATACCATGCTGGTAGACAACCCAGGTTGGGACGATGGATTATTTACCAAAGCATTAAGCATTCCTCAATACAATTATAGATTTGGTTATTTCTTTGACAAAAAAAAAGACCTAGCCTTTGAAATAAATTTCGATCATACCAAGGCATTATTCAAAGACAATCAATTAATTCGTATGTCTGGTACTTTTAATGGTGCTAAAATAGATTCTAGTTTTATTTTTACTAAATCGGGTGAGGGAGCTGCCGAAAATTATTATTACTTAAACAATGGTGCTAATTTTTTACTCTTCAATATTGTAAAAAGAAAACGATTCAAAAAAATATCTAATGACTTTATCGCTATAGATGGATTAGCGAAAGCAGGAATTGGGCCCTTAATTCCACATGTAGAGAATAAATTATTTGGTAAAAAAAATAATAAGGGATTTCAGTTTGGTGGATGGAATACGGGAATTGAATATGCATTAAGAAGCACCTTTCGTAAAAAATTATACCTTGAATTTGCAGGTAAATTAGACTACGCCTATTATTATAACTTAGATGTGTATAAAGGAAACGCCAAACAAGGCTTTGGAACAATGGAATTTATATTAAGTTTGGGCTATACCCTTCCTATGGGACCTAAACTCAATAGCGCTAGATAAATAAATAGCGCTAAATAACTCTAAATAAAAAGAAAATTAAGCCGGTAAGGTTTTCTTATACTTTAAATAATCCTTTTTGGCATCTTTAATAAAGGCTTGTTCTGAACTAGCATGGGTTAACTTGTAAGAGGCCCTATTTTTATCTACGGTTTTTCCTTTTACTTGATTAGGATAATGCTGCATTGAGAATTTCATTAACTCCACTATTAAAGGAATGGTACTGATACCTTTTTCTGTTAATGTATAAATAAATACTTTTTTATTAGTAGGGTGATTATTCTTTTCAATTAAGCCATCTAAAACTAATTTTTTTAAACGATCGGCTAAAACCCTAGTAGCAATTTTTTCACGATTATCCATTAAATCTTTATAGGTACACTTTTTTAAAAAAAGCATATTTCTAATTATAATAAGTGACCATTTATCTCCTAGGACATCTAAGCCAGTGGCTACGGAACAAATGGAACGAAATTTAGTTTTAAGCATTGAGGAGTTATTTTAACGAAGATAAATAAATATATAGTAATTCAATTTATTGTGGAGGCATTTACATCTGATTTACATGAGTGGTTTCCACACATAGACATTGATTACTTTTATTTATAGTTTAAAAAATTAAGCATCAACTATTTAGACAATTCTATGACAATAGTCATAGGTTAAACAAGTTATTTACTAGAGTATATTCTACAATAGAATACGCTTAGGTTTTTCTTACTGGTGAAGGATTTTGCTTCTTACTTTGAATAGTAGCGTCTTCCATTTTAATACATGAAAAAAAGAAGATAGAAATGAGTAGAAGTGTTAGGAATAATTTAAATTTACTCATAGGGTTTATTTGAATTAAAATAAATTATTAGCATCAATCATAATAACCCAAAATTATAAAAAATTCTTCGCCATGAAAACAAAAATTTTCTTACCCTTTTTAATCTTAACATTTTTTTATAGCCTTTTCATAAGCTGTAGTTCTAGCTCCACTAGTCCTAAGGAGGGTTTTATAGACGTAAAAGGCGGTAAGATTTGGTACCGTATTAATGGCACAGGCACAAAGCCTGCGTTAGTTTTACTTCATGGTGGGCCGGGCTCTTCTAGTTATGGCTTAGAAAATTTAAAAGAATTAAGCAATGACCGCCCCGTAATATTTATAGACCAGCTGGGCTGCGGCAGGTCATCAAGAATTACCGACACCTCTTTAATGACTATTGAAAATTATGTAGAACAATTAGAGCAAATTAGAACAGCCCTACACTTAGAAGACTTTTATTTATATGGACATTCCTGGGGTACCATGCTAGGCATTGACTACTATATTAAATATCCAAAGCACATAAAATCTATTATTTTTAGTAGCCCTTTATTTAGTACTGCCATGTGGACCAAGGATGCAGATACCTTAATTGCTTCCCTGCCCGACTCTATACAAACAAACATTAGACTGAACGAAAAAAATAAAACCTATGATAACGCCGCTTATCAAGATGCAGTTACGCTTTATTATAAAAACTTTTTAAGAAGAACAGAAAGAACAAAAGGGCAGGCCGATACTTCTAAATTATTTTCAGGTTCTAATGTATATGAATTTATGTGGGGGCCAAGTGAGTTCACAGCCACTGGTAATTTATTAAAGTATGACCGTTTGGCTTTTCTTTCTACTATTAAAGTGCCCACCTTATTAGTAGCAGGTGAGTTTGATGAAGCAAGGCCAAGCACTATTCAACATTTTCAAACTATGATTCCTGGCGCTGAATTCAAAATGATAAAAAATGCTGGTCATGCCACTATGCAGGATAATAAAGAAGAATACCTTGCCACATTGAAAGCTTTTTTAGATAAAATAGATAACTTACAAACTAATAAGTAAAACACTTTAATTCATTATTGCCATGGTGCCTCGTCATATTATAATTGGCTTTTTTATATTCATTAGTAGTATAGGCTTAAGCGCACAATCTATCTCTTCTGGATTTACCATTATACCACTTGGTGTAAAGGGCGGGCTAGACGAAGCCAACCTCTCCTCTTATATGGTGGCCGCTAAAGGTTCTAGCAATTATATATGTTTGGACGCAGGTACTATAAATGCAGGTTTACAAAAAGCCGTAAACAATAAATTATTTACAGAGTCTAGTGCTGAAGAAGTTCAAAAAAATAAAATCAAGGCTTATTTTATTTCACATGCACATTTAGACCATGTAGCAGGACTTATTTTAAATTCTCCTAATGATAGTCCAAAAAATATTTATGGATTTAGCTCGGTCATAGAGATAATGAAAAATAATTATTTCACTGCCAAGAGCTGGGCCAATTTTGGAAGTGAAGGTAATAAGCCCATTTTAAATAAGTATACCTATAACTACTTAACCCCTGGTAAAGAAATTGAAATACCTAATACTGAACTACATGTAACACCTTATATATTAAGTCATGTAAACCCTTATGAAAGCAGTGCTTTTTTAGTACGCAATCAATAATTCCTATTTACTTTATTTAGGAGATACGGGTGCCGACGAAGTAGAAAAGTCGAATCAGTTAGCATTATTATGGAAGGCCGTTGCAGATAAAGTAATAGCACATACACTGAAAGCCATTTTTATTGAAGTATCATTTGATAATGCCATTCCCGATAAAGCCTTGTACGGTCACCTAACACCGCGTTTATTAATGCAAGAAATGAAGGTATTAAATAAGCTCTCTAATGGCCAGCTTCCAAAAGTCCCCATTTATATTACCCATATTAAGCCTTGTGCTACTTGTGAAATTTCAATAAAAAAGGATATAACACTGTCTAATACCGAGGGTCTTACAATTAAGTATGTTGAACAAGGGAAGGCCATACAGTTGCTTTAAATTTCTTATATATTCTATCTCAAATCAATAAGAACCACTTATCCTATTTTCATTTTTATTTAGAAGAATTTTGTTAATTTAATGGTCTAATTAATTAGGTCTTATAAAAAGCTTTAAGCAGATATATAATCACCTTCATTAGTTAGTAATTACATTTATTGAATTAAATTAAACTAAAATAGTATGTCAAACAGTAAAAAAACCATTCAAAACAATTCTCGCCGTAATTTTTTATACCAAAGCTCTTTAGCTTCATTAGGCTTAGTGTTTATGGGTAAAAATACATTAGCTGCTAATTCTTTCTTCCTAGCTAATCCAAACTCTAAAATTAAAGGTGTGCAAATTGGTGCAATCACTTATTCTTTTAGATCTATGCCAGGAACTGCAGAACAATTAATACAATACTTAAAAGAGACAGGTATTACTGCTATTGAATTAATGGGAGACCCTGCTGAAGCCTATGCAGGAAGTCCAGCAGGAAACATGCCAAAAATGACTCGCGAGGAATATATGAAAACAATGGAAGAAAGAAATACAAAAGCAAGAGCATGGAGAGAGACGGCTTCTATGGATAAATTTGTAGAGCTAAGAAAAATGTTCAATGATGCAGGTATTACTATTTATGCATATAAACCAGACGCCGCTTTAGGTGTAAAAAGTACCGATGGCGAAATTGATTACGCAATGCGAGCAGCTAAAGCATTAGGCGCTACTTCAGTGAATGTAGAAATTCCAACCAATGCAGATCATTCAAAAAGATTAGGCGAGTTTGGTTTAAAGCATAAAGTATATGTGGGTTATCATGCACATTTACAAGCCACCGATACTGCATGGGATATAGCTTTGAGCCAATCTCCTTATAATGCAATGAACCTTGATTGCGGCCATTATATTGCAGCAGGCGGGGCGAATACCACAGCTTCTTTATTAGCCTTAATAGAAGCAAAGCATGATCGTATTACAAGTATGCATATTAAGGATCGTAAGAATAAAATAAATGGAACAAAAAATATGCCATGGGGCGAAGGGGATACACCACTTAAAGAAGTACTTACTTTATTAAAAACTAAAAAATATAAAATACCTGCTTCTATTGAATTAGAATATGATATTCCTGCAGGCTCTGATGCAGTGAAAGAAACCAAAAAATGTTTCGAGTATGCTAAAGCCATTTTAGAAGGATAATATTTAAATTTCTAAGAACTCCTATTTAGATATATTTTTTATAATGACTAAATTGATTAACTTTCGGGTGAATTAATTTAGTCATTTTTTTATTTAGTAGCTATTCAAAACTATGAACCAGAATATTGCAAAAAACATTTTTGTACACCATGTACTTTTTTATTTAAAAAATCCTGCATCGGTTGCTGATAAAAATAAATTACTAGAGGGCTTGCAAAAATTAGCTAAAATAGAATGTATTCGTTTTTCAGATATTGGCACACCTGCCAACACCAATAGGTCGGTGATTGAAAGAGATTATACTTATTCTTGGTTATGTATTTTCAATACAGCTGATGAAGAAATAGTATATCAAGAACATCCTATTCATGATGAATTTAGAAACAACTATGCCCATTTATGGGAGAAAGTAGTTATTTACGATTCAAATACCAATACACAGGAAAGCCAGTAGCAATAAGGCTTAAGCCCCAAATTGCCTCGTAAGGTTTATTTAAAATGGTAATCACAAATAAAGTGGCGCAGAATAGTAAAAATAGGCCCGGTACAAAGGGGTAGCCAATTACTTTATACTTTCTTTCGTATTCTGGATGCTTGACTCTTAATATAATTACCCCTAATGCTGTACTTCCATAAAATATAAAGGAAGCAAAAATAAGCATATCGGTTAATTGATCAAAGCTTCCAGAGAATACTAAGGCTATGGCCCAAAAAGCTTGAATAAATAAAGCTATATCGGGTGTATTGTATTTCGGATGTACGTTCGCGGCTTTATAAAAAAACAATTTATCTCTGGCCATTGCATACATCATTCTAGCAGAAGTTAAAATGGTGCTATTGGTAGCATTCAAAGTAGTGACGACAATTAAACTAGCTACAAGTACCATTCCAATATTTCCACCTAATTTACCTGCCACTTCTACTGCCGCAATTTTATTCGGGGTGAGTTGTATAAAATAATCAATGGGTAAAATATATAAAAAAACAATGTTTAATAAAACATAAGCAGTCATAACTATTAAGGTACCAATACCTAAGGCCAAGTGGTAAATTTCTTTTGGGGTTTTTTATTTCTTCTCCAATATAAGCAATCGCTATTCCATCCTTCATAACCCCAAAATGCGCCCAAACTAGCCACGAATAAGGCTTTCAGTAAACTAAACCCATGTAAATCGGGGGCATTAGGTAATTGGCTTGTTGTGGTTATATTAGCAATACTTCCTTGCGAAGAACCAAATCCAATAGCTAAAAAAGCTACAATGCTTAGTTAACATTAAATAAGTTAGTACCGTACTTAATTTTGTTGCAAACTGCGCCCCCCTATAATTTAATAAAGTAAGTGCTATAATTAATAAAGAAGCTACTAATTTAATAAACAAAGCCTGTGTAATAGCTATTCCTAAAAAGCGAATGCTGTCTCCCATAATAGGAAGCGGAAATAAACTTGTTAAGGACTGCGCAAAAATATAAGCTAGTGCTGCAATGGAAGCGGTTTTAATAACAGTGAAGCTGGCCCATCCATACATAAAAGAAAAAAAGCGACCATATACTTTTTGAAAATAAAAATACTCCCCTCCTGAATTGGGAAACATACTTACCATCTCTGCAGTAGATAAAGCGCCTGCTAAACTTATAAGGCCAGCAACTACCCAACAAAGAATAACTAATAAGGGAGAACCTAACTCCTGAGACATGGGCGCTAATTTTTTAAATACGCCCGAACCAATAATTACACTCACTACTAAAAAAGTAGCAGTGCTTACTCCTATTTTGGGTTTTAATACTTCCATTCTACAATTTAGTGTATTCTATAGCAAGTTCACTATAGTTTTGTAACGCCAAAACCAGGCTGGCTATTTATATGCATATAGCCATCCTTTAATTCAAAGCCTCCTGTTACCAAGTCCTCAGCTAAATCAAAGCTGCCGTCTAAATCGATATACTTGGTATTCGAACAGCAGTATGCTGCATGCAAGCGCTGCGGTAATACTTATGATACTTTCATCATTGCAACCCCAGAATAAATTAATGCTTGCATTCTTAGCAATAGTGGCAATTTCCATAGCCCCCATAATACCACCACATTTCATTAACTTAATATTATAAACGCCAAAGGGTTTGCTAGTGGCATATTCCAATGCTGCTTGAGGGTCTTTCAGTGATTCATCGCCCATTAATATAGAACGGTAAGCGGGATCTACTTTTAATAATTCTAATTCTTTACCAACGGGTAAGGGTTGTTCTATTAATTCTACATTTACTTTTTTAGTAGCCTCAATAAATTTATTCAAGTCGGCCAAGCTATATCCTTGGTTGGGGTCTACTCTTATTATATATTCACTAGGATATTTTTCATGCAGCTTAAGAATTTTTTCAATATCCTCGTCAACATTCAATCCTAGTTTTACTTTTAATACTTTAAAACCTAGACTTAGAAAACCTGCAGCATCTTCTAAAGTTTCTTCTACGCTTTTAATACCAATGGTAATAGAGGTAGGTAAGGCTTTAATTTTTTGTCCGTAAAATTCAGCAACGGAAATACCCATGAATTTACCAAATGCATCATGCATGGCAATATCAATGGCAGCCTGTGTTCCAGGTAGGTGATCAAAATATTGTCTTGCTTCATAAATCATTTTTTGAAAATGACGAATATCTCTGCCTACAAAATTTTTAACGAATTCAGTTTTTAAATTAACAGCAGTTTGCGCAGTCGTTTCTCCCACCACTTCTCCCGCAGGGCTTCCACAACCATAGCCCACCATACCATTAGCTAACTCTACTTCAAAAAAAGCTAAACTCACATCGGAGAATGTACTATAAGCAATGGTATAAGGCTTGGTTAAAGCCATTTTTTTTAAATAAGATCTTACTGCTACTATTTTCATTGGATACTAATTATTTTTTGATACTTATTTTTTTAAGTTTTTTAAAGTAGGTAATATTTTATCAACCCCTTCATGTATCGGTAATAGAACAGGGATATTTAATTTTTGCTCATATTGTTTTTGGAAGGCAAAGGCTTCTTCGGTAGAACAGTCTTCTGTATGAATACCTAGTGCTATTACTTTTGAACCTAGTTTTTCTATAATCTCAATTTCTGATTCAACGCTTGGGATAGATCCCCATTTTTCATCGTGGTCAAAATATTTACGCTTTGGGGCGAATAACAATATGACATGTTTAGCATTCCCAGAGATTAATAACTCAATACCACAAGGACCACTTGGGTTTCTTAAAGAAGACTGGCCTTCTAAGAAAATAAAATCGGGTGCCGTTTCTTTCCAACAAGTTACAATGGCATTTTCTAATTCACCAGAAACAAAATCATTCAAAGTAGAATCAAAAACAAAACCATATTGCCCCCCTTGCAACCAACCGGTTTGTCCAGTGTAAATCATATGAGCCTTGAGTCCGTCTGCTTCACAGGCCTGTCTTAACATTCTAGCAGTAGTTCTTTTACCCATAGCGCAGTCCATACCTATCACGGCTATGATGGGTGCGGTTACTTTATAAATATCTCCTGTCCAAAAACTAAGTTGTTCTCTTGTTTTAGGTTTTCTTACATCAATTAACTGCACGCCTTTTTCTTTAGCAAGTGCTACAATCTCAGGCTTCTCATTTAAATATTCATGTAAACCATTTACAATAGATAACCCTGCATTGATGGCTTCAATAATGGTGGTTAACATATTACTCGGTAATCTTCCTCCCACTGTAGCTACACCAATCACTAAAAATTGAATATCAGTTAGTGAACTTGTTGCAGCACTTAAATTTTCAAACACTGGTATATTTCTGTTTTTACCGTCTAATAATACTCCTGCATCTTGTCCAGCAGTTTCAGCACAGTCTACCACGCCTTTAATGGTAAAGCGTTCTGTACCTCTTATAAGTCCGTGAGCTGTTTTAGCATCTAGTGCCTTCAATAAACCATTCGTTAATACAATTGCATTATTCATCTTGCTTACCTTTCTTTTAATTTAAAATTTATTTTCTTTTGAGATTTATTTTCTTTTGATAAGCACCCCTGGGTAATTACCGGTAGCCTTTTGATTTTGATAACTAAGTTGTCCATTAATCCAAACCATTTCAATACCAGTGGATAAAGCTGTACTATTTTGAATAGTAGCATTGTCCTTTACAGTAGCTGGATTCAATAAAACTAAATCGGCATAATTGCCAACTGCAATAATACCTCTATCTGTAATGCCTAAATGCTTAGCAGTTAAGCCTGTCATTTTATGAATGGCATTTTCTAATGAAATGATTTTATCTTCTCTAACATACTTTCCTAAGACTCTTGTAAAAGCACCATGTCCTCTAGGATGCCCACTAGCACTACCATCGGAACATATATTGGCATAAGGCCATGCCATTAAATTTGCTATATCTTTTTCAATCATTGACTTGGCAGCAATGGCTTCTACTGTTCCTTTAAATTGGGGATTTTTTTCTTTAAAATCAGATGCAATAGCAATTAATGCCATTAAAGTAACAGATGGCTTTTCATTTCTCATAGCTGCAATGGCTGCAAGTGTTTTACCTCTGTAGGCTTCAACGGGTGCATACTTCACTAAATAAGATTCATTCGCATCAAAGGTATGGTTCACTGCAAACTCTGCACTTTCCGGATTCGTATAATCTCTGGTTGGAAATAAAACTCTTAAGGTGGAGTTCCAATAAGTATAAGGATATATGTCTGCAGTAATATTTATTCCTTCGGCTCTTGCTTTTTCTAATTTTGCAATTAAGGCCTTAGAAGTTTCCCAATCATCTTTTTTAGCAATTTTTATATGTGAAATTTGTACAGGCATTTTGGTGACCCTTCCAATTTCAATAATTTCATCAATGGCGTCTTGAAATCTAATATCCTCACTTCTGATATGACTCATATATCTTGACTTAGCGGCCGCAGCTAGTTTTGCTAATTGTATTACTTCATCTTTGCTTGAAAAAAAGGCTTGCTCATATTCAAGCCCAGTAGATAAACCCAAAGAACCTTTATCTAATTCTTTTTGTAAAATAATTTTCATTTTATCTATCTCTGCTTGAGTTGCTTCTCTATATACATCGTTCTCTCCCATTACTTCTTCTCTTAAAGTTGCCTGCCCTGTATAGTTTCCTACATTCACTGCCATAGAACGCTCTTTGAACATTTTAGCAATCGTATCCATTGCATAACTGCCCCCATCCTGGCCTATAATAATAGTAGTAATGCCTTGGCTATTGGTGGGAATGGCCTCCGGATGATCATCCAAGTCTCCAAAATGATGACTATGAGAATCAATGAAACCAGGTGCTAAGACTAAGCCTTTACCATCAATGACCTTCTCATTTTGATTGGCTTTTAATGCCCCTACTTGTATGATTTTCTTCCCTTGTATTCTTACCGATGCACTATACGCAGGCTTACCTGTACCATCAATTAATTGCAGATTCGTAATTAATTGAGTTGGTTGCATGCTACTATTTTTTTGTGCAAATAACTGAGTCGTTATTGTTAGTAGTAGAAAAGAAAAAAGTCTTAAAAGTTTTGTTTTCATTTTAATGTGTTATTTTACCATTTTAATAAGGCTAAGAATATTTCTAAAAAAAATTACTATTTTAATTTACCAAAAACGAATATACATAGCAGCTACTAATCCAAGTACAATAATCACCATTGCTAAATTAGCGTTGCTTAATGTATATTTAGTGTTGTCTTCTATTAAATCGTTTTCATGCGTTTGTCCACTCTTATCTAATAAACTTACTAGCACAATCGTAATCATGGTAAAGGCAAATACCCATCCCATTTGAATTAAATAAGGAATTTCAAATCCGCCGTGTCCATTAGAGTAGGCTGTATATAAAATAGTTTCACTTCCTGCGAGGCCCACAATAAATTTATCAAATACAATAGATAAAATAACGCCTACAATAATTCCAGTAATAGCCGCTTTTGAAGTTGCTTTTTTCCAGAAGAAACCTAATAAGAAAACTGGGAAGATAGCAGGTGAAATATAACCTGTATATTTTTGAATAAATTCAAAGCCACCCTTTCCACCAATACCCAATGTATCGTTCCAGTTAATAATAATAGCAATGATTAAAGAAATAATAATGATGACGCGTCCAGTGGTGACAATTTTTGTATCAGAGGCCTCTCTATTAATATACTTTTTATAAATATCTAAAGAATAAATAGTAGAAATACTATTCGCCTTTCCTGCTAATGAAGCCACGATGGCTGCCGTCAAAGCCGCCATGGATAAGCCTTTCAGCCCAACAGGTAAAAACCCTACAACAGAAGAATAAGCATTGTCCTGATTCAAACTACCATTACTTAACATTTCTTGTTGCAAGTCTCCATTTTGATATAAAACATATGCTGCAATACCTGGAAGCACCACTAGTACAGGCATTAATAATTTTAAAAAGGCTGCAAAGAAAATTCCAGTTCTAGCCGTTTTTAAATCGGCACCTAAGGCTCTTTGAGTAATGTATTGATTACATCCCCAATAATTTAAATTCGCTACCCACATACCTGCTGCCATCATAGCAAGTCCTGGCAAACTTGAATAATCGTCAATTTGTTTTTGTGTAGCGCCTGCACCTGGTTTATCAAATATCATATTAAAATGATCCGGTGCTGCTTTTAATAAATGATTAAATCCTGCAATAGCATTACTACCATAACCAAATTTTTCACCCACTACCGTTAAGGCTATATAAGAAGTTATAAGACCACCCACTGTTAATACTAATACTTGTATTACATCGGTGTAGCCAATAACCTTCATGCCGCCTAATGTAATAAACAAAGCAAATAGCGCAAGGCCTATCATGATTAAATGAAAGTGGGCGCCGCCTGTTAAATTATTAATAGCAATAGCTCCTAAATATAAAATGGAAGTAAGGTTTACAAATATGTATAAGAACAACCAAAAGATAGCCATGATCATGGCCACTGTTTCGTTATACCTTGTTTTTAAAAATTGTGGCATGGTGTAAATTCTGTTTTTCAAATACACCGGCATAAAAAATACACCCACCAAGACTAAAGAAACTGCTGCTATCCACTCATAGGCAGAGATAGCTAAACCTAATCTAAAACCATTTCCACTCATACCAATAAATTGCTCTGCAGAAATATTAGAGGCAATTAAACTTGCTCCAATAGCCCACCAAGTTAATTGACCTTCTGCTAAAAAGAAATCAGTTGAATTGGCAGTGGCCGATTGTTTGCGTTTATATATCCAAAAGCCATAGCTGGCTATTATTAAAAAGTAGAGTATAAAAACAATGTAGTCATAGCTTTGCAATGCCGTAGTCATAGAAATTGGTTTTGGTCTTAAAATTAGGTCATTAACTTATAAAGGCACCCATTGAGACTGCCTTTTTTTCAATACCAAAGCTCCAGTTCTAGGCCAAACCAAGTTTAATCATCTTTCTTAGATATAAATTTTATAAATCAGCAGCCCTTTCATCTAAGATATCCTTAATTTTATAGCACAAGCATATACACTATGAACCCAGCCTTTAGTAAATTCAGTCGTTTAATTACCAACCCTATTTCCTTTGGCTTTTTTTTATTTACAAAATTGCCAGCCGCTTTTTTTGCGGGTTTAAGAATACATTATTTCGATGACCGTAAATGTGTAGTGCGTATTCGCTACTCTTGGTTTAGTCAAAATCCTTTTCAATCTATTTATTTTGCGGTGGAAGCCATGGCTGCAGAAATGACCTGCGGCATGCTAGCCTTTGCTCAAGTTTACCAAAGAGTTCCTAAAATAAGTATGCTGGTGGTGGGCACACAGGCCAATTTTTTAAAAAAAGCAACGGGTACTATTTTATTTAGCTGTGAAGACGGCTTGGCCATTCAAGAAGCTATTCAAGAAAGTATAGTTACCGGTGAAGGAAAAACATTAATTTGTAAGTCGGTGGGCACTAATGAAAAAGGCGAAGTAGTGGCCGAATTTAATTTTACATGGAGCTTTAAAGCAAAAAAATAATTCAAGTTTATAAAAAATAATAGTATGAAAAAATATCAAAAAAATACTTTAGTATTCATAATGAGCAGTTTTCTTATAGTAGCTATGAGCGGTTCTTTACTTGCGCAAAATACCAACCCTCCAGGCTTGAAATATATTAAAGAGAGCGAATTAAAAAAAGATTTATACACTCTTGCCGATGCGCATTTTAATGGCAGGTCGGCTGGCACCTTAGATGAATTAAAAGCTTCTATGTGGTTGGTTGAAAAATATAGAAGTATTGGCTTGTTACCTGCAGGTGATGATGGTACTTATTTACAGTTCTTTAATTTATGGCGCAACCATATTTCAGATAAGTCAACTATAAAAATTAATAATGTTAAATTAAAATTATGGAATGAAGTGGCCGTAGCTCAAATGGCGAATGCTTCCATAGTGGCGCCTATTATGTATTTAGGTGGTGCAGCAGACATAGATACTTTACAATTGGATATTAAAAATAAAGTAGTGGCTATTGAAGCTTCTTCTAATGGAATCAATACCAATGTTTCTTTGCCTACATGGCGTTATAGCAGATCTGTACAAACTAAATATGTACTGCCACTTATTAGAAAAGGTGCCACAGCTGTTATTATCATTGCCGATGAGATTGCAGAAAAAGCTTGGGACGACGCTGCAGAAAATTTTAAAAGAGGTAGCTACGATATTGATGGAGGAGCGAATGTAAATGTTAGTACCACTGTGCCAATTTTATGGATGCACGCAAATGCAAAAGAAAGTTTACAAAACAACACCGCCTTTATTAATGCCAATATTGAAATAGATAAGTACAGTTACCCTTCCGTTAATATTATAGGAAAAATTAATGGCACCGACCCTAAGTTAAAAGAAGAATACGTTTTATACAGTGGGCATCAAGATGCACATGGTATTAGAAATGCACATAACAATGATTCAACTTATTATGGCGCCGATGACAATGCAAGTGTGGATGTGGCTATGCTTGCCAATGCAAGGGCCTTTATGAAAAACCCAGCAAAACGTTCTATTTTATTTGTGATTCATGGCGCTGAAGAAAGAGGTTTACTAGGTTCAAGATATTACGTACAACACCCAACGGTGCCTATTAAAAATATTGTGACCGTATTGAATGGTGATATGATTGGTAGAAATCATATAGATAGTGCAGCTTTTTTAGGCATGCAATCTCCGCATAAAAATTCAACTGAATTAGTGAACCTTATTTTAGCTGCTAATAACGAAGGGCCTAAATTTAAATTAGATACCGCCTACGATAAAGTAACCCATGTAGAAGGTTGGTATTTTAGAAGTGACCATGTACCTTATGCAAGACTGGGTATACCTGCTGTAATGTATACTACTTTATTACATGAAGATTATCATACACCACTTGATAATGCAGAAAATATTAACTACCCTAAGCTAAAGAAAATGGCCGACTGGATGTACCGCAGTGCTTGGAAAGTAGCCAACTTAGCGAAGCGTCCAGCAACCGATGCTAATTTTAAATTAGAGCGCTAAAATATTTTCGAGCCATTTGACTGATAAGTATATCTAAATGTGTAATAACGTTGCTTGAATAATTTATCACTCACTGATGCAGTAGACGCTAAGGTTACACCACCTTTATAATAATTTAGAATTTCAATTTTTGCATATTTTCCATTTGCAGTTCTAATCACTAAAACACGACCTGCAATTGGACTTACTAGTGTTGTTAACCCATCATAAGTATACCATGCTTTTCCACTTCCCAATGGAATTGCATAGGAGGCTGCAGTTGCATTGTCTGTTGCAAAGCTTGAATCTGTTGCAATGGTTTTTAAATCATCAAATAATCCTTTAAAAACAAATGCACCACCTAATCCAGGGCCACTAGTTCCGCTGTTCACTAAAATTTTAGTAGAAGAGAAAGCAATATCCCATTTAGTAGAAGCTGCATCTGTTGAAGCAATTATTTTGTTATCTACCAAACTGTAATAAGTAGTCGTACCAGCACTTTGAGGTCTACCATCCGGGCCTAATCCTGTTACAGTATCTGCAGCAAGATCATTCACTGTAATAGCACTTAATGGAAGAACTATTGCTTCTTCCTCTTTGCTACAAGCCACTAAAGCAATACTCAATCCTAATCCCATCGTAATTTTTCTTAGATTCATTTTCATGTGTTATTGATTTTTATTTATTGTTATTTTTTTATTTTTTTTGTAACTGATATTTAATGCTGGTATAAAATGTTCTACCAGGTAAATTAGAGAGGTTTGCGGCGTCAATATAATTAGATATATTATCTATACCTGCCTGAAGGCTTACACCATTCTTGAATGATTTACCAGCAGCACTGTTAATGGCAACATAGCCACTAGCAAAAACATCGCCATCATCAAAAACTTCATTGCCATTGTTATTATTCACAGCCCACTTGCTTCTGTAAATGGCTCTTAGATTCAAGTAATAACCCTTGAGGGAATTATAATTTAATTTTACTTGTAGTTTATGCTTACTTGTATTGGGTAAACCAACATATTCGTTCAGCTTCATAAGTCTGCTATAGCCTTGACTATTTTTGGTATAGACTGTGCCTGATTTAATATCTGCAATCTGATCTTTATCGCCCGTGCGTAAATACTGATACCCACCGCTAAGGGACCAATTTGAATTAATGGTATGTTGTCCTTCTAATTCAAACCCAGTTGTAAAGGCACGTCCAATATTTAAATAGCTATAAATTTGAGCGCCAGAGATATAAGTACCTACTTGCTGTGTTTCAATTAAATTTTTGATATCATTTCTAAATAATTGCAAGGACAAAGCAGAACGAGTATTAATTTTCCAATCCCATGTAAAGTGAATACCATTAGAATATTCAGGCTTAAGCGCTTTTAATAAATAATAATTGGGAAATAAATTTCCAATTTGTCCTAGTGCCTCTAATTTGGCAATCACTTGTTGTGCTTGTGCAGAACCAAATACACTATAACTTCCCGCAGCTGCATTGGTAAAGTCTAAAAAAAGTTGTCTAAAATCTGGTGCTTTAAAGCCCTGTCCAACGCTGAATCTAAATTGGTGTTGCTGGATTCAACTTATACAACATTGAAATCTTAGGACTATATGCAGAAGCAAACTGCTTATTTTGATCAAATCTTAGACCTCCAATCAAAGTAAATTGCTCCGATGGCTTCCACTCCCATTGTGTAAATGCGTATTGAATATCATTTTGCTTCCTTACTTTTTCACTATCATAACGACTACTTTTCACGCCTTCCCAAACTGCACCAATACCAAAGACCGTTTGTATATTTTTATTAAGATTCCAATCGGTCTGATTTTCTACGCGCTTAAAATTATGATTCAACACATCTCTATAAGGCAGTCCGTTAATAGTTAACAAATTTTGAACCGCATCATAGGTGGTTGTATAAGTTCTTAGACTCGTTTTTAAAGCTTTAGAAAAACGATGATTTAATGTAGCAGATGCATTTACATCTTTAATATTTTCTTTTCCAATCGAATAAATAGTGATGCCATTATTGGCTACTGCAATTTCATTTTGAATTTGCTCATTGGTAAAACGTGTATTCAACAAAAAATTAGTTTTACTAGATAGATCCCATTTAATTTGTTGAGTGGTTGAATATCTATCTATCGGTGTGGTAACGCGACTATTGCTATTGGGACGAATACTATATCCATCTGTATTATAACTATTGATAAATCCTTGGTATTGAAATTTGCTGGTTTGTAATTTAGTTTCAAGATTGGCATCTACTGTATTGTAAGTTCCATACCTGAGACCCATTGTCAGCGGCGATCCCATGGTGGCATCTGTAATAATATTAATCACACCTGCCATGGCTTCGCTTCCATACAAACTTGAGGAAGGACCTTTTACAATTTCAATTTTTTTAATATTTCCAAGCGCTATTCTATTTAAATCAAGTACCCCGGCAGTTCTTCCTACAAGTGGCTCTCCATTGATTAATATAATAGTGTAGTCTGGATTAAGCCCTTGTAATTGTATGCCTGCACCAAATCCACTTGTTAAGTTGATACCTGTTTGCTCTTTTAAGATATCCGTCAAACGCAAAGACCCATTTTGTTGGATGGTTTTTGCATTGATGATGGTAACAGGAACTGTAAGATTGTTTAATTTTCGCTCTGTTCTGGTAGCTGTAACTACAACACTGTCGCTATTGGCAAATAAGGTATCTTTTACAAGCTCTGCCTGGCCCCATAAGCATTGAGGAATGATAAAAAATAAAAATAGTAAGGGCTTTTTACACATCGAGCCGCAAAGTTCGAACTTTGAATACATCCATAGATATATTCATGATAAAACTTAGTCTAAGAGTAATGTAATTTTACAATTTTATGACAAATCAATTTTGCTCTAAAATTCGCTCAATAGATTTTATTTCGGTTGCCGTTATAAAATATTCATAAAACCTTTTATCATCTTCCTTGCGCACACTACTTATGAGCGGCAATTCAAATTGTGTAATGAATTGATACTTTTCGTTAATAGCGTTAATCATATCGCTTCTCACTTTTTTCTGTAGTCCCACATTTTTATCCTTGATACCCAACACATGATTAATTTCACTAATTTCAACATTCATGCCTTTTATTGAGCTTTTCACTAACAAATCAATAAGCGCTACTTCTGTTCCCACAAAGGCCTTATTAGTTGATTTTGATTTTAATATTTTAAGTTGCGACTGTTCCAATTTTTTACTAACACTTCTATTAAAAAGCCAAATAGAAAAAACAACTGCTGTCAATACAAAAACAATGAAGGCAATGATATAAAAATAATTATCATCTAAGCCCCATATAGGAAAGGGTAAGGCTTCAAAATAATAATTTATAGATAATTTTTTGGTAGAGAAGGATTGTGATTCAGGACTAAAACTAAAAATAGTGTCTTTATGAAAAAAGATATCATGACTATTCGCCCTTCTTATAAAAAACTGGTTCAGTTCTGAACTTTTAGACTTATATATTTTATTAGCTATGAAATTAAAATAATAAGCTACGTCTTGATTAGTATAAATGTAGCCACTGTCTACCGTAAAAAGATTATTACTAATGTTATCAATGATAAGTTTTCTAGTATTGGTATTGAGGGACCCTAATTTGATCCATTTCTTAGAAGCTAGGTCTAAATAATAGCTGTCATAATTTTTTTTTCCACTAATACTTTCAGGACCTGCAATGCCCGCATTGACGATAGATTGAAAGGGCACATACACTCTACTTTCTTTATTGGAATACCAATTATATCCATTAGAAATAATTTCATTATCTGCAGGGGCTATATCCCATTCTTTATCCAAAAAGTTAAATGCCCTTAAATGTCCATTTAATTTCCAAAAACCATAGCCCCCATAACTATAAATATGTTTATCCCAAACAAAGTTGTTAGAAGCAATATTGTAATTAATATTAAGAGTGGCGTCAATTCTATGGAATGAATAGGTAGAATCTTGCTTGTTCTCTAATTGGTAAATAACCCCTGTCTGAGATATTAAAACGTATAATTCCTCATTGGTCTTGATAAGCTCTTGTCCATTAAATTTGAAGATGGTGCCCTCCATTGGTATAATCTCATTCTGCTTAGATAAGAAAATTTTAGTTTCGAGGCCTTGGAGACTCATAATCTTATCCAAAAATGGATTATTTGAAATTGTAAAGTGCTCTGGAAGCTCTTTTAAAGAGGCATTAGCCCTTAGAATAAAGACTAAAAATATAAAAATAGATAATAGTATAGATTTTGCGTATTTCATTGATAATCAATAGTAAATTAGGTAAATTACTTAGTTTTTAAAACTCTATCTTATCGTAAATATAGGAAATAACCTATTACGAAACTTAATAGGTAACTCAATTGGATATAAAATTTATTCATTTGGTGTTCTTTTGAGAAGCTTTTGGGGGAAAGCTATGGATTTTATAAGGGAGCCGTGAAAACGGCTCCCTTTTTTATTGCCCCTCTCCAATAGGGCATATATCTACTACCCTGTATTTGGTAACAATTTGGTAATATAGGCCTGAACCCCCTTTGGGCTCAAAATGGGACTTTTGTGAAGCATTATTCAAACCTATAAAACGCTTATTATGGACTTCAATTCAATCATGAAAATTTTCTTGCCAAAGGATAGAGTTTTCTTTCAATTATTCGAAGAAGTTGCTGAACATGTTTATGAAATGGGCATCAAATTAAAAGAAATGGTTAACGAGCCAGATGCAGATGTGAGAGCAAATATTTTAGCACAAATTGAAAACCTAGAACATAAGAACGACGATTTAACGCATTCTATTTTTACTGAATTAGGTAGAAACTTTATTACTCCATTTGATAGAGAAGACATTCACTATTTAGCTTCTTCATTAGATGATATTGCAGACTATATATATGCATCTGCTAAAAAAATTAATTTTTATAAAGTAAACCCTAACGATACTGGTATACACAAATTAGCAGAATTAATTTTACAAGGTACACTAGAAACTAAAAAGGTGGTCTTGGGACTTCGCAATATGAAAAATATTAAGGAAATGACTGAAGCCATGATTAAGGTAAACAGTATTGAAAATCAGGCAGATGATATTTTTGACATGAGTATTGAAAGACTATTTGAACAAGAGAACGATTTTAAAGAAGTAATTAAGAAAAGAGAAATATATCAAGTCCTTGAAATTGCCACCGATAAAATTGAAGATGTTTCCAATGTAGTTGAATCTATTATTATCAAGTACGCTTAATTTATTCCTTAATTTATTCAAGATGACTTTATTAATTATCATTATAGCCCTAGCGCTAATATTTGACTATATCAATGGATTCCATGATGCAGCCAATTCTATTGCTACTGTGGTTTCTACCAAGGTATTAACACCTTTTCAAGCAGTATTATGGGCAGCCTTATTTAATTCAGTGGCATTCTGGATTTTTAAAGACCACGCCGTTGCCAACTCCATTAGTAAAACCGTCTACAAAGATTTTATTACTTTACCCGTTATTTTTTCAGGTTTAATAGCGGCCATTTTCTGGAACTTACTTACTTGGTGGTATGGTATTCCCTCTTCTTCTTCGCATACTTTAATTGGAGGTTTTGCAGGTGCAGCCATTGCGCATGCACTCATGCTTAAAGGAATCGATTATTCTTGGGCTAAGATAGTAGACAGCGATACTATCATAAAAACAGTTTTATTTATATTCTTAGCGCCTATTATTGGTATCATTATATCTATTTTTATATCCGTCGTAACCATTATGCGCAATTTATGGTGGCGGTTTGCCATTATAATTATTGCCACTGCTGGTACCGTGATAATGTTTGATATGTTTGAGGATACTAAAATTAAAGAAAACGTTCAAAAGTTTTATAGCATTGATAAATACCAAAAAGAAATTGCCACTATTAAAGGCGACCTTAAAAATAAACAAGGCGATGCCGAATTGCTATCGGCCTTACAATTGAATGAAGGAAAATTAGAAAAGGCTAACGCTTCTTATAATAATTTAGTACCTTATTTATCTGATTTTGATAATTCTTCTGCAGCTAAAATTGCCTCTATTGCGAAAGATAGTGGCTGGTTAAAAAATGTGGCTGTTAGCAAATTAAAAGATGATGTTAGAAATGCAAACGATTTTTTAGTAGTAGAAGCAAAATCGGCAGAAGATAAAGACGCAAAAGCAATTTACGTTATTGCAAAAGATAAAACTGAAGAATATAAAGAGCCTTTAAAATTATACTTAGAAGGTACTATTAGTCTGGATTCAGCTTTAACAATTGTAAATAGTATTTACCCAATTGCCGATAAAAATATAGAAAAGGTAAAAGCAAAAATAACCAAATTCAATATTGAAAAAACTTTTGGAAGCGAAATTGACAAAGCAGACAATTCAGTTATTGTATACGGTATCATTGGGGCTGCTATATTATTTATGATTATTTATTTGTATGTAGAGAAAATAAAAACGCCTACAGCTCGTACCGTTGCTTATATGTTTAAAAAATTACAGTTATTTAGTTCTGCAGCTTTTAGTATTGGACATGGTGGTAATGATGCACAAAAGGTAATGGGTATTATTGGTGCTGCATTAATTGCCAATGGAAGTATGCAAGACTTTAGTCAATTACCAGATTGGGTTCCGGTTTCTTGTTATTTAGCTATTGGCTTAGGTACCATGAGTGGTGGTTGGAAAATTATTAAAACAATGGGTTCTAAAATTACCAAGGTAACCCCACTTGAAGGTGTAGCTGCTGAAACAGCTGGTGCATTTACTTTATTTTTTACAGGTCAAATGGGTATTCCGGTTTCCACTACACATACCATTACAGGATCTATCATAGGCGTTGGAGCTACTAAACGTTTAAGTGCTGTAAGATGGGGTGTAACCACCAACCTATTATGGGCATGGGTTTTAACCATTCCAGTAAGTGGCGTACTAGCAGCTGTTACCTATTTTATTGTACATTATTTTACTAAATAAATATTGATAATAATTTGAATGAGTAATAATAATTTTTATATACTTTTTAAAAATATTGCCACAAAAAAGCCCCGATCAATCGGGGCTTTTTTAATTATCAGCATTCTAATTATTCAAATAACTGATGATCATTTTTATTTTTTATACTTTGCAAAAACTATTTCGATTGTATAGCATGAATTTTAGTTTGTCTTCCATCAATATAATCAAATCGCGTTCCACTAAAATAGCCGTTCTGTTCTAGCGCCACTTTAATTGGCTTGTCCCAACCTGCTAATGTATGCGTTGCATTTAATTCAATGGAGTAACAGGTATTGGCCTTCATCGTGTAATCGCCAGAACCTGGTACGCCATTTTGGAAATCCCACATGCCAATAGTAGTGCCCGCTGCGTGGCCATGAAATCCAATAGGATGCGTGTATATGCTTGGGTTAATACCTGCAGCCTTCGCATTGGTTAAGGCCTGCTTTAAAATTTCATTACCCGATTTGCCTATAGCAAATTCATTGGTTAAAAAATCTTGTAATTGATTGGTTTTAGTAAAGGCCGCTTGCAATATAGCAGGTACTTCTTTTTCTGTAGGAAGTAAAACATAGGCATGTTCTTGCACATCAGAATTCAGTCTTAAATAAGTAATTCCAAAATCTACATGTAAAAAATCGCCTGGTCTAATCACATCATCTTTTTCATTACTTACTCTTCTTTGAATTTCAATAGAAGGATGAAACCATGTTATAAGTCCATTGTCGCTTAATTTTTGTCTAAACCACCAAACTAAGTCCTGCGTTGTGGTTACATTAGGCTTAATGACTTTATTACTAAAACCTTCCTTAATAATAGCGTGTGTTATTTTTAATAAGCTTGGATACAATTGCATTTCTTTTTCTGTTCTAGTTTCCAACCAACTCACCCCTAAAGGTTCTGCTGAAACTACCTTTGCTTGCTCGCTTGCACTTAAGCTTTGCATGAATTCTAGATACTCTGTATGATCTAAACCATCGGCATGTCCATAATCGGCAGAAGTATTAATGGCAATTTTATTTGGGTTTAGCTTTCTCAATAAAGCAGTCAATGCATCCCATTGATTGGGAAAAGCGGCTACATCCCAAGCAGCAGCAATTTCTTTACCCACTGCATACCTGGCTATTGCATACTTTTCAGTAGTATTTTTTTCCTTGTTTCTATAAAACACTAGCATAGTTCTACGACGAGCCGCAATCCATTCTGCAGGAATCATGGTTCTTAAAATAGGGTCTTCATTATACTCTCTTGTTATAATTACCCAGCAATCCATTTGAGCCTTATCCATTAAACTAGGTAGTAAATTGTTAAAGCGATCTGCTAATAATTCATTGACAATACTTGCTTGCGCTCGCACCGTTTTCACTTGGGCAGTAGCAGTTATAAAAGGGGCGCCTACCAATAAAAGTAATGTGAGTAGGAATAGAATTTTACGCATCGGATAAATTTGAATTATGATAAAATAGGTTCAACGAAAAACTGAATAACTAAATTAACTACTAAATTTGCAAATATGGTTTTTTTCAGAAAATTTATGCTGGGTATTTTAGTTTTTGTTACGGCTACTGCATCTGGACAGGATACAAGCTATACCCAACTGACCACTATTGTGGTATCTGCCAACAAGTTGAAAGAGAAAAGAATAGAATCGCCTGTGGCTATTTCCATACTATCTCCCAAAACAGTTGATGAAGCGAAAGCGCAAAGAATTGATTTTCTATTGAATAAAGTAAGTGGTGTTTATATGCCCACCATTGGTAATGAACAACATATGATGTCTATTAGACAACCTATATCCTTAAAAGGTCTTTATTTATATTTAGAAGATGGCATGCCCATTAGAACCAGTGGCTTATTTAGCAGTAATGCCCTTATTGAAATGAATAGTAGCAATATTCATAGTATTGAAATTATTAAAGGCCCTGCCTCGGCCCTCTATGGTGCTGAAGCCATCGGAGGCGTGGTAAATATATTAACTACCCCCGTTCCTAGTAAAGCCGAGGCTTTTATAAGTACTCAAATAACGAATACAGGTTTTAAAAAATTAGATTTGAGTTGGGGCGCTCCCAGCAAAACAGGCGGCTGGATGATTAGTGGTGCTTGGACGGATCAAAAAAACGGCATTACAGAGTACAGTGATTTTTCTAAAAAAGCATTGAGTGTTAAAAGAAATTTTCGAGTAAACAATAAATTAAAAGGATACCAAAACCTTCAATATATTAATTACTATACTCAAATGACGGGCTCTTTAGATAGTATTAAATTTTTTCAGAAAAATTTTGGCTCACAGCAAAGCTTCACCTTTAGAAAAATTGATGCGCTTCGTTTTAGACAAAACTTGGAGTATAACTGGAATAGCCACTCTAATACAACGCTTAATTTCATGTATCGTAATAATACCATGGACCAGAATCCTGCCTATTCTATTGCGTCTACTAGCAACCCAACAAAATTTAAAGGACAAGTCAATAGCAACCATTTTGATGCCTATGTACTAGACCTTCAACATGTTTGGAGCATTCCAATGCTCAATAGCAAAATAATGTTAGGTGGTTATTGGGATATTACAAATCAAAATTTAATGGCAAACTACATAGATATTGTAAAAGATACTAGCATTGGCAAATTCACAAAATATACATACCCTAGTAGGGATTCACTTATTACCAATTATAACACCGAAATTAGTAATAAAGCCATTTACTTTAATTATATCGCCAATTTGAATAAAGCTATTCGCTTGAACATGACCATGCGTTATGATAATTTTGAATACCTTTTTAATAACCTGCTTCCCATTGGAACGCCTTCTGCGAAAAATAATTTTACACAGTTCACACCTAAATTAGGGCTTACTTATAACCAAAGGTGGTGGGGTGGTTATTTAAATTATAGCAAAGGTTTTGTGCCTCCTCAAATAACCGAGATATACAATGCCATAAGAGTACCTTATTTATTACCACAAAATTTTTCCAACATAGAAATAGGCTCTTGGTATCAAAGTAAAAAACTAAGTGCTGAAATTTCTATTTATTCTTTACAAGGCAAGAACGAAATTATTTCGGTAAGGCAAACCGATGGCGTGAATTTAAATCAAAACTCGGGCGCTACAAGCCATATGGGTATTGAATATCAGATACGCTATCAATTAGCGCCTTCTATGGATATTAGCCTAAACGGTTCTAATACAAAACATAAATATTTAAATACCAGTATTAAAGGCGTAGATGTAAGTGGTAAAGAAATGAATGCGGCCCCCAACTTATTCAATAATTTGTCTTTTAATTGGAAGCCTACTAAACTAATACGCAGTTCGCTTGAATGGATACACCAATCGGCTTATTATATGGATGAAACCAATGCCACTCGTTACCCTGGTTTTAATTTATTGAATGCCAGGTTCGGACTTCAATTTAAGAAATCGGAAATATGGTTGAATGTATTAAACCTTACCAATACTTATTATTCTACCATGGCTACCAAAAACTTTAGTGTAAAAGGAAGCAGTGCTTATTCTTATTATTTAGGAGAACCAAGAGCCATTACCATTGGATGGAAATGGTATATTATGAATTAAGATAAAATTTATTGATTAATTCTCATTCTCATACCTCCCATGCCACCGCCTCTTTGCATGTCTTCCATAATTTTTTTCATACTTTCTGCAAATTGCGCACGGTTCATTTTATCTCCTTTAGTAGGTTGCTTTAATTCTTTAGCAGCGTACTTAGCTGTAAACTCAGTAGCAGTAATAACATTACCGCCATTATCACTATCTACTTCTAAAATTGCGCCTGGCAGTCCCGCATAAGCATCAGGACCCACTGATACAGGAATAGACTCTGTATACCAAACCACTAATTCAATTTCTTTTGGTTTTACAGGGGCTGTTGTATCTTGGTTATTTCTATTTCTTCCACCACCAAAACGCATATTCATTTGTTGTGGGACAATCATAGTAGTTGCTTTTTTACAAACAAACTTTGCAATAGTTTTAGTTTCATCCGATAATTTCCATTTATTAGGCTTTAAGGAATCTACAATTAAAAATTCTTTCTCGAATAAAGAACGAGACTCATATTGCATTTGATTAGGGATATCTGTGAAAGTAGCTGTTTCAGGCATTCTAAAAGCAAAACGCATACCCCCTCCACCACCGCCACCGCTATTAGCAAAAGGGTCTGGCGCTTCTTCTTCTACTATGGTTTTAAACATACTCGCTTGCTCATTAAATAATAGCTCAAACTTATCTGTTCTAAATTCTGGAATACGCGCCCTCATTTCAGGGTCGGTAATCATTTTGTGCATGTTCACTTTTCTTTCAAAAATGAGCTTGCCTTCTTTTACTTGAGCAAATGCACTAGTAAATGCTACAAGCATTACTGTAAGTGCTAAGAATATTTTACGCATATTATTTATTTTAAAAATTTGTATTTAAATAAAGATTTACTAAAGATAATTAATTCATACGAATCATCACATTTCTAGCACCGCCACCGCCTAAACCAGATTTTTGTAAGCTATAGACAAAACTTACTAAGAAGTACTGATTAATCACATTGTATTGTTGGTCAACGATTTGGTTCTGCGATACGTTTCTGCTAATGCCTGCATTTTTATTCAATAAGTCAAAGGCGCTCACTCTTAATTCCGCTTTTTTATTCTTCATAAAAAACTTAGAGAAGCTTGCATTCCAAATAGGTATAGAAGTATTAAATCCAGCAGCTCTTCCCGAATTAATGGTATAGGTGAAGCTTTGATTGAGTAAAAAGTTTTTAGGTAGGTAATTATTCATCTCAGCGCTAAATACCTTTGTTAAAAAATTAGTATTTAAAGCTGGATTAATAGCATTATTGGTTTTGCTATAAGAATACCTAGTGGAAAAATCGATATCAATAATTTCGTCTAATTGAAAGTTATAGGATAAAGAAGGACCCACTAGTTTTTGTAATAATGGTATTTAATAATGCGTTCGCATAAGATATATTATTACTCACACCTCCGTTTATTCCAAAGTTCATTCTTGAATATATTTTCTTTAATACCAAAACCATAATTCAGACTACCATTCACACGGTAAGCACCATTCACATTCACAGGCCTTGATAAGAATAACTCTAGTGGGTAAGACACTATCATAGTTCACTATAGAATTATTGGTAGTAGAGGCATTTAATGTTAGCAAAGAAACTTACGTACCTGATATAATTTTAGAAGAGAAGAAACGCATATTTAAATTATGTACATAACTTCTTTTCAAATCAGGATTACCAATAGTTTGTCTATTGATATTGCTTTGATCCAATACCGGTTGCAACTGCGTTAAAGAAGGTTGATTGGTTGAAGTACGGTAATTAATATTTAAATTCTTCGTTTGAGAAAAATTATATTGATAAGTAGCGGTTGGTAAGATATCCTTAAAGTTTTGATTCAATTTTGTATTGGCACTTATATTCTCTCCTACTAATTTGGCATTTTGTAAACTAAAGCCTGTAGAGAAATTATACTTTTTTTGATTGGTTCTAAAATTCAAACCTCCCCCACTATAGGTATACTCGCTATTAAATTCGTTGGTAAGCCTGGTATTTAATTGATCATAGGCATCCGTATTTGCATTCTTATCATATACCTTTCTACTTGTCTTGACCAATACTTTGACTTAAGTATCCATTGAATTCAAGTAATGATTTTTTACCCAAGGGCTCGGTATACACTACATTGGCTGAATAAGAAAGGGTATTGCCTTTTCTAATATTTTGTTGGTCTAAGATGGAATCTTTTAACAAGACACCTCCGCTTCCGTATATAAATTGATCCGTGAATTGAGTTCCTTTAGCATTAGACTCATTATAACTATTGGTTATAGTAGATGAAATAGTTCTTCCTTTTTTAGCAAACTTTTTTCTTAATAATAAATTACTGGCCGCATTGCTTGCATCTGTTACACTGGTTGATGCAGAACGTGTAGCATTCGTTTTAGTTTTAAAAGCGTCGGGTAAAAAAGTTTCTGTCGTATCATAGGACTCAGTACTCCCATTTTGCCTACCTATACTAGGTGTAAATTTATAAGAGAAGGTTTCTGAAACTGTTTGGTCAATGGTGCTACCATAGCTTTGTTGTTGATTTCTAGTAACAGATCTTGCATTGGAACTTCTATTAAATAAATTGCCTGGGATTAAACTTTGTGTGAATGAGTTACTATTATTATTTCGCTCTACATCATTCAATGAAAAATTAGCATTGAAATTTGTTTTCTTATTATTAAATAAATTAGAATAATTACCGCCACCTGAATAGGTGGTTGCCACCCCTTGTGCATTATTATCGGTGCCACCACCGCCGCCAAAATTAAGTGTTATACCCCCGCCACCACCGGGTCTTCCACCACCACCGCCAGAAAAATTAGTAATGTCTCTACTCGAGAACCCTTGTCTGTTGGTATTATTAGCCGTTCCAATTAAGGAGTATTGTTCGTCATTATTTAATCTATTCCAATTGCCTTGTGCATCAAATCTACTTGGTGTTCCTGCACCTCCTGTTAATTTTCCGAAATTGGATTGATTTCTATCTTTTTTTACTTTTAAATTTATTGCAGTCTCTTCTGTTCCATCATCAATACCTGTAAACATGGCTTGATCCGATTTACGATCATAGACTTGTATTTTATCAATCGCATCTGCAGGTAAATTTTTAGTAGCCATTTTTGGATCCCCTGTGAAAAATTCTTTTCCATTCACAAATACCTTGGTCACCGTTTTTCCATTCACTGTAATTCCCCCGGATTTATCTACTTCAATGCCTGGCATTTTTTTCAATAAATCTTCCACCACTGCATTCGGTGGTGTTTTAAAATTTTCAGCATTGAATTCTATAGAGTCGCCATTAATAACGACTGGAGGCCTGCGTGCAGTAACGGTAACAGTTGTCATTTTACTAGCATCTTCCAAATAAATATTATTAAGATTCAATACAGGAGTAGTGCCTGTTTTAAAAGCAAACCATTGTTGTTGATAGCCTACATAAGAAATAGATAATAAATATTTTCCAGCGGGTACATTCTTAATATTGAAAAAACCATCCTCATTGCTTCTCGTAAAACTGACTAACGAGGAATCCTGTGAGCGTACCAAAGAAATAGTAGCATAAGGCAGGGCTCTTTTAGCGGCACTATCCATGATCGTACCCTCAATTTGAATATTTTGAGCAAAGGATACATAACTCATTAGTAGTAAGCTATTTAGAATAAGAAGCCTTAGTACACTGGTTTTTTTCATATTTGTAAAATTACGATTACATTCGTAAATAGGCCAATTTTAGGCCCATTTTGCTTGGTTTTTATATAAAAAACGGCATTTATTGATAAACGGCAATTCAAAGGCAAATTTGGCGTCAATTTTTTCACCTATTTAGCTAACTTTCAAAAAAATTACCAATGAGAAAATATACAATTACCTGCGTTTTTAGTTGGACGCTTTTATGCATGTTTGGTTTAACCAGCAGCTATGCACAACCAAAAACAAATGCTGTAAAAGACAGCACTAATTTTACAAGCTATAAAGGTATGCCCCTAAAAGCAACACGTGCCATTGCTATGAAAACAAGTGAAGGTACTTGGACCTCTTTAGCGATTAGCCCAGATGGTAAAACTATTTTGTTTGATTTAATGGGAGATATTTATAGTATGCCTATTGAAGGTGGTAAAGCAACTGTCATTACCAAGGGATTGGCTTATGACAATCATCCTAGCTATAGCCCAGATGGTAAAAGAATTTTATTTATTTCAGATAGAGGCGGTGCAGAAAATTTATGGTACATAGATATTGCTAAAAAAGATACCATTGCTTTAACCGAAGATCAAAATCAAAATTTTCCAGGGGCTGTGTATACACCCGATGGTAATTATATAGTGTATACAAAAGGTAGAAGAAATACAAAATTGTATTTAATGCATAAAAATGGAGGTGCGGGTACTTCTTTAATTTCTTTACCAGCAAATTTAAAAACAATTGATCCTGCAGTAAGTGCAGATGGAAGATATATTTATTATTCTGCAAGAATGGGTGCTTGGAACTACAATGCTATGTTGCCTCAATATAGTATTGGCGTATATGATAGAGAGAAAGGAACCACGCGTACCATTGCTTCAAGGTATGGTTCTGCTTTCACACCTGTACTTTCTAAAAATGGTAAATGGATGGTGTACGGAACAAGATTTGAAGATAAAACAGGACTAGTGAAACGTAATTTAAACACAGGTGAAGAAACATGGTTGGCCTACCCTGTGCAAAGAGATGATCAAGAATCCATCGCTGTATTAGGTGTATTACCTACGATGACTTTCACACCAGATAGCAAAAATTTATTAGCTTCTTATGGTGGAAAAATTCATAGCATTGATATTGAAACAGCTGCTCAAAAAGAAATTAGCTATACAGTAGACGCCTCTATTGAAATGGGACCTGAAGTGCTTTTCAAATATCCTATCAAGGATACTAGTGCTGCACAAGCCACTCAAATTAGAGATGCAGTTCCTTCAGCGGATGGAAAAAAATTAGCCTTCACCGTACTTAATAAATTATATGTGATGGACTATCCAAATGGAACACCTAAAAAATTAACTAAAAATAATTATACAGAGGCGCAACCTATTTGGCATTCAAATGGTAAGACAATTTATTTTGCTACCTGGTCTGAAAATGGGGGTAGTATTAGAAGTATAGATATTGCTTCAGGTAAAGAAACAATACTTACTAAAGAAAATGCTTTATACCAAGGCTTAGCCATTAATGAAGCAAAAAATAGAATTGTATTTAATAGAACCAATGTTCAAAAGTTTAAAGATTCTAAAGACCCTACTTATAACGATGATGAAGATGAATTATGTTGGTTAGATTTAAATGACGGCAGTATTCATGTAATTGATAAAGCCAACGGACGCGGTAATGCACATTTTGTAAATGGCGAGGACCGTATTTATTTAAATAAATATGGAAAATTAAGTTCTATTCAATGGGATGGTGGAGATGAAAAAGAAATCGTAAAAATTACGGGCATTACTACTTTTGGTAGTATTCCACAACACAAAGGTAAACCTGTTGCAGATATTTTAGATTTAGACGAAGAACGACGAAGATGCCGCTAAAGAAAATAATCCTGCTTCAAGTGCGAATACTATTTTGATGTCGCCATTAGGTAAAGCAGCTATTGCACAAGTGAATAATAATATTTACTATATCACTATTCCACAAGCTGGTAAATTAGTAGAGATTTCTGTAGCAGATGCTAAGAGCGCAGCCTTCCCTAGTAAACTCTTAACAGAGATGGGTGGCGAGTTTCCAAGCTGGGAAGCGAATGGTAAAATTATCCATTACAGTTTAGGTGCTGCACATTTTACTTATGATATAGACGCTTCTTATACATTTGATGATAGTTTAGCGGTGGCTAAAAAAGCAGAAGCTGCTATTAAAAAAGATACGACTGCTAAAGACAGTACTAAAAAAGTAGATCTAGCGAAGAAAGCTGAAAAGAAAGAAGATCCTAAATACAAAGCCACTGAAAATTGGGTGAAAGTATTTTATGAAAAAGATATGCCTACTACACATATTTTATTAACCAATGCAAGAATTATTACCATGAAAGGTGATGAAGTGATTAGCAGAGGTGATATATATGTTGTGAACAATCGTATTAAAGCTATTGGTAAAACGGGTAGCTTAAAAGTAGCTAGTAATACAGAGAGAGTAAATGTATCGGGCAAAACAATTGTTCCTGGTTTTATTGACACACATGCTCATATGTGGCCTAGCTGGGGTATTCATAAAACGCAGGCTTGGGTATATGCAGCCAACCTAGCTTATGGTGTGACTACTACGCGTGACCCACAAACGGCTACTACCGATGTATTAACTTATAGTGATATGGTAGATGCAGGAATGATGGTAGGACCAAGAGTGTATTCAACAGGACCTGGTGTAGGTTATTGGGCTTACAACTTAAAAGATTCAGCACAAGCAGAATCGGTATTAAGTCAGTACAGCAAATACTATAATACAAAGTATATTAAAATGTATTTAGTAGGTAATCGTAAACACAGACAATGGGTAATACAAGCTGCAAAAAATCAACAATTAATGCCAACCACTGAAGGCGGTCTTGATTTTAAATTAAACATGACTAATTTATTAGATGGCTATCCAGGACATGAGCACTCTATTCCTATTTATCCTCTGTACAATGATGTAGTGAAAACAATTGCTTTTTCTAAAATGGCAGTTACCCCTACCTTACTAGTTTCTTATGGTGGACCATGGGCAGAAAACTATTATTACGAAAATGAAAACCCATATAGCAATGAGAAGCTACAATACTTTACTCCTTATGAAGAGTTAGCCGATAAATCGCGTCGTCGTGCTACTTGGTTCTTACCTGAAGAACATGTATTCCAAAAACATGCTAAGAGTATGAAAAAAATTGTAGAAGAAGGAGGACTTGCAGGTATTGGAAGTCATGGTCAATTACAAGGACTAGGCTACCATTGGGAACTATGGTCAATGCAATCTGGTGGCATGCGTAATATAGATGCTTTGAAAACAGCTACTATTTTAGGCGCTGCTGGATTAGGTTTAGACAAAGACTTAGGAAGCTTAGAAGTAGGCAAATTGGCCGACTTACTTATTTTGGATAAAAACCCATTGGATAATATACGCAATACCAACTCAATAGATTTAGTTATGAAAAATGGTCGCTTATATAATGGTAATACATTAGATGAAGTGAAGACGGGTAAACATAAATTAGATCGTTCCGAGTGGTTAGATAAAAAACCTATTAAAAACACAAAGGTAGAAGATTAATCAAAAATTAATGTTAAGTTTAAATACTAAAAAACAATTCTTATGAAAAACTCTAGAAGAAAATTTATACAAAACGCATCGCTTGCAATTATGGGTGCTAGTTTAAAACCAAGTGCTTTATGGTCTAGTACCAATCATGTAGCTAATAAAAATATAATTGGCGTTCAATTATATTCAGTGCGTGCAGAAATGAAAACAAAACCAATGGAAACCTTAACGGCACTGTCTAAAATGGGATTTGAATATGTTGAACATGCAAATTATATAAACAGAAAATTCTACGGATGGACAGCTACTGAATTTAAAAAAGTATTGGATGGCTTAGGCATGAAAATGCCTAGCGGTCATACGGTGATGGGCACTATCCATTGGGATAATACCAAGAAGGATTTTACCGATGCCTGGAAACTCACTGTTGAAGATGCGGCTATTGTAGGACAAGAATATGTAATTAGCCCTTCAATGGATAATAAATTAAGAAGTACTTACGATGGTTTGATGCAACAAATAGATGCATTCAATAAGTCGGGTGAATTATGTAAAGCAAGTGGTATGAAATTTGGCTACCATAATCACGATTTTGAATTTAAAGAAAAATTGAATGGTACTTTAATGTATGATCTCATCTTACAACATACCGATCCTAATTTAGTAGTACACCAATTAGATTTCGGAAATATGTATGGCGCAGGAGCAAGGGGTGCTGAGTGGATTAACAAATATCCAGGTCGTTTCCAATCACTTCACGTTAAAGATGAAATTAAAACTGAAAATGGAAAAGGCGAAATGAATGATGGTTATGAAAGCACCATTTTAGGGGAAGGCGTGGTAGATCCTAAAGCCATTGCTTTACTTGCTAAAAAAATTGGAGGGGCACGCCATTATATCATTGAACAAGAGTCTTATCAAGGGATTGCACCTTTAGATTGTATGAAAAGAGATTTAGCAATAATGAAAACTTGGGGTATCTAAACTAGCTCCTTGTACAAAAAGCACAAACCCTAAAAGTTTGTGCTTTTTTTTGCTTAAATTGAATTCAATAAATTCTAAAAGTTTTATGAACAATACCAACAGTAGAATGAGAATGCTCCCTTTCACATGTTGCATAGTCATATTATTGACTAGCTCTTTAATAAGCAAGGCGCAAAAATATAGTGCTAGCGAAATAGCTAGATGGGAAAAACATGCCAAACAAATTACTATTATAAGAGACGAATGGGGTATTGCACATGTATATGGTAAGACCGATGCCGATGCGGTATTTGGTTTAATGTATGCACAAAGTGAAGAGAATGTAGGTCAAATAGAATTGAACTATTTAGAAATGTTAGGCCGTACTGCTGAAGTGAAAGGTAGTACAGCTATTTATGAAGACTTAATGATGCGCCTAATTCAAGATAGTGCAGCTGCCATAAATGATTATAATAAAAGTCCTGTTTGGTTTAAAAAATTATTAGAAGCCCATGCCGATGGACTAAATTATTATTTATACAAACATCCTGAAGTAAAACAAAAAGCCATTCAATATTATAAACCCTGGTATCATTTAATGTGGACAGACGGAAGTGTTTCTCCTACAAAAACAGGTGGCATCAAAACAGAACAGGTGGCAACTTTTTACGGACAAATGCCAGCTGCCCAAAAATTAGTGGTAAATAATACCGAAGAGCCTTATGCCTTAGAAGAAAAAATACAAAAAGGTTCTAATGGTTTTGCGATAGCGCCTCAGCATAGTAAAAATGGAAATGCATTATTATATATTAACCCCCATGTGCCTTTTTATTTTAGATCAGAAATTCATATGGTGAGTGAAGAAGGCTTAAATGTATATGGAGCCGTTACTTGGGGGCAAATGTTTATTTACCAAGGCTTCAACGAACATCTGGGTTTTATGCATACCAGCGGCTATGCCGATGTAGCGGATGTCTATGAAGAAAAAGTAGCAAAAAATAAAACAGGTTGGGTATCGCATTATGAACAAGGTCTTCAACCCATTAAAGAAAGAAATATTCCAATTCAATATTTGGAAGAGGGTCAAATAAAAACAAAATCGTTTTTAACTTACCGCACATTACACGGACCAGTAATGGGATCTAAAAATGGTAAGTGGTTAAGCTTGCAAGAAAATAATCGTTCTTTAAATGCCTTAATAGAATGTTGGACTAGAACCAAGGCTACTAATTTAAAAGAGTATCAAACAGCTTTGTCCTTACTTGGTAATAATAGTAATAACACGGTTTACGCCGATGCCGATGGCTCTATTGCATACTGGCATGGTAATTTTATTCCTAAAAGAAATACGAATTATGATTATAGTGTGCCTGTAGATGGTTCTATTAAAGCCACTAATTGGTTAGGCAAGCATGCATTAAATGAAATTGTACAAAGTATTAACCCCGCCAATGGTTGGTTACAAAATTGTAATGCAACCCCCTTCACAGTGGCTGGGGCATATAGTCCTAAAGAAAAAGACTATCCTCATTATATGGCACCCGATGGTGAGAATGGACGCGGTATTAACGCAGTTAATTTATTAAATAAAGTAGATAAAATATCCTTAGAGGATTTAATTCAATTGGGATACAATAAACACTTATCTGCTTTTGATATTTTACTGCCTTCTTTTATGGCGTATACAAAAACCATTCCTTTAAATGAAAGAGAAAGCAAAGCAATTAATTATTTAGCTGGTTGGAATGGAGATGCGGGCATTTCCTCTGTTGCCACTACTATTGCTATTGAGTGGGCCAACAATTGGTCAAGAGAAATTCCGCCGGCCACCACAGAAGAAGCCACTACTCAAATTATAAAAAAATATGAGCAGATGGTGAACAGTGTTTCGAATGAAAAAAAATTAGCGCTCTTAAATGCGGCATTAGATCAATTAGAAAAAATTTATGGTAATTGGGAAATTCAATGGGGCGATTTAAATAGATACCAAAGAGTAAACCCAGGAGAAAAATTTAATGACAATGCGCCAAGTATAGCGGTGGGACAAACATCTTCTAAATGGGGCTCCCTGCCTGCTTTTGAGAGTAGAAGGTATGATAATACTTTAAAGCGTTATGGTTATTCTGGTAGTAGTTTTATTGCGGCTGTGAGTTTTGGAAAAAAATTAGAAGCGAAAACAATTATTACGGGAGGGCAAAGTCGTTTTGCCAGTTCAAATCATTTTACTGACCAGGCCCAAAAATATATTGATGGCGATTTTAAAACCATACATTTTTATAAAGAAGATGTTTTAGCACATGAAGTCACATCATATAAACCAGGGTTCTCTAAATAATGATCATATAACTTTGACATAAAGGCCACTTTCACCAAGCCTGCTAAATTTTTTACTTCTAGTTGTTGCATCATTTTTGTACGATGCCCTTCAATAGTGCGTTTGCTATGGCCCACTTCATACGCTATTTGTTTACTAGAAGCTTCTTCACAAATGCGTACTAAAATATATTTATCATAAGTATGTAACCTATGTACTTTCTCTGTTAGCTTTATTTTATCCATACGGTTTACCATATTAAATACCTTATCGGCAATTTTATGACAGAAATATATTTTTTGAAGCCTGGCCATTTCAAGTGCTTTTGACCATTCTTGCTTGGAAACATTACGTGCCACTATCACCGATATGCCATTATCAATTAATTGATATAAATGAGCGTCGTCTTGTTCATTAAAAACCACCATCACGCCCATTCTATTTTTAATCTCTTTTAATTGTTGCATAGTGGATGCATCTCCAAAATGAAACATGGCACTATCAACCACTAAGACCATGGGTAAGACCTGTTTGGTTTTATCATAGGCTATATATCCAGTTAACTCCTCTATACTTTTGATGATATGATAGCCCAATAACCGTGGATTGTCTTTGATAAGTAAGCTAGACCCCATTGCATACACAATTTGTTTATCACAAATGATTACTTGAGTTTGCATCTTTATTGATTTTTAATTGAATAGCAATTAACTAAATATTATATAACACATTGATATACAAGTAACTATATTATACAAAAGGCTTTTAATTGCATTGTGATTTATCCCATTGAAGTATTTTCGAAATGAGCATGCAGTAGTATGTATTTATACGCTATGATAGTTATGAAATTAATGCCTATAATAATTTGCTAGTATTATATATTTTATAACTTCATTGAATATAATACTAACCTATACTAACCCTCTTGCACAGCGTTGACAAACATTCGTAACTTATTTTACCCTTTTGTTCCAGTAGGACATTTGAAAGTTTGGGTATTAGCCCCCGCCTTGGATAATCCAGATCCGAACTTAGCATACTATTATGATTTTAGTCAAAGTATAGAAGAATATACACGCGTCTTTGCAGAACTAGATCTTCCATGGAAATGGCAGCCCGTTACTTTAGAAAATTATAAAATGATTGTGCAAGAAATCGCACATGACAGAGAAAAAGGAATTCATTTTCCAGTAGTTTTAAATTTATGTGATGGAGATGAAATTAATGGAGCACCAGGTGTTTCTGTTATTAAAGCTTTAGAAGCAAAACAATTAGTATACACAGGTGCCAATGATTATTTCTACGATATCACTACTTCTAAAATTCCCATGAAAAAAGCTTTTGATGAAGCAGGTGTAGCTACTCCGAAATGGGAAGCCATTAGAGATAATAATATTAATGCCAAAGAAATTATTAAAAAATTAGGTAGCCCTTTAATTGTAAAACCTGCTGTATCTGGAGGTAGTTTAGGAGTAGGCGTAAAAAATGTAGTAGAAACAGAGCATGAATTAGAAACACAATTAGCTAAAATGTTTGAAGGATACAGAGGATGGAATTTATCTTCTGATGGTATTGTAGCAGAGTCCTTTGTAGAAGGGCCAGAATACACAGTGATGATAGTGGGAAGCCATACCCATCCTGAGTATGCAAAGATATACCCTCCGGTAGAAAGAGTGTTTCATGCCTCGCTTCCAGAAAAAGAAAAGTTTTTATCCTTTGATAGATTATGGGAAATTTATGAAGAAGAAACGCCTATGCCTGAAGATGAAAATTTTTATCAATATCAATTAGGCGATGAATCTATTCAAATGGCTGTACAAAAAGTTTCATGGGATGCCTATGTGGCCTGCAATGGAACAGGCTATACAAGAGTAGACGTTCGTATAGATAATAAAACGGGTGAGGCCTATGTTTTAGAAGTGAATGCACAGTGTGGTATTAGTGAAGATGAGAACTATACTTCTATTGGTGCCATTTTACGTTATGCCAATCAAAGTTTTACAGAACTCATAATTCATATTATTAATGACGCATTCGCTAGAAGAAAAAAATAAATTTATGCGCCCCCTCCCTACCGTTAATAATCCAGCAAGTTTTAAAGATTTAAAAATTTGTGTACTTCAACCAGACTATTCAACCTCTGAAGTGGATTATCAATACTATGATCCTAAAAGAGATCTTTCTTCTATTATGCCCGAAGCGCATTTTGATCATGTTTTTTTAAATAAGCTTACTACCTATCAACAATTAAAAGAACTCAAAGAAAAAAATTACGATATCTATATTAATCTATGTGAAGGTTATTTGGAATGGACAGTACCTTCTATTGATGTTATTATGAGTTTGGATTTATTGGGCCTACCTTATACAGGACCTAGCACCAATTTATACGACCCCCCTAAAACCATCATGAAGTATTTGGCTTTCTGCGAAGATGTCAAAACACCGGCCCATATACATATAGAGTCGGAAGAAGATATTACTCAACTTCCAGGTAATTTGCAATTTCCTTTATTTGTAAAACCTGCCAAGGCGGGCGATAGCCTAGGCGTAGACAATGCTTCCAAGGCCAATAATACCAGCGATTTAGTAACCAAGGTGAAAAGCATACTAGCAGAATTTGGCGCTGCCTTGGTAGAAGAATATATTGATGGCCGTGAATTCACGGTATTAGTGTCTGCCAATGCAGATGGAAAAACTTGTACCAGCTTTGTGCCGGTTGAATATATTTTCCCAGAAGGTTTTAGTTTTAAAACCTACGCCTTAAAAACTTCTGAATTACATCCCACTGCCAATATTCCAGTTTCGGATACTGTATTGGCTACTAAATTAAAAAATATTGCAGAGCAAGTGTTCATGTCTTTCAATGGCGTTGGTTATGGAAGAATGGATTTTAGAATGAATGATAAAGGAGAAATATTTTTTCTTGAAATTAATTTTACCTGTTCTGTTTTTTATGCCCAAGGCTATGAAGGCTCTGCCGATTATATTTTACTACATGATGGTGCAGGCCAGCGTGGCTTCTTAGAAAGAATTATTATTGAAGGCATGGCACGCTTTAGAAGAAAAGAAAAAGTATTTAAAATTAAAGGCAATGCTATTTCTGGATATGGTATGTACGCCAAATGGGATTTATCTAAAGGCACTATATTATTTCAAGGGGAAGAAAAATCACAACGCATTGTTACCAAAAAATTTGTAGATGAAAATTGGGATGAGCGTGAGAAATTAAATTTTAGAAGATACGCCTATCCTATAAGTAAGGATGTATATATATTATGGGACCTACAACCCGAAGAGTGGTCTCCTCAAAACCACCACTGCGATGCTAACTGCAGCTATATGGGTTTAAATGTGGTTGTTAATAAAGCGGTTAAAAAAGGAGAAGAGCTTACCTTGGACTATGGTAGCTTTTTAGATGAAACCATGGAACCTTTTAATTGCAATTGTGGTTCTGCTAATTGTCGCGGCCTTATTAAAGGTAGTGCGGGTAATAAAATTTAGCATTTGCCTAGTATAGCATGGTGATAGCCTAGTATTTCTACCCTTTTGTTCCCCCTAAGAATGTTTTTTTTATTATATTCATAGTAACGATTGCTTACTTTAAAACCAGTATATGAAAAAACAATTACTAGTGTTGGCTTGCCTATTAGCTAGCACACAATTTGTAACGGCTCAAAAAAAATTAAATATAGACAGCCTTGCTGGCTTATTAGAAGTATGGGTAAATGTACCCTTGGTAACACCTGGTCAAAGCAATGCCGACGCTCCTTCCGACGCTACTATATTATATAATGGTCATGGCCTAGGCGCTTTTCAAAAAAAAGATGGTAGCCCCGCTGGCTGGAAAATAGATGCAGATGGGGCTGTTACCGATATTAAAGGAGCAGGCGATTTAATTACCAAGGAAGCTTTTGGAAACTGCCAATTACATATTGAATTTAGAGAACCAGCTGAAGTAAAAAGCAGTGGACAAGGCAGGGGCAATAGTGGTGTATACTTAATGGGTAAATATGAAATTCAAGTTTTAGATTCTTATAATAATCCTACTTATTCTAATGGGCAAGCAGGTGCCGTGTATAAACAACATATTCCTTTAGTGAATGCAAGTCGCAAACCTGGTGAGTGGCAGTCTTATGATATTATTTTTACAGCGCCTTTGTTTAAAGAGAACGGCGATCTAGAAAGCCCTGCGCGTGTAACTGTTATTCATAATGGAGTACTCATACAAAATAATGTAACTATTTTAGGAACTACCGACTGGGTAATGAAACCTAAGTATAAAAAACATGCTGCTAAATTACCATTAATGCTTCAAGACCATGGAGACGATGGTAATCCAATTAGTTATAGAAATATTTGGATTCGCAACTTATAATTTTATAATTATAGTAATGGGAAAATTTCATCCTCCTGCTTTTATTGAACCTTTCTCCCTTTTTTGGTGGCAATGTATTATTATGGTCATACTTGTCATTACTATTATAGTAAGAGCCCCTTTGCATTTTAAAAAAATTCAACCTAAAACATACGCCAATTTCATTGCCTTATTTTTTGGTATTAATTATATAGTAGAAAATTATTACGTTTATTCAACAGGTTACTGGAACTTACAACAAAACTTACCTGTTCATTTATGCAGTATTAGTTATTTTTTATGCATAATTACACTTATTAATTACAGGCAGTGGTTAGCTGAATGCCTTTACTACTGGGGTTTAGCGGGCGGTATACAATCTTTACTCACGCCTGAATTTACTGTAGGAATGGAAGGTTATAATTTTTATGCATACTTTATAGACCATGGTGGCATGCTATTAGTAATAACTTATATGATAGTGCATTTGAAATTTGTACCCCGCCCAAAATCATGGTTATGGGTATTAGGTTACACGCAAATAGTAGCCATTGGCGTGGGTATTGTTAATTATACGGTGGGTGCTAATTATATGTATTTATCGGCCAAGCCTGAAGTGAGTAATCCTCTTGTTATTGGAGAGTGGCCTTATTATATTATAGTATTAGAACTAGTGGCCTTTGTGCATTTCTGGATTTTATATTTACCCTTCGCAAAAAAAAATAAGCAAGCACTTAAAGCTCCTCTATCCTCTTAGCTTTATCGTCTATCACTAAATCAAAGTTGGGTTTTGTAGGTCCTCCGTTAGGGTCGTAGCCTGTAATTAAATCGTGAAACTTACAACCCCATTTATTGAGCTGTTCTAAGGTAAGGCCTCTTAAATCACGCTTAGAGCTTTCTCCTCTGCCTGTCCAATAGGTAATATGCCAGCCCTCATCGTATAATTTATTAATCTTAGCTACATTTTCAAAGTTTGGCTCTGCGAGCTCATATACTCTTTTGTCTGTATAAAAGCAGATGGTTTCATCTATATCAATTAATGCTTTCTTGGAACCAAACCTTTTGGACTCAATCATTGTTATCTATTTTAATTATTAACTATTGCAAATTTAGATAGTTTCTATAAATTACACCGTTGAAATTATAATTAAGCCTAAATATCTTTACATGCGTATTCTCTTTTTATTTGTTTGTATTTTATTACAACAATTCGCTACTGCTCAGTCAAGTACTGAGCCCCTTATTCGTACGGATAAAATTACCATTGCTAGAGATACTTACGGAGTGCCACATATATTTGCTCCCACCGACCCAGAAGTGGCCTATGGCCTAGCCTGGGCACATGCCGAAGACGATTTTACTACCATTCAAACACTCATATTAACGGGCAAAGGAAAGCTAGCTACTTATTTAGGTGCGAAAGGTGCGCCCGTTGATTATGTATTTGGTTTATTAAATACAAAGGCCACTGTACTTGCTCAAATAAATAGCTTAGATCCTAAATTAATTTTACTAGTAAAAGGTTATTTAGCAGGCTTGGGAGCTTTTGCTAAAGCGCATCCCGATAAAGTATTAAACAAAAATGTATTTCCAATTACTATTGAAGACTATTTAGCTACTACTGTTTTTTCAGTGGCTGTTTTTTGTGGAGTGGATAGAACCTTACCTAAAATATTGAATGGCTCTATTGCACATTTAGCAGGTTTGACAGGAGAAGGTTCTAATACCATTGCAGTGCATTCAAGTAAATCTACCACTGGTGAAAATATGTTGGTGATTAACGCGCATCAACCCATTGAAGGCGCTACTGCTTTTTATGAAGCACATTTACAAAGTGAAGAAGGCTGGAATATTTTAGGAGGTTTGTTTCCAGGCGGTCCCTTAATTTTTCATGGTACGACTCCTAATTTAGCATGGGCACATACAGTTAACTTGCAAGATAAAATAGATATCTACCAATTAGAAACCGACAAAGCACATAAAGGACAATATAAAGTAGATGGCGAGTGGCTTGCGCTTGAAAAAAGAAAAATTAAAATAAATATCAAGGGCATTCCATTTCCTATTTCTAAAATGGCATACAATTCTATATACGGACCAACCGCTAAAACCCCTGAAGGAAAATATTTTTCAATGCGTTTACCTGCCCTGATGGATGCGGGTGCTTTGCAACAGTGGTATGCAATGAATAGGGCTACGAATTTTACTGAATTTAAAACGGCGGTGGCGCAGAACCATTTAGCTATGTTTAATATCATGTACGCCGACAAACGCGATACTATTTTTTATATTTCTAGTGGCAAAATGCCTTATCGAAATGCCGATACCAGTTATCATTGGAATTCAACGCTACCGGGCAATACAAGAGCTACGCTTTGGACAAAATTTAAACCTTTAAACGAGTTTCCTCAATATACCAACCCTAAAAGTGGGTATTTAATAAACATGAATCATTCTCCTTTTTTAGCGACTGCAGAGAATGAAAATTTAGATCCAAAAAACTTTGATCCTAAAGATGGTTATGAATTATACCACGACAATAGAAGCCGTCGTGCCAAAGACTTAATTGATCCTTTAGAAAAAATTTCCTACGCCGATTTAAAGCGTATCAAATTTGATCGTCAATTACCATCTACTATTTTATTCCCTTATGGCTTTACGGCAGATACTATGTTTTTAGTAGATGAAAATAAATATCCTACCCTTGCACCCATTATAAAAGCTTTGAAGACTTGGGACCACAATACAAATCCTGAAAGTAATGGAGCACTTATTTATAATTTAGCTTATTATAAAATTCCTAAATTAATGGAGGGAAGAAAGGATGATAAACTGACCACGCAAGAAGCTGTTGCTACTTACCAATACATTTATGATTTTTTAATGAAAAATTATAATAGACTAGAGGTGAGCTTAGGTGAAATGCAAAGACTTGTAAGAGGTGATGAGAACTGGCCACAAGGTGGAATGCCCGATGTACTTGCAGCAGTGCAAACGCAACCCTATGGTGCTGGACAAAGAAAAATGAATAGTGGTGATGCCTATATTGAATTTGTTCGCTTTCCTAAAGATGGTAGTTTGCCCTTAATTGAAAGCGTGAATACTTTTGGATCAAGTTCTAATAAAGGTGACAAACATTATGCCGACCAACGAGCCATGTATCAAGCGCAGCAAGTGAAAAAAATGAGCTTAGATAAAAACGAAGTGCTTAAAAATGCAGAGCGTACATATCATCCTGAGTAGGTAATAGTATTATAATCTTGCTGTAACAATGCTTCTATCCAAGAAGGCCTTGGTATCGTAAATAATAGTTTTATTAGAAGCCTTCAGACTTGCATAATCTAATGATTTAAAAAACGTATGTGCCACCACTAGCACAATCGCGTCATATTTGCCCAAGTCGTTCACTAATTGAATATTATGTTTCTCTTTCACTTCTACCTCATTGGCATAGGGGTCAAAGGCATCTACCTGCATGCCCGCAGCTGTAAGCTGGCTATATATTTCAAAGGCTTTTGAATTTCTAATGTCAGGGCAGTTTTCTTTAAAACTCACTCCTAAAATTAATGCCTTCGCTCCTTTAACAGGAAGGCCATTCACATTTAATAATTGAATTAATTTTCCAGTCACAAAACTGCTCATTTGATCATTCACATTTCTTCCCGATAATATTACTTGCGGATGATAACCCAAGCTTGTAGCCTTAGTTGCTAAATAATAAGGATCTACTCCAATACAATGCCCGCCCACTAAGCCTGGCTTAAAAGGTAGAAAATTCCATTTAGTAGCAGCAGCTTCTAATACCTCATGTGTATCAATATTCATTCGATCAAATATGAGCGCGAGTTCATTTACAAAAGAAATATTTATATCGCGTTGTGCATTTTCTATTGACTTTGCAGCCTCCGCTACTTTAATACTAGACACTTTAAAAGTACCTGCTGTAATAATACTTGCATAGAGCGCGTCTACCTTATTAGCTATTTCAGGTGTAGATCCTGCTGTTAATTTTTTTATAGTAGTAAGTGTATGTAGTTTATCTCCTGGATTAATTCTTTCAGGAGAATAGCCAACATAAAAATCTTTATTAAAAACTAAACTACTTTGCTTTTCTAAAACAGGAACGCAGTCTTCTTCTGTGCAACCAGGATACACCGTACTTTCATAAATAACTAAGTCCCCTTTTTTCAAAACCGAACCTATCATGGAAGTGGCTTCTATTAATGGTTTTAAGTTAGGGCGCTTTTCTGCATCAACGGGAGTGGGTACTGTTACAATAAATATAGTAGCCTCTTTAATAGCAATAAGAGAACTCGTAAAAGTTAAATGTTTTGCGTTTTTGATTTCGGCCTCTGTGCATTCTAAAGTATGGTCTTTGCCATTTTGTAAATCTCTAATCCTTACTTCATTGATATCAAAACCAATAACAGTATACTGCTTAGCAAAAGCAAGCGCTAATGGTAAGCCTACATAACCCAGGCCTACTATGGCAATGCTGGGTGATATGGTTTGATTTTGAGTCATCTATTTTCAAAGGTAAAGGACCCACTAGTGATTACCATAATTTTTTTCACCTGCTGTGATGGACAGTTTTAATCTATTCTGTGGCGGAGGTAAGGGGCAGGTAGCAAATTCTGTAAAGGCGCAAGGCGGATTATAAGCAATATTGAAATCAATTTCTGTATTGCCTAAAGCATCGGGTTTATCAATTTCAATAAAACGACCAGCGCCATAAGTGGTTTTGCCAGCGGTTTCATCGGCAAATACTATAAAAAATTTAGGACCTCCTTCATCAATCACATCTAATGAATACTCTTTATTTTGAATGACAAATATTAACTTGCCTGCTGTTTTTGTTGCAGTAGTTTGACCAATTACATTGGTAATCATTAATAAGTTTTGCGATGGCGCCACCATAGTTGCCTTTATACGCCAATTAGCATCAATAGGGAATCGTTCAATGCCTTTAAAATTCACTAAAGTTTTTGCTTTTAAATTTCTAAACCTAACGCCAATTTTATCTTCTCTTTTTATAATAGTCCAAGTGAAATGCGACCATGACATAATAATATCTTGCTCTTGTTTAGAAAATACTTTTACAGGGACTTGCCCAACTACTAATTGATCGTTCACTTTAATAGAATAGTTTTTTTGATTTACCCAAAGTACAGAATCACCATCGTAAATAAAAGAACCTAATTCAGCGGGAAATGCTGCATTGTTGTATCTACAATCACTACCTTCTTTTTTTCCAAAACTATTCGCTCCCTTCTCTAACCAATAAAGGCCTTCTAAATTTAACCAACCAGTGGGCGTTTTTAAGTCGGCTATTCTAGCTTTATACTGGTCGTTAACAGACTTCGTATAAGTATTTGATTTTTGAGCTTTCGCTAAAAAAAAGAAGTTTAAAAGCAGTAAAGTATATATTATTTTTTTCATTTATTGGTCTGTATCTATAATGCACAAAGAAACAATTCTAGGTCTCACAAAATTAAGATAATTAAAGCCTAGATTCATATAAATTTCTTAAATTTAGGCAGTTAAATATAATAGCATGCAACTAAAGAAATTACTTATTGGGTTTTTAATCATTGGCATAATGGCTTGTAATAAAGAGGTTACAACCATTCCAGAAATACCTGTAGCGCCTGTAGTAGATAATACCACTGTAACAAAAATTACCAATGCCGATATTAATACCTGGATTCATCAAAATATGTCGGCCTATTATTTGTGGCCAGATAAAATGCCAGCATTAGCCAATACTACTACCAGCAGTGACCCTATGAATTATTTTTATAGTATTTTATATGAATATAAAACCACCGATCGTTTTTCTTGGATAGATAGTAGTTCTGCCAATTTAATAAACCAATTAAATGGTATCAATACCGTTTTAGGTATTAGGGTAAGTGCTTTTTATACCGACGATACAAAAGTAAATGTTGCCTTGGTAATAGCCTATGTATTAAAAGGAAGTCCTGCTGAAAAAAATGGACTAAAAAGGGGAGATATTATTTTGTCAGTAGATGACCAAAAAGTCACTTCGTCTAATTATGGTTCAGTATTACAAAATCAAACCTTAAAATTAGGCCTAGGTGCTTATGATAATAAAGTATTTAGCAGTACAGGTAAAACAGTAACCGTTACAAAAGTTGAATTACAAACCAATCCTATTTTACAAGACACGGTTATTAACTGGGCAGGTAAGAAAGTGGGCTATTTTGCCTACTTACAATTCCTATCTAGCTTCGATGATAGTTTAAGGGCTGTATTTGGTAGGTTTAAAGATAAAGGAGTCAACGAATTAGTCATTGACCTTCGTTATAATGGTGGTGGCTATGTTTCTAGTTCAGATTTGTTAACCAATTTAATGGTGAAGGACTTAGCTAGTAGAGTAGATAAGGTGATGAATAAAAGACAGTATAACGATGCTTATACGAAAGAAGTCATAAAACAATATGGAGCATCAGCTCTTGTCACCAATTTTAAAATGGAGTCCAATAATATCGGTTCCTTAAATAGAGTGTTTTTTCTAACTTCTACTGGCACTGCATCAGCTAGTGAACTTATCATTAATAATTTAAAACCATTTATGAATGTCATTTTAATTGGCGAACATACTTATGGTAAAAATGTAGGTTCTTTTACGATTACCGATAATGCCAAAAGATGGAACTATGGTTTACAACCTATCACTTTTAAAATATTAAATGCACTTGACCAATCTGATTATGGTTCAGTGAATGGGTTTTTACCAGACTATGCCCTTGCAGACGATGTACTTCCTTATAAATTATTGGGCGACCCCAATGAAACTTATTTAAATAAAGCACTCAATATCATTGGCCCCGTAGCTTATAAAACCAATGCCATTGGTAGTCTTAGGCCAGTTTCAAGGGCTAATAAACTGCAAGCAGCTTCCCTTTCTGACAATCCTATTCAAGATAAATTTGATATGTTTGACAAGCCCTTAAAACCTAAAAACTAGTTCATAAAACATTCTTTTATCAGCAACTTGTTTTTTGTATCTTAGGCTTATAAATTAAGACTATGAAAAAGATACAATTAATACTGCTATTCGTTTTCACGCTTGTCATTGGCAGCTTTGCACAAGGTTTTGTAAAAGAAAAACAAGTTATCAAAAGTGCTATACTCAATAAAGAAGTACATTATTCCATTTTTTTACCTAGCGACTATTATACAAGTGAGCGCGCTTACCCTGTAACTTATTTATTACATGGTTATGGCGATGCAGATGATGGCTGGATTCAGTTTGGTGAAGTGAACCGCTTAGCAGATGATGCCATTAAGGCGGGCAAAATTCCGCCTATGATTATTGTAACGCCCGATGGCTTTACAAGTTTTTATATTAATACAGCAGATGGTAAGTTAAATTACGAGGACTTTTTTATTAAAGAGCTCATCCCGCATATTGAAAAAACCTATAAGGTAAAGGCAGAGAAAAGGTTTAGAGGTATTGCTGGTCTTTCAATGGGTGGTTACGGTGCATTAATGTACGCTCTTAAATATCCTAATTTATTTGTAGCGTCTGCACCACTTAGTGCAGCAGTATGGACAGACAACGATATTATTAATCTTAATGAGGACATGTTCAATGGCTTGTTTGGCAATTCAATGGGAAAAAATTTAAAAGGAAAAGACCGTTTAACCCCAGCCTGGTTAAGCAATAGTCCCTTAGCCATTATTGAAAAAAAGTCCAAGGAAGAATTATCCGCAGTGAGGTATTGGATTGATTGTGGCGACGACGATTTTTTAACTATTGGCAATGCCCAACTACATATAGCACTCACTAATGAAAATGTACCTCATGAATTTAGAATGAGGGATGGTGCACATAATTGGACCTATTGGAGAACAGGTATTATAGACGCTTTAGCTTTCATTGGCGATAGCTTTCATCAAAAATAATTTATGTCAAGTACTATTAAAGTTTTTGTTACAGGGGGTACTTTTGATAAAGAGTACAATGAGTTAAATGGTAGTTTGTTTTTTAAAGAAACACATTTACATGAAATGTTGCAATTGGGTAGAAGTAAATTAGATCTATCCATTACTACACTGATGATGAAAGATAGCCTAGACTTTATTGAAGCCGACAGACAAATGATTGCTATAGCTTGTAATGAAATTAAAGAAGATAAAATTTTAATTACCCATGGCACTGATACCATGACACTCACTGCCTCCTATTTAGCAAAGCATTGCAAAGGTAAAACCATAGTACTTACAGGCGCCATGGTGCCTTATAAGTTTGGTAGCTCTGATGGATTATTTAATTTAGGAAGCGCCCTGGCCTTCGTGCAAGTAGTAAGCCCTGGCGTATACATTGCCATCAATGGAAAAATATTTGAAGCAGATAAAGTTAAAAAGAATACCGATAAAGGTGAATTCGAAAAAATCTAAATAAAATTTACTTTATATAAATACCTAAGTGCTTTAGGGATAACGGGTATCTATTAAGTATTGAATTTTCCACCCATCTTTTGTACGAATAACTTGAAAAGAATTGACCCCCTGATGTATGTATTTGTCTTTAACATACAATTGATAAGGCGTCCATACACTTGCCAATTCTTTATTGATTAATATTTTATCAAAAACAATTCTTTCATCTAAGGCACCTACTGGTTGTTTTCCCACGCTATTCATAAAAGCTTGCACGCTAGCCTCTTTCACCACAGCCCCAGCCTCGCTTGATTGTATGGTTTGAACAACCGCATTTGCTGAAAAACATGATTTAAGTAATGTGGTATCGCTAGTTTTCATAGCAATAAACATATTTTCAATCACTTTTTTCACGCCAGTGGTATCTTGTGCATAGCTATTTAAAATAATTATGCTTGTGAAAATGGTGAGGACTATTTTTTTTATCATGCTCGGTATATTTAAATAAGTACGTTATTATTTTAACTGAGTCGTGTCTACTCTTGTGGGTGTATCCTTTCCAGCTATAATAGATTGAGCACTTTTTGCAATAGCCTTAATAATTTCATTCATATTATCTATATCTAAAGTTTGAAACTCATCGCTAGGCTTATGATAATTTGGTTCGCTATCCATTTTTGAAGTAGAGATAGTATGTGCAGGTACACCTAAACGCGCTAATGTAGCATTGTCTGATCTGTAAAATAAATTTTGATCCGTGTAAGGATCTGGATAAAATGTAAAGGCAGAGCCCGCTAAATTCTTTTGTAAAATGGCGCCCATATCTGTTTTTTCATAACCCGTAATATAAGCGCTATTTCTACCCCACTTACTTTCTGTACCAATCATCTCTATATTAAACATAGCTTTCACTGTCATAGGATCGAACTGCTTTGAAAAATACTGCGCACCAAAACCTCCCACTTCTTCTGCCGTGAAGGCTGCAAAAATTAAAGTACGTTCATTGTTATTTAATTTTTTAAAATACTTTGAAAGTATAATCATAGCAGTAGTACCTGCTGCATCATCATTGGCACCATTATATATACTATCACCATTTACCGCTCTTGCACTATTAATACCTAAATGATCATAATGCCCAGAAAAAATTACATATTCATTAGCAAGCGACTTACCTGGTATAACTGCTACTACATTGGCTAAAGACAAATTTTCAATTTTATGAGTAGCTTCAATTGTAAACTTTGTAGGGCTTGCAGTAGTTAAAACAAATACCAACGATTTTTGATTCTCCGTTAAATTTGATTTTAAGCTAGTTAAGCGGCCAAAGTTTTGCACAAAAGATTCATCTACAAGTATTAAATAATTTTTACTAGCACCCATATATTTTCTAATAGCCGTTCCTAAATTATCTTCTTTATTTATTTTCACTACCTCATATCCACTGGCCTCTGTAATCGAAAAATTTGCCTGAGGTGTTACCACTATTATATTTTTTTGATCTAAGGCATTGCCATCAAAATTGCCTGAAGCGCTAATAAACTTAGCAGACATTCTTGAAAAAGATTGTAAATAAGTAGTACTATTTTTAAAAGTAGCTAGGCCTGCTTGCGCAAATTCATTAGCAATAAAAGCAGCAGCCTTATCAATGCCTTTGCTAAATGTTTTACGCCCCTCTAATTCATCTGAGGATAAATATTTTTCAATGCGTTCTGTTTCAGCTTTTGAAATCGTATTTAATAAATCTTGGCTCCAAGATTTTCCAGCAAGTCCAACCGCTAGTAATAGCAAACAAATTTTTAAATGCTTCATAAATTAATTTTTTAAATTAAGTTTTACTTTAAAAGGCCTTCAATTAAAGCAAGACAAAATAGTCAAAATAGGCTAATTCATAAAACTTTTTGTTACATTAGCATATTATGGCAAGTGATCAAGAACTTATTATTCAGTTTCAAGCATCTATCAATAGAGAAGCCAATTTCACTGCCCTTCTGAAAAAGCACCAACAAAAAGTTTATTATCAAATTAAAAGAATGGTCACCGACCATGCCGATGCAGATGATATTGCACAGTTAGTTTGGATAAAAATTTGGGACAAATTAGATGGCTTTAAGATGGAAAGCGAATTCAGTACCTGGCTATTTAGAATTGCCTATAATGAGACCCTCAACTACCTACAAAAGCAGAAAAAACAGGGTACCAGCCACTCTAGTAGCGACTTATTGGACTACGAGAACGCCACCTCCAGCACGGATAGCCCCAAAAGCACTGAAATTCAAATAGGGCTTGACCGCGCCATTAGCCAACTGCCTGAAAAACAAAAGGTTGTGTTTATGCTGCGCTATTATGAGGGCTTTGATTATGAGAAAATTTCGTCCATTGTTGGAACAACGATTGGGGGTGCGAAGGCCAATTATCACCAGGCAGTGAAAAAAGTAGAGAGTTTTATAAAGCAGCTTTAAACTTATAGTATAAATAATAGTCAAAATAAGGATATGGAAAAGGAGATGGAATTAAATAATCAAGACAATATAGGCAACAGCTTGGAACAAGACCGCGCTTGGGCTGAAAGCTTGTTGAATAAACAAGGCTTAAGCGAATTAAATGCGTCTAAGACAGATACACCTATTCATTATTTTGAGTCTTTCCCTGATAAATTATTGAGCAGGATTGCAAATGAAAGATTAGAAAAATTAGAAAAGAAAAATGCAAAAATATTTTTCTTGCCTGCCTTTTTGCAACCTATTAATAGATGGGCTATTGCAGCCGTATTCATTATTGTTGTGGGCGGTTCCTTTATTTTTCTAAATAACGATGCTTATAAAAAAATAGAATCTTCCATAGTGGCTAGCAATATCAACCTACAGGAAATTAGTATTGAAGAAATTGAAACCTATGTTGACGCCAATGAATGGATAGCAGAGATAGATGTACAAGCACAAATGCAAAAAGAAAATGCAAAGCTTTCCAGTTTAGATGAAAAACAAATTGAAGAAATTCAAAAAATAATAAACAAATGAAAAAAATAATTTACTTTCTTTTGATGGGTATGATTATACATTCATCAGTAATGGCGCAGCCTAATACAGATAGAAGACAAGGACCGCCCCCTCCTCCACCTCCTCCAAGAGAGCATGAAAGAGGCGACCATCGTGGAAGAGACGATCGTGGGCCTGGCCCAAGAAAGGGTGAAAGAATGAGGCCCGAACAAAGAGAAAAAATTGAAATGTTTAAAATTCAATTTATTACCAAGAATTTAGAACTTAGCACAAGAGAAGCAGAAGGGTTTTGGCCAGTCCATGAAGCGCATAAAAAAGCAATGCAAGAAATTATAAAAACTAAGATGAGTGATGAAATTCTTTTGCAAGAAGCCATGTTGAATGCTAGAAAAAAATACAAAGCCGATTTACTACCAGTATTAAAAACAGAAGAAAGAGTGAATAAAGCCTTGCGTGTTGAAAGAGACTTTCTACATAAAATGCGTAACGAAGTAAGCAAAAGAAGAGGCTGGGAACAGAAGTAATAAGTCCTTGAGTAAATCCTTTTATGGATAGCTGAAATAACGATTAAAAGCGTCCCTAATCAAATAGGGGCGCTTTTATTTTATAGGCTAGTTTTCGTATATTACATTATATAATTAAACCGTATTTATATGAAAAAGTTTTTAAGCATCTTAGGTATTGGACTACTTGTAATACTTACAATAGTACTCGTAAAAACTTTCACCAATAGCCCAGGTGCGCACTGATATTGGTGGCTATGATTGGAATTTAGCGCAAGCTAAAGACTTCACTTATTTTGTTGAATGGGGCTTAAGTCCTGTGCAGGCTATTCAAACAGCTACTACTACTGCTGCAGAACTACTAGGCATGCAAGGAAAAATTGGTGAGATTAAAGAAGGTAGCTTTGCTGATATCATTGCCTTAAAAAAAGATCCTACTAAAGACATTTCTGCTTTACAAAATATTGACTTTGTAATGAAAGACGGAAAAGTGTATAAGCATTAGGCTTTTTTAATGACGCTGCCCTTCCATCCAAAATAAGCTACTACCACAAAAGCCACTAGTGGCACTATATAACCCATTTGTATATTACCTGTGGCATCGCTAATTAATCCAAAAATGCGAGGCAAAATAGCACCTCCTACTATAGACATAACTATTAAACTACTAGCCATTTCAGTATCTGGGCCTAGTTGCTGTATACCTAATGAAAAAATAGTGGGAAACATAATAGACATAAAAAAGCAAATACCTATTAAGGCATAAATAGTCATCATTCCTTTACCAAGAATAGCTACTAAACATAATAGCACACAAACGATAGCAAAAGAAGTTAATAAATAACGAGGCGTAAAATACTTCATTAAGGCAGTACCTAAAAAGCGGCCTACTAAAAAAGCAAGGCCTCCCATACTTAAATAATCGGCAGCTTGTATTTCAGAAATTTGCGCCGACTCTGTGGCATATAAAATAAATAAACTAAGCACACATACTTGAGCACCCACATAAAAAAATTGTGCTACCACAGCCCAGCTTAAATGAGAATGTCTAAATGTATTTAAGATAGTTATATTTTGATTCGCCGCATTTTTTTCTCTTATATCGGGTAACTTAATTTTAAAAAACAAAAAAGCTATACATAAAAGAATAATACCTAAAATGGTATAAGGTGTTTTAACCGTATAGGCCTCTGCTGCTAAGGCTGCTTTTTGAGCAGCAGCTGTCATCATACCTAATTCTTCACTAGTATAGCCCTTGGTTAAGATTATTCTTGCGCCAATAGCAGGGGCTAGTGCTGCAGCCAAGCCATTGAAGGACTGCGCTAGGTTTAGTCTTTGGGTAGAAGTACTAGGGTCGCCTAATGAAGAAGCATAGGGGTTTGCAGCAGTTTCTAAAATAGTTAAACCGCAGGCTATCACGAATAAAGCAAATAAGAAGTAGTTATAGGATTGATTATTGGCAGCGGGTACAAACAAGAAAGAGCCTATGGCAAATAATAAAAGACCCGCAATGATCCCTGTTTTATAACCCCATCTTTTCATAATATACCCTGCAGGCAAGGCCATAAAAAAATAGGCTAGAAAAACCGAGGAGTCCACCAAGGTGGATTGAGTAGTTGTTAAAGTGAAAGATTTTTTTAAATGCGGAATTAAAATGGGATCTAAATTATGTGCAAAGCCCCATAAAAAAAACAAACAAGTAATTAATATAAAAGGTATTAGGTCTGATTTGGTTTTTTGCATAGCTCCTTAATTATATTTAAATATAATCTATCCAAAACATTTAAGCAAAAAATAAGCAAAGAGAATGGTATTAAAAGAAGCTAAAGGCCTATTTTTGAAGAAGTTTGAAATAAGATTACAATACAATTCAAACAGAACAAAGGCTAATAAAACCTATAGCCCTACAAATAAAAATATATGAAAAAATTATTACTAAGTATTACTTGTCTATTCGTGAGTCTTATGATTTTCGCTACTGTGCCTAATATGACTAGTTCAAATATTGAAAAAAATATTTCCACATTTGCAAAAGAGCCAGCACGCGATTATTACTTAATACAAGTATACCACTGTACAACTACAAAACAAATTGAAAACATAGACGCCTTCTTAAAAAATACTTTTTTGCCTTATTTGCATCAAAATGGAATTGAAAAAGTAGGTGTATTTGCGCCACTTAATAACGATACTGCTGCTGATAAAAAATTATATGTATGGGTACCATTTAAAAATATTCAAAAACTAGATGAACTTGATCAAAAAATAGAAGCCTTGGATCCTATGGGTAATGCTCCTATTATACATTTAGAAACTGCAGATGCTAGCCTGCCTTATACTAGAATAGAAAAAATAATTACTAGGGCCTTTAAGTTTCAGCCTCAATATGTAACAAAATCGACGCTTACTAAATCTAGTAGTCGTGTTTATGAATATAGAAGTTATGAAAGCCCTACAGAAGCTATGCATTTAAAAAAAGTACATATGTTTAATGAAGGCGGGGAAGTTGCTTTATTTGCTCAGCTTAATTTTAATGCTATTTTTTTTTCAAAAGTAATTGCAGGAAGCAGCATGCCTAATTTAATTTACATGACTAGCTTTAATAGTATGGAAGACCGCAATGCGCATTGGAAGTCGTTTGGAGAGGCTCCACTATGGAAAAAGATTTCAGCAGCGCCTGAATACTTAAATTTAGTGAATAGAAATGAGACTGTACTCATGAGCGCACGAGATTACGCCGACTTCTAGTTGATTAACATAATTATCTTAGAATGTCTAAATGATATTCCTGTATGAGGCCTGGATTTTCAGGTGTTAAAGTAAAAGCTAATTTTATTTTCTTTTCTTGACATTGGATAATGCAATAACCCCTCATTTGATTTTCTGCTACCATTTCTCCCACGGATATAATTTCTCCTGCTTCTTTTAATATGGCTGCCGCTTCTTTTTTCAAAGTTTCAATGGGATAGTCTTCAAAAAAATTCTCTGCAAAAATGTAGGCATTGGTGGAAAAATTAGGCAGCATGGAAACTAATTGTAGTTTCCTTTTTTGTAAAATAGGAGAAACGCTTATGACTCTTGGTTTTAATTTTGCCAATTGTACAATGGTATCTAATACAGCAATATTAATAACTGAAGTGGGTGCATAAGTAACATTGGCAAATAAAATAACGCCAATACCGTACTGAGGCATAATTCGCCAGTTGCTACCAAAGCCAGGTAGGCCGCCACTATGGCCCACACTGTTTCTGCCTAAGGCGTCATGCATCCAAGTTAATCCATAAGTATAACTACTAGTAGCAGCTAATTTACGGCCGCTTGGATAAGTATAATTAGGCATTAAAGCAATAAATTTAGAAGCTTGATGCATTTCTCTAATACTACTTCTTTTTACAGGAAAAGTTTCCCCATCATTTCTTTCTGGCCAAGCCATTTCATGCAAAGCTAGATACTTACTAAACATATCAATAGAGGTGATCATGCCTCCCATGGAGCCATAAATTCCATCATGTAATAAAGTTTCTTTTCTCCAATTATTATTAATGTATCTATATCCGTTGGCTAAAGTTTTTTCTGGCACATTAGCAAATTCATAAGTAGTTTCATTCATGCCAATAGGCGCTAAAATATTTTTCTTTATATAAGCATCATAAGTTAAGCCCGATACTTTATGAATAATATATCCAAGCATGGTAAATCCTAAATTAGAATACTCATATTCTAAACCCGCTGCATTGGAAAAAGAAATACCTTCTTTAATTAATTTCAATAGCTCTGCTTCGGTATCCGCTAATTGTCTGTCCCCCCAAGGGTTATCTTCTGGGAAACCCGCGCTATGACTCATTAAATGTCGAATGGTAATAATAGGTGCATCCTTGGTTAAACCTTGGCCTTTCATAGCAGGGATATACATTTCAACAGGATCATCTAAATGCAATTTACCTTGGTCTCTTAATTGCAGTATGGCCAGTGATGTAAAACTTTTAGACATGGATGCTATTCTAAACATAGAAGAAGAGCTCGCTGGAATCTTTTGTTCCAAATTCGCAAATCCTCCGCTACTTTTAAAAACTAAATTACCATCTACTACTATACCAAAAGCATAACCAGGAAAATGATGCAAGTCTGCATATTTTTTAATCATCTCTTCCGCAATAGGAAAAGTGGTGGCAATTCGTTTATTTCTTTCCGTATCTTGGTAAGTGGCTGGTGAAAAATTTACAGGCGTTTGTGCTTGAGCTGTTTGATTTACTAGTTGTATACTGCATACAAAACTTAGTAAAATAATAATGCGGTTCATTTTTATATTTTTCATGCTATTATTTATAATGCTATTTATGTTATATTATAAAGTCTTTATTTTATTGGAAGGTTGTAATTGTGTCTGTTGATATTTATTTATTAAATTTTCTGTTGATAAATTCAAAAGTAGCTTCGTCTACTTGAAGCCAACTCTTATACAACAAGAAGCCATGAATTTCATCGGGGAAAATTATTTCTTCCACGCTTACTTTTTGTCTTCTTAATTGTTGAATCATATGAATGGTTTCAGTAAAGGGAACATTTCTATCATCATCTCCATGTATAAATAATACCGGACTTTTCCAACCCTTGGCAGTAAATACAGGAGAGGCCTTATAGGCTACTTGGCCAGCAGCAGGAAAGCGCAAGCTATCATACCAAGGAGCAAAATTAGGCTCTTCATCATTCCAATTGTGTACCCCATGAATATCAACCCCTGCTGAAAATAAATCAGATCTTTTAGATAAACCATGTGCTGTTAAATAACCACCATAGCTACCACCCCATAGTCCAATTTTCTTAGCATCTATATCGGATCTGGCTTTTAAATATTCACCAGCGCCTATTAAATCATTTACTTCTGAGCCACCGGCCATACCATAATTGGCAGCCTCTCTAAATTTTAAGCCATATCCGATACCAGATCTATAATTCAAAGCCATCACTATATACCCCTGGCTGGCAAAATATTGATTCACTGCATACGCATTGGAATAATAAGAACTATAATTAAAACCTTCTAGCATTTGTCTACGACTTCCACCATGTAAAAAAATTAGGGCTGGATATTTTTTACTTGCGTCATAATTAGCAGGCAAGAATATTTGAGCGGGTGCGCTAAAGCCATCCGTCGCTTTTACTAAAATAGTTTTAGGGTTAACTAAGTTCGTAGGGAAATTAGCAGGAAATAAATTAGCTACTAAAGCTTGTTCATTGCCATTTGTCTGAAACACAGGCCAAGAAGGCTTGGTAGCGCTTGCTTGTAAATACACTAAGCCATTGTTTACGAGTACTGGATTGTATTCAATTTTATTTCCTTTAGTTAAAATAGTAGCATTGTTTGTAGCAGGATCTACCGACCAAATATGTCTTCTATTGCTATCACTAATATTGGTTACATAATAAATAGTTTTACCATCCTTGCCCAAACGCATACTCTCTACTTCTCCTATACCCGGTGTTAAATGATTTATTTTTTTTGAACTAGGTTCAATGCTATACAAATGCATCCATCCTGTTTTTTCCCAAGGGAAAACTATATAATTATTATTTGTCCAAATTAATTGTGTGGCTCCTGCAGGTAAATCTCCCACAAATTTAGAGCCTGCACCTTCGTCGGCTTTAAATAAAGTATAAGTTTTATTGGTAGCTACTTCTGCAAGTCTTATCTCCCAAGGTTGAGCAGCTATAGGCCTTGGCGTGAATCCAATTTCATATTTAATATTCACCGTTCTTAGAAAAGCAATATGCGTTCCTTCTTTATTCCATACTGGATCAGAATCATTATAGGTAGATGCGTCTATAAAAGAAACTTGATTGCTTGCAAAATCATAGACACCAATAAAAGAATGTTCTTCTCTATTAGAAACAAACAAAATTTGTTGGCCACTTGCATTAAATGCTAAACTGCTTATACTTCCTCTACTCAAAAATAAAGGTTGCACATTAGCTGTTTCTTCTGTTAAATTTAATTTCCATGCCTTACCCCCTTGGGTATAAACTAATAATTTTCCATCAGGACTAATTACGGGCCCAGTACCCTTGGCTAGTTTTTTAATAGTACCAGAAGCAATATCTACACTATAAATATTTTGCTCTGTAGTATATTGTAATTGTGCAGGGTTGGCAGGCTCTCCTTTTGAATTATTGCCATTACCCCTTACGAAATATATTTTATCGTCATTAGGTGCAAATACAATACTTCCTATCTCAACACCATTATCCCCTTTATATTCGGTGATGGCTTTAAAATTATTAGTAGCAGGATTTCCATAATAAATATTTCTACTGCCTTTGTCATTAAACACCCAGGCAACTGCATCGCCCTTATGATTGGCCACTAAATCAGATGGAAAAGCAGGTGCTAGATAGTCGGCTATATTTTGAGCTTGTACTGCATGGGAGAAGACTAACAGACTAAAATAGAAAAATATTTTTTTCATAGGAAATAATTTTAAACAATAAATACTTTTAAGTACATACTAATTTAACCTTATTTTTTTAAAAAAGGCTTAGATCAGGTCTGAATTAAAACATATCTGACGAATTACTCAAGAGAGGACATAAAAAAACCTCCACCGAATGAACGATGGAGGTTTTTTAAATATTCTACTAGAAAATATTAATAACCAGCGTTTTGAGTAACGTTAGGATTTACTAAAATTTCATCGTTAGGAATAGGGAAAAGTAAGTTTGTATTACCTGGTGCTACTGTAATCTTAATAGTAATAGTATTAGATGCGTCTTGACCTTGAGGCTTCACGAATGTGTAACCCATTCTTGTTAAGTCCCAGAATCTGTACCCTTCAAAAGCAAACTCTTTAGCACGCTCGTCTAAGATATCAGTTAATACTTGAGAACCTGAGCTAGCATACACTGCGCTTGGGTCTCTGTTTACTACAAACTTATTTAAAGTTGCATTCGCATTTGTAATATCACCTAAGTTATAATAAGCTTCTGCTAAAATTAAATAGGCTTCAGAAAAACGAACCACTTTAACATCATCTAAGTTTACGTTATCAATTGGATATTTTGCAACATAATGCGCTGTACCTAATTGACCCGATCTTACTTCAGGGCTAATTAAACCTTTTCTTGTATCGGTTTTAGTATAAGTATCATAGAAAGCCTTGGTAGCTAACATATCTCCATAAGCTCCACCACCTGGCTTACCAATTAAGAATACGGCTAATGTACCATCACCTACTTGGTTGTTGGCATCACTCGTTACTTCAAACATAGTTTCTACTTTACCAGTTAATGGTGCTGCACCTTTCCAATAAGATATTACGTTAGAGCTAGTCACTAAAGTGAAACCGCTATTCGCGATAACATCAAGAGCTGCAGCTTTCGCATTAGCCCAATCTCCTTTATGTTGGTACACTCTTGCTAAAACTGTTTCAGCAGCATACTTAGTCATAAATGAAGAGTTTATAGCTCTAGATTTTGCAGTCAATGTAAAGTTCATTGTTTGACCTTGGTTGAACTTCGCTAAAGAAATAGCCTTTGTTAAATCGGCAATGACTTGCGTATATACTTCAGCAACTGTATTTCTTGCAGGTTTTGAATTCACTTCAAACTTAGTTACAATAGGCACACCTGCACTTGAAGGAGCAGTTGTATAAGGCAAACCAAAGTTTCTTACTAAATCAAAATAAACCAAACCTCTGATAGCATACGCTTCAGACATTAATTGACTTATATTAGGATTAGACGCTGGATCTAAACCCGCATTGATAATAAAGTTAGCATTCTTAATCGCGTTGTATCCATTTGACCAAACCGCAGAGGGAGTACCATCTGTTTTAGTAAAATTGTATAAATTAAATGAAAGATATCTTCCTGAATTTGCAGAAGACAAGAAACATTTGTCTGCCATTAAATCGCCTTTAACAGCGAAAGTTCTACCATAAAAATCGGTAGCTCTTAAAGAAGCGTATAAGCCAGTCAATGCTGTACTCATATCATCTTCCGTTTTAATAGCCTCTGATACAACTACAGAGTTGTAAGGCTTTTGATCTAAGAATGTTTTAGAGCAACCGAATAGCATTGCTATAGTTCCAATTGCTAAGAACATTTTAGTGATTTTGTTGAAATTATTTTTCATATAAAAAATATTAAAGAGTTGTTGTTAATTAAAAGTTTACACTTAATCCAAAAGTGACAGATTTAGAAGGTAATACTTGTTGTCCATTATTACCTGTAATGCCTTGTTCTGGATCACTTAAGATGATATCTGCATATGTTTTAGTAAATATATTCGTTCCACGTGCATAAATGTTTATACCATTAATATGATACTTTTCTAAGACTGCTTTATTATCATATTTATAAGACAACTGTATATTTCTTAAACGAACATAATCGCCTTTATATAAGCTACGATCAGACCCTGTTGAGCCGCCTCTACCATCAGCATTTATCCATTTTGGAACGGTTGTTATGTCCCCAGGTTTTTGCCATCTTGTTAAGCTAATGGCATATTTACCTCTTGTTGGATATTGACCATCCATTGCATATTGTTGAGCAGACTCATTAAAGTAGTTACCAAAATTATAGTAGAAGTCAAAATTGAATGATAGTTTTTTATAGTTAAATGTATTACCGAATCCACCATAGTATTTAGGATCGGCTTGCTTACCTACTAAATATAAATTCGCTTTTGTTTTAACACTTGTAGAACCACTTTTAGTGCTGTCTGTATACCACATTGGTTCTCCATTGTTAATATTCACCCCAGCATAACCTCTTGTATAGAAGCTATAGAAAGGTTGACCCACTCTTAATAAATAAGCACCGTTTAACTGATCACCTGAAGGTAGGCTGGTAACTTTGTTTTTGTTAGCAGTATAACTTGCATTGATTTCCCAAGAGAAGTCTTTTACTTTAATAGGTACTAAGTTTACGCTAATCTCTAGACCAGAGTTTTGCATACTACCTACGTTATTAATATAACCAGAGAAACCAGTTGTACGAGATAGGTTTTGGTTTAACAAAGCACCTTCTGTATTACGCTTATAAATGTCCACGTTTAAGTTAATTCTATTATCATAGAAGCTGATATTCGTTCCAATATCTGCTTGATTGTTTTTCTCCCAAGTTAAACTCTCATTACCAATGTTATTGAAAGTACCACCTGCTACACCATTGTAGTTAAACCCAAAAGCGTAAGAAGGTCTCCATGTGTAGTTACCAATTTCGGCATTACCATTGGTACCATAACTCGCATGAATTTTGAATGCAGAAATAACAGTATTGTTTTTCATAAATGGTTCAGCCAATACATTCCAAGAAGTACCCACTGACCAGAAATTACCCCAAGGGTTGTTTACACCAAATCTTGAAGAACCATCACGACGGAAACTTCCGTACAAAGTATACTTATCTAATAAACTAACGGTAGCATTAGTAAAGTAACCTTGGAAAGTATAATCAGAACCTACTGCCTTGCCATTAGTAGAAGTAGCTGCGTTTGTAGAATAGTATAAATCTGTTCTAGGAGGGAAACCAGTTACATCACCAATTTGTCTGTAAGTTGCACTCTTAATAGCTTCTTGTCCTAATTTAAAGTCGGCATAAAAACGTTTTGATTTATCAAAATCATAATGATAATCTAATTGATTAATCAAATCTGTTAAGAAAGCTCTTGTAACAATAGAAATACCTTCTCCAGATGCACCTGAGTTATCGCCATGGAATGGATTATTAAATTGATACTCTTCGTTCAAAGTATACTGCATGTTAATAGTAGTAGAGTATTTTAAACCTGGTAAGATTTTATATTCTACATTTTGATTCGCAATAGCGTTCAATCCTTTTAACCATCTTTTATCGTTTTGAGCAATATATAATGGGTTATAGTGACCCGGGAAGCCTAAGTTGTTTGGGCTAATATTTAAACTACCATCTGGGTTATAAGGATTTTGAGTAGGTCTTAATACGTATGATACGTAAGCAGGGTTACCAAAATATAAACCAGATCCGCCTGGACCATCAGAAGCTAATATTGAATTTTGTAAAGTACTACCTGCTGAAACCTTAGTGGTCAAAGATAATTTATCATTTACATTATGTGTTACTTTAAGGTTTCCAGTAACTCTTTGGAAATCGGCTTTCAAAGAAGTTCCATCTTGGAAGAAGTAACCAGCAGATGCAAAAAACTTAGTTTTTGCATCACCACCACTTGCAGAAATATTATATTGTTTTTGCGCACCTGGCTTAGTAATTAAATTGAACCAATCGATGCCCACACCATTACCATAACCATAACTTGCTAAAGTAGTAGCAGCTGTAGCAGCAGGTATACCCGCGTTGGTTAAACCTTCTCGAAATAATTGGAAGTAATCATTAACATCGACAGGGTAACCTTGAGCAGGAGGTAGAATAGGTGTGTTCTGACCTACTTCCGTATCAAATCTGAATTGTGTTTTACCTACTCTACCACTTTTTGTAGTAATTACAATAACCCCATTCGCACCTCTTGAACCATAGATTGAAGTGGCAGCAGCATCTTTTAAGATGTTTATACTTTCAATATCATCTGAGTTAAAAGAAGCTAATACGTTTGTACTTGGATTAACGCTGAAACCACCGCCGTTACCGTTAGAAACGTCACCGTCATTAATTTGAGCACCGTCCACAATATATAAAGGACGCGCACCACCGTAAGAGAATGAACCAACCCCTCTAATACGAATAGGAGTCACCGCACCTGGTTGACCAGTTGAAGAAGTTGCCTGTAAACCAGGAGCAGCTCCTTGCAACATTTGATCTAAAGATGCAAAAGGTCTGTTTTCAATTTTTGTCATATCCACTTTAGCGATAGAGGCGGTCACATTGGATCTTCTTTGTGTACCATAACCTACTACTACTACTTCTTCTAATTGTTGTGAAGAAGACTCTAACTGAATCGTAAAATTTGTTTTTGTTCCAATAGAAACTTCAGCATCACTGTAGTTAATTGATTTTACTACAAGTGTTTTAGCTGTTGCTGGAACTGCTATTTTAAAAGAACCGTCTTCAATTGTATTAGCACCAATTGTTGTGCCTTTTACAACTACTGATGCATTCGCAACAGCGACGCCTTTTAGGTCTGTTACTCTACCAGTTAACTGACGTGTTTGTGCAAAGGCACTTGTCATCGTCAATAAACCTAGAGTCAACATCAACATAAGTTTTTTCATATTTGAAATTTAGAAAATGAAATTAAAGAATATTAGGAATATATTAACAAAGTGTTAAATTTTATTCTAAAAAAAATTAACATTTAGGCAATATTAAATTAAAAAATAGATATATAATATTGATTACCAATTATATATGCAGAAATACGAAGAATGATTTTCTAGACTATTTTAGAGCTGTTTTTTCAGGTTTAATTACCCATTTTTCTACCGTCGTTTTCTCAATTAATGCCCTTGAATAATAAGAAGGGAAATAGCTGTCATTGGCCCAGGTGGAAAAAAGATTGCAGTAAAAAGGGCTATTGATATCTCCAGATTGCCCTGGAGTATTGATAATCAATGTTTTATCCCAGTCTCGTGTATCCATCAAAATTCGAAAACTAGCCCCACTTACTTGATTATCGGCACCCCCAGTTGATCCGGGTGTTTGACCATTACCCCCTCTTGGAAGCGGACCTATGTTTAATTTGGCTTTTAAGGCGGGACTTACCAAATTGGCTAAGGGATGTTCGAAATAAATATGCTTGTACTTTTCTTGACCATAGTTCCAAGCATTCATATCATTACCTAATTTATTTTTTAAACTTTGAATGGCCCCTTCAAATGCTTTTTTTATAAATGCGTCTCTATTATTTTTTGCAACTACTTCATCCACTCCGAAATAATTTAAAGGATTTTCTAAACGCTCTATTACTTTTTTTAATTGCAAATTAATCCATGGTTTAATTTCATCGGGTACAAAATATTTTTGTGCTGCAATAGCTAATTGTTTTTCAAGGCCTACATAAATTCCTGCAGCAATACTATTTTTATCTAACACAAAATTCCAATTCATTAAATTTTGTTTCGCAATATTTACAAAAGAATCTTCGAATTTTATTTTTTCAAGTAGGGGTACAATATTGCTTGCTGGTATAGAAAAATAATCGGTTTGTAATTTCCCCATGTCCTCCATACTAATATTATTTTTTTCCGTTAATACTTTATTAATTCTATCTCCTCTGTAAGGATCAGACCAAGTATACCCTACTGCATCCCAATGTTCATAGGTATCTGGCGTCACATGCTGATTCGCTGTTGCAAAAAAATCTTTACTAGGATTTAGTAAACTGGGGTCGTTCTTTAATAGGTAAATAACCCGACCATTCATATCTACCATCACCCGGTATTGGAACATAACCACTGAAATTTTTTCGAATAGGAATAATACCCACTGCCTGCCAACCTATATTTCCTTTTTTATCAGCCCATATCATATTCTCTCCAGGTATATGACTATACGCACAAGCTTCTCTAAAACTTTCCCAACTATTTGCTTGATCAATTCTTAAGGAAGCTAAATAGGGAGCGCCGCCTAGCTTCCATCCATGCACATTTTATTGCATAGGCTTTATTGTTTACAGAATCAATAAAAGTAACTGGACCATGCACAGTATAATTTAATTGCTACTGTTTGACTAGCTGCGTTTTTTATTTTTATATTGGTTCTGTAATAGTTTTCATTTTCAACCACTGTCCTTTATACCAATATTCATCTTTATGTAAGCGGGTTAATATTGTATACATATAAGTCTTCTCCATCGGTTTCATAAATAGTTAAACCCCAGGCACCAAATTCATTATGCCCTATGGAAACCCCCGGTATCTCAGGCTCTCCTGCCACCCACTAACATTCCAACCTGGTGCTACCAAATGCACTATATAACGCAAGTGAAGGCACTGCAACTTTTCGGTGTGGGTCGTTGGCTAAGCATAGGAAAACCACTAGCCGTTTTGCGACCACTAATAATCCAATTATTACTTCCCTCCATTTCTTGACTTCGGGTAAAAAATTGGCAAGTTCTTTTCTTTTATTTAAAATATCCAAAGCCGATACATCATCTTCATCCTGTTCTGCTATATCCGATTTTGTAAATTCTACTTCTTTTCTGTACGCATTGTATAAAGCTAAAATATCTGCTTTCAATAAATCACCTCTAATAGCCGTGTCTAATTGTAGGTTAGGGTCTTTAGGATGAAACCAAATTAATTCTTTTACTTTTTTCTCTCCCACTGTTGACACCGCTCTTCCAATATTTAATTCCTGTGTAATATTTCCAAGCAAGCCTTGATGTCTTGAAATAACAATTTCAGCTGTCCATTTTGCAGGACGAATCTTTAAAATTTTAAATTCAATAGGAAGCATGGGCTGGCTTAGCATTCACCTCTGTTATATAAGCGTTCACGCCATCTACATAGGCTTGAATAATGGCTTGTCCATGCGGATGGTAATGTTGTAATTCTTTTTTTAAATCCCCTCTAAATTTAAATAAACGGGTACCTATATCTCTTTTTAATTCTCTGGCTCCTAAAATTTCAGCAACAGTGCCTGTGGCTTGTCTTCGCCAAATTTCAAATTGAAATAATCTATCTTTTGCTGCGCAGTAACCTTGTGTAAAAAATAAATCATGTTCATTATTGCGCATAAATATGATTTACTCCCCACTGGTCTCTTAGTATTTCTACTTTTTCTTGTAAGCCTTTTAATTGTAATGTATTTTTTTCTTGCGCTTGCAGCGTGGTGCTATAAGAAACCATTAAGCAAACAATAAAAACAAATGAAAAAAAGAAGGAAGGCTTTTGAAAATGATATTGCATAGCTGTTAATTTAATGGACTCAATGATCCTTTAAATTAAGAAAAAACCCTTGTAAAACGCAGTGCAGCCTTAATTATTAGTAAAGAGGAAAGTTTTGGTATGAATGAAAAACTTATAAAAGAAGGGTTTTAGGGATAGAGTAGTCTGTGGTTTTAAACTTGCCCGATTCTTTAAGTTCTTTATACCCTCCTTTAATATCAATTAAATGTTCAAAGCCACGCGCTTTTAAAATAGAAATAAAAATCATAGACCTATACCCACCTTGGCAATGCACATAATAAGTTTGATTTTTATCAATAGCTGCCATGCTATCATTGATAAAATCCAAGGGCGCATTTTGTACACCTACAATATGTTCACTACTATATTCAGATTCTTTACGCACATCTAAAATTTTTATACTACTGTCTTTTTCTTTTAAGGTAGCCAATGCTGCTGCATCCAAAGAAATAATATGATCTATTTCTTTGCCCGCTTTTTCCCAAGTTTCAAAACCGCCTTCTAAAAATCCAATGGTATAATCATACCCCACACGCGCTAGTCTGGTAATCACTTCTGCCTCTCTTCCTTTATCTGCCACTAATAAAATTTCTTGTTTGATATCGGGAATCATGGCACCTACCCAAGGAGCAAAACTTCCATCAATGCCAATATTAATTGAATTAGGAATAAAACCTTTTGCAAATGTTTGAGGGTCTCTTGTATCTAATATAAGAGCACCTGTTTCATTAGCCGCTGTTTCAAAGGCAGCAGGACTCATTGCATGCTGTCCTCTCTCAAGTACTTTATCAATACTATCATAGCCTTGAATATTCATCATTACATTCAATGGAAAATAAGCAGGGGGCGCTACTAAACCATCTAGCACAGCTATAATAAATTCTTCCTTAGTCATCTCAGCCGCTAATGCATAATTCGTTTGCTTTTGATGGCCCAAGGTATCCTGTGTTTCTTTACTCATTTTTTTACCACAAGCGCTACCCGCACCATGTGCAGGATAAACAACTATATCATCAGGCAAAGTCATTATTTTATTTCTTAAAGAATCATATAAATAACCCGCTAAAATTTCTTGTGTTAAATCGGCTTTTACTTTTTGTGCTAAATCGGGACGGCCCACATCTCCAATGAATAAAGTATCGCCACTAAATAAAGCTACTTGCTTACCGGCTTCATTCATTAATAAATAACATGTACTTTCCATGGTATGACCTGGTGTATGTAAAACCTTAATAGTAAGTTTCCCTAATTTAATTTCTTCACCATCCTTAGCACTATGAAAATCAAATGAAGGAGCAGCGCTAGGGCCATACACTATAGTAGCGCCCGTTTTTTTTGCAAGGTCTAAATGCCCTGAAACAAAGTCGGCATGAAAGTGGGTCTCTAATACATATTTGATTTTGGCTTTGTCTAAGCCTGCTTTTTGAATATAAGGCTCTACTTCTCTTAGTGGATCAATAATGGCCACTTCACCTTCACTCATTATATAATAGGCACCTTGTGCTAAACAGCCTGTATATATTTGTTCAATCTTCATAAATATGCTTTTTAATTTGAACCCAAAGTTCCTTCATAAAATTAGATAATACGGTGATAAAAATCACTTTTAGTTTGAAAAATATTAATTCCAGTTAAGTGACAAAAGGTACCTAAATTGTAAATCCTTTTTAGGAGTTTTACTTAAAATTAAATACATGGAGATTATTGGCTACTTAGCTTCAATACTTATAGGCATTTCATTAGGCCTTATTGGTAGCGGGGGCTCTATATTAACCGTGCCATTGTTAGTCTACTTTTTCCAAGTATCTCCTTTACTAGCCACCACCTATTCTTTAGCCATTGTAGGGTTAAGTAGTATTGCTGGTGTTATTTCAAGGTTAAAACAAAAATTGGTTGACTTTAAAACCATTTTAGTTTTTGGACTTCCTTCTATAGTAGGTGTTTTTTTAGCTAGAAAGTTTATACTACCTGCTATACCAGAGCAAATGAATTGGGGAGCTAATTTAGTTTTAACTAAAGGCCATTTTATTATGTTGTTCTTTGCAACACTTATGTTAATTGCTGCCCTATCTATGATATTAGGAAAAAATAAAAAAGAAGAAGAGGGCATTTTACCTGTTTATGGTTTCTCGCTCATGCTTGTAGGTTTAGCGGAAGGTTTACTAACGGGCATTGTAGGTGCGGGTGGGGGGTTTTTAATTATACCAGCGCTGGTAATACTAGCAAAGCTTCCTATGAAAAAAGCCATTGCTACTTCCTTAGTTATTATAAGTATAAAATCATTGGTGGGTTTTACCGGAGACTTATTGCATACATCTGTCGACTGGAGCTTTTTATCTAAAATTATTCTACTTGCAACCCTAGGTATTATAACCGGTAATTACTTAAATAAAAAAATGGAGGGGGCTAAGCTTAAAAAAGGATTTGGTTTTTTTGTTCTAGCAATGGCCATCATTATTTTGATAGAACAGTTTTGCTTTTCTAATTTGATAAAGTAAATATTTTTTTCATAAGCACCCATTTCTCTCCGGGCCCAGCAGTGGGCAAGGCTTGCTGGTATTCCCACATTAATTTTTCCCATTGAATCACCATTTCATTTTTAGCATCCATGGCTGCTTTTTTTTCAAAGCTAAAATCATCGCCGGCTTCAATAATCATAAATAATCTATTGGCTACTCTATAAATTTCTAAGGCTTTTATGCCTGCCTCTTTAATAGAAGCAATAATTTCTGGCCAAACAGAAGCATGATACTCTTCGTAAGCAGCTATTAAGGTTGGGTCGTCTTTTAAATCTAGTGCTAAACAATATCTTGTCATAAATTTTATATTAATTTTTTTTAGGAACTATGTATTATTCCCATAAACAAAGGCTTCCATCACGCGCATGGACTGCAGTGCATCTTCAGGGGAGCAAGGGTTTTCGCCTACTCCATTAAAATAAGCCACTATTTTTTCAATAAAATTTTGTTGATTATGTTTTGGGGGGTCAAAATGTATTTGCTCTTCTTTATCTCCAATGGTTACTGTAATAGTATGTCCAAAAACAGGAAATGAAATTTTTCCTTTCGTGCCTGTAATTTCAAAAACATCTGTCTCTTCTCCTTTGTCAACACAGAAACACCAATTGCCTTTAAATAAAATACCGTTCTCTAATTCTATTTCGCCCGTCACAGTATCTTCTGCTTTATATAAGTTGGCTTTATTAAAGGCCATCCCTTTATAGGATTTTGCTTTGCCGAAAAAATAAAATACAAGGTCTAATTGGTGTGGAGCTAAATCATAAAAATAACCACCTCCTGATAAACTTGGATCTATTCTCCAATTTTCAACAGGGTCTAAAAGGCCGCTATCATATTTTAACATTTCAATTCGAACTGAAGTTATATCTCCAATTGTTTTAGTGTCTACCAAACGTTTTACTTCAACAAATAAAGGAAGCGCTCTTCTATAATGTGCAATCACTAAAGCAATACCCGATTTTTTTGAATAAGCGTTCATACGCTCACAAGCTGCAACATCAAGCCCCATGGGCTTTTCAACATATACTGGTTTGCCTGCCTGCATAGCCGCTATCGCATAGGCTTCATGAAATTTTGGAGGTGTGGCTATATAAATTGCATCTACTTCTGGATGATTTATGAGTTCATTCGCATCGGTAAAAAAATAGGGGACCTGATGCCTTTCAGCATACTGCTTTAGTTTTTCTGCATCTCTGCGCATCACGGCTATTAATTTCGAATGAGGTGCTTTATTAAAAGCAGGTCCGCTTTTCACTTCAGTAACAGAGCCGCAACCAATCATACCCCAACGAATTGTTTTCATACTTACAATTTACACTAAATTAATAGCCATTACTATTCATTTCTTATTTGAGATAAGTTTTAAACCAGTTCAGATGACTATTATATCTATGCACTAAATAAGATGGAACGCGTATGCCATGATTTTGATTGGGATAAATAATTAACTGCGTAGGAATACCTTCCGACTTAAAGGCTTGATACATTTGTTCGGCGCCTACTACAGGTACATTGAAATCAGCCTGACTTGCCATAAATAATGTTGGTGTTTTTATTTCTTTTACTTTAAAGAAGGGATAAGAAACGTCTAGCCACTTTTGTAAATTATTCCAAGGCTTGCCTAATTCAGGTTCGTACTGTGTAATGTATTGATCGGTTCCGTAAAAAGAAAGCATTAAAGAACTACCCGCCCCACTCACCGCTGCTTTAAACCTTGTATCGGTAGCAATGGTATAATTGGTTAAAATACCTCCATAGCTCCAGCCTGCAATGGCTAATTTACTAGAATCGGCAATACCTTGTTTAATTAACTCATTGGTGATACCAATAATATCTTTCACTTCTTTATTGCCCCAGTCGGCATAAATAGTTTTAGTATAATTCGCACCGCGTCCGCTACTTCCTCTATAATTCACAGCAGCCACTGCATAACCTGCTGCTGCATAAATTTGACGTGTCATATCAAATGAATATTCATCCTGTGCCACAGGACCTCCATGAATAAATAATATAAGGGGTAGTTTTTTTGCATTAGAATCGGGTAAATATAGAATGCCATTCACTTTATTTTTATCAGAAGCTATGGCTGAAATACCCCTCACCACAACTTTTTTTAGAGGTGCTAAAAATGCATCTTGCAAAGAGGTAATTTTTTGAAAACTATTATTGTTACTCGCAATATAAATTTCATTGGGGGTGGCTGTATTACTAAATAAAGCTACCATAGTTCCATTTGCATTTAAATCCAAGCCGCTATACACGGCCATTTCATTAGTAAAGGCCTTGACTTCACCACTACTAGCATTTATTTGCATAATATTTTGCGCTCTATCATCTTCTACCAAGGCATAAATGGACTTACTATCATTGGTCCATACTATATTAGCAATGGAGCGATCATAATTTTTAGTGAGTAACTTAATAACCTTTGTTTTTAAATCTATTATAGCTAATTGTTGCAAGTCATACATATCATAAGCATCTTCAGAACTTGCTTGTAAATAAGCAATGGACAAATTATCGGGACTAAATATAGGAGAGCGGTTCGTTCCTTTATAAGTAGTAAGCTTAATAGGATTTTGCGCAGCACCTAGCGCTAATACAAAAATACTAGTATTGTCATTTTGATCGGGGCTTGCAGTTACATTACTTGCATAGGCAATCATTTTACCATCGCTACTAATATTCACATCAGACTCATTATAATTACCTCTAGTTAGCGTGTCTAATTTTTTGGTGGCTAGTTCAAAACTATATAAATGTGTTTTTCTATTATCTAAATAACCTTCATAGTCGGCCTTAAAGCGGTACCTATCTATCTCGTAAGGTTTTCTATTTTTAGATTTGGCAGTGTCTGCATAATTAAAATCTTTAATCGTAAAAATTAAATGCTTGCCATCTTTAAACCAATGATAGGCTTCTAATTCTCCTTTAATATGCGATACTTGAATGGGCTCTCCTCCTCTTCTGTCCATTAAATATAATTGGCTGCCTTCTTCCTCTTCTTTACCAGCTGCTAGAAAAGAAATGTATTTACCATCAGGACTCCAATTATAATTAGAAGCACCCTTGGTTTGTTCAGTAAGTGTAACCGTTTCTTTACCATCCGCAGTTACCATATAAAGTTTGCTTGAAAATTTATCCTTGGCAGAATCAATTTTAGATACACTGTACAAAACCCAATTGCCTTCTGGAGAAATTTTTGGATTGGAAATAGTAGACATTCTATAAATATCGTTGGGTCCAATATTTCTAAGACCTGTATTTTGCGCGGTGGCAAAAAACAATAGCATCGTATTGAATACAAGGCTTAATACTGCTAGACGTATCATTTTTCTCATTTTATTATTTTAATTTTTAAAACTTTTTAATTGGAATTGTATTGGTTAAATTTAATAAAAAAAGGGCAGTGTAGAGACACCGCCCGGATTTAACGATTGCTTACTATAAAACCAGGAAGTCGTCATAGATGGGCTCGAACCATCGTAGAGGGTTTTGCTGACCCTTGCCTCGCCACTCGGCCACATGACTATGGGCAAATATACATAAAATTTATTTAAGTCTACTATTTTTATAGACTTTTATATTATTGAGTGTATACAATGGCTATTTTAAATGCTATAATATATAAGTATAGATGAAAAAATAATTATATTTAACATAGCCCTTATTTTTTAAACTTTAAACGATTTGCATATGAACAGCCGACGTATTTTTTTAAAAAATGCTGCAATGACTTCTGGAGCCTTGATGAGTTCGAATTTATTTGCTAGCAGCCGTATTTTTAATACCGATACTTTAAGAGTAGCCACCATTGGTGTGAATGGAATGGGATGGGCCAATACACTTGGTGCTCTTTCTGTAAAAAATGTAGAAGTAGTGGCCTTATGTGATATTGATGAATCGGTTTTAAATAAAAGAAAGGCTGAATTATTAATTAAGCAACCGGGCGTTCAAAAAATAGATACCTATAGTGATTACAGAAAAATGTTGGAAAGAAAAGATATTGATATTGTCATTGTAGGTACACCCGATCATTGGCATGCACTACAAATGATTGATGCATGTGCTGCAGGTAAACATGTTTATGTAGAAAAACCAGCAGGTAATTCTATTGGAGAATGTAAGACCATGATTGCTGCTAAAAACAGATACAACCGAATCGTGCAAGTAGGACAATGGCAAAGAAGTCAAAAACATTTTAGAGATGCATTAGATATGGTGCATTCAGGACAACTAGGTAATATTCGTACTACTAAGGTTTGGTGTTATCAAGGTTGGATGCGCCCTCAACCTGTGGTGCCTAATAGTGCCGTGCCTGCAGGAGTGGATTATAAAACTTGGATAGGACCCGCACCCATGCGTGATTTTAATGCAAGTAGATTCCATTTTCATTTTAGATGGTTCTGGGATTATGCTGGAGGACTTATGACCGATTGGGGTGTGCATTTATTAGATTATGGGATTCAAGGTATGAAGGCAGGCAATCCAAAAAGTGTAAGTGCCTTAGGAGGAAAATTTGCTTATCCAGAATTGGCTGAAGAAACACCCGATACTTTAACTACGCTTTACGAATTTGATAATTTCAATTTAGTATGGGACTCTGCCATGGGTATTGATAATGGTTCTTATGGTCGTGATCATGGTATTGCTTTTATTGGAAATAACGGAACCCTTATTTTAGATAGAAGTGGTTGGGAAGTAATTGAAGAAAGACAAGCAAAAAATAAAGTAGCTATTGCACTTCATAAAAGTGAAGACAATGGTGTGAACTTGCATTGGTTAAATTTTACCAATGCCATTAGAAATAATACACCAGGCAGTTTACATTGCCCTATTGAAGAAGGAGCGCATATTGCCACCATTGCACAGATGGGCAATATTGCTTATCGTTCAGGACAAAAAGTGAATTGGGATGAAAGTAAAAATTTATTTACCGATGATGCAATCAATAAAGAATATTTTACAAAGGCTTATCATAACGGATACAACCTTCCTAAAATTTAAACTAAGCTACCATAATTTTAGTTTTTAAATAATATAGCTATTTACAAAAAAGGTCCTCCGATTTGGGAGGGCCTTTTTTTATTTTTTAGCAGCCTTAAAATTACCATTGGGTTGTACAAAGGTTAACGATAATAGTTCCCCTTTCTCATTCAGTTCAAAATTAACCGTATAACCTGCTACTTTTTTGAAATCAAATTTGTGATTACCCACAGGTACCAATTCATATTCAGGTTGACCTGGTACCGATACATATAAAACATTTTCTTTTAAATAAGTTTTGACATCCGCCCCTGCTAAAGAAAAACTACTTACATATTTTTTAAGATCATCTACCTTCAAATCCTTTGCAGCATTGGTTCTTTTGAATTTAATAGGGGCAGGTATCGAAGGTTCAAAATTAAAGACAGAGGCCGATTCTATATCTCCTTTTAGACCTGTGTTAAATTGAAAACGAAAAGGGCTTTTATTAGCTGTATCAATGCCTTCCTCTGTATCATAAGGTCTGAATATATCATAGTGGAATTGCTCCATCCACCATTTACGATTGGGTAATTTTGTAAACAAAGAATCTTCTTTTTGAATAATTTCAAATCTTCCATAAGCATCATTACTATACACACCAACATAATCACTTAATGCGTGTGAAGGCTTAGTGTCTTTTACTTGATTGCTGGTAGTTGCTTTCTCTGCGTCTTTCGCTTTTTCTTTTGCCTTGGCTTTTGCTTTTAACATATCAGCGTTCCAATCAAAATATTTAAGTCCTAGAACTCTATCTGTAATGGTGTTTCTTACAATAGAAGGAACACTAGATCCATTTTGATTGACTAATACCACAATACCAATACTATCTGAGGGGAAAAAACTAGTACTTGCACTAAAGCCATCAATATTTCCTCCATGCTCTACTCTATAATGTCCCTTATAAGATGCCATCATCCAAGCAAAACCATAAGTACTAAATTGAATATCTGGCTTTTCAGTTGTAGGTGTACCAGCTCCCATAATCATTTGAGAACTGATGGCATCAGCAATATAAGATGCTGGAATAATTTCCACCGTATCTAATTTACCTCCATTGATCCAAACTTTTAACCACTGAGACATATCCATCACGGTGCTATTAATACTTCCTGCAGGGCCCATTCCTGCTATATCTATATAAGGCATTTTATGTATCAAAGAATCCTTAATGACATTATATCCTAAAGCAGGTTCTTTATAGTTGGCTAAATCTTTTACAGAGAAATTGGAATTTGTCATACCTATTCTTGAAAATATTTTTGATTCAACATTTGACTCCCAAGATTTTCCTGTTAATTTTTCACCCACCGCGCCTTGTAATAAGTACATAAAATTATTATACTGCCAGGTTTGTCTAAGTGCAGCAGATGGCTCCAGGTATTGAATACGCTTTACTATATTTTCTCTAGTATCAGGGGAAATATACCAAGATAAATCATGTCTAGGAAGTCCTGTACGATGACTCATCATATCACGAAGCGTAATATGATTAGTTAAATCACTTGTATAAAATTTTAAATCGGGCAAGTAAGTACTAACAGGTTTATCAAAATCAATAGATTTTTCTTTTTGTAAAATACCTAATACAGAAGCAGTGAAGGCCTTGGTACAAGAACCTATTGCAAATTGTGTATTGGCAGTTACAGGTAATTTATTTTCTACATCACGATAACCAAATCCTTTGGCATAAATGACTTTATTTTTTTCTACTACGGCCACTGCCACCCCTGCAGCGTGGTGATCTTTTAATATCTTATTTATTTCAGCTTCAATGCCTACAAAGCGTTTGTCTACCTTGGTTTGAGCAATTACATTAAAACTTGCAATAAGTAGGATGACTGTGAAGCAATAAGTATAAATATGCCTTTTCATATGATAAAATTTTATACTTTAAATATACCATTATTTAGTTAACTTAGTTATTCAATATATACCTATGGCAAATAGACGCAATTTTATACAACACCTAGGCTTAATGGCTGGTGCCTTTTCAGCAAATAGTTTATTTAATCAGGCGCATGCTGCTGAATTTGCACATGTGAATTTGAAAAAGAAAATGCTCAGTCCTAAGCAGATAGCCATGGATGAAGACTATTGGTCGGTGATTCAACAAGGTTATACAGTAAGTCCCTCTCTTATTAATTTAAACAATGGGGGTGTAAGTCCAAGCCCAAAAATCGTGCAAGAAGCGGTTGAAGGTTTTAATAAAATGACCAACGAAGGTCCTTCCTTTTTTATGTGGCGCATACTAGATCAAGGAAGAGAACCGCTAAGATATAAACTAGCACAACTAGCAGGATGCGATCCAGAAGAAATTGCGATTAATAGAAATTCAACGGAGGCATTGAATACCGTTATTTTCGGATTGAATTTAAAAGCAGGCGATGAAGTCATTGGCACAAAGCAAGACTATCCCAATATGATTAACGCTTGGAGACAGAGAGCTTCTAGAGAAGGCATTGTATATACACAACTTAATTTTAAGTACCCCATTGAAAATGATGAAGAAATTGTAAGCTGCTTTTGAAAAAGCCATTACCCCTAAAACCAAAATATTTCATATTACGCATGTGGTGAATTGGGTAGGACAAATTATGCCTGTAAAAAAATTATGCGCGTTGGCGAAAAAACATAATATTGAAACCATTGTAGATGGAGCGCATAGTTTTGGTTTGATGGATTTTGCTATTCCCGATTTAGGTTGTGATTATTTCGGCGCTTCTTTACATAAATTTTTATCGGCCCCAATTGGATCTGGTATGTTATGGATTAAAAAAGAAAAGATTGAAAAAATTTGGCCACTGGTTTGTAACGACAACCCGAAAGGACCCGATATTAGAAAGTTTGAAACCCTTGGTACTAGAAGCTTTCCTATTGAACAAGGTATTGGAGAAGCTATTAACTTTCACACCGCCATTGGTAGCAAAAGAAAGGAAGAGCGTATTCGTTATTTAAAAAATTATTGGGCCACGCGCGTTCAAAATATTCCTAAAGTAAAAATTAATACTTCTTTAAAAGATGAATACGCTTGTGCTATTTGCGGCGTAAGTATTGATGGCATGACACCGGGCGCTTTAGACAATGCTTTATTCAATGAATATAAAATACATACCGTAGGTATTGTATGGGAAAATATTAGTTGTGTGCGTATTACGCCACATGTATATACACGCCTACAAGATTTAGATAAGCTGGTATACGCTATTGAAAAAATTGCCAAGAAAGCTTAGTCAATCACTAGCCCTAAGGTTTTTTAACCGTTGGGTAAGTAATGCCTAATTGCTCTAAATAAGTTCCAAACTTACTTGGATCGTAATAGAATTTTTCAAGTTGGCTTCTATAGGCACCTTGTATTTCTTTATTCAAATGAATGGCAGGAGGATCATTTTTAGTAATGAAAGGAATGTACTGCACCTCTTTTGTTTGTACTTCCTTAAAATACTTTTTAGCATCTGCGACTAAACTAGGCTTAGTAAACAAATCTAACAAAGTCATGGCTGTGGCTTCTGCCCCTACTAAAGATCCCTTGTGTGCAATAGGTGTAGCCATTGCAATCGCATCTGCCCAATGATGTCCTTTTGTTCCAGGAATATTGGCTGGATACCTTAATACAATGGTTGGTAAGTTCCATGAGATATCTGCAATATCATCCGAGCCTCCACCCCAAGAAAATGCAACTGAACCCTTTAATGTATCAATCGTATTTTTTAATCCATCAATTGGATTGCCTTGTTGGTCTTTCTTTGGCGCTTCTACCAAGGCTTGTACGCCTTTTGCCAATGCAATGTCTTTTTCATCCCAAGTAGGCATACCTACTTTTTTTATATTCGCATACATCGCTTCTGCAAGTGGTTTATTAAAATGACCAGGCCATGCAGTGCCTAACATTTGATGTGTCACTTTGGTATTTGTCATCATTGCTGCGCCTTCTGCAATTTTGATACCTGATTCATAATTCATTTTAATATCCTCATAGGTACGCTCTCTAAAATAATACCATACACTTGCTTTACTTGGAACTACATTGGGTTGGTCACCTCCATCTACAATCACATAGTGCGATCTATTGGTTGGCTTAAGATGTTCTCTTTTAAAATTCCATCCCACATTCATTAATTCAACTGCATCCAATGCGCTTTTCGCTCTCCATGGTTGACCAGCAGCATGTGCGGCTTCTCCTTCAAAATCAAAACGCACACTCACTAAACCATTGCCTCCATTATCACCATAGCTGGAATTAAAATCACCACTCACATGCGTGAAAATACAAGCGTCCACATCTTTAAAATAACCATCACGCACATACCATGCTTTTGTACCAACTAATTCTTCGGCAATACCAGGCCAAATTAAAATGGTACCTGATAATTTTTCACGCTCCATTAATTCTTTCATTGCAATGGCTGCATAAATAATCACGGCTTGTCCAGAATTATGTCCTTCGCCATGACCAGGTGCGCCTTCCACAATCGGTGCTTTGTAAGCTACGCCTGGTTTTTGAGAGGCTTTAGGAATACAATCCACATCACTTCCTAATGCAATCACTGGTGAACCAGATCCCCACTTGGCCATCCAAGCAGTAGGTACATTTGAAATACCATTTTCTACAGTGAATCCGTTTTTTGTCAAAACCGATGTGATGTATTTAGAAGTTTCAACTTCTTGAAATCCTAATTCGGCAAAACTAAAAATTTGATCTACCATCACTTGTACTTCCTTTGACTTCCCTGCAACAGTCTGCATAAGGGTTTGCTTTAAGGCAGCTAAATCTTTTTCGGTATATTTTTTTTGTGCCATCGTTTGCATTGAACATAATAATGCCATTGCGAGTACAAAAAATGTTTTAACTGAAAATAAATTTTTATTCATAATAATAATTTGTATTTAAGTTACAAAAAAAGGTGGGTGAAGGGAAATATAAAATATAAAGCATTGATTTACAATATTTTGCTTATTAATAAACCTTAGATTATGGGAAGCTTGAATGACGCTTATTTGCACTAAAAATTGAGCTTATTTTCAAATAGGCAAAATAGGATTTTACCTTTTTATTTAAATATTTTTGAAGGCCCTCCAATCAAAGGCTATTAAAAATTGAATGTTAAAAATATATTTTATTTGCTGTCTTTTATCGCTACCCTTTTTTATGGAAGCTCAGGTCTTAGATCCTTCTATTATAAACACTGCAGGAGGAAAAATGGATATTGCCTCAACAACAAATCAAGTAAATTATAATTGGATGCTAGATTGGAGTTTGGGTGAACCCTTTGCTATTCAAAATTGGTGTTCAAAAAATAAAATTGTTTTTTCTATAGGATATTTACAGCCTATTTTACTGCTTAATCCAGATTTAATAAGGCCTGGGGCCTTTGATTTTAAATTAAAATGGGGGCCTAATCCTGTATCTAATTATTTACTACTTTCTTGTAAGCAAGCTGGTATTGATATTATACGTATTAATATAGTAGATAGTGATGGAAACAAAATACAAAAAATAGAAGGCCCTTATTCGGGTCTAGACTTTTCAAAACGTATATCATTTGCTTCGGCAAATACGGGTATTTACTTTATAAGCATCCACTATATTGTGGCTAATAAATTTACGCAAGTGAAAATTTTAAAAATTATTAAAGTCTAGAATGAAATTGTATCGAATTTTAATTTTTTTAAGTTGCTATTTACTAGGCAGTATTACCCATCAAGGATTCGCTCAAACCACTCAAACCAATAAGGGTATTAACTTTCAAGGCATTGCTAGAGATAATAATGGCTATATACTTCCCAATAAATCCGTCAATATTAGAATATCCATTAAAGCCGATACGCTTTCCAGCAAAATTGAATACCAGGAAATTACACCCATTACCACTAGTGTACTAGGCTTATTTACTATTGTGGTAGGCGCTTATCAAACTAATAAAATTGTAGCAGTGGGACCATTTGAAAATATCAACTGGTCAATAGCAGAAAAATATTTACAAATAGAAATTGATACAGTGGGCGATTTGTCTTTTATTTATATGGGCATGCAAAAAATAAATTATGTGCCCTACTCTTTTTATGCAGACAATGTGGGTGCACAAAATATCAATGGAATCATTGGCCTATCGCAAGGAGGCACAGGCCTTAATAATTTAAAAGATATAAAAGTCTTATACAATATTGATAAAATAAATAATACCCCCGATTCTAGTAAACCTATAAGCAATTTAGCCTTAGCTGCTATTAATGATAAATTAAAAAAAGCAGATACCCTTTCTTTAAGCAACCGCATCAATTTAAAATTAAGTGGCAAAGACACTATTAGCCTTTCTAATAGAATAAATAGTATTGCTTCTTTGTCCGTGGTGTATGATTATGGCAGTTTTTACGACACCGCTAAACAAGCTGCCAGCGCTGTATCCACTGCCACTTCACTTAAATTTTCCTATAATGGATTATTGAATAATATTTCTATACAGCCCAATACAAGTGGACAACCCGCTAAAATTACAGTACTGCATGCAGGCGTATATAAAGTTTCCTATGCTATTCAAATGATAAAACCAGATGTAGGGGTAGATGAGGCAAGTGTTTGGATAAGAAGAAATGGATCGGCTTATGTAAATACCAATACCAATTTTAATATTGCTGGAAGTAATATTAAAAATTTACTGACTGGTAATTATTTAGTGGACCTAGCCAACAACGATTATATAGAACTATATTTTAGTGTAAAGAATATAAGTACTGCCGCAACTGGTACCACTGCGCAAGCAAGTCCCTCAAGGCCTGCTACACCAAGTGTCAATATAATTTTACAAAAAATAAATTAAAAATTATCCAAAAGGCTTTTCGATCGAAATACTTTGTTTCGAGAAAAACTTTGGACCGTCTTCTGCTATATAAAGACAGTCTTCTAATCTAATACCAAATTCTCCTGGAATAGAAATAGTAGGTTCATCACTAAAACACATACCTACTGCCATAGGCGTTTTATTTCCTTTCACAAAATTAGTCCACTCATGTCCCTCTAATCCAATACCATGGCCAGTTCTATGTGGTAGCCCTGGTAATTTATAATTGGTACTAAAGCCTCCTTTTTCAATCACTGCTCTTGCTGCAGCATCTACTTGTTCACAAGGGGCTCCAATTTTTATAGCAGCAAAAGCGGCGTCCTGTGCTTGCTTTTCTAAGTTCCAAACATCAATTTGTCTTTGTGTAGGTTTACCTGCCACAACGGTTCTCGTAATATCAGAAGCATAGCCTTCACAACTAGTACCTCCATCTATCATCACCACATCTCCTGCTTTAATTGTTTGAGGAGTTATACTTCCATGAGGTAGGGCTGAATATTTTCCTACTTGTACAGAAGCACCTCCACTAAAACCTAATTTTCTAAAGGCAGCTGAAATATTATTACTTAATAATGTTTGTGACATGCCTGGAACAATGGTTGCAAAAGCAGCTTTATAGGCTTCAATGGTAATATCACTTGCTTTTTGCATCAGTGCAATTTCTGCAGGTGATTTTATCATTCTGCATCCAGCAGTTATAGGCGTTGCATCTACTACTTCAAATCCAGCAGCTTCTTTTTTTACGCCATTGGCAATAAAAAATCTTACCCTTTCTTCCATTCCAATGCTATGATGTTGAACCCCTCTGTCTTTTACAATACCTACAATTACTGCATAAGGGCTTTCGTGTTCTTCCCAACAACGAACTTCTTCTCCAAAAGCAGGTAGTATTAATTCTCTAGCTCTATCTTCTTCAAATTTTGGGCAAACATAAACCAGTGCTCCCTTTGCAGGAATAACCACTCCGAAGGTTCTTTCGCTGAGGCCCCAACGCATGCCTGTAAAATAAAAACAAGAAGGGGTGCCCTCTAAAAATATAGCATCCATTTTATTTTGGGACATCAATTCCTGTGCTTTTGCAATTCTTGATTTTCTTTCCGCTACTGAAATAGGCACTATGCCAGCTACTTGAGGACTTAGGCTACGAATAGCTTCGGGCAGGTCTAATGCATTTTCAGTTTCATCATGCTGTCTTCCAAATACAGAACTGCTCAAACCTAAACCGCCGGCTGTAAGTGCCGATACTGTTAAAAATTTTCTTCTGTTGACTGACATAGTATACAATTTAAAATGTTTTACATAAGTGGTATTAAAGATATTACATTTTAATAAATTAAAAACTTTAAATTTAGCAATCCATTATAAGGCCAGGCCTTAACCATTCAAACTAAAAAACAGCTTACATTGAAACTATTTCGACTTTCCTTTTTACTATTATTCATACTTGGATTTCAAACAACAGAGGCACAAAAAAAGAATGCCAACATTAAATACTATATTCATAAAGCAACAGATGCAATAAAGTTAGATGGGCTAATGAATGAGCAGTCCTGGTTAAAGGCGCAGGCTGTAGATAAATTTCCAATGGTGCTACCTATGGACACTAGTGTTTCTAATGTCCCCACCGAAGTAAGAATGACTTACGATGAAAATAATTTATACATTATTGCTATTTGTACCAAGGTGGGAGACGGCGTGGATATGATAGAGTCTTTGAAAAGAGATTGGAACTTTGGCAAAAACGATAATTTTATTTTGTTCATGGACACCTATGGTGATTTAACCAATGGTTTTACCTTTGGTACCAGTGCAGTGGGTGCTCAATGGGATGGTACTATGTTTGATGGAGGTAGCGTGGATTTAAACTGGGATAATAAATGGACCTCGGCTATTTATAATGACAGTTCAAAATATGTTTGGGAAGCAGCCATTCCCTTTAAATCCATTCGGTATAAACAAGGGGTACAAGAATGGGGGGTGAACTTTAGTAGAAACGATTTAAAAACAACAGAGAAGTCTAGCTGGGCACCTATACCAAGACAATTCCCCACTGCTGCTTTAGCTTATACTGGATCACTAGTTTGGGATGCGCCACTTCCAGTACAAAAAAATAATTTTTCACTCATTCCTTATTTTAGATCTAGTGTTTCAAAAGAATTTGCGACAAATGATGGTACAAAAATTAACCAGGCTTCTGTGAATAGAAGCGCTTACGGCATAGATGCAAAAATAAGTTTGTCTTCTTCTTTAAATTTAGACTTAACAGTAAACCCCGATTTCTCTCAAGTAGAAGTAGATAGACAAGTAACCAATCTAAGTCGTTTTGAATTGTTCTTCCCAGAGAGAAGGCAATTTTTTTTAGAAAACGCAGATCTATTTTCTAATTTAGGCTTTGAAAATGTACGCCCATTTTTCTCTAGAAGAATTGGTTTGAATACCAATATTGATTTTGGTGCTAGAATGAGTGGCAGACTGAATAAGAACTGGCGCATTGGTATTATGGATATGAAAACCAGTGCAGACGATTCTAAAAATTTATTGGCACAAAATTTTGCAGTTGTTGCCTTGCAAAGAAAATTATTTAAAAAATCTAATATTGAATTATTTTATATTGACAAGACTGCCTTTAATTACCCAATACAACCCACTAACACTTCCGCTAATACTAATACTAACGCTATAGGCAACCCGTATAATAGAAACTTTGGTTTTGAATTTAACCTTGCTCCAAAAAATAATATTTGGTCAGGAAAAACTATTTTAATCAAATCCTTTACACCTAATACATCAGGAAAAGATTTTTTAAACGCAGGTAATTTACAATATAGTAGTAGAAACTGGCTTATCTCTTGGCAGCACGAAGTGGTGGGCAATAATTACAATGCAGAAGTGGGCTATATCCCAAGAAATAATTATATCAAGTTTACGCCAAGTATTACACGCTTGTTTTTTCCTAAAAGTGGTTCTATCTTAAGCCATGGCCCTCAGTTCACCACTACAAATTATTATAATACAAATTTTAATGTAACAGATAACACAAAATCATTTAATTATCTAATTACATTTAGAGACAAGAGCACTATCGCCTCTGTCATTCAAAACGAATATGTAGAATTATTAGCACCCTTTGATCCCACTAGAATTGGAAAGCAAACCTTGGCTGCCAATACCAAACACCAATGGTCATCAGTAGGTTTTAATTGGATTTCAGCACCTCAATATAAATTAACTTATTACCTCTCGGCGCGTAAAGGAGGTTATTATGCCGATGGTAAATTATTAAGCATTACTGGTAATATTGGTTATCGTATTCAACCCTATGTCAACTTCGATGTATCCGCTACCTATAATTATATTGAACTACCACAACCATGGGGCAATAATAATTTTTTCTTAATTGGCCCTAAAGTAGATATCACCATGACAGATAAATTATTTTTTACTGCCTTCTACCAGTATAACGAGCAGACAAAAAATATAAACTTTAATACTAGATTTCAATGGCGCTATAAACCCGTTTCTGATTTATTTATAGTGTATACCGATAACTATTATATCGGTCCAGTATTTGTTAAAAATAGAGCCGTAGTTTTAAAGTTTACTTATTGGTGGAATAAATAAAAAAATGAAACTCTTAGATAAAAAAATACCCTTCTGTTTAAGAAGGGTATTTTTTTGCTTTATAATTTTAAATAGGCTCTAGAAAGTTTTTCTAATTGAGTGTTTAGTTCCTGATACACTAATTTTTGTTGTGAAGTGGGTGGAAAATCGGCGCCCATTGTTTGACTTTCTTTGGTGATCGCTAATAGTCTTTCAAATATTTTAGCTGGATTTCTAAAAATATCCATCCTCGCTCCAGTTAAGTGAATGTCAAATACTTCTTTTTCAATAGTATAAATTTGTTTTTCACGCGCAGTAGCTTCTGGGGTATTTTGCTTTAATAAATTAGCTCGCTCTATTTCCATTTTATCAATTAGGCTTAAGCATTTTTTCATAGAACCAGTTAATTGCATCCCAAACTCATATTGAGCTTGAATATCAGTCATACTAGAATTTAAATTAGGATCTTTTAATACTTGTATAGGTTGCTTCATTATTTCTTTACCTACTTTTAAAACCACAGTATAAGTACCTGGCGGAATTTTAATAGGCTCTAGTCCTGGACCAATATCTAAATCATAAATGACCATGCGTCTATTCCCAAGTGAATCAAATTTTATATAATTTTTATTGTCAGGTATTGTTTTTAAGGGTGGAAGTACAATATCATTATGTGCAAGATTCCACCAAATTCTATTTACCCCTTTATTAGCTGTGCCTTCCATTTTTTGAATGGTATCTCCTTTCATATTTAAAATGTAAATAAAAGGATTAATAGAAAGACTGTCTGCTAAATAATAGTTGATACTGGCACCATAGGGAGGATTTTTCCCAGTGACCATTGAGGATTCGCCATGAATACCCGTTTTATAATTAAAACGATACGCTTGTCTAGGTGCGTATAATTCATTTTTATTTTTTACCATTTGCTTACTCCACTCTCTCAAAGGAGTGATATCATCTAAAATATAAAAACCTCTTCCATAAGTTGCTAAGACTAAATCGCGAAAGTTTTTTTGAATCGCTATATAATAAACAGGAGAGGGAGGTAAATTATTTTTTAACTGTACCCAAGTATTGCCATCATCTGGACTAATATATAAACCATTATCTGTTCCTGCATAGAGCAAACCTTTTTGAACAGGATCTTCTTTAATGCTATGTACAAATGAACTATTACCCGCTGGGATACCCGTTCCTATCTCTTTCCAGGATTTACCATAATTAGTTGTTTTAAAAATATAGGGCTTAAAATCGCCTAATTGTTGATAGGTAATACTTATATAAACAGTTCCCGTCTCAAAATTGGAAGCATCAATACTTCGAATGGTTCCCCATGGTGCAATGCCTTTGATATTCGCTGTTACATTAGTCCATGTTTTTCCATCATTAGTTGTGACTTGTACTTGTCCATCATTACTACCTGTCCATAAAACACCTTTTGTTAAAGGGGACTCTACAATGACATATAATGTAGAGCCATCAAATGTCATAAGGTTGTCGGAATTAATACCACCAGAATTTTGCTGATGGGTTTTATCATTGGTGGTTAAGTCAGGGCTAATAATATTCCAAGACATTCCCTTGTTAGAAGTTTTATGTACATATTGACTTCCAACATAGACTACCCCTTTTTGATGTTTAGATAATGCCATCGGAAAATTCCAATGCCAACGATATTTCATATCTGCTGGAGTCCAGCCATAGCCTGCTGCTGGCCAAGGGCGCACATCATGTGAATAGCCTGTTCTAACATCGGTAACATCTAATCCTCCATCATAACATCCAGACCAAATAATATTATTATCAAAAGGATCGGCTTGTGCAAATCCACTTTCACAACCACCTACTCCTTCCCATAAGCCTAAAGGAATAGAACCTTGCATACTAATAGCTGCTGTTCTATAACTATAACCGTCTTGTCTGTTGCCCATTACATGATAAGGAACCATATTATCTACTGCTACATGATACATTTGTGCAATAGGTAAATTAATATTGTTCCAAGTTTTACCTCCATTAAAACTCATATTCATACAACCATCATGTGCTACCATTATACGTTCTGCGTTAGTAGGATCAAACCAAACATCATGGTTATCGCCTCCTGGCTCATAAGTTCCATTGCCATTGAAACTAATGCCGCCGTCTTTTGACTCCATGATGGTAACACAAATAGTATATAATTTATTTTCATCTTGCGTAGATACACGCACTCTTGTATAGTAAGGGGCACGTTGTGCCATTGAATGATTTTCATACATTAATTTCCAATGTTCTCCTCCATCAATTGATTTATATAAGCCAGGAGATTTGTCTTCTACTAATGCATAAATGGTTTTAGGATTACTCTGTGCAATGTCTATTGATGTTTTACCAATAGGATGAGCGCTGCCACCTGGTAATCCATTATTCATTACTTTCCAAGTTTTACCTCCATCGATTGTTTTATAAAATCCACTGCCTGGGCCGCCGCTATTTAAATTCCAAGTGGTAAGATTTACTTGCCACATGGCAGCCACTATATTTTTAGGATCTTTTTCATTTAAAGATAAATCGCTACAACCTGTATTCGCATCTACAAATAAAATGCGCTCCCAATGATTTCCACCATCTATTGTTTTGTACACACCTCTTTCTGCTTGTGGTCCATGCATATGACCCATGGCCGCTACATAAATAGTGTTTGTATCCGTCGGATCTACAATGACTTTACTAATTAAAACAGTTTCCTTGAGTCCTTTATTCTCCCATGTTTTGCCTCCGTCACTTGATTTATAAATTCCATTACCATTGGCATGTGCTGGACGAATCACAAATGTTTCACCTGTACCAGCCCAAACTTGTTGAGGATTTGATTTTGAAATGGCTAATGCACCTATAGAAGAATTATCCATTTGATCGAAAATAGGTTTCCAATGCACACCGCCATCAGTGGTTTTCCAAATACCTCCGGAAGCTGCCCCCACATAAGATACCATTGGATTACCTGGCTCTCCCACCACTGCTATAGCCCTATTGCCATCAGGACCAATAAATCGAAAAGGCATGGCTGCAAAAGGTTTAGTCCCAGTCGTTTGTGCAAAAATAGCCTTTGAACTAAAAAGACTAATGACCAAATAAAAGATAAAAATGGATTGCTTTTTCATAAAAAATTGAATAAATATTTTAAAACTAATGTTTGAATTTAATGAATATTATGCAAGCTCCCAAGAGCAAATAAGGGAAGCTATTATTTAGTATATTTAAGTACCTAAATTAAATATATGATATCCCTTTTTTCTACTTTAAAAAATAAGTACCGTTTTGTACTTTCTACTTTTATATTGGGACTATTAGCAAGCGCTAGTTTTGCACAAGTAAGTGCTGAACAATTGGCTGGTTTAAAATATAGAATGATTGGTCCACATAGAGCTGGAAGAACAGTGGGTATTTCTGGTGTTGCGGATCAGCCCAATATATTTTACATTGGTGTAAATAATGGTGGTGTATGGAAAACTACCGACTATGGTCATACTTGGAAGCCCATCTTTGATGCGCAAAACACAGGCTCTGTGGGCGATGTAGCCGTAGCCCCTTCTAATTCAAATGTCATTTATGTAGGAAGTGGTGAAGGTATTCAACGTCCCGATTTATCTATTGGTAATGGTTTATATAAATCAATAGATGCGGGAAAGACTTGGAGTAATATGGGATTGTATGATGCACAACAAATTGGTGGTATAAGTATTGACCCCGCTAATGAAAATAGAATTTTTGTAGCCGCACTTGGACATCCTTATGGTCCTAATAAAGAACGTGGTGTGTATAGAAGTTTAGATGGCGGTAAAACTTTAGAGCAAGTATTATATATTGATGAAAACACTGGGGCTGTGCAAGTATTGATTGATCCAAACCATACCAATATTGTGTTTGCTACTATTTGGGCTGCAAGACAAGGTCCTTGGGAAAACGGTGCCTGGGATGGAGAAGCAAGTGGCTTATATAAATCATTAGATGGTGGAACTACTTGGAAAAAAATTACAAAAGGTTTTCCAACAACTACTGAAGATGGTTTAGGAAGAATTGGATTTACCATTGCCCCTAGCAATTCAAATAGAATGTATGCAACTGTTGATGCAGCGAAAAAAGGAGGCATTTATAGAAGTGATGATGGAGGAGAGTCTTGGTATTTGTTAACTTCCGATGCAAGATTATGGGGAAGAGGAAGTGATTTTGCAGAAGTAAAAGCCGATCCTAAAAATGAAGACATAGTTTATTCTGCGAATGTGGTGATGTGGAAATCAAAAGATGGTGGAAAAACTTGGGAAGGCATTAAAGGTGCACCAGGCGGAGATGACTATCACCGCATTTGGATTAATCCAAATAACACCAATATTATTGCTATTGGTTTAGACCAAGGTGGTACCATTACAGTGAATGGTGGTGAAACTTATTCAAGTTGGTATAACCAAGCTACTGCTCAGTTTTATCATGTAAGCACTGACAATGCTTTTCCTTATAATGTGTATGGTGGTCAACAAGAAAGTGGTTCTGTAGGTATTGCATCACGTTCGAATGATGGTGGAATTACTTTTAGAGAATGGCATCCAGTGGGTGTAGAAGAATATGGATATGTTGCAGCAGACCCCTTAGATCCCAATATTATTTATGGTGGAAAAATTACAAGGTATGATAAGCGCACAGCACAAGTACAAAATATTTCACCTACTCCAGTAAGAGATGGTAAGGTTCGATTTATTAGAACGGCTCCTGTTTTATTCTCACCCGTAGATAATAAAACTTTATTTTTTGCAGGTAATATAATTTTTAAAACAACCAATGGTGGATCAAGTTGGGAAACCATTAGTCCCGATCTAAGCCGTGAGACCTGGGATATACCTGCTAGTGTAGGTATTTACAATACAGAGGAAGTAAAAAAAATGCGCCAACGTGGAGTAGTGTATTCGCTCGCCCCTTCTTATCAAGACTTAAATGTTTTATGGGCAGGTACCGATGATGGACTTATTCATATCACCAAAGACGGAGGTAAAAATTGGAAAAATATTACACCAGCATCCATTACATCATGGAGTAAAATATCTATGATTGATGCAAGTAGGTTTGATGTTAATACAGCCTATGTAGCTGTGAATAGAATTCGTGTGGATGATATGACACCACATATTTATAAAACAACAGATGGTGGCGCCACTTGGAAAAAAATAATTAATGGTTTACCCAATGAACCTATTAACTCTGTAAGAGAAGATGCAGTGAGAAAAGGGTTGTTATTTGCAGGATCAGAAAATGCAGTTTACTTTTCTTTAGACGCTGGTGAAAACTGGCAGTCACTAAGATTAAATATGCCAGCTAGTTCTATTCGTGATTTAGTCATTAAAGACGATGATTTAGTCATTGGAACCCATGGTCGTAGTTTTTGGATTTTAGATAATATTACGCCCATTCGACAAATCAATCTAAATAAAACAAAAGAAACCGTTTTATTCAAACCACAAAAAGCGATAAGAGTTAGATGGAATATGAATACCGATACACCACTTCCTCCAGAAGAACCAGCAGGTGAGAATCCTCCAGATGGTGCGATGATTGATTATTATTTAAATAGTAATAGTAGTGGTCCTGTGAAACTAGAAATACTCAATGCTAAAGGAGAAATCATTAGAACCTTTAGTAGTAATGATACTTTATATACTATACCAGAAGTCAATATTCCTTTGTATTGGATTAGACCGCAACAAATATTAGCAGCCACTAAAGGCGCCCACCGTTTTTTATGGGATATGAAATATACCCCATTGAATACACCTGCGGCCTATCCTATGACAGCCATTATTCATAATACCCCACCCGATGCTACTGCACCATGGGTGATGCCAGGTAATTATAAAGTAAGATTAACAATAGACGGAAAAATACAAGAACAACCCATTACCATTACCATGGATCCAAGGGTTAAAACTAGTACGACGCAGTGGCAACGTCAACATGACTTATCCATGATTTGTTATGAAGGGCGCAAAAAGTCAATGCATAAGTTTCCTGCTATTTATCAAAAATTTACAGGATTATTTAATATTTTAGAAAGTACAGAAATGGCGCCTACATCACAAACTGAAAAAGCAGTGAAGGCAACCCAGTTGGAATTAGAAAATTTATTAAAAAAATGAGTCCAAAAAAATTCCATAGAATAGCTGTCTTCGTCTTGGGTGTTTTATTATTGGGCGCTTGCAAGCCAAGTGCTTTATTAATAAAAGAAAGAAAAATAGATGCTATTTTATCGGAGTATAATTCAGATTCAAAACCTGGAGCCAGTGTACTTGTTTACCAAAACGATAAAATTGTTTTTAAAAAAGGCTATGGTGTAAAAGAACTAAGCAGTTTTGAAAAAATTGACCCTTTGACCAATTTTAGATTGGCCTCTGTGACTAAACAGTTTACGGCCATGTCTATTTTACTACTGGCAAAAAATAATAAAATATCTTTAGAGGATCCACTCACTAAATATTTTTCTAGTTTTCCAGCTTATGGTAAAAAAATAAAAATTAAACATTTACTAACCCATAGTTCAGGCTTGATAGACTATGAAGACCTCATGCCTACTACCCAACAAAAGCAATTGCATGATACCAATTGCTTACAGTTAATGTATATAGCCGATTCTTTGTATTTCCCAGCAGGTACTAACTATAAATATAGTAATACGGGTTATGCCATCTTAGCGCTCATTGTAGAAAAAATAAGTGGTCAAGATTTTGCTGTTTTTTTAAAGGAAAATATTTTCAAGCCCTTGGGGATGAAATCGACAGTGGCATTTGAACAAGGAAAATCAACGGTTTTAAATAGAGCCTATGGAAGCTCCTTTGAAAATGGTGTATGGACACAGACCGATCAAAGCCTTACCAGTGCTGTATTAGGGGATGGGGGTATTTATACCAATGCCATTGAAATGACCAAATGGATCAAGGCATTATGGAATTATAAATTAATCAGTCCTGAAATGCAAAAAAATACATGGAGTAGAAAAAAATTAGACAATGGCAAAATGATTGATTATGGATATGGATGGCATATAGAAGATTATAAAACTATCACACATCCTTATCATGATGGAAGTTCTATAGGGTTTAGAAATAATATTTTATTATTTCCTACACAAAAATTAATGATTATTGTTCTAACCAATAGAAACGAAGGAGATCCCATTATGGAAGCTAAAAAAATTGCCGACCTCTATTTAAATTAAATAGAGCCTGCCTTTTTCCATTAAAATATCTTATTAATTTGTACCTTTAAAATATATAAATTTTATTTTTAAAATTGATTACTATGTATACTTCAATGAAGGCCTTTAAATATGTTACTCCTTTTGTACTATATGTATTATCCTTACTTGCTTTTCAAGGCGAAGGTTTAATATGTTATGCTCCTTTGCTGTATACTTTTTTTGCCATTCCTTTTCTAGAACTATTTATAAAAGCCAGCCCTGCTAATTTAGATGAAGTAGAAGAATCTTTAGCGAAACAAAATAAACTATACGATTTCATTTTATATGCAGCCGTGATTATGCAATATTATTCACTTTGGATTTTCTTAAACTCCTTACAAGCACCTTCTTTATCTACAGCCACCATTGTGGGTAGAGTTATTAGTATGGGATTATTATGTGGCGCCTTTGGAATTAATGTAGCACATGAATTAGGACACCGTGTTAATAAAATGGAACAAACCTTTGCTAAAATGCTTTTATTAACTAGTTTATACATGCATTTTTTTATTGAACATAATAAAGGCCATCATAAGCATGTAGCAACCGCTTCAGACCCTAGTACAGCTAAATACAACCAATCTTTATATGCTTTCTGGCAGCAGACTTTAATAGGTACTTATAAAAGTGCCTGGAAAATTGCCAATGAAGAATTGCAGTAAAAAAAGGACATAAATGGATTTACACTTACAAAATGAAATGCTTTTATTTCAAATCATTCAAGTTTTATTACTAGTAGGTATTTTTAGCTTCTTTGGACTAACGACCACTTTATTATTTATGGTAGCGGCTTTAATGGGTGGTTTATTATTAGAGTCGGTGAATTATATTGAACATTATGGACTTACTAGAAATGAAACCGAAAACCATCAGTTCGAAAGAGTACAACCCCATCATAGCTGGAATAGCAATCATATTATTGGTCGTTTAATGTTATTTGAATTAAGCCGTCACAGCGATCATCATTACTTGGCTTCTAGAAAATATCAAATACTAAGAAGTTATGACAATGCTCCACAAATGCCTACAGGCTATCCTGGAATGATTTTACTTTCATTGGTGCCGCCTCTATGGTTTAAGGTAATGAACAACCAAATGAAAAAGTATAATTTAAAATAATTACTGTTTTAATTTAACTACAAATATACCTGAAGAAGAAATACTATTAGGTTTGAGTGTGGTTAAATCAATCACTACATCTTTCCCTTTTTGTTGCCAACTTGTTTTAACATCAGCTCCTAATACAGTGGCAGTAGCGCTGCTAGCTAATTTTAAATCTCTAACAGTAAGTGTATTTCTGTAAGAAGGCACAATACAATAAATATCATTCCCTTTTTTAGTGAAGAAGGTTTCTATATAAGCGCTATCTTTTTGTGGCACTACTAATTTCGCTACATTATAAGCAGCCATAAAACTAGCCCCCTTCTTTGGTGGAACATAACCCTTAGTCCACTGAGCAGGCCTCCAGGCTTCTGTTTCATAAATGGCTTCTCCATTAATGGCTAACCAATCTCCTATGTCTGATAAACGTTGTTGCATAATCACAGGAATAGTACCATCTGCATCAGGTCCAATGTCTAATAATAAATTGCCCCCTCTTGAAACAATATCACCTAACATTAATATTAAATCATGACTGCTTTTATAATCTTTTAATTGTTCATTTCTATTGTAGCCATAAGAATGCCCCACCCCCTGACTCTCTTCCCATATTATACTGGCGTCCATGCCACTTCCATATTCTGAAGTTGTATACATAGCTCCATTATTTTTTTCTCTTGTATTATTGCCCCATCGATCATTCACCACTACTTCATTTTTTACTGGTGATTCATTAAATAACCAAGCCAGTAGTGCCGGGCTTTGCCAAGCGGTATCAGCTATATCCCATTCGCCATCAGAAAAAATAACAGAGGGCTTATATTTAGTGACTAAATCTTTAAACTGTGGTATCATATGTTCAGTCACATATTTTTTTCGGTTATGCAACCATAAGGGATTAAACCATTCGTATAAAGAATAATAATAACCCATTTTAAGTCCTGCACCCCTTACTGAGGTAGACAAGTCTCCTAATAAATCACGCTTAGGTGTTCCCGTTACTGCGTTCCAAGGTCTGTTCCAATCGCGATCGGCTTCAGCACTATTCCATAAAGTATAACCATCATGGTGTTTAGAAGTAAGCACTACATAGCGTGCGCCCGATTTTTTAAATACATCGGCCCATTGATTTGGATCAAACATTTCTGCTTTGAACATCGGTTCAAATTGTTCATAAGCAAAACTGCTTCCGTAATTTTTATTATGAAAGGCCATAAAATCTTTTTGTTTCTCATGCAATCTATATCTGTACCACTCAGAATAACTATAACCACTATTAGGCATGACAGGTGCATAAGCAGGCACAGAATACACACCCCAATGAATAAAAATGCCAAACTTATCTTGATGAAACCAAGAAGGAATTTTTCTAGTATTTAAAGATTCCCAATTAGGCTGATAATTTTGTGCATTTGTTTTTCCAGCGAATGCAAAAATTAAAAAGAAAAGAAAATATTTTTTCATAGTGGATTATTTATAAGCTTTCTGCTATTAGTTAATTATAGATTCATTAAAAATTATCTGCCTCTCTATAGGCTTTAATTAAAGCCAATTCTCCGTCTTTTCCTGCGCCTACTTTTCCATGTTCCATACCTAGTATTCCTTTGTAACCCTTACCATCAATATGTTTGAAGATATTACGATAATTCATCTCCCCCGATCCTGGTTCTTTGCGACCTGGGTTATCGCCAATTTGGAAATAGGCAATTTCAGACCAACATCTATTTATATTATTAATAATATTGCCCTCATTTTTTTGCAGATGATACATGTCAAATAAAATTTTACAAGCGGGGCTATTGATGGCTTTACAAATTGCATAGGCTTGATCTGAGTAGCGTAAAAATAAATTGGGTGTATCGCTCAAAGGCTCTAAAACAGTAATTAAATTATTTTTTTCTAAGATTTCTACCCCTGCTCTTAATCCTTCAATCACATTACCTGTTTGAATATCCATGGGTAAACTTCTATCAAAATTACCAGGCACAGTGGTCATCCATTTTGCATTGGTTCTTTTAGCTACTTCTACGGCTTCCTTACAGGATGCCGTAAACTTATCCTTCCATTCTTTAGAACCAGTGGTTAAATTAGTTTTATCATTATTAGAAAAGTTCACCACAAATACACCCATTTGCATTCCAAGTGCAGCAAGTGTATCTCCAATTTTTTGCTGCATTTCAGGGGTTCTACTCATCATTCCATTGTCTTCAATAGCCGTAAAGCCAATACTATGTGCATATTTTATTTGATCAATAAAATTAGGTCCTGCGAAATTTTCAAACATGCCATCGTGAAAAGCATATTTTAATTTGAAGGGAACAGGCTCTATAGGGTTGGATGTAAAAGTTTTTGCATTTTCTGCTAATAAACTAGTGCCTGTTAAAAGTGAACCGCCCACTAAAACATTTTGTTTTAAAAAATTTCTGCGTTCCATGGTATACTATTTTTTTATAGCTTAAATTTAAGCATAAGTATTAATAAGAACAAGTTTGAAACCATTCATTTATACAATTGCCCTTCTTGTATTTTCTATACCCTTACTGCAAGCGCAAACTAGGAAGTTTAGCTATTCAGAAATGAAAATGGGCTCTGCTTTCAATTTAATTATTGTCAGTACCAACTCCAACAAAGCCAATCATTTAGCCCGAAAAAGCTATGAATTAGTTGATTCACTCAGTCATATTTTTAGTAATTACGATTCAAGTAGCGAACTGTCTAAAATCAATGCCAGTGCGGGTTTACTGCCTTATAAAATGTCACCAGCTATGTTGGATCTAGTGCAAAAATCACAAGATGCCTATATACAAAGCAAGGGCACTTATGATATTAGTATTGGTCCTTTATCTACTTTATGGAGAAATACTAGAAAAGCTAAATTGTTCCCAGATTCAAGTACAGTTCTTGCCACTAAAAAATTAGTAAGCTTGGCTCAAGTAAAAATAAACAAACGCTTAGGCACTATTTTTCTTCCCAATGCGGATATGCAATTAGATTTTGGTGGTATTGCTAAAGGCTATATTGCGCAGTGTGTGATTAATTATTTAAAAGCCAATGGCATACAGCAAGCCTTAGCCGATGCAGGAGGTGATATAGTAATGAGTGGGGCGCCCTTGAACCAAAAAGGCTGGCTTATTGGCGTGAACCTTCCTGAAAGTACGGATGAGTTAATGACTAAAAAGCTACTACTATCAAATTGCTGCAGTGGCTACTTCTGGTGATGTTTACCAATTTATTGAATATAAAGGTGTTAAATATTCTCATATCATTAACCCCCTTACTGGCTATGGCGTAACGAATCTTAGAAATGTAACCATTATTGCCAAAACCGGTGCCACAGCGGATTGGCTAGCCACTGCTTGCAGCATCCTACCCATAAAGGAAGCGAAACAATTAGCCATCTCTAATCAGGCTGCATTATTAATTACTACCCTAAAAAATGGCAAACTGATTTTTGAAGCTACCCCTAATTTTAAAAATTATTGGCAAAACACTAATATAATTCAAGACAAAAAATAGATAAAACAATTAAATAAGTTTTATCTTAATACACTAAACAGAGCAATTTGAAATTCTATAAATTTATTTTATGTTTTTGCATTGGTCTTACTACTTATGTAGTGAGCGCGCAAGAAAATAATTTTATGATTTATGATCAAGCTATCTTAGGAAGTCCTTTAAGTTTTAAAATGGTGCCTATTCAAGGGGGCGAGTTTACAATAGGTAGTGCAGCCAATGAAAAAGGAAGAAATGCAGATGAGGGCCCTCAAAAAAAATTAAGCATTTCCGCATTTTGGATGAGTGCCTACGAAGTAACCAGAGATGAATTAGATGTTTTTTTAAAAGACGAAAGCACGAGCCTGAATGTAAACGTAGACGCCATTACAAGACCTAGCCCACAATATGTAGATTTAAGTTTGGGTATGGGAAAGCAAGGGGGCTACCCCGCTAATAGTATGTCGCAACGCACCGCTATTATGTATTGTAAATGGTTGTATCAAAAAACAAAAGTTTTTTACCGATTGCCTACTGAAGCAGAATGGGAGTATGCTTGTAAAGCAGGAACGAATACCGCTTATTTTTTTGGAAATAATGCAGCAGACTTAGATAAATATGCATGGTATGAAAAAAATAGTGAGAATACATTTCATAAAGTAGGAAAAAAACAACCAAACCCTTGGGGCTTATATGATATGCTAGGCAACATGACTGAATGGACCTTGGATCATTATGATGCTAATGCTTTTGAAAAAGTAAACAATGAACAATTAACTATAGCAGCCAATGAGGCTAAATATCCGAAAACATTAAAGGGGGGAAGTTTTATAGATCCAGCGATTGAATTAAGATCTTCAAAAAGATTTCATTCCGATCCTATTTGGAATAGAAGAGATCCACAAATTCCAAAAAGTAAGTGGTGGCTTACCGAAGCAAAGCAAGTAGGGATAAGACTTCTACGTCCTTTCCTAGAACCAACAGAAGAAGAAATTAAACAATTTTTTAAGGCCTATTTAAATTTATAAATTAAAAATTACCATTATGAACAAACTATTTTCGGGAAATAATTCACGAAGAGATTTCGTAAAAGGAAGCAGCCTTCTTGCAGGAGGTATCTTGGCAGCGCCCTTATTATCTAGCGCCAATTTTTTCTCAGGTTCTGATGATGCTATTAAAATTGCCGTAGTAGGTTGTGGTGGCAGAGGTACAGGTGCCGCTATGCAAGCCTTGTCTAGTAAACAAAATGTAAAAATTGTTGCGATGGCCGATGCCTTCAAAGACAATTTGGACAGCTGCCATAAATCATTAACAGAGGAAATCAATAATAGTATTGGTGAATTAGCTAAAAGATTAGATGTACCTGAAGAAAGAAGATTCACCGGATTTGATGGTTATCAAAAAGCCATTGCGCTTGCCGATGTAGTCATACTAGCTACCCCTCCAGGTTTTCGACCTATTCATTTTGCAGAAGCAATTAAGCAAGGTAAGCATGTGTTTATGGAAAAGCCTGTGGCCACGGACCCTGCTGGCATTCAAAGCGTACTTGCCACTGCAGCTATTGCTAAACAAAAGAGATTAAATGTAGTAGTCGGTTTACAAAGACATTACCAAAACTCTTATCGTGAACTCTATAAAAGAAAAGATTTAATTGGAGACATTACTTCTGCACAAGCATGGTGGGATAATGATGGCGTTTGGGTAAGACCTAGAAAATACAACCAAACAGAAATGGAATACCAAATGCGCAATTGGTATTATTTTAATTGGTTATGCGGCGATCATATCACAGAACAGCATGTTCATAATTTAGATGTCATTAACTGGTTCAAGGGCGGACATCCAGTGAAAGCACAAGGTTTTGGTGGCCGTCAAGTTAGAAAAGGAAAAGAACATGGAGAAATTTTTGATCATCATTTTGTGGAGTTTGAATATGCCGATGGTTCTATCTTAAATAGTCAGTGTAGACATATTCCTGGTACCATGAGTAAGGTAGATGAATTATTAATTGGTACGAAGGGAAAAATATTTTGTGGTGCTGCAAATATTAAAGACCATACTGGTAAACTTATTTATCAGTACGATACGAAACTAGAAAACAACCCTTATCAAACTGAGCATGATGAATTATTTGCAGCCATTGCAAAAGGAGAATATAAATATGCCGATGCAGAAAACGGAGCAAGTAGCACCATGACTTCTATTCTAGGAAGAATGGCTACTTATACTGGACAAGTTATTGAATGGGATAAGGCTATTAATTCGGGTATGGATATTCAACCAAAAACATATGATTGGAACGCAGAACCTCCAGTACTACCTAATGCGGATGGGTATTACCCCATTGCAATACCAGGTGTGACTAAGTACTTTTAGTAGTAAAATTTTACAACCCCTCTAAATTAAACCCTGAGAAAATTATTCTCGGGGTTTTAATTAAAGCGTTAAAAGAAAAGCTTTATACTGAGCCGCCATTGATTTAATAAAATCAGTAAGCTTATATTTATTTAAAACCTCTGTTGGCGTGTCAGCAGCTCCTTGTATTAAGCCCACACAGCTGGGTTTGCCACAATTACAAACAAATTGTTGGGCAATTCTCCATTCGGTGGCTGGATAAAAAAAGCGAAGTTCCTCACCTGCTTCAATATCACTAATGCATTCTAGTTGCATAGTGGTGGTATTAAATAAAACATTCGGTTCGCAACAATGATTCACATACTGCAAATATTCAGGGAATAGATGAATATGCTTATGCTCACTTACTTGAACCGTTAAATAGTTAGGCGTGTCTACAATTTTAGAAGCGTTAAAGGCAACTATAGTAGAGCCAGCTTTAAAAGAAGCATTGGCAAATAAACCATGTTGGTTGTTTTCTTTATTTTGCTTTACTATACAATGCTCCTGTTGACTAATTACAATAAATTCATTTGATTGCTGCGAAGATGACATAAAATAGAATGGGTTTAGAATACTAATTTATAAATTAATATTAACTAACAAAAAAATGAGTGGCTATATTTTTCCACTATTTCTTTTTTGTTACCACCAAGGTAATATCATCCGGGTTGCGTTTACCTTGCATCCACTCGTCTACTGACTTTATTAAAACATCAATAATTTCTTGTGCAGATAAATGGCAACTTGATTGAATTAAACTTCTTAATCTTTCATAGTCATACATTTCACCAAGTAAATTAGGTGCTTCTGGCAAGCCATCTGATAATTGTACTAGTACATCTCCCGCTTCAAATTTTCTATTTTCTAAAACAAAGTCCTCATCTCTTAAGCCACCCAATGGCAGGCCATTATTCATGAACTCTTCCACTTGCTTGGTAGCTGCTTTGTATAAGTAAATAGGAGGCATGGCAGCAGAACTTAAGAATACTTCGTCACTAGTAATTTCTGCAATATTTAAGCTCATTCTTAAAGTACCTAGGTCAATTCTTTTAACCACTCCATTTAAACGTTGTAAGATTTTATTCGGTTTTACTGGACTAATACCATTTAAACCCGCCTTGGTAACCGATACCATCATACCAGATGTAACTCCATGGCCTGTTGCGTCTCCGCAAACACTAAATATAACTCCATCTGGTTGAGGGAAGAAATCATAGTAGTCACCTCCCACTTCAGTGGATGATCTTATAAATGTAGCGATGTCTAAATCGGCTCTTTTTGGATTTTCCTTAGGTAGCATGCTCATTTGTAAATCACGGGCAGCAGCCAATTCATTGTTCTTGCGGTCTTCCTCTATTTGACGCAAACGCTCTCTTTGTTTTCTTTTGCCATTTAAGTAAATACCAATAGCTATAAGTATTAAACCAACAGCGGTGATGATTAGAATTTTTCTTTGTTTATCTTCTTGTTCTGCTAATGCTCTTTGTTTAGCTTCTTCATTGATAGCCATATTCTGTGCATCGTTTGCCTTAGAATTGTTAAATATTACGTCTCTTAAAGAATCTGTTTTAATGATATATTTCAATGCACTATCTCTATTACCCTTTAAAGTATAAAGTTTAAATAATAATTGATTCGTTTTTAATAAGCCCTCCGTAAAAGTAATTTCAGAAGACATATTAATAACCTTATTTGCATAATTAATACTTGAATCATATTTATTTAACAAATAAAAATTATTGGCAATCCCATAGTTTATTTCTAAAATATCTTTAAAAAAATTATCTTTTATTGCATATGGTAATGCTACTTTGAATGCATCGATGGCTTTATCATATTCCTTTTCATGAGTTAAAATATCAGCAAATACAACATAAGGCTGGCCCCATTTATTTTGTAATGAGCTAGAGTCATTTAACCTTCTGGCAGTAGCATTAAATGATAAAGCTTTTTCATATTCTTTTATTATAACAAAAAATTGAGCCCAACCCGCCTGTATCATTGTTCTAAACAGTATTTCTACTCCTTTTTTCATTTGAATTTCATTAAATTCATTTGAGCCATTTTTACTGCCTGTTTTTGAAATATATTCCAAAGCTTTTGACTTATTCCCTAAAAAAGCGTAACTCAATGCGATATTATAGTTGCACCAATCAAGTGCAATATTGTTTGGAAAAATAAAAATATTTATACCCTGCTCTAAACACTTATTTACACTTTTTAATTCTTCAAAAGAATAATACAGTCCGGCTGGATAATTTCCAAGAACTGTATTTGATACTGAGCTCAAACTATTATAAATAGCAGGAAGCCACCCATAATTTTTTGTTTCTATAGCTAATTTTTCTGCTTTGGTATGGTAAATGATTGCCGAATCGCCTTTATAATAATTATAGTATTGCCCTAAATTGTAATAGATTGAAATTTTAGTACTATTATCATTAGTTTGACCAATCTTTCTTAAAGAATCTTCAATGTTTACTTTATTACCCTCTGCAAATAAATTTGCAGTTGATATTAATAAGCATAATGCAAAAAGTAATTTTTTCATTCCTTCTAATTTTATAATAATTATTTTTTCTTAGTCACCACCAAGGTAATATCATCCGGGTTGCGTTTACCTTGCATCCACTCATCTACCGACTTTATTAAAACATCAATAATTTCTTGTGCAGATAAATGGCAACTTGATTGAATTAAACTTCTTAATCTTTCATAGTCATACATTTCACCAAGTAAATTAGGTGCTTCTGGCAAGCCATCTGATAATTGTACTAGTACATCTCCCGCTTCAAATTTTCTATTTTCTAAAACAAAGTCCTCATCTCTTAAGCCACCCAATGGCAGGCCATTATTCATGAACTCTTCCACTTGCTTGGTAGCTGCTTTGTATAAGTAAATAGGAGGCATGGCAGCAGAACTTAAGAATACTTCGTCACTAGTAATTTCTGCAATGTTCAAGCTCATTCTTAAAGTACCAAGGTCAATTCTTTTAACCACTCCATTTAAACGTTGTAAGATTTTATTCGGTTTTACTGGACTGATGCCATTTAAACCCGCCTTGGTAACCGATACCATCATACCAGAAGTTACTCCATGGCCTGTGGCGTCACCACATACACTAAATAAACCCCCATCTGGTTGTGGGAAGAAATCATAGTAGTCACCTCCCACTTCAGTGGATGATCTTATAAATGTAGCGATATCTAAATCGGCTCTTTTTGGATTTTCCTTAGGTAGCATACTTTGTTGTAAATCTCTAGCAGCAGCTAATTCATTGTTTTTGCGGTCTTCCTCTATTTGACGCAAACGCTCTCTTTGTTTTCTTTTGCCATTTAAGTAAATACCAATAGCTATAAGTATTAAACCAACAGCGGTGATGATTAATTTCTTCTGTTGTTCTTCTTTCTGCTCGGCCAATTCTTTCGCTTTGGTAACTTCTCCCATAGCAATATTTTGTGCTTCATTGGTTTTTGAAGAATTGTACAACTGCTCACTTAACTGTTGTGATTTTTCTAAATATTTGAATGCGCTATCTAATTTATTTTTTACTTTATACATTTTGTACAAGACCTTATAAGCATTTAAAAGGCCTTCGGTAAAAGTGAAATTTTTAGAATAGGTTACTACTTGACTACCATAATAAATAGCAGAATCGACCTGATTCATTGCTGCATAAGTGCTAGTTAAGCCAGAAGCTGCTTCTAAATAATCCTTATACAAAGAACTAATAAAGGAAAGAGGTATAGATAATTTATAATTTATGATGGCAGAGTCATATTTTTTTTGTGCACGATAAATGTCTCCTTGTACTACATAAGCGCCACTCCATCTTTTTTCATAAACTCTTTGATTATAATACTCAATTACCTGCTTATTGTAATAATAGGCAGAATCATATTTTTCTAAAATATAATAGGCCTTTGCAAGGTTTCCTAAATTTGGCTCTTTTGATGTTCTTATTGCAGATGGCCATGTAAGATTAAGGTATTTAAGGCCTTGCTCTTTATTCTGTAAATAGGAATAACTAAAAGTTAGATTATAATATGCATTTCGCATTAATCTATCGTTTAAATTTATTTTAGTCCCTAATTTTAACTGCTCAGTAGCAAAATGTAAACCAAGTGGGTAATTGCCAATGGTTTGATTATAAGTCATTGAAATATTATTAAAGGCTTGAAATAACCCTTTATCATCTTTACTATCTGTGGCAATTTGTTGGGCAAGCTTAAAATATTTTATAGCAGTATCCCCATTTGCCCACATAAATCTTTTACCAATATTCATTAAAATATCAATTTTTTTAGGATTTGAATTAGTAGATGCTACTAATTTTAAAGAGTCGTTGATATTAAAATTCAAATTGGAGTAGAACTGTGCTTTAATATTATTCATTCCAAAAATGAAAATTCCTATTATAAGTAGATATTTTTTCATTGCAATTGTTTTATAAAAATTTGTCGAAATTTTTGAAAATTATTTTAATGTGTTTCTTTAGGTAGCTCTTCAGTTATATTGGCCCTAGCGCTTAGGCCATTCAATCCGTATTTTAAAACTAGCGGTATGAATAAAGGAACTAACCTTCCTATTGTTGGGTTTATAAAAACCAAGCCCAATGAAATAAGAAATATTACAGGCACTACCAAAGTGAAGTAAAAGCCTAATAATATTCTATCCTTTGATATCTTATGGGTTAACAAATCCAAATTATCATTACTTAAATAAAACCATAACAGCGCATTCATAAAAGCAGTTAGACAAATATTAATTACATATACGGCATAAGGTAAATGCAATTCGGTTTCAATAGCATATTCGCCTAATAGCCCAGAGGTAAAAGGAAGTAATACCACCGAAAATAAAAAAGATAAGTTTAACCACAACAAACGACTGGTATATTTTTTTACATAGCCAAATATACGGTGATGCACCGACCAATAATAACCTACAATACAAAAGCTAATAACAAAGCCTAGTAATTTCCAGGTCATTTCTTTAAGGGAATGCCACAAAGTTGCATCAGTAGCATGTTCTATGACCGGTACTTTAAATTCAATCACTAGTAAGGTAATTGCAATTGCAAAAACCCCATCCGTAAAAAAGCAAATTCGGTCTAATTGAAAATTAGTCTTGTTTGAACTATGTCCTGCTTGTGCCATTTTTTATAGTTTTAATTTGTTCTTGAATCATTTTTAATCTTTCTTGCTTTTTAGCCTCTCTATTATTTATTGAACGAGTAGTAAAATAATGATGTGCTCTCAAAAATTTATCTTGAATGCTAAGCCATTCTAATTCAGTAATTTTTTTATTCAATTGTATCTCTTGTAAAAATTTATTACTGTTTACGATATAATCTTCTCTGCCTAAATAATCTAAATCGGCATCACAAACAATTTCTTCGTATATATTTTTTGGGGATTGAGGTATTTTGGTCGCCAAAATAATTCCTGTTATTTTATTAATCTTTGTTTTGGGGAAATTTAAAGCCGTTAACACGGTAGTGGCATATTCTGCCCCTCTAGCCTCATGTCTTGAAGGCTCCCAGATATACCCAATATCATGTAACCATGCTGCGAGTTTAATGTCCTCTATTTCAGCTTTGGACATTTTTTCTTTTTTTGCTATTTTTTCAGCCTGTTCCACCACATCTCTTATATGGTGTATGGTATGATAAGTATACTTAGTTGGTAAATGCGTAATTAAAAAGGCTTCAATCTTTTCAAAGGCTTGCTCGTAATGAAACGCAGGTCTGTTATATAAAATTTCTTTAATTTCTATGGGCTTCGTTTTGCCTTTTACTTTAACTGGGCTTAATTTTTTCCCTTTAAACAACTTATTAGCTTTTACTTGTTTCCAAACTGCATCAGATACAATAATTTCATCTGAAGCAGCTACAGAACATAAGCGGGAAGCCAAATTCACCGAATCTCCAATCACCGTAAAGTTCATTTGTTGTCTTGAACCAATATTTCCACTAATTACTTTTCCTCTATTAATACCAATACCAATGGTAATAGGAAGTTTAGAGTTAATAATTCTTAATTGATTAAATTCAATTAATTTCTCCTGCATCTCAATGGCAGTAAGTACTGCATTTTCGGTATCCTTATCTGTAGAATTAGGCGCCCCATAAATGACCATTAAGGCGTCACCAATAATTTTATCTAATGTACCATTATACTTAAATATTATTTCAATCATTAAATTAAAATAATCATTTAAAGTTTCAACGACTTCAGTAGGTGACATTGTTTCAGACATAGAAGTAAAACCCCTGATGTCAGAAAATAAGATGGTGGCTTCTTGTTCTTGGCCACCTAGATTTAACATTTCATCGTTTTCCAATAATTGATCTACAATCTGTTTGGAAACGTATTTTTTAAAAGTAGATTTTAATTTATCTAAGTTGGACAAATCTTCCATCGCTACCACAGAACCAATGGGTTCATTTAAATCATTCAATAAGGGGGATACAGAAATATTTACCGAAGTTGATTTGCCATTACAATCAATTTGAATTTGTGTTTCTGAAATAGTTGCTAAAACCTCCTCGCATTTTGAAATTAATGAATTAATAATTTCATTAGACTCAAAAACATATTCATAATGATTCCCAATCACCATTTCTCTTTCAAGGTTAATAATGGCTGCTGCAGCCCGATTGACATGGCTTATCTCCCCCATTAAATTAGTAGTAAAAACGCCTGTTACAATGGATTGCATAATGTTATCATTGAAGGTTTTAGCTTCTTTGATATTTTCCATTAATTTGATATTATTATAGGCTACCCCTGCCTGAGAAGCAATGGCAGAAAGCATATTGGTATCCGAATCATCAAAAGGAGAAATACCCGACCTTGATTCCTTATCAAACAAAACTATTACACCCACTAAATCCTTTTTATCTAACAAGGGTGCAATTAAGCCATAAGTGCAATTGGTTCTAGCTAAAAAATTATCATTAGAAATTTCAACGGCTAATGGCTTTCGATTTTGATTCACTTCATTAAAGAAGCCCTTCTTTTTATTAAAGATAATGCCCTTCAATGCCTCTACATCTATATTAAATTCAGCTTCAATTTGAAATAAATCAGAATTGTTATTCTGCATTAATATCAAACCTGAGGAGGCATTTAAAACTGCACAGGATTTAATAAGTATTTCTTGCAATAAAACAGAAACATTTTCAAATGAGTTTAACTCATTGGTAATATCTAACAATGTTTCTAGCTCAAGGTACTTAAGCTGTAATTCATTTATATTAAACTGTTTCGTCATTACAATACACCTACTGCTTCTTCTTCTGTAGCAAATACGGTTGAATATTTAGTAAGCCCCATAATATTAAAAGTTTTAGCAACAATTGGGGCTAAGTTATAGTAACCAATTTTACCATCTACTTCTTGTAATTTTTCGATGATTTCAATTAAAATAGAAACGCCAATACTGTTTACCACTTTGGTTCCTGCCATATTAATTAAAAACTTATGTTGTCCGCCTTTTATTTTTTCATAGCAAATTGCTGATATCGCTTCGCCACCTTCGTTGTTTAAATAGCCATCTGTTTCAATGATGACAATTTGGTTTACTTCTTTAGTGCTTTTGATAAATGAGTTCATTATTTTTTATTTTAAATTTTAGTGTTTGATATTTTTTTTCATGGTCACTGTTGTTCCATCGCTGTTAGATTCAAATTCAACTGAATCCATTAATTCTTGGATCAATTGCAATCCCCAACCTCTTTTGCGTTCCTCTTTCCCAATTTTATTTTCAATTTTAGGAATTTCCACTTTTGTTTTATCAAAACCAATACCTTGATCTATAACTTTCATAATTAAAGAATCCTCTTCGATTAAGAAGTGAATAAAAACATTGCTGTCTGTTTTAGAATGTTCAAAAGCATTAATACAGGCTTCAATTAAAGCCATACTAATTTCACCACTCTGATCATCGGTTAAGTTCATGTGCCTAGCAATAACTTCGGCAGTTTGTGTTGCTATCAACTCCATATTTGGGAGAATAGGCAACTTGAGTTCTACTGTTGGTTTTTTCATATTGATTTGTTTAATCTTTTTAAGTTTTAGTTCATAAATTTAAGGTTTTATACCTAGATATGATCTTATTAAATATTATGTTTTATGATTACAATGGTGATGTCATCTGGGTTATGTTTCCCTGCTAACCATGTATCAGCCTCACTCATTAACTTTTCAATTAAGGTCTGTGAATTCATATTACTATTTTCATTAATAATGTTTTGTATACGAGGGTAATCAAATAATTCTCCTGTTGCATTAGGCGCTTCGGCTAATCCATCTGAGATAATAGCTAAAATATCTCCGGCTTTAAAGGTTGTTTTAATTTGATCAAAAGTGACTTGATTAAAACTTCCTAAGGGAACCCCTGATATCAATATTTCTTCGGTGGTATTGCTTGCTGCTCTATATATAAAATAAGGTGGCATACCTGCAGAACTTAATGTAAGTTGGTCACCCTTGATGTATGCAATATTCAAACTCATTCTCAATATACCTAAGTCTACCTTTTTAACTACTCTATTTAATTCATGCAGCATATCTTTTGGCTCCATTTGTGGTAAACCTATTAGGCCAGCTTTAGTGATAGAAACCAACATGCCACTTGGTGTTCCATGACCTGTAGCATCTCCGCAAATAGCATAAAGTGACCCATCATTTATTTCAAAGAAGTCATAATAATCACCACCCACCTCAGTAGAAGTTCTTAAATATCCTGCAATATCCAAATCTTTGATAAGAGGCAAAGTTTTAGGCAATAATCTTTCTTGCAAATCCTTGGCCGCAGCTAATTCAGAATTTTTACGCTCATTTTCTGCTTTTATCAAAGATTTTTTTGCTTGAAATTTACCAAACTGTATGAAAAAATATATTAGTGTTAGCAGATAAATTAAATAGGCCCAAATAGTTCTATACCAAGGAGGGCTTATTTTAAACTCTAGGACGCCCTCCTGCGATATTTGACCACTAGCATCCATGGCTCTGACACGAAATTTGTATTTACCTTCCTCCAAGTTGGTATACTCCTTTTTATAATCAGGAATAAAAGCCGACCAGCTGCTATCTTGTCCTTCTAGCCAATAACTAAAAGTAGTTTTAGTTTCATTTCCAAAAACAGGATAGGCTACTTCAAATATTAAATTATTTTTATTAAATGGTATCTTGTCTATTTCTAATGGTGCTTTTTGACCATTAATAAACACAGCTCTAATTAAAGCACTAAATTCAAGTTGCTTTTGTTTAAGCGCCAATTCTGGAAAGTAACGATATATTTTTTCGTCTTGCGAACCAATCCATAATATTTCATTTTCTCCTGCACCTTCTGCAAAAAAACCTGGTGAAAGCTCAGATAAACTAACCTTATAAAAAGGATACTGTTGAAAAGTAAACCCATCTTTCAAATTGAAACTAGTTTTAAATATTCCTTTGCTTGTTTTCATCCACCCATTATGCGAAACAGGATTATAAGTATACGACCATGAGTCATCACTGATAACTTTAGATAAGTTAAATCCACTAAACTTCACTAAATTTTCTTTAAGATCAACAGTATATATATTTTTTGATGAATCTAAAAATAGGTTTATTGAATCATTTATAAGTGTCATTTGTAAATTTTCATCTTTAGAAAAAGACTTGTCTTTATTCAACTTCATAAATGTTCCTTGCCCATCTTTGCTATAGCTATATTTATACAATCCCTTTCTAGTGGTTAATATAATTTGACCAGGAACGATTTCAACTAAATCGAAACAATTTAAGTTCCCATTTGTATTTAATTTAATTTCATTCCAATTATTATTTTTAAACTCATGAATCAATAATCCTTCAACATAATTGGAAGTAAAGATTAAATTTGGGTTTAATTTTGAAATGATTGTGGCCCTTGATCTATACTTAGGAGAAATTATTTTGGTAATATTATTCTTTGTTGTTTTAATGGTATAATTATTTGTGGTAATAATTTGATCATTAAATTTAAGTACCCCTTTTGGAGAACCTGGTAATTCGTTTACATTCTTTTTTTCAAAAAAAGCTGTCTCTGTAATACTTTTGGGTGTATTTAGTTGATAGAAATCAATGCCTGTCCTAATGTATAATTTGCCATCAATTCTTGAAATATTTGTGACATACCCTTGAATATTATTAATGGAAGAGAAATAGGTGATTGTTGTATCAAAGTTTACCTTAAAAATATTATTACTACTGCCCCAAACGTCCCCTTCTCTATCTTGAATAAATGATGTTACATTATTAAATTTTAACCCATTATTTTTATTGAGTATAGATTGAATTTGCAGTTTTTCATCAATGAAAAGTAATCCGCCTTTAGACGTAGAAATTGGTATAATATTGTTTTTTAGTTTTTCGCCACCTTGATAAGACTCATAATCTTTTATAAACTTATCAATTATTGGCGAATTGGCTTTTAAGATTGAGCCATCATTTTTCAAATACCATAATCCAATATTTCTTGAAACAAGTAAATTTTCTCCATTGCTCATTGCATATTGTTCATCAATTCTATTTTGAGCAAATTGAGAAGTTGTTGCGGGTAATAATTTAAATTCCCCATCAATAAATTTATATAAACCCTTACCCCAAACTCTTAAGAATGCCCCTTGTTTATTAATATTTATACTATGCAAGATATTGTTGTCAAATTCTTGAAATTTGAGCAATGTTTTGCCTTTATACATATATACCGCTTTTTCGGACTGAAAAATTACAGTATCATGAATTGCTCCTGCAGACCACAAAGTTGAATTAACTTCTTGTTCTTTATTTAATTTTTTTGATAAAGAAATGAATATATCATCGCCAAGTTTATTTTTTTCAACATATCCAAATTCATCGGCAATAATAGCATAGATAAGATTCTTTGAATCTGAAAAAATTGCCCTAGCTATCCCTTTTGTATGCGTCCCATCTTCATTAAAAACCCTTCTAATTTTTTGTCCATCATAAGTAAGTATCCCTTCAGCTGAATTCCCTATATAAATTACTCCATTTTCATCTTGAAGTATAGACCAATTCCCAGATACTGTATTTAAAAATGATCTGTCATAATTTGATACAAAAAAATTACCTCTTTCTTTAGGATTGTAATTTTGTGCGGCTGCTTGCAAAGCATAGAAGGATAAAAGCAAAAAGTAAAACTTGATAATTTTCATAATCACTATTTATTAGTTAATCTTCAGATATCTAATATATGAAATTTAATGATTATAATACTTTACATTGCGTTATTTTATTGTAAAATAGCTTCCCTTTTGAAATTAAAAACATATTATTTTACTCTTGTGAATTTTTCAGTTCTGCCTAACATAGAAAAGCCAAGATAACCACGTACATTCAGGGTTTGCTTGTCTTCGCTTAACCACATCTTACTACTATAGGTGGAACCACCTTCTGCATCATAAATTTTTCCTTCTATCCACTGTGGAGCTTCCCATTTAAAATCATTTAACATAATCATACCTTTCACTTCCCTGTCTCTTAAACTTTTATCGGCATTATAAATATCCTTTCTTTCTGTTTTTACCCAAACTAATTTACCATACAATTTATTATTTTGTATATAGGTTTCTACAATCCCTTTTTTACTCGGAGAAAGCCATTTGCCTACAAAATCATTTTGAGCAAATACATTATTTGCAAAAAATAATATAAAAATAAATAGGCCCGCTTTTTTTAATACTTGTTGAATCATAATAGATTATTTTATTTTGAATAGTTTTTATTTAGGACATTAAATTAATAAATTATTATATTATTCCTATTAAATTCAAGAATAAAAATATCAATAAATAATTAACATTGACTGGAAATAGAAGCATAACCAACCCATATTTACCCCGGTTAAAGGTTTGGGAGATAGGTTTTGGGTATTAACTCTTTGTTATTTTATATAAATAACCAATTCAAATATTTTTGTATTAAACAAGTTTCAATAACTTGTTGCGTAGAAAATAATATTCATTACTATTTTACCCAGTATTTATTACGCACAAAATTTATAATATGAAAAGAATTTTTTTAGTCATTACAATAGTTGGTATTGTAATGATAACGCAAGCACAGGATTCAAAAAAAATAATGCTGCCTACTGGCTGGGCATTAAGTCCGGCAGGTAAAAGTTTAGCATTAGGTGATTTGCCTTTGAATATGGCAGTCTCTAAATCAAAAAAATTAATGGCCATTACCAATAATGGACAAAGCACGCAAAGTATTCAGCTTATTAACTTAGTCTCAAATACTATTTTAGATAATATTAATATTGAAAAGTCTTGGTTAGGTATTGCCTTTAGTGCAGATGAAAAAACTTTATACGCTTCGGGTGGTAATGATAATTGGATTTTAAAATATAATATCATAAACAATAAATTAAAACTAATTGATTCTATAAAATTGGGAGAAAAATGGCCTAATAAAATTTCTCCTGCTGGTATTTGCATCAACGATGCAAAAAATATTTTATACGTAGTCACTAAAGACGATAATTCTTTGTATGAAGTAAATTTAGTTAGTAAAAAAATAATGAATAAAACAGCGCTTCCTGCAGAAGCCTATACTTGCGTTTTATCTAATGATAATTCAGAATTATATATTAGTGTTTGGGGTGCAGAAAAATTGGTTGTGTATAATACTTTAAGTCAAAAAATAACCAGTAGCATTACTACCGGAACACATCCTAACGATTTAATTCTTTCAAAAAACGGAAAAACAATTTATGTAGCCAATGGAGAAGACAATAGTGTTTCCGTAATAGATATTAAAAATAGAAAGGTACTAGAAACCCTTAACTGTGCGCTGTATCCCAATGCCCCAGCGGGTTCTGCTACCAACGGTGTTGCACTAAGTACAGATGAAAAAACTTTATACATTGCCAATGCCGATAACAATTGCTTGGCTGTATTTGATGTAACAGCGGTTGGTAATAGTAAATCAAAAGGTTTTATACCTGTAGGTTGGTATCCAACTAGTGTTAAAGTAGTAGGTAGTAAAATTTATGTAACCAATGGTAAAGGATTTACTTCATTTGCGAATCCGCTAGGCCCTGACCCTTATAATAAGAATGCACAAATGGCAGTGCAAAAAGGTTTATTAAAAAATACAAAAGAGGTTCAATATATTGGAGGGCTCATGAAAGGAACATTAAGTATTATTAACACCCCTTCCGAAAAACAATTAGGATTGTACTCAGCAGCAGTATATGAAAATACACCTTACACAAAAAACAATGAAGAAAAATCTAATGCAGAAATTGGATCTGTGATTCCTCAAAAAGTAGGCGACCCTTCTGCTATTAAACATGTATTTTTTATTATCAAAGAAAATAGAACCTATGATCAAGTTTTAGGGGATATGAAAGAAGGTAATGGAGATACAAGTTTATGTTTGTTTGGAGAAAAAATTACACCTAACCAACATGCTTTAGCCAGAGAATTTGTTTTGTTAGATAATTTTTATGTGAATGGTGAAGTAAGTGCGGATGGACATAACTGGACAATGGGCGGATATGCCAATGATTATTTAGAAAAAAATTGGGTAACTAGTTATGGAGGACGTGGAGGTAGTTATGATGCAGAAGGAACGCGTGCAATTGCCAATAATAAAAATGGATTTATTTGGGACTATGCAAAAAGAGCAGGTGTTTCTTATAGAACCTACGGAGAATTTGCAGATAACTATAAGGCTAATATCCCTGTTTTAGAAAATCATTTCTGTCCTTATTACACAAGTTGGGATGAAACTGTAAGAGATACCACTAGAGTGGGTCAATGGAAACGCGATTTTGATTCTTTATTAGCCATTAATCAAGTACCACAATTAAATACCTTAAGAATTATAAACGATCATACGGAAGGTATGAGATTAGGCAGGCCATCTCCCTATGCACATGTGGCAGACAATGATTTAGCGGTGGGTATGTTTGTAGACTATTTAAGCAAGAGTTCTATTTGGAATGAAAGCGTAGTTTTTATAGTAGAGGATGATGCTCAAAATGGCCCTGACCATGTAGATGCCCATCGCAGCCCCGCTTATATTGCAGGAGGCTTTGTAAAAAGAGGCTTTGTAGATCATACAGCCTATTCCACTAGCTCTGTTTTAAAGACCATTGAGCTTATTTTGGGCATGCAGCCAATGAGTCAATATGATGCAGGTGCCACTTCCTTATGGAGATGTTTTGACAAGGTATCCAACCCTAAAGGATTCATTACTAAGCCTTTACAGCACGATATCAATGAGAAAAATACGGAACGAACAGCCATGCAAAGAAAAAGCGAGACCTTTAATTTCAAAAAGGAAGACAGCATCAATGACCATGAATTCAATGAAGTTTTATGGAAGGGCTTAAAAGGAGAAAACGCCATAGTACCTGCTCCAAGAAGAGCTGCTTTTTTAAAGATGAACCCTAAAAAAGACGCGGACGACTAATACACATTCATCATTTGTATAAAAGAGCAGGTTTCTACTTAGAAATCTGCTCTTTTTTTATGCCAAAAAAGGTATCTTGGAGAATGATTATTTAAATCACCACCTATGAAAAGAAGAGCTTTTGTAAAAAACACTATTATGTCAAGTACCGGATTACTCTTAACCAAAAATTTAATGTCTGCCACAGGTGGACCAGTCTATGGTCAAAATGGAATGACCTATCAATTAAATACAAAATGGGGTGAGCTGAATACAGCAAAAACGCCTGTCAATGATTGTCATGAAATGATTCAAGATAGTAAGGGCAGAATTTTACTATTAACCAATGAAACGAAAAACAATATCATTATTTATAATAAGTCGGGCAGCTTAATGGACTCCTGGGGTACTCAATTTCCAGGCGCACACGGATTAACGGTACAACATAATGGTAAAGAAGATTTTTTATTTATAACCGATACCGATAAACATCAAGTATACAAAACTACCATTGATGGAAAAATTTTATTGACCATTGATGCCCCTTCTGATTTACCTGCTTATCAAAAAAAGGAGGCCTTTGTGCCTACTGAAACTACCGTACTTTCCAATGGCGAATTTTATATTGCAGATGGATATGGTGCTCAACATATTTTACACTATGATGAAAAAGGAAAATTAAAAAATGCATTTGGCGGAAGAGGCACCGGCGATGAATTTTTAGACAATGCCCATGGTATTTGTGTAGATACTAGAAATGCAACACCTAGTTTAATTGTAACAGATAGAACGCGCAATGCATTCAAACGCTTTTCAATGGATGGAAGATTATTAGAAGTGATTCATTTACCAGGAGCTTGTATGTGTAGGCCCGTGATCAAAGGAGATTATTTATACGCAGCTGTTTTGCGTTCTCCCAATTTAGATACAGTGAGTTCAGGCTTTGTAACCATTTTAGATAAAAACAATAAAGTAGTTTCTAATTTAGGAGGTTCTGCGCCAGTATACACTAATAATGTATTACAGCCTGTGTCTCAAACAGAAAAAATATTTATACACCCACATGATGTTTGTGTAGACGATGAAGGAAGTATTTATGTAGCACAGTGGGCTTCTGGAAAAGTATATCCTTATAAGTTTACAAGAGTATAAAATTGAATGAATTAGTTTTATAAATTATTATAATCTAGCTATGAAGAAATATATAATTTTTGGCATTGTACTGGTGGTAGCAGGTTTGCTTTATGGGGTGATTGATTTTACCAATGCTAAAAAACAAAAAGAAACCCTTGTTTCCTATAATAGAGATATACGTCCTGTGTTATCGGATAAATGTTTTTCCTGTCATGGACCTGATGTATCTAAAATAAAAGCAGGTTTAAGATTAGACTTGCCTGCAAGTGCTTTTGCAGAACTAGAAAAAAATAAAGGACACTTTGCTATTGTACCAGGCAATCCCGAAAAAAGTGAATTGATAAAAAGAATTTCGTCTAATGATCCTGGCATCATGATGCCTATGCCAGAAAGTCACCTAGCCAGATTAACCACAGATGAAATTAAATTATTTTCAAAGTGGATAGAGCAAGGCGCTAAATACGAAAAGCATTGGGCCTTTGTAGCACCTGTAAAAGAAGCCCTTCCTGAAGTAGATAATTCTAAGTGGGTTAAAAATGAAATTGATCCATTTATATTAGAAAAAATGGAAGCAAAGGGTTTTGATCCCAATGAAACCGCAAGTAGAGAAGCACTTATTAAAAGAGCTTATGCAGATATCACAGGACTTGCCCCTACTTATGAAGAGTTAAATACATGGAGAAATAATACTAGCGATAACTGGTATGCACAATTATTAGATAAATTATTGAAAAAGCCAGCTTATGGAGAAAAGATGGCTTTATTATGGATGGACTTAGCGCGCTATGCCGACTCCTACGGTTTTCAAGATGATAATATTAGGTCTCAATGGCCTTGGAGAGACTGGGTGATTAATGCATTTAATACCAATATGCATTATGATCAATTTTTAACCCAACAAATAGCGGGTGACTTACTACCTACTGCAAGTAAGTCTTCTATTTTAGCCACGGCTTTTTTTAGAAATCATAAATACACGGAAGAAGGTGGGGTGATTGAAGAAGAGTACCGCGTATCATATAATATTGATAAAACAAGAACCTATGGCAAGGCCATACTAGGTGTTACCATTGAATGTGCACAGTGCCACGATCATAAGTACGACCCCTTCTCTAATAAAGATTACTACCAACTCTATGCTTTTTTTAATATGAGTAAAGAAAAAGGATTCGAAGGAGATGTTAGTATGTCAACGCCTGCTAAAAATCCAAAATTATTTATTACTAAAGAAGAGCAGTCAAAATTATTATCCTTTATCAATAATGTAGATACCAATAAATTAGAAGTCTCTGTAATGGGCGATTGGAAAATGGGTGATACCGGAAAGGTAAGACCTACCTATATTTTAAGCAGAGGAAGTTATGATGCACCTACTACTATAGAAGTAAAGCCTACTGCGCTGGAATCTATTTTGCCTTTTGATACTTTGAAATATGAAAGAAACAGATTGGGCTTGGCAAAATGGACGGTAGAAAAAACCAATCCATTAACGGCCCGCGTTTTTGTGAATTTTATTTGGCAAGAAATATTTGGCAAAGGCTTTGTAAAAACTTCTAGTGACTATGGTTTACAAGGAGAGCTTCCTTCTCATCCTGCATTATTAGATTGGTTAGCCGTTGATTTTATGGAACACAATTGGGATGTAAAATATTTAATGAAAAAAATATTATCTAGTAATACCTACCAACAATCAAGTGTGGTCAGTAAAAAACAATTGGAACAAGATCCCGATAATCTTTATTATACCAGGTCTCCCCGCATAAGATTTAAAGCAGAAATTGTAAGAGATTGGGTATTAGGTACCAGTGGTATTTTAAATCCCACAATTGGAGGACCCAGCGTAAAGCCTTATCAACCCAAAGGTGTTTGGGAAAGTACTACTTCTGGTAGAGGTGTACTAGCTTCTTACAAACAGGACCATGGGCCAGCTATTTATCGTAGAGGTTTATACACTTTTATAAAATTAACAGCGCCGCCTCCAAGTATGATGATCTTTGATGCAAGTAATAGAGACCAGTGTGAAGCCAAAAGAGCTAGCACCAATACGCCTCTGCAAGCTTTAACCATGTTAAATGACCCTGCTGTCCTAGAAGCCTCTCGTGTGTTGGCTGAAAATATTTCAGTGGGCAATAAAACATTAGAAGATAAATTAGAACAAGCCTTTGAAACCATTGTTATAAGAAAGCCCTCCAGGTTTGAGCGTAATAAATTAATGGACTACTGTGAAAAACAAGTTGCTTTTTTTAATGGCAATGCTCCTTTATTAAAAAATACTTTGGCCGTGGGTGAATACCAACATCCCACTAAAAAATATAATGAAGCAGAAGCGGCAGCCTTAATGAAAACGATTTTGATATTATATAATTTGGAAGAGACCATCACAAAATCATAAATAAATAGTATGAATGAATTTTTAGAACATGGCTTAAATCAGAATAGAAGAAAATTTTTATCTAAAATGAGTTTAGGTATTGGTGGACTTGCCTTGGGCTCCTTAATGGTACCAGGCATTTTTGATGCTGCCAATGAAGAAGAATTATTTGCCAATGTACTTCCACATTTTGCACCTAAAGCAAAGCGTGTTATTTATTTATTCCAAAATGGAGCACCTTCGCAATTAGACTTATATGATTATAAGCCCATGTTACAAAAAATGCATGGCGAAGAATTACCCGCAAGTATTCGCAATGGACAAAGGTTAACAGGTATGACGGCTAGTCAAGCAAAATTCCCTTTAGCTGGTACAAAATTTAATTTTGCACAACACGGAGCAAACGGTGGATGGTTTAGTGAATCCATTCCGCATATTGCCAGCATGAGCGATGAATTATGTATCATTAGAAGTATGTATACGGAGGCTATTAATCACGATCCCGCACTTACTTTTTTCCAAACCGGTGCACAAGTGGGAAACCGCCCTAGCATGGGTTCTTGGGTAAGCTATGGTTTAGGAAGTGAAAATAAAAACCTACCTGCTTTCTGTGTTTTATTAAGTACAGGGAAAGGGAACGGACAAGGTGTATATTCTAAATTATGGAATAATGGTTTTTTAGATTCTATACATCAAGGTGTACAGTTTAGTAGTGGAGAAGAGCCTGTCAAATATTTAACCGACCCTGAATTTATTGATAGAGGAGACAAGAGAAAAATTTTAGATGAAATTGCTTCCTTGAATCAAGAAGCTTATAATAATATTGGAGATCCTGAAATTGTAACCAAGATTCAGCAATACGAACTAGCCTATAGAATGCAAATGGCGGTGCCTGAAATTACTTCTTTACAAAACGAGCCTGAGTCCATTGTAAAAATGTATGGGCCAGAATGTTTGGCACCAGGCACTTATGCAGCCAATTGTTTATTAGCAAGAAAGCTTTCAGAAAATGGAGTACGCTTTGTGCAATTGTATCATCAAGGCTGGGACTCACATGGTAATTTACCTGCTGAGATTGTAGGACAATGTAAAGATGTAGATAGACCGTCTGCGGCATTAATTAAAGATTTAAAACAAAGAGGTTTATTAGATGAGACCTTAGTTATTTGGGGTGGTGAATTTGGTAGAACCAATTATTGTCAAGGGGCACTTAGCAAGGATAATTATGGTAGAGACCATCATCCAAGAGCCTTTACTATCTGGATGGCAGGCGGTGGTGTGAAGCCAGGCGTCTTTGGAGAAACAGACGATTTTGGATACAATATTAATTCTTTGCCTGTGCATGTGCATGATTTTCATGCAACCGTTATGCATTTGATGGGTATCGATCATGAAAAATTTACATTTAAACACCAAGGCAGACGCTACCGCTTAACAGATGTTGCAGGTAAAGTGGTCAATGAAATTATAAGTTAAGTATGGATATTAAAAAAATAAGTCAATGGGGGGAATGGTGTGTTTGTTTTTTAAATCCACTATTACTTCTTCTAGCTATTTATACTGAAGCCAGTAAAACCAATGATATATTTTTATGGTTTGGAAAATTGCACCCACTGGTTTTACATTTTCCGATTGTCATTGGTATTGCTATCGTTATTTATTTTCTTTTCTTTCAACATAAAGCCCTAGAAGAAAATACAGAGAAATTTATTTTAGTGGGTAATGCGCTCATGGCATCCATGGTAGCCTTATTAGGATTGTTTTTATCCAAGCAAGACGCCTATGATAACGATACATTAAATTTACATAAATGGGGTGGGCTTTCTATTACCTTAATAAGTTGGTTACTTATTTACCTAAAAAAATTTGCTACTAACTATAAAAAAATAATCGCGCTTGGCTATTTATTGGTACTATTATTTTTTACGCATCAGGGCGCCTTGTTAACCCATGGAGAAAATGCATTATCTATGCCAGTACCAGAAGTAAAAGTGGCAGAAGAAGTAAAGACCGTTGATTCTAGTTTAACTGTTTACGAAAAAGCCATTGCGCCCATACTGTCTCAAAAATGTGTAAGCTGTCATGGTCCAGAAAAAGTAAAGGGCCAATTGCAATTACAAAGTCCTGAACTCATTATCAAAGGAGGTAAAAATGGAAGTATATTAAATGGTATACAAAATGAAGAAGCTCAAATCTTACAAAGAATACATTTACCTAATACAGATGAAAAGCATATGCCTCCAATTGACAAGCTGCAATTGACTTTAGAGGAGTTAACCCTACTTAATAAATGGGTAAAGGCGGGTGGTAATTTTACCAAAAAAATAAGCGAGCTTGCTAAAACAGATAGCCTAGCCATACTAGCTATGGCTTATAAAGCACCTGCAAAAGGGAGTGGCAATAAGAAAAATACAGCCCCCGATTTAAAAGAGTTTAATTCAAACTACCTCACTGTGAATTATTTATTTAGTGGGTCTGAAGAGATAGAAGTTAATTTTTTTCAAGGCAGTTTTTATAAAATAGAGCAATTAAAGAATCTTGAAAAAATTAAAGATAAAATTGTAAGTCTTAATATGCAAGGCATGCCTATCACTAAAGAAGACCTTGCTATTATTTTACAATTCACAAAACTTAAAAAATTAAATTTAAATTATACTAAATTAACTTTAAACGACTTGCAACCGCTTAAAAGTATTAATAGTTTAATGAACTTGTCTATTTGTGGAATGGATGTAAATCAAAATACATTGACCAAGTTTTTAGAAAAAGCACCATTTACAGAAATTAATATTTGGACCAACCATTCTAGCAAAAAAGAATTTCAACAACTAAGTGCAAGTAATAAAAAAGTAAAAATAATTATTGGTGATAATTTAGATGCTGAAATTATTAAATTAACAAGCCCCATTATTGATCAAGACTCTTCTATCATAGTCAATAGCTTAAATGTAGTGGTTAAACATTTTTTAAAAGGAACTGTAGTTAGGTACACAACCGATGGCACAGAGCCAGACAGTCTTTCAAGTCCTATCTATACTAAAAAATTACATTTTACTAAAAACACCATTTTAAAAACAAAAGCGTTCAAGCCAGGTTGGATTAGTAGTGATGTGATTCAAAAAACTTTTTATAAATCGGAAATACATCCCGACACTATTTATTTTGTGACCAACCCACACAAAAAATATCCAGGCATAGGCGCTAAAACCCTTATTGACTATGAATTAGGGGAACAAAACTCTTCTAATGGTAAGTGGTTAGGATATAGCGATACCACGATGAAATTTGTGATTGGCTTTAAACAAGCTAGACCCTTACAGGAAGCACATTTTAATGCCTTTGTAGATAATGGATCCTATATATTTCCTATTTTATCCATTATGATTGAAGGAAGTAATGATGGCAAACAATTTAAAAAATTAAATGAAGCCAGATTTCCTTCCTTAAAAGAAACTGATGTGGTAAGAGAAAATAAATCATTTAGTTGTTCTATACCAGAAGGTGCGGCCTATAAATATTATAAGTTTACTTTATTGAATCTAAAAAAATTACCTAAATGGCATCCGGGTAAAGGAACCCCTGCCTGGATTTTTGTAGATGAATTATTTTTAAACTAATTGCTTTACTGAATCACATACCAACTATAAGAATCGGCAGCAATGGTAAAAGTAAAATCAATGGTATAGTCTCTGTTTAATGTATAGGTTTTCGAAACCCCTTTAGCATCTTTTAAAATAGCAGTCTTACTAAGACCTGTATAATACAAAGGCAAGGAAATAGTTCTAGTAATGGCTTCTTGTGTAGGATTAAATAACATCATGAGTCCTTTTTCAGTAAGTGCAGGATTGACATGCACCCAACCATCCCAGTCACGTCCATCGGCTCGGCGTAATTGAATCATATCGGCATTTAAAATGTTTCGATATTTTTTATACCAAAGAATAGTCTTGGCAACCATTTGTCTGGTCGTCTCTGTATCGTATAATCTAGGACCTCTATAACAAGCTTGTACCCCTGCTCCATAATACTGCATCATGAGTTGTTCATAGTCGTTCAAATGCTCGCTTAGTGGCTCTAGTACTGCTTCTGGCCCACCTCCTTGGTATTTAGTAAGAGGCACAAAACCCCAGGCCATCGAAGGAATTTTTTCAAGCGTGCCGTCGTGAATATTTTGACGATTAATAATTTTTTGTTGAGGACGAGGCAAAGAAAAATTTACCTCTCTATACCCTAAAGCTATTTTATGCGTGCCATCTAAAAAATACCAATCGGGTGCATTAATATATACACCATATTCATTCAACCAATGGTATAATCCTTTTTGAATTTCCATTTGTTTCCACTGAGAATCATCATAGCCTAAATGTCCAGGATGTTTGGTGGATGCACATACATCACCAGGATAGGGTCCATCATTTTCCCAAATATCAAAACCAGTATAAGAGAAAAAATTTTGTATTTTATCTCTATACGCCAGCCCCCATTTACTTCCAAAGCAAGGCGCATTGCCAAAAAAAGCACCTCCTGGTTTTCCTGTTTTTATATCCACTACATCATCTTCATCACTAATGCGTCTACTACTAAATAAGGAATAGCCCCCTAATAAAATTTTACGATCATGTGCATACTTCGCTAAGGCTTTCCATCTATTTAAATTTGCGCGCGTTGTATCTTCCATTTCTAAATGACTTCCAAAACTTAAGATAACTGCCTCATAGCCTGTAGCCACGCACTGGTCAATCGCATTTATTACTTCTTGGTCGTTTTTACTTACCAAGTGCATAAATATGGGATTCTGCGTTGTCCAAGGTGCAATCGTACGATACATTTGTTTTAACATCAATCCTCTTCTTTGGCGGTCATAACTATCCATTAATAATTCATTGGTCCGTACCGATTTAAATATTTCATTCGGCGCTAAAGCAATACCAGGGGCCTTTTCGGGGTATATTTCTAATAAACAAGGTGTTTCAAAATTATAATTCACTTGTGATGTATAGCTCAAATCAGTTTTCCAATGCGTGGTTTGATCACTAATATCATAACGCATGGCATTGTTAAATGCATAATTCGTTTCAAAATAAATACCATGCTGTTTTTTCATTTCTTCCGGCTTACCTACTACCGCGCTTTCTTCTTCTACTAAACCTAATACCTCATTCACTACTCTATTAATTTTAATAGAAGCTTTTGATTTATTTTCAATAGATACCCATTTAGTGATTAATGGAAGGCCATCATATAATTCATAATGTACTTGAACCATTATATTTTCTAAAGTAGGTAAATTTGAAATAAATTCAAGTGTTACAGTTTTGCCCGTGGGTTGATTAGGATTGGTTAACCAAGTATTTGCTTTCCATTGTATAAAAGGTTTTATTTCAGAAATACTGTAGTTCGTAAAAACAAAATCAGAATCTTTTTTTTGTAAATTATTTTCTACCTCTAATCTCAAATAAGCCTTTTCTTTTTGACCACTAAGTCCACCAACATTGTAAGTTATTCCGTTTAGGACTAGTCTTGCTTCAGGTTCAATACTTCTTAATAATTCTTGACCATTAGTTAAGTTCGTATAACTAATACAACTTGCATTGGGCTCTAATAAAAATACGCGTCTAACTAAGCCATTGTCTAAAATGAGTTGCTTGTTTTTAATGACAATACTAGCCTTCTTTTCAGTAGGTTTTATTAGCCAATCTGCTTGCTGCGCCTTTGATACCATGGGCTTCAACGATAAGAGCATTGATACCAGCAATAGGCATCTAGTTCCCCATCTAATAATCAATGTTTTCATCTTGGCTTTTTTAAAATGTTTATGATTTGTATCACTATTTTATGAATAGAAATTTACGAAATAATGTAGGTATTTAGTTATGAATTGAATTAATATTTTTAGTAGCTCATTTTTCGTTTTCGATAAGCCAAGGGATTTTCTCCAGTTATTTTTTTAAATATTTTATTAAAATAAGATAGACTTTCAAAACCTGTATCATAACAGGCTTCTGTTACATTAGCATCTTGCATCAATAATTTTTTTGCATGGTTTACTCGATATTGATTTACAAATTCAGTATAAGTAAGTTTAGTTGATTTTTTAAAGTACCTACAAAATGCTGCTTCAGATAAATTGACTACAGAGGCAATTTCACTAATTTTTATAGACTTTTGAAAATTAGCTTCTACAAACTTATATATTTGATGCATTCTTTCTTGTTCCTTGATAACCGCATGAGAAGCAATAGGGCGCGTATTTAGTGAGGTAAATTCTTTACTTATAGCTAATTGTTGAAAAACTTGAATTAATAATAATAGCTGATTAAAGGCTGATAGACCAGTTAATTTTTTTAATAATTCGCCTGCTTTCTTTTTTGTTTCACCATAAAAAGCAATACCTGTTTTGGACCTTTCAAATAAATCATAAATAGCTTGCATTTCTGGTTGTTTATAAAATGCATCTTCATAAAAATTTTGTCTAAACTGAACAACTACTGTTTCAACAGTTGTTTTTACACCATAATCAAAATTTAGATGTGGAATATAAGAACCTATTAATGCTAAGTCGCTTCCTTCATAAGTACAAATATGATCACCAATATGTCTTATCCCTTTATCTGCTTCAACATAAACAAGTTCTATTTCTGGATGAAAATGCCAGTAATAAATTTCATTCAAGTTAGGCGTTAAAAGAATTTTAAAGGAGCTTCCTTCGTCTGGTTTAATATTTTCTAAACTTAACTTCATCTTAGAGGGTATAACTTGTAATTACCACTATAATAACTGACTTTGATGCCAAATTAACCATAATTTATCAAAATAGAGCAAAAAATGGCCAATTTAGGGAAAATGCTTAGCCCCATAGAAACTGTACATTTACTTTATCAAACTAAATACGAATGCTATGGAAAATAAATCAATGGTGCCCAATATGGTACCTACAATGGTTCCCAACAATGCACACAAAGACATACCCGGAAACCCTTCCACTGCAAAAAGCAGTGCGACTAGTTTAAACAACCGTACGAATGGTAAACAACTGCGTGTATTAAGCGAAGAAGATTGGACCTTCTGGAAACACAATGGATATATTGTAATTAAAAATGCAGTACCTCGTGAACAAGCATTAGCCACTGCTGCTTTCTTGTGGGAGTTTGAGCAGAAGGACCCAAATAATAAAGAAACATGGTACACTGCACCAAGAGCTGAAATGAAAATGAAAGAGCTTGCGGGCACAGGTATGGTAGAATGTTATAATAACCAACATTTATGGAATAATCGTCAAATGCAAAAAGTGTATGACGCCTTTGTTGATATATGGGGTACCGAAAAATTATGGGTATCTATTGATAGAGCCAATTTAAATTTTCCTATCAGACCAGGTCATGAATACAAAGCATTTATTCATTGGGATTATGATCCAGAAACAAAGCCAGTGAATGTGCAAGGTGTATTAGCCTTAGCCGATCAAAACGATGAAAACATGGGAGGCTTTCAATGTATTCCAGAATTATATAGAAACTATGATACTTGGAAACTAACACAACCGGAAGACAGAGATAGATTTAAACCAGATACTTCTGCATTCACACCAACTAAAGTAAAATTAGAAGCAGGTGACTTATTAATTTTTAATAGTTTAGAACCACATGGTATTAGAGCGAATAATAGTACAGACAAAGTGCGTATCGCTCAATATTTATCTATGATGCCAGCAGAAGAAAATAATGAAGCCTTAACAGAGTGGAGAGTGAATTCTTGGAAACATCGTATTGCACCAGAAGGTTATGCCTTTCCTGGCGATCCAAGAAACTGGGAGCAAACAAAATATGAAACTGCAGTACTGAATGAGCTGGGCAAAAAATTATTAGGCCTAGAGAAATGGTAAATAACGAATTGTCTAATCAAGTATTCAATTACACTAAGCTCAATAATGGTATTACGTATGCCGCTGTTTGGCTTAGGCGTTTATGATATGTACAAAGCAGAAGCAGAGCGTGCAGTGGAAGAGGCCTTAGCAATAGGCTACCGATTAATTGACACTGCTAGTATGTATGAAAATGAAGTAGAAATTGGCAATGCTATAAAAAATGCCGGGGTGGATAGAAAAGATATTTTTTTAACCACTAAACTAAATAATACCGACCACGGTTATGATCAAGCCCTTAAAGCTTTTGATGATAGTTTAAAAAAATTAGGTCAAGACTATGTCGATTTATATTTAATCCATTGGCCTATTAAAGAAGGTCGTGCAGCTTCTTGGAAGGCCTTAGAAAAATTATATCAAGATAAAAGAGTCAAAGCCATTGGAGTTGCTAATTATAATATTGCTTTATTAGAAGAATTAAAATCAACCGCTAATATTGTTCCTGCAGTCAATCAAATTGAGTTCTCTCCCTGGTTATTTCAAGAAGACTTACTTGCCTACTGTAAAGAAGCAGGTATTCAAGTGCAGTCTTATTCACCCATTACAAGAGGTCTTAAGTTTTCAGATGAGCGTTTGGCAGTTCTTTGTAAAAAATATGGTAAAACACCTGCTCAGATAGTATTGAACTGGCATCTAGAACATGGCATTTCAACTATACCTAAATCTTCTAAAAAAGAAAGGTTAGTAGAAAACTTTGAAGCCACTAGTTTTACACTCTCTAACGAGGATGTAAAAATAATGAATGGCTTTAATGAAAATTTTAGAATTTGTGACGACCCGCAAACTTATTTATAATTTTAAACTCAATTAATCCAATCAAAAATGAAAAAATTTATTTTATTTGCTCTATTGGCTACTAGTTTTTTAACTATACATGCACAAAATAGAACGGGAGAATTAAAACATGTTGTATTATTTACTTTTAAAGCAAGCTCTTCTGTAAAAGAAGTAGAGAATGTAGCGCATAGTTTTGCAAAGCTATATGGTAAAGTGCCTCAGGTTAAAAATATGCAGTGGGGTATTAATATGAGCCCAGAACATTTAGACCAAGGCTTTACACATTGCTTTACACTTACTTTTAATTCTGAAAAAGATTTAGCAGCCTATCAAAAACATCCAGCGCATATTGCATTTCAAACGGTGTTAAAGCCACATATGGATAAAGTATTTGTAGTGGACTATTTTGTAGAGCCTAATAATTAAAAAAATTTACCAATAAGCTAGGCGCTTATTTAAAAGAAAAGCCCCCTCCAAATATGGAGAGGGCTTTTTTTATTCGAAACGATTGTAAATGACAAACGTATTATCCTATTTAGTTTTCATCGCAATAGGAAGAGAAGGGCTTTGGATCCACTTAATGAAATTAGAAACCATAGTGTATAAGAAATGATAAATAGCTAGATTAACATACAAATAAGCTAATCCAAGTGCTACATTCACAAAAGCACCAGCTACTAAAAACAAATCATTAATATTCCAAAGCATATCACCAGTGAAGTTTTGACCACTCGCCATGGTCCAAGAGCTAAGAGTATTTAATACCTCTGTTAAATAATCTAATTTTAATGCAGCGAATAAATTAGTTAACCCTTGCATAGGTAAACCACTTAAACCACTAATTGTACTGAAAGCAGTGCCAGTACTTGCATTGTATAAATTGGTATCAAATACAAAAGAGAAGGTTAAGCAGGCAGCGCCAATAAAAGCACCCACTGCAGCCACTTCTCCAAGTATTTTGATATTGGTTGTAACAACGTCTTTAAAAAGAAAAGTGACCATTCCGTTGTGTGAACCACCCAGGCTTTCCCCTCTAGCTTTAATGATGTGCGCAATAGGGAAGGCTGAATAAATAAGCAATAAAGTAGTTAAAAAACTACCTGCTTTTCCTAGACCCGTGCTGGTGGTATCGGTGAAATACCCTATAGCGCCACTAATAATGGCAATTTCCATGGAAATAAACACTACAATCGACAGAATCTGATAGATTGACTTCGTGTAGGATCTTACTCCATTTTGAGAATCGAAATTATCAACTGCGGAGTTTAACTGCGCATTCAAAACTTTTTGATTTACCATCTGCGGAAAATCAAGAATTTGCTGATAGATTTTTTTCATTTTGGTTTGGTTTGGTTTGGTTATTAATAACTAATTCGGTTAATAGAAATTACAATAAATTATCATATAATAACGCTATCTGCAAAAGCAGGAAAACTGTGTTTTTTTAGCCTGCCTGTAAAGCACTGAGACTCAGGTTATAAGTCAAAAAAACTTTTTTTCCACGAAATTGAATTTTGTGTTTTCTTTAACATTTATATTTTGTAAACTATATAGTAAGTTTCATTTTAAGTCATGGAACAAGAATTCATTAATATGAAAAAAGGTTATAACTTAATCACTTCAAAATTTAGAATAAGCAAATAATATATGAATAAGATAAAACGCAACCTTGGCTATAGTTTAATAAGCATACTCGTATTATTAGTGCTAGTATTTACAGTGTATGGCCAAAAAGACATCCCTGTTGAAAAAATTAAAGCTAAATATGGTAATGCAGCTTCAAAGTATATGCCCCTAATGGGCATGCAGGTTCATTATAGAGATGAAGGCAACCCTTCTGATTCTACTCCCTTAGTACTTATTCATGGTACTTCTTCATCTTTACATACCTGGGACAGCCTAGTTTCCATTATGCTTGCAAGCTCTACTAATAGAAGGATTATAAGATTTGACCTGCCTGCCTTTGGGATCACGGGCCCTAATCCGGAGAATTATTATGCAGGTGATTATTATGTTCGCTTTCTAGATTCTTTTTTAAATGCAATGCATATTAATAACTGCACCTTAGCGGGTAATTCTTTAGGAGGAGCCATTGCTTGGCAATATACAGTGGCACATCCCAAAAAAATAGCTAAACTTATTTTAATTGATGCAGGAGGTTATCCTATAAAAAATGAAAAAGGAAGTTTAGGATTTAAATTAGCGAGTACACCTGTCATTAATAATTTACTCTTATATATTACACCCAAGTTTTTAATAAGAAAAAGTTTAGAGACTGTATTTTATGATAACAGTCTTATTAGCGATGCGATTGTAACAAGGTATCATGAGATGTTATTAAGAGAAGGGAATCGTGCAGCTACATTGTCTTTATTTAAAAATAGAACGGCTACCTCTTCCGAACCCATTAAAACCATTAGCCAGCCTACTTTAATATTATGGGGAGAATATGATCATCTGATTGCAGTTGATAATGCCTACCTGTTTCAAAAAGATATAAAAGGAAGCATACTCACTGTTTATAAAAATATAGGCCATACCCCCATGGAAGAAAGTCCTAATGCTGTTGCTACAGATATCCAAAATTTTATAAATAAATAGGATCGAATAGATAAAAAATTAAGCCGTCGCTACTTTTTTATTTTTCATGTACACATTTAATCCAATAAAGGCAACGATTAAAATTAATGGAATCATTAAAGTGGCATTGATCACTTCAGGACCTGCTAGTTTTTTAGCTTCATTGGTAACCGCTGCCAAGTCTGCTGCTGCAGTACCTGCTGGTATTTTAGCATTCACCAAGGTATCATAGAAGTCGCTCATAAATATCATATAAACAGATACGGCAAACATACCCGCACCACCCATGAGATTAAGTCCTACAGCCCCTGTCTTAGGTAAGTTTTCAGCAACAAAGCCTAACATCGTTGGCCAGAAATAACATACGCCAATTCCAAAAATAATTGCACCTGCAAATAACATATTACCAGTACTATGTCCTAATAAGTATAAACCTGCTGCTGCTAAGACAGCTGATATTAATAATACACCTGAAGGAGAAAATTTATGGACTACTGGTCCTGCAAAGGCACGTCCAATAACCATGATACCTGTTTCAATGGTTAATAATAGTAGGGCGTTATCACTTACATTTTTTAGCAGTACATCAATCCATTGTCCTGTAAATAATTCTGTGATAGCTGTTCCAAACATACAAATAATCATAAAAATAAAAAGAGGATTCAATAAACTCTTATACATATCTGATGCAGAAACACCACTTGATACGCGCTCTGTTTCTGGGAATTCTAATTTAGAAAAGAAGTAGCCATATAAAATTGTAGGAATTAACATCATACCCACTTGTAAATTCGTACCTAATCCTATTTTATTAAATAAGAATACAATTAAAGTACCAATCACAATACCTCCTGGGAACCATAGATGAAAGTGATTCAATTTAGTGGTTTTATTATTTGGGTATAAAGCCGTTACTAAAGGATTACAAGAAGCCTCCACTGTACCATTGGCAATACCAATTAATAAAGTAGAGAAAAATAAACTCCAATAGCCTGTCGCATAAATAGTTAGTACAATACCTGCTAAGTGAAATATAAAGGCAAGCACTAATAAGCGCTTCATGCCAATAATATCAACAATGGTGCCACCAACTAGCATGGCAAGTGGAAAGCCCCAGAAGGCAGTAGCTGCAATGGTGCCCAATTGTGCATTCGTTAATTGAAAATCAATGCCTTGTTGGCTTAGCACCCCAGCTCTAATTCCAAAGGAAAGAGAAGTGACTAATAAAGCTAGACAGCTTGCAACAAATAGCCTGTTGGTTTGAATGTTTTTTGACATAATCGTTAGTTTTTTGGTTTGCTCTTAAAAGAGAACTTGAATATAAAAAAATTTATTGAAAAACCATTAAATTACAGATACCTTGTACAAAATAAAATTCCTTTTTACATAAAATTAAAGCCATGAAACAATTTTTATCCATCTGTTTGATTAGTTTTTTATTTGCTTGTACTACGAATAGCAAATATGACACCATTATAAAAAACGGATTAGTCTACGATGGTAATGGAGGCGCTCCTTATAAAGCCGACCTTGCTATTAAAAATGATACCATTGCTTTTATTGGCGATTTATCTAAAGAGTCTGCCAACAATGTAATTGATGCAAAAGGCATGGCTATTACACCTGGCTTTATTAATATGTTAAGCTGGGCACCTACCTCTCTTATTATAGATGGTAATTCTCAAGGGGATATTAGACAAGGGGTAACCTTAGAAGTATTTGGAGAAGGCGGAAGTATGGGCCCTTTGAATGCGAAGATGAAAAAATCTATGGAAGAGGATCAAACAGGACCGAATAAATTAGCCATTCCTTGGAATACTTTAGGAGAGTACATGCACTATATGGAAAAAAAGGGAATCAGTTGCAATATTGCTTCTTATGTGGGTGCTACTACTATTCGTGAAAATATTATTGGAGAAGACAATCGTGCTCCCACACCGGCTGAATTAGAAAGCATGAAGGACTTAGTAAAACAAGCTATGGAAGAAGGTGCTTTAGGAGTAGGTAGTTCTTTAATTTATCCTCCTGCTTTTTTTGCAAAGACAGAGGAATTGATTGAATTATGTAAAGCTGCTGCACCTTATGGGGGTGGTTATATTTCACATATGCGTAGTGAAGGCAATAATTTTATTGAAGCGGTGAATGAATTAATAACCATTGCTAAAGAAGCCAAAGTGCATGGAGAAATTTATCATTTAAAGGCGGGTGGTGTAAACAATTGGCCTAAAATGGATTCTGTTATAAAATTAGTAGAAGCTGCAAGGGCTGCTGGCATTGACATTGCGGCTAATATGTATACTTATCCTGCAGGTGCGACGGGTATGACTGCGGCTATGCCTCCTTCTTTACAAGATGGTGGTTTTGGAAAACTATGGTTACGTTTACAAGATCCAAAAATAAGAGCGGAGATGATCAAAGCTATGAAGACCGATGCGAAGGATTGGGAAAATTTATACTATGGTTCAGGTGGTCCAAGCAAAGTTTTATTACTTGGATTTAGAAGAGACTCTTTATCAAAGTATTCTGGTAAGACTTTAGAAGAAGTGGCTAAGATGAGAAATACGACTGCAGAGGATTGCGCTATCGATTTAATTATTCAAGATAGTAGTCGTGTAGAAGTAGCATATTTTTTAATGAGCGAAGAAAACATAAAAAAACAAATTGTACTTCCTTGGGTAAGCTTTGGATCTGATGCAGAATCTGCTTCTACCGATCCTATCTTCATGAAACAAAGTACACACCCTCGTGCTTATGGAAATTTTGCACGCGTGATTGGACATTATGTAAATGAAGAAAAAGTAATGACTGTAGAAGCAGCCATTAATAAACTTTCTAAAGTAGCGGCTACAAGTTTACATATTCAAAAGCGTGGAGAATTAAAAGTGGGCAACTATGCCGATGTTTTAGTCTTCGATCCTAGTAAAATAAAGGACCATGCAAGTTTTGAAAAACCAAGACAATACGCAACGGGTATGTCACATGTTTGGGTAAATGGTGTGCAAGTTTTAAAAGAAGGCGAACATACCAATGCTAAACCTGGAAAATTCGTAAAGGGTCCTGGCGCAAAAATCTAGATTAGTTTTTTGCTAATGACACTCCATCCATTTCTACTGACGAAACTTTTCCCTCTTCATTCAATCTAAAATTAAGCCCGCTTTTACCATACCATTTTTTATTCCATGCTAATTGAAAAGTATCATAGTTCCAATGTGAAACAACAGCTTTACCTAATTTAATATTTTCAGCAACCAGTGTTTCGTTTTCAATGGTAATGGTAATGCTACCAAATAAAGGATCAGCGTAAGTGCCCACATAGGCTGCTAAAGCTAGTGAGGGCTTGGTGTTCAGCACTCTAGTGGCTTCTTGAGCTGCGCGGGCTGCCGCCGCTTTCGCTCTAATATTTCCATATAAATTTAAGAAGTCGGCACTCCAATCGGTATTACCTCCTAAGGCATATTGGTCAAAGGCTTTAAACATTAAACCATGTCTTGCTTCTGCATGATCTAAGTTCGCAAAAACATAGACCCCTGTTTTTTCTTCCGGCATTTGTCCATGAATCGCAATTTCTCCAGACAAACTTCCTGTATGATAATTTAATTTTTTGCCTTTATAATCTTGTTGAAACCAACCCAATGCATAAGTGGTGAAATTAGGCTTAGTTAATTGTTTAGTAGGATAAAACTCCGATTCAGTTACAAAAGTTTGAGGCTTTAATAAAGTAGTCCATGTTTCAGGAGAAACTAATCTACCTCCTTCATATTTACTGCTGTCCAACATACACTGCATCCATAAGGCAATCTCATCAATATTGGAATACACAGAACCCGCCGCACCTATTCTATCGGCAGAGTCTCTTTCAATCACTTGTATTTTTCCCTCTACTTTATCATGTGGTTTAGAAATATTAGGATTGGTTACTAAACCTAATTTAGCGCGTGTTTGCACCATGCCTAAGGGTTGAAAAATATTTTTAGTAACATAATTTTCCCAAGACATGCCGCTTACTTTTTCAATCACTTGCCCTGCAATGCCGTAAAAAATATTTTGATAAATAAAACCTGCTCTAAAAGAATAAGAAGGTTTAACTAATTGCATGCGCTCCATAATTTCATCACTAGAAAGCATGTTCATGGCCCATAAATAATCGGTATTGCCTACGCCAGAATTGTGTAAGAATAAATCGCGCACGCGCATTTGTGTTGTCACATACGGGTTATATAATCTAAAGCTAGGTAGATATTTAATTACAGGATCGTCCCAGTTCACTTTGCCTTGATCTACTAAAATACCCATTGCTGTTGCAGTCATGGCCTTGGTAGTAGAAGCACAAGCAAATAAAGTTTGGTTATTAACTTTATTGCCAGTTCCTAATTCAGTGGTTCCATAAGAATTTTTAAAAACTAATTTATTGTTTTTAACCACTACAATGGCTAGTCCTGGAATTTCCCATTCCTTAATTGATTTTTGCACATAGGCATCAAATGCAGCAGCGGTATCGGTAGCTGTTTTTAAACTCTTTATTTTTTGTGCCTGCAGATTTTGCATTAAAAGTACCAAACAAAGCACCGATGTAATTAATTTTTTCATAAGACTAGTATTTGAGTGATTAAGATATAGACTTTTATAGAATAAGGTATAAGTGTGCATTTGTTATGAATGCACAGCCCTTTGAAGTTACTAATTTTTAAGCTTAGCGCCATTTTAATAGCTATAATATAAAGGAGATTCAGTAAATTTATAGGACAACCTAATAGCTATGAAAAAGACAATTTTACTTTCAGTAATTATCGCTTTCGTATTAAACCTCCAAGCACAGCAGGCCGACTATATTATTAGAAATGGTAAACTCATTGATGGATCAGGCAATAACTGGCAGTATAAAGACGTGGCCATTCAAAATAATAAAATTGTAGCCGTTGGAAATTTAAAAAACTGGAAGGCTACAAAAGAAATAGATGCCAAGGGTTTAGTGATTGCGCCTGGATTCATTGACGTTCATGCACATATCGAAGGAGGTGAGTCTAAAAACCCATTAGCCACTAATTTTATTTATGACGGAGTGACCACTGTTATCACAGGAAATTGTGGAGGATCGGCAGAAAATTTAAAAAATTATTTTAATACTATTGACTCTATAGGTACTTCTATTAATGTATCTTCTCTTATTGGACATAATACCATTAGAAAGCAAGCCATGGGCACAGCCAATAGAAACGCTACTGCAGCTGAAATGCAAGCCATGGAAAAATTAGCGGCAGAAGCAATGCAAGATGGTGCAGTGGGTATGTCTACTGGACTTATTTATATTCCTGGAACCTATGCGCCAACGGAAGAAATTGTTTCTCTTGCAAAAGTAATTAGGGCTGGGGGTGGTGTATACTCTTCTCATATTAGATATGAAGAAGATAAAGTGCTAGATGCAATTAATGAAGCCATACAAATAGGACGCGCTGCCAATATTCCAGTGGAGATATCGCATTTTAAAGTAAGTGGTCAAAACAATTGGGGAAGAAGTAAAGAAACTATTCCACTTGTAATAAGTGCAAGAAAAGAAGGTATTGATGTAACCATTGATCAATACCCTTACACAGCAAGTAGTACACAGTTAAGTGTGTTATTACCAGACTGGGTTTTATCTGATGGACAAGATTCTATTATGGCACGATTAAAAAATGCAGAAATTAGAAAAAGAGTGGCTGAACACAGTATAGACATTATTAAAAAAAGAGGTCTAAAACATTTTAGCTATGCAGTAGTAGCAAGTTATAAAGCCGATACTAGTTTCAATGGAAAAAGTATTGAAGAAATAAATTTATTATTAGGTAATAAACATAATCAAAAAGCAGAAGCAGAAACTATTATCCAAATGATTGAAAAAGGCGGTGCGCAAATGGTATACCATGGTATGGGCGACAATGATGTCGTGGCTATCATGAAATATCCCTTTAACATGATAGCAAGTGATGCGGGCATTGCGGTGATGGGTGTCGGCAAACCTCATCCTAGAGCCTATGGAACCAATGCAAGAGTATTGGGAAAGTATGTAAGAGAGATGGGCGTGATTACTTTAGAAGATGCCATTAGAAGAATGACCTCTTTACCTGCAGAAAAATTTAATATAAAAAATAGAGGCCTGATTAAAGAAGACTATATAGCTGACATTGTCATTTTTGATGAAAATGAAGTAACTGATATGGCAAATTATACCGAGCCGCATCAATACGCAAAAGGCTTTAAATATGTATGGGTGAATGGTGCATTAACTATTAATGAAGGAGCGCATAATGGAACAAGAAAAGGAATGGCCATTAGAAATAAAAACTAACTTTTAAAAAATAGGCAAGTAATTCAAAACTTATTTCGATATAGAAATTTTATATATGAAAATGACTATAAACATTGTGCGCATTTTTACTTTGATAGCAGGCTCTATGCTATTCAACATTAATATGCATGCACAAAATTTAACCATTGATATAAGTAACCCAGGACAGGGGCCCAGCGCAGGTATGGTAAGAGTGACCAATGTTGGTGCAATAGGTGATAAGAAAGTAACAGGATTAACTTATGAGGATGTAGAGGGGACTCCATTTTGGGATGATCATTGGAACAGTGCTATATTATATTTTAAATCGGGGGCCATTTATAAACTACCTAAGGCTAAATTAAATTTATATACATCAGAAGTTCATTATGCAAATGATAAAGATGGTGAGCTGGTGGCAGAAACCAATTTGATTGATAAAATTGTTTTTTTAAATAGTAAGGACGCTACTAAAATTTCAGCGGTCTTTGCAGTACTCCCCGATTATATTGACAATAAACCTGCAGGATTTTACCGTGTCTTCAACAATGGCGCTTATCAATTAATTTTATTGCAAAAAAATTTAGTGAAAGTGAGCCCCTATGACCCTTTATTACAAAAAAGTACAACTAGCTTTTTTAAAAAAACGTACTATGGAATTTATAATAATGGGAAAACAATTCCATTAAAATCATTAGATAAAAATAGTATTGTATCTGTACTTCCTTTTAATGCAAGCTTACAGCCATGGATTAAAAACACGAATAATAAATTAAAATCCGAGGAAGATATGATTGCGCTACTTAATTATTACAATAGCTTAGAACTGGCTAAAATCCCCTAGGCCCATGGTAATAAAGCCTCCTGCTGTCTGTGCAATGCAGGGCATCCAAATTAGGTGTAAATGAATATCTTACATAAAAGCAATTTTAATCTAATTGGATTGTACCAAATTTAAACAAAAATGAATAAATTTAACTGAGAAAAGCGAAGCATTTTCTATGCTCTCTAAAATAAAAATTATTTTTTATATTAATAACAAATTATGAAAACACCGGAAAAAAATAGCCGTCGTCGATTTTTAAAAAATTCAGCCGCAGTGGTGGCAGGTTTTTCAATTGTTCCAAGACAGGTGCTAGGTAGAGGATTTTTAGCACCTAGTGATCAACTCACCAAGGGTATCATCGGACTAGGTGGTATGGGTGTTGGTCATATCCCTTATGCAGGTACACGCGTGGTAGCCATTTGCGATGTAGATAAAAAACATTTACAATCAGCTGCAGCACTAGTAGGAGGAAATGTAAAAACTTTTCATGACCATAGGGAGTTAATTGCACTACCAGAAGTAGATATTGTGCATATTGCTACGCCTCCTCATTGGCATGGTATTATGGCCATTGAAGCGGCCAAGGCAGGTAAAGATATTTGGTGTGAAAAACCAATGACTAGAACCATTGGCGAAGGAAAGCGAGTGGTAGAAGCCGTTCAGCAGTATAAGCGCATGTTTCGTTTAAATACTTGGTTCCGTTATGAAGATACTTTTTATGGAATGAAGTCAACGGTGAAGCCTATTAAAAAATTAGTAGAATCGGGTCTATTAGGTTGGCCATTAACAGTAACCGTTAGTAAAACCACAGGATTTGATTGGAAGTTTTATTGGGTAGGAAAAACAAAATTAGAAGCACAACCTGTACCTGAAGAATTAGATTATGAAAGATGGTTAGGCCCTGCACCTTTTAAACCTTATAATGAACATAGAGTACATCAAACATTTAGAGGTTATTGGGATTATGATGGTGGTGGTTTAGGTGATATGGGACAACATTATATCGATCCTATTCAATACTTCTTAGAGAAAGATGAAACAAGTCCTGTTTCTGTAGAAATAGATGCAGAACAACAACATCCCGATGCCTGTGGTACATTTAGAAAATTAACTTTCACCTATGAAGATGGTTGTAAGATTATTTTAGACGGAGAGGCCAAGGACCCCGGTGCAGCCTATATTGAGGGACCTAAGGGTAAACTTTATGCTGGTTTTAAGTCGGACATTCCGAATTTAACAGAAAAATTGGCCATGCTACCAGATCCTGCGCCTCAAGTCACTGATTTTTTAGAATCGGTAAGAGAAAGAACGCCATTTGCACTCAATGAGTCCAATGGTTTTAGATCTTGTACTATTATTAATATGGGGAAAATTGCATTACAATTAGGAAGAAACTTAAAGTTTAATCCTAGCACCCAAGAATTTATTAATGATGAAGAAGCGAACAGATTAATTAACCCAGCGATGCGTTCTCCTTGGAATATTTAATCATTCAAAAAAAATTACTTATAATGAAAAATAAAATTTCTTATTTACTTATCTTATTGTTATTGGCCACTCAGGCAATTGCACAAGTAGGATCAGTAAAAAATACCATCAATAGTTTTCCTTATCAACGCCCTTCGGAAACCGAGACTGCTATTACTTCTATGCATATATGGGGTAAGGGTGAGTGGAAACAATTAGTACATTTACTTAACGACGACTCTCTGAAACTAAAACCTACCTATGCATTAAATGCATATGTAAACGACGCCAGTTTAAATGCTGCGTTAAAACAACAAGTAGCTGAAAATTTAGTAGACGTATATGGTTCTGCTAAAACTTTTTATGCGCGTGAGTTTATCATTAAACATTTAGGTTTATTAGGTGATGATGCGGCGGTGAAATTACTCAGCAGTTTATTAAAAAATGAAACCTTTTCTGGCAATGCAGCAAGGGCTTTAGAGAGTATTCATACTGCTGCAGCTAAGCAAGCATTAACGAAGGCGTTAAAATCGTCGTCTGGTGAAAATGAAAAACATATACAAGCCGCTTTAGATAATTTTAATTTTAAATTACCAGAAATTAAAATAGCAAGCGCTGAAAAACAAAATGCAACTACACCTGCACAGAAATTACTTCTTTTAGAAGATAGAATGACAAAGGCCAGTACTCGATTAGAAAAAAGAAATGTACTGCATGAGGCATCACTCATTCCTGGATTTGCAAGTTTTATGATGGTGAGTAAATCATTAACTGATGAAACAATTAATAAAGAAGCTGCTGTAATTCTAGCACGCTTAGCCTTGGCTGATAAAAATATAAGAGGGCCAGAAGTAAGGGCTAGCTTAGAAAAGGCAGTAGGCCTTATTCGTGGAAATTCTTACCCTGTGCATGGTTTAGGCCCCTCAGCTATGATGTCAGACATTGTTGGCATGGATAGTCCTTTATTAGTAAATAAGTTGAAACAACATTTAATAAACTTACCTTATGATAATGGATTTGTAAGCTTATTCAATGGCAAGGATTTAACCGGATGGAAAGGCTTGGTAATGAACCCTATTGCAAGAGCTAAGATGAGCGACTCTGCTTTAAAAGCAGCAGAACAAAAAGCCAATGAGAAAATGAAAAATGATTGGATAGCCAAGGATGGTCTTTTAGTATTTACAGGACATGGTGATAATTTAGCTACAGAAAAAAAATATGGTGATTTTGAAATGTACGTAGATTGGAAAATTACGGAGAAAGGGGATGCAGGTATTTATTTAAGAGGTACTCCACAGGTACAAATTTGGGACACTAGTAGAAGAGAAGTGGGTGCGCAAGTAGGTTCTGGTGGTTTATACAATAATATAAAAAATAAAAGCAAGCCCTTGGTAGTGGCCGATAATAAAATTGGGCAGTGGAACAACTTTCATATTATTATGAAGGGCGCAGAAGTTACTGTTTATTTAAACGGCGTATTAGTAACAGATAATGTAACCTTAGAAAATTTTTGGGATCGCAAATCAGCCATTTTTGCTAAGGAGCAAATTGAATTACAGGCGCATGGTACCTATGTAGCTTATAGAAATATTTATATAAGAGAAATTCCAACTGAAGAAATGACAAGTTTAACAGAGGAGGAAAAAAACCAAGGTTTTGTTTCTTTATTTGATGGTACAAATTTAGATAGCTGGACAGGTAATACTTCAGGCTATTTAGTTGAAGAAGGCGCAGTGGTGGTGAATCCCGATAAAGCGGGCGAAGGTGGCGGAGGCAACTTGTATACTAAAGAAGAGTTTGCTGATTTTATTTATAGATTTGATTTTCAATTAACACCTGGTGCCAATAATGGTATTGGTGTGCATGCTCCCTTAGAAGGGGATGCTGCTTATGTAGGTATGGAAATACAGGTAATAGATAATGAAGCTGATAGATATAAAGGCCTACTGCCCTATCAAACCCATGGCTCTTTATATGGTGTGATTCCTGCTAAAAGAGGTTTTTTAAAGCCTACTGGGGAGTGGAATGAAGAAGAAATTATGGTAAAAGGAACGCAGATCAAAGTAACCTTAAATGGTACAGTAATAACAGAAGGTGATTATGCAGCAGCTTCTAAAAATGGAACCATAGACCATAAAGAACATCCAGGTTTATTGAGAACCACTGGTCATATTGCTTTTCTAGGCCACGGAGAAGTACTAAGATTTAAAAATATGCGTGTTAAGGTATTAGAAGCTGATAAAAAAGGCAAGAAGAAGAGATAAAATAGAAGCCTTCTTATACGGTTATATTTTTAAAATATTATATAGAAACAAAAAGCCCCAAATTTCTTTGGGGCTTTTAAAAATCATTAGAGGTAATTTTATATTAGGCTTAAATTTCAAAAGCCTAATATAAAACAAAAAGCCCCTCATAATATGAGGGGCTTTTTTTATAGCTATTACTAGCTAAAGAATTTATTAAATTGATTAGTTAAATAAGTATCTAACACCAATTTGTAACTGCCAACGAGAACCTATACTTGAAGATGGAGTATACGGTCTTGATTGAGGTATTTGCTTAGTTGGATCTAAGAAAGGAAATCTATAGATAGGTGTTTTACCATCTGTATCAATACCTGTTAATACTAAAGGAGCAGTTGTTGTTGGTACATAGAACACACCCCAATCTTTATTTAACAAGTTTGTAAAGTTATAAATATCTGCTGTTAAACGAATAGTATGCTTGTTTTTACCAGAAGTAAATCTAATGTCTTGGGTAAAGTTTAAGTCTAATTTATGTGTCCAAGGTAATACATATGCATTTCTTTCAGCAAATTGACCTCTACGCGTAGATAAATAAGGGTTGTTCTCAATGAAAGTATTTAATTGGTTCCATAAAGTAACTTGATCTCTTTTGTCTGTAGATGTTGAACCATTCACTAATTTAATTTGAGAAGGATCTTTAGGAACAAACATTAAATCATTAAATGTAATACCATCATTGTTAAGGTCACCACTTACATTGTAAGAAGTAGCAAAGTTAGGAGCGCCTTCATATACTAAACCAACTGATGATAATAAGTTTTTAGAAAATTCTTTCTTATAAATCATACTTGCGATAATTCTGTGTGGCAAATAGTTATCAGACAAACCAGCAATGAATTCATTAGGATTGCCAGAAGTACGTTTTGAACCCCACATTGTAGAGGCAGTAGAACCAGTTACCGCTGCATCATAAGCAACTTGTCTTGTATAAGCCGCAGTTCCAACAAAGTTTTTAGTAACTTTTTGAATTTGTAAAGTTGCTGTAGTAGCATAACCTGCATTTGAATTAGTCATGTAAATTGCATTACCAATTTGTGGATTAGCAGCAGTAGGTTTAAGAGTACTTCCGGGTACCATTTGAGAACCCCCTAAAGGAAAAGAGGTAATATAAGGGAATCTGAAACGACCATCAGATAAACGCACTAAACCAGTAGAAGGAAGTGCAATGTTTTGGAATACTGAAGCATTAAATTGCTTAGTATATGATCCTTCTGCAGTAACTGTCCAACCATTACCTAATTTTTTATCAGCCGCTAAAGTAGATTTAAATACTTGAGGGAATTTATAGTTAGGATCGGTTACGTTAATTGAATAAGAACTACTTAAACCAGCAGTTGCTTGCGGACGGTTCGCATTGATATCTGGAGAGAATTTGTAGCCTGTTCCGTTGGCAATACTTCCAAATAAGGCCATACCTGAGTTAGAAGCTTGGTTAGAAATCCATACAAAAGGAGGAGCGCCTTGGAATAAACCAGCACCACCACGAATTTGTAAGGTTTGGTCACCATATACATCATAGTTAAATCCAATTCTTGGAGAAATTTGAATAGCTGTAGATGGTTGAACACCTGTATTTGCACGAGTACCATTATAGAACCTTGTAATAGTATCTACTACTGGGTTATACAAGAAGGTATTGTAGAAATTGGTATAATCACCTCTGATACCATAAGTAATAGTTAACTTATCTGTAGCTCTATATTTATCTTGAATGAAGAAACCAGCTTCAAAATCCTTAGGGCCTACTAATGGGAAAGCACCACCGCCTAATGCATAAGATAAATTATACAATCCAGCAGGTTGTGTACCAGCAGCAGAAGCATAGAAATCGGCTAAGCTATTGAAACGGTATGTTCCAGAATAGTTAGGAGAGAAACCATTTAAATATTTTTTATAAGAAGACTGGATTCCAGCTGTAATCTCGTGGTTACCTGCGTATAGAGATAAGATATCATTGAATTGGAATACATCTGTATTTAATTTGTTACCATAAGTAAATAACTCATATCCAAAAGAAGTGAAAGGCTTACTACTATTAATAGTACCTGAACCGTCTAAGATATCTACAAATGGAAAGTCTTGTCCAGATAAAGAAGATCTAAAATCTCTTAATGCAGTATATCCTACTTGTAATTTATTACTCATTTTGTTAGAGAACTTAGTATTCAACTCAGCAATAAAAATATTGGCGTTATTGTTGATTACATAACCAGCACCAGAGAAAGGAAGTGCCGTTGCACTTGCTTGTCTAGTACCTACAGAACCGCTATTAGAAGGTGGTATATCACTAGAAGATTTTAAATAACTATATTTTAAACTAAAAGTGTTGTTCTCGTTTATGTTCCAATCAATCTTAGCCGTTAAACGCTTAGATTTAGAAGCATAAGAATAATTTTGGTAAGCACCTGGATCATAATTATACTTTGTTTTTAAGAACGAAGCTAAGGCGTCTAAGTCTGCAGCTTTTGCAATAGAAACGGTTGTACCGTTAGGCGCTGAAGAAGAGGTAGCAGCTGTCCATGAATTAGCAGGAGCAGTTCTTTCTTCTTGTTCTGCATTGACAAAATAGAATAATTTATTTTTGATTAAAGCACCACTTACTGTGAAGCCTTTTAAGTCATAAGAAAAATCTTGCTTTGGAACTTTAATTGTATAAGGCGCAGCATTTACTTCATATCCTTGCCAATCTTTGCTCTTCATGTATTGATAAACCGATCCGGTTGCAGTGTTCGCACCAGAACGAGATACAGAGTTCACGTTACCTCCAACAAAACCTCCTTGACGTACGTCAAACGGAGAAATGTTTACTTGAATTTGCTCAATCGCATCTAATGAAACCGCTACTTGACCTGTTTGGCCACCGATATCACCAGATAAACCGAAAGAGTTATTAAAGTTAGCACCATCAATTGTGATATTGTTCAATTGAGAACTTTGACCACCAAATGACATACCGTTATAAGTAGGTGTTAATTTAATGATGTCCTTGTATGAACGAGAAATAGTAGGCAAACTTGTGATTTGATTTCTATTAAAGTTGTCTTGAGAACCAGTTCTAGAATTAGAAAAAACTTTATCTTGGTTAGTAGATCTAACTACTACTTCTTGTAAAGTATTAGAAGCTTCCGCTAATTTAAAATTTGCTTTAAAAGCTTGACCTAATAACAAGTTAATGTCATTTTGTTGTTCTTTTTTGAAGCCAACATAAGAAACTTCAACTAAGTAGGGTCCACCAACTTTTAAGTTAATTAGGTTGTATCTACCATCGTTACGAGTAGTAGTTGAATATTTAGTACCAGTGGGTTGGTGGATGGCTGTTACTGAAACGCCAGCTAAACCAGCAGTACCATTTAAAACCAAACCTTGTATTTCAGCTGTTGTCTCTTGTGCGTTAACTTTAATAATTGATACTAAAATCACTAACATGAGCGCAAAAGCTTGTTTTAAAACATTTTTCATTTGTATGATATTATTTATGGCCACAAAAATAACCTAAAACTTGCGAATTACGAACAGTTGTCATTAACATTACATTAACGAGAAAAAATTTGATGAAGGCTGCTTTAAAAATTGGCAAAAAGTATGAAAATAATATATTATATAACTAACTGAATATCAATAATATAAGAAATTTATAATAAACTAGCCTAATTACTTGACTTCATATAACGCATAGATTACCAAATTGTTAAGCATGAAAACAAGGGCATTTTTGCAAAATGGGCAAATACGCTGAAAATATCCAGCAATTAAGGACTATTTTTTAGTTTTCTAAGGCCAATAAATGACCAAAAATTTGGGCACTTAAAGAATTTGGCCCTTCTAGGTTAAATTTTTGCTCATCTAGGCCGGAAACGGGAGTAATTCTTTTAGTAGAACTAGTGATAAAAACCTCCTTGGCTTTCTTCATTTCACTTAGACTAATATCTCTTTGTTCTAGCTTCAAATGATGGGCCTCGGCCACTGCAATAATATTTTTTCGAGTAATCCCTTTTAACATGTTGTTTGCAGGTGTAACAATGGTATTATCCTGACTAATCATAAAAATATTTGACCTAGGGCACTCACTAACGCTATCATTATTATAATATAAAATATCATCGCCTCCTAGACTCTTCATCCAAGGTTGTAAATAAACAGCCATTAAGTAGTCGGTCGTTTTTACTTCTGCTAATTGTCTTTGATAAAAATGACTTACTAGATGAATACCTTTAGTAGCAATATGCGAAGCAGGTGCCTCCAAAGGCTGTTGAATAATAATTAAATGAGGCGCTGTAATCGTGTAGCCATCGGGCGCATCGCCACCTGCAATAATTAATCGTATACCCGAAAAAGGAATATTATTTTTTTGAATTAAGTCCCCTACTATTTTTTTTAATTCTTCTTTAGATGGCGAAATGGTTAAGCGCATAATCTTTGCCGAATTAAATAAACGATCTAAATGCGCTTCAATAAAAAGTGGTTTGTTATTCGCCACTCTTAAATAATCAAAAATACCATAGCCTCTTTGCACGAGTAAATCTCCCACAGGAACGCCTGCATTTTCTACTAAACTAATTTGATTTTGAGCAAAACAATAAATAGGTTTCAAAACAATGAAGATTTAAAATGTAAAATGAAAGTAGCAGTCATCAAAAGTAGTAAAATTAAGCAATCATACATGCATCATTTATTTATAATCCAAAGAAACCTGGGTGCTTTGACCTGAATTTTGTATAAAATAAACTAAATTAGTAGACAGTTAATTTTGTCCATTAAATATTATTAAATGCATCAACTACAAACAGCCGATTACATCGTTTTCTTTCTGTATTTTATTATAATTAGTGGTTATGGCTATTATATATATCAAAAAAAGAAATCGGCCACTACCAGTTCCACCGATTTTTTCTTGGCAGAGGGCTCTCTTACTTGGTGGGCCATTGGCGCCTCTTTAATTGCCTCTAATATTTCTGCAGAACATTTTATTGGTATGTCGGGTTCTGGCTTTGCATTGGGACTCGCTATTTCTACTTATGAATGGATGTCGGCCTTTACTTTAATTCTAGTTGCAGTTTTTATCTTACCCATTTATTTAAAAAATAAGATTTTCACCATGCCGCAGTTTTTATCGAAAAGGTATAATGATACGGTTAGCACAGTGATGGCAGTGTTTTGGTTATTAGTTTATGTATTTGTGAATTTAACTTCTATTATTTATTTAGGCGCCCTAGCCATTTCTTCTATATCTAATATAAGCTTTGAAATAAGTATTGTGGGTCTAAGTGTTTTTGCTGTTTTTGTAACACTGGGGGGCATGAAAGTAATTGGCTATACCGATGTGATACAAGTTATTGTATTAATTATAGGTGGCTTGGTCACAACTTATTTAGCCATCTCTTTATTATCGGAGCATTATGGATACGGAGGAAATATTTTAAAAGGCTTAATGGTTTTAAAAAGAGAAGCGCCTACTCATTTTCATATGATCTTTGATAAGTCTAATAAATATTATCCAGAATTACCAGGGCTTTCTGTTTTAATTGGAGGCATGATGATAAATAATTTAGCCTATTGGGGATGTAATCAATATATCGTGCAAAGAGCATTGGGCGCAGATTTAAAAACGGCACGTAAAGGCATTTTATTTGCTGCATTTTTAAAATTACTCATTCCTATTATCGCGGTGCTTCCTGGTATTGCGATGTATGTATTATATCGCGATGGAATGTTTCAAACAGAAATGACAGATGCTGCTGGTATATTAAAACCAGATCACGCCTATCCCACTTTAATGAATTTACTTCCTGCGGGTTTAAAAGGAGTAGCCTTTGCAGCACTCACTGCAGCCATTGTAGCTTCCTTAGCAGGTAAAGCAAATAGCATTTCCACTATTTTTTCATTAGACATTTATAAAAAATTTATAAATAAAGAGGCTAGTGAGAAAAAATTAGTAAGTATTGGCAGTTGGGTAGTTATTGTATGCATGCTCATTGCAGCTATTGTGGCACCAGCACTTCGTTCATTAGATCAAGCCTATCAATTTATTCAAGAGTACGTAGGCTTTGTTTCTCCAGGGGTATTAGCTATTTTCTTACTTGGCTTTTTTTGGAAAAAAACAACATCTGCTGCGGCTTTAACAGGGGCGCTTATCACCATTCCTACTTCTACCATTTTAAAGTTTTTACCCAACTGGACCAATAATGCATTTCCCAACTATCCTTTTTTAGATAGAATGACCATTACTTTTTTCTTTATAGTGGTTATGATGGTTATTATTAGTATTACAAAACCATCCAAACAAAATAATGCAGCTGCCATTGAAGTGAATACATCCATGTTTAAGGTTTCTAATGGTTTTATCATAGCTTCTGTTATCATAACCGGTATTTTAGCGGCCTTGTATACTGTGTTCTGGTAGGGTCTTGCTTGGGTTTTCAATAATTTTGCCCTTAAAAAATTGTAATATTTAAAAAAAAGACGATTTTTAGTAGACCAAATAAAGAATGGCCATGTCAAATAACAACACCAATAAAAAAGTAATGGATGCTAATAACCCACTTACCAATTTAGATGAATGGGAAATGGATATATTAAAAAGATACCCAGACCCTTCTGCTATTGCCACGAATAAAAAAACAGAAGCATTTAGAGATTATGCAGCTGAACAAACAGATACAGTGAAAGAATTTTATAGATTGAACCATACTCATCAGTCTTATGATTTTGTACTTCGTAAAAAGACCGACTTTTTACAATTCAATAAAAAGGAAATGCCCATTTGGAATGCCTTTGATTTTTTAAATGAATTAGTAGACGATTCTGATCCCGATACCGACTTAGATCAAATGCAACATTTATTGCAAACCTCTGAAGCCATTAGAAATGATGGTCATCCCGATTGGATGGTACTTATAGGTTTAATCCATGATATGGGTAAGGTATTATGTTTATTTGGTGAACCACAATGGTCAGTAGTAGGTGATACTTTCCCTGTAGGTTGTGCCTATTCAGATAAAATTGTGTACCCAGAATTTTTCAAAAACAATCCCGATTATAACCACGAGGTGTACAGTCAAAAATTTGGCGTGTACAAACCTAACTGTGGTTTAAAGAATGTACATATGTCATGGGGCCATGATGAGTATGTATATCATATGATGAAAGATTATTTACCTGAAGAGGGTTTATATATGTTACGTTATCATTCTTTTTATTCGCAACACCGTGAAAATGCATATGCACATTTAATGGACGAGCATGATCATGAAATGTTTAAGTGGGTAAAGTTATTCAACCCTTATGATTTGTATTCTAAAAATCCGAATCAAAAAAGTTGGGCAGAATTACAACCTTATTATAAAGCATTAGTTAAAAAGTATTTACCAGAAACTTTAAAGTTCTAGGTTTATAAACCTCCTTTACTAGTATTTCGCTAAGAACCCCATGCATAGTGCTCTTTAGCCGTTGCGCCTATTCTTAAAAATGTATGTGCGCCAAAGTAATCTCTTTGTGCTTGAATTAAATTAGCCGTTGAATGTGCTGTGCTTATTGCATTAAAAAATTGTATAGCATCAGACATAATAGGTGTAGCTATTTTATTTTTTAAAGCTGCTTATGACTATTTCAGTAGCAGCAGGTGCCGTTTTTTTTATTTGTTCAGTAATGCTTGCATCTAAAATAATATGCGCATTCAATTTCAAAATAGGCACTAATGTTTCCATAAAATCCGATTGTATAATACAGCCCTTGGTCCATATTCTAGCAATCTCACTCAAATTCAAGTTCCAATGATTATTTTTTGAAAATTCATCTAATAACCAAAAGCCTTGAAAGTGAATAATCATTTTTGTAAAATGATATGCATTTTTTAAAGAGGCTTCATTTATTGTAATGGTATTTTTTTCGCAAGGATAGTTTTTTTCTAATTGAACCCGTAAATTTTTATAGCTTGAAATTTGTCTTGCATATAAAGCGTTCGCAATTAAACTAGCGGGAACAGCCGCATTGGTTAAAGCATTGGTGGCCCAAGTACCTGTGCCCTTGCTTTCAGAGATGTCTTGAATTTTATCAATCAACCATTCGGAACCCTCTTTAGTATTTAAAATATTGATAGTTGTATTTAATAAAAAACTGTCAAGCTTATCTGCCTTCCAAGCGGAAAGCATATCCGCAATTTCAGAAGGGTTTTTTCCTGCAGCCCTTGCTAATCCATATATTTCAGCAAGTAATTGCATTTCGGCATATTCAATTCCATTGTGTACCATTTTTACAAAATGGCCAGTGCCACCTTCTCCAATATAAGTAGAACAGGCTTGGTTATTCTTATCTTTTGCAGCAATACTATTTAAATAGGGTGCCACTAGCTCGTAGGCCTCTTTATTACCACTAGGCATTATACTTGCACCATTCAAAGCACCTAGCTCTCCTCCAGAAATTCCTGCACCTATAAAATGAATGCCTTTTGTAGCAAAATGATGAATACGCGTTTCTGTTTCTTTATAAAATGTATTACCTAAATCAACTAGTACATCGCCCTTCTCTAATAATACTGCTAATTCATCTAGTACAGTATTAGTAGCCTCTCCAGCCTCAATCATTAAAAATATTTTTCTAGGGCTTTGAAGCGAATAAAAAAAAGAAGGGTAATTAGAAAAGGCTTGCGTGTCTTTTAATAGAGGCAAACTTTCTACAAAATTTTTAGCCACCGATTCTTCCACTCCTTTTAATTCTCTATTATACACCGATACAGTAATACCATTTCTAACAAAATTCTGCGTTAAGGCCTTGCCCATCACAGCTAGGCCCATTATACCTATTGCAGCCTTACTAGTATTTTGATTCAATAATGTTTTCATAATCATTTCAACAATGGCTTGCGGCGTTTGTGTAATAGAAATAGTAAAAGCATTTTCAGGTGGCTCTAAGGTTTCTAGTTGTGAAGCTAATAAACTAGCAGGAAAATAATGTCCTTTTCTACTTTCTAATCTTTGCTCAATTAAATTTTTACTACCTTCTAAATAAACAAAATGTATAGAATTACTATTTTTTTCTAAAATAGCTCGGTGCGATTTTTTTAAAGCAGAGCAAGCCAAAATACAATTGCCTTTAGGTAGTGCCTTCTCTATTACAGCTTGCAAAGCTAATAGCCATTCCGTTCTGTCCTCATCGCTAAGCGCTATGCCTGCAGCCATTTTATCACGATTCGATGAACTATGATAATCATCTCCATCAAAAAAAGGAATGCCTCCTGCTTTTGATAGTGCTAAGCCAATAGTAGTTTTACCCACACCGGCCACACCCATTAAAACAATGGCAATATTTTTTGGCATGTTTTATTTATACAATTGATTAAAAAGCATTTTATAAGTACTATGTGTTTGGCCTCTAAAAGTAATTTCAGGACCGTACACAAATAATTTACCACTACCTACTTTTGCTTCAAAGGCTGCAATACCATCTTGTAAATACGATTGGCCAAAGGCCCATCCACTTCTTAATGTTTTATCTGAAGCGTACCAGGCTAGTGGCACTACCTCTTTTCTTGCAATGGCATCTGGTAATAAATTAAATACGGGGCTAGCGTTAAAATATATATCGGCATTTTTATGCATACCCCAGTTGGCTTTATACTCATTGTCTAAAGTTATTTGCATCACACTTCCTGGTATATAATATTTTTCACCAGGTAATGATTTCTCTTTGCCTGAAACCATTTCTACTAAAGCATTTTTAACAGGCAAATTTAAATGATAGGCCAAGTTCGCACTAGATCCAATGGTAACAATAGTTCCCCCATTTTGTAAAAATGTATTTAAAGCAGGAATTGATTTCGCTGCAGTAATTTTTCCTAAAGTGGCTTGATAGATTTCAGGAACCTCTTCCGTTTTTGGTTCTCTTTCTTCATATCCATTCCCTGCTTCTAGTTTTATAGAAGGAATGGCCCCTTCTACAAAAACAATAACATCATATTTATCTTTTAAATTACTTGCATCAATTTCTTTTGCATAAATTAATTGGAAAGGGAAATTATACTTTTCAAATATCCATCTCACCCATCCTGAAGACATAGACCCACCATATCTATCCCATAAAGCAATTCTTTGCGGCATAATTTTATCATTCATATTTGCTGGCTTAGTGCTAACACTATTAAAAACAACACCCTTCTCAGCACTAATTGTTTCAATAGCTGCTTGAACTTTATTATTACTAGCCTTATTCACAGCTATAAAATACTGGTCTTTATTTTTATACACTTCTTGACCCATGCTCAACAGTGTATTTATCGCATAATAAGCGGCATTTTCTTTAGTAGAAAAACTATAGCCTACTGTTTCTGTACCTGCGTTTATTTTACCCACTGGTTTTTGAATTGACCCATAAGCAATGGTTTCAAAAGGGCCATTAAAATCGTCTAGGACACGGTCAAACTCAATGCCCATAGTAAATGCAGGGGTCCAACCAGCTGCATCATAAGGTCTTATAGGAGGGCCGCCTGGATATTGAAAATCGTTAGGATGATCCTGTGGTTCAAACATATCGATAACATGTGGTCTGAAGGCTTGGTTGGTTTTTACAATATAAGAACCTGCAGGATAGTTTTTACCTGCAATCGAAAAATTAGCAGTCGCTTTTTCCACCTTAATGCCACTTTGAATTAAAATATTAATAAAGTCAATGGCCGTTGTAGTTTGATTCGCTGTTACGATATAGCCTCTTGCATCTCTATTCGCAGGATTTTTATATACTTTATTAAATATCGCTGTTTGAAAAGAATCAATCCTACCTGTAACTTTCTCTGTCTTTAGTAATTCTGCTACTGCGTCTGCTCTTTTAGGATATAAAGTCCAGCTATCTTTGTTGCCTGCTTCAATACTATTTCTACCCATTCTATATATATTCAAAAGCAATTCTTCTTTGTATCTACTAGCATAGTTTAATACGGCATAATTTAAAGACACTGAATAATCAATTGAATTTCTAAAATACCATTTCTGTGGAGTAATAGGAAAAGGCGTGCCGCTATTGGGAATTAATCTTTGAGCCACTAATGGAATATTGGAAGGTGTTGGGTTACCAATAATTTCTGTAAGCAGTCCAATAATATTATGATAGTAAGCCGTGGTTCTTAATCCGCCGTTCCACCAAGTAGAATAGACTGAACCTGATTTCATCGTATAACCTGGTTTGCCTTCTGCATTTAAACGACTACTCATGGCTGCACCTAATGCATCTATACCCGTCATTAATAATGGATCGTATACATAATTGAATGGATCGCGATAAGGAGGGCCCGCCACCACTGTACCCGGAGGACCTGTTTGATGATGATTGTATAAAACCTGAGGCATCCATTCTATATATTGTTGACGACTCATATTTTTTGATTCCTGCATATTGGTCATATAAAAATCACGGTTATTATCATGGCCAATATATTTTTGATATAAGCGAGGCAAACTAGAAGTAGCTCTTTTTAAAGTATCGCTATTTCTCATATACCAATTCGAAACTAATTCTTGTCCATCAGGATTGGCGTGTACAAATAAAATAATAGTCGACTTTAAAATGCGTTTTGTTTCATCGTCCGTTCTAGTAATTAATTGATAGATAGATTCAATCCATTGATGTATCCCCACTACTTCCGTGGCGTGTAAGCCGCCATCAATCCATACTACAGACTTTCCTTCATTGGCCATTTGCGTGGCTTCTGCTAAGCTTATATTTTCAGCTTGCGCTAATTTTTGAGAAATATTTTTATACTTTTCTAAATTCGCTAAGTTGCTAGGATCGGAAACAATGGCCATATATTGGTTGCGGCCTTCTTCTGTTTTTCCAATCACTTGTAGTTTTACTTTTTTAGAAACCGCTGCTAGTTTTTTTAAGTAGGCTTCTGTTTGTGTAAAAGTGGCCAATTGATAATTATCACCAATATTAAATCCAAAATGTGATTTCGGACTAGGCACTGTTTGTGCTATTAGCAAACTCTTTGAGAGAAGTGCAATTAATAAAAAAGCAAGGTATTTGCGCATGTTATAATTGTTTATTTTTTTCAATTTAATTGTGTATTATTTTAAGAAGATTATTTTGTTTTTTTATAAAGAAGCGTTCGCCTGTCTATCCATTATAAATTGAATCAGCATATCTAATTCGATGTTGGCTCTTTTACAAGCATCTTCAATATCATCTCTGGAAACGTTGGCTGCAAAGGCTTTATCTTTAATTCTTTTTTTAGCGCCTTTTAATTCCATGCCATTATACCCTTCTGGTCGCATTAAAGAATAGGCATGCATTAAACCAGAAAGTTCATCAAAAGCATATAACATTTTATCCATTTGCGTAACAGGTTCCACTCCAAAATGAATAGGTCCATGCGATGCAATGGCTCTAATAATTTCTGCGTCAATTTGTTTTTGCTCTAAGTATTCAATTATTTTTTTACAATGTAGCTCGGGCCACTGATCCCAATCGGCGTCATGTAAAAGTCCTGCCATTTCCCAGCGCCATTGATCGGCTTCGTTTAAATTTTCTTTTTCTTTCGCCCAGCATTTCATTAAATGCGCTACTTGCTTCATATGTAGCTGCAACTTTGGATTCAATACCCATGCATTAAATAATTCATGTGCTGCTGATACTGATAATACATTACCCTTATTTGCAGGATCACCGAATTCCGTTCTACCCAAATTCAAAGACATACTCTTATTTTGCTAAAGTTAATAATACTAGCGAATTATTTACTTGTTTTTACAACTTGAATTTTCCCATTCATCAAAACTTTAGCAGTGGGTTGCGTGCTTGATTTTATTTTAAGATTGGTTACTTGGCTATTTGTCCAAGTCATTTCAATTTCATAGTTACCTCTTGCCTTCAATCCCTTGACAGCCCCCGTTGCCCAAGCCTTGGGAAGGGCTGGTAATAAGCTAATCATCTCCTCATTCGATTGCACTAGCATTTCAGCCACAGCTGCGGCTCCCCCAAAATTGCCATCTATTTGAAAAGGAGGATGTGCGTCTAATAAATTAGGATAAGTACCCCCTGCATTGGTATAATTTTCTTTAGTTCCATCGGGAGGTACATATTTCAATAATTCACGAACCATTTTATACGCATGTTCTCCGTCTTTTAGTCTTGCCCATAGATTTATTCTCCAACCTTTGGACCAACCTGTGGTTTCATCTCCTTTTATTTCTAAAGTTTTTTTAGCAGCCGCAGCAATCTCGGGTGTTTTGTCAATGCTTAGATGTGTACCTGGATACAATCCATATAAATGAGATTGATGACGATGCTTAGGATCGCTGTCTTCCCAATCATAATACCATTCTTGTAAATTACCTGCCTTACCCACTTTATAAGGATGTAAATTATTTAAGGCGATATTTATTTTATTTGCAAAATCGTTATCGTTTTTTAAAATTTTTTGTGCGGCAAGTATATCTAAAAATAATTCTCTAATCATAGCAAGGTCGGCAGTAGCTCCATAAAGAGTAGAACCTACATAGCCATTCGGCATTTTAAAAGTATTTTCTGGAGAAGTAGAAGGAGAAGTAATGAATTTTCCACTGCTATCTTTTACTAACCAGGCTAAACAAAATTCTGCAGCACCACGCATTAATGGATATGCTTTTTGTGCTAAAAATTGTTGGTCTTGTGTAAATAAATAGTGTTCCCATAAATGCGTTGATACCCAAGTGCCGCCCATGGGCCAATTCGCCCAAACAGGATCACCATTTCCAAAGTTACCCACCGGATTTGACATAGCCCATATATCTGAATTATGATGTGCTACCCAACCTGGCATATTGTAAAATGTTTTAGCCGTGGTTTTTCCGGTGGTGGCTAGGTTGCCAATAAATTGTAAAAAAGGTAAATGCATTTCAGATAAATTGGTATTTTCTGCTAACCAATAATTTTCTTCTGCATTAATATTGATAGTATAATTACTTGACCAAGGAGGTTGTAGGTAGGGGTTCCACAAGCCCTGTAAATTAGCAGGGACGCCTGTTGTACGAGAACTAGAGATTAATAAATAACGACCATACTGAAAATATAAAGTTTCTAAATAAGGGTCAGCTTCTCCTTTGGCATATCTTTTTAATCGATCATCGGTGGGTAAATTCACAAGGTCTTTGCCCCCTAACTTTAATTCAACACGATTAAAAAAAGATTGATAATCTTTTAGATGTCGTTTTTTTATTTCTGTAAAGCCCATTTGTTTTGCATTCGTTAATTGAGTAGCAGCGTTCGCTACATTGTTTAAGCCTTTAGTAGCAGGGTCTTTATCAAAACCATTAAAACTAGTAGCCATAGAAACGTATACTATGGCTTCTGTAGCATCTGATAATGTTATGCTAGAATCGGTTTTAGTAATTTTTCCTGTGCTAGATTGTATTTCAATGTTCGCAGAAAAACGCGTGCCTCTTTTAGAATCATACATAATAGCGTTACGCGATTTTTGAACATAGTTAGGATCGGCCTTCACAGGTGCTACTCCATTTACTTGAATACTATTACTAGCAGTTACTGTTGTATGTTTTAACAAAGATTCGAAACGAATGGTAAAACCAAGCGCCCCTGCTTTTTTGCTCGTTAGGTGAATGGTAAAAATTTTATCGGGATTAGACACTAAATATTCTCTTTCAATAGTATTGCTATTAGAAAAGGTTTGCACTTTTGCAATAGCTTTATCAATATCTAGCTCTCTGTAATAATCAGTAATATAGGGGTCGTCATTAATATCCATCAGTAGTGTACCTAGTGGTGCATAAGATTCAGAAAATTTACCTTGTAATTTTTTTATAAGCTCTGCTGCTTTTTTATAATTATTTTCTTGCAGGGCTTTTCGCACTGCTGGTAAATTTTTATAGGCTTGCGGATTCATATTCGCATTCACTGGCTCGCCCGACCATAAACTGAGGTCGTTTAAATAAATTTTATCGGTAGAAATGCCACCAAAAACCGTGGCGCCTTGAAGTCCATTGCCTAATACCAAGGCCTCTTCAAAATATTGAGCTGGATTCGAATACCAGAGCTTAAGGGGCTGTTGTATAGAAGCGGTGGCCACAGCGGCTGTGGCTACTGGGCTAGGCTTCTTTTTTTTAACTGCTTTTTTTTGAGCAAATAATACAAAGGGGCAAACTAGTAAAAACAAGGTTTTCTGATAGACATTCATAAATAGTGCTTAATGAGATAAAGATTAAAAATAAAGTTACTAAAATCATGGCAGTTTTTTGCAGCTATAAATGAACAAAATGAGTTAAATTGAAGTACCTAATTTTTAATCAAAACATATTATATGAAAAATATAAAAATTCTATTGGGTATTGTACTATTAATCTTGTGTCAATCAGTAATGGCACAAACCATCAAAGAAAAAAGCAGAATTATTGTAATAGGTGCGCATCCCGATGATTGTGATTATGCAGCAGGGGCTACTGCAGCCTTATTTTCAAGTATGGGGCATGCGGTAAAATTTGTAGCAGTTACAAATGGTGATGCAGGACATCAAGCCATGAAAGGAAAAGAATTAGCTGCGCGTAGATATTTAGAAACACAGGAGGTAGCTAAACGACTAGGCGTAACTTATGATGTATTAGATAATCACGATGGCGCCCTATTGCCTACACTAGAAGTAAGGCTACAAATCATTAAAAAAATTAGAGAGTGGGATGCAGACGTAGTGATTGCTCCAAGACCTAATGATTACCACCCCGACCACCGTTATACAGGTGTATTAGTGCAAGATGCTGCTTATATGATAGAAGTGCCCAATGTTGCACCAGACGCACCTGCACTAAGAAAGACGCCTGTATTTTTATATGCACAGGATCATTTTCAAAGACCGAACCCGTTCAGACCTGATATTGTAGTTGATATTAGCACTACTTATGCAAAAAAGATTTTAGCCATTGATGCGCATGAATCTCAATTTTATGAGTGGATGCCTTGGATAGGAAGATATGAAAAAGACGTGCCTACTGGAAAAGAAGAACGTTTACAATGGTTGATGAAATTATATGATCAACCTATGAAAGCTAATATTAGAGCTGCTATGGTAAAATGGTATGGTGCTGGAAAAGCAGCTAAAGCAAAATATGCAGAAGCTTTTGAGGTTTGTGAATATGGTGCACAACCTAATGAAGCAGAAATTAGAAGATTGTTTCCAATGTTAATTAAATAGTATGACTAAGGGATATAAAACTATATTGATGACTGTTGTTTTTTCTATGGTATTGGTGGTGCATGTTAAAGCGCAAGCCGATGACAGTTCTACTATTGCTGTAAAAAAAACAAAAGATTTTTCTGTTAATGGATTAGGAGATGCTGGTGCCTGGAAAACTACCTCCTTTACAAAATTGAATAAGAAATTAACTACTGGGGTAAATTATTCTACCAATTTTAAAATTTTGTATTCCGATTCTGGAATTTATTGTTTGTATGTATGTGAGGATTCGCTTATAACATCCACTCTAAGAGAAGACTTTGCTGACTTATATAATGAAGATGTAGTAGAAGCTTTTTTTTGGCCTGATGAAAAATCGGTTCTCTATTTTGAATATGAATTATCGCCATGGAATTATGAATTACCCATACTAGTACCCAATAATAATGGAAAGTTTTTAGGCTGGAGGCCTTGGCATTATGAAAAAGAAAGAAAAACAAGACATGCGGCTACTATCAACAAACAAGAAGGTAAAGTAATTGGATGGACTGCCGAATTTTTTATACCCTTTGTTTTATTAAGCCCACTAGAAAATGTACCGCCCAAATCTGGAACAAAATGGAGAGCTAATTTTTACAGAATTGACTACGATAAAGGAAGCAACCATTGGACCTGGAAGCCTACCAGCCGTAGTTTTCATGAATACAAAAAATTTGGAACTATTATTTTTGAATAAAACTATGGTCGTGATTGAAAGAACTGCGTAATCTCTTCAATCTTATCTGTATTAATAAAATCTATTTTCATTTCAATAAATTTTTCCCATGCTAAAGGGAAATCGGGTGTGCCCCATAATCTAATAGGTTTACTGAGTGCATGAATTTTTTCAATGGCTGCATTAATTTTTTCTTCTTCTGCTACTTGCATGGGCCAGGTTTTCTTCCACATCGTAAATTTTCCATAGTCTTCGCTAATTAAAGAAATTTTAGACAATTGTTCTGTGGTATAATTTTTAAAAATTCTACCGTCAAAATGTATGAAGTCTGGATATTGAATAAGTAATGAATCGGGAGGTGTGTTACCAGAAATTGTAATGGTAATATTTTTATTATTAATAAGCGTAGGGTATTTTTTTAATAAAGCTATTAGGCTATCTAAACTACTAATGGCCTCCGTTTTTATATCAATTAATAATTGTAATTTTCTATTGGGTGTATTAGTTGCAAGCAGGGGGGATATATACATATTTTCAAGGCTGCGGCTAGGCAATAAATTTTTTGTATCGTGGCCCACTAAAATTTTACCATTCACTAAATGAATATCTGCTTCAATGGATCCTAATTGATTGCGGTAGGCTAAATCAAAAGGTACTTTTTGTTCATAGTCGTTATGTGAATGCACATTGGCTAGGGTAAATTTTTGTGCTTGAGCTATAAAGCAAAGGCAGCATATACCTATAAAGCAGCTAAATAATTGTTTCATATATTTTGAATTAGGCATCACCTTAATATTTACAAATGCATATTACAATAATTTATTAATAAGAGGCGGTTTTTAAATAATGTAAAAAAGATTTAATATCTTATCTTTGCAATTATAAAACAAGATTCTATGTTAACAAATATTATCATTTTCTTTTGGATACTTTCATCTATCTACTGCTTGTATAAATTATTTAAAAGATCAAAATTAACCTCATTGGACGGGGTCATTGGGTATTCGCCAGGTTTAGAAGTAATCATGGTCTTGGTCTTAGGGCCTTTATTGGCAGTGATTGATATCTCCTTAACTTGGATCAATATTTATAAAGATGCTGAGGAGGCAAGAAGAAGAAATGATAAATAGAGGATGCTAATAAATATCTAAATCTTTGCCATTCACCACAGGCCCTTTATAGTTTTTGGTAAGCTCCTCTAGTAAACTAGTTAGAGTGGTTCCAAATGTAAGTTGGTGGGTTAATACCAAAAGTTTGGGTTTGACTATATTAGCAATTGCCGCTAATTGAGAAGTGGAAGTGTGAAAAGTACTATGGTAGTCCTTCCATCTTTGTTCCCTTTTATTTAAGCCTTCCTCGGAATAAACTTCATGAACAAGTATATCGCAATCTTTGGCATTCTTGACTAAGTCTTCGCTATAAGTACAATCACCTGAGACAACTATTGTTTTATCAGCAGTCTCAAATCTGAAGCCCAATGCCGATCTCCATGAACCGTGCTTCACTTTAAATGCTTTCACTATAATATTGCTGTCTTTATATATAATACCAGCTCCCACTTCGTGTACATTTACTTTGTATCCATTTTTATTGCCTTTTTCTAAACCATTTATTCTAATATTCATATCCTCGCTATAGGCCTGTAAAATATGTGAAGTCATATTTTTAAGTCCAAATGGACCATATACTTCTAAAGGAGCATTTCTATCTAATACAGCTGGGGTAAAAATAATATCAGCATAGCCTGTGGTATGATCTGTATGTAAATGTGTAATGAATAATTTTTTTAAATTTTCAGCAGCAAGCGCTTTAATACCTTTTTGGTTGGCTTGTTCTGCGCGTCTTACTACACCTGGGCCGCAGTCTACTATATAAGAAACATTATTCACTACAATGGCCAATGAAGGGCCGGATGTAGAAGGGTTGGCAAAGGGTGTACCTGTGCCTAATAAAATAAGTTGAGTGCCAATATTTTTTTCTTGTGCAATGAGAGAAGTAGTAGATAGAAAAAGAAATAAAAAGATAAATTTATTCATTGCATGGGTTGTATTTGAAAATATTTTACGCTTCTAAGTTAGCAATTTTTTATCGTTTTAATTTCCCCCAATTTATAATAGTATAAACAATTTTGGAATAGTTTTCCTTTTCATATAGAACCCCTAATTTATTTCTTTTCAACAGCACTAAATCTGAATAGGCAGTATAATCACTTATTTGCTTTTCATCATTGGTTTTGTCAATGATAATATTTTTAAACCAGCTTAGGCCCTCGTCTTTACTAATTCTAAGGGTTAGGTTATTTCTATTTTTGGTATCTGCTGCATTTATAAAGGCAAGCATTTCTTTATTTTTATACCTACCTATATTTAATAAGCTTCCTTGACAAACAGGATCAGGTAAGTTTTCATCAAAATGGGTGGTATCCCAATTCATCCCACCATTATTGCTAATGGCTATAATTCTATTTTTTTTGTCTCCTTGTTGATTTCTTGTATTTAATATTAGTCTTCCGTTGGAAAGCGCTGCAGCTGTGGCCTCATTGCTGCCTTGCGTTTTAAGTGATTCACTTAGATGAAATGTTTTTCCATGATCATCCGAGTAATAAGCATGGGCATGATAATCTTCAAATTTATTTTTTGGAGGACCTTCTGAATGATTAGCTGCAATAAAAATTCTTCCTTTATATATTCCTGACTGGATTTGCAAGGCATGTCCTGGTGTATTGGCATAGCTTCTCCAATCTTCTGTAAAATTATAAGCAGTATGTATACTTGGATATTTAGGCCTATGTGTTTGTAAAGTAATATTAACAGGATCGGACCAATTGAGTCCATTATTAGTAGATGTTTTATACCAAACCTCTCTTAATCCATTTCCTTTGCGAACCTCCCCCTCGTGATTATTGCCTGTATTATAAAATAAATATATTTTCCCTTCTGGAAATTCGGGATCATACAAATCTAGCACAGGGGCGCTATTGCCAGCTTGCAGTGAATCATTATTTACAATAATGTCTAGCTTAGACCATGTTTTTCCTTGGTCTATGCTTCGCTTCATCACTATATCTACATTACCAAAATCATTAGAAGAAGCAATCCTGCCTTCACAAAAGGCAAGTAAATCATTATTGGGTGCTTTAATAATTGCGGGTATGCGATAGGTTTTATAACCATCCTCTCCCGAAATAAAAACAGGAATTCTTTTCTGAGAAAATACGCTTGCAATGAAACATAAATTCAAAAAGAAAAGAATTCCTATTATTTTAGTCTGTTGCATACATTTTTCTGTACAATTGGCCAGCAATAAAAACACCATTATTGTCTTTATTTTTAGCGCCCCAAGCTTTATACTTGGCATTGTCGTGAATAGCCTTATAATCTTGTTCTGAAGTCCAATGACCAATGGTACAGCTTCTATAAGTGGAAGTAGTATCTGATTCATTTACTTTCATATAGGTATAATAGTTATTAGGAAAACCTATTTCAATCATGATCGCATTAATTTCTTTGATGCTAGCGATATAAGTTTTTTCCAAAGCTGCATTTTTAACATCATAAAAATGTACAGAGTTGATGGCTTTTTGAGCAGAAGCTGTTAGGTTGAATCCAATTACAGCCATCATTAATAAGAAGATGATTTTTTTCATTTGATTGATTTTTAACGAGTTAACAAATTAATGTAAAATTTTAACAGTTTAAATTACTATAAACTAGTTTTAAAATTAATGTATTTTACTTTCTTTTCAACACTTAAATGTGTTATATTAGTGTAATCAAAAAATAATAAATGAAAAAATTCTTACTTTCTTTAGTTATTGTAGCTGCTTTAGTAGCTTGTAATAACAGCACTGCGGTAAAAACAACTGCTGCAGAAGAAGCCTATACTAAGAACCTAGCAACTGCTCAAGCATTTTTTGCTGCATTCGCTGCTAAAGATTCTGTAAAAATGGCTTCCTATGTTTCAGATAATTTTGTATGGTCTCCACCAGCGGTTGGACAAGATTCATTGTCTAAAGATGTGTGGTATGCTCAAATGCAAGTATTTATGAGCACTTTTAATGATATTACTTTTACTAACCAGCTTTGGAGAAAAGGATTAGATAATGATAATAATTTTAATGGTAGTGTTAGAGTATATGGTTTATGGAATTCAAAATTTGCAAGTAGTGGAAAAACTGGTTTATTAAAATACTACAGTACATTTGAGTTTGATAAAGACGGAAAAATTGGATGGCAAGGAGAATTTTATAATGAAGCAGATTTAGCTATAGAGCATTAATTTATTTTTAGTAATTAATATAAAGTCCTGCAGAAATTATTTCTGCAGGACTTTTTTGTTTATAAAATCTTAGTTCTTTATTGGTTGAATAAAAAATCATCGGGCTCTTCCATGAAAGGAAGAATTAAATAACCAAGTTCCTTTTAAATTTCTTGTAGTTGGTAACTAAATCTGAAATATAACCTTGTCTATCTGTTTTCATAGTCGTTCTGGCTTCCTTAGTATAAGTAGTACCTAAATGATCAAAGAAATGTTTAGTAGAAAAAACTGCCATTTCAACCATCATTGGAAAAGTATCTAAGCCTCTTTTTTCTAATAAATAATAAACACTTTTTTTATTGAGGTTCCCCTTTGTCTTGCTCACAAATCCAAGCTCTTCCAATTTTTTTAACCTGTTAGCTAACATTTTACTAGGCATGCTTTCTGGTGATTGTTGAAATTCATTAAACAAAGATTTATGACCCCATATCATATCTCTTAAAATTAATAAAGTCCATTTATCTCCAATAATATCAAGGCTTGTAGCCACTGGGCAAATGGAACGGAAGGGAATACTGTTTGGCATAACTAAAAATTAATTAGCGAAAGTACAATTAATAATTTAATAATACTAGATGCTAAAAAATTTATATATAATTAAATATCAATAGCTTGGTGGTTGTTTTGTTCAAAATTGTTTTTATAATTTCACCATCTTAAACTGCTGTACAATTTTATTGTCATTAGAGCTTACCTTAACTATATAAGTACCTGCCGATAATTGACCAAGTGTAATAGGCATGCCAGCCGTAAGGTTTTGTTTACTAACTATCCTTGTGCCTGTAGCTAAATCATATACATCTATGTTTAGTCTCTGATAGCCTTTAACTACAAAATCAAAATTTAATTGATTTATAAACGGGTTGGGCGCTAGTTTTATAAACTCATTAGCACTTAAATTAACAACATCGGTTACCAAAAAATAATAAGGGCTACTTAATGCACTTACACATCCGTTTTGAGTGGTTTTTACTGTATATGAGCCCACTTTAGATGGATCTGACAGATTAATTTTTTGAGTAGTATCTTTTGTGGCAGCGCCATCTTTATACCAAATATTACCTATGCTTGCGCTAGAGTTAAGGTTGTTGGTGCTGTCTCGTGTAATAATTGGAGTGGAAGGAGTAGAATAAGATTTAAATAAAACAGAATCTGAAAATTTTGAGCAACCAAGGCTATCGGTTATTTTAAGCTTCAAGTATCCTTGTTTTTTTATAAAAATAGAATCGATTGATTTAGAAACTGAATCATTATTTAAATACCATGTATATTTTGCATAAGAGTCTTTATTGGTAATTTTTACACTTACTGAATCTGTGCCACATATACTCAATTTACTTGCGTTGATTGCTGGCTTTATACAATCATATAATTTAAAAACAATTAAATTTGTACCTATATATGGATGATGAATAAGTTCCGAAGTTCCATCTTGATCAATATCTGCAAGCAAAAAATCATTTCCAATATTACTTGATGTTTCTCTAGGATTATACCAGTTTTTAAAGCCATCTTGAAATACAAAATTACCACCTCGGGTATATTTGAACTTCCCTTCCTTTGATCCTTTAAAATAGGACAAGCCAGAATAGCTTTTTTCCCAAAATCCATAATTAGGCCATGATTTGACAAGTCCAGAATCAACTTCATACTTAACAAACAAGTCTTTTATTTTATCGCCATCTATATCCTCAAAATATAAGAATGATTCCTGTGAGAACATTTTACTATTGCTTAATGTATCTATGAATTTATTTGTATTATTTACTAGTTTACCATTATCAACAGTAAAAATTAAAATATCATTTAAAAAGTTATCATTCTCGGTTCCTACACCACCAGAACCCATTCCTGTAGATCTATAAATAATTATTTCTTTTTTATTATCTTTATCAAGATCTTCAACGAAGGTGTATTTTGGTGAAATTTTTGTAGAACCAAAACTTCCAATATCAACCAATGATTCAGATTTAAAAGCGCCTTTTGTATCATTTAAAATATATCCTAGGAAACCCGAATTCCTAAAATCGTTATCTCCCTTTTTACTCCCGCCAAAAAAATAATCTAAATAACCATCACCATTGATATCAACCAAAGTATTATGTCCTTCAGGATTTGTATTATACCCATATACTTCCGGCTTAGTTCTACTAAGTTTGAATTTACCCTTGCCATCATTTAACAAAACATCTAGGTAATATCCTCCAATTCCTTGAATTGAAGTGACATAATCAACATCGCCATCATTATCAATATCACCAATAGCGCTTCCAAAAATTGATACAAACTTTGAGTCCGTAATATATAACTCTGATGATTTTATTTCTTTTAAATTGGAGTAGTCATACATATCCTTTTTATCAACTATCCTGCCATTTTCTATTGTATAATATCTATTCAATTTTCCTGCAGTTTGTTGATTATAGTCAACATTTTCTAACATCCCAAGATATTTCACAATTTTTTTACCTAAAATGTTTTTTGCAGCTGTTGGATCTTGATCTCCTAAAAAATAATCTGTGTGATAATGTTCCCCCAAATTTAAAATTTCTTTTTTACCATCATTGTTAAAATCAATTTGGTTAAAAAAATCTGGTTGATGAAGTAATACCTCGGGATTTCTAAAGTTTTCATGATAATAAGTGATATTAAATGTGCTATCAAATTTAATATAAACAGGAATGCCTAAACGTTGAATATTTGGCATTTCATTCGTCTTGGAAGTATCACTTATTGGTGGATAATATAACAACGCACTTTGAGCAATAAGATCATTAAATCCATTATTATCAATATCTTCAATTATAAATTTAGCCATGTTTGCAGGTGGAAAAAACTGGTGTGGCCCAAAGACATTATTATCAATACCAGTCCTTCCATTACTTTTACTTTCGTAATAATAAGGAATATACCCATTTTGAATTTTACCTGTATTTTTTGGCCAATTTAAATATCTAATTAAATAAATAGTTAGTGTGTCTGTAACCGTTACACCTTCTTTCTTATAAATAAATGGCAGTTTAAAAAACTCAACAGTAGAGGGTTTTAAACTTTTTAAAATTTTTATTTTATCTGCGCTAGGCTCAAAAAATTCTTTATAGGCCCCATCACCCCATGTAATGTATGATTTGAGGCTATCTTGAATAAATTTTGACATTAATTCTTCATATCCCACTTTAACATCTTCAAGAAAAGAAATATGTTTTCTTAATAAAATTGGGCTAAACTCACAAGCGTCTCCAATACCACTTTTATCCAAGTCTTCTTGATTTGGATTATACATGTACTTACAGTTATCGGTAGCATCTAAAATGCCATCCTTATCAATATCACCACTACTCTGGGAAAATGTTGTAAAAGAATAAAACAAGATTCCCAAGACAAAAACGACTTTTTTCATAAAATAAAATTTTATGCTCTTGGGGTAATTGAATATACAAAAAAGCCCCGAACAATCGTTCAGGGCTTGTGGCACCACCCGGGCTCGAACCGGGGACACAAGGATTTTCAGTCCTTTGCTCTACCAACTGAGCTACAGCGCCATCCTTTGGTTCATTTTAGTCTTACAACCTTTATGAACCGGGGAGCAAATATAGGCCAGGCGGCCTTAAATAGCAAAAAATATGGATTCTTTATTGAAAATCAGTCATTCACTAAGCCGAAGTAGCCACTATAAAAAAGGAGATAATAATTAAGGCTAGACCCAACCATTGCTTAGGGCTTAATCTTTCTTTAAAAAAGAAGTAGCCAATTAATACCGATAAAAGCTGGCTACTAATAATTAAAATATTAATCACCATTATAGGCAAGTACTGATAAGATATATTAATAGCGAGACCTCCTGACACCAATAATAAACCCAATTTTAAATAAGTGAAAATATGTTTTGCACTTATGTAATTAAATAAGTTTTTTAATAGGCCATCGCGTATTACTAATACAAGTCCAAATAACATAGCAGTAGTTTCAACAACTAAACTAAAGCCAAGTGGGCCCCACCAACTAATTGGATAAGTATATAGTGCATAGGAGCTACCCCAAAAAAAGCTAGCCAATACTCCGTACAACATCCCATTTTTTTGTTCGCTAACACTTGCATTTTCTTTTCCTTGAAAATATAATAGCACTAAACCCGCTGTTGAAAAAATAAATGCGTATAAATAATTAGCTTTCCAAACTTCGCCAACAATAAATACGGCCGTTAAAATAGTAAATAATTTTATGGCAGATACAGGCACCACAATGCTTACAGGCGCACGTTGTATGCCTCTTAAAAAAAATACCAATCCAAAAATATTAAATATACTTAGTGCAATGGTTAATAAAAAAGGGTTGCCGAAACTTAAAGTATGCACTGTCCATCCTTTAAAAAAAGCATTCTCTCGAAATCCAAAATATAAAATGGAGAATATGGTGGAAGCAAATATGCCTCTATAAAACATACCTATTTGATAAGGTATCGTCTGTGTTACTTTTTTCCAATAAGCATTACTTACGGCAAAACAAAGCGCGCCAATTAAGACAAATAAAATTCCCATTATTAATATTCACAATTTTTCGGCGTACGCGCAAATGGAATTACGTCTCTAATATTGGTCATGCCTGTAACAAATTGTATCATTCTTTCAAAACCTAAACCAAAGCCCGCGTGCGGAACGGTTCCAAATCTTCTGGTATCTAAATACCAGCTCATGTCCTCTAAAGGTATATGCATGGCCTTCATTCTAGCTTCTAGTTTGTCTAAACGCTCTTCTCTTTGAGATCCACCCACTATCTCCCCAATGCCTGGCGCTAGTATATCCATGGCTGCCACTGTTTCCTTGCCTGGCTCACAACCATCGTTCATACGCATGTAAAATGCTTTGATCGCTGCCGGATAACCCGTAACAATGACTGGTTTTTTAAAATGTTGCTCTACTAAATATCTTTCATGCTCACTTTGTAAATCAATGCCCCACTTTACCTCGTATTGGAATTTCTTTTTCTTATAGTGATTACTATTTAATAAAATATCAATGGCTTCCGTATAAGTAATGCGTTCAAAATTATTGTTCACCACCAATTCTAATTTCTCTCTTAAACCAAGGCCACTTCTTTTTTCAGTAGGTAGTTGTTTTTCTTCTTCCGCTAAACGCGCATCTAAAAAATCAATATCCTCTGCATTATTTTTTAATGCATAATTGATTAAATATTTAATGAAGGCTTCTGCTAAGTTCATATTATCTTCAATATCATAAAAAGCCATTTCAGGTTCTATCATCCAAAACTCTGCAAGGTGTCGAGTGGTGTTTGAATTCTCTGCACGAAATGTTGGACCAAAAGTATAAATCTCTGAAAAGGCCATGGCACCTAGCTCTCCTTCGAGTTGACCACTCACTGTTAAGTTCGTTCCTTTGCCAAAAAAATCTTGTGTGTAATCAATTTCACCTTTATCATTTTTTGGAGCGCCCTCTAATGGAAGCGTAGTTACTTTAAACATTTCACCTGCGCCTTCTGCATCGGAGCTTGTAATAATGGGTGTATGCAAATACACAAATCCTCTTTCGTTATAAAATTGATGTGTAGCAAATGCAAGTGCATGTCTTAATCTAAATACCGATCCGAAAGTATTAGTACGAAAACGTAAATGCGCCTTCTCTCTTAAAAATTCTAAAGAATGTTTTTTAGGTTGTAAAGGAAATTTCTCTGCATCACTGTCTCCTAAAATTTCAAGGGTCTTGGCTTTTACTTCCACGCTTTGCCCTTTTCCTAAACTCTCCACCACGGTACCCACTATTTTTAAAGAGGCGCCGGTGGTAACACGTTTTAATATGGCTTCATCAAATTCTCCCAGTGTGGCCACAATTTGAATGTTCGCATTCGTGCTTCCGTCGTTAAGGGCTATAAACTGATTGTTTCTAAAAGTGCGTACCCATCCCATTACCACCACTTCGGTCCCTGTGGGGGTTCCCGATAACAATTGCTTTATTTTAATTCTGTCGTTGAACATATTGCTGATTTCGAATGGCAAAGATAATCGGTTTCGAGGGCCAAATACCCTGTTTTAGGTATAAAAACAGATAAAAAATTGTTTTTTTGTTAAAAAATCTGCTTAACATTGCAGTAGCAACGAGCAAATTGATTCTTTTTAATGTTGATAGCTCGCTACCCCCTTCCCAATATACAATTTACGGTCTCAATTATTTCGACCGAAATTTCAAAAAGCGTTCAAATAAGCCCAAATCTTGATTCGATTTTTAAATAAACCCTAGTTCAAAGTGCCAGAAAAAGAAGAAAAACCAAAAAGGGGACGTAAACCCGTTGCAGCCGCTCCGGCAGCAAAAAAAGCAGTAGCCTCTAAAAAAGCCGAGCCTGCGAAAAACAATACTGAAGACGATAAGGCTTCTAAAATTGCCCAAGCATTATTTGGCGATGAAAGTGCAGCAAGTAGTGGGGCGCCTGCTCCAACTAATGAAGGCAATGACCCTGCTCAAGCACCCGCTTCAGCAGATCAAGCCAACGCAGGTGGTGCTCCCAATGGCGGACCGAATGGTGGGCCCAACTTACCAGCGCAGCGTTATCCTCAACCTAAAAAAGAACCTGTATTTAGTGTGGAGTTTGATGGAATTATTGAATCAGAAGGTGTTTTAGAAATGATGCCCGATGGTTATGGTTTCTTACGCTCTTCCGATTACAACTATTTGTCTTCTCCCGATGATGTATATGTATCTCCTTCTCAAATAAAAGCATTTGGTTTAAAAGTGGGTGATACGGTGCACGGCACCGTTCGTGTTCCACGCGAGGGTGAAAAATATTTTGCTTTAACTAAAGTGAGTCAAGTCAATGGAAAAAATCCGGATGAAATTCGTGATCGTATTCCTTTTGATTATCTAACCCCTATCTTTCCTTTTGAAAAATTAAATTTATATACATCGGCTACTAATTATAGTACCCGTATCATGGATTTGTTTACACCTATTGGTAAGGGCCAAAGAGGTTTGATTGTAGCCCAACCAAAGGTGGGTAAGACTATGTTGTTGAAAGAAGTAGCGAATGCTATTGCTGCCAACCACCCTGAATGTTATTTAATTATTTTATTAATTGATGAAAGACCAGAAGAGGTAACAGATGTAGAACGCTCTGTAAAAGGGGAAGTAATTGCTTCTACTTTTGATGAGCCTGCTGAAAAACACGTTAAGGTATCATCCGTTGCATTACAAAAAGCAAAACGCTTGGTGGAGTGCGGACACGATGTAGTTATATTATTAGATTCTATTACACGTTTAGCGCGTGCGCACAATACGGTAGCACCAAGTTCTGGTAAAGTATTATCAGGTGGTGTAGAAGCTACCGCCTTACTTCGTCCAAAACAATTTTTTGGTGCAGCACGTAAAATTGAAAACGGTGGATCACTTACAATATTAGCCACTGCCTTAATTGAAACAGGTTCAAAAATGGATGAAGTTATTTTTGAAGAGTTCAAAGGAACGGGTAATATGGAATTAGTCTTAGATCGTCGTTTAGCGAACAAGCGTATTTTCCCAGCCATTGATTTAGTGGGTTCAAGCACACGTCGTGACGACTTATTATTAGATAAAGAAGTATTAGGCAGGATGAATATTCTTCGCTTATTCATTAATGATATGAATAACGATGAAGCAATGAATGAATTATTAAAACGTATGCGAGGCACTAAAGACAACGAAGAGTTTTTAGCCAGCATGAATCGTTAAATAAAAAAGGCCCTTAAAAAAATAAGGGCCTTTTTTATTACTTTTTCTTCACATCAGCCGCATTCGGGGCTTCTTCCTTAAAGTAATTACTATTCTCAATTTCTTCACGTACTTTTTCTGGTACTAAATAACGAATCGTTATTCCTTCTTTTCTATTATTGCGAATTAATGTAGCAGAGAGTTGTAATAAGGGCGCCTCTAATATTTGAACACGCGCACCATATTCATTGCTAATTTCAAAGCCATCTCTTTTATATACAATGAATGAATAATTCTTAACTAAGGTTTCAAAATTTTTCCACTTCGGTAAATTCTGAAAACTATCTGCACCCATAATTACTGAAAATTCATGTTGCGGATATTTCTCTTCTAAATATATAAGTGTATCAATGGTATAAGAAGGCTTGGGTAATGAAAACTCGATATCAGATACTTTTAATTGTGTATCCTCTTCAATAGCCAGCTTGGCTAAATGTAATCGGTCGTATTCGTTTAATAAACTGCCCTGGGCTTTCAATGGATTTTGCGGAGAGACCACCAACCATACTTGTTTTAGGTCTGAATGATTGGCTACATAACTTGCCACCATTAAATGGCCATTATGAATAGGATTAAAAGAACCGAAAAATAAACCAATCTTCATTTTACAATATATTGATTATCAATTACTTGAGTCCAAACTAGGGCTAATAAAGATACTATCCGCCTCATTCATTCTAAGGCTTAATTGATAGCCTGCCACAGATATGGATATAGGATCGCCCAAGGGAGCAATTTGCTCAACCGTAATTAATTCGCCTGGTATACAGCCCATCTCCATTAACTTCAAAAAGATTTCATCATTTTCAAAAGAATGAATAACGCCAGACTCCCCCATTTTTAAATCAGATAGTTTCTTCATATTATTAGTGCAAAGATAGTTTCTGTTTTACACAAATAGTTACGAAATTTGGAGCATTGAAAAACAATCTTTTATGTCATTGAATATCTCTTTTAATAAGGCCGACAAAAATGCAACACTGAGCAATCGTTTGGCAGTAAAGGCTTTTATCGAAAAGGCTTTAAAAAAAGAGGGATTGACTATTGAGACGCTTCAATATATATTTTGTTCTGATAAATTTTTACTGGGCATTAATAAAGCCTACCTACAACACGATTATTATACAGACATTATAAGTTTCGACCTGTCTGAAACCAAGGGCAAATTAATTGGTGAGGTATATATAAGCATTGACAGGGTAAAGGATAATGCCAAAACCCATAAAACTTCCTTGAAGGAGGAGTTGCTTAGAGTAATTTTCCACGGAGCCCTCCATTTTTGCGGTTACAAGGACAAAAAGCCTGCAGATATCAAAAAAATGCGCGCCCAGGAGGATAAATGGCTGAAATCCTACCTAAAGTCAATCGCCTAATCTAGTTTAGCCCTCTTTTTAGCTCCAAAAAGTTCCATATGGAACCTTCCTCTTAATTTTTATTGCCCCCGAACTAGCAAAACGTTCCATATGGAACATATCAAATAGCCGGTCTTGTGGGCGAAGCGATCGACCAAGCGAGGGATAGTTGTTTTTACAAAACCAAATTAATTGAATTGCTTGGTATTCAATACAGGCTTATCTTTGCAAACTTATATGTTTCCCAAATACAATGTCATAGTAGTAGGTGCCGGCCATGCAGGCTGTGAAGCAGCAGCGGCGGCGGCCAATATGGGCTCCAAGGTTTTATTGGTGACCATGAACATGCAGACCATTGCCCAAATGAGTTGTAACCCCGCCATGGGTGGAATTGCCAAAGGCCAGATAGTAAGGGAAATAGATGCCCTGGGTGGATATAGTGGCATCGTCACCGACCTAAGTACCATTCAGTTTAGAATGCTTAATAAAAGCAAGGGGCCAGCCATGTGGAGCCCAAGATCCCAGAACGATAGGCATTTATTTGCCTCTAAGTGGAGGGAAATGCTAGAAAACACCCCGAATGTGGACTTTTACCAGGATTCGGTGAACGAGTTAATCATAAAAAACAATAAGGCCTGCGGGGTCATAACCAGTTTAGGTCATAAAATAGAGGCAGATGCGGTTATTATCACTAGCGGAACCTTCTTAAATGGAATTATACATATAGGTGAGAAACAAATTGGTGGTGGAAGGGTAGCAGAAAAAGCGGCTTCCGGCATTACAGAACAGTTGGTTTCCTTTGGTTTAGAGTCGGACCGACTTAAAACAGGTACGCCTCCAAGAGTGGATGGTCGTAGTTTAGACTATTCAAAGATGGAAGAACAGAAGGGAGACGAAGAGGTTGTAGGCTTCTCTTATATGGATATACCCAGAATTAAGGCCAAAGATCAGCGTTCTTGCCATATTACCTATACCGATTCAGTGGTTCATGATATATTAAGAACAGGTTTTGATCGTAGCCCCATGTACCAGGGTCGTATTGAAGGAGTGGGTCCAAGATACTGCCCAAGTATAGAAGATAAGATTAATAGGTTCGCAGACAGAGAAAGACATCAATTATTTGTAGAGCCTGAAGGCTGGAATACGGTGGAGATATATGTAAACGGGTTTAGTACAAGCTTACCAGAAGAAGTACAATACGAAGCACTTCGTAGAGTTCCTGGTTTTGAGAAGGCACGTATGTTCCGTCCCGGCTATGCCATTGAATACGATTATTTTCAGCCCACTCAATTAACCTATACGCTAGAAACCAAGGCCATCAGCAATTTATATTTCGCAGGTCAAATTAATGGAACCACGGGATACGAGGAAGCGGCATGTCAAGGTATAGTGGCGGGCATGAATGCGCATTTAAAAATTAACGAAAAAGAACCACTCATCTTAAAAAGATCCGACGCTTATATTGGTGTTTTAATTGATGATCTTATAAGCAAGGGAACCAACGAGCCTTATAGAATGTTTACTTCAAGAGCAGAGTTCAGAACGCTACTAAGACAAGACAATGCCGATCTAAGATTAACAGAACTAAGTCATAAGCTTGGTTTTGCAAGCGCAGACAGATTACGTAAAGTAGAAGAAAAAACAAATCAAGTAGAAAATATAAAAACAATACTTTCTAATCAAACTATTATACCAGAAGAGGTGAATGGTTTTTTAACCAGTATTGATTCAATGGAGATTACAGAAAAACAAAAAGCCTCAAAACTCTTGCTACGACCGAATATTAGCTTAAATCAAGTAATAGAAAATTGCGCTGAATTAAAAGAAAAGTTAATAGATAAAGAAGTAGATCATTTAGAGCAAGCGGAAATACAAATTAAGTACGAGCGTTATATTGAGAAAGAAAAAGAAATTGTGGAGCGTATGTTAACGCTTGAAAATAAAATGATTCCTGATAATTTTGATTACGATAAATTAGTTGCGCTCTCTATTGAGGCGCTTCAAAAATTTAAAAAAATTCGTCCGCTTACTATTGGACAAGCAAGTCGTATTAGCGGTGTCAACCCTAGCGATATCCAAATACTTATGGTCTTTATAGGTCGCTAATTACCGGTTCAATTGTTCAAATAACCCTCGGTCCCCGCTCATAAAAAACTTACTATTTCCCGTTTTTTCACAAATTCTTTTTAGTAGCTTTAGTATCTTTCTTTACAACTAAAATAAGAATCACATGAAGCGAATTTATGTATGGGCCTTGCTTATATGCACAGCAGTTTCTGCCATTGCACAGGAGTCTTTCCCAATTAACGGTATTAGAGATATTCGTACGGGCTTATATGCTTTTACGAATGCTACTATTATTCAAAATGAAAAAACAAAGCTTGAAAAAGCTACCTTATTAATTAAACAAGGGAAAATTATTGCCGTGGGCACTAGCGTCGCTATTCCAAAAGACGCAGTAGTGGTGGACTGTGCGGGTAAATTTATATATCCTTCTTTTGTGGACCCCTTCACCGACTATGGTGCGGGTCAAGCAAAAAGACCAGCGGGCGCTTTCAACTATGGAGGTCCTGCTCAATTCCTATCTAATAAGCCAGGTGCATATAACTGGAACCAAGCTATTAAACCAGAAGTAAATGCTTCAGATGTATTTGATACAGACGAGGCTGCTGCGAAAAATTTTAGAGCCAATGGTTTTGGCGCCGTTTTTACACATGTTAAAGATGGTATTGCAAGAGGTACTGGCGCAGTGGTAAGCTTAGCAACTGAAAATAATAACCAAGCCTTACTTAAAACAAGGGCTGCTGCGGTTTATTCTTTTGAAAAAGGTTCTTCAACACAATCATATCCTTCTAGCTTAATGGGAAGCATTGCCTTATTGCGTCAAACTTATATAGATGCAAAATGGTATCAAACAAAACCAGTGGGTGAAGGGGCGAATCTTTCTTTAGAAGCTTGGAACAATATTCAAAGCATTCCTCAAATTTTTGCTGCAGATGAAAAGTGGAGTACAGTGCGCGCAGACAGACTAGGCGATGAGTTTGGCGTACAATATATTATTAAAGGCGGTGACAATGGGTATCAAAGAATAGATGAAATTGTAAAAACCAAGGCTAGTTATATATTAAATGTAGATTTTCCTGAAGCCATGGATGTTGAAGATCCTAACGATGCGCGTTTTGTTTCTTTATCAGATATGAAACATTGGGAATTAGCACCTACTAATTTAGCAGCCTTTGAAAAAGCAAATGTTTCTTTTAGTATTAGCAGTGCTGATTTAAGAGATAGCAAAACATTTTTAGCCAATATAAAAAAAGCTATTCGCCATGGCTTATCTGAATCAAAGGCCCTAGAAGCTTTAACTAAAACACCGGCTACCATGCTGGGCGTTTATGATCAAGTAGGTTCTTTGGAAGCAGGTAAGTTGGCTAATTTTATTATTACTACAGAACCCGTTTTTTCAAGCAACGCAAAAATTATTGAAAACTGGGTGCAAGGAAATAAATATGAAGTAGCAGCAAGCGAATGGAATAACTATGCGGGCAAATATAAATTAACATTGAATGTAGGTGGAACCAACACCGATTATAATTTAGAAGTTAAAAAAGATTTATCAGCATCCATTATTGGTACAGATACATTAATGGCTAAAGTGACCATCAATGAATCTTTGGTTAAAATTTCTTTCCCTAATAAAAAAGGAAGGGGTGCAGAACAAATTAGACTAGGAGGTGCCATTGTTGGTGCTAACTGGTCTGGTATTGGAACCGATCCTGCTGGTAACAAAAATACATGGACCGCATCATTAGTGAGTCCAATGATAGCAATGGCAGATACTAAGAAAAATACCGATACTATAAAACCACTTGCAAAAGTTACTTTTCCTTTTGCAGGTTTTGGAAATGAAAAAATGCCAAGTCAAGAAACTATCTTAATTAAAAACGCAACAGTTTGGACCAATGAAAAAGAGGGCGTTTTAAATAATACAGATGTCTTATTAAAGAATGGTAAAATTGCTAAACTGGGTAAAGATATTAGCGAGACGGGTGCAAGAGTTATTGATGGCACTGGCAAACATTTAAGCGCAGGCATTATTGACGAACACTCTCATATTGGAGCCTTGTCAATTAACGAAGGCGCGCAGTCTGTTACAAGTGAAGTGCGTATTGCAGATAATTTAAATCCAGAAGATATTAATATCTATCGTCAGTTAAGCGGTGGGGTTACTTCATCACATATTCTACATGGTTCTGCGAATACTGTGGGTGGACAAACTCAATTGATTAAACTTCGTTGGGGTGCCAATGATCAAGATTTAAAATTTGCAGGCGCAGATGGATTTATAAAATTTGCTTTAGGTGAAAACGTAAAAAGAACAACTAATTCAAGCAATAATCGTTTCCCTGATACAAGAATGGGGGTGGAACAAGTATTGAACGATGCTTTTGATAGAGCTCTAGATTATCAAAAAGCAATGAAAGAAAATCCGAATACAAGAAGAGACCTTGAACTAGATGCCTTGGTGGAGATCTTAAATAAAAAACGTTTTATTACTTGTCACTCTTATGTACAACCTGAAATTACTTATATGATGCGTATTGGTGATAAATACGGATTTTAACAGTAAACACATTCACACATATATTAGAGGGTTATAAAGTAGCTGATAAAATGAAAAAGCATGGTGCAACGTGCATCTACTTTCTCTGATTGGTTTATGTATAAAACCGAAGTACAAGATGCCACTGGTTATAATGCAGCGATTATGCAAAAAGTAGGATTGAATGTATGTATTAATTCTGATGATGCAGAAATGGCTAGAAGATTAAATCAAGAAGCGGCCAAGGCTGTTAAATACGGTGGGGTTTCTGAACAAGAGGCTTTTAAAATGGTAACACTTAATCCTGCAAAAGCATTACATGTTGCGGATAAAGTGGGTAGTATTAAAACAGGAAAAGACGCTGACGTGGTTTTGTGGTCTGATAATCCTTTAAGTATTTATGCAAAATCTTTATACACTATCGTAGATGGTACTATTTATTTCGATAGAGAAAAAGATGCCGCTATGCACAAAGAAGTGGCAGCAGAAAGAACACGCTTAACACAAAAAATGTTAGGAGAGAAAAGAGCGGGTGGCCCTACAAGAGCTGCTACGCCTAGCTATCAAGTACTATTAACTTGTGGTGATCATGACCACGAAGATGAAATGGTTACTATTTACGAAACTCAAAAAGATTAATATATGCAAAAGAAATATACCACCTTATTGATTGTATCTCTTGCGCTTTTACAATTAAAAGCAAGCGCTCAGGAAACAGTATATCCTGTAGGTCCGCAAGCGGGTCCCATAGTTATTACGCATGCAACTGTGCATGTGGGTAACGGAACTGTATTAACCGACGCATCGGTTAGTTTTGATAAAGGAAAAATTACAGGCGTAGGCGCTTCTGTATCTACTACAGGCGCAACAATTATAGATGCAACAGGTAAACAAGTGTATCCTGGTTTAATTGTTCCAATTTCTAGTTTAGGTTTAAGAGAAATTAATAGCGGTGTTCGCGGTAGCAACGATTTTCAAGAAATTGGAGAAAACAATGCAAACATTAGAACCATCGTTTCTTATAATACCGATTCTAAAGTCATTAATGTACTACGCGCTAATGGTGTGCTTCTTGCACATGTAGCACCGATGGGAGCGCTTGTTGAAGGAAGTTCCTCTGTTGTACAATTAGACGCCTGGAATTATGAAGACGCCGCTTACAAAACAGATATTGGTATGTTTATAAACATGCCAACGCTTATTCCAAGAAGAGGTGGTCGTGGTGGTTTTATGCGCCAAGCTGGTGGAGATATGCTAAAGGAGGCAATGGATAAAATTGAAACCCTTAAAACATTCTTTACAGAAGCGCGCGCTTATTTGCAAGAAAAAAATCATGCAGAAAATAATTTGAGATTTGAAGCAGTGCGTAGTTTATTCGCCGGTAAACAAAAATTATATATTCGCGCTAATGAAGTAAAACAAATGTTACTAGCCATTGATTTAGGCAAAACATTTGGATTTAATATGGTTATTGTGGGTGCTGCAGAAAGCTTACAAATAGCATCCATTTTAGTAGAGAATAACATTCCTGTTATTTTAGATAATCAACATGCGCTTCCTACTACAGAAGACGACGATATTGATCAACTCTATAAACTACCCGCTCAACTTAAAAAAGCAGGTGTTTTATTTGCCATTAACGATGCCAACGATCAAAGCAAGCAACGTAATATTAGCTTCAATGCGGGTACTGCTGCAGCTTATGGCTTAAGCAAGGAAGAGGCATTAAGCGCTATAACACTGAATACTGCTAAAATTTTAGGCATTGACGATATCACCGGTTCTATCGAAATGGGAAAAGATGCCAATATTATTATTAGCGATGGCGATATTTTGGATATGAGAGGCAATCAGGTGACCAAGGCCTTTATTCAAGGACGCGATATTTCTTTGGATAATAAACAAAAGCAAATGTATGAGCGCTATAAGCATAAATACAAGATTAACTAATTAACAGTTTATCCTGTTCTTAAAATAACCTCTCTATCACAGCTGTGGTGGGGAGGTTTTTTTTGCTAACTTAGCGCCATGTCTAAAAAGCTATTTTTATTAGATGCGCTTGCATTAATTTATCGCGCTTATTATGCGCTTATTCGCACACCCAGAATTACGACCACGGGTATAAACACCAATGCGCAGTTTGGCTTTACCAACACACTTTTAGAGATTATTAGAAAAGAAAATCCGACGCATATTGCGGTTTGCTTTGATACACATGCGCCAACGGAGCGTCATATCGATTTTACAGACTATAAAGCCAATAGACAAGAGGCCCCTGAAGACTTATTAGATTCATTGCCACATATTAAAGCCATCATTGAAGGGTTTTAATATTCCCGTTATTGAATACGATGGTTATGAGGCCGATGATATTATTGGAACCCTAGCATGGCAAGCCGCTGCTAAAGGTTATGAAGTGTATATGGTTACCCCGGACAAAGATTATGGGCAACTATTAGTAAAACCCAATGTCTATATATGGAAGCCCCCCGCTTTTGGCAATAAAGAAGAAATTGTAGATGCAAAAAAGATTTGTGAGAAATGGGATATCGCTAGAGTAGAACAAGTGGTTGATATGTTGGGCTTAATGGGTGACGCCTCTGATAATATACCCGGCATTCCGGGTGTGGGAGAAAAAACCGCCGCTAAACTTTTAAAATTATACAATACATTAGAAGGTGTTTTAGATAACGCCGATAAGATAACCGGATCTATGGGAGAGAAAGTGCGTGCAGGAAAAAAATCGGCCATCATGAGCAAGAAGCTGGCCACCATTATTACCAATGTGCCCGTTAGCTTTCATGAAGAAGATTTTAGATTAAAAGAAAAAAATAAATCAGCCCTTGCTGAAATATTTAATGAATTAGAATTTAAGACATTAGGCAAAAGAATTTTAGGAGACGAATTTTCGGTGAGCGGGGGCGCTGGTTCCTTTGATGTCGCAACTACTAAACAAGAACAAACAGATTTATTTGGAAATGCAGTCAATGTAAAAATAAAAAATAAAAAAGTAGGGCGAAAGAATTAGAAGTAAAAAATAGCGGAGATAAAAATAATGAACAGCGCAATAGTTCTTTAGATGGTGATGAAGATAATGATGAAAATGAATTAGAGGGTGAATTGGGTGACGAGGATTTGCCGGTGGAATTAGTGGTAAATAAAAATAGTGGGAACACGCCACATACTTATAAGGCGGTGGTGGGTAAAGAAGCTATTCAAGCCCTTGTGAAGGATTTGCTTTTACAAGAAGAAGTTTGTATTGATACTGAAACAACGGGTATTAATGCCAACAATGTGGAATTGGTGGGATTAAGTTTTTCCTATAAAGAACATGAAGGGTTTTATGTACCTATTGAAAACGAAACAGACCGGCTAAAAAAATATTAGCAATATTTTGAACCCTTATTTAAAAACAAAGACATTGTTTGGATTGGACAAAACTTAAAATATGATTTTTTAGTGTTGAAATGGTATGGCGTTGAGCTATTAGGAAAAACATTCGATACCATGCTGGCACACTATGTAATTGAGCCAGAAGGCAGGCGCAGTATGGATTTGCTTAGTGCACAGTTTTTGGGTTACGAGCCTATATCTATTACAACACTCATTGGCAAGAAAGGAAAAAACCAGGGCACCATGCGTGATGCACCCCTGGACCAGGTAACAGAATACGCAGCAGAAGATGCGGATATTACTTTTCAATTAAAAAATTGTTTTACGCCCTTGATTAAAAAGCGCGGCGTAGAAAAAGTATTTAATGAAGTAGAAAACCCATTAGTACGTGTGCTGGTAGATATGGAATACGAAGGCGTAAAAGTAGATATTGATTTTTTAAACGAATACAGTAAGGTTTTAGAAAAAGATGCAAAAATTAGCGAAGAGCGTGTGTATGAGCAAGCGGGGGTTCGTTTTAATTTAGCCTCTCCCAAACAATTGGGTGAAGTGTTATTTGATATTTTAAAACTAGACGCGAAGGCGAAGAAAACTAAGACCGGTCAATACGCAACAGGGGAAGATGTTTTACAAAAGATGGCGGCTAAGCATAAAATAGTTGACGACATTTTAAATTTTAGAGAGCTCACAAAATTAAAATCTACTTATGTCGATTCTTTTCCTGAATTAATTAATCCCAAAACAGGTCGCGTACATACTAGTTATGCGCAGGCGGTGGCGGTGACTGGAAGACTAAGTAGTACTAATCCTAATTTACAAAACATACCCATTAGAACAGAGCGTGGTAGAGAAATTAGAAAGGCCTTTATTCCTCGTGCAAAAGGTCGTGTACTGGTGAGCGCCGATTATTCTCAAATTGAATTAAGAATTGTAGCGGCTATTAGTGGTGATCCCAATATGTGTGAGGCTTTTAAACTAGGCAAAGATATTCATACGGCCACGGCTGCCAAGGTGTATGGTATTAATGAAGCAGATGTAACTAAAGAAATGCGTTACAAAGCAAAGAGTGTGAACTTTGGTATTATTTATGGACAAGGTGCTTTTGGTTTAGCAGAAAATTTAGCCATCTCTAGAACAGAGGCAAAAGAAATTATTGATAATTATAAAAAAGAGTTTCCCGGCATTCAACTGTATATGGACCAGCAAATAAACAATGCGAAAGAATTGGGTTTTGTTGAAACGTTGATGGGAAGAAGACGCTGGTTAAGAGATATTAATAGTAGTAATTTTACCGTGCGTGGATTTGCGGAAAGAAACGCTATTAACTCTCCTATTCAAGGTTCTGCTGCAGATATGATCAAACTAGCCATGATTAAAATTCATGCAGAGATGAAAAAAACCAATTGGGAGTCTAAAATGATTTTACAGGTACACGATGAATTGGTCTTTGATGCGGTAGAAAAAGAACTACCCAAATTAAAAGAATTAATTTTAAAATGTATGAAAGAAGCTATGGTGCTTCCTAATGGCGTACCGGTAGAAGCGGAGGTGGGTGTTGGAAAAAACTGGTTAGAGGCGCATTAAAAATTACCGGTTTCTACTTACCTTCTTTAGTTATTTCTTTGCTTACTTCTTTTTATAAACAGGTACGGTGCTACAGGGCTCTCCATACATGATACTTTTCACTACGGGTCTTAACTTCTGTGTAATGGCAATATAGGCCGACTCTCCAATGGGTGTGTCTCCACAACCTTTAATAACTACTCTTTGATCGTTGTATTCGTTAATATTAAGCGTGTTAATGTTTTCAAGTAGTTGTTGTTCTCTTACTTTATTTTCATTTCCAAAATAAACTCCTTTTGCAAAGGGGTTGAGCGCTGATACAATTAACATATTTGCCCACATTGGAATAATGGCATCTGCAGAACAAATTATGCCTACTACCTTGTCTTGATAAATGGTCCAGTCGGTGGTAAGAAGTGCAGCGCGAAATTCTTTTTCTTTTAATATAAGCTCCATAAATAAATAGGGCTTGATATCAAACACAATAATATCGCTACTTGGAAGTAAACTCGCAAGATCAATGGTAACTATTCCACTTTCCGCCACCTTATTGTTAAACAATTCGGCCATAGAAATTATTTAATACTAGTAAATCTTAGACCTGTTGTCTTCGATCTTTGCTATCTTTTTAAATGAACTGGCCGATCTAAACATCAGACCTCTTGTTCTTTCTAATAATTCATCTTTGAAAAAACTAGGATCTTGATCTGCTTGTTTAGCAGCAATGCCATTTACGCTTACAGCATATACGCCTGTATTAGCAGCAATGGGATCACTTACTTTATTAATTAAGGCTTTATTAAAAGCAGCACCTACTAATTTAGGTTCATTACCTAGTCCTGTAATCATGGAGAAGTTAAAGCCAATACTATCTGCTCTTTGTATGATTGCATTTGCGCCCGTTGCTATTGCTTCAAGTGTTTTTCCTTTTATAGTTGCTTTAATTTTTTCAGCTTTCTTTTTATCTCTAATAATTCCTTCCACTTGTGGTCTTGCATCGCTCACGCTTGCTAAGCCTTCTTTTTCTTCTGAAGTAATTACAGCCACTACATAATTATCTCCTAGCTCAAAGGGCTCTGAAACATCATTCACCCCATTTCTCATAAACCCATCTTACTATATTTCTTGCAGTACCAATTCCTGGTATGTCAAAATCATTCACTTTAATGCCCGCTGCAGGAATAACTTGTTGATTCAATTTCACCGCAGACGCGTTAAAAGATTTAATATCCTTAGATCCCGAAGCAAATGATGCCGCTGCTGTTGAAGCAGCGTTAATAGTTTCATTGCTTGGCATCACCATCTTAGATAAATAAGCAATTTTATAAGCAGGTCCTTTTGTGGTTTGTTTTAATACTTCCATATAGTGATAGCCAAAATCTGTTTTTACAACAGCCTTAGCGCCTACTGGATTATCAAAAGAAAAATCATTAAAAGCTGGAACCATTTTCGCTTGTGGGAACATTTCATATACTCCACCAGTTGTTTTACTTCCAGCATCATCAGAATATTTCGCCACCATTTCTTCAAAAGAAGCGCCGCCTCTTATGGCCACGCTAATACTATCTGCTAATTTTTTAGCAACGCTATCTTCTCTAACTTGTTGACCGTTTTGCGGATTCACTGTTGCAATTAAAATATGTCTAACACTTGCACTATCAGACCACTGTTTAACGCCTAATATTTTTGCAATCGTGAAATTTTTTCCGTCTACATAAGGACCGTAGATACCACCCACGCCAACACCTAAGACAGAATCTTTTTGTGGAATCTGTAAGGAATTTTTACTGATATAGCTATCATAATAAGGAATCTCTGTTCCTACTTTATTCAAATATTTAGCAGTCTCTGTGCTATTTTTAAAATCTTGCTTATAAGATTCAATATCGTTTCTTGCAGTAACCGAATCTTGATAAGAAGGTGCGGCGCTAAAGCCTAGAAAAGAAATAGAGCGGCTTGCTTCTTCAACTTGGTAAGCTGCTGCATTTTCTTTTAAATATGAAGCAACATCCTCATCGCTTACTTTAATAGTGCTATCTAAAATAGTTGTGTATGGAATGCCTACAAAAGAAATGCTTGAAATTGCATTCGCTTCTGCATATTGTTTTTCGCTTAACCATTTTGGAACTTGAACACCCTTAACAACCAGTACTTGATATTTATTTCTTAATCTGTTTTCAATAGAGGGCTCTATATATATTTTTTCAATTTGTTTAATTTGCTCTACGTTTTTACTCTTTTTAATTTGAGCAACCGCCTGCTTCGCATCATTTACTTTAAACTCACCCGTTGCTTGATCGGTGAACTCTTGTCTAAATGGAGATTCGCTTCCGAACAAAACATCTGATAATTCTTTAGTGCCTACAGAAAGTCCTAATTTATTTTCTTCGTCTTTTAATAAAAGGCGATCAACTTCTTGGTTCCATAAATAACCAAGCAGTTGTTCTCTTTTTACTCCTTGGGCTGCATAATTTTGCAATTGCAGTTCTAGTTTTTCTTCAAACTCTATTTTATTAATAGCCTGGCCGTTTACTTTACCAAGTATAGAAATATCATTACCGCCTTGTCTACCAACACCATCTTGTAAGATGAAGGCAATTAGGGCAATTGTAATGATACCAAATATGATCCAAGTACCTCTTTCTCTAATGTTCTGAATAATTGACATATATATATTATTATAGGAGGGCAAAAATAATGTTTTCTATCAAGTAAAACGGGGTATCTGCTTAGTTTTTAGGTCTAATTAAGGTTTAAAGGGGTATAAAAAACTAACATAGACCCCGTGGATAATTAAATATTTCGTGGATATCTGTGGTTTTGGGGTGAATTAACCTGCACAAATAAAGAATAACCTTGTAGGGATTGTATTATAAAGACATTCTAGCTATAAAAAAGCAGTAATTATACCCGTTAATTAACAGTGTGTAAACTGTTAGTTGTTTAGAAAAAATATAAAATACATTTGTAAAATAAAAAATATTAGTCTTTAAAAGTCTTACTGGTATTGAGTTATATTATATTTTGAAATAATAATATTAAGAAATTATATTAAGTGCATAACTAAGATATTAAGATATACACAGGCATAATAGTATTAGTTTATTTATATAAATGTATTAATACTTAATACTACAATAGTAATGCACATATCCTTTTTTATAGGATCATTTAAAATAAACTACTTTTATAAAGAACAAGAAAAACCAGTAGCTTTTCAATATAAAACAATCAAAATATGCCTTTTTATACCCCCTTTTTAGCTGAAATAAATACTTTAAAAAGAAATAATAAAAAATACTAAATTTATTACTAAATAAACAAAATATTGAAAATCAATAAATTAAAACTAAAATAAACAGGTATAAATATAAAAACTAAGCTAATTAGTAAAAAAATACTAAATATTTTAGTTTATTAACAATTTATCCCTACCTTCACTTAAATATTTAAAGAAAAACATAAAACGACTAACCATGAGTAACCCAAACGTAGAAAAATTAAAAGCCTTAAAATTAACCATCGATAAAATCGACAAAGATTACGGTAAAGGCAGTGTAATGATGATGAATGAAAGAAGTCAAGAACCACAGGAAGTAATTTCAACAGGTTCAATTGGCTTAGACACTGCTTTAGGAATTGGTGGTTTACCAAAAGGAAGAATTGTAGAAATATACGGACCAGAATCATCTGGTAAAACAACAGTAGCAATACACGTTATTGCAGAAGCACAGAAAAAAGGTGGTATGTGTGCAATCATCGATGCTGAACATGCATTTGATAGCGCCTATGCAAAAAAATTAGGAGTAGATGTAGATAATTTATTAGTCTCTCAACCAGACTATGGCGAACAAGCCTTAGAAATTGCGGATCGTTTAATTTTATCTGGAGCCATAGATGTACTTGTTATAGATTCAGTGGCAGCGCTAGTTCCAAAGAGTGAACTAGAAGGCGAAATGGGTGATAGTAAAATGGGATTACATGCAAGATTAATGAGTCAAGCATTAAGAAAATTAACAGCCACCATTAATAAAACAAATACAATTTGCATTTTTATTAATCAGCTAAGAGAAAAAATTGGTGTCGTTTTTGGTAACCCAGAAGTCACTACAGGAGGAAACGCTTTAAAATTTTACGCCTCTGTAAGATTAGATATTAGAAGAATGGCTCAAATTAAAGATGGCGATGAAGCAATAGGAAATAGAGTAAAAGTAAAAGTGGTAAAAAATAAAGTAGCCCCACCATTTAGAGCAGCTGAATTTGAAATTATTTTTGGAGAGGGAATTAGTAAAATTGGAGAAATTATTGATATGGGCGTTGAACTAGAAATTATCCAAAAAAGCGGAAGCTGGTTTAGCTATGATAACAACAAACTAGGACAGGGCCGCGATTCGGTAAAAACCATTTTACACGATAACCCAGAGATGGCCAACGAAATAGAGGCTAAAATTAGAGCTAAAATTGCTTTAAAGGCAGAAGAGGCCGCGAAATAATTATTAAAGAACTATAAAGTAAATTAAAGTAAGATATTAAAGGTTTTGGTTTTTTAGGGTTAGTTAGTATAAACCGCATCAACTATGGTGCGGTTTTTTTATATTTATACAAAAAAGAGTGATAAATATTTTAAAACTTTTTATTAGAGCGGCGCTCTGGCTTTTTTGCGCTGAAATCAATACCAAGAATAAATATTTATTAAACACCAGGGGCCCTTTATTAATTATTGCCAACCACCCCAACTCTTTTCTAGATGCTATTATTATTGGCACTAGGTATAATAGAAAAATACATTTTTTAGCAAGGGGCGATGTTTTTACAAAAAAAATACACCGTTTTTTGTTAAGGCTATTGAATATGATTCCGGTGTATAGGCTAAGAGAGGGCAAAGAGTTTTTACACCTTAATGAATACGCTTTTGTCGAATCTGCAAGATTATTAAAAAAAAATGAAGCTGTTTTAATTTTTATAGAAGGAACCTGTTTAAACACCAACACTCTTCAACCCTTCAAAAAAGGAACTGCCAGAATTTTACAAGCCTGTCATTCAGAGAATCATTTTCCACAAATTCATTTAGCGGGCATTGCCTATAATAATTTTAAAGGCATAGGAAAAAGAGTAAATCTTTGTTTAGACTTTTTCACACAAACCACACCCATTCTTGACCCAAAAGACAGAGTGGATTTTAATAATGCTGTTTTTGAAAAAATGCTTACCCAAATACTTCCAACCGCCCACACACCTACTATTAAAAAAAACGCGCTTTATTATTTAAACCTTCCCTTTTATAATCTAGTATATAGTTTTGTTGATAAAAAAACAAAGAGCACCGTTTTTTTTGACTCTGTTTTATTTAGCGTATTATTTTTCTTATATCCAATTTATCTACTACTAATCATTAGCCTTTTACAATTTATTAGCATACCACAACCAATTATTTTTGGTACCTTGGCCTTGTTGTTTTTATTAAGAAATCAAACAATGTCCATAAGCTAAATCTCAAACAAAAATTTATGCCCAATAATATTAGAAAGCTGGAAAAAAGAAAAAGAATTGCACTTATTGCACACGACAATAAAAAGAAAGACCTTATTGAATGGGCGGTTCATAACAAAATTGCGCTTTCAAAACACAGCCTTGTTGCCACCGGTACTACCGGAAAGCTGGTGGAAGAAGCACTAGACCAACCTGTAAAAAAATTATTAAGCGGACCCCTTGGAGGAGATCAACAAATAGGCGCGATGATAGCCACAGGTGATATTGATGTTATCTTTTTCTTCTTTGATCCAATGGAAGCACAACCCCACGATAGCGATGTGAAAGCCCTGTTAAGACTAGCGGTGGCCTGGAACCTACCCATGGCTTGCGATAGAACCACCGCCGATTTTTTAATGACCTCTCGTTTTATGCAAGAAGTTTATGAATACAAGCTTCCTGATTACACGCATTATTTAAAAAGAAACATTTAATTTTTAACTTATTAATATTTACCTATGAAAAATTCAATTTTAAAAAATAATATTAAAACAATTAGCCTTTGTTTTATAGCATTATTTATGGTGACCAAAAATTCAATGGCGCAAAACACTATACTTGGTTTTATAAACGTTGAAAAACAAAATAAGATTGAAAAAGATTTTGATGCACAACTAAATGCAGCAAGGGTTGGACAAAACATTAAGCTACTTTCTTCTGTTCCACACCATGTGGGTTCTGCAGGTGGAAAATTTGTGTCGGATCAAATTGTAAAAATATTTAAAGAGGCAGGCTGGGATACCAAAACAGAAGTGTATCAACTCATGTTTCCAACACCCATAACACGCGTTCTTGAAATGTCGGGTGCAACCAATTATAAAGCAAAATTAAAAGAAACACCTCTTAAAGAAGATGCTACATCCAATCAGGCAGACCAACTACCTACTTATAATTGTTGGAGTGCCGATGGAGATGTTACTGCAAATTTAGTTTTTGTAAACTATGGTTTACCTGAAGATTATGAAACGCTTGCAAAATATGGTATTGATGTAAAAGGAAAAATTGTGATTGCAAAATATGGTCGTAGTTGGAGAGGCATTAAACCAAAAGTGGCACAAGAACACGGTGCAATTGGTTGTTTAATTTATTCTGATCCAATGGATGATGGATATGGTGCAGGAGATGAATATCCTATTGGTTCTTTTAAAAACGACCAAACAGTTCAAAGAGGTTCTATCATGGATATGGTAATTTATCCAGGCGACCCAACTACACCCAATATTGCTTCCACTGCAACCGCAGCAAGAGTAGACCATAACGATGCAGTGAACTTATTAAAAATACCTGTACTTCCTATTAGTTATGGAGACGCGGCCCCTTTATTAAAAGATATGGAGGGCCCTGTTGCACCAAGAAATTGGGGTGGCGGACTTCCCTTTACTTATCATATCGGACCAAGTAAATCAAAGGTGCATTTAAAACTAGCCTTTGATTGGAAACTAAGACCCGGTATTAATGTTATTGCTACTATTAAGGGATCTGAATTTCCTGATCAGTGGGTAATTAGAGGCAATCACCACGATGCTTGGGTAAATGGCGCTGCCGATCCAATAAGTGGCATGGCTGCTGAATTAGAAGAGGCCATTGCTATTGGAGGATTATTAAAACAAGGATGGAGACCTAAAAGAACCCTAGTGTATTGCGCTTGGGATGCAGAAGAACCAGGATTAATGGGTTCTACAGAATGGGTGGAAGACCACGCTGCAGAATTACAAGCTAAAGCGGTAGCCTATATAAATTCTGATGGAAACGAAAGAGGATTTTTAGGTGCTGAGGGCTCACATGCTTTCGCACCATTGATTACAGAAATTAGTAAAACAGTAATGGATCCACAAACAGGTGTTTCTGTTTTTGAAAGATCAAAAGCACAAAGAGCCACGCAAGAAAGTACAAGCGCTGCAAAAAAAGAAGCCCATGCCTCTACAAGTTATCCATTGGGCGCTATGGGTTCTGGCTCTGACTATTCTTCATTTATACAACATTTAGGTATTCCTTCTTTAAATATTGGATATGGTGGCGAAGGTTCAGGCGGAGAGTATCATTCTATTTATGATTCCTATGATATGTATCGTCGTTTTAAAGACCCGACTTTTATTTATGGCGTAACACTTGCACAAACAGCAGGAAGAGTAGCACTAAGACTAGCAGATGCAGACGCTTTACCTTTTGATTATACCGTGCTTCATAAAACTATTAAAGGATATCTAAACGAGTTAATCAATAATGTAGATCAATTAAGAGAGATGACGCTTATTGAAAACGAACTAGTTAATAAAAAAGCATATGCTTATGCAGCAGATCCTGCAGAAGGCTTAACCACACCAAGGCTTTTAACAGAAGTACCCTACATCGATTTTTCTGCTTTATTAAATGCGCTTGCTAAATTAGAAAAAGCAGCAGCACATGTAGAAGAAATTAAAGCAACAGGAAATGCTGCTCAGTTGGCTACTTTAAATTCAAAAATATATACAGCTGAACAAAAATTATTATCTGAAACAGGACTTCCGCGCAGACCTTGGTTTAAACATACAATTTATGCGCCCGGTTTTTACACAGGCTATGGTGTTAAAACAGTTCCTGGTGTAAGAGAGGCCATCGAACAAAAAAATTGGCCAGAAACCAAAGAACAAATAATAGAAACAGCAAAAGCCATTGAAAAACTTTCTATGTTTTTAGATGCACTATAGCATGTAAATTTGCAAATGCCTTTTCAATTAGAATCTACCTATACCCCGTCGGGCGATCAGCCCACAGCCATTCAAGCACTCACCGACGGGGTCTTGGAAGGAGAGCGGTATCATACGCTTTTGGGGGTAACCGGCAGTGGTAAAACCTTTACCATCGCCAACCTTATACAAAATGTTCAAAGGCCCACACTTGTTTTAACACATAATAAAACATTGGTGGCACAGCTCTACGGAGAGTTCAAACAATTTTTTCCTAATAATGCAGTGGGTTATTTTGTTTCTTATTACGATTATTATCAACCCGAAGCTTATTTACCCACTTCTGGTGTTTACATTGAAAAAGATTTAAGCATTAACGAAGAGCTTGATAAATTAAGATTACAAGCCACTGCACAATTATTAAGCGGCCGCAGAGATATTATTATCGTAGCCAGTGTGAGTTGTATTTATGGTATGGGTAATCCTACAGAATATGAAAAAGGAATTATAAGAATTAATGCAGGCATGGTTTTACCCAGACAAGCTTTTTTACATGCCTTGGTAAATAGTTTATACCACCGAACGGTGACTGAATTTGATAGAGGTTCTTTTAGAGTGAATGGAGACACCGTTGATATACGACTACCCTATGTGGACTATGGATACCGAATTACATTTTTTGGAGATGAAATAGAATCTATTGAAAGTATTGAAGTAGAAAGCGGCAAAAGAATAGAGACGATGGAAAACGCGGCCATCTTTCCTGCTAATTTATATTTAGCCCCCAAGGACTTAGTACAAGAAATCATTTATGAAATTCAAGATGAAATGCGCGCGCAAGTGGAGTATTTTAAAAACACAGGCAAGCATCTTGAAGCACAAAGAATTAAAGAGCGTGTTGAATACGATATCGAAATGATTAGAGAGTTAGGCTATTGCACAGGTATTGAAAACTACTCCAGATTTTTTGATAGAAGAAAGCCCGGCACCCGCCCCTTTTGTTTATTAGATTATTTCCCCAAGGACTTTTTATGTGTAATAGATGAAAGCCATGTTACTATTCCACAAATAACTGGAATGTATGGTGGAGATAGAAGTAGAAAAATGAATTTAGTAGAATATGGTTTTAGGCTACCTAGTGCCATTGATAATAGGCCCCTTAATTTTAATGAGTTTGAAAATATGGTAGGGCAGTCCATATTTGTTAGCGCCACGCCGGGAGAATATGAATTAGAAAAAACAGGAGGTTTAATTATTGAACAAGTGGTAAGACCCACTGGCCTATTGGATCCGCCGATAGAAGTGCGCCCTACTAAAAATCAAATTGACGACTTATTAGAAGAGATTGCAATGCAGGTAGAAAAAGGCGACCGCGTTTTAGTCACTACCCTTACTAAAAAAATGGCAGAAGAAATGGACCGTTATTTAAGTCGTATTCAAATCAAATCAAAATATATCCATAGCGATATTGATGCCCTTGAACGCGTAGAAATTTTAAGAGAATTAAGATTGGGTGTGATTGATGTACTAGTGGGTGTGAATTTATTAAGAGAGGGACTTGATTTACCCGAAGTTTCATTAGTAGTAGTTTTAGATGCAGACAAAGAAGGCTTTTTAAGAAATGAAAAGTCCTTAACACAAACTTCTGGAAGAGCCGCTAGAAATGTAAATGGGCGCGTTATATTTTATGCCGATCAAATTACCAAGAGTATGCGCCGCACCATGGATGAAACCGATAGAAGAAGGGCCAAACAAAAAAAATATAATGCAGACAATAATATAACCCCCACCACTATTATTAAAAGTATAGAACAGGTAATGGCACAAACTGCCGTATTAGACATAAAGGGCTTTACGCTAAATAATATAAATATTAAAACTAGCGACGATCTTGAAATGGTTACAAATGCCTCTGATGAACTCAAAACCATTCCACAAATGGAAAAAGCCATAACACAAACTAAAAAACAAATGGATAAGTTTGCAAAAGCCTTGGATTTTATGGAAGCGGCTAAGCTAAGAGATGAAATGTTTAGATTAGAAGCCCAGTTGGAGAAAATGAAGAATGCTTAGCACTAACAATATAAAAGCATCAAACCCTAACAAAATAATAATACCAATAGTATTTGTATTAATTTTATACCCATGTCTTCCCTATTAGAATCAATATATAACGGCTTAGTGCAAACTACTTGGATAGAAGCCATAGCAGTTATATCGGGCATTGTTTCTGTTTGGTATAGTAGAAAAGAAAATATTTTAGTATTTCCCACAGGCCTCTTAAATACGACCATTTATATTTACTTAAGTTTTCAAGGACATTTACTCGGAGAGGCTAGCGTGAATTTATATTATACCATTATGAGTTTGTATGGATGGTATTTATGGACCAGAAAAAATCAAACGAATCAAGAGTTCATTTTACAAATAACGAATAGCAATACCAAAGAGAGAGTTCAGCAGTTTTTGTTTTTTGCTGGAGTATATGCTCTTATTTATTTTGCCTTGGTGTATTTAAGAAAATCCTTTGCACCAGAAGCCATTCCTTGGGCAGACGCACTAGCTAGCGCCTCAGCCTATACGGCTATGTGGTTAATGGCCAAGAAAAAAGTGGAGAGCTGGTTTTGGTGGGTGCTTACTAATATTGCCTCCATACCATTGTATTTTATAAAGGGTTATGCATTTACTAGTGTTCAATTTATAGTTTTATTAATATTAGCCATTGCAGGATGGATAGAGTGGAGTAGAAAAGCAAATACTGCTAAAAACATTAATCAATTTTAAAAAGCCATCAAAGTATAAAATGTCTAAAGAAGTACATAGTTCAAATACAAAGCTGCAAAAAATTGTGGTCTTGGGCCCAGAATCTACAGGTAAATCAACGCTATGCGAGCAGTTGGCTAAATATTATGGTGTTGTAGATTGCAAAGAATATGCTAGACAATATTTACACGAAAATGGTACAAAATATAATTTTGAAGATTTATTAACAATTGCCAAGGGGCAATTAACATTAGAGGACGAAGCTATACAAAAAGCGGAGCAGCTATTTATGGAGAAATCAAAAAACAAGATAGTTATTGACACCAACATGTATGTTATGAAGGTTTGGTGTGAATATGTTTTTAATAATTGCCATACTTATATTTTAGATGAAATTCATAAAAGAAATTATGATCTCTATCTTCTATGTGATATAGACCTTGTATGGACTCCAGATGAAATGCGTGAATATCCTGATGAAAAACCAAGACAAGAATTATTTGCTATTTATAAAGATATTTTAATCAATCAAAATACAGCCTGGGGTATTGTAAGTGGTGCGGGCGATGAGAGAACCCAGAACGCCATTCAAATAATTGACAAAATTTTATTTTAATAGAGCAGCAACATCCTCATCCGTTTCAATATTATTCATCTCTCTTAGAATTTGTGGATATCGCCATGAAACCCTTCTAGTCATTGGACGGGCGGTAAATTTTTTAGGATTGGGAAAACCCGCTACAATCATGGCGGCCTCAGCCCTTGATAAATTTTTAGCAGACTTCTTAAAATAGTGTTGCGCTGCAGCCTCTACCCCAAAACAACCAGGGCCGGTTTCAATTACATTTAAATACACTTCTAAAATTCTTTGCTTCCTCCAAATAAGTTCTATTAAAAATGTAAAATAAACTTCTGGAATTTTTCTTATGTATTTATCATAGCGGCCACCCTGCCACAAAAAGACATTTTTAGCCACCTGTTGTGAAATAGTACTAGCACCCCCACCCAATGGTATTTTAGATTTTTTCTTTTTCTTTTTGGGGCGTAAGCTTTTCTCAATAGCATCCCAATCAAAGCCCATATGATCTGTAAAGGCTTGGTCCTCGCTTGCCATAGCGGCTAGTTTTATATTATAGGACATTTTATCCCAAGCAACATAATCTCTCTTTAAACCTAAACCAAATGCGTTGGTAATTTGTGTAATGGTAATGGGCGGCTCAATAAATTTAGTAATGAGCACATACACCAGTGAACTTAAAAATAGATAAAGAAAAAAGCGGCGTATTTTTTTTAGCACAAATACAATTTATAAAATTTCTACGCTAAAACGTTTTCCAATGGGACGGTAATCGGGATTAGATCTTTTAACTAGCACGCCCGCAAGCCAGGCTGTTATCCCCCCAGCCAATTTGCTTATATTTTTAGTTTCAAAAATATTATCGCCATTTATAGCAGAATTTATAATATTTAAACTTACATAACCAATACCACCTGCTTTTAAAACAGCACCATTGGTAAACACACTTCTAAAGCGCCCTCTATCTTTTGCAAATGCCTTAATTTCATTAATATGCAAAATAAGTCGTCCTAGTTTAAGCGTGTCCTGACCATAGGTACCAAACATGGTAACAGAACCCTGTAGGGCAAAATGATTAACTTGAATAGAATCTCCTCGAATCCAATCGATATAGCCGGTAAGCCATTGCGCATTGCTAAACTCAAAGTTTATATAATCACCTTCGGTAAAGGATCTTATAATTATACCCCGATCCTTTAATAGTAATAGTTTGCCTCCTTGTGCCCTTAGGTCTGAATGCATTACAGACAAAAGCACTACCAAAAAACAAAACTTAAAAATCAATAATTTTTTCACTACAGCAATTTACGATTTTTATTTTTAATAAAGGATAAGATATATGGCGCAATGATGGCTTACTAGGAATGACTAATAGTGCAGTGCCCCATAAAACAAGGCTGCGCTAAATACTAAAATAATAATCCCCGAAACTCTATTAATGATTATCAAATTTTGTAGGGTAAGTTTAGGTCGAAGTTTGCCAGCCAATGCCACTTTTAGTAAATCCGATAATAGCACAAACAATAAACAAGTACCGAATACAAGTATTCTATAACTAAGCGGATTATTTGTTTCAGCCGCAGTGGCACTAATAGCTGCCGTCCATGCAAACCAAAATAGAAATACACTAGGGTTAAGCGTGTTCATAAAAAAGCCTGCTAAAAAAGTGGAAACCAAATCTCTTTTACTCATTAACTTTTCTTTACTATCCTCTCCCCCTTCAAAAACTATTTTTTTAAAAAATAAAGTATACACACTCATCACTAATAAAAAACCTGCCCCTAACATAGCAATAAAGGCCTTATGTGATAAAGCGAGTGTAAAAAAACCAGTAAAAAAATTACAAATAAATAATAAAACTATATCACTTACAGAAACACCTGCTACAAAAACATACCCCGCTTTGTGGCCATTGGTTAAACTTTGTTTTAATATCGCAAAAATTACAGGCCCTATAGAAATACTTAAGATAAGCCCAAGTAATAAACCTTTTAAAATGGGGGCTATCATAATTAAGCAATAAATCTTTTCCATTCATCCAATAAATTTCCTTTAATAACTCTTGGAAACTTGTGCTGGCCGCCCACCTTGCCCTTGCTACTCATAAAATCCATAAACACATTTTCTTTTAAAACCGTTATAAATACTTTCTTTAAAGCACTCTTTCTTTCAACGGCATAATCATCATTTAATTCAATTAATTTTTGATCAATATTTTTAATGAGCACATCGCTATCTACGGTATCATCGCAGGCAACATACCAATGATGTGCAAATAAACTTTCAAAAGGCTCACCTGTAACACCAAACTCCGGAATAGATATATTCATCTCTTCGCTTACTAGTTGAATGGCTTTATTCATATTATCTACACTAAGGTGTTCGCCCACTAAACTTAAAAAATGTTTTGTTCTACCTGTAATAATTATTTCTGCATTGGCCTTATCAATAAAGCGAATGGTATCTCCAATTAAATAGCGCCAAGCACCGGCAGCAGTGCTTATTAAAATGGCGTAATTTTTATTTTCTTCTACTTCGTGTATTAATAAAGCTTGTGGGTTTTCTACCATCTCACCATTTTCATCAAAGTTGTTTTCATCAAAAGGAACAAATTCAAAAAAGATATGTTGGTTAAAAGACAAGCGCATACCCACGCCATTTTGTTTATCCTGCCAAGCCAAGAAACCCTCGCTGGCCAAATAGGTTTCAATATAAGTGATAGGCTTTCCTAATAATTTTTCAAACCCATGTTTATAAGGTTCAAAGCTTACACCACCATGCGCAAAAAAATCTAAATTGGGCCATATCTCGTGAATATTATTCAGCTTGTATTTTTCAATCACCATTTCAATACACATTTGTATCCAAGCAGGTACGCCCACAATAAATCCAATATCCCAATCGGGTGCTTTTTCTACAATTTCTTTTAATTTTTTATTCCAATCTCTTTCCTTAGCAATTTTCTTACCAGGTTTATAAAAAGGTTGAAACCAAAAAGGATTTTTTTTCGCTGTAATACCACTTAGATCACCTGCATAATACCCGGCTTCTTTTTGCAAGTCGGTACTTCCACCTAAAGTAAGCCAGCCCTTGCCAATGGATCCAAAATTCACATCGCTATACTTAAACAAACTAATGAGTTGCTTAATCATTAAAATTTTATTACCCCTTAATAAATCATTGGTAATTGGAATGTATTTACTTGCAGATTCGCTGGTACCACTACTTAAGGCAAAGTATTTTATTTTACCTGGCCAACAAATATCTGATTCCCCCTTTAAGGTTCGGTGCCACCAGTCCTTATAAATTTTATTATAATTATAGCTGGGTACAGACTGTTGAAATACCTTATCCGGTCTTTTGCTTAATAAAATTTTATCAAAATGAAACTGCTGGCCAAAAGCAGTATACCTTGCTCGGCGCAGTAATTTCTTGAGCACGCGCAGCTGTGCTCTTTTGGGGCTTCTTGGAGGAATGCCCAAAGCTTTTTGAATGCTTTTTGGTAGGTTAATCTCAAAAATAGGCATCTACTGAATCGGGGTTTATTTTTTAAAGATTATCTGCAAAAATAGGAATGTTATTCGAGCAAACGCACCTACTTTTGCCATATGATTAAAAATACACTTTTAAAGGCTGTAGAGGCCGGTGGCAAAGAATTAAAGCATTTTTTTAACGGTTCTTTTACAATATCTAGCAAGGGTTCTCTGAACGACCTCGTAACCGAGGCGGATCATGCAGCAGAGAAGGCTATTTTCAAAGTGATTCAAGAGGCTTTTCCGACGCATTTTATTTTAAGTGAAGAAACCGGAGAAATAAAACAAGACTCTAAAATTAAATGGATCATTGACCCTATTGATGGTACTATCAATTTTGCGAATGGTATTCCCATTTGTTGTGTGAGTATTGGTGTAGAAGAAGAAGGCAAAATGATATTAGGCGCCGTATACAATCCCATCATGAACGAACTTTTTATTGCAGAAAAAGGAAAGGGCGCTACTTTAAATGGTAATAAAATTCAAGTAAGCGATAAAGATAATTTATTAAGTAGTTGCTTAGTAACCGGTTTTCCTTATCAATATTTAGATACTGAAAACGGACCCTTACAAATTTTTGAAAAATTAATTCGCAAGGCTATTCCGGTTCGAAGACTAGGAAGTGCAGCCATTGATTTATGTTGGACAGCGGCGGGCAGGTTCGATGGATTTTATGAACATAAACTACAAGCCTGGGATAGTGCTGCAGGTTTTTTAATGGTAGAAGAAGCAGGCGGAAAGGTAACGGACTTAAAAGGTAACGCCTACAGCCCATACCAGCCGGGCATTATAGCCACCAATGGTAAAATTCACGATCAATTATTACGCGTTATAACAGGCGGAAATTTATAAATTATTTTATGTCAACAGAAAGAACTGAAATTGATAAACTAGGAGAGTTTGGTTTAATAGACCACCTCACAGAAAATTTTGAAACGAATAATGCCTCTACTATTTTATCGATAGGAGATGACGCAGCAGTAATAGATCATTTTGGAAAACAAACAGTGATCACCACCGATTTATTAATTGAAGGCGTACACTTTGATTTAATGTATACACCTTTAAAACATTTAGGCTATAAAGCAGTGGTGGTGAATTTAAGTGATATATATGCAATGAATGCAACACCTACTCAAATAACCATGAGTATTGCTTTTAGTAATCGTTTTAGTTTAGAAGCCTTAGAAGAATTTTATGAAGGGGTGAATATTGCTTGTGAAAAGTATGATGTGGACTTAATTGGAGGCGATACCTCTACTTCTCAAAAGGGTTTTATTATCTCTGTTACCGCAGTAGGAGAAGTGGCCCCTGATAAATATATAAAAAGAAGTACCGCTGAAAGTGGAGACCTGATCTGCGTTTCAGGCGATTTAGGTGCAGCCTTTTTAGGACTTACTCTAATGGAGCGCGAGAAACAAATATTTGTAGAGAACCCACAAATTCAACCCAATTTAGAAAACGAAGATTATATCGTAGGTCGTTTATTAAAACCAGAAGCTAGAAAAGATATTATTGAAATCTTAGAAAATCAAACCATACTACCTACTTCCATGATGGATATTAGCGATGGATTAAGTAGCGAGTTATTGCATTTGTGTAAACAAAGTAATTTGGGCTGTAGAATTTATGAAGAGAAAATTCCTATTCATGAATCGAGTCGCGCGGCTGCTTTTAAGTTTGGTTTAGACCCAACGGTATGTGCATTGAATGGTGGAGAAGACTATGAACTTTTATTTACCATGAAGCAATCCGATTATGATAAAATAACCCTGCAAGAAGAAATTAGTGTGATTGGTTATATGTGTGATAAAGAAGAAGGCGCTAAATTAATTACCAAGGGTAAAAATTTATTTGACATAACAGCTCAGGGTTGGAATGCTTTTGGAAAATAAATTTATATAGCTAAGAAATAATTTAAGCTACCATCATTTTAATTAATGCAAGGTCTTCGCTTAAACAAGCTAGGTCTGCCTTTCCGCCTATTTCAATACTGCCCTTAATGGTATCGTGGTTCATTACTTTAGCAGGATATACGCTACACATTCTAATGGCTTCTCCTAAATCAATACCTACATTCTCTACTAAGTTTTTCACCGATTTTAATTGTGTTAAAGCAGAGCCACTTAAAATACCCTTGCTTTCATATTTATCACCTACCAGTGTATGTTGATACATACCAGTACTTGCAGTGGTCACCGCATCGGTAATACAAAACAAACGGTCGCCCATCATTTTTTTAGCAATTTTAATAGCAGCAAAGTCCACGTGGTAACCATCTGCCACTAAACTACACATCGCAGTGGGGTGATTAAACATAGCGCCCACCATACCAGGAGCCCTGTGTTGCAAACTACTCATTGCATTGTATAAATGTGTACCTACAGTAATGCCCGTATTTAAAAAAGAATTAGCTAGTTCATAAGACGCGTTCGTATGACCTGCAGAAATAACAATATTATTTTTTTGAATTAAATCAATAATTTTTTGATCCACAACTTCAGGTGCAATGGTAATCATGCCAATACCATCTTTTCCATATTCAATAATGGCTGCTACCTCTTCATAGGAAGGAGAATGAATAATTTCAGCCTGATGCGCTCCCTTTTTTTCTACATTAATCCAAGGCCCTTCAATATGCAGTCCCATACAACCTTTGCCACCATTAGCTTTGTAGGCTCTAACAGCATCAATAGACTTTATAATAATATCATTAGACTGCGATGCAATGGTGGGTTGAAAATAAGCAGCACCTCCTGCTAAACAATAGCGATAGGTTTTTTCAATGGTGTCTGCATCGGGAAATTCAGATAATAATTTATTTTCTGCTCCATAAATTTGAAGATCAATTAAAGCAGGTATAACAATAGGCATTGCATTAGTAGCATCATAGCCAACACTACTCATATTTTTTATAATTCCATTTTCTATTTCAACTACCACTTCCTTCATCCAATCTTTTCCCGTAAATAATTTTTGGACAGATAAACTTATGTGCATTATATTTTAATTTCTAATTATTGAATTTGAAAAAAATCGGCATCCTTCCAAAAAGGAAATCGATTTCTAGCGTCAGTTAGCTCTTCTTTTTGTAAAGTAATGGTAAATACATCTTCTTTGAAAGCGCAGTGGTAGAGCACTTCTCCAAGCGGTCCTATTATTAGAGAGTCGCCACTATGTGCTATATTATTACCATCTATGCCTACTCTATTTACACCAATAGTATAACACTGATTTTCAATAGCACGTGCTGTTAATAATGTTTTCCATGCATGATTTCTTTTCTCTGGCCAGTTGGCAACATAAAGTAGTATATCATACTCTTCGCCTTGTTGACGGGCCCAAACAGGAAAGCGTAAATCATAACAAACCTGTAAATTTATTTTCCATCCTTTCACACTTGCAATTAATCTTTTAGTGCCTGCAGCATAATGTTGGTCTTCGCCCGCAAAGGCAAACAAATGTCTTTTATCATAATAACCTAATTCACCATTAGGTAAAACCCAAATAAGTCTATTATAAAATTGAGGCGCTTCTTTACTAATTTCTTCTTTGATAATTAAAGAGCCCACAATAATAACTTTTCTTTCTGAAGACAACTGCTTCATCCACCTAAGAGTAGGCCCATCCATGGTTTCAGCAAACTCGGAAGGTCGCATACTAAAGCCCGTACTAAACATTTCAGGAAGTACCACCACTTCTGTATATTCTTCAATACCTCTTATTTTTTTAGCCAACATATCTAGGTTAGCCGCTTTATCTTCCCAAAATAAATCGGTTTGTATAAGTGAGAAACTAAGGGTGGATACAGACATTCTTTTTTCTTGTTTACTAAAGGTACAATATTCAAATAAAAAAGCTACTTCTTGTTTAGTGCTTGTATAATGGGGCTAATTAAATTGGATTCAAAGCCTCTTTGATTTAAAAAGGATTGCGTTTTTGCCATACGACTCATGCCTCTTTCCCCTTTTAGTGAATTCCATTTTTTAGTAGCTAGTTGTAGCAATGTTTTTTCATAAGCCCTTTCATCAATACAAAGCAGGGCCTTTTTAATATTTACAGGGCTTACTCTTTTTTGTTGCAAGGCATATTTTATTTTTTGCTTACCCCATGACTTTATTCTAAAATGACCACCTGCAAAACTTTCTGCAAACCTTGCTTCATTTAAAAAATTATCTGATATTAAATCGGAAATTATTTCTTCTACTTCAACAGGGGTCATACCAAAAGCATAGAGCTTATCTCGAACCTCTTGTTGGGCTCTTTCTTGGTAAGCACAAAAATGCCGTATCCTTTGTATAGCCTGGTCTTTGCCTATTCTAATCTTTTGCATTTTGTAGATAAGTATGTCAATAAGAAATGCTAAAATAGCTTTTTAATCTTAAGATTTTGCATTAGTTTCGTTAGTGTTATTTAAGCTTATTTTGGTCGGTCAAGGAAACAGTTTTCAAACCCTATTCCGAGCCAAAACCTACTAAAAAACAAAACGTATTATCCTATGAAATTTATCGTTTCTTCTTCTTCGCTTTTAAAACACCTCCAACAAATTTCAGGTGTTATTAATACCAACACAGTGCTTCCTATCTTAGAGGATTTTTTATTCGAAATCGAAGATAAAAAATTAAATATTGTGGCCACCGATTTAGAAACGGTTATGCGCGTTCAAATGGATGTGGAAAGCAAGGCCAACGGTCGTGTTTGTATTCCCGCTAAAATTTTAATTGATTCTTTAAAAAATATCGCAGACCAACCCCTTACTTTCAATATAGATAAAAACTATAGTGTAGAAATTACTAGCGATAATGGTAAGTATAAAGTAATGGGAGAGAATCCTGATAATTTTCCGAAAGAGCCTACAGCAGATGATACCACTGGCTTTGACATGACTAGTAGTAGCTTATTAACAGCTATCAATAAAACATTATTTGCAGTAAGTGGCGATGACTTACGCCCAGCCATGACAGGCGTGTTCTTTGAATTAACCAAGGACAGCGTTCAGTTTGTAGCTACCGATGCACACCGTTTAGTGCGTTATAAAAGAACCGATACCAAGGCAAAACAAAACGCATCTTTCATTGTGCCTAAAAAACCTTTGAACTTATTAAAGAATGCTTTACCAGACAATGAAGATCCTATCACTTTAAGTTTTAACAATAATCATCTTTTTGTAGATCATGGTTCTACACAATTAATTTGTCGATTAATCGACGCGCGTTTCCCAGATTATAAAGTAGTTATCCCTTCTGATAATCCATACCGCTTAACAGTGAACAAGCACGATTTTCAAAATGCACTTCGTCGTGTGAATGTATTTAGTAATAAGAGCACCAATCAAGTGGCATTAAATATTACAGGCAATGAATTACAAATGGCTGCACAAGATATTGACTTTAGTTTTGAAGGAAACGAGCGCATGAGTTGTGAATACAAAGGAGAAGACATTCAAATTGCATTTAATGCAAAATTTTTAATAGAAATGTTATCTGCTGCCGATACCGATGATATTTTCTTAGAACTCTCCACACCTAGCAAGGCCGGCCTTATTAAGCCCTCTGAGCAAGCGCCAGGAGAAGACCTGCTTATGTTGGTAATGCCTTTAATGTTAAATAGCTAAAATAATCCCTACCCTATAAAAGCTTTTTAATAATTGCTTTAATAATAGAAACCCGCTGGCCCAATCAATGGAACATCGGGTTTTTTTATTTACATTTATACTATAAAAAAACGACCATGCTGGAGACTATTAAAAACTACTTTGAACATATTCCAAGTGCGCACAGGGCCTTGTTATTAGCAGGGGGTATCACCTTTTTCTGGTTGGTGGAAATTGCAGTACCCTTATTTAATTTTAAATACAATAAGTTCAAACACGCAGGCCTAAATTTCTTTTTTACTTTCACTACCATTGTCATTAATTTTTTATTCGCACTTCTAATGGTAAAACTGAGCGATTGGACAATAGCTGAAAACTTTGGATTACTGCATATTATTCAATTAAGCCCTTGGGTGGAAGCCATTGTTGCTTTATTATTATTAGATTTTATCGGCGCCTATTTAGTACATATGATAGAACATAAAGTAAAATTTTTATGGAAATTTCATATGGTGCACCACGCCGATACTCAAGTAGACACTACTACAGGCAATAGACATCATCCGGGGGAGTCGGTAGTAAGGGCTGTATTTGCTATTCTAGCTGTGTTTGTTTTAGGTACACCTATTTGGATAGTAATGGTATACCAAAGTTTAAGTGTGGTACTTACTCAATTTAATCATGCGAATATTAAAATTCCTAAATGGTTCGATCAAAGTTTTGGATACATAATAGTATCTCCCAATATGCATAGAATTCATCATCATATTAAGCGTCCACAAACCGATAGCAATTATGGAAATATATTTTCTTTCTGGGACCGTTTATTAGGTACTTATAATTATACACCCATGAATGAAATTATTTATGGATTAGATGTAATGGACAATACAAAAGATAAGTCAATTGCTTATCAACTAAAAGCGCCCTTTAATAAATCGATAAAATCAGATTACTAATCCAATTTTTAAAAACCTAGAATCAGCTTACATGACTAAAATTGGAGCCTTTATTCCTGCCCGCTATGCGGCCACACGCTTTCCAGCAAAACTAATGCAGGCCTTAGGTACTAAAACAGTTATTAGACATACCTATGATAATACAGTGGCAACGGGCCTCTTCGATGAAGTTTATGTGGTAACCGATAGTGAAATTATATTCAATGAAATTACTTCACACGGAGGCAAGGCCCTTATGAGTAAAAAAGAACACAAAAGCGGATCAGATAGAATTGCTGAAGCGATAGAACATTTAGATATTGATATAGTGGTGAATGTACAAGGAGACGAACCCTTTGTAAAAAAAGAACCCCTTGAAAAATTAATTGCTATTTTTAATGATAAAAATGTAGAAGTGGCCTCTCTCATGCAGGCATTAACTAATTCGGATTTAATTGCCGATCCTAATTATGTAAAAGTGGCTGTTGATAAAAACATGAATGCGCTGTTTTTTTCACGTAGTGTTATTCCTTATCCAAGAAATACAGAAATAGCTATTCCTTATTACGAACATATTGGTGTGTACGCCTTTAAAAAACAAGCCCTACTTGATTTTACAAACTGGCCTATGTCCCCATTAGAAGCTGCTGAAAAAATTGAATGCCTTCGTTATTTAGAAAATGGCATTTCTATAAAAATGGTAGTTACTAGTTATATGGGTGTAGAAATAGATACGCCAGAAGATTTAATTAAAGCAGCAGCACTTTTAAAATAAATACATGAACAAAGGAAAATTATTTCAATCAACAGTAGTAGCCGCCCTCGCAGGTTTTATTTTTGGTTTTGACATGGTAGTTATTTCTGGTGCCGATAAACCTATTCAAGAACTTTGGCACACCACACCTTTGTTCCATGGCTTTTTTATTATGTCCATGGCATTATGGGGAACCGTTATTGGCTCTGTGTTTGCGGGTGCTCCTACTGAAAAGTATGGTCGTAAAAAAGTATTGATATGGTTAGGTATTATGTTTATCGCATCCGCCATTGGCTCTGCATTGGCACAAGACCCTTACACTTTTTCCTTCTTTAGATTAATAGGAGGAATTGCTATTGGGGTTTCATCTGTTGCTGCACCCACTTATATTTCTGAAATATCGAATAAAAATAATAGAGGAAAATTAGTAGGTATGTATCAGTTCAATATTGTTTTTGGTATTTTAGTGGCTTATTTATCTAATTATTTTTTAGCAGGTTTTGGTGGTGCCAACGATTGGCGTTGGATGCTAGCAGTATTATTAATTCCATCTATTATTTATACTTTCATGACCTTGGGTTTACCAGAAAGTCCAAGATGGTTGTTCTCTGTTAAAAATGACGAGGCAGGTGCTAGAGAAAACTTAGCCATCGTGGGGGTAGAAAATATTGATCAAACTATTCAAGAAATAAAAACAGCCTATGAAGAAGAAAAGGCACAAGGAACTATTCAATTATTCACTAAGCATCATAGTAAAATAATTTCCATTGCTTTTTTTGTTGCCTTTTTTAATCAGGCTTCGGGTATTAATTTTCTTTTATACTATGCACCTAGAATTTTAGAAGAAGCAGGTTTTGCTAAAAACAATTCATTACTAAGCTCTATTTCATTAGGCCTTATGAATTTAGTTTTTACATTCGTAGGCCTTTGGTTAATTGATCGCATTGGCCGTAAAACTTTATTAATTATTGGATCATTTGGATACATTATAAGCTTATCCATGGTGGCCTATGGCTTTATTAACCATAGTGCTCCCGAATTCATGCTTAGCTTTTTATTATTATTTATAGCATCACATGCTATTGGACAAGGTGCTGTTATTTGGGTATTAATTTCAGAAATCTTCCCTACTCAAATTAGAGCCAAGGGCCAAGCCTTCGGTGCCAGTATTCATTGGATATTTGCTGCACTCATTACCTTAGTAACACCCGTTTTTTTAGATAGCGAAGATGGTATTTTCAAAGATAATCCTTGGCCCATCTTTGCCTTTTTTACTGTAATGATGGCCTTGCAATTAGTTTGGATTATTGCTAAAGTGCCAGAAACTAAAGGCGTTTCTTTAGAAGAACTACAAAAGAAATTAGCATCGTAAATATTAATAAGATTGTAACTTTAACAAGAGTAAAAAAATAAATATGCAGTTTCGTAATTTTAAAATGGTTGACTATGTGGTCTTTGGTCGTGGTTCTTTTAATCAAGTAGATGAAATAATTGCCCCACATCGCAAGGGTAATTTTCCTATGATATTTTTTTTAGATCATTTTTTCGTGGGCAAACCATTAGCTGGCAGAATACCTTTAAGAGGAAAAGATAAAATTGTATATGTTGATGTTACGCATGAACCTAAAACCAAACAAGTAGATGCACTTGCTGCAGAACTAAAAGCAGAATTTGGTGAAGTAAGTGGTATCATAGGTATTGGAGGTGGCTCTACTTTAGATTTAGCTAAAGCAGTTGCTTTAATGATGACTAACCCAGGCTCTTCCGCAGATTATCAAGGCTGGGACTTAGTAAAACAAGCTGGTGTATATAAAGTAGGTATTCCTACCTTAAGTGGCACAGGCGCTGAAGTAAGCCGTACCACTGTATTAACAGGACCTACGCGTAAGCTAGGCATGAACTCCGACTTTACTCCCTTTAATCAAATTATATTAGATCCTGAATTAACAAAGAATGTTCCAGCGAACCAACGCTTTTATACAGGCATGGATTGTTATATACACTGCATTGAAAGTTTAGAAGGTACTTTTTTAAATGAGTTTAGTAAAAGTTATGGAGAGAAAGCCTTGGACCTATGCCAAAAAATATTTATCCATAAAGACAAATGGGATGAAGAATGTGACGATCAATTAATGATGGCCTCTTTTGCAGGCGGTATGAGCATTGCCTATAGCCAAGTGGGTGTGGCCCATGCGGTAAGCTATGGCCTAAGTTATTTATTAGGCACGAAGCATGGAATTGGTAACTGTATTGTGATGAATCATTTAAGTGAATATTATCCAGCAGGAGTAAAAGAGTTCAAGTTCATGGTTGAAAAAAACAAAATTGAAATACCTACGGGTATTTGCGCTAATTTAACAGAAGAGCAGTTCGATTCCATGATTAATGTATCTATGGGCATGAAGCCTTTATGGGAAAATGCATTGGGCCCTAATTGGGAGAGCATTATCAGTCGAGAAAAATTAAGAGAGCTTTACGGAAAGCTCTAATTGCTGAATTATTCCAATTAATGGTTTAAATAGGTTAGCTTCAGCAAAAATCCCAATAACATGAAAAAATATTTAATGATTATGGTGATGATTGCTAATGCACTCATTTCTAGTGGTCAGGAAGCAAATTTTACTGGTAAAGTAAAAGACGAACAAGGAAAGGCCTTATCGGGCGCTAGCTTATCTATCAAGGGCAGTAAAGTAAAAACACTGACCAACACCAATGGTGAATTTTCAATTAAAGCAACTATTGGAAATATTCTTGTGGTTAGTTTTAGCGGCTTTTCAAATCAATCATATACTTTAAAAGACAATAACCCAATCGATATTCAACTTAGTGTAAGTAATAACGACTTAAATGAAGTAGTGGTGTTGGGTACAAGAAGTGCTGGAAGAACTAAATTAGAATCGGTATCTCCAGTAGATGTATTTGATTTAAAAACGTTAACCTCTGAAGTTCCACAAACAAATTTAACAGACATATTAAACCATGTAGCGCCTTCGTTTAATTCTACCACACAGACAGTGGCAGATGGTAGTGATCATATTGATCCTGCTACCGTTAGAGGTCTTGGTCCAGATCAAACATTGGTTTTAATCAATGGTAAACGTCGCTATACTTCAGCTTTGGTGAATGTCAATGGAACGATGGGTAGAGGTTCAGTAGGAACAGATTTAAATGCAATTGCTTCTGCATCTATTGATAAAATCGAATTACTAAGAGATGGTGCAGCAGCACAATACGGATCGGACGCCATTGCTGGTGTTATAAATATTCAATTAAATAAAAATATTGGGACGGGAAAGGCCGTATTTAGCAGTGGCGCAAATGTTACCACTTACCAATCCTATAAGCATACTGCTCCTGGAAGTTTTAAACTTGGAGAAGGGCCGGCAAATGATCCTAAATATTATAATAATAGTGTTGTAGACGGACAAAAAACAAATGCTTCTGTAAATTATGGCTGGCAAATTGGAAAGACTAAAGCTAGTTTTATCAATGTAACCTTAAATTTAGAACAAAGAGAACCTACCATTCGTTCTGGTGAAAGAACTGGAGATATTGATAATCGAAAATCTGGTGATTCTGCTAGTTCGGCTTTATTGAGCACGCTTGGCGCAGATCGTAATACTTTTCAAATGAGAGTTGGTCAATCACGCACCAAAAATTTACAAAGCGTAATTAATGGTGGGTTAGCGCTAAAAAATGGCTCAGAATTTTATTTCTTTAGTATCTTAAGTAATAGAGTAGGTAACTCTACTGGCTTTTATCGTATGCCTTATCAAAGCAGTAATATACCTGCTATTTATCCAAACGGATTTTTACCCGAAATCACTTCTAATATTAACGACATTTCTTTAGGAACAGGATTAAAGGGAAAAGCGGGAACATGGAATTATGATCTTAGTAATACCTATGGTCAAAATAGTTTTGGCTTTAACATTGAGAATACATTAAATGTATCTGCCTATTATAATAATCAAAGCAAACAATCATCATTTGATGCAGGTACTTTATTATTTAGACAAAACACAACAAATATAGATTTTTCAAAAAAATTAGAGAATGCAGTAAATTTAAATATGGCGTATGGAGCTGAATTAAGATATGAAAATTATCAACAAAATGCTGGAGAAGAAGCTTCGTGGGCAAACTATATGAGAAAAACGGGAGGAGTAACTGATGTTTTAAACGGCAAGCCTACTTCTATAAAATTAGCAGATAATAGTACGGGAATTCCAGCAGGTGGCGCACAAGTATTTCCTGGATTCAGACCAGACAATGCAAAAAATGAGAACAGAACATCCACTGCATTATATGTAGATTTTGAGATGGAACCCATTAATAAATTATTACTTGACTTTGCTGCACGATACGAGAATTATTCTGATTTTGGAGGAAACTTAAGCGGTAAGGTTGCAGGTAGATATAAACTTGCTGAAAACTTTGCACTAAGAGGATCATTAAGTACAGGATTTAGGGCGCCATCTTTACAACAAAGATTTTTAACAAAAACATCTACTGTATTTCAAGGAGGCGTTGCTTTTGATGATGCAACATTACCCAATGATAGCAAAGCTGCACAAGCTTTAGGCATCCCTAGCTTAAGACCTGAAATTTCTAATAGTGCAAGTATTGGAACTACTTTGAAAATAAATAAATTTAGCTTAACGGTAGATGCATATTCTACAAAAATCACAGATCGTATTATTTTAACAGATGCGTTTTCTGGTAGCGCTACTGGAGATGCGGTTTCTCAATTTTTATATACTACATTGTTAGCCAATAATGCTTCAAGAGGAATTTTTATGGCTAATGCCACAGACCTAAGAACTTCTGGTATTGATATCATTTCAGCTTATAATTTAAAATTGCCACAAAGACAAAGCTTGAAGTTTGAAGTAGCAACTACTTTATCTAAGCGTGAAATTTTAGGTAAAACAAAAGTTTCAGAAAAATTATTTGGAAGAGAGTCCACCTATATGAGTCCTATTAACAAAGCAACATTAATAGATGGTAATCCTAAGGTGAAAGGATATTTTTCTCTTTCCTATAAAAAAGACAACTTTAACTTATTTCTTAGAAATACATATTTTGGAGAGGTTACACATATTGAAGGCGGTGGAGCTACCAACTGGTTTTATGAGCAAGTGCTAAGTCCTAAAATCGTGACTGATTTAAGTATTGGCTATAAATTATCAAAATCTTGGAGATTTTCTACTGGTGCTAATAATTTATTTGATATTTATTCAGATTTACTGGTAGCTTCTAGCGGTAAATACAAAAGATTAGATGTTGTTCCAACCAGTCCTACTTACGATAAATTCGTTGAAACACAAACGGCTTCTCAAAGAGGAATTGTAAATAATAATGGTATTTCATCTAACAACCAATTCAACTATTCACGTAGAGTAACGCAATTGGGTATGAATGGAAGATATTTATATGCAAGAATTGAAATCACCTTTTAATATGCGTTAATAAGTGGTAAAGGTTTATTTCAGATGATAAACAAAGCCGCCCCGAAGTATCGGGGCGGCTTTGTTATTAAGTGTATTTAAGCTGCTTTTTATAATATAATAGAAGCTTTTTATTTTACTCAGCCTCCGCTACTACTTCTTTTACTTCAGGAATCATGCGCTTCATCATACCTTCGATACCTGCTTTTAAAGTAACCATGCTTGAAGGGCATCCGCTACAAGAACCTTGTAACATTAAATTTACGATGCCTTCGTTATAACTTTTAAATTGAATGGCGCCGCCGTCCATTTCTACTGCGGGCTTCACATAATTTTCTAATAATTCTTTAATACGCTTTACAACATCATCATCATCGGCGTTAACGGTGTTGCTAGCTTCTTGTTTCATTTTAGCTACCTCTTCTTCATTCACCACGATGCCGCCATTTTCTAAATATTCTTTCAAGAAAGTTTTAATAGTAGGAATGACGTCTTGCCAGTCATCTTGCTCTGTATTTTTTGTAAGCGTTACAAAATTACTTGCTATAAAAACACTTTTAATAAAAGGGAAACTAAATAATTCTTTAGCAAGTGGTGAAGCAAAGGCCAGGTTCTCGTCTGCAATGTCAATACTTTTTCCAGGATACAATAGCTTGTTGGCCACAAACTTCATCGTTTCTGGGTTGGGAGTCATTTCGGTATAGATGCTTACAATGGTATTGCCTGTGGTAATCATAGTTTCAATTTTTAATTCAATGCGTTTTAAAATTCAACGCGCTACAAAAATAATCAAAAAGCCTAGCTGGAAGAGGGCTTTGGGCTAATTGGACCTTTATTTTTCCGATATCGAAAGACTTTTAGGGTATTATACTAAGCTTGGCGTAGTTCAACATGATCTTTTTCTCGCCATTTTTATCAAAAAGGATAATGGCAATAGGATTATGCGCCGACCCTTCTATTTCTTTAATCACCCCAAACCCAAATTTTTGATGCTCAATTTTATTGCCAGCTTCTAGTGCCGAAGGATCACAGGCAGTAAAATTGGCCGATGGAATATGATTTTTATTTAAAGTATGCGGCGCCACAACAGGTAAGTAACTAGGCTTAGACCCCTCTGTTTTTTTGCTTGACGCCTTTTCAGGATCGATCCAGCTTTTATTATTTCCTCCCTGCATTCTATCATATGCCGATCCCCACCCACTAGATTGATTTCTTGCTCCACCACCAGAACTGCTTTTATCAATTTGCTCTTCTGGCATTTCATCAATGAAACGGCTAGGATCGTTTTGAACTAATTGCCCATATCTATAACGCGTGTTGGCATAGGTTAACCATAAATGTTTTTTAGCCCTGGTCACTGCTACATAAAATAATCTTCTTTCTTCTTCTAACTCTTCTCTGGTATTCACACTCATGCCACTAGGAAATAAAGATTCTTCTAGCCCCACTAAAAACACACAGGCAAACTCTAAACCCTTGGCCGCATGCACTGTCATTAATTTTACGGTGTCCTCATTGCCGTTGTCGTTATCTGCATCAGTGATTAAAGTAATTTGTTGTAAATAAGATCCTAAACTTTTATCACCTAATTCACCGTCGTCATTGCTCGGGCTTTCTGTCCACTCTTTAATAGAGTTTAATAATTCTTGAATGTTTTCATAACGCGCTAAACCTTCGGTAGACTTATCATTAAATAATTCCTTCACTAAATTAGTATGCTTACCCACTTGCACGGCTACATCGTATGCATTATGTTTAGTGAGTTGATTTTGAAAATACTTGATCATGGTTACAAACTCTTCAATAGCGGTGAGTGTGCCAGCTTTAAATCCAAAGCCTTTTGCTTTTTCTAGTACTTCAAAAAAAGTAATATTTTGTTCACCCGCCATCACCAAACATTTTTCCATGGTGGTTTTCCCAATGCCTCTTGCAGGATAATTAATAATTCTTTTTAAACCCTCTTCGTCCTTGGTATTGGCAATAATACGTAGGTAAGCAATATAATCCTTCACCTCTTTTCTTTGATAGAAGCTAAGCCCACCATAGATTTTATAAGCAATGCCCGTTCTTCTTAAACTTTCCTCAAAGGATCTACTTTGTGCATTGGTTCTATATAAAATAGCAAAGTCTTTATTGTAAAAATGATTTCTTAATTTATTTTCTTGAATGGCGTCGGCTATATATTTTCCTTCGTCATTATCGGTCATGGTGCGCACTAACTTTATTTTATCTCCCGCTTCATTTTCTGTCCATAACTCTTTTGGAATTTGTCCGACATTATTTTTAATCACATGATTCGCTACACCAATAATGGATTGACTACTTCTATAATTTTGCTCCAACTTTACTAGTTTGACATCGTCATAGTCTTTTTGAAATTGTAAAATATTTTCAATGGTAGCACCACGGAAACTATAAATACTTTGTGCATCATCACCCACCACACATAAATTTTCATGCACGGCTGCTAGTAATTTGGCAATTTGATATTGCACCGGATTGGTATCCTGGTACTCATCAATTAAAATATATTTAAACTTATGTTGGTATTTATGTAAGACCTCTGGAAAGTTTTGTAATAGCTCATGCATTTTAAAAAGCAAATCATCAAAGTCCATTGCCCCATTTTTAAAACAGCGTGCTGCATAACTTGCATATATTTCTGCAATAGCAGGGCGGTTCGATCTTGCATCTTCCTGCTTTAAAAAAGTATCCATTGCATATTCTGTGGGACCCACTAATGCATTCTTTGCACCAGAGATACGATTATGTACAATATTGGGTTTGTATAATTTATCATCTAATCCCATATCGTTCACTACTGCTTTTATCACAGAGCGAGAATCATCGGTATCATAAATAGTAAAGCTTTTCGGGTAACCTAGCTTTTCTGCTTCTGCCCTTAATATTCTTGCAAAGACGCTGTGAAAAGTACCAATGTATAAATTTCTTGCTTCGGTATTGCCTAGTGCTTTTTCAACACGCTCCTTCATTTCGGCCGCTGCCTTATTGGTAAAAGTAAGTGCCAATATATTGAATGAATCAACGCCGCTATGCATTAGATGTGCCACGCGAGTGGTTAAGACCTTTGTTTTGCCACTTCCAGCACCAGCAATAATCATCAAGGGGCCTTTAATATGTAATACCGCCTCTAATTGCTTTTCGTTCAAACCATTTAAATACGCTGCTTGCATGTTGCGAAGATACGGGCTAGACCCCTCATTATACTAAGAGGTGGAAAACTATAAATAAAAACTTTCTATAAAAAAAACCCCTCCCGAATGAACGGGAAGGGTTTATACTATTTTAAAACAGAGAAAAGAAATTACTTCTTCTCTAACAATTTAAAGAATTGATCTAATTGAGGAAGAATCACAATTCTAGTTCTGCGATTCGCTGCTCTATTTTCTGGCAGTATCGTTTTCAGTAACAGGAATGTATTCACTTCTACCAGCTGCTGTCATACGCTTAGGATCGATACCATAAGTATCTTGTAATACACGAACAATAGTAGTGGCTCTTTTCACACTTAAGTCCCAGTTGTCTTCCATTAAATTACCACCGCTAATTAATTGCTTAGAATCGGTATGGCCTTCTACCATAAAATCAATAGCAGGTTGTGCCGCTAATACTTTAGCTACTTTACCTAAAACCACTTTTGCTTTATCCGTAATGTTGAAGCTGCCACTTTTAAATAATAATTTATCTGAAATGTCAACATAGACAACACCTTTATCCACTTTTACATTGATATCGCCATCGTTTAAATCGCCAATCGCACCTTTCAAATTCATCACCAAATTCATGTTGATAGAATCTTTACGGGCCATTGAACTTTGTAAACCTTGGATATATAAATCCTTGGCACCAATATTGTCTAATGACTTTTTAATGCTTTCTGCTTGTGCACCTGTCACAACAGACATATCTTTTAATTGACTTAAAACAACATTGTTATTTGTTTTTAAGAAATCGACTTGCTTGTTTAATTCGTCAATTGTGCTTTGTAATGATTTTGTTTTATCAGAAGCTCTTTCAGCATCTGTTTTGCTTTTAGTGATAGCGTCTTGTGCATCACGGTATTTACCTTGTAAATCGGCATAAGCTCCATTTAACTGGCCGTATTTAGCTTCTGCATCTTGCAATTTTTTAGGACTTACGCAAGAATAAGCACCTATGCTAAGTATTGCAAGCGCTAAAAAAATTTTACTTTTCATACTGTATCTGTTTTATTTAAAGTGAATATAAATAGGTCTAGAACAAAAATACTAATATAGTTTATACCGAAAAACAATATTTTGTTAAACAGTAGATTAATTTTCCAGGTCCTGGGTGATCCCATATTCGGGGATATAGCCTGTAAACTGCTTGAAAAACTGTACAATATTGTGTTTATCTGCTTTTTCGTCGGCGGAGGCAAAAAAGGGCTCGGCAAAAACCACCCTTCTTTGGGCAAAATCAAAACCCACCATTACGATGGGAATATGGGCGTTTTGGGCAATATGATAAAAGCCAGACCTTAGTTTTGTTACCTTTTTACGGGTTCCCTCGGGCGAAAGCGCAAGGTGAAACCTTTCCTTTTTATTAAAAATATCCACGACTTGGTCTACCATATTCTGCTTCTGCTGTCTATTTACTGGGTAGGCACCTAAATAACGTAAAAGCCAACCTAGTGGGGGCCAAAAAAGTTCGCTCTTGCCTAAAAAATGTACAAATTCAAAACCCATTTTTTTACGCACAGCGATTCCTATAAAAAAATCAACCCAATGCGTATGAGGCGCTACTATCATAATAGACTTAGGTAATTCAAAATGAAATTTACCTTCAATTTTCCAACCTCTAATGGCGAACATCCACCAAGCAAGTAATTGTTGCATAATTTATAAAATTGAAGATAACCAAATAATTTAATTAATGAATGCTGATACAGATCATTCATTAAATTTTTCTAGCAAACTAGCATTATGTTCAGGATCGACCATTTCAGACGAAACGGGAATTAATTCTATTTTAGGAAGTACTTCTTTTTTTGCATTTTTTTCATACCACTTATCATAGTATTTTAATAAAATAGAAAAGGCTTCTTTCAAGGCGCCTGCTGTAATAAAATCAACAGCTGTCTTGGTTTCTAGGCCGCCCAATCTTTTTTGTATGCGCATCGTTGCCTCTATTAAACTTGTTTGATCAAAGCTTCCATAGCCTTCTACAATAAAGTTAAGTCTTTGCTCAAATGGAATGGTCATAAAATAACAAGTACTGTTTCGCATTAAATGAAATAAGGGCGTAGGAATTAAAACCGTTCCTATTCTTTGACTTTCATCTTCAATCCAAATACTTTTTTGTTTTTTATTGACTTCCAATAATTTTTCGGCTACAATATTTTCAAACATCTCTTGACTTGGTTGCGGCAATTGTCCAATGGCACCATAGGCCGAACCTTTATGATGTGCAAGCCCCTCTAAATCTATCACTGCATAATTTCTTTTTTCTAAGGCTTGTAAAATTTCTGTTTTACCAGAGCCGGTGTAACCGCCTAAAACTTTTAAACTGTAAGCAATTGTAAATTGTGCTAGCACCCAATTTCGATAAGCTTTATAGCCGCCTGTTAATTGAATTACTTTATAGCCATACAAATCTAATAACCATGCAACAGCCGCACTGCGCATACCGCCTCTCCAACAATGCACATATATAGTGGGCTTTGTTAAATCATTATCTTTTTGTCTATCCTTTATCCAAGCCTCCACTGTCTCAATCATAGCCAGCATCTTGGTTCCAAAAAGCGGAAGCCCTGCTTTAATAGCCGCCTCTCTACTTTGTTTTTTATAAGTAGTTCCAATCATGGCACGCTCATCATTATCAAATAAGGGAAGATTAAGCGCGTCTGGAATATGCGCATGTTCATATTCTGCAGGACTTCTTACATCTATAATAATGCTTGAAAGAAGGCTTGAACCAATGCTTGCGCTTGTTTCAAGTATAAAATTGTCAATATCAATTTTTTGAACTGCCATATTTATAAAGATAACTGCTTTATCGCAGCCTCAAGTGCTTCTATCGAGAAAGCTTTAAAGGGCGCTTGTTTAAAGTGAAAACTTTTCGCTTCTTCTAAAGCAAAATTTAATTTAAAATTTTCTTGCGCATAGCAAAGCGCCCAATTCTTTTCTTGCCATAATTTTCCTAAATACATTTGTTCTGTTTGCCCAGGCGTAGGAATAAAAATTAATTTTTTTTCAAAAGGAATTAATTCCATTAAAGTAGTATAGCCGCCTCTGCAAATAATATAATCTGCTCTTTTAATTTGTCTTACCAATGTAGGTGCCGCCAAATGTGCATAAAGCGTAGCATTTTTATTTTCCGCAATTATTTTATTAGGCTCCTCTTTAGAAGGCGTTCCTGCAATCACAACAAAAGGAATATTTAATTTGTTACCCGCTTTCCATAATAAATTTTCAAGTAAGGTTCTTTGTGGTTCAGGTCCTGAAACAATTCCTAAAAAAACTGTGGGAGCAGCACTGTGCGCAGTGGCGTTATGAATAGGGGCATCTATCAGTCTTGACAAGCAACCCATATACCACAAAGGAATACTAGGCTTCTGTTTTGGATTAGCTAAGACCCCCGATAAATTTTCAGACCCCTCTATATCAGCAATCCAAGCAGCCGTAAATTTTTTTAACCAATTATATTGTAATTTTTGAAATGCGCTTGTGGCCCAAGCAAAATGCATTTGCAAATTCAGTTGATGTGTTATAAAAACACTCGGCACTTGTTTATGATAAAATCCAAAACGATTATCGGAAATAATCATATCAAATTCATATTGCGCTTGTGCTTTTTTCAACCAATTGTTTTCATAAATTATACTGTATATAATTTTAGGTACTTGAAATAGAAGTACAATAGGAAGATTAAACCCCCATTTAGCATAGCGAATGCGGTAGCCTCTTAAATGTAAAAAATGCGCATTGGGAAGGGCTTCTCTTAAAATGACCTCATGATATCCTTCTGTTGCAACAAATACTTGGTAGCCTAATTTTTCAAAGGCCTTAATGAGTGTAATGCACCTAGTGGCATGGCCCAGGCCCCAATCAAGAGGTGAAATACAAATAGAAGGTCGTTTCATAAAACACTAATTTAGTCAATATTATACATGTTTAAAATGTAAATTTGAGAAGACTAATAAAAAAGATAAATATGCCCGTCTTATCCAAAGATAAATCCATTGCACTTTATGCAGCCCTTGTTTCTTTTGGGACTTATGTATTTATTTTTGGCTTTAGAAAATCATTCACTGTTTGCACATTTGACGGATTAACCTTTGGCCCCGTTGCTTATAAGACGGCGCTAGTTATTAGTCAAATGCTAGGCTATATGTTGGCTAAATTTTATGGCATTAAATTTATCTCAGGACTTCAAAAAGTAAATAGGTATAAAATTATTTTTTTATTGACAGGGATTTCTTGGCTGGCTTGGTTATTATTTGCCATTGTGCCTGCACCTTATAATGTCATATTTTTATTTTTAAATGGGTTTCCATTAGGTATGTTATGGGGCGTTGTTTTTTCTTATGTAGAAGGACGCAAGAGTACCGATTTTATTGGGGCTGCACTAGCGGTAAGTTTTATTTTTTCTTCTGGTTGGGTAAAGTCGGTGGGGGCCTGGTTAATGGCGCAATATCATATTACTGAATTTTGGGTTCCATTTTGTACAGGCTTAGTTTTTGCCATACCTCTTATTATATGTGTCTATGGTTTAGAAAAAGTACCGCCTCCTTCTGAAGAAGATGAAATGCTTAGAACCAAACGCATACCCATGACAGGCGTAGAGCGCAAATTTTTATTAAAACAATATTTACCTGGCATCATTGCCTTTGTAGTTATTTATTTATTCGCCACTATTTTTAGAGATATACGCGATAATTTTTCAGCTGATATGTGGAAGGAGATGGGCTTTAGTTCAAGGCCCGCCATTTTTACACAAACAGAAATTCCTATTACTATTTTTATTTTAATTATAATGGGCGCTGTGGTATTTATTAAAAATAGTTTTAAGGCCCTGATGGTGGCCCATATATTTATTTTATTGGGTTTTATAATAGCAGGCGTTTCTACTTATTATTTCTCAGAACAATTACTAGATCCTTTCTGGTGGATGCTATTTGTAGGACTTGGTTTATACTTAGTGTATATACCTTTTAATTCTATTTTCTTTGATCGACTCATTGCTGCCTTCTCCATGAAAGGCAATGCAGGCTTCTTTATTTATGTGGCCGATTCGGTGGGCTATGTAGGAAGTGTAAGTGTTATGTTAGTTAAAGAAGGTATGAGCCTACAAATAAAATGGACGCAATTTTTTTCACAAAGCGTGATGATACTTTCTTTTGTAGGCGTATTTATAACACTCTATGCCATGTATTATTTCACGAAAAAACATAAAGCAAGTTCAGTTGCTGCTGCGTAAATAATGCTTCAATAGCTAAGCCCTAATTATTTTTCTAAACTTAAGACCACTCCGTTAATACAGTAACGTAATCCTGTGGGTGGAGGACCATCTTCAAATACATGTCCTAAATGGCCCTTACATTTTCCGCATTCAACCTCGGTACGACTCATACCAAGTGTGTTATCGGGTATATATATTATAGAGCCCTTGCTGATGGGTTCAAAAAAACTAGGCCAGCCACAACCACTTTCAAATTTGGCCGTGCTTTTAAATAAGGGGTTACCGCAGGCAGCACAATGAAAAGTACCTACTTCCTTGCTGGTTTCAAAGGCACTACTAAAAGGCCTTTCGGTGCCCTTTTGTCTTGAAATCTGATATACTTCCGGCGATAAGACTTGTTTCCAAACGCTATCGGCTAATACTAACTTCTCTTTACTAGCTGTAGAATAGTATTTGTTTTGGCTTGCTGACATAGGAGCTTTTTTTAATGGGTTATTATTTGGCGACTGAGAGCAGGCCCCCGTGCTTAATAGTAGTAAACAAAAGATGATTTTATACATAGAGCTTATTTCGATGATAAAAATACTAACAACTATTCATCTATTTTGTTTAGATACTTATAAATTTTTAGCAATAACGAAATTTTCACAATTGGGTAGAGATTGCTACTTAAAATCAATTAAAATTTAAGTCAGTTTTGTATCTTTGAACTCAACCCTAGACTATGTTTAATTTAATCTTATTTGGCCCTCCGGGCAGTGGCAAAGGAACTCAAAGTGAAAATATCATTGAATCTTTTGGCTTACAACACCTTAGCACTGGAAATTTATTAAGAACAGAAATGGGGAATCAAACTGAATTGGGTATGGAAGCAAAGCGTTATATGGATGCGGGTCAATTAGTGCCTGATGCCGTAGTCATTGGCATGGTAGGTAATTTTATGGATGCGCACCCCGATGCCAAAGGATTTTTATTTGATGGTTTTCCACGTACCACCGCTCAGTGTATTGCTTTAGATGCTTTATTGAAAGAAAAAAACAATGAGATTAATGTAGTATTGGCCTTAGAAGTAGGTGAAGAAGAATTAGTAAAAAGATTATTAGGCCGTGGTTTAACATCGGGCAGAAGCGATGATACGAATGAAACCATTATACGCGCAAGAATTCAAGAATACCACGATAAAACAACAGCAGTCGCTACTTACTATGCACAGTTTAATAAAGTTGTTGCAGTTACAGGAGAAGGTACGGTAGAAAGTATTTATACCGATTTGAAAAAAGAAATTGATGCTAGAATTTAATTAGTAAAATAAACTAGTATACAAATATTTTATTAATACAATCTCTATAAATTATATTTAGTTTATTAAATATTCAAACCACCGCAAGCGCTTATTACTTGTCCTGTGATATAGCTACTTAAATCACTTGCTAAAAATAAAGTAGTGTTCGCAATCTCTTCTGCTTTACCAAAACGTCCTAAAGGAATTTTATCTAAGAAAGCTTTTGCTGCATCTCCCTCATTTAAATAATGAGTCATATCGGTTTCAACAAAACCAGGCGCGATAGCATTACATCTTATATTGCGACTGCCTATTTCTAAAGCAATAGACTTTGTAAATCCAATGATACCGGCCTTGCTAGCTGCATAACTACTCTGTCCTGCATTGCCACGAATACCAATAATAGAACTCATATTAATAATACTTCCGCTCTTTGCTTTCATCATGGGGCGTATGACTTGCTTCGTCATATTGTAAACGCTTTTCAAATTCGTATTCATTACATCATCCCATTGTTCTGGAGTCATGCGTAACAATAAATTATCTTTTGATATACCTGCATTGTTCACACAAATATCTACAGTACCAAATGCTGCTACTACATCATTCACAAAACTTTCACAGGCTGCGAAATCGGCTGCATTGGCTTGATAGGCTTTTGCTTTCACGCCTAATTTTTCTATCTCAGCTACTAAACTAGTTTGCTTTCTCCGCGCTACTATCGCTTACATAAGTGAATGCGATATGGGCACCTTGCTCTGCTAATTTTAAAGCAATCGCTGCACCAATGCCTCTAGCGGCTCCGGTTACAATGGCTACTTTTCCTGTTAATAGTTTCATTATTTTTTATTTTTAATAAACCAATAAGTATGCATTAGTATAATACTAATATTCACAAATATAATAGGATTATCCTGTTTTAAAAAACCATAACCAAGCCAAAGAATACTACCGGACATATTGACTATCCTTAGTTTTTTTTGATCCTGTATTCCAAATGAACCCACTACAACAGCGGTCGCAATCCAGCCTAAGGTTTCAATCATTGTATTTTTTTATTAGCCTAGTTGGTGAATTAATTTTATTTCCTCTACAAATTTACGCTCATTAGATAGTCTGGGCACTTTATGTTGTCCACCAAGTTTTCCTTTTTGTTTGAGCCAGTCATGAAAACAACCCGGTTTCACTGCCGTAATTTGCGGTAGGCCTAGTGCAATATTTTTATGTCTCTTCGCCTCATAGTCGCTATTGGCTGCTTGTAAATTTTTATCTAATAATAGGGTAAAGGCTTCAAGGTCTTTGGGGTTTTCATCAAATTCAATTAACCACTCATGTGCCCCCTTGTTTTGATCCGACATATATATAGGTGCTGCTGTATACTCTTTAATAGTAAGGCCTAAGGCAGAGCAGGTTTCACTAATGGCCTTATCGCTATTATCTGCAATAAGCTCTTCTCCGAAGGCATTGATAAATTGTTTTAATCTACCGCTTACTTTTATTCTATAAGGGCTTGTACTTATAAATTGAATGGTGTCTCCCACTAAATAACGCCATAAACCACTATTGGTACTTATTACAATGGCATAATTTTTTCCAACCACCACTTTATTTAATCCATAAGTAATGGGATGTGGCTTTCCATATTCCTCCACTGGCATGAACTCATAAAAAATGCCATGTTGTAAATACAGTAACATACCCTCTTCATCAATTCTATCTTGCGCCGCAAAAAAACCTTCACTGGCATTATATATTTCTATATAATTACAATTAGGTCCAATGACTTTATTGAATTGTTCTTTATAAGGCGTGAAAGAAACGCCGCCGTGAATATATAATTCAAAATTCGGCCAAACTTCTTTGATGTTTGCCTTACCTGTAATTTCTAAAATTCTTTTTAATAAAACTAAGGTCCAAGTAGGTACGCCTGCAATAGAAGTTACATTTTCTTCAATGGTACTTTGTGCTAAGCTTTCTATTTTATTTTCCCATTCATCCATTAAAGCAATAGATAATTCTGGTGTACGAATAAAGCCTGCCCAAAAGGGAGAATTTTGTAATAAGACCGCGCTTAAATCACCAAATTGAATATCATCTTTAATAGGATGTACTTGATGACTTCCACCAATAACTAAGCCTTTACCGGTTAATAAATCACTATCGGGTAGTGCATGATAATAACTAGTAAGTACATCTTTCGACGCTTGAAAATGATTGTCTTCAATACTTTCTTTGGTGAGCGGAATAAACTTACTTTTATCACTGGTGGTACCACTGCTCTTCGCAAACCACTCTACGGGCGTGTTCCAGAGTACGCCTTCTTCTGCTTCTAATATTTGTTCTATATAAGGTTTGAGGTCTTCGTATTCGTGAATGGGAACTGTAGCTTTGAATTTTCGAATATCAAATATTTCTGCAAACTGATATTTTAAACCAAACTGTGTGTACTGGCCATGTGTAATTAAATCTTGTAAAACTTCTCTTTGTGCCGAAATAGGATCATTCACCCAATGTTCAATTTGCCCATAACGAAGGCGCGCTAATCTTGACAATGCGGGGCTAAATATTTTCATAGCTTGCTTATCTTGCTTTCTGGCCCATTTCAATGATCCAGTCTTTGCGTTTTAATTCAAAGTTAGTGCCTAAGTATAAACGACGCACTTGATCGTCTTCTGCTAATTCTTCCGCAGTACCATGTTTAAATATTTTTCCTTCTATTAATAAGTATGCTCTATCACAAATAGAAAGTGTTTCGTTTACATTATGATCTGTAATTAAAATACCAATATCTTTTAATTTTAATCTAGCTACTACCGATTGAATATCTTCCACTGCAATCGGATCTACTCCTGCAAAAGGCTCATCTAATAAAATAAATTTAGGATCCACGGCAAGCGCTCTCGCTATTTCAGTTCTTCTTCTTTCACCCCCACTTAAACTATCGCCATTATTATTGCGCACCTGATGTAAATTAAATTCATCCAATAAACTTTCTAATTTAAATTCTCTTTCGCCTTTAGTGAGTTTAGTCATTTCTAAAACTGCCATGATATTATCTGCCACCGTTAACTTTCTAAACACACTGGCTTCCTGTGGTAAATAACCTAGGCCCATTTGTGCTCTTTTATACATAGGTAGCTTAGTAATATCTTCCTCATTTAAGAATACACGACCTTCATCGGGGGCTATTAAACCCACCACCATATAGAAAGTGGTGGTCTTACCTGCACCATTGGGTCCTAATAAGCCCACAATCTCTCCTTGTTTCACAGAAATGCTTACTTGGTCCACAACTTTGCGGCCCTTGTATTGCTTAATTAGTTTATCGGTATGTATAGCGAGTATCACAGTAGAAATTTACACAAAAATAAGGGTAAATGGGGCTTTTCTATCTATAGCTTAATAATATTATATATTTTTGCGCAATAGAGTATTGCGTTAGGTTTCTATTTAGAAACAACCCAAACACTAGTAAAGCAATTTGATTATGAAGGTTACGGAACATTTGGCGAAAGCCAAAGACACATTAGTGTCATTTGAGGTACTACCTCCTCTAAAAGGTAAAACCATTTCTTATATATATGAACATTTGGATCCCCTAATGGAATTTAAGCCATCGTGGATAAATGTAACCTATCACCGTAGTGAGACTGTCACCAGAAAAAGAGAAGATGGTACAGAGGAAAAAATAGATGTGCGTAAACGACCTGGCACGGTAGGTATTTGTGCGGCCATTATGAATCACTATAATGTAGATGCAGTACCCCATATTATTTGTGGTGGTTTTTCAAAAAGAGAAACAGAAGACGCCTTAATTGATTTACAATTTTTAGGTATTGATAATTTATTGGTTTTAAGAGGCGACGCTGAAAAAAATCAAAAAACATTTATTCCAGAACCCAATGGTAATAAGCAGGCTATTGAATTATTAGAGCAAGTGGTGGGATTAAATAAGGGAGAATATTTAGATAAAGATATTGTGAACGGCAGCAAGACAAATTTTTGCATGGGCGTGTCGGGTTATCCTGAAAAACATTTTGAAGCGCCTAGTATGGAATTTGATTTACAAAGAGCAAAAGATAAAGTAGAGGCAGGTGCTGAATACATTATGACACAAATGTTTTTTGACAACAAAAAATATTTCGACTATGTAGACGCTTGTAGAAGCATTGGCATTAACGTTCCTATTATTCCAGGCCTAAAACCTATTACCAATAAAAAGCAGCTAACAATTTTACCGAATATTTTTTATGTAGATATTCCTTCGGATTTAAGAAACGCAATGCTAGCAGCCACTACCGACGAGGCTTGTGAACAAGTAGGCACAGAGTGGTTAATAGCACAAAGCAAGGAGCTGAAAGCGGCTGGCGTACCTGTTTTACATTACTATACCCTAGGTAAACCAAAGGTGGTTAGAGATGTAGTTGCTGCAGTATTTTAGTGAAGCTATTTTTTAGGCGCCGATTTATTATTTGCGTTTTGTAAAAAATCGTTGAACTGTTCTAAACTTAAATTTTTAGCTAATATTTTTTTATTGGCATCTAATAAATAAAAAGTGGGTGTTTTAAAAACATCATACAGTTGACGAATAGTGGTGGGAAGCCCCGCTTTTATTTCTTTATTTAAATCCTCTTCTGTTTGATACGCGTGGGTCCAATTTTCTAAATGATTTTCTTGTATAAAAGTTTTCCAAGCAGCCAATTCTTTAAAATTAGTATTGACTGAAAATATTTTTACGTTTAAATTTTTCCAAGAAGCTTTATAAAAAGAATCCAGTCTTGGAATTTCTACTTTACAATGACTGCAAGTAGGGTCCCAAAAAGCAAGAAAGGTATAGGGCGCTTTTTGATCATACAAAGAAACTTTTTTATTCTCGGGCGAGTTAATAATCAAGCTAGGCGCGGCTAAACCTAATTGATTGGCCATCATACTGTAGGCCCTTTCTGTAATAGATTTTTTAGAAGCCTCGTTTAATAAAACCGTATCTCCTTTGGCAAAAAAGTTTTGAAACAAGTGTATAAATACTTTTTCTTGTCCCATAAATTCTGGAGCAATATATTTATTGGTAAATTTAAAAAGCAAGAAAGGATAAATTTCTTTACCTGTTTTTGCTACTGTTAGTATATACTGCAGCTCCTCAATAATAGAATCGGGTTCGCGGGAAACATAATTTTTAAAATATTCATCTAGCTTGTCTTCAAAAAAAGGGGTGCGCAGTAAACGGTTATCATTAAAAACAACATCGTCCCAAAAATGATTTTTTACATAATAATAGGGATAGAGTGAATCTAGCTTTCCATTGATAGTAGCCATGGCTGGGGCTTCTGGGCGTTGCATTACATTTAAAAAGAAGCTGGTCATGGAACCCGGATAGGTTTTTATCACATTGGTTCTTGCGGCTTTTACCTCCTTATCTTTATTTAAATATAATTCTTTAAAATTGGCAGAATCTTTTGCACTCGTTGCTGTCTTGTATTTATTTTCAATGCTACTTAATTGTATTCCTAAATCATTCATTGATTTTGAGTAGGCCTTAAAAATATCATTTTCTTTAGAGCCTATAATTTGAAACGCATTAAGAGATAGCGTATCTGCAATAATTTTAAAATGTTGATTTTCGTCAATTAAAAAATCAAATAAAATTGAATATTTAGGAGAGACCAGAAAATAAATGCCTGGTGTTAATTTAGTTTTAGATTGAAAAACTCCTTCACTTTTAGCGTTTAATAAAGTAGAATCTGCTAAAACTCTATTTCTTCCATAATTGGTTCCTATATAAACTTTAGTATTTTGATAAGGCTTTAAAACTATTTCTATGGCGTGTCCAAGTGGCTTTGTATTTTGCGCTGTTAAGCATAGTGGTAATAGAAAGCCAGCCATGAATGCAAATACTAATTTTCTCATTGAATCCTTGTTTTATTTTCTTTATAAAAGCTGGGTAAAAATAACAATATATACCTTAAATATAATGCTTGGGTAGTACCTTTGTTTCAGTGAGAAAATTTAAACCAGCCCCTTTACTAGAAAAAGTATTAATTGAAGATTATGCCGCTGAGGGCAAGGCATTAGCACGAGTAGATGGCAAAGTAATTTTTGTAGAAGGTGCCGTGCCCGGTGATATTGTCGATATTCAATTACAAAAAAACAAGGCCGATTGGGCAGAGGGTTTCGTAAAGCATTTTCATTCTTATTCAAGTATTAGAGTCACTCCTTTTTGTAGCCATTTTGGAGTATGCGGCGGTTGTCAATGGCAGATGCTTCCTTATGAACAACAATTAATTTATAAGCATAAACAAGTGGTAGACAATTTAACAAGAATTGCAAAAGTACCACTGCCTCCTATACCTCCTATAATGGGTGCCGAACAAACCCAAGGCTATAGAAATAAAGTAGAATATACTTTTGCCACCGAAAAATTTATTCCTTTTTCAGAGTTTAAAGCCATGAAGGCTGCGGCTGAAAATGGAGATACCACTATACTTGAAAAACCACCAGGGGTGGCAGGTTTTCATGCCAGAGGATTTTTTGAAAAAGTAGTTGAAGTAGATAAATGTTATTTGCAAGAAGAACCTACCAATGATTTAAGAAAAGCAGTGGTAGATTTTGCGATAGCCAACGAAATGCCTTTTTATAATATTAAAGAGCATAAGGGTTGGGTGCGCAATATGTTTATTCGCAACACGACTAAAGGGGAGTGGATGGTGAATTTAATTTTAGGCTATGAGGATAAAGAAAAACGTGAAGCATTATTTAATATTTTATTAGAACGCTTCCCGCAAATTTCTACTCTATTATATACTATTAATGCAAAACGCAATGACAGTATGCAGGACCTCCTGCCTCAAGTATATTCAGGTAGCGGTTATATTACAGAGTATTTAGAAGACTTCCAATTTAAGATAAGTCCTAAATCTTTTTTTCAAACTAACTCAAAGCAAGCCGAGAAACTATATCAAGTCACGCGTGATTTTGCTGAACTGACTGGTAAAGAAATTGTTTATGATTTATACTGCGGTACAGGAAGTATTGGAATATTTTGTAGTAAAAATGCTAAAAAAATTATTGGTGTTGAAGTGGTAGAAGAAGCAATAGAGGATGCAAAAATAAATGCAAGCTTAAATAAATTAACAGAGACTGCTTTTTTTGCAGGTGATGTAATTAAAATATGTGACGACGCTTTTTTTGAAACACATGGTAAACCCGATGTAATTATTACCGATCCTCCAAGAGCAGGTATGCACGAAAAACTAGTGCATAAATTATTAGCCATGGAAGCGCCTATTATTGTGTATGTAAGTTGTAACCCTGCTACACAAGCAAGAGACTTATCTTTGTTAAATGAAAAGTATACGGTTACTAAAATTCAACCGATAGATATGTTTCCGCATACACTTCATATAGAAAATGTAGTTCAATTAAAAAGAAAAGACTTATTATAAAATTATACGCAAATTATAAAGCATGACGCAATTTAGGCCCACCCGTTTTGAAGTTTTACCTACCATAATAAAAAACTTATTAATTATTAATACGCTAGTTTTTTTAGCACAAAATACTTTTGCGGGTCCTACTAGTAGTTTTTCTTTTGAAGATTATTTTGCTTTACATGCATGGCAGAGCGATTTATACAAGCCTTGGCAATTAATTACCCATATGTTCTTACACGGAGACTTTTCACATATACTGGGTAATATGTTTGCTCTATGGATGTTTGGTTCCATACTTGAAAATGTTTGGGGCCCTAAAAGGTTTTTACTTTTTTATATGCTCTGCGGTGTGGGTGCTGCGGTAATACACTTAGCAATCTTATCTTATCAATTAGTGCCACTAGCCACCGAGTATGATCGCTTATTACTACTTAGTAAAACCAATGTATCGGGTTTTACAGAAGCCGTTTATAATTATTCTGCGAAACATAATATTCCGCTTACACAAATACTAGCAGAAAATAAAGTGAGTTTATCCACTCCTGGCTTAGCGCCACAACTGATGGACTTAATTACTACTTATTATAATAAAACAATGAGTACCGCTACCTTAGGAGCCAGTGGTGCGGTCTTTGGTATTTTAATTGCCTTTGTCTATTTATTTCCAAACACTTATATCTATATTTATTTTTTATTCCCTGTTAAAGCCAAATGGTTAGGTATGGCCTATTTTGCTTTCGAACTATATAAAGGCATAGAAAATTCAGCGGGAGATAATGTAGCAAGATGGGCCCATGTCGGAGGCGCCCTCATTGGTTTTATATTGGTGTATATTTGGAAAAAGAAAGGAACCGCTAACTAATGCAAAACGAAAAATCAACCAAGCCTTTATTAGGCGCTGACAATAATGCTTTAATTGCCTTACTCTCTATTAATTTAGTAGTATATGCACTCATTGGATTTTTTAAAGTAGTCTATTATTTAAATAGCTATCCTTTAGAACAGTTTTATGCGCAAATAATGCAGCCCAGTATTTTAGCAAGTAGTACAACTGAATTTTTGCAACAACCTTGGACTCTTTTAACTTATTATTGGGTGCATGATGGATTTTGGGTTTTACTTACCAATATGATTTGGTTAGTAGCCTTTGGTTATTTATTACAAGTGCAAGCTGCCAACAAACATATTTTTCCTATTTATTTTTATGCAGGCATTCTAGCTGGGCTTAGTTATATTTTATTAGGCGCTGATGCACCTATAATGGGTGCACAAGTGGGCGTGATGGCATTGGCCATTGCTACTGTAGCATTGGCTCCTAGGTATCGACTACTTAAAAATATAGGAAAGGGCATACCTGTATGGATACTAGCCATGGTTTACCTTATTATACAAGCCTTAAGCTTACAAGAAGCAAGCCTTGCTTTAATAATAAGTTATTTGGTAGCAGCTACCACAGGCCTGCTGTATGTAATGTTATTAAATAAAGGCAGGGATTTAGGTAAATGGATGCATCAACTATTAGCTTTGTTAAATAATAGTTTAGCCCCTAAAAAATAATCATCCCTCACCCTCTCTATGCACATGAAAAAAAAATCAAGGGCAAGAAATTTTGGGAAAAAAGTTTTTCTTTTTTTTAATCTATTAGTTTCTTTTTTATTCTTATATCCACATTTTTTTACACCGGCTTCATTTATTTGGGTGAACGGGTTTTTAGGTTTGATAGCCCCCTATTTAATTATCATTGAAATTTTGTTATGTATATTTTGGTTAATCGCCAAACCTATTATGAGTTTGCTTCCTTTAGCAACAATGGTTTTGGGATGGCAGGTGGTATGGTCTGTATTTGCCTGGCATCCAGGCACACCCTTTGCACAAAAAAAGAAAGAAAATATTTTACGCGTATTAAGTTGGAATGTACAAGGATTTAATGGTATGTCTAGTTCCAGTAATTTAAAATTACGCTCCGAGGACATGGCTTATTCTATTCAGAAGTGGAATCCAGATATTATTTGTTTACAAGAGTATAATACCAATGAAAGACCTAATGATATTGCTAACCACGCGAATTATTTTGAAAAAAAATATCCCTATAATTTTTTCTCGAAAGATTTTCAAGTAGCTCAAAACGATTATTTTTCTGGCTGTATACTTTATTCAAAATATAAAATACTAAAAGCGCAGCGTATAGCCTTTTTAAGTGGAGAGAGTTTAATAAGCGCCACTATCTTAAAAGGTGACGACACTATTCAAATATTCACCACCCATCTAGCTTCTTACCGTTTTAAACAAAACGATTTTGAAGCCATTGATCAGTCCACTGTAGCGAATTCTATTTCTTTGAATGGAAAAAGAGGGGTGCTTCGAAAAATGCGCACTGCTTTTATGCAGCGCGCCATACAAGCAGAACTGGTAAAAGAGCAACTTGCTAAAACCCATTACCCAGCCATTATCACAGGTGATTTTAATGATGTTCCAAGTTCTTATACTTATAAGACTATTAAAGGAAATTGGCAGGATGCTTTTTTAGAAAAAGGCTTTGGTGTGGGTGCTAGTTTTTTAGGCATCAGCCCTACTTTAAGAATTGATTATATCTTAGCGAATAGTTCATGGGAGGTAAGGGGTTGGGAATCGATTGATGAAAACCTGAGTGATCATCACATGATCATGGCCGACCTTATTTTAAAGAAGTAACGCTCTTTATTTTACATAAGATTTAACCTATTTAATTTAAAATAAAATATCTTTGAGGCAATACGAACTATGCCACTTAAATTATACAATTCCCTTACACGTCAAAAAGAAGTTTTTGAACCCATCAACGCACCTTATGTGGGTATGTATGTTTGTGGTCCTACTGTAAGTGGGGAAAGTCATTTAGGCCATGCAAGACCCTTTATTACATTTGATGTTTTATACAGGTACTTAGTGCACCAAGGCTACAAGGTTCGCTATGTAAGAAATATTACCGATGCAGGACATTTTGAAGAAGAAGGTAAACAAGCGGAAGATAAAATTGCTACCAAGGCTATTTTAGAAAAACTAGAACCCATGGAGCTAGTGCAAAAGTATACGCACTTATATCACTGGGCTATGGAGCAGTTTAATAATTTACCTCCTAGCATTGAACCCACCGCTACAGGACATATTGTGGAGCAAATTGAAATGATTAAAAAAATCATTGCAGACGGATTTGCTTATGAAGCCAATGGCTCTGTTTATTTTGATGTAATTAAGTACAACGATGTTTATTCTAAAAAGAATCAGCCTTATGGTATTTTGAGTGGACGCAATATAGAAGATCAATTAGAAACTACGCGTGAACTAGATAATCAAGACGAGAAAAAAAATAAAGTAGATTTTGCTTTATGGAAAAAAGCCCCTGCAGAACATATCATGCGTTGGCAAAGCCCCTGGGGGGAAGGCTTTCCGGGCTGGCATATTGAATGCTCGGCCATGGCTACTAAATATTTAGGCAAACAATTTGATATACATGGAGGTGGAATGGATTTACAATTTCCGCATCATGAATGTGAAATTGCACAAAGCACAGTTTGTAATCATGAAATGCCTGCGCGTTATTGGGTACATAATAATATGATTACCATTAATGGCCGTAAGATGGGTAAGAGCTATAATAATGTAGTGAAGCTAAGCGAGCTATTTGATGGTAGCCATCCTATTTTAACGCAGGCCTATAGCCCTATGACGGTTAGGTTCTTTATTTTACAAAGTCAATACCGTGGTACTTTAGATTTTAGTAATGAAGCATTGCAAGCCTCTGAAAAAGCACTTAAAAGATTAATGGAAGCCTACGAGTGGTTAAAAGCACAAAGCTTTACAAACAATACTATTGCTTCTGATGCTGCCCTTGATAAACAACTTATCACTTGGGTGAATGAATTAGGTGAATTCATGGACGATGATTTAAATACTGCAAAAGTGGTAGCTAATTTATTTGAAATAGCCCCACTCATTAATTCTTTAAAGGATAAGCATATTGCAGCAGACTGCTATATCTGGTGCAAGCTGGAGCTTCGCACAAAAACAGTTAATTCTATTTATTGAAAATATATTGGGCCTAAAAGTTGTAGATGGCGCCAACCAAGTACAATTACATGGAGTGATTCAATTATTAATTGAAATTCGTAAAGACGCCAAGTCTCGTAAGGATTTTGCGACTAGCGATAAAATCAGAAATCAATTAATGGATATGGGCATTCAAATCAAAGACGAAAAAGACGGAGAAGTGAGTTACAGTCTTGCTTAGTTACATTCATCCAACTTATTAATGATCGCAATCGTCCGCATGGGCATGGTTATGCACTCTACAACGCATATGGTTATTGACATGTGCAATAATGATAAAAAAAGCGGCAGGAAATAATAAAATAATTTCAATATTTCTAAAAACCATTCTACTTAGCATAAGCGCAATGCCAATGGTAAATAAAATAATAGGACCGTAGGAATGATGGTGTTTTTTATAACCATGGTATAAAGAATAAGCACCAATGAAAAAAGAAAGTATAATCATACCTAATTCAAAGCTGGTATTGTGTAAGATATTAATACCTAATAAGGGAAGACTACTAAAAAATAGGGGGAGTAATGCGCAGTGAATGGCACAGGCCAGCGAAGCCCCAATACCAATAGCGTCCCAATTCCATTTTTTAAACATAGTGTAAAGATAACCCAAATACCCCTAAGTCTAATTGCCCTAAAATATTATTACCTTTAGGGTCCAAAACTAAGCCGCATGTCTAAAAAATTTCTCACTTATATTATATTTTTCTCCCTTTTATTAGCCGCATTTTATTATTTCCTTATTTAGAGGTACCGATAACTGGAAGGTTCAATTACCCGTTTTAAGTTATGTACAACCTTTTCATTTTACCAATCAGGATGGCAATGCTTTTAGCGATAAAGAATTATTGAATAAAATTACAGTCGTAGAATATTTTTTCACCACTTGTAAAGGTATTTGCCCAAAGCTCAATACCAATATGAAAGAAATTTATAGTATTTATAAAACCGATCCCGATTTTCAAATTGTATCTCATACCTGTAATCCAGACACAGACTCGGTTCCAGTACTTAAAAGATATGCCGATTCTTTAGGGGTGGATACTAAAAAATGGATTTTCTTAACTGGAAGAAAGGACAGTTTATATTTAATGGCGCGTGGTTCTTATTTATTAGACGATCCTAAAAATAATGTAGAAAAAATAGAAGATCAATTTATACATACTCAGTTTTTTGCACTCATTGATAGAGAAGGTAAAGTGCGCGGCAAAATTTATGATGGCTTAAAAGCTTTTGAAATTGAACAACTAAAGCAAGACCTCTCTAGATTATTAAAAGATAAAAAATAGCCCATGATTTTTGTTACAGGTGCTAGTGGGCTAGTAGGTGCTCATTTAATACAATCTTTATTAGCGAAAGGTAAAACGGTAAGGGCCTTGTATCGTAAACAGCCACCCCGTTTTAAAGGGGCTGATCAAGTGCAGTGGGTAGAAGGCGATTTATTAGATATTATATCATTAGAAGCCGCCATAGAAGGGACTCAACAAGTATATCATGCAGCTGCCATTGTTTCTTTCTCCCCAAGTAAAGTGGATGAAATGATGAAGGCGAATCAAGAGGGTACGGCGAATCTTGTCAATATTTGCATTGATAAAAAAGTAGAGAAGCTAGTATTTGTAAGTTCAGTAGCGGCACTCGGAAGAATTAGAGAAGACGCCCCCATTGATGAAACCATGCATTGGACTCCAGAAACAAGTAATAGTGTTTATGGTAAATCGAAGTACTTAGCAGAAATGGAAGTATGGAGAGGGATGGCGGAAGGATTAAATATAGCTATTGTAAATCCGGTAATTATATTTGGTGCAGGAGATTGGAACAAAGGTTCTTCAGAAATTTTTAAATCAAGTTATAATCAGTTCCCTTGGTATACTAATGGTATCAGTGGTTTTGTGGATGTACTAGATGTAGTCGATTCGATGCAATTATTAATGGATAGTCCTATTGTAGGTGAGCGTTATATTATTAGTGCAGAAAATTTAAGTTATCAAACAGTGTTTACACAAATTGCGAATGCCTTTAATAAAAAACCTCCTAGCAGAAAAGTAACCCCTTTATTAGCTGCCATTGTTTGGAGATTAGAAGCTGTTAAATCTTTATTTACAGGAAAAACACCACTACTTACTAAAGAGACAGCGGCTACTGCACAGGCTAAAGTATATTTTAATAATGAGAAATTTTTAAAGGCCTTCCCTGCTTTTCAATATCGCAGCATGGATACCACTATTAAAAGAGTGAGCGCAGAATTAACTGAAATGCATCAGCTGAAGTAAATTTATTCCCTCTCTTTTATTCCTTCTCCTTTATTCTTTCTCCATTATTTTTTTCCAAAGCTGAGGAATACGACGAATCCAAACAAGCTCTCTTCTTTTAATAGAAGCGTCTTCGGCAGGAAATCCCATATATACTTTATTGCCCTCAATACTAGATAATACAGCTGCCTGAGATAAAACCACAGCGTTCTCTCCAATGGTTAATGTTTTATTCACCCCGGCCTGACCCCAAATAGTCACACCCGATTTTATTTTAACACCCCCTGCAATACCCACTTGCGCTGCAAATAAACAGTTGGCCTCAATTTGAGTATCATGTCCAATATGTACCATATTGTCAATCTTGGTACCCATACCTATAATAGTGTCTCCACTCACACCTCTATCCACGGTACAGCAGGCCCCTATTTCCACCTTATTTTCAATAATCACCCTGCCACAGCTAAGTAGCTTTTTATACCAGGCGGCACGGTTCTTTTTGGTATTATAATAAAAGGCATCGCTACCAATAACCGTATTTGCTTGTATAATTACATCATCTCCAATAATGGTGTCTGCTAATATGCTTACGTTAGGGTAAATCAAGCAATTTTTTCCAATAATAACATTCGCGCCTATAAATACATGGGGCATTATAACAGTACCCTCACCAATAATTGCATTTTCATCAATAGGCTTATTGCTTATTTGCAAGGGTTTAAAATGCTGTACAATTTTTATATAGGCTTCAAAGGGGTCTTCACAATATAATAATGCCTTACCTGCTGGTATGGTCACCTCTTTATTATTAATAATGATACAAGTAGCCGCACTATGTAAGCAAGTATCATAATATTTTGGATGATCCACAAATACAATATCACCGCTTTCTACTTGATGAATTTCATTCACTCCAGTAATTTCTAAAGAGGTATTACCTAATAATTCCGAGGAGGTTAGGGTTGATAACCATTTAACCGAAATGGGTGTAGAAAGCTTCATAAGTATGTTTTTGGCCTAAATCAAAGGTAATACCCCTTTTTTGTAAAAAAATCTTTTTCAGGTATTTCTCTATAAATATAGCCCCTTATTTTATAATAATCTTAGAATAAAAGTAAAATAATCATGGGTAGGATACAAAAATAGTATCTTCTGAAATCCTTTATTCATCAATGTTTCAGCCGTTAATTAAAAAAATTAGCAAAGAAATTATTTTTATAAACTTCAATAAATCATTCAATAATTTAATTTTATTGTATAGTCAATTGTGCCCATTTGTGGATAACGTCAATAAATTTGTTCAAAATATTTTTTGAATTAGAAAAAAGTATATTTAATATTGTGAAGGGAATCTGATTCCCGTACTTACTAACCCATCTATATACGAGGTCCTCTTGAGCATTCAGGGGGACTTTGTTATTAAAAGAACTACTACTTTGAGCGACTACTATTTATTATATAAACCCTTTCAAGTTTTGTCGCAGTTCACTTCGACAGATAATAAATTATGCTTAAAAGATATCTATGGATGTTCCCAAAGATGTTTATCCTGTTGGCAGATTAGATTATGATAGTGAAGGATTATTGTTTCTAACAAACGATACTAAAATGAATCATCAACTATTGCATCCAAGCTTTGAACATAAAAGAACTTACTGGGTGCAAGTAGAAGGTGCTATTACTATAGAGGCTATTGAGCAGCTCGCTAAGGGGGTATCTATTAATGTGAATGGAATTAAGTATCAAAGCCAGCCCGCTTTATTAAGCCTATTAGAGCCCAATATTGCGGTACCTGAAAGAAACCCACCCATTCGATTTAGAAAAAACATACCTACCTCTTGGGCCCAGATCGAACTTACAGAAGGTAAGAATAGACAGGTGCGTAAAATGTTTGCTGCCGTGAATTTCCCCGTACTTAGATTAATTCGCTCTCAAATAGGCAGTTTCACTATAAAGGACATGCAGCCAAGCGATCTAATTAGTTTAAGCCATCAAGAGGTTCAAGAAGGCTTCTTTCGTTAATTGACTGCTAAGTTTTACTTTTGCAGTAATAATATAACATCAATGAGTCAAACGCTATCAGAACAGGAAATTATAAGACGTGAAAAATTAGCACCATTTAGAGGCGGCTGGTATCAATCCATACCCTGCTCCTTTATATCCCGTTTCTCATTATTCTAATGATATTAAGGAAAACTATACCGAAGAAAACAAGGAACAATATGCCGCAGTTTGTGTAGCAGGTAGAATTATGAGTGTGAATGATAAGGGTAAGGTGATGTTTGTTAAAATACAAGACGACAAGGGCATTTTACAATTATATATAAAGAGAGATGAAATTTGCCCGGATGAAGACAAGTCTTATTGGGATGCGATTACTAAAAATGGAATGGACCTAGGCGATATTATAGGATCAACGGGTTATGTATTTATTACAAAAACAGGAGAGACATCGGTACATTCTAGCACTGTTACTTTATTGGCAAAATCTTTAAAGCCACTTCCGGTGGTGAAAAGAGATGAAGAAGGAAATGTATTTGATGCAGTGACCGATCCTGAATTTAGATATCGTCAACGCTATGCCGATTTAATTATTAATCCTTCTGTAAAAGAAACTTTTGTAAAGCGTACTTTACTCATGACTACTATTCGTGAATATTTAAATAGTCGTGGCGCATTAGAAGTAGATACACCTGTACTTCAAGCTATCCCAGGAGGCGCTGCTGCAAGGCCTTTCGCAACACATCACAATGCATTAGATGTTCCTTTTTATTTACGTATTGCCAATGAATTGTATTTAAAGCGTTTAATTGTGGGAGGTTTTGAATGGGTATATGAGTTTAGTAGAAATTTTAGAAACGAAGGAATGGACCGTACGCATAATCCAGAGTTTACCGTTTTAGAGTGGTATACGGCTTACAAAGATTATTTATGGATGATGGAAATTACTGAACAACTATTTGAAAAAATTGCGATGACAATTCATGGCAAAACCGAATTAACGGTGGGCGATAAAACAATAAATTTTAAAGCACCTTATAGACGTATTAGTATTATTGAAGCCATTCAAGAAAATACGGGTGTTGATATTACAGGTATGGATGAAGCGGCATTAAGGGAAGTTTGTAAAAAATTACATATTGATGTAGCACCTACAATTGGTAAGGGCAAATTAATAGATGAAATTTTTGGATCGACTAGTGAACCTAAATATATACAACCTACTTTTATTATTGACTATCCTATTGAAATGAGCCCGCTTACAAAAAAGCATCGTAGTAAGGAAGGCTTAGTAGAGCGTTTTGAATTAATGGTGAATGGAAAAGAATTAGCGAACGCCTATACAGAGTTAAATGATCCTATTGATCAACGCAAGCGTTTTGAAGAGCAGTTAGGCTTAATGGAGCGCGGTGATGATGAGGCCATGTTTATTGACCACGACTTTTTAAGAGCATTAGAATACGGCATGCCACCTACTTCTGGTATTGGCATCGGCATTGATAGATTATGCATGATGATGTTGAACCAACCCTCTATTCAAGATGTGTTGTTCTTTCCTCAAATGAAGCCCAGAATCCAATATTGATTAATCTCTGTAGTTCAAGTGCTGGTTTAATATCTCCTAACAGTGCCTTGTATTTATAATCTCCTTTAGATTTAATAAACTCTTCCATTGCTTTTTGCAAGTAATACAGGATTACTCATTAAATCAATGGCGGTAAGTGCCATTGTTTTACTGGCTACTAACATTCCCTTTGTACCAATTTCAGTTCCACCAGCAGCCACCGCTTGCCAGCTATGTGCAGCAGTTCCTGGAACCCAAGTCGCTGCGCGTAATCCCACAGTAGGTAAGGCATAACTTACATCACCCACATCTGTTGAACCACTATTGCCTTCACTAATATAAGAGATTGGCCTTACAGTGCCTGCAGTGGCTAGATCTACTGGTGCTCCGACAAATGCTAGTCTGCAATTTTTTGGCAAAGTTTAATTCAGCTTCAGTGTAACTAACACCACCTACTTTTTCTAAATTAATTTGCATAGCTTCTGCAAGGGTCTTATTAATTAATAAGTCGTGCGTACCACCAATGATATCATATTTCATAGTTGTACCAGTTCCTAAAGCAGCACCTTCTGCAGCTTTCACCACTCTATCAAAAATTTCAACAACGTCTTTACGTTTTGGATGACGCACATAATAATATACTTCTGCAAAATCAGGAATCACATTAGGCGCTTTACCACCACTAGTGATCACATAATGAATTCTAGTTTCTTGTGGTACATGTTCACGCATCATATTTACCATATTATCCATCGCTTCTACCGCATCTAAAGAAGATCTGCCTTGGTCTGGTGCAGCAGCAGCATGCGCTGAGATTCCATAAAATTTAAATTTAGCAGACTTGTTCGCTAAGGCACTTGTTGTAGTAATCGCATTCACATCATCAGGATGCCAATGAATCACCGCATCTAAATTATTGAATAGCCCCGCTCTTACTAAAAACACTTTACCACTTCCGCCTTCTTCTGCAGGTGTTCCAAAAACTTTAATAGTACCTTTTAATTTACCAGCAGCCATTAATTCTTTAATGGCAATACCAGCAGATACGCTTGCAGTTCCAAATAAATGGTGTCCACAAGCATGTCCAGCATTTTTTCCAACAATGGGATCTCTTTCAGCAGATGTAGATTGATTGATTCCAGGCAAGGCATCATACTCAGCTAAAATACCAATGGCAGGACTGCCTGAACCATAAGTAGCTAAAAATGCAGTGGGAATACCCGCAACACCTGTTTCAACGGTGAAACCAGCATCTCTTAAATGTTGAACATGAAGTGCAGCACTCTTTACTTCTTTATAACCTACTTCTGCATATTCCCATATTTGTAAAGCCGTTTTTTTATCTGCCTCATAGGCACTACTTAATGCAGCAAGTGCAGCTTCTTTATTTGCATTCACTTGTTGTGTTGCAGGATCCAGTTTAGCTTTCTTCTGCGCTACTACTTGTAAACCCATCAACACCCATGCTACTAATAAAATTCTTTTCATACTTGATTCTTTAAATTGAAATAAAAAATAATTTATAAAATATTATAAAAATAAATCGTAAAATAATTTAGCACCCGGCACTACTGAATAATGCGCTAAGTCTGTGATACCTTCTGCGGCTAATACTTCTTCGTCGGTAAATAATTTTCCACTGTAGGCTAATTTTTCTTTACTTAAAATATATAGTGCTGCATCTGCAATAATTTCGGTGGTTCTACTCATATTCGCTAAAGCTTGTCCTCCCAATAAATTGCGCACAGCCGCAGTATCTATAGTAGTTCTAGGCCATAAAGAATTACAAGCAATATTGATCATCTTTAAATTCTTCTGCCCAACCCAAGGTCATCATACTCATATCGTATTTTGAAATCGTATACGCTACATGGGGTCCTAACCATTTTGGTGCTAAATTAATGGGAGGAGATAAAGTTAAAATATGTGCATGCGCCGATTTTCTTAAATAAGGTAGCGCGTGTTGTACCATTAAAAAAGTACCACGTACATTAATGCTATGCATTAAATCAAATCGCTTACTAGGTGTGCTCGCAGTATCGGTTAATTGAATAGCACTTGCATTATTAATAAGTATATCAATGCCTCCAAATTTTTCTACTGTTAATTTCACCGCATTAGCAATTTGTGCTTCGTCTCTTATATCTACTTGCACGGCTAAAGCCTTTACCCCTAAGGATTCTACCTCAGCAGCGGCTGTAAAAATAGTACCTCCTAAGCGGGGGTCTTCTTCTACCGACTTAGCAGCAATCACAATATTAGCGCCTGCTGCAGCTAGTTTTAAAGCCATTGCTTTTCCAATACCTCTGCTACCACCTGTGATAAAAACCGTTTTTCCTTGTAATGACATATTTATTTATTTAAAAAATTACTAATTACTTTTTTAGTTTCAGTGCATGCTGTAGTTAAGTCATTATTTTGAATAATGACATTAAACTGATTGCTAAAACTTATTTCAAAGGATGCTTTGTCTAAACGCATTTGTATATTTTCTGCAGTCTCTGTTTTTCTGTTTTCTAATCTTTGTTTTAATACTTCAATGGAGGGCGGCATAATAAAAATAGATAAACAATTTTCCTCTAATTGTTTTTGAATTTTAATGGCTCCTTTCACATCAATATCTAAAACAGGCGTTTTACCTAGATTCCAAATACGCGTTAACTCCGATTTCAGCGTACCATAATATATGCCTTCGTATACCATCTCGTATTCTAAAAAATCATTTTGATGGATATGTGCATCAAATTTGGCAGGGGAAATAAAATGATATTCCACACCGTCTTTTTCATTGCCTCTTGGCGCCCTAGTAGTGGCCGATACAGAAAAAGACAACTGCGGCATTTCATTTAACAAATAAGAAGCAATAGAGGTTTTCCCAGCACCAGAGGGAGCTGTTAAAATAATTACTTTTTCTAGGTTTTGGGACATCCTTATTAGTTTAGAAGGTAGATTTTTCCTCGCTCTAAATTACACAAATACTACCTAAATAAATAATTATACTAAGGGCTAACAAAAATCTAATTATGATGTATATTTAGCAGTAGAAAAAATTAATTAAAACTAAAAATAGCCTTATGCAAAAACAACTATTTACGTATTTATTAGTGCTACTAGCCTTTATAGCGCAAGCACAAAAGCCTGCAGAGGTGCCAGGGGCTAAACCTGCCACTAAATCGGAAGATAAAAACCCAAGTTTTAAAAGAGAGCTTTCTTTAGAAGCTAAAACTGAAAATAAAGGGGAAGTCACTATTAAAGGACAAAAAGTACCTTATAAAGTAACAGCAAGTACGCAGCCGGTATGGGATGAAGATGGGAAAGCCGTTGCAGGCTTATTTTATGTGTACTATGAGCGCACCGATGTAACCAATAAAGAAACTAGACCCTTGGTTATTTCATTCAATGGTGGACCAGGTACCGCCAGTGTTTGGATGCACTTGGGATATACAGGGCCTAAAAAATTAAAAATAGATGATGAAGGATACCCCATTCAACCCTATGGATTTGAAGAAAATCCACAGTCATTATTAGACGTAGCAGATATTGTTTATGTAGACCCAGTGAACACAGGCTTTTCAAGAATTTTAGAAAAGGCAACACCAGGATCAAAGTTTTTTGGTGTGACTGCAGACATTAAATATTTAGCAGACTGGATCAACACATTTGTTGGAAGAGAAAAAAGATGGGCTTCTCCTAAATTTTTAATTGGAGAAAGTTATGGCACTAATCGTGTCTCTGGATTGTCATTGGAATTACAGAATAGACACTGGATGTTTTTAAATGGAGTTATATTGGTTTCACCCACCGATCTTGGATTAAAGCGTGATGCAGTATCAAGTGCCGCATTGCGTATTCCTTATATGGCAGCAACTGCATGGCATCACAAAAAATTAAATACAGTATATCAGTCTAAGGAATTAGAAAAATATTTACCAGAGGTAGAAGCATTTGCAATCAACGAACTTATGCCTGCATTAGCACAAGGCGGGGCATTGGCAGCAGACAAGCGCAAAGCGATGGTGAAAAAAATTGCTGGCTATATAGGTTTAAATGAAACAGTAGTAGCAGATCAAAATATGGAAGTGCCATTTGATTATTTCTGGAAAGAGTTATTGCGTGATCAAGGTAAAACAGTGGGAAGATTGGATTCAAGATATATTGGTATGGATAAAAAGAATGCAGGACAAAGACCAGATTACAATGCAGAGTTATTGTCATGGGAGCATTCATTCACACCAGCCATCAATATGTATTTAAGAGATGAGTTAGGCTATAAGACAGATTTGAATTATTATATTTTTGGTCCAGTAGGGCCATGGGATAACAGCAATAACAATACAGGAGATGACTTACGTCAAGCGATGATGGAAAATCCGTATTTAAATTTATTGGTACAATCTGGTTATTACGATGGTGCTTGTGATTATTTCAATGCTAAATATAATATGTGGCAAATGGATCCTGCTGGAAAAATTCAAGACAGAATGTTTTGGGAAGGATACCGCAGTGGACATATGATGTATTTGCGCAAAGAAGATTTAGCGACTAGCAATGACCACCTAAGAGCCTTTATTAAAAAGAGTATTCCAAAACTTGGCACGCCTGCCAAGTTTTAATAATTAGATTGTAAAAAATAGGCGTCTTTTTTTCAAAATTACGACGCCTATTTTTTTATACTAGGAACTCCAGCCAAGTTCTAGTTCGTTCATAAAATTTTTCTAATAAAGAACCCCGTATTTTTCAATATCGGGGTTCTTTATTTATATGACTTGATAAAACTATAAAGTTTTAGATTCTTTGTATTTGTGCACCTAGTGCTTGTAAACGCGTATCAATATTTTGATAGCCTCTGTCTATTTGTTCAATATTTTGAATGGTGCTTTTTCCTTCTGCACTTAGTGCTGCAATCAGCAAGGCTTGACCAGCGCGAATATCAGGACTACTCATAGTTATACCTCTGAGTGAATGTTTACGCGCTAATCCAATGACAGTGGCACGGTGTGGATCACACAAAATAATTTGTGCCCCCATATCAATTAATTTATCTGTAAAAAACAAACGGCTCTCAAACATTTTTTGATGTATGAGTACACTACCTCTTGCTTGAATAGCAGTGACTAGAATAATACTTAATAAATCGGGTGTAAAGCCTGGCCAAGGGTTATCATAAATAGTTAGGATACCACCATCCATAAAAGTTTGTATCTCATAAATATCTTGAGCCGGAATATAAATATCATCTCCTTTTATAGTAAAATCAATTCCTAATAAACGAAATTTTTCTGGAATAATACCTAAGTGTGTTACCCCTGCATTTTTAATAGTGATTTCACTTTTGGTCATAGCAGCCAGTCCAATAAATGAACCAATCTCTATCATGTCTGGTAAAATTCTATGCGTGGCAGTGCCTAATTTAGTCACTCCTTCAATGCGTAATAAATTACTACCCATGCCCGTAATTTTTGCACCCATATTATTTAATAGCAAGCAAAGCTGCTGCAGATAAGGCTCGCAGGCTGCATTGTAAATACTAGTAATGCCTTCTGCAAATACGGATGCCATTAAAATATTCGCTGTACCAGTTACAGAAGGCTCTTCTAATAACATATAAGTACCCACTAGTTTATCTGCTGTTAAAGTAAAGCATGCCAGCTTATCATCATATGCATAGGTAGCGCCTAGTTTTTCAAAACCAATAATATGTGTGTCTAATCTTCTTCTTCCAATTTTATCTCCACCTGGTTTAGGTAAGTAGGCTTTTTTAAATCTTGCTAAAATGGGACCTGCTAACATAATGCTACCGCGTAATCTTCCACTCTTGGCTTTAAAATCATCAGAGGCTAAATAACTAGGATCAATTTTATCTGCTTGAAAACGGTATTCACCTTCCTTTAGTTTTTCAATACTTACACCCATTGCGTCTAATAACTCTATTAGTAAATTCACATCAACAATGTCTGGAATATTTGCAATGGTAATAGGTTCTGCAGTTAATACTACTGCAGACAAAATTTGTAAGGCTTCGTTTTTAGCGCCTTGTGGGGTAATACTTCCTTTAAGTGCTTTACCTCCTATGACTTCGAATGAACTCATTGTACTATTTCAAAACTTAATTAAAAACGTTTTTTGAAGTTGCGGTTATTATTGTTGCGTCCGCCACCGCCACCGCCTGGTCCACTAGGTCCGCGTCCACCGCGATTATTATTATTGCGATTACCCTGCCAACGACCAGCTGCTGGACGGTACTCATCTCTTTCAAAATTTTGATTGCGATGTTTGATATAAGGGGTATTACTAAATTCAAGTTCACCACCAGTAATAGCGTTTAACTCTCCTCTAATGGTATCATCTTGTACTAATTCTTTATGCCAGTTACTATAAGCGAGTTTCATGTAATGTGCAATAGCGTGCGCAAAACCAGCTTTTTTCTCTTGGTCTTGTTCTGCCATCGCTTTATCAATGACTAATTCTAGGTTTTTACCTAAATGGGCATATTTAATTTTACGCTTAGGATAAGGAATAGGATCGGGCTTCTGCTTATAGGTTTCCTTAGTAGGAATAGGATAAGGGCTGTCCACATCTAATTGGAAATTGCTCATAAAAAACAGGTGATCCCATAATTTATGCTTGTAGTCTTCGATATTCTTTAGCTGAGGGTTCAAAAAGCCCATTAGTTCAATGACTACCTGCGCCTGCTCTAGTCTTTTGGCACGATCTTCAATGGTCATCAAATGATCCACCATCTTTTGCACGTGACGTCCGTACTCTTTCATCCCCATTAAGCTTCTTGCTGTATTGTATTCCATGTATTTATTACTTCTCGAGTAACAAATGTAAGGATTTATTTTATCTTCGTACCATGGAGGCACTGATACAACAAATACAAACCATCACTCAAGAAATCCAAAACACCGTGGCTACGACCAGTGCCGAGGTGGAAGCTTTCCGAATTAAATACTTGGGAACCAAAGGTTTGGTGAAAAATATGATGGGCGAGATGAAATCGGTGTCTAATGAGCAGAAAAAGGAATTCGGTCAAATCCTAAATGCTTTTAAGGTAGCCGCCGAAGAAAAATTAGAAATATTAGTAGCTGCCTTAGGAGATACCAGCACATTAGATACCTCTATTGATACAAGTTTACCGGGCGATGAATTTACAGTTGGCACAAGACATCCTTTGAATTTAGTGCGCAATCAAATGGTTTCTATTTTTAAAAGATTAGGATTCGCTGTTGCAGAAGGACCAGAGATAGAAGATGATTGGCATAATTTCGGTGCGATGAATTTACCAGCAGATCATCCAGCGCGTGATATGCAGGATACTTTTTATGTACAAGAAGCCACGGAAGAGAATGCTTCTTGGTTATTAAGAACACATACATCCAGTGTACAAGCAAGAGTGATGGAAACGCAGAAACCACCTATTCGTGTAATTTGTCCGGGACGCGTGTACCGTAATGAAACTATTTCAGCAAGAGCACATTGTTTTTTTCATCAAGTAGAAGGTTTATACATTGATGAAAATGTAAGCTTTGCAGATTTAAAACAAACACTTTATTTTTTCGTACAAGAAATGTTTGGCAAGGATGTGAAAGTAAGATTCCGTCCAAGTTATTTTCCTTTTACAGAACCTAGTGCAGAGATGGATATTAGTTGTCAAATATGTAGTGGTAAAGGATGTAATATTTGCAAGCATACAGGATGGGTAGAAATTTTAGGCAGTGGCATGGTGCATCCGAATGTGTTAAAAAACTTTGACATCGATCCTGAAAAGTATACTGGCTTTGCATTTGGTATGGGCGTAGAAAGAATTGCGCAATTAAAATACCAAGTAAACGATTTACGTTTATACTCTCAAAACGACTTGCGCTTTTTGCAACAGTTTAAGAGTGTCTGATAATTAATTATGTTACATAACACCAAGGGTATTGTTTTACGCGTCACAAAATATGGTGATACGAGTATTATCCTAACGGCCTATACCGAACTTTTTGGTGTGCAACAATACATGGTGAAAGGAGTTAGGGTCACGAGTAAAAAAGGCGCGAACAAGGGTGTGTTTTATCAGCCCGCAGCTATTTTACAAATGGAAGTATATCATTCACCTATGAAGCAATTGCAAATGGTGAAAGACGTGAGTTGGGATTTTGTGTATCAAAATGTATATTCCGATGTACTACGCAATGCAGTGGCTACCTATATTGTAGAAGTCTTGCAACAAACCATGCAACCCGAACCACATCCGGAATTATTTTATTTAATAGAAGATACTTTTAAACAATTAGATAAAGGCGGTCCTAGTTTAGTGGGTAATCTGCCTATTTATTTTTTAATTCATTTAAGTCAAAATATGGGCTTTGGCTTACAAGGAAAATATAGTCGCTAGCACTCCTGTATTAGATGTGCGAGAAGGACAGTTTGTTGAAAAGGTACCCGCACATCCTTATTTTTTAGAAGGCGCAGAAGCACAAACGGCCTCTAGTTTTTTACAAGTACAATTTTACAACGATTTAGACACTATCGTTTTAAGCGGCACACAAAGAAAAAAAATATTGGAACTGTTTCAGTTATCCTTAAGCTGGCATTATAAAAAATTCAGCGACATAAAATCATTACCCATACTACAAGAAGTGCTGAAGTGAGTATTTAATCGTTATTTCTACTATTACGATGTCTGCGCCACATAATAATTAAAATAGCAATAATGCCGAATAAAATTGGGAAAGACATAAAGAGCATTTAATACTACAAGCTACGAAAATTAGATAGCTTTGTCGTAATATAGCTTATGAAATTTAACCTCATCATCGCAGTTGTTTTAATGCTTGGAACATTTACCAGTTGTTCCATCATTCAGCCCACTACCATTAAAAAAATTAAAATGGATTATCAAGCGCACCGTGGAGGCAGAGGCCTAATGCCCGAAAATACTATTGTGGCCATGTTATCGGTGATGGACAATGCCGTTGTAACTACCCTTGAAATGGACTTAGCCATTACCAAGGACAAACAAGTAGTGGTTTCACATGATCCTATTTTAAATCCTTTAATTACCACCAAGCCCGATGGAAGTTTTATTAAAGCAAGCGAAATAAATAAAAATATTATTTATCAAATGGATTATGCTGCTTTAGAAAAATATGATGTGGGTTTAAAAATACATCCTGGTTTTACGGGTCAAAAAAAATTAGCGGCATCTATTCCAACACTTAGTAGTTTAATAGATAGCGTAGAAACTAAGTCAAAGACTATAGGAAGAAAAATGAATTATAATATTGAGATAAAATCGGTGGAGGGTAAAGATGGTACTGAACATCCGGCTCCCGATGAGTTTGTAGAATTAGTGGTAAATATTTTACAAAAGAAAAATATTTTAGATAGAACAAGTTTACAAAGTTTTGATCTAAGACCACTGCGTGTGCTGCATGAAAAATATCCCAACATTAAAACTGCTTATTTAGTATTTGGTGCAGATTGTGCTAATGCTGAAAAGCAAATAGCGCTACTAGGTTTTCAGCCTACTATTTATAGTCCAGAATATAAATATGTAAACAAGGCTATGATAGATTATTGCCATCAAAAAAATATTCAGGTCATTCCTTGGACGGTGAATACCAAAGAAGAAATAAATGCTTTGATAGAATTGAAGGTGGATGGAATTATTACTGACTATCCTAATTTATTTTAGGATACTATACCATCGGGACACTATACCATCGGGAAAGGAAAACTACTTACTAGTTTAACCTTCACTCCTTCTTTAGATGATTTTCTGGCAGCTTCTATAATTTCAAGCACATGTAAAGAATGTAGCACATTAATGCGCGGCTCTATATTTTTAGATAATGCAGCTGCTATGCTAGTAGCACCTTCCTGCCACTGATAGCCGCCGTCATCTTTTTGAAGTACCTGAGGCGCTTCGGTCCAAGAATTATCTAAGACAACACTTTTAGGTTCCCAATCATATCCAATCAATCGCATATTACCCTTGTCTCCAAAAATTTGAATGCTATGCAAGGTTTGGTTTTTGGCTTCATGTCCAAAGGGGTCAAAATAATTAAATCCACACATGATATGGCTTATCACTCCATTATCATGTTCTAATAATATATGGGCGTTGTCTTCTTCTTTCACTTTCACTATTCCTTTTTCATCTATCTCTCTTTCTTTATTTACAATACTGGTCATGGCCATCACCGATTTCGCAGGGCCTAATAATCCAGTAAGTGTAGCCATATTATACACCCCTAAATCGGGCATGCTGCCACCTAATGGTTCATAAAAAAAAGAAGACCAAGTAGGACCCGTATGTCCATACTGTCCATGTGCACTGGCTAGTTTCCCAAGCTTTCCTGCCTGAATAGTTTTACTCATAAATTCAAACTGCGGGCTAGTCACTACTGCAGGTGCTCCCCAAATTCTTACTCCTTTTAATTTCGCAAAGTCTACTAATGCCTTTCCTTCTGCATAGGTATTCGCCAAAGGTTTTTCACTCCACACATGCTTACCTGCTTGAAGCGCAATTTTATTTAAGGCACCATGCATTTGCATATCGGTCAATGTCAACATTAAATCAAAAGTATTGCCTTTTAATAAGGCATTAATATTATTATAAGTACTTGCGCCAATATTGTATTTTTTATTTTGTGCCTCTGCCCTATCTTGTTTAATATCACAAAGACTCACAATTTTAACCAAAGGAGAACTTTGTAAATGAACAATATATCTATTGCTTACACTTCCACATCCAATAATGGCTACTTTAATTATTTTTTCTTCTGATGCCGCAAACAATTCCAAATTACTTAATAATAAAGCAGCACTCGCCAGCGATGTTTTTTGTAAAAAAGCAGCCCTTGTTAATGAATCGTTCATACTTGAAAATTTAATAACTCAATTTAAATAATTCTTTTGGAAATACTTTTGTTTTCTAATTGACCATTTGAATTTACGCCTTCTATTAAAACAACCCCTGGTTTTTTTCCTTTTTCAAAACTTCCCAGGCCTTTTTCCATTTGTAAAGCACGTGCACCATTAATAGTCGCCCAGCCCAGCATTTCTGAAACTGGAATAGAAGGATTATGTTTTTGTATAGTTTTTAATTCATCCAATATATTTAAAGACCAATTAGAGGCATAGCTATCGGTACCTATGACTATCTCAGCCCCATTTGCACGCAATAATTCAATGGGTGGCATGGTTTTTTCAATATACTGGTTCGCATTGGGACATAAGCACCAAAAGCTATTGGGCATTTCTTTTTGAACAGCTTTAATATCCGAAGCACTGGTAAAACTATTATGCACTAAAATACTTCTAGCTGCTTTTTTAAAATAAGGTAGCACCGATTGCAAACTACTGAGTCCTGTGGCTTCAAAAAAATCAAGCGATACTTTTGTTCTTTCATACATACCTAAAAAGGAACCCGATTTTTTTTCAAAGAATTCATTTTCATCCATCGTTTCTTGATTGTGCATCGTAATAGTATGCGCACCAAAATAATTGGATAGTAATTTCCATAAATTAAAACTTACCGAATAAGGTGCATGAGGTACTAGTGAGGCACGAACACAATTTTGTTCAAATGCTTCTTGTATTTTTAATCCCGCATTTATTTTATCATCAGCACGTGTTGGATCTAAATCATACAACTCCACAAAACTATAATAAGCTAGTTTGTGTTTTTGTTTTATACTAAGTGTATCAACTGTATTGCAAATATCTCCCACTGCTACAATTCCATTATTATACATTTCATTTTCAGCCGAAATAATAGCATCTTGAATAATTCCATCCTCTACTTTTCTTAAACCCACAATTTGTTTTACAAATTCTTGCAATCCTGAATGCGCAGGAATCATGCCCTTCATATGTGATAGTTCCAAATGGCAATGTGCATTTACAAAACCGGGACTAATAATTCCTTCAAAACTTTGAATGTCTTCCCCCGCTTCTTCAATCCCTACCAAGGCTTCAATGGTCCCATCCTTTTGGGTGATTAAAACCAGCTGGTCCTCCAAAAGCTCGGTTCCAGTAAAAATTTGTGTGGCTTGAAATTTTTGATACATATATATAATGTCCCTTTTCTAAGAATCTGCTTAAAAATAGGCTAGAATTGCCAAAAACCGATTAATCCATACTCAAAACTTTAATGGAATGACCCCCATTCTATTTATAACTGCCTGATTTTCAGTACCTATTTAGTATCAAGTATTTTATGATACAAAATTATTATTGATAATCAATTAGTTACAAAGATGCGATATAAAAACAAAGCTCAAATTATTGGGAAAAGACAAAATCCCCCCTTACCTTCGCCCTCCCTTATAAAAAGGGATATTTTATGGCTGACGGGATAGCGCAGCCTCATTAAAACAAAGAATTATGAGTAAACTACATTTCACCACGAAGCACGCCAACGCGGCTACCGTTCAACATGGCTGGTACATTGTTGATGGTACTAATCAAACCGTAGGACGTATTGCTTCAAAAATCGCAGCTGTTCTACGTGGTAAGAACAAAGCTTATTACACACCGCACGTTGATTGCGGAGATTATGTAATTATCATTAATGCAGAAAAAGTAAAGTTGACTGGAAACAAATTCCACGACAAACAATACTTAAACTATTCTGGTTACCCAGGTGGTAAGAAAGAAGAAGCTGCTGAAGATTTAATCAAGCGTCGTCCAGAAGTAATTATGGAAAGAGCGGTTAAAGGTATGTTACCTAAAAATCGTTTAGGACGTAAGATGGTTAAGAAATTGTTTGTATATGCTGGTGACAAACACCCTCATACTGCACAACAACCTAAAGAATTTAAATTTTAATTAATTCCAAATATAAATAAATGGAAAAGCAAACAAATGCAGTTGGTCGTCGTAAGGAAGCAGTAACACGCGTCTTTGTTAGTAAGGGTAGTGGAAAAATTACCGTGAACGACAAAGATTACAAACACTATTTTCCTTTAGTGTATTTACAAAATCAAGTAGAAGCTCCTTTAAAATTAGCGGAATCACTTGGTAAATACGATATCGTAATAAACGCACAAGGTGGTGGTTTAAAAGGCCAAGCCGAAGCAGCCAAATTAGGTATTGCGCGCGTATTAATAGAACTAAATCCTGAATTACGTCCTGCTTTAAAAGCAGCTGGACAATTAACGCGTGACTCTCGTAGCGTTGAGCGTAAGAAATTCGGACATAAGAAAGCACGTAGAAGCTTCCAGTTCAGCAAACGTTAATCCAACAACCTTAACATTAATTCATTATAACAAATTATACAAATGGAAAATAACACTTCACTTACAACAGCAACTTACTGGAGGCCGGCGTACACTTTGGTCACCTTAAGAAGAAGTGGAACCCTAAAATGTTACCTTATATTTTCGCAGAGAAAAAAGGAATACATATTATCGACTTAAATAAAACAGTTGATCATTTACAAGAAACTGCTGCTGCTTTAAAGCAAATTGCTAAAAGTGGTAAGAAGATCATGTTCGTAGCTACTAAAAAGCAAGCGAAAGAAATTGTAAGTGAGTGTGCTAAAAAAGTAAACATGCCTTACGCTACAGAGCGTTGGTTAGGTGGTATGTTAACTAATTTCAATACAGTTCGTAAGAGCGTAAAGAAAATGCAAAGCATTGAAAAAATGTTGAGCAGACGGAAGTGCTGAAAGCTTAACTAAAAAAGAGCGTTTAACATTAGGTCGTGATAAAGATAAAATGGAAAAAGTATTAGGTGGTATCGCTCAATTGGGTCGTTTACCAGCCGCTTTATTCTTAGTAGACATCGGACATGAGCATATTGCACTTAGCAGAAGCTAAGCGTTTAGGTATTCAAACATTTGGTATGGTAGATACTAACTGTGATCCAAACAAAGTAGATTTTTCTATTCCTGCAAATGATGATGCAACAAAATCTATCGCTATTATTACTAACTATATTACTGCTGCCATCGCAGAAGGTTTAGCAGAGCGTCAAGCTTCTAAAGATGACGAAGGCGAAACTGAAGAAGGCAACAATGAAAACGAAGCAAAAGCAAAACGTATGGAAGCCGAAGCAAACGCTGAAGGTGGAAGAGGTAAGCGTGGTGCGGGTGCTGCTCCAACAGCTCCAGGTGCACCTAAGCGTCGTATTCAAAGTACACGTCGCCCAGCAGGTAAATAAATATTAACCAATTGGGTTATTGGTGTCCTTGGGATACTAATGACCCAATTGTTTTTTTCGATACGAAGCCGTATCCCATTTTTTAACAATCTTATTTTAAAATATATTTTTATGAGTACAATAACAGCTACTGACATTAATAAATTACGTCAAGCTACAGGTGCTGGTATGATGGATTGCAGAAAAGCATTAACAGAAACCAATAACGATTTTGAAGCAGCTATTGATTGGTTGCGTAAGCAAGGTCAAAAAGTGGCGGCTAAGCGTAGCGACCGTGAAGCAAAAGAAGGTGTAATTATTGCACAAACTTCTGCCGATCATAAAACAGGTTTTGTAGTTTGTATTTCTTGTGAAACAGATTTCGTTTCTAAGAATGCTGAATTCGTAGCCTTTGCACAAGTTATTGCAGATGCTGCAGTAGCGAACAATGTAAAATCTGCTGCTGAATTAAATGAAGTAAGCGTGAATGGCACTAAAGTGTCTGACATGATTAATGATAAATTAGCTTCAATCGGTGAAAAAATTGGTGTGGCTAAATTTGAAAGAGTAGAGGCTGCTTATGTAGCCTCTTATATACATGGTTCTTACAGAATGGGTGTATTAGTAGGTTTAAGTGCTGAAGCTGCTGAAGTAGGTAAAGACTTAGCTATGCAAATTGCTGCTATGAATCCAGTGGCCGTAGATCCTGAATCAGTTCCTGCTGAAACAGTTGCTCGTGAGCGTGCTATCATTATTGATACCATGAAAGAAGATCCTAAAATGGCTGGCAAACCAGAAGAAATGATTGCAAAGATTGCAGAAGGTAAGATTAACGCTTTCTTTAAAGAGCAAACCTTATTAGCGCAAGCCTTTGTAAAAGACGGCGGTAAAACAGTGGGTGAGTATATAAAGTCGGTTGATGGTGCATTGAAAGTGACTGAATTCAAGCGTGTTGCTTTGGGATAAGAATAAAAAATTCAATATTCTAATGAAATATACAGGGTCCCAAGCAATTGGGACCCTTTTTTGTTGCCCCAAAATTCTTATCTTGCAAGTACAAAATAAGTAGAACTATGTTGCCAAAATACAAGCGTGTATTATTGAAATTATCAGGAGAGGCATTATTAGGAAATCAAAAAACGGGAGACCCCTTTGATCCTAAAATTATTGAGCAATATGCCAATGAAATTAAGCAAGTAGTAGAGCTAGGTGTACAAGTAGCCATTGTTATTGGTGGAGGTAATATATATAGAGGTATGAATGAAGCCGATAGCGGCATCGAGCGTGCACATGGAGATTATATGGGAATGCTAGCCACTGTGATTAATGCCATGGCCATTCAAGCTATGTTAGAAAAAATTGGAGTATATACACGTTTACAATCGGCTATTGTAATGGAGCAAGTGGCGGAACCTTATATTCGCCGTAAAGCACTTCGTCATTTAGAAAAAGGACGTGTGGTAATATTTGGTGCAGGTACAGGTAATCCTTATTTCACAACCGATACCGCAGGTTCACTGCGTGCTATTGAAATGAAGGCAGATGTTATTTTAAAAGGAACCCGTGTGGATGGTATCTATGACAGCGACCCTGAGAAAAACCCTGCCGCTGTAAAGTTTGAAAAAATTAGCTTCCAAGAATGTATATCAAAGAACTTAAAAGTAATGGATACTACTGCATTCACTTTATGCATGGAAAATAAATTACCTATTATTGTTTTTGACATGAACCAGCCTGGAAACTTATTAAAAGTAGTGCAAGGAGCAGCTATAGGCACATTAGTGGGCTAGTAGGGGTCAAAAGATTCTATTATTCAACCACTGATGTAATTTTTCTTGCGTTTCTAGTTCGCTATCTTAATTTTAAAGTATGCAAAAATTAACTTCTTTATTTCTTATTCTTTGTTTCGTAGCGCTTGCTACTACAAATGCTACTGCACAAAAAAATTTAAGCTTAAACGAAGCCATTCAAACTGCTTTAAAAAACAGTTATGATATTCAATTGGTGGAGAATAATTTAGCCATTGCAAAAAACAATAACAATTTTGGCGTGGCAGGGGGCTTACCCACCATTACCAATAACAGTTCCAACAACAATACATTAACCACCATCAATCAAACATTTCCAGATGCAAACAGAAACACATCGCGTAATGGTGTTGATGGTAGTACTTTAAATAATGGCTTGAACGCTAGTATGCTACTATTTAATGGCTATAGAGTGCAGGCAACCAAAAGCCGACTAGAAAGTTTGCAAACACAAAACAAGTTTTTACTTGAATCACAATTGTTGAATACTATTTCAACGGTGATGCAGCAGTATTATAATGTTGTTCGTCAACAAGCATTTTTAAAGACTATAGAAAAATCAATTGAAGCCAGTCAACAACGATTAGACATTGTAAAAACAAGACAAGAAATAGGCGTTGCCAATCAAACCGATCTTTTACAATCCAATATAGATTTAAATGCTTTATTACAAGCTAAACAAAACCAATTATTAATTATTGATCAAGTCAAGGCCGATTTGTTAAATACGATTGTAATGCCAGCTACTACTCCTGTTAGTAATTAATGATAGTATTAAAATAGATGATAAAATTATGCTATCAGTAGTGGAGGAGAAAATGAAAAATCATCCTTTATTACAATCAGCACAACAATTAATTAATATCAATCAGTTTTTAGAAAAGGAAACCAAATCTTTAACTTATCCAACCCTGAGAGCGAGTACAGGCTTTAATTACAATAGCAATAAGTCTGCAGCTGGTTTTATATTATTGAATGAAAGTTATGGTCCATTTTTAGGTGTGAACTTAAGTATACCCATTTATAATGGTGGCGCCAATAAACGTGCCATTAAAAATGCTGCAATCAATACCAATACTGCAAAAATTCAATTGCAAAATACAGAGCAGAATTTAACTACTGAATTATTTAAAACTTATCAGAGTTATAAAAATAGTTTAAAGCAAACGCCTATTGAAATACAAAATTTTGAAATGTCACAATCCTTATTGGATTTAGTGATGCAAAAATATCAGTTAGGCCAAGCTACCATGGTAGATGTAAAACAAGCACAACAAAGTTTTGAAACCGCCGGATTTAGATTAGTGAGCTTGCGTTTCAATGCAAAAATTGCTGAGATCGAATTAAAGCGTTTATCTAATCAACTGACATTTTAAAGTCTACATGCAGTCAAAGCTTCCCCATATTGGCACTAGTATTTTTACAGTTATGAGCCAATTGGCGCTAAAGCATAATGCCATTAATTTAGGTCAAGGCTTTCCCGATTTTCCTATGAGTGAAACACTTATTGATTGTGTCACTGAGGCCATGAAAGCCGGTGGGAATCAATATGCGCATACCAATGGGGTACCAGTTTTAAGAGAAAGGCTATCGGAGAAAATCAATACTTTATACGGAACTACTATTAACCCAGAAACGGAAATTACAGTTACACCGGGCGGTACCTATGCAATCTTCACTGCTTTTTCTACCATTATTCAACCAGGTGATGAAGTGATAATTTTTGAACCTGCCTATGATAGTTATATTCCCAATATTACATTTAACGGAGGGGTAGTGGTACCCATTGCTTTGACTTATCCGAATTATAGTATTCCTTGGGATACCTTAAAGGCAGCTATTACCAAAAAGACAAAGGCTATTTTAATCAATACGCCGCATAATCCAACTGGGATGGTTATGACCAAGGAGGATATTTTACAATTACAAGAAATAGTGGTTTCCAATAATTTATACTTAATTAGTGATGAAGTATACGAGCATTTAATTTATGATGATAAAAAACATGAGTCGGTCATTAAGTATCCTGAATTATTTGCACGCAGTTTTGTTTGTTTTTCTTTAGGTAAAACCTATCACTGCACAGGCTGGAAGCTAGGCTACTGTGTGGCTCCAGAAAATTTAATGAAAGAATATCAGAAAAGTACATCAGTTCAATGCCTTTAGCTGTGATACACCTAAGCAATTAGGTATTGCTAAATATATGTTAGACAAAGAAGCTTATTTAGGCTTAGGTAATTTATATCAAGCTAAAAGAGACCACTTAAGAAAATTATTAGCAAGCACTCCTTTGAAGTATATTCCTTCTTCTGGTTCTTATTTTGAATCCTATAGTTATGCTGGTATATCGAATGAGTCTGATAAAGTATTTGCAGAAAAATTAGTGAAGGATTATGGAGTGGCAGTCATACCTATGTCTGCTTTTTATCATAATGCCACCGATAACAAAGTCATAAGACTTTGCTTTGCCAAAAAAGAATCTACACTTGAAGCCGCTGCTGCTTGTTTACAAAAATTATAAATTAACATAAAACCTTTTATTTTATGTTAGCTATTCGCAGTCAATTTTTCAAATCATTTTAATCAGCACCCTAGTTTAGTAGTAAAATCACCTGGACGAATAAATTTAATTGGAGAACATATCGATTATAACCATGGCTTTGTACTACCCGCTGCCATTGATAAATATATTGAAGTAGCTATTGCTAAAAGAACTGATGGTGCCATACATATGGTAGCCTTGGATTTAGGAGAAACCATCATAGTACCTATGCATAATTTACAGCCTCATGCTACAGCATGGGTTAATTACATTATTGGGGTAGTAGATCAGGTATTTACAATATAGTAATCTGCTAATAATAATTTAAACGGCACTAAAGTAATTAACTTTAGTTCTAGCTACTAATGAGATAAACCTAGCTGCAGGCTTTGATATTTGTATACAAGGCAATATTCCATTAGGCGCTGGCCTTTCAAGCTCTGCTGCTGTGGAGTGCGCGGTATTATTTGCAATTAATGAATTATACAATTTATCACTTAGTAAAATGCAAATGGCCTTGATGGCACAAAGTGCAGAACATAAATTCGCAGGTGTGCATTGTGGTATAATGGATATGTTTGCAAGTTTACATGGTCAAAAAAACAAAGCCATTTTATTAGATTGTGATAGCTTAGCTTATCACTTATTACCCCATTGAATTAAAAGACTATAGTATTGTTTTATTCGATACTCAAATTAAACATGCACTTGCCTCTTCCGAATACAATACCCGCCGCTTAGAGTGTGAGCAGGGATTAAAAATAATTCAAGAAAAATATCCTACTGTAAAAACGTTCAGAGATATAAGTATGGAACAAGTAGAAGCCTGTATGGCATCTAATACTAGTTTAAATACTACTAAAATATATCAAAGATGTAAATATGTAGTGGAAGAAATTAAGCGTGTGCAATTAGCAGTGCAGGACTTAGCGAAGGGCGATATGCAGGCCTTTGGAAAAAAAATGTTTGAGACCCATGAAGGATTATCCAAATTATATGAAGTAAGCTGTTCTGAATTAGACTTTTTAGTCGAAGCTGTATCCAATAATGAAAATGTATTGGGTGCTAGAATGATGGGAGGGGGCTTTGGTGGCTGCACTATTAATATTATTAAAACAACAGCTGTAGAAGAAATTACAAAAGCGCTTACTGCGCGCTATACCCAAGTAATGCATAAAGAATTAGCTATGTATATTACTAGTATTGAAGACGGGACTCAATTAGTAGTATAAAACTTACTTATCAATAACTATGCATAAAAAAACCAGCTCTTTTTCAAAAGCTGGTTTTTTGTATTCAAATAATTATCTAATAATTTAACTAATTATTTATTGTTTTAGTTCCAAGTAATTAAACTAATACCAAGAACCATTGATGGTTTCATCACCATTCGCATTATTGTTTGTCATTCTTCTTTTTTGATTCCTTCTATGTATAAATGTTGTAATAAACATTAAAGGAATAAAAATAAAGGTTAATGGAGGAATACCTAATATGCTAATCCACTTACCACCAAAATGACGACGCATGGGGCGGCGTAAACGCTCTGCAATAATATACATAGCAGGTACAATGAATAAGGTCATGAAAAAGGCAAAGGCCAATCCATAAATAATGGTCCAACTTAATGGCTTCCAGAAAGCAACGTTATCACCTCCAAAGAAAATATGTGGATTTAACTCGCTAAATAAAGTCACGAAATTGATATTGAATCCAATGGCAATAGGTAAGAAACCTAAGAATAGCTGCAAGGGCTGTTAATAGTACAGGAATAATTCTTGTCTTCCCTGCTTGAATAACGGCCTCTCTTGTTTTATAACCTCTTGATCTTAACTCATCGGCAAATTCAATCACTAGTATTCCATTTTTCACCACAATACCTGCAAGCCCTACAATACCTAAGCCTGTCATTACCCCAGATACTTTCATTCCAAATATAGAGAAGCCTAAAAGCACACCTATAATACTAAATAAAATTTCTGTTAAGATAATCACCGATTTAGAAATAGAGTTGAACTGTAATACCAAGGTAAATAAGATTAACATTAATGCAATCACCAAGGCTTTTCCTAAAAACGCTACTGTTTCTAATTGTTGTTCGTTCTCACCTGTTTGTTTAACAGTCACGCCTTCAGAAATACCTTTAAAATTACCAATGTATTGAGCGATAACAGCATTCACTGCAGTAGGATTATAACCTTGGTCTGTTTGAACATTCGATCTTAATTGAATTAATCTTTTTTGATTTTTTCTATTAATGCTACCAAAGGTATTCGTAGGTTCTACTTTTACAAGTGAGCTAATAGGAATATTTTTAACCATTCCTCCTGCAGCCATATCTCTAAAAGATAAACGCATGTTCAATAAATCTACTAAATTATTTCTTTGTAATTCTTCGTTTCTTAATTGAATTTTATATTCATCCTTACCATCTTTAATTTTAGAAACTTCTTTACCAAACAAGGCGGTACGAATTTGCATGCCTACTTGTGCACTACTTACTCCTGCAATTAAAGCACGGTCTCTATCAATGGTTAAGGTTAATTCAGGATTGACTAAATCTACATCCATCTTTAATCCATCAATACCTGGAATTTGCGCAGCGTCTAAATAATTTTTTAAACCCACCGATGTTTTAACCAATTTATCAAAATCATCTCCTTGAATTTCTATATTCACTGGTGGTTCTGTAGGAGGACCATTTGATTCTTGTGTAACCGTAAATTCAGCACCAGGAATACCTTTCATTTCTGCACGAATCGCATCTAAATAAGGTTCTGTTGATTTACCATCACGCTTTTCATATTCCACAAAGTTAATTTGCACACGTCCCAATTCAGATCTTGCACTTCTATCGCCACGCATAGGATCTCCTGCACCTACCGCCACATTGCTAATAATACTTTCTACCAGTGGATTCTTTTTATTATTGTCCATTTCCAAAGCCTTGGCTACTTTTTGTTCTACTACTTTAGTAATAGAATCGGTATAGTTTACTTTAGTACCCACTGGTAATTTTAAATACACATATACTTGGTTAGGATCTCCCTTGGGGAAAAATTCAATACCCACTCTACCTGTACTAATATTAATACCAAAAAACACGAAAGAGAATATTAATAATACAAAAGTGCCTATTAATAATTTAACCGGTCTCCAACCATTTAAAGCACGACGTAAGATTCTTTCATAGGCCTCCATTAATTTAGGTAGGGTGCGGGTTTGAAATTTCTCAATTAAATCGGCAATAAAATATTTATTGGCCACCATTAAAATCATAAAGAAGATCAATAAATTACCTAAGAAGGTAAAGCCCATGAAGTCTAATAAAATACCTATTGCAATAGGAATCCAGAAACCTTTTTTCTTAAACATAGCCGATTTAGGCTCGTCTGATTTTACTTCTTCATGGTTCATGAAGTCTACTGCAAATACAGGGTTCATGATAAAGGCCACTACTAATGAAGCGGCTAATGTAAATATTAACATAGCTGGTAGGTAAATCATAAACTTACCAATAATGCCAGGCCAGAATAATAAAGGGAAGAAAGGTGCTAAGGTAGTAATGGTACCTGCTAATACAGGAACAAAAACTTCACCTGCCGCCATTTTAGCGGAAGTAGTAGCTGTTAATTTTCCTTTGCCTTGCACAAAAATACGGTGTGTGTTTTCTATGACCACAATAGCATCATCTACAATAATACCCAGTCCAAATAATAGGGCAAATAAAACCATGAAGTTTAAAGTAATATGCGAGCCCACTAATACATCCCCAGCTGGTAACAATACAAAGGCCACAAACATACTCAATGGTACAGACAAGGCCACAAAGAAGGCATTGGTTACACCCATAAAGAACATTAATACTACTAGTACTAAAATAAATCCAATGACAATGGAGTTGACTAAATCTGTAAAAGAACTTTTAGTTCTAATACTTTGATCACCTGAAATAACCAGATTTACATCTTTGGGTAAATCATTGGCAATTGCTTCTGCTACAATTTTCTTCACCGCATCGGTAGTAACAATTAAGTTTTCACCATTACGCTTAACAATATTTAATGTAAGTACATTCTTACCATTTAAACGTGCATAGCTTTCATTCTTCTTCACTGTATCTTTAATAGAAGCTACATCTCTTAAATAAATAGGTGCACCATTTGAATTACGCACAATAATATTAGCAATATCATTTGCATTTTTTAATTGACCCTTTAATTGCAGGTTACGATTCATCGTACCTACTTCTAATAAACCACCCGATAAATCAAGGTTCTCTCTTTGAATAGCAGCGCTAACATCATCAAAAGTGATACCCGAACTTTGCATTCTATAATTATCTACATTAATTTGAAATTCTCTTTCTGGCGCACCCACTAAATCAATTCTATTCACTTGCGAAATGCTTTCTAATTTATCTTTTAAATCGTCTGCATATTTCTTTAATTGAACGGGACTATAATTACCACTAATGTTCACATACATAATAGGCATGTCACTGATATTTAATTCAATGACCCTAGGCTGTTGTGTTAAATCATTAGGCAGGTCCGACTTGGCTTTGTCCACCGCGTCTTTCACTTTTTGTAAGGCTATTTCTGGTTTTACATCTGTGCTAAACTCTACGGTAATCGCTGAAAAATCTTGTTGAGAAGTAGAAGTAAATTTGCTAATTTTTACACCACTAATACTCTTAATTTGTTTTTCAATAGGGCGCGTTACTAAGTTTTCTATATCCTTAGGAGAGTTACCTACATACACCGTTTGCACGAATATATTAGGAATCACTACTTCTGGAAAATTCTCTTTAGGAAGTGTAAGGAATTGATAAATACCCCCAAGGCTAAGAAACAACATCACTAAATAAATAGTGGTCTTATTGGTAATAGCCCAAGAAGTGGGTTTAAACTCCTTGAACTTTTCTTTTATATTTTTTAATGTCGACATAAGAATCTATTAATGCTTTAATTTTTTAATTATTTATCTGAAGTGGTAATGTTTTGGCCATCAAATAAGGTCTGATACCCTTCTGTAATCACATTATCACCTGCTACTAAGCCTGCTACAATTTCAATGTTATTGCCATAGTATTGTCCAACCGTTACTGCTTTTTTACGTGCCAGCAATTTTCCATTCTCCATAACAGCTACATAAATAAACTTACCCTTTTCATCATTTTGTAATAAATTAATAGGAGCGCTAATGGCATTCTTTTTTTCGTAGTCTTTAATTTTAACTTGTACTAATTGGTTCGGGCGGAAATTTTTATCAACAGGTAATTTAGCTTCTATATAAAAGCTTCTGCTTAATGGGTCAATCACATTACCTACGACTGAAATTTTAGCATCAATTATTTTTTGAATATCTGGAAAGTTTAAACTTGTTTCTGTACCTACTTTTACTTTACCTGCATAATTCTCAGGTATCATCGTTGTTAACTTTAAACGAGAGGTATTTACAATTTTGATTTGACCAGGGCCCATGAAATAAATCGCCCACTTTCACATTCACTTCCTCTGCCACACCATCCACATCACTATGTACGCTTGTATAAGCCAATTGATCACGCACCATACCTAATTGCTCTGTAGCCGCTTTTAACTGACTAGCCAAGGCTTCTGCATTGGTTTTAGCAGTTAATAACTGCATTTCACTTCCAATATTTTGTTCCCATAAATTCTTTTGTTTCTCATACACCAGTTTTAGCTAAAGCAGCCTGAGATTTTATAGTTTCAATATTTTGTGCAGCTGCAGCTGCGCTTTGCTTAATTAAGCTATTGTCTAATTGTAGTATTAATTGACCTTTTCTAACCATGTCTCCTCTTTTTACAAATAAGGCTTTTACTTGACCACCACCTGCGCGAGGGGTTACAAAAGAAACGCTTTCAGATTCTACCTTTCCTTGTAGTTCAATATAATGCGTAAAATCTTGCGTAGCAAGAGGTGTTACTGCAACAAGTATTGACTTTGCAGTTTCTGCACCGCCAGCTGCTGCAATTTCTTTTTCAAGCGAAGCAATTTTTGCATTCAAACTAAGGCTTTCTTTTTTCAAGGAAGCTAAACTTGCTTTCTGCTTTTCTAAGCTATTACCACCACCGCAGGCGATGGAGAATAAAATTAAAGTACTTGCTAAGACTGTAGAGATATTTTTCATTATTGTTATTTTAATATTTTTATTGAATGTTGAATTTTATAATTTTCCAGTGGCTTTTAATAAGTCTACTTTTGAAATTAAAGCAGTGTATAATGCATTCATGAAATTATTTTGTGCACTTACTAAATCGGCTTGCGCAGCAGAAATTTCTGTATTAGAACCTGTACCTGCTTCAAATTTCTTTTTTGTTTGTTGATATACATTTTCAGCTAATTGCATATTCTTTTTTTGAAATTGATACCGTCGCCACTGAAGACATATAATTTAATTTCGCCTGTGTGATTTCGTTATCGATATTATTTTTTAAGGCAACTATTTGATTTTCTATTTGCTTTAATTCAATTTTTGTTCTTTTTACTCTTGCGTCTCTAGCAAAGCCGTTGAATAAAGGAAAATTCACATTTAAACTAACTAAACGAAGTTTGAAACCAGCTACCTCCTTCAAAAAAATCAAAAGTAGTTCTTAGTGCATTTTTAGAATAAGCTCCAGACATACTTACTGTAGGTAAATAACTTAATTGATAACGCTTTACATTATAACTTGTTAATTTTCTTACAGAGTTTATATATTGATAATCTTTTCTTACTCCATATTGAAAATCGTTTTCTACTAATACATCCGTACTTAAGCTTTGCTCATTAATTACATCAGTCAATTCAAGGCTGTCTTTTACTGGCATACCCATTAACATCTTTAATCCCATAAAGCCAATGGCTACCGCATTATTCGCTTTAATTTTTTCAGTTTGTAAATTGTTTAATTGAACACTAACTTTATCTACATCTAATTTCTCCGCAAAACCGTTCTTATACATGATTTGAGCATCCTTAGCTAGTTTGTTTAATCGCTCAATATTAGCATCTAAAATATTTAATTGTGTTTTGCTTGCCGACAACTGGTAGTATATTTTATAAATATTAGCTTTTATAGCTTCTTCAGTAACTGCTGCATTTTTTCTTTGCATGTCTAACGAAGTGGCTGCGTGCTTGTAAGGCAACAAAAACTTGACCATCAAAAAGTAATTGTTGAAAATTAGCACCATAGTTGGCATTGATATTTTGTTCCAAACTGTACAGGAATAAAGGTACCCGCTGTGCCACCAAATATTTGTGCAGGTAATAAGGAAGTAGGTATTACTAAAAAGTCGGTACCACCTACATTAGTTCCAATAGTAGGATAAGCTGCTGCTGCAATTTCTCTATTGGTTTGTACTTGTACTTCAATAGCTAATAAAGAATTTTTTACTTGTACATTATTTTTTTGAGCATAAGGCCACACAATCATTCAATGAAAAAGAATGTAAGGGTTTAATTTCTGTTTGCGCATTCATTAGTTGGCTTTGAAGAAGAACAACTAGTAGGAGGAATAGATATTTCATTTTTTTATTTATTAACTTGGAATTTTTATTTCTGTGATTTATTGTAGGAGTAAATTTTATATAAATACTATGAATTAAGAGTACTTAATTTATAGTTATCCATTAATTTATGTCCTTCTAAAGTGGCTACTCCATATACAAAGTGTTCAATAATTTGCAAGTTCACTTTTAGCATATCAAACTTGCTAGGATGAAAAACATGTATATTAAATGGAATTAAACTTGTCTCCAATCTGTATTTAGATAGAATCGTAACATCTACATCTTTTCTATATAAACCCTCACTTATGCCTTTTTCTAAATTGGCGCTAATCATAGAAAAAATATAATCGTCTTTGTGATTTTTAATTTTCTCAAAGGCCAATGGATAATATTTTTCAATCTCAAATAAGGCAAGGGGATTCATTCTATTAAACATCTCCTGAATCACAGACATTAATAGGAATATTTCATGTACGGCATTATCTGCTTTTTGCATGCTTTGGTTACATATTAAGGCATGGTTGGCTAGTTCAAATTCCACCACCGAGCTTACCAAGGCATCTTTATCCTTAAAATACTGGTAAATGGTCTTTTTGCTTATGCCCAATTGAGTAGCCAAGTCATCCATGGTAACATGTTTGACCCCGGTTTGGAACATCAATTCGCGGGCTTTGTTAAGTATTCTATCTTGCATAGGTAGTTTTGAAGGCGCAAAACTACGGAAACTTTATTCGTTTTCAAAGTTTCCGAGCTTATTTTTTTATTATTTATGCCGAATGGCAAAATTGTTTGAAATTTGGGCCTTAATACTAGTCCAAATGCCCAATATCAGGCGTCAATTATTCAAGCAAAAAATATTAACTGCCCTAGCACAGCGTTTTTTTCAAGGGGTCATCGTACTTGCGCCCATTGGGGTCACTATTTGGGTAGTAGTGAGTCTATTTAATTGGGTTGATAATTTTTTACCTAATCTGCTCAACCTTGCATTTCCTCAACAATTCGCAGAAGTCAATGGACAAATACCGAAGGTTACTGGACTTGGGTTTGTGGTAGCCATTGCACTTGTATTAGTAGTAGGTTGGTTGTCTTCTTTATTTTTTGTGGAAAGACTCATGTCCATCTTTGATAAAATTTTAGAAAGAACACCGGGCATAAAAATTATTTATTCTTCGGTGAAAGATTTTTTAGAAGCCTTTGCAGGAAATAAGAAAAAATTTGATGAACCCGTATTAGTGAATGTCGATTCAACAGATGTTTGGAGAATAGGCTTTATTACACAAAAAAACACTGCGAACATTTTGGAATGGACCAGATTATGTCACAGTATATGTTCCACATTCCTACGCGATATCTGGAATTACTTTTATTGTTCCTTCTTCAAGAATAAAAAAATTACCGAAAGGCGTGAGCGCCGCAGAAGCAATGAAGTACGTAGTTTCAGGAGGTGTTACTACTGTTGACGACGCCGAGGTTCATGACAGTAAACAAACGAATATTTAATTTATATCACTATAATGCAATTGCACAATTTAAATTCAGGCCCTTCTATATTACCACAAGAAGTTTTAGAAAAAGCTGCTGCAGCTATTCATAATTTTAATAATACGGGTTTATCTATTTTAGAAATAGGACATCGCACTGCTCATTTTGTGGAGGTGGTGAAGGAAGCACAAACTATTGTAAAAAGATTAATGGATATTGGCGACGATTATGAAGTTTTATTTTTACAAGGAGGAGCCACTATGCAGTTTATGCAAGTGCCCATGAATTTATTAGATGAAAATGGACTTGCGGCTATTTGTGATAATGGTGTATGGGGCAATAAAGCAGTGAAAGAAGCGAGTATATTTGGACCCGTGAAAGTGGTATCAGATACTGCCGATAAAAAACATACTTATATAAATAAAGTATTAGACATTCCTTCAAACGCTACTTATTTACATATAACTACTAACAATACAGTGGAGGGAACCCAATAGCACAGCTATCCTCAGACGGCTGCCTTATTAGTGGGAGATATGAGCTCAGATATATTTTGTAGGCCCACGAATTTTAAAGCTTTCGATTTAATCTATGCAGGGGCTCAAAAAAATATGGGTGCTGCGGGGGTTACGATGGTGGTGGTAAAAAAAGAAATTTTAGGAAAGGTTAATAGAAAAATTCCAGCCATTTTAGATTATCAGAAAACATATTGAAGCTGGTTCTTTATTAAATACACCTCCTGTTTTTTCTATATATGTAAGTTTATTAACCCTTCGTTGGATAGAAGCCCAAGGGGGTTTAGCAGCTATGGAAAAATTAAACTTAGCAAAAGCTAATTTATTATACAATACCATTGATAGTTCACCTGCTTTTCATTGTCCTATTGCGAAAGAAGATAGAAGTATTATGAATGCAGTTTTCTTTTTAACAGATAGTTCCAAAGAAGAAGCTTTTTTAGCATTATGCAAAACAGAAGGAATGATTGGTGTGAAAGGGTATAGAACAGTGGGTGGTATAAGGGTGAGCATGTACAATGCCCTACCGTATTCAAGTGTAGAAGCTTTCTGCAACTTGATGAAATCATTCGCTGAAAAAATTTAATTCTCAACAAAAAGAACGAACTTCGCGCCCATGGCAAAAATAAGTCCCTTTGAAGCATTAAGACCTCAGCCTCAATTAGCAAAACAAGTTGCTAGCAAACCTTACGATGTATTAAATAGTGCAGAAGCAAAAATAGAAGCAGTAGGCAATGCTTATTCTTTTTTGCATATTACAAAAAGTGAAATTGGCTTAGCAGAAAACATTGATGTTCATAGTCAAGAAGTATATCAATTGGCTTTAGAAAATTTAAATGCATTTATACAAAGAGATGTTTTATTTAAAGAGTCCAAGCCTTGTTATTATATCTATCAATTAATTATGGACGGTCGTGCACAAACAGGATTGGTTTGCGCAAGTAGTATTGATGACTATAATAATGATATTATTAAAAAGCATGAATTCACGCGTCCTGAAAAAGAATTAGATAGAATCAATCATATCAAGACTACTGGGGCTCAAACAGGCAATGTATTTTTAGCCTATAGAAACCAAGCAAGTATTGATACCATTATAGATAAATGGAAAACGACTAAAAATCCGGTCTACGATTTTACAGCGGAAGACGGTATACAACATACAGTTTGGGCTATAAGTGATGAAACCATCATTGATCAAATCACAAACTTGTTTGCCACTGAAGTGCCCTGCACTTATATAGCAGATGGTCATCATAGAGCAGCCTCTGCAGCTAAAGTAAAATTAGCCATTAGTGAAGAAGCGGTGAAACCAGGCGGCGAAGCTAAAAAAGTATCTGATTATTTTTTAACGACTTTATTTCCTTCTAATCAATTAGCCATTATGGATTACAACCGTGTGGTAAAAGATTTAAATGGTTTATCTGCCACTGCATTTATGGCAGCACTTGAACAAGATTTTACGATACAAAAAGAAGACGCTGCTTTCAAACCTACAGCCCTTCATAGTTTTGGAATGTACCTAGAAAACAATTGGTATCAATTATCAGCGAAGCCTGGTACTTATACAAGCGACCCAATTGGTGTATTAGATGTAACTATTTTATCTAATTCAATTTTAGCAAAAGTTTTGGGCATCCACGATCAAAGAACAGATAAAAGAATTGATTTTGTGGGTGGCATAAGAGGATTAGCAGAACTTGAAAAAAGAGTGAACAGTGGTGAGATGGCTGTGGCATTTAGTTTATATCCAGTAACCATCGATCAATTATTTAATATAGCCGACGCCGGCGAAGTCATGCCTCCAAAAAGCACTTGGTTTGAGCCTAAATTAAGAGACGGCTTACTTACTCATTTGATTTACTAGAAGTTATATATAAATTAGAAGGCATTTTAATAATATAGTTATGTCTATACTATTAAATCTAATCAGGTATTATCATCTTTTTCTTTCCATTTCGTAGGCTAATTTCTTTTTTTTATGCCCCTATTTTAGTATTTTGTTATACAATAATACTTGCCTTATGGAATCTAAAAGACTCTTTGATTGTATAGAACATCAGTTAACAAATTTTCCTCAGGAAGCTATGTTTGCTGCAAAAGAAAACGGCGCTTGGAAAAAATATGCTACGACCGAAGTTGCTTCAACCGTGAATGCTTTGAGCGCTGGTTTATTAAGCCTTGGCTTATCTGGGAATGATTTTACGCCAGAGGGATCAGATAAAATTGCCATCATTAGTAGCAATAGACCAGAATGGTTGATGGCCGATATGGCCACACAACAAATTGGTGTCATCTGGGTGCCAGTGTATCCAACTACCAATCCATTAGAATTGACTTTTATTTTGAATGACGCATCTGTACAATATATGTTTGCGAGTAATCAAGATTTATACAATAAAGTGATGTCTATTAAAGACAAAGTGCCTTGTTTAAAAGAGGTCTACACTTTTGATCGTATCCCTGGTGCAAAGCACTGGTCAGAATTATGTTTAAAGGATGCAGATTTATTACAACAAGTGGATGTTATTAAAAAAACAATTCCTGTAGAGCAAGTAGCAACTTTTATTTATACTTCGGGCACAACGGGTACACCAAAGGGCGTAATGTTAACGCATAATAATATTTATTTCAATTTACAATCGGGTAAAAATAGTTTTCCTTTTCCAGACAAGCCCGATCAAAAAGTATTGAGCTTTTTACCATTGAATCATATTTTTGAAAAAGTGGCTTCCTATATTTATATGTATAGTGGGATGAGTATCTACTATGCTGAATCTATGGATACCATTGGCGATAACTTAAAAGAAGTTTCACCAGACGCATTCTCCACAGTGCCAAGATTATTGGAAAAAGTATTCGAGAAAATTATGATGAAGGGCGAAGAGTTGACGGGCCTTAAACGCAAATTATTTTTCTGGGCCGTTGCTTTAGGAGACCAATATGATAATTTAAAACCAGGGTCGGCATGGTACCAGTTCCAATTGAAGCTTGGCTAATAAAATTATTTTTAGTAAGTGGAGAGAAGCATTAGGCGGCAATGTAAAATTCATTGTTACAGGCGGTGCGGCATGTCAGGTAAAATTATTGCGCATTTTTAATGCAGCTCAAATACCAGTGTATGAAGGATATGGTCCAACAGAGAACAGTCCTATTATTAGTATCAATTATAGAACACCAGGTGATATGAAATTTGGAACTGTGGGCTTACCAATACAAGGTGTTCAAATGAAATTGGAGGCAGACGGAGAAATTTGTGTAGCAGGACCAAGTGTGATGAAGGGTTATTATAAGCGTCCCGATTTAACAGCAGAAGCCATTATCGATGGTTGGTTGCATACAGGAGATATAGGTGAGATTATAGATGGTAAGTTTTTAAAAATTACAGATCGCAAAAAAGAATTGTTCAAAACAAGCGGCGGAAAATATGTAGCCCCACAGCCAATCGAAAATAAGATGAAGGAAAGTCCTTTCATCGAACAGATTGTTTTAATTGGAGACAATAAAAAAATGGTGACTGCTTTGGTTGTGCCAAGTTTTGCTAAGCTAAAAGATTGGGCAAAACATAATGGTGTCGAATATACTAGCAATGAGGCCATCATTCAACATGAAAAGGTACTGACACTATTTGAAACAGTAGTAGCAGAGTACAATCAATTATTCAATCAAGTAGAGCAAGTGAAAAAGTTCACTTTATTACCTAGAGAGTTGACTATTGACCAAGGAGAGATGACGCCTAAGCTAAGTATACGCCGTAAGCAAGTACTAGCGAATTTTGAAAAAGAAATAGACCTAATGTACCAAGGATAGGGATAATAGAGCCTTCTTACTCCTATTTAGTTAATAGTTAAATGTATATTGTATTTAATTCATTCAAAGTTTGCTTTATGAAAAAAATAATTGCACTAACTGTCACTGTTTTTCTTTTTATTCTTAATATAAACGCGCAGACTGCTTCTAATCCTTATTTTAATTATAAAGGCAAATTAATTATCATTGGAGGCGGGTCCATACCCGATTCTTTATTTGAATTTTTCGCAGCCCATTGTGGAGGCAAGGATCAACCCGTGGTGTATATTCCTACAGCCACCACCGACGAAGAATTTATTCAAAAAGGCGAACACTTAATTAAGTTTACTTCTCGGGGCTTTACTAATTTAAGTACCATACATACGCGCAATAAAAAAGAGGCGGACGATCCAAAAAACATTGAACTAATGCGTAATGCGAAAGGCTTATTTTTTGGAGGAGGAGACCAGCAATTAATTGCCGATGCCTATGCAGGTACTAAATTGTATGATGAGTTTATTGCCTTATTAAATAGAGGAGGTGTTATCATGGGAACCTCTGCAGGAGCCACTATCATGGGCTCTTTAATGGTGGGAGGCGATGCTAGAGATGATATCAGTAAAAAGTACAATTTTAACCCAGCTTTTTCTTTTATGACCAATACGGCACTCGATCAACATGTATTAGCGCGCAATCGACAATTTGATTTAATTTCTGTTATTGAAAATTACCCTGGCACATTAGGCATTGGGATGGATGAATCAACAGCCATTATAGTAGAAGCGGGACAATTTAAAGTTTGGGGTAAATCTTATGCAATGTTATATGACCCCATGGACTGGGCTGCACAAAAAAAGAAATGGGGTAGAGTTTTAAAACCTTTTAAGATGATGGCCTCAGGAAGCAGTTTTAATTTTGTGACTAGAGAAATAATAGAATAGTTTTATTACACTTTTGAGGATAAAAACTTCTCTTTAATAATAGCTTGCACTTGCTTGCCTTGTATTTTACTTTCTAACCAAGAAATAATATCTAAGTACATAAAGGCCCTGCTTTCTAATTTATTGCTAGTAAGGGGTTGTAGGGTTTCTAATAAAACAGTGAATGACTTTTTAATTGCGGCCTTACTATTCAATAAACTATTTTCTTCCCCACCGCTTTGAATAGACTTTCTTAAAAAATTAAATAATACTTCTTCCACCGTACTTAAACTTTTCATTTTATACATAAATCGGTAAACCGACTTGGATAAATAATTCACCACTTCAGTATTACCCATTTCATAGTGTGCAATTAAATGAAGTAAACGCGCATAACATTGTAAGTCGTCTCTTAAATTTAATTTCCAATTAATAATTCTATTTAAATAGTCAATGGCTTTGGCAGGCTTGCCCGCACCAAAGTACAAGCAGGCAATTTTATAGTAAAACACCAGTACACGGTGGCTATCTAGGTATAGGTCAATTTCCTTCAACTTCGCTTCCATGGCGGGTATCATGGCTAGTCCCTCGCTAAAACTACCCTCTAAAAAATGCTTATTTATTTTAGCTATATATAGGTATAATAAAGCTTTGAATTAAATTATTTTTATTATTCAGTACAATAGGGTGTATTGCTATAATTTTCTAAAATAGCAATGGTTTCATTTAATTTATCAAAACTTCTTAAATCAAAATGAGAAGTAATTAAATTATGTAGTCCCTTAATATATTGTGCTGTTTCAATATGTTTCATATTTTCTGTAGCATCAAATAGGTCCACCCATTTTTGAGCATACCTATAATGCATTAGAAAATCTTGTGTAATAAAACCATACCAGCAATAACATTGGTATTGGTACATCTTTTCATAAAACCCTACAGAGGATTTTACTTTCTCCATAATCGGGTCCTGCATTAGATCTGTCTAATGCAAGCCTGTCCTCATTATTACGTGCATGACCATGTTGAATATACCAACCATATAATTGTAAAGAAAGGTTTGAAATTTTTGCAATATCATCTAAACGAATATTCACATCATCAATTTCTTCACTTAATTGTTTAGCACGGTCTTGCATGCTTCTGGTAATATGCAAGGACTCAATTTTCTTTTCTAAAAATAAAACCTGCAATAAATAAGTAACCTGATTATTTTGTTTGGTTAAAGTTTTTATTTTTTCAAGCACGCGTAAACTTTGAATGTATAAACCTTTATTGTATAAAATTTTAGCGTGGTCTAACTGCTCGTGAATTTGTAAATCAATATTTTCACTTTGCTTCACCACTCTTAAGCTGGATAAAATTTGATCGTATAAATGGGCCTTTAAATTAGAGAGTTGTTGTTTCGAAATAGCCTCGTTTTTGCGCAGCAGTTCCTCCTCGTCGTATACCTTCATTTTATCTAGGGCATCAAAAAGCTGAATTGTCTTTAAATCGGCAGAGGCGGAATTGCGCTTCACATACAATTTGAAATTGCGCTTTTCGGCCCTTTCCAAGGATTTAACCAAAATAAATATTGCCTCCGTACTAAGGTTGGGCATCGTAGCTAATTTTAGTTCAAGTTATTGAATATCAATCATTTAATCAAATATTGACCCCATTACACATTGTAAATTAACCATAATTATGATGTGAATTACTTGTGAATAGTCGTTAAATTTATACAATATACGGGCTAAAGGCCCGTTTTCTATCTGTAACCTATTGATAGTCAACCAAAAAAGCATTGGATGGATAACTAAATAAACGAATTAACGATGAGTCAGAAAGTGTTCATATTTGATACCACATTAAGAGACGGCGAGCAGGTTCCTGGCTGTAAATTAAACACGCAAGAGAAATTGGCTTTAGCGGTACGATTAGAAGAATTAGGCGTAGATATTTTAGAAGCAGGTTTCCCTGTTTCCAGCCCAGGCGATTTTGAATCGGTGAATCAAATTGCAAAGACTTTAAAAAATACAGTGGTTTGCGGATTATCGCGTGCAGTACAAAACGATATTGAAGTAGCAGCAGCTGCTTTAAAACCTGCCAAGCGTTTTAGAATTCATACAGGTATTGGTACTTCGGATTTACATATCAAATATAAATTCAATGCAACGCGTGAAGAAATTATTGAACGTGCAGTGAGCGCTGTTAAATTAGCACGCAACTTTACAGACGATGTAGAATTTTATGCAGAAGATGCAGGTCGTACTGATAATGAATATTTAGCAAGAGTGATAGAAGCAGTTGTGAAAGCAGGTGCAACTACTTTAAATATTCCCGATACAACAGGGTATTGTTTGCCTTATCAATACCAAGCTAAAATGGAATACTTGGTGAACAATGTTCGAAATATTGATAAAGCCATTTTATCATGTCATTGTCATAACGATTTAGGTTTAGCTACTGCGAATTCTGTAGCCGGTGTAATGGGTGGTGCAAGACAAATTGAGTGCACCATTAATGGATTAGGTGAGCGTGCAGGTAATACAGCACTAGAAGAAGTAGTGATGGTTTTAAATCAACACAAGGACTTAGGTTATTATACCAATATTAATACAAGGCTTCTAAACCCTATCAGCCATGAGGTTGCAGAGATTATGCGTATGGGCGTGCAACCCAATAAAGCTATTGTAGGTGGCAATGCGTTTTCACATTCATCAGGTATACATCAAGATGGATTTTTGAAAGAAGCACAAACTTATGAAATCATCGATCCAGAATTAGTAGGTGCAGAAGCTAGTAAAATTGTACTCACTGCAAGAAGTGGACGCAGTGCCTTAGCACATCGTTTACAAAAACTAGGTTATCAGTATACCAGAAATGATATCGATATTTTATATCCTAGCTTTTTACAATTAGCAGATAAAAAGAAAGAAGTAACGCAGGACGATTTAGTAGAAATAGCAACCGCATTCAAATGGTCTGACAATAAGGAGATCAAGAAAGTAGATAATGAACAATGGGAAAAACAATATTTGATAAAATTTGGGACAAGCATGTTGTCAAGATCATTGAAGGGGGCCCTTCGGTATTGTATATCGATAAGCATTTAATACATGAGGTCACTAGCCCACAAGCCTTTACTGGTATAGAAAAAAGAGGTGCTAAATTATTTAGACCCAAACAAATTGTAGCCACAGCGGATCACAATGTGCCTACTATGAATCAGCACTTACCTATTGCCGATCAATTATCAAAATTTCAAGTAGATACTTTAATAGAGAACTGTAAAAAACACGGTGTTGAATTATACGGACTAGGCCATCCTAACCAAGGTATTGTGCATGTGATTGGTCCCGAGTTAGGTATTACTCAACCAGGCATGACCATTGTATGTGGCGATAGTCATACTTCTACCCATGGCGCTTTTGGCTCTATTGCATTTGGTATTGGTACCAGCGAAGTGGAAATGGTTTTTGCTGCACAATGTGTAATGCAAACCAAGCCTAAGGTAATGCGCATTAATATTGAAGGCAGTTTACAAAATGGAGTAGTCTCAAAAGATATTATTTTATACATCATTGCAAAAATATCTGCAAGTGGTGCCACAGGATACTTTGTTGAATATGCAGGTTCTGCCATTCGTGCATTAAGCATGGAAGCAAGAATGACTATTTGTAATATGAGTATTGAGATGGGCGCACGCGGTGGCATTATTGCACCCGATGAAACCACTTATGCTTATATAAAGGGAAGGCCCTTTGCTCCGCAAGGTGAAAATTGGAATAAGCAATTAACGCAGTGGAAAGAACTGTATACAGATGCCGATGCAAAATTTGATCTTGAAATAAATATTAATGCAGCTGATATTGACCCTATGATTACTTATGGAACCAATCCTGGTATGGGTTTATCTGTAACAGGAAAAGTACCTACCATGGATAGCATTAGCGATCCTACAGAAAAACAAAACTTTGAAAAAGCATTAGCCTATATGGGTTTAGAAGCAGGACAAAGTTTATTAGGTATGCCAGTGCAATATGTATTTATTGGATCATGCACGAATTCACGCATTGAAGATTTTAGATTGGTTGCCAGTATTATCAAAGGCAAACAAAAAAATGCTTCTGTAAAAACTTTAATCGTACCAGGTTCACAAGAAGTGGCTAAACAAATTAAAGCAGAAGGTTTAGATAAAATATTTACAGCAGCAGGTATTGAAATAAGACAGGCAGGATGTAGTGCTTGTTTAGGTATGAATGAAGATAAAATACCAGCAGGTGAATATTGTATAAGTACTAGTAATAGAAACTTTGAAGGCCGTCAGGGTGCAGGGGCTAGAACAATGCTAGTGAGCCCACTAACAGCAGCAGCGGCACTTTTAACAGGAAAGATTACTGACATTAGAACTATGTTAAATTAAAAAATACAGAGTAACTATATTATATAGTTATAAATAAAATTATAGTATGCAATCATTACAAAAAATAACTAGCAGATTTATTCCACTACGCATTGAAAACGTAGATACGGATCAAATTATACCTGCGCGTTTTTTGAAAGCGACTACTAAGGAAGGCTTTGGTAAAAATTTATTTCGTGATTGGAGATATGAAAACGATGATGAAACAAAACCAAAAGCTGATTTTGTTTTAAATCAAAAACAATTTACTGGCGAGATATTAGTAGCTGCTAAAAATTTTGGATGTGGTTCTTCGCGCGAACATGCTGCATGGTCAATACAAGACTATGGTTTTAAAGTAGTGGTATCCAGCTTTTTTGCAGATATCTTTAAAAACAATGCTTTAAATAATGGAGTGCTACCCGTAACAGTATCAGACGCTTTTTTACAAGCCATTTTTGCTGAAGGTGCCGATGCAACACTAAGTATTGATTTAGAAAAGCAAACCATTACCATTGATACAACTGGGGCTTCAGAAAGCTTTGAAATAAATGCTTATAAAAAAACCTGTATGTTAAATGGCTACGACGATATTGATTATTTATTAAGCATGAAAGAAGAGATAGAAAAGTTTGAATTAAATCATAATAAGTAATTAGAAGATAAATAATACGAAAAAAATAATAGTAAATATATAATTAGAGATAAACTTTTATCATAATGAAAAAGAAAATAGCAGTCATCCTAGGAGATGGCATTGGTCCAGAAGTTACAGAGCAGTCGATTAAGGTATTAAATATCATTGCTAAACAATTCAAGCATGAGTTTAGTTATGAGCATGCTTTAATGGGCGCCATTGCCATAGACAAAACAGGCAATCCCTTACCAGATGAAACCATTAAAATTTGTTTAGCTAGTGATGCTATTTTATTTGGAGCTATTGGCGATCCTAAATATGATAACGACCCTACTGCTAAAGTGCGCCCTGAGCAAGGTTTATTAAAACTTAGAAAAGAATTACAATTATTTGCCAATATTCGTCCGGTTAAAACTTATGAAACTTTACACCATCTTAGTCCTTTAAAACCAAGGATACTAGAAAATGTAGACTTCATTATTTTTAGAGAATTAACGGGTGGTATTTATTTTGGAGATAAAACTGTAAGTGCCGATGGCACAGTGGCCACTGATAACTGTTCTTATTCAGTAGCAGAAATTGAACGCATTGCACATTTAGCTTTTCAATATGCACAAAAAAGAAGAAAGAAATTAACCTTGGTAGACAAAGCCAATGTTTTAGAAACATCAAGACTATGGCGTAAAGTGGTACAAAAAATGGCGGGTGAATATAAAGACGTGACAGTTGATTATTTATTTGTAGACAATGCGGCCATGCAAATTATTTTAAACCCAGCACAGTTCGATGTAGTATTAACAGAGAATTTATTTGGAGATATTATAAGTGATGAAGCTTCTGTATTAGCAGGTTCATTAGGCATGCTTACCTTCAGCATCGGTAGGAAATACCGTGGCTTTGTTTGAACCCATTCATGGTTCTTATCCGCAAGCCAAAGGAAAAGATATTGCCAATCCAATGGGATCTATTTTATCTGCAGCTATGTTATTAGAACATTTAGGCTATGCAAAAAGAAGCCAGCATTGTAAGAGAAGCCGTGGACTGGTGTTTGAGCAATAAGTTTGTTTCAAAAGATATTGACGCCTTAAATAGTTATAGTACTTCAGCTATTGGCGATTTAATATGTGAGTATATAGAAAAACAAGTAACGGGTGAGGGGCATGTGCATCATGAAAGATTACATAAATCCACCATCATCTAACAAACATTCGTCTTAAGGTTAGACGATAAAAGGGGCGTAATTTTATAAAATGGTTTTTAAAGAACAGAAAATATGGAACTAAATAAATATTCTAAAACAATCACACTCGATCCAACCCAACCAGCGGCGCAAGCTATGTTTTATGGAATTGGATTAACCGATGCCGATTTACAAAAAGCGCAGGTGGGTGTGGTAAGCATGGGCTATGATGGCAATACATGTAATATGCATTTAAATGCATTAGCTAATGATATTAAAAAAAGTATTTGGGAGAATGATTTAGTGGGACTTACTTTTCATACCATTGGTGTGAGTGATGGCATGAGTAATGGTACACCAGGTATGCGTTATTCATTAGTAAGTAGAGATGTGATTGCAGATAGTATTGAAACAGTTTGTGGTGCACAATATTATGACGCCTTAATTGCAGTACCAGGTTGTGATAAAAATATGCCAGGTTCATTAATTGCGATGGGAAGATTAAACCGTCCTTCTATTATGATTTACGGAGGAACTATTGCACCGGGTCATTACAATGGACAAGATTTAAATATTGTTTCTGCATTTGAAGCACTTAGGACAAAAAATGGCAGGAGAATTAACTGAAGCCGATTTCAAAGGTATTATACAACATGCATGTCCGGGCGCTGGTGCTTGTGGTGGAATGTATACAGCCAATACCATGGCATCGGCCATTGAAGCATTGGGTATGAGTTTACCATACTCTTCTTCTAATCCTGCACTAAGTGAAGAGAAGCAACAAGAATGCAAGGATGCAGGCAAGGCCATTCGTTTATTATTAGAGCGAGATATTAAGCCTAAAGATATTATGACACGCAAAGCATTTGAAAATGCAGTAGCAGTGATTATGGTATTAGGAGGAAGCACCAATGCAGTATTGCATATGATTGCCATGGCGAAAAGTGTGGGCGTATCTTTTACCCAAGACGATTTTCAAGCCATTAGTGATAAAATTCCAGTACTTGGCCGATTTTAAACCATCAGGAAAATATTTAATGCAAGACTTACATCAGTATGGTGGTGTGCCTGCTGTGATGAAATATATGTTATCACTAGGTTGGATACATGGAGACTGTTTAACAGTCACTGGAAAAACCATGGCAGAAAATTTAGCAGCAGCACCCGATTTAGATTTTACTAAACAAGATATTATTCATCCAAAAGAAAATCCCATTAAAGCAACAGGACATTTACAAATCATGTATGGCAATTTAGCAACGGGCGGAAGTGTTGCAAAAATTTCTGGAAAAGAAGGAGATGTGTTTGAAGGACCAGCGCGTGTATTTGATGGAGAACAATCTTTGATAGAGGGTATTAATTCAGGAAAAATAAAAAAGGGTGATGTGGTAGTTATAAAAAATGTTGGACCTGTTGGAGCCCCTGGTATGCCTGAAATGTTAAAACCCACATCCGCCATTATTGGTGCGGGTTTAGGTAAGTCGGTAGCACTTATTACCGATGGACGTTTTAGTGGAGGCACCCATGGTTTTGTGGTGGGACATATTACACCCGAGTCTTATAAAGGAGGACTTGATTGGACTAGTGGAAGACAATGATATCATTGAATTAAATGTACCTAACAGAAAAATGACATTGAAAGTAGATGAAGCCACTATTGCCAAAAGAAGAGCTGCCTATGTGCAGCCTGCTTTAAAAGCAACCAATGGTGTTTTATGGAAATATGCACAATTAGTAAAAGACGCAAGTGAAGGTTGCGTAACCGACCAAGTGTAATAAAATAAAGAGTATGGCAACGAAAAAATTAACAGGAGCGCAGGCAGTTTTAGAAGCTTGTATTGCAGAGGGAGCCGAAACAATATTTGGTTATCCAGGCGGCGCTATCATGCCTATCTATGATGCACTCTACGATTACAACGATAAACTAAAACATATTTTAGTAAGACATGAACAAGGTGGAATACATGCTGGACAAGGCTATGCGCGTACCTCAGGAAAAGTAGGTGTGGTATTTGCAACTAGCGGCCCAGGTGCCACTAATTTAGTGACAGGCTTAGCCGATGCCATGATTGATAGCACACCACTTGTTTGTATTACAGGACAAGTGTTCGCACATTTATTAGGAACGGACGCTTTTCAAGAAACAGATATTATTAATATTACCATGCCGGTTACTAAATGGAATTATCAAGTGACCGATGCAACAGAAATTCCAGGCATATTAGCCAAGGCATTTTATTTAGCAAGAAGTGGAAGACCCGGTCCGGTAATAATTGATATTACCAAGAACGCACAAATACAATCTTTCGATTATGAAGGATACATGCCTTGTAATCATATAAGAAGTTACCGACCAAAGCCAGTCATTCGTAAAAACTTTATTGACGAAGCAGTGGCCTTAATTAATAATGCTAAAAAACCATTAGTCATTTTTGGACAAGGGGTTATTTTAGGGAAGGCAGAAAAAGAATTTAAAAAGTTTATAGAAAAGTCGGGTATGCCAGCAGCCTGGACCATCTTGGGTTTGAGCGCACTTCCTACCGATCATCCACAGAATGTAGGCATGTTAGGTATGCATGGAAATTATGGCCCGAATGTATTAACCAATGAGTGTGATGTACTTATTGCAGTGGGTATGCGATTCGATGACCGTGTTACGGGAAGATTAGATAAGTACGCAAAGCAAGCGAAAGTAATACACTTAGATATTGACCCATCAGAGATAGATAAAAATGTAAAAGCCCATGTAGGTGTATGGGGCGATTGTAAAGAAACATTACCACTTACTTACTTTAGGTATACAAGAAAAAGATAGATCAGAATGGTTAAAAGTTTTTGCAGACTATACAGAAGCAAGAATATGATCAATGTATAAAAGAGGAAATTGAATCCTAGTACTGAAGAAATGACCATGGGTGAAGTGATAAGAATTGTAAATGAAACAACGAAAGGAAATGCAGTGGTGGTAACGGATGTAGGCCAACATCAAATGGTGGCTTGTAGGTATGCTAAGTTTAATGAAACAAGATCCAATGTAACATCGGGCGGATTAGGTACTATGGGTTTTGCATTACCTGCAGCCATTGGTGCAAAGTTTGGTGCACTTAGATAGAACAGTAATTGCAGTCATTGGAGATGGTGGTATACAAATGACTATTCAAGAATTAGGTACCATTATGCAAACAGGAGTGGATGTTAAAATAATGATTTTAAATAATGAGTTTTTAGGTATGGTGCGTCAGTGGCAGCAACTATTTAACGACAAGCGTTATTCTTTTGTAGATATACAAAGCCCCGACTATGTAATGGTAGCCAAGGCTTATGGCATTGAGGGCAGCGAAAGTAGAGCAGCGCAAGGACTTAGTGAAAGCCATTGAAACGATGCTTGCACATAAGGGTTCTTATTTGTTAGAAGTCATGGTGGGCAAAGAAAACAATGTATTTCCCATGGTACCACAGGGTTGTAGCGTTTCAGAAATCAGACTGAAGTAGAATATTTTAAAAATAAAGTTGATATAAATAAAGGACGGACAAAAAAGAACTTAAACTATGGAAACAAATACTGAAAAACAAGAATATACAATTACTGTGTATACCGAAAACCAAGTAGGCTTATTGAATCGTATTGCCATTATTTTTTCTAGAAGAAAAATTAATATTGGAAAGTTTAAATACATCTCCTTCTGAAATTGACGGCATACACCGTTTCACCATTGTTGTAATGGAGTCTCGCGATGTGGTGATGAAAATAGTAAGACAAATTGAAAAGCAAGTAGAAGTATTAAAAGCTTATTTTAATACCAACGATGAAATTGTTTGGCAGGAGCTTAGCATTATATAAAGTATTATCGGAAGAAATTACAGAGAAAGTAAAAGTAGAAAGATTATTAAGAGAATATGGCGCACGCGCCGTAGCCATTAGAAAAGATTTCATTGTATTTGAAACAACAGGACATAGAGAGGAGACCAATAAATTAATGAAAGCCTTGGAACCCTTTGGCTTAGTGGAATTCGTGCGTAGCGCAAGAGTGGCTATTATAAAGGAAAGTAGCGGTTTTCACGAAAAATTAAAAGACTTTGAAAAAAGAGAGCCTAGTGAGGATGTCATAGAAAATGAATACTTAGGAAAAAGAGAAGCAGTATTTACCATGTAAACTTTTTAAAATATAAATTAATTAAATAAAAAATCTAAACAATTATTAAAATGGCAAAGTTAAATTTCGGAGGTACAGAAGAAAATGTTGTAACGCGTGAAGAATTCCCGTTAGCAAAAGCACAAGAGGTTTTAAAAAATGAAACCATCGCGGTTATTGGTTATGGTGTGCAAGGACCAGGTCAAGCATTGAACCAAAAAGAAAATGGCATTAATGTAATTATAGGACAAAGAAAAAATTCAAAAAGTTGGGATAAAGCCATTGCCGATGGTTTTGTACCAGGTAGCACATTATTTGAAATAGAAGAAGCCTTAGAAAAAGGAACCATTATTTGTTATTTATTAAGTGATGCTGCACAAATAGCGATGTGGCCAACCGTTAAAAAACATTTAACTCCAGGCAAGGCCTTGTATTTCTCTCATGGCTTTGGTATTACATTCAATGAGCAAACAGGTATTGTACCTCCAGCCGATGTGGATGTATTCTTAGTAGCTCCTAAAGGTTCTGGAACTTCTTTAAGAAGAATGTTCTTACAAGGACGTGGCTTAAATAGTAGTTATGCCATCTTCCAAGACGCTACAGGAAAGGCTTGGGACAGAGTCATTTCTTTAGGAATTGCCATTGGATCGGGCTATTTATTCGAGACTAACTTTAAAAAAGAGGTATTTTCTGATTTAACTGGAGAAAGAGGCACATTAATGGGCGCAATTCAAGGTATCTTTGCAGCCCAATATGAAGTATTGCGTAAAAACGGACATAGCCCTTCTGAGTCATTCAATGAAACAGTGGAAGAATTAACACAATCATTAATGCCACTTGTTGCAGAAAACGGAATGGATTGGATGTATGCGAACTGTTCAACCACTGCTCAAAGAGGTGCTTTGGATTGGTGGAAAAAATTCCGTGATGCAACTATGCCAGTTTTTACAGACTTATATAATAGTGTGGCAACAGGAAAAGAATCGGCTCGTTCTATTGACTTAAATAGTAAAGCTGATTACCGTGAGAAATTAGAAGTAGAGTTAGCTGAATTACACAATAGTGAAATGTGGCAAGCGGGAAAAACTGTAAGAAGTTTAAGACCAGAGAATCAACCAGGTAAATAGTTCATTAGAATTATTTAGTTAGGATAAAATAGAAAAGTGATAAAGTATGAGTGAAGCAAATAAAATAAATAGACCTACACTTAATATTGAGGCTGCAGTCAAAAGATTGAAGTCGGTGGTAACACATACCCCGCTTCAGTTCAATGCAAATTTGTCTCGTAAGTATGGGTGCAATGTTTATTTTAAAAGAGAAGACTTACAAATTGTACGCTCTTATAAATTAAGAGGCGCTTATAATATGATGAGTCAACTCTCTAAAGAAGTTTTGGAAAAAGGGGTAGTCTGCGCTAGTGCAGGTAACCACGCACAGGGCTTTGCTTATAGTTGTAAAAAACTAGGTGTCTGCGGTGTTGTATTCATGCCTATTCCTTCACCACAACAAAAAGTAAATCAAACAAAAATGTTTGGTGAAGATTTTGTAGAAGTGATTTTAGTGGGAGATACTTTTGACGATACAGCAGTGGCCGCGAAAGCTTATACTTTAGAACACGGAATGACATTCATACCTCCCTTTGATCATGTTTCCATTATTGAAGGACAGGCCACGGTGGGTGTAGAAATTTTAGATGACATTAAAACACTTACTAAAGATACCATTGATTATTTATTTGTACCCGTGGGTGGCGGAGGATTAAGCGCCGGCGTGGGAACTTATTTTAAAGAGCATTCTCCAACAACTAAAATTATTGGATTAGAACCAGAAGGAGCACCGAGTATGTTTTGGGCATTAAAATCGGGAGAGCCAGTTGAATTAGAAAACATAGACAAGTTTGTAGATGGCGCTTCTGTAAAAAGAGTGGGTGATGTCACTTTCTCTTTTTGTAAAGATGCTTTAGATGATATGCATTTAGTACCAGAAGGAAAAATTTGTACCACAATTTTACAAATGTATAATGAAGAAGCCATTGTGGTAGAACCTGCAGGAGCCATGTCGGTAGCGGCTTTGGACCATTACGCCGATCAAATCAAAGGCAAGACCATTGTATGTATTGTAAGTGGAGGTAATAATGATATTGCACGCATGCAAGAAATTAAAGAACGCTCTTTAACTTATGAAGGCTTGAAGCATTATTTTTTAATACGCTTTGCACAAAGACCAGGTTCATTGAAAGAGTTTGTCAATAAAGTACTAGGCCCTTATGATGATATCACCAGGTTTGAATATATACAAAAACACAATAAGGAAGCGGGTCCGGCCCTACTGGGAATAGAATTAAGAACCAAGGCCGATCATACTACCCTTATTGAGAATATGAAGAAGTATCATATTAATTATGATGAAATAAATAAAGACGATAATATTTACGGCTATTTAATATAGAAAAATAAAAAGGGTTATGCAGGTTTTAAAGTTTGGAGGAAGTTCGGTAGGAAGTGCAGAGGCAATCAATCAAATGGTGGCTATTGTAAGTTCGCGTTTACAAAAAGAAAAAACTATTGTAGTGGTTTCTGCAATGAGTGGCGTGACGGATCAATTACTCATGTTAGCGCAAACAGCTGCAAGTGGCAATGAGGCTTATAAAACCATTATACAAAATATTGAACAAAAGCATTTAGACACAGTACGTGCTTTGCTTCCCATACAACAACAAAGTGCTACTTTAAGTTTGGTGAAGCAACTTATCAATGAATTAGAAACGAATTGCGAAGGTTTATTTATGCTGAAGGAATTATCTATGCGCATGCAGGATAAAATTATTAGCTATGGAGAACTTTTATCAAGTAAAATAATTTCAGCCAGTTTTGAGTTAAAGGGTATTAAACAACAGTGGATTGATTCTAGAGATTTAATCAAAAGCAATTCTAATTATTTTAATGCAGTAGTGGACAAGCCTTTAACCTATAGTACTATTGCAAAATATGTAGCAGCTAAAGAAAATGCATTTGACTTATATATAGCAGCAGGCTTTCTAGCCTCAGATGCGGAAGGTAATACTACCACGCTTGGCAGAGGTGGTTCCGATTATACAGGGGCTATTTATGCAGCAGCCACAGAAGCTACTGCACTTGAAATATGGACCGATGTAAGCGGCATGATGACCGCCGATCCCCGTATGGTTCAAAACGCGAAAGAGATTCCAGAAATTTCTTATCAAGAAGCCATGGAGTTATCTCATTTTGGTGCGAAAGTTATTTATCCTCCTACCATTCAACCGGTGATGCATAAAAACATTCCTGTATGGATAAAAAATACTTTTGAACCTAACCATGCAGGTACTATTATTAAAAATGAATCACCTGCCGATAAAAATTTTATCAGAGGCATTTCTAGTATAAATGATATTTGTTTATTAAGCTTGGAAGGAACTGGTATGGTGGGTATACCAGGTTTCTCTAAAAGATTATTCGATGCGCTTGCTAAAAAGCAAATCAATATTATATTAATTACACAAAGTTCTTCAGAACATTCTATTTGTGTGGGTGTGAATATGCAAGATGCACATATAGCTAAAATAGCTGTAGACGCTGAGTTTGAGCAAGAAATTAACACACAGAAGGTAGAACCTTTAATTATAGAAAAAGACGTTTCTATTTTAGCCTTAGTGGGAGAACAAATGAAAAGCCATCCTGGTGTAAGTGGTAAAATGTTTGGTGTACTAGGTAGAAATGGTATTAATGTAAGAGCCATTGCACAAGGTTCTTCTGAAAAAAATATTTCAGCAGTGATTGCTACAGGAGATGTACGTAAAGCCATTAACGTACTGCACGAAGAATTTTTTGAAACCTCTTATAAGCAGGTGAATATATATATAGCAGGTGCAGGCAATGTAGGAGGTAAATTAATTGAGCAAATTAAAAAGCAAGTGCCTTATTTACAAGCAACACTACGTTTACAAATAAATATTGTGGGTATTGCCAATAGTAAGAAGCAATTAATCAATGCAGAAGGAATTGATTTAACTAATTGGCGTGAGCAGTTAGCTGCAGCCCCTGCAGGAGATATTACTAATTATGTAAAAACTATACTTGAGAATAATTTACGTAACAGTGTATTTGTAGATGTGACAGCGCATCAAACCGTATCCGATGTGTATATGCAGTTATTAGGTAAGGCAGTATCGGTGGTGGCTTGTAATAAAATTGCCTGCTCTTCTCCTTATGAGCATTATGCGAAATTAAAATCATTGGCTAGAGAATTCAATGCTGCTTTCTTATTTGAAACCAATGTGGGAGCGAGTTTGCCCATTATTGGTACTTTAAACGATTTAATTAGAAGTGGAGACAATATCAATAGAATTGAAGCTGTTTTATCGGGTACTTTAAATTATGTATTTAATAATTACGATGGTACAGTGCCTTTTTCAAAAATAGTTCGACAAGCGCAGACAGAAGGTTATACCGAACCCGATCCAAGATTAGATTTAGGCGGCACCGATGTTATGCGTAAAATAATGATACTAGCCAGAGAAGCAGGACATAAAATTGAAATGAGCGATATCGCTAATGAAAGTTTTTTACCTGCAAGTTGTTTCAATGGTTCTGTAGAAGATTTTTATGCAGAGATGGAAAAACAAGAAGCGCATTTCAAAAAATTATATGAAGCGGCTGCTGCTAAAAATTGCAAATTAAAATTTGTAGCAAGTTTCAATATTTCGGATGATGGAAAAGGCACTGCCAAAGTAGGGCTTCAACATATTGAACCTAGTTCAGACTTTTATCATTTATATGGTAAGGATAATTTAGTCTTATTTTATTCTATGCGTTATCCAGAACTTCCATTAGTAGTGAAGGGAGCAGGAGCGGGCGCCGATGTAACAGCGTCGGGTGTATTTGCCGATATTATAAGAGCTGCAAGAATTTAAAAAATATTCTTCTAAAATAGATATACAAGATGTTTTCTGAAAATCAATGGATAAAAATAAAAGCCCCCGCCACTGTAGCGAATATGGTTTGCGGTTTTGATATCTTGGGCTTTGCTGTGAGTAGTCCATATGATGAAATGGAAATGAGGTGGATGGCTCGTGCTGAAAATGAAGCCAGTATTACTATTATTAATATTGATGAGTATAATTTACCCACCGACCCTGAAAAAAATGTGGCAGGTGCGGCCTTGCTTGCTTTTTTAGAAGAGTATGAAGAAAAGCAAAATAATAGTAGTTCCCCTAAAATAAAATTCGAAGTAAAAATTAATAAACTTATTAAACCCGGCAGTGGTGTGGGTTCTAGTGCTGCTAGTTCTGCGGGTGCTGTGGTAGGAGCTAATTATTTAGTAGGGAATATTTTCTCCAAAGATGATTTAGTGCGTTTTGCCATGAATGGTGAAAAACTAGCATCGGGTGTAAAGCATGCCGATAATATTGCCCCTTGTATTTTTGGAGGAGTTACCTTGGTGAGATCTATTTTTCCTTTAGAAATTATTGCACTGCCTTCTCCTACCTTGCATGTAACTATTGTGCATCCTCAAATTGAAGTAAGAACCTCCGATGCAAGAAGTATATTAAGACAACAAGTACTTTTAAAAGATGCCATTAAACAATGGGGCAATATAGCAGGGCTAGTTGCAGGTTTAATGAAATCCGATTATGATTTAATTGGAAGGTCTTTAGAAGATGTAATAATAGAGCCCGTGCGTTCTATATTAATACCAGGTTTTGATGCTTTAAAACTAGCTTGTAAACAAGCAGGGGCTTTAGGCGGTGGTATTTCAGGCTCTGGTCCTTCAATATTTCATGCTAAGTAAAACCAAAGAAATTGCCATAGCGGTTGAAAAAGAAATGAAGCAATTATATGATGGCATTGGACTTCCGCATCATACTTATGTAACCAGTATTAACCAAACAGGTGTGGAGATAACGGCCTAGTTTGAAAAGATAAAATTTCATATGCATTATTATAGTTTAGGAAAAAATTCCCCGAATGTAGATTTTAGAACGGCTGCCATTACAGGGCAGGCGCCTGATAGGGGATTGTATTTTCCTAGCAATATTCCTAAATTTACTGCAGCACAAATTGAAAGGTTTAAAACATTAGATAAAGCCAGTCTAGCATTTGAGGTGATGAAACCCTATGTGGGCGGTACTATTGACGATGCCTCATTAAAAGAAATTTGTGCCCAGACCATTAATTTCGATTTTCCTTTAGTACCTATTACAGAAAATATTTTATCACTTGAATTATTTCATGGCCCTACTTTAGCTTTTAAAGATGTAGGTGCAAGATTTATGAGTAGGTGTTTGGGTTATTTTTCAAAAGAGAAAAAAGTGAATAAACCTACCACTGTCCTAGTAGCTACTAGTGGAGATACCGGAGGCGCAGTCGCCAACGGGTTTTTAGGCGTAGAAGGAGTGAATGTAATTATATTATACCCTAAGGGCAAAGTAAGTCCTATACAAGAATTACAATTAACTACTTGCGGACAAAATATAACAGCACTTGGAAGTAGAAGGAAGCTTTGACGATTGTCAAGCTATAGTGAAAGAAGCATTCGTGGATTCTGAATTGAATGAACAATATAATTTAACCTCGGCTAATTCAATAAATGTAGCGCGTTGGTTACCACAACAATTATATTATTTCTTTCGCATGGCAACAATGGGTTGCGAAATACCAAGACGCGCAAGGGAATTACCCCGCTATGAATATTGTAGTGCCTAGTGGCAACTTTGGTAATATTTGCGCAGGTATGATGGCAAAGGCAAGCGGTTTACCCTTGGGACATTTTATAGCAGCATGTAATGCCAATGATGTAGTGACAAGATATTTAGCTAGCAGAAAAATATGAAATACAAAAAGCTATAGCCACAGTATCAAATGCAATGGATGTAGGCAACCCAAGTAATTTTGTTCGCATACTTGAAATACTTGAAAATAATTTCCCAGCCTTAACCAAGGCTTTATCAAGTTATAGTATTGATGATACTACCACCAAGGCCACTATTGCTAGAGTATACAAAACCAATAACTATACCTTAGACCCACATGGGGCAGTAGCCTTTGCAGCAGCTGAAATTTACTTAGCCAATTTAGAGAAAGCAAATACAAGTTCAAATGCTCAATACAACACTAATAGTTATAGCGCTATAATTTTAGAAACAGCGCACCCAGTAAAGTTTCCAGAAGTTGTGGAAGAGGCCATTGGACAAACCATAGCCATACCCGATTCGGTTAAATTTTTACTAGACAAGAAAAAGGTTTCTACTGCTTTAGCTGCGAATTATGCAGCCTTTAAAAATTGGATGATCAATTTTAAATAAGTTCATACTTTTTCTTCTTTCCTCATACATATAAATAGTATATTTATTCTTCAAAATGATAAATATGAAAAGGATACTATTCTTAACGGCAATCTTAGTTAATGGAGTACTAATTAATTTCTCTTTATTATTTATTGCCAAATAATGACAAAAATAAGCAGCTTATAACATTGAAATTCAGATATTTTAATAGGCTAAATCTTTATTCTTAAAACTTAGTCTTTTTTCTATGTTCTAGATGTATATAAATAGTATATTTATTCTTCAAAATGATAAATATGAAAAGGATACTATTCTTAACGGCAATCTTAGTTAATGGAGTACTATTCAATGGCATGTTTAGCGGAAACGTAATGGCTCAGAAACCGGCAATGAATTCTGGCTATACCCGATAGACAAGCCACTTATTGCAATCCCATCAATCTCGATTACGGTTATTGCCCTATTCCCAATTTTGTGCAAAACGGAAAGCACCGCGCCACGGCGGATCCTATCATAGCTGTCTATGATAATAAATATTTTTTATTCAGCACCAACCAATGGGGTTATTGGTGGAGCAGCGATATGAAAGATTGGAAATTTATTTCAAGAAAATTTTTAAGACCTTGGAACGATGTCTATGATGAATTATGTGCACCAGCAAGTATAGTACTAGGCGATAGTTTATTAGTGATAGGTTCAACTTATACAAAACAATTTACATTATGGTATAGTACCAACCCCACCAAGGACGACTGGCATATAGCAGTAGATAGTTTTCAAGTAGGTGCCTGGGATCCAGGATTATTTCTAGACGATGATAACCGTTTGTATATTTATCATGGCTCGAGTAATTTTTATCCAATCTATGGACAAGAAATAGACCGTAAAACTTTTGCGCCCATTGGAGAAAGACAATCACTCATACATTTAGTAGATAGCATACATGGTTGGGAGCGTTTTGGAGAACATCAGGATAACACCTTTTTAAAACCCTTTATGGAAGGGGCTTGGATGAATAAAAAAAATGGAAAATATTATTTACAGTATGGTGCGCCAGGTACTGAATTTAGTGGTTATGGCGATGGTGTGTATGTAAGTAATAAACCACTAGGGCCCTTTGTGTATCAAAATCATAATCCGTTTTCTTATAAGCCAGGGGGCTTTGCAAGAGGAGCTGGGACATGGTGCCACTTATCAAGATGTATATAAACAGTGGTGGCATATTTCAACCATTGCTATTGGAGTTAAAAATAATTTTGAAAGACGCAATGGAATTTGGCCCGCACAAATTGATGCAGATGGTATTTTATATAGCAACACTTCTTACGGAGATTATCCGCATTATATTCCCAATGCAGGAGCGAACCACGACGTATCACAGTTTACCGGATGGATGTTACTTAATTATAATAAGCCCGTTCAAGTATCTTCTACCTTAAGTGCATTCACTGCGAACAATGCAGTAGATGAAAATTTAAAAACCTATTGGTCGGCTACTACGGGTAATGCAGGTGAATACATAATAACCGATTTAGGAAATAAATCTAGCATTGAAGCTATTCAAATAAATTATGCCGATGAGGGTGTTGAGTTAATGGGCAAGTCTTTAACTACTTATCATCAGTATCAAATTTTTGCATCGGATGATGCCAAGACTTGGAAATTAATTATTGATAAATCTAAAAACAAAACCGATGTACCGCATGATTATGTAGTACTTCCCAAAGCCATTCAAGCGCGTTATATTAAGATGGTAAATATTCATATGCCAACAGGTAAGTTTGCTATTAGTGGCCTGCGTGTATTTGGAAAAGGTACTGGAGCTGACCCAGGCTCGGTACAAAATTTTGTAGCACTAAGAGGCGATAGTGAAAGAAGAAATGCCTGGTTAAAATGGGCTGTAAACCCCAACGCCACTGGGTATCATATCTATTTTGGAAACGATCCTAATAAATTATACAATAGTGTAATGGTCTATGGCGTGAGTGAATACTATTGCACGGCCTTAGAAAAAAACGATGCTTATTATTTTCAAATAGAAGCCTTTAATGAAAATGGAATTGGGACAAAATCGCCGGTGATGAAAGCAGATTAATTTTATTAAAATTTAATCTGATTTTTTTATATAATTAGTATAAAGAACAATTATCATTAAAAGGGTGGTAACTATTCCATAGCTTATTAAGCCCTTAGTATTGGCAATGATTTTATTAAAGAATATCATTGTTATAATAGTATAGAATAGTCCAATTAAATTGATTGTTTTTTTCATAATTGAATTTACACTAAAATATTTATTCATAAAAAAAGAGTCCCCGATTGGAGACTCTTTAAAATTATTTTCTAATAATTATTTCTTAATCACTAATTTATCAGTAGTTCTTCTTACTTTTTTAGCGTTCACTAAATAATCGTTAGCAGCGTCACGAAAACCTAAGGTTAAAGCTACAGTGCTATGTAAGCCCAATGCTTTTAATCCTAATATTTCATCTACTGCATCAGGTGCAAAACCTTCCATAGGCGTAGCATCTATTTCTTCAGCAGCAGCAGCCACTAAACTAAAACCTAAAGCAAGATAAGCTTGCTTATCTGCCCATACTCTTGCTTGCTCAGGCGTCTTGTTTTTGAATGAACCATTAACGGCAGCAGAAAAATCTTTTAAAGAATCAATAGATACAGCTCTTTGGTCAGCAATTTCTTGCATGTAATCAGCAATTTCTTTTTCAGATACATTATTCCAAGCTGCAAAAACAATAACAACCGACCCGTCTACTACTTGTGATTGATTGTAAAATGCTGGTTGTAATTTTTTTCTTGTCTCTTCATCTTCCACTACAATAATAGAATAAGGGGTTAAACCAAAACCACTAGGGGCTAAGCGCGTTGCTTCAATAATAGTTTCTAATTTTTCAGCTGGAACCTTAGTTCCGTTCATTTTCTTAACAGCATAGCGCCATTGTAATGCTTCTAATAATTTCATCGTATTTGTATATTTCGTTGTTTAAACATCAAAATTAAGCATTTCTAACCTAATTCCAAATTAATTCTTTGTGAATCAATCTATTAACTAAACAGCATATCTGCTAAAAGGTTCAAAATCAAGGGTATAATAACAAGTATAATTTTATTGGCTTAACTTTATACCGTGCTATATCAAAAAACCATAAGACAAATTTTAGCGGTAGTCATGCTACTGGTATTTGCATTTAGCATTACCTCACAAAAGACCATACATGATTTAGTTGCAAAACATAGCGATAAGGTTAAATGTGATGTACATAAGAATTTACCTATTGAGCAAGTTGAAAACTCAAGCATCCATTGTTCGCACGATAATTTAGTAGCTACTTCTCCCTTTGTTGAATTTAATTTCAATATTGAATTAGCGCATCCGGTTCAAAATAGTATTACAAACACTCATTTAGTTTGTTTTTATTTTTCTAATAAGAATTATTCTTTAGACTCTCGCGGACCCCCTGCTATTATTTGTTAGAAAAGTAGTTGACTTATTTTAAGTTGATTGCTTATGCATCAATCTATTTTCGAATAGTAGATGTAAATCTTCTTTGAATAACAAATAATAATCATCATGAAAAGATATTTATATACTGTACTCTTAATGAGTATAGGATTCGGTTTTTACAAGCGCTACAATGGCGCAACAATTTACTTTAACAGGAAAAGTATTTGATAAAGCCACCGGTAAAACTTTACCTGGTGCAAGTGTGTATCTTCCAGAAATAAAAAAAGGGGCCATCGCTAATAAAGATGGGGTCTTCATTATCAATATAGAACAAGGATCGCATGTATTGGAAATTAGTTATGTGGGCTATGCGACAGATGTAGAAAATATTAAACTACAAAATAATACAACGCAAGATTTTTATTTAAATAGTTCGGTATTAGAAGGCGGCAATGTGATTGTCACTAGTTTTTTAAGAGCTACTTCTACAAGAAGAACTCCAACGCCAGTGACTATTATTAAAAAAGAGGAATTATTCCGTGGCGTGTCTAGTAATTTAATAGACGCCTTATCTAAAGTGCCAGGGGTTTCACAAATTTCAACTGGTCCCGCCATTTCAAAACCAGTTATTCGTGGTCTAGGATATAACCGTGTGGTGGTGATGAACGATGGAATTAGACAAGAGGGACAACAATGGGGAGATGAACATGGTATTGAGATTGACGAATACAATGTGAGCAGAACCGAAGTATTGAAAGTGCCTGCATCATTAATTTATGGGTCGGACGCATTAGCAGGGGTTATTAATATTATCTCTAATGTACCAGTGAGTGAAGGGGTGATGAAAGGAAATGTATTTTCTAATTATCAAAGCAATAATCGTTTGATGGGTAGCCACTTTGATCTTGCAGGTAACAATAAGGGGTTTATATGGGGTATTAATTATAGTGCAAAAAATGCAGGGGATTATAAAAACAAATACGACGGTAATGTTTTTAACTCCAGATTTTTAGAACGCAACGGTGGTGGCTATATTGGTATTGAAAAAAATTGGGGCTATTCACAATTGTCTTTTAGTAATTTTTACACAAAACCTAGGTATTGTTGAAGGGGATCGTGCATGCAGATGGTCAATTTATTATGTTGAAAGATGTAGGCGGTATTGCAGAAGAAGTAGTTGTAGACGCTGCAGAGGAAAAATGGTTTACACCGAGCGCACCGATGCAAAAAATTGAACACACCAAATACACATTGGATAATAATATTAAAATTGGTAATGACCGATTGAAAGCCACCGTTGGATTACAAAGAAACCAAAGAATGGAATTTGGTAATGTATTAGACTTAAATGAAAAAGAATTGTTTTTTGATTTAAAAACATTCAACTATTCTGTACAATATTTACAAGCAGAAAAAAATAATTGGAAAAATACTTTTGGCGTGAATGGAATGCGTCAAACCAATACCAATAGAGGTGAGGAAGCCTTGGTACCAGACTATACCAGCTTTGATATTGGTGCATTTTACTACACACAAAAAAGAACAGATAAAACAAGTTGGAGTGGAGGTTTGCGTTATGACCAAAAATATATGAACTATATTAATCCTGCACAATTTGTATGTCCTCCAGGTCTGGCATGTATTGCATTGTATGATCCTAAAGAATCTAATAAACAGTTCAATAATATTTCGGGAGCGATAGGTGTGGCACATGATTTAAGTGATCAAGTGACCTTGAAATTTAATATTGCACGCGGGTTCCGTGCACCCAATATGGCAGAATTAGCTTCTTATGGTGCGCACGAAGGCACCAACCGATTTGAGTATGGTAATGAATCATTAAAGTCTGAAAAGAGTTTACAATTTGATGCTGCTGTTGAGTGGAGCAATGAACATATGAGTATTGCAGGAAATGTTTTTTACAATACCGTGAATGATTATATCTTTTATCAAAAGTTAACTGCAGTGGGTGGAGGCGATTCTATTATCATGGACTATGCACATGATGATGCGGGAGAAGAATTATACGCTTTTGCATTTAGACAAAAAGATGCACACTTATATGGTGCAGAATTCAATGTCGATTTTCATCCACATCCATTAGATTGGTTGCATGTGGAAAATAGTGTGAGTTTAATTCGCGGACAATTTAAAGAAGCCTTAGATGGTTCTAAAAATTTACCAGGTATTCCAAGTGCAAGATGGTTGTCTGAAATTAGAATTGAAATGTTTAAAAAATCTAATGCTCATCCGAAATAGCTTTTATTACTATTCAACTAGATAATGTGTTTGCGCAAAAGCATCCGTTTGTTGGATACAATACTGAAACAGAAACGCCAGCCTATACTCTATTAAATATTGGGTATAGTACACAAGTGCAGCGTAAGAATAAAACACTATTTAGTGTTTCCTTGGTGGGGCAGAATATTGCTGATGTTGCCTATCAAAACCATTTGAACCGTTTAAAATATGGTCCTGTGAATGAGGCCAGTGGCCGAATGGGTGTATTTAATATGGGTCGTAATTATAGTTTGAAAATTAATGTGCCTTTGCAGTTTGATTAATATGATAAGACCGGCGCTATCAGCGCCGGTCTTATTTACAGAAGGGGGTGGTGAAGTTGTAGTATTAATAATCATTTTCAGGACTATCTCCGTCTGCTATGGCTTTTTTGAATTGAGCTTCCCAAGTACTAGGTTTAAGATTCAATTTATTTTTAACTCTTTTACTTTTGGTATAACGCTTCGCTCTAACCAACTCAACCTCTTTAGTAATTTCTTTTAATGAAGGAGCAGTTTTTGCATTTGATCGAAGATTATTTAACACAGATTGTAAAGTGCTTTTTGATGGCTTTTGAATAGTTATCCAATTTTTCTTTACCATATCTTTTAAGATAACGTTAGCCTTAGGGTTCAATATGGTTCAGTCTCAATGGTTTTCATAATTCAAATTTAAAGATATTCATTCAATTTTTTATTTTTTACTCTTTTGCTAAGTCCAAGGCTTCCTTTTCTAATTCTTTAGATATATAAAAATTAGTTTCTTTAATTTTTTCTAGCATTGGTTTAATACTAGGTATTAATTTTTTATTCTTTGCTGAAATAATGACGCCCATTGTTCCAGTAACTTTTATGCCAAGCTCTTTAGCTAAACCCCTCCCTTTAAAGTCATCAATAATTATGGTGCTATTAGGTATTTCTAATGCTAGCATAATTGCACTTGCTTCGCCCTTATCTATTCTTTTTTCAAATAAAAATACGTTTTCATTAAGTTTTATGGGACAAACAATTATCCAATCTGGGAGTGGTTCATCAAACTCTTTAGCAATAGTGTCAGTAATTAATACCTCCCCATACAAAAGCTTAAGTAGATGAAGCTCCTTAATTTTTGAAAGAATAATAAGACAACTAGTGTCAGCTATAATTTTACGCATTCCTTACATCTGATTCTAAATCAGATGCAGGGTAATTGAAAACAGAGATGTTATATTTCCCCAATAACTCAATAAATGAACTTTTAGAACAGCCTATCATTTCGGAGGCTTGGCCTAAAGAGAGTTTCCCTATTTCGTATAATCTTGTAGCTACGATAACTGTTAGTTCGTTGCTGTTGATTTCTACATTATCGGGGATATTTAAATTCATACTCTTCATTATTCGAATTTAGAGAAAATATTGCCATTTTTCGTACCCTGCAAATAATTTAATGTTAATCAGCGAATTAAGCACATAAATCAAATCAATTTCCAAGTATTTACCGCAAGCTTTTGGGGTATAAATGAATTGAACTAAATTGAGTGATCCTAAAAAGTCACTATGAAAAAAGCAATCTTATTTACGACGATCTTCATTTAGTATTTGCATTGGAGCAAATCAAACCTTGAATGCTCAAACTACTAAAGCCGCAACAACGCTTAGTAAGGAAGAACAAAAAGTAATGGACTATATCGATGCCAATATGCCAAGGGCTATTGCGTTATTAAAAGAATCGGTCAGATATTAATAGCGGCACTTTAAACATAGAAGGCGTAAAAAAAGTAGGCGCCATTTTTGCGCGTGAATTTGAAAAAGCCAATTTTAAAACCAAGTGGGTGCCCATGCCCGATTCACTTCGCCGTGCAGGACATTTAGTGGCAAGCATTGGATTTAATAATGCTTCAGAAAAAGCCGCCAGCAAAACAAAAACCAATAAAGGAAAAAACTTATTTCTCATAGGACATTTAGATACTGTCTTTGAACCCGATATGCCAGCGAACCCTTTCACTATGTTAAATGATTCCACCGCCACAGGACAGGGCGTGACTGATATGAAGGGCGGAGATGTAGTAATGATTATAGCACTTCAAGCCTTACAAGCACAGGGTTTATTGAAGGACGCTAACATTATTGCTTATTTAACGGGCGATGAAGAGCATGCAGGGTATCCGCGTGAAGTAAGTAGAGGCGATTTTATTGAAACTGCAAAGCAAACTGAAATTGCACTTGCCTTTGAAGGCGCCAATGGATTAAATTCTGTGGCCACTGCAAGAAGAGGCGCTAGTGGATGGTTATTAAATGTAAAAGCAAAAACAGGACATAGCTCGGGTGTGTTTACAGCCAGGTGCAGGTTATGGTGCCATTTATGAAGCAGCTAGAATTGTGAATGAATTTAGAGTACAGTTAAGTACAGAAAAATATTTAACCTTTAACCCTGGTGTATTTATTGGTGGTTCTGAAATGAACTACGATGAAACCAAGGCAACAGGAACTGCTATTGGTAAAACAAATATTATTTCCCCTGCAGTAACTGTAACCGGAGACCTTCGCTTTTTAACGGAGGAACAAAAAATTAATGCAAGAAAAAAAATGCAAGCTATTGTTGATAATAGTTTAGCAGGCACCAAGGCCACTATAGAATTTCAAGATGGCATACCTAGTATGGCGCCCACGGAAGGCAATAATAAAGTATTAGAAGTAATCAATGGAGTAACTAATGGATATGGGCGTAGGTCGCCACCATGGCAGGCGATCCAGGTTCTCGTGGTGCAGGAGATATTTCCTATATAGCTGCTTATGTAGATTGTATTGATGGCTTGGGCTGCATCAGGAAGAGGGGCACATGCGCCAGGAGAAACCATTAACTTAAAAGAACTGCCTTTTTTGATCAAAAGAGCAGCGCTTGACTATTTATAGGTTGAGTAGATAACTCTTATGATAAATTTAGAAGTGGATCGAATAAAAATTATCTACCGCCTTTAATTTTTTGTAAAATAACTAAAGGAATAAAAATAGGTGCTTCAATAAAATATCTTTTAAACATACGCTTGGGTTCTTGCGTAAAACGGTAGAACCATTCAAGTCCTGCTTTTTGCATCCATAGGGGTGCTCTATTAATTAAACCAGCAGTTACTTCAAAAGCACCGCCAATGCCAATGGCAATTTTGGTGTTTAGCATTTCTAAATTTTCACTAATCCAAATATCTTGTTTGGGTGCCGTTAAACTTACTAAAACAATATCGGGTTTGACTTCATTAATAGCTGCAATCATTTTATCATTTTCTGCTTTATCAAATTTAGCAGCAAAGGGTGGGCAGTAAACACCTTTAATATTTATGGTTGGATGAAGTTGTTCCGCTTTTGCTTTTAAGGCATCGCCCACTCCCGGGGATGCTCCTAAAAAAAACAAACTAAAATTATGGGTTGCGCAAAATTCTAATAAAGTGGGCAGAAGGTCTAGTCCCGTGATGCGCTGCTCAATGGGAGTTCCTAAAAAGCGGGAGGCCCATAAAACAGGCACTCCATCACAAAGGGTGTAAGTGGCATTATTATAAATTGCCAATACTTGGGCATTTTTTCTAGCGGCTAAAATGGAATTCACGGGGGTAATACAAACACTGGCCTTGGTATTTGAGCGAATAAGGCTTGCAAAACCATTTAACAAATTAGACATGGATATAGAGCTAACCTGAATACCTAATATATTATGTTTTGGATGCATGAATGGCTTAAATTTACCTAAGTAGGGTTAAAAATAGGCTAAAGCCCCGGTTTTTTCGGGTATTTTAGGGGTATTTTGTCTGATTTTCAATAGTTTTGAGCGAATGAAAGCAACTAATTTCGACATACTTTAGGACCAAGGCGATTTGCCTTTTATAAAGTCACTTTTGGACAAAGTTGACCAAGGAGGGTAAAAAAATCAAAATATTGGATATCGGAGGCACAGAGGATTATTGGAATAGTATGGGCCTGAACCTGGGAAATAATATAGAAATTGTGCTATTGAATTTATATAAAATTGAAGTTAAAGGACCTGGTTTTACATCAATAAAAGGAGATGCTTGTAATTTAGAAGGAATGGCAAGATAAAAGCTTTGATTTAGTTTTTTCTAATTCAGTCATTGAACATCTTATTTTCAAAAGCAAAATCAAGAAAAAATGGCTAATGAAGTAATCAGAGTAGGGAAAAATTATTATATACAAACGCCTAATAAATTTTTTCCTATTGAACCTCATTGGGTATTTCCTTTCTTTCAATTTTTACCCTTTGGTTTAAAAGTTTTCTTAACAAAAAATTTCAGCTTGGGCCATATCCCAAAAGCAAAAAATAGACAAGATGCTATTGATTTAGTGAATGAAGTAATTTTACTTAGTAAAAAAGAACTTGAAAATTTATTTAGAGGAAGTAAATTATATATTGAAAAGTTTATAGGATTTCATAAATCATATGCAGTGTATCAAATAGAAAATTAGAATTCATGAATGAACAAAAATCACTTATAATAATTACTTGGGATGGGGTGTCAAAGCCTTTAGAATATATACTTCAGGATACTCAAAGAAATTTTGATTTATTAATTTTCGATCATAGCGCTAAAGCTTCTAAAGAACTAGTGGCGCATTTACATCCAGAACATTTTGTATCTACAAGAACCGAAAACAAGGGCCAGGTTTTTTACGAGGTATATAAATACTTATACCCTGAAAATGAAGAGCGTTATGAATTTTTAGGAGTGATAGATGATGATATTTACACTTCTTATTCCGACTTAAATAAATTAATATTTATAGGTCAGATAAATCATTTAGATGTGTTTCAACCAAGTATCTCACACGATAGTTTTTTTGATCACCGACAGTTCACGCACAAAGAAGGTTATCAAACAAAAAAAGAAGATTGGGTAGAGATTATGTTTCCAATGTATAGAGAAAAATTATATAAAGCAGCCGGGCCTTATTTTAATGAAACAATAACTGGCCAAGGAATTGATGTTTATCTTATGCCAGTACTTCAGGTTATCCATAATATGAAAAATACAGCAGTGGTGCATGCTATTCAAATTAAACATTGTAGGCCGGTACAGTCTGGAGACAGAACTTATTCCGATGGTAAATCTAATTTTGACAATATTAATCATATAAGATCAAGAGCAGTAGAGCTAATAGAAGCTAATAAGCCATTATTTGATGAAGCCTTTATGAAACGAATCATAGCTGTTAGATATTATAGAGGTATATCCATATTTAAAAAACTAAAGAGGTTGCCGGGCATGTTAAAGAACATTTATAAGGAAATAGTGGATCTTAGCTATAGATAGGCTACCAAAATTAATTATTATATATTTGTATTCATAATTGCAACTTAAGACTACTACAAATACGACCATAAATACTAGAAAATGACAAATACAGGCACAGAAACCATAAAATATTCAGAGCTAAAGGCAATTGTATTGCGCTTTCTGAACTATTTTATAAGCCAGTATAAGATCATATTGTATATCACAATCATTACCAGCGCTTTAGGTTTATTATATGGTAAATTACAACCTTCTACCTTTAAGGCAACTTCTACCTTTATTGTAGAAGATAAGTCTGGAAAAGGCGGTGGCGGTTTATCGGGTTTAGCTTCTCAATTTGGAATAGATGTAGGCGGACTCACTGGCGGTGGAGCCGGTTTATTCGATGGCGATAATATCTTAGAAATTATAAAATCAAGGTCCATAATAGAAAAGGTATTATTAACTAAAATGGAAGAGCCCTCTTCTTTTAAAGGTCAGACCATTGCCGATTATTATATTCAAGTTGAAGATTTAAAAGATAAGTTTGAGCGTAAAAATATAAATGTTAAGTCATTAAACTTTGCAGGACTTTCAGGGGGTGCAAAACATACAGTTCAACAGGATAGTGTTTTATATGTTTTATTCGATAGAATTTATAAGGATTTAAATGTTGAAAAGAAAAATAAGAAGAGCACCATAATTACTTTGGAAGTAGTATCGGGTGATCAAATATTTTCAAAAATATTTGCAGAAGAATTATTAAAACAAACCAGCGATTTATATATAGATATTAAAACAGGAAATTTGTCAAGAAGTATAAACAAGATTCAACAAAAGGCGGACTCTTTACAAAACTCTCTTAGAGGTAATTTATCTAATAAACTTCAAATTAATTTACCGTAAGCAGAGAATGCTACCAAAATGCTATATGAAATGTAAATAGCTCACTAAGAAATAAATTTACTTACAACAATAGTACTCCTATAGAACATAGCTGCAAGAGATAAGAACAGTGGTCTAGCACTACTCTATGGCTGAAGTTGGCAAAAAACTTAGAGACTTTAAAATTATCTCTTATAAATCAAACACCTGTAATACAAGTATTGGATACACCTAAATATCCATTGTTTGACCAGCGAATACCAATTTTGTATTTCTTGCTTATAGGCTTTGCTATTGGTTTTGTGCTTTCTTTCTTCTATGCGCTTTATAAGTATACCTCTAATTAATTTGTAATTATGCACCGCCTATTTTTATTAAGGGCCTTCGGAGACTTTGTAATTTTATTACAAGCCTTAATGCAAAGCCCTCAAAAAAATAAGTATACTATTATTGCCTCTAAGCATTTACAGCCACTATATGATGAACTTGCATTAGTGATTGATTTAACTAGTATTCAAATTCAATTTATAAATTTTGGAATAACTAATACCCAATTAAGTTTATTTACCAATAAGCATTTGCTTAGTTTAAATATGCTTAAGGAATTAAAACATATTAAAAATTTTGTAAAGCAAAATCTCAATACTGAAGGCAGGGACTTTATAGAACAAGATAAAAGAATAGGATTGTTTAACGCCATTAATGGTTTAAGTTTTAAAGCTATTGTAAGTAAAGATCCTGTATATATATCTTATGCAAATTTTTTTGACATTCAAGATATAAAAGAAGTAGAAGTTAGGGAAGAAAATATAGAAGTCAAAGTATTAGATAATAAACTAAACTCTAAAAAAGTTTTATTATTTCCCGATACAAGACAGGCTAAAAAAAATATACCAAGCTCTTTAATTAGTAAGCTTAGAAAATGAAATAGAGGCTAAGGGCTATACTTTAGAAATTGCTTATTTTAAAGAAGCGCCAACTAGCCCCACTTCAAATAATGCATCTTCAAAAACTAAGCAAGTAGTCTATTCTAATTTCAAAACCCTTATTCAATATATTCAAGAAGCTGAATTAATTCTAGGTGCCGATAGCCTGCCTATTCATCTTACCTATTTATTAAAAAAGCCACATTATATATTATACCCTAATGGCTATTCTCAATTGTTTATGACACCCTATGCTCAAATAAATAATAGGTTTGGTACATTTGATCATTATAATTTCAGTTTTTTATAAGCATCATGGTAGCAGCAATCAATACTTATATCCTCTACTCTCCTTTAGAAAAGGACAGAACTATTAGGGTAGAAGCTATGCGCCAACAGTTTAAGCAGTTTACTATTTCAGAGTCTATTTATCCGAGTAATACCCATATACCTTTTTTAAAGGCCATTATTGAAAAATCAAAAGAGCGCACTGGCAAGGCCTTAATGGCAACTGAAGTAGCTTGTTTATTAGGCCATAGAAGAATATTGCGACATATAGTAAAGGCGGCCACCAATAATGAAGAGCATTTTTTGGTCCTAGAATCGGATAGCAAAATTCTCAATTTTGAGCTCTTAAAAAACCATTTTGAACCTATTTCTAAGCAGTATGACTTCTTTTTCTGGGGAGCCTGGGAGGGCAATGCTAAAATTAAGCGCTCCAAAGCTCAAGTTTTAGATGGTAAGTATACCATTGGGGAACCTTTACTTCATACTATATATTGCGCTTATGGATATTCAATTAATAAACCTACTGCACAATATCTACTAAAACAAACCAATAAAATTTCCACCCCATTTGATATTTTCAAGCAGTTTATTGACCCTAATAAAATAAGAATAGGTACTATCACTAAGGAGGTTATTACTACATGGAATGAAGGTAGTTATATTAGGAAAAATAAATTTAAAGATCATTTAAAAAGAGCAATGCTTTTATTTGTCTTAAATATAAGAAATAGCATACAGGCCTATTTTTCATAGTTTTTTTGTACTTTTAAATCATGTCTGTAAAGAATAGTGTTTTTTATAATGTGCTGCTTGCTATATCACAGGTTTTTTTCCCTCTGATTACTTTTCCTTATTTGGCTAGAACTTTAGGACCTGAACATGTTGGAGTTTTAAATTTTGCAGAAAGCATTGCCAAGTATTTTGTGATGTTAGCAGCCTTGGGTATTCCTATTTATGGCATTAGAGAAATTGCTAAAGTACAAAACGAACTTAAAGAGCGCACTAAAATATTTACAGAAATTTTTACTATTAACTTAATATCTACCTTAGGGCTTTCCTTTATTTTTTTAGCAGCAGTCTTTTTGATTCCACAACTGAATAAAGAAAAAGTGCTTTTTTATTGGACCATTGCTTATTTTGTATTTCAGGTATTTTATTTTGAATGGTTTTTTAATGGAATGAACCAATTTAAATTTATTGCTATTAGGCAATTTATTATCAGATTCTTTTTTATCATTTTTGTATTTATACTCATAAAATCGCAGTTCGATTATGTGAACTATATGAGAATGCAATTTGGTTTAAGTGTATTATTAGCTATAATTAATTTTAATAATTTAAGTAAATATATTTCACTTAATAAAGCCTCCTTTGCTAATTTAGACCTTAGAAAACATATTAAGCCACTTTTATATATTTTCTTAACTATATTTTCAATTAGTATTTATTTTTCATTAGATACTATTTTATTAGGCTTTTTAGCTAATAACGAAAGTGTTGGATATTATTCTACCGCACTTAAATTAAATAAATTAATTATTGCTGTATTTGGTGCTGTCACAGTAGCCATATTTCCAAGCTTAATTAACTTATACCATAGCCAGCAAATTGAAAAATTTAGAGAGCTAATTAGACAAGTATTTTTTGTACTAGTAAGTTTATCCATTCCTGCTATTGTTATATTTATTTCTTGTGCAAAAGAAATAGTGCACGTATTATTTAGTCAAAACTTCGATAGGTCCATACTACCACTTCAAATAACAGCACCTTTAATATTAATTGTAAGCCTTTCTTCTATATTTGGCTTTCAGGTACTTAGCGCCCTAGCCAAAGACAGGCAGATACTGTATTCCGCCATTATTGGTATGTCTGTAAGTATTGTGCTTTCAATACTATTAGTACCTACATTAATGGAGGTAGGAGAAGCTATTACTATATTAGTAACTGAATTATCGGTATCGGTTTCCTTTATCTATTTTACTAAAAAGTATTTTAAAGTAGGGGGGCTTACGAATATGTTTTTAAAACAATTAGCTGGAGCTTTGCCTTATATAGTTTTTGTAATTATTTTTAAATCTATAATTGATGATAGTGTAATTGTTTTAACCTCTATAACTATTGTTTCTATAATTTGGTTTTGCATTTATCATTTATTCATACTTAAGTCATAGTTATTTTAAAACTTATTTAAATACTTTTATAGAGAAGATACAGGCTTAATCCATTTTTTTATTATTCGTAAAAAAGAAAGTAAAGGCCATCGTTTTAATCCCAGCATTTAAAAAAATTGATTATGTTTATTTTTGATAATATCAATATATTATTGATTATCAAATTCTTTATAGGGTAGTTTCTTTATTTCATTTTGTATATGTAAATTAATTTCAATTTTATTTAAAATATATCGAAGCTCTTTAAATGATTTAACATTCTACGTTTTCGATAAATAAATTTTTATTTATTTCAATATATTTTTCTATTTCATCTTTTCTGCCTCCTGTTTCTTGACTTGGGTGAATTCGGTATCTAATTAATTTCTCATTTAATATTCCTAAACTATTTTTTTCAGCTATATTAATTGCTAGCCATCTATCGTGAATAAAATATTTTATAACTGGAAATGGTTTTTGTAAAAATGATAAATTATTTCTAAATGCCATTGCTGCACCTGTAGCACAATTCTCAATGGTGTTTATATATAATTTAAGATCTTCGGAATTAGATATATTTCCACAAGGGAAACACATCGAATCCCACAAAAAATAATTACTGTTTATTTCTCCTTTAGCATCCATTAACAAACCATTTGTCATTAAACCATCCATTTTAGGATTCTCCTCAAACCATTTAATTATTGAGGATACTTTATCAGTTTCCCAATAGTCATCATGGTCTGCAAGAATGATTATATCACCTGTGCATGCTTTAATTGCTTTTTCTATACTTTTATAAGAGCCAATATTATTTGCATTATTATGAATAATGAATAAGTCAGGATTTTCTATCAGAATAGCTATTTAAGATTTCTCTAGTATTGTCAGTAGAACGCATCTTCAACTACTATAATTTCATCTACTTTGTGTAATTTGAGCTAGTATAGAATCTAATTGATTACGCATATAATTTGCGCCATTGTATACAATAAATGCTACTGAAATTTTCATAAATACTTAAACCTATTGAATTTCAAAGATATCAAATTATAAGGTAAATCTTAAGTAGGGAAAGCATCAATTTTGCTTATTAATATTTATCTTTGAGCAGTGAGAAAAGTACAAAAAAAAATTACTTATTTTTTACCCATTTATTTGGTATTAGCAGGCAGTTTATTCTGTATACAATTTACAGCGCCCAAGAGCAACAAGGTAGATACCTTAAAACCCATTTCTAATTTTAAAAGGTGGTATCAAAATTTACTACCTACACCTTATACTGGTACAAAAAATAAATTACTCATGCCAATGGCTGTGGGTTATTACGATTTTGATGAAAAAATTCGTGATTTACAATTATTAGGAAAATTACAGCCGGAACAATCATTAACTATACGACCGTATATTCTAACACCTAAGTTGGGCTATGATAGTTTACTTGCTATGATTGACTCTGAATTTGAAAACCATGGCCATTTAGTAGAAAGAAAACATTCCGATATCCAACTACTTCCTATAAACTTTTTACAAAAATATAATTCACATCACCCCTATGGCTGGAATGATGGACCTTTAAGTTTTTCCAAAGGTTACCAGTTTGTAGGAAGTGGAGGTGTTTATATGAGATGGCGTAATATTCATTTAACCTTAAGGCCAGAATATTTTAAAACAGCATCGGATCCTTATGAAAATAACGGTGCATGGGGTCAACGTACTTCTGCTTTAAACAAACTAACCCTTGGTCAATCTAGTTTAAGGGTAGATTTTGGCCCAATAAGTGTTGGGGTTAGTACACAAAATTTATGGGCAGGGCCAGGGCAATTTAGTTCTTTATTAATGTCAAGTAATGCTCCAGGGTTTAATCATTTTAGTATTGGAACTAATAGGCCTTTAAAAACACCTATAGGAAGTTTTGAATTAACAATAATTGGAGGAACACTTAACTCAAAATGCATTACAAGGTTTTGAAAATCAAAATTTAAAATTTAACGACATTAATAAAGATACTAGATATTTAAATTTATTAAGTTTTACTTACAATCCAGTTTTTTTTAAAAATTTATATTTAGGCTATAATAGGGCTTTTCAATTGTTCACACAAGATAACCCAAGTAATAATTTAACACAATTATTATTTAATGACGCTAAATCCTTTATTTAGAAATCAGTATAGAGATGATAATTCACCCAATTGATCAATTGTTAAGTGGTTATGCAAAATATGTTTTTCCAAATGAACATGCTGAGATCTATTTTGAATATGGTTGGAATGATGGCTCTTCTAATTTAAGAGACTTAACATTAGAAGTTGCCCATTCGGCAGCTTCTATATTTGGATTAAAAAAATTAACATATTTAAATTCAAATACCTATTTTTCAATATTGAAGCGGAAGCTACAAAGATGGCCCAATCGCCCAGTTATCTTACAAAGAAATGCTGGTAATTGGTATGTACATGATCAAATTTCTGAAGGCTATACAAATGAAAATCAAATTTTAGGAGCTGGCTCAGTGGCTTAGGTAATAATGTACAAACAATTGCAATTAAGTGTGAATAAAAATTGGAATAAGTATGGAATAAGATTTCAACATATTTCTCAAAATCCAATCAGATTTACTAATAATAATTGGAAAGAATTATATATAGGAGATGTAAACTGGGATGATTATTCCTATGGCTTAGTTTTAAAACAAAAATATAAGAAAGTCTTATTTAATTTAAATATAGATTGGGTTAATTCAAAAAATTATTTATGGCATAAATAATAATAAAGCATCAAATTTATATTTCTTTTTAAATACTATTTATTTATGGTAGTAAAAAAGGTATTATATTTATTTTCTTTCATTTTTTGTTATCATAATTAGTATAGCACAAAATACTTTTTTTGATGAGATTCATTTGATGGATTATCAAAGAACAAAGCAATTATTAAATGACAGCAATGAAGTAGTTACTAATTCTTTTTTAATTAGATCTACCAGCTCTTATCAATTTTTGCAAAGTAAATTAAAAGGAACATCGAAAGATATTATTCAGTTTGTTAATTATAAATTTTGACCAACAAAATAACTCACTACTGCCAATAAGTATTAATGATGGAAATATGTATCCTGCTAAAGGTTGGCAGGAGCGCTATAGCTATGGAGTGAATTTAAAATTATTAATTTTTGATATTAATTACCAGCCTGAAAAATTAACTGTACAAAATTTGATGCAAGAGCCTTATTATGGAAATAAAAATGATGGTAATTTTATGTTTAAGTATTTTGGGATGGTGGCAAATAATATAGATAATTTTAGACAATTTGGTTATGACCGCATTGAAGAGACTACATTAGGGCAATCAAGAGCTGGTATAAGAACAAAATATATTGCTGCTGGTGTTTCTAATGAAAATATTTGGTGGGGACCAGGTAAACGAAATAGCTTAGTCTTTACTAATAATGCAGCGGGGTTTAAGCATTATTATTTAAAAACAGTTGAACCCATTAAAACTTATATAGGCAGTTTTGAGCTTGCTGGTGTGGTTGGGTAAATTAGATACAACTAAGTATACAGAAATAGACCAAGAGTTATTAAATATTTGTAGGCCATGTAAAGTATTTAAAAATTTAGATGAACGAGAAATAGATGGCATTACTATAAACTATCAACCAAGATGGATTCGTGGTTTTTATATAGGTTATGCTTATTCTAGGCAATTTTATAGACATGCCACTGATGCTTTAGGTGATACTGTTAATTTTTTTAGTAAAAATTTACCTAAACAAGAAATCAGCTCCACTATTTTTTAGATTTGCAATGCCAGAAGATCATGCTGAATTTTATGGAGAAATTGGAATGCCTGATGAAAGCACCTTGGCCTTGGAAATTTTTTAAAGAAAACGTGAGGCCTGGCTTATATATTTGGGGCTACTAAAATTGTACCATTAATTTATTAGAATTCATATTTAAATTTAAATGTTGAATTTACTCAATTACAAATTAATGGATCCAAGAAAATATTTTTATCAAGGATCTGCAAATGTAGGCGGACAACCAATAGTTGGTATTAAAGTACAATAGTTCAACAAGGTTATTCTAATAATGGGCAATTGATGGGGTCTTCTATTGGGCCAGGTTCTAATAATCAAAGTATTAGCTTAAGTTGGAATAAGGGCTATAATAAAATTGGTGTATTTGTTGGAAAGAACATGCGTTATAATAATGATTTTTATTATGTCTGCTTATATAACTCCAAATTTTGGAACCTATATTCCAGCAATGAAACATGACGTGTATGGTTATTATAATAGATATTGGGTAGATTTAACTCAAAGTATTAGAATTACAAATAATGCCTATTAAAAAATATATTTTGATCAGCAGCTTCCTTGACAAATACAAATGCATTAAATTATAGATGGATTAGAATTGAAGATGGTTCAAAATATGATGAACCCTCAAGCATTAACGGATAAGTTTAACCAACAATTTCAAATGTCAATAAAATATTTATTACATGCAGTTGTTAAATAGAGTCTATATTAAAATATATATTTTATTGTATTTATTCTTTATGTATTTTTTAATAAAGGAGTGGCTTATTCTTATATGGCTGAACTATTATTAGTTACTAGGTATTTTTATTTTATTTATTAATAGAAAACAATTTGAAATAGGACTAGATAATAAACAAATTTTAGTTGGAATTTTTATATTTATTTCATCATTATTTATTTTAATAGGTGTATTCCAATTTCCAATATTAAATGTTTTACGTGACTCCTTAGCGTTTCAGTATGCATGGTTTGCATTTATTATTTATTTTTTCAAAAATGAGTATGATTTTATTTGGCAAAAAATTATACAAATTTATAAATGGGTGCTATTAGTTATTTTTTTAAATTTCTTTTTATTTTATTTTGTATTTCTTATATTTACCACCCATTAATATTTTTGGAAATCAAAGTATTATTATTTATAAAAATGGAGATAAATCTGTCCATTTATTAATAAGTACTATTTTAATGTTTTTATACACTGAAAAATATTCAAGAAAATGGTTAATAGCTAATACTATTTTAATTGTGATAAATTTTTTAATTCTATTAGCTTTAACTAGGTCTGGAAGTGTTGCGTATATAATTTCATTATTTTCATTCTTTTTCTTCTCAAAAGAGAAAATTTTGAATGAATCTCTTAGAAAACTATTAAAATATGTACCTATTTTCATGGTTCTTGGTATGGGCTTATTCATTACTTTAGATATTCAGGGAGATGCCCAGGGTAGGACTATTAGTCTATCACAAATAACTGATAATTTTAGTTCTATTGTGAGTAGTGATATTGATGGTAGTTTAACTGATAATAAAGTTTGGCGTTTAGTATGGTGGGCCAAATTAGTAAATGAAAGTTTTACATTACAGCATTTTTTTGTAGGGAAAGGGCTTGGGATGAGTTTGGCTGGTAATGATATTTTAAATACAGATGATAATTTAAGATCGCCTCATAATTTTCATTTAACCATTTTAGCAAGGTTTGGTTATATAGTTTTTATAACATGGATAATTTGGTTGGTATCTTTATTCAAACCTTTATTTACTAGAAAATTAGCAGGTAAAACTTTGGCAATTACTTCAATACTTCTAGCCTTTATAATTAATGGAAGCTTTGATGTATTTTTTGAAGGCCCCATGGGTGCATTCCCTTTTTGGACTTTTGTAGGACTTTTATTTATAGAAAATACTTATGGAAGCCCTACAGAAATACCTAGTTGATAAGTATTGTCTTTAACAAAATTTCCATTAGCTAGTCTTTGTTTCCATTAGTATTAATGAACTAGTCAAATAAATATTATTAATATATTCATATCTAGCTTGTAAAAATACATCAGACCTGGTTTTTATATAATCAAATAAGAAACTAGGCTGTGGTTGAACAGTATACTGTTCATATATAGTTCCAAGCGCCACCTTTACTAATTTTTTGATAACGAGCTACTAATTTTAATTTAGCAATAGGTGTGTATTTAGCAAATAGTATGGCTTTATCAAAATTATTACCCATCCAATCTCCTAAACTATAATTATAACTTGTATAAGTTTGAGCAGGAATTAAATTGGAGTATACAAATGGGTTTACCCTAGTATATTCTGCACCAAAGCTTAAATAAGGAATAAATATATCTGTTATTGAACCTCCCAAATTATATCCTAACTGATTGCGACTTTCTGTTTTATTAAATAAGGAACTTACTTTTATTTCATCAATAAATAATGTTGAATATAAATGTGTATTTTTTATTTGGTTTCTTGAACTTATTGATAGGAAATATTGACCATTAGATCCAGCTTCAATTAAATAATTGCTTCTATTGTTATCGTAAAATTTGAATAAGTTAATGGGAATTAAAAAGCCAGGGTCCATTTTGTCACTATATACTATAGACTCTCCAATGGCTATATTTAAGCCTTTCATAGGCTTGTACCTCAATCGAATGTGTAGCTAAGTATTTTTGCACAAAAACTAAGCGAAAATCGTTATTTATTCTGCCTGAATTTGTAAAATAGGACAGGCTAGAATCGGCTAATATTTGAGTTAAGCCAAGCATGTGTGTAGTTAAAATTAAGCCATTTAAGAGGCTCATAATCTAATCTAAGATAAGGGTAGGAAGGTGCTTTATTAGATAATACTATATTGCTATTTTCTCCATAACCCCAGATGAGGTTATCTTTTCCAAAACTAATATTTCCCTTTTTAAAGCTATAATTAATATTGGCTCTTATATCGGTATAATTAATTTTATTATCAGATTTAGCACCTATTAAAATAGTGCCTTGTGTTGTTGATTCTTCTCTAAAATTATTATTTACAGTTCCTGTTTCTGTATAATCACGATAATATACTTGATATCCTAAATTTTTATTTTTGCCAGCAGTACCCCATAATTCAAAACCATTACTTAATTGCCTGTATATTTTTATTTGCTACCTGAAAAATTATTTATGCTTAATAGCGGGTCGATATAAAATTCAAAATCATTTGAAACAATTGCACCAGCTCTCCACCTTTTATTTTGGTCTTTTTTAAATAGAGAAATTTGTTCTTTAGAAGGCCTTGTATATTCTTGTAAATAAAAAATAAGCTCATTTTTTTCTACATTATTTAGAGCGGAATCTTTTTGTTTTAAAATATTAAGTAAATTTAAAATATGAACTCTATTAATGGGTTTAATTAAATCATTGTATTCAATTAAACCTCTTTGAGCCATTCTATATAAAAATGGATGTACTTCTGAATTAGTAGTTCTCCCATACATTTTGTGAAATAGCATGTATGAAAAAAAATAAACAAAATAGAAAAGTGCAAAATAATTTTTTCAATGAATTTTATTTAATGCATTAATAAGCATTCTGGTCTCCCCTGAAAATATTAATTATTGTTTGAATAATAATTTGCAAATCCAACCAAAAATTCCAACGTTGAATATAGTATAAATCGAAATTGACTCTTTTTTGCATATCCTCTGTAGTTCTGGTTTCTCCTCTACAACCATTCACTTGGGCTAGCCCGGTAATACCTGGTATTACCATATGCCTTAGCATATAGTTATCGACTAGTTCCATGGATTGTATATTTAATTGAGTAGGATGCGGCCTAGGGCCGACTACCGACATATTGCCCAGTAGCACATTCCAAAACTGAGGTAGTTCATCCATATTGGTTTTTCGTAAAATTTTTCCAATAAGGGTAATTCGAGGATCATCTTTTTGTGCTTGTTGAAAATTTCCATCTTCATCAATATCAGAACTTTCTTTATACATAGATCTAAACTTATAACAAGTAATTCTTTTATTATTTAAGCCCCATCTTTCTTGTTTAAAAAATATAGGACCTTTAGAAGATAATTTAATAATAATAGCAAGTAATGGAAAAATAAAGCTCCCTAATAGAATAAAAAATAATAAGGAGAATACAATATCAAAACCTCTTTTTAAAATTCTATTTTCTTTTTTATCTAAAGGCAAATCACCTACATTCACTACTGGAAGAAGGCCAATATTATTAATATAAACAGATGAAGAAGTGAACTCGCTTAAGTTGGGTAGTATTCGTACTTTAATATTTAAGCCATCGCAAATGGCAATACAATTTTGAATTTTTACATTTTCACCAGTGGGTAGTGCAATAAAAACTTCATCTATTTCCGTAGTTCTTAAAATTGTATGTAAATCATTTAAGTTTCCTAAATAAGCGCATTCTTTTTTTAATTGATCTTGATCATCTATATATCCAATACATTTATAACCATAGTAATAGTATTTTTTAACTGCATCAATAAATTCTTCCGCTGCCTTAGTTGAACCTACTAATAATACATGGTCATAAAAAATTCCCTTGTTTAAATAAGCATGAATTTTTTTGCGAATAGCGTATTTAGATAAAATGGCTAAAAAAGTTAAAATATTGGCAAAAACCAGTACAAATTTGGAAGGAAACTTATGGTTTAGGTTCAGAAAAAATAAAACAGAGCTTAAACTCACAATAAACAGGATAGAATGATATATCATTTGTACCATTTCCTCAGCAAATTTATTGGACCTTTTTTCAAAGTAAATCTTAGAGAAAATAGACATTGTGAACCATAAAACTATGGATAAAAAGAAAAAAGGATAGCTAAAGTATTGTAAATCAATATTATAGCTAAATTTTTTAGCTATAATATAGGCTATTAATATTATAATAATATCTAATGTGTAACTAATATTTCGTAGAAACTGTTGCTGTTTCTTCATTCCATTCAATTTTCGATATAAATATAGGCCAAAGATAGCTTAAATTAAAGTTGGTAAAAAGCTTTTTAGAAAGACCCGGCTAAGTAGATTTATAGTGTAAAAAGTATTATCTTTGTATCCCCCAAAAAATTACTGATTTAAGCTATAAAACCTTGTTTAATATAGCTTTACACATAAAAATGTGACTAAGGATGCGCAAGCTTTATTTAAATTAATCATTACAAATAAAAACACTCCATATGAGATTTATTAAGACCATTATTACCATTAGTCATTTTATTGACATTTAGTTTTTCTGTTTTTGCACAAGATCCTTTAGCAGGGCGTGATTTAAGTCCAATTTTAAAACTGAAGCGCTATCTGAAAATCAGATTGCAGCTATTACAGCAAAAATTAAAGCAATCTGGGATGACTATTGATCAGGTTGAATCTCAGGCAATTGCTAAGGGAATGTCACCAGAAGAGTTTGCTAAATTAAAAGATAGAGTCAATGGAATTTCTGGTATTGTTATGGCTAAGTCTGTAAAAAGAGGAAATATAAATGCTACAAACTGCAAATCAACAAATACAAATGATAAAGACAGTACAGCAGTAAATATTAATACTAATATAAATACTTTGGTTTATGGCTCAGAATTATTTGTCAGTTATTACTAATTCAACAGGCAATGCTGCTAATAAAGTAATTGCAACACCATTAAATTATGAAATAGGCCCTAATGATGTTATTAAATTAGTAGTATATGGCGTTCAAGAATATTCTAGCGATTTAACAGTAAGTAAGGAAGGAAAAATTCAAGTAGATAATGTGGGTCAAATAAAAGTAGCAGGCTTAACAATTGAAGCTGCTAAAACTAGAATAAAACAACAAATGGCTGCAACAGCATATTCTAGTTTAGCAAGAGGAGAATCGAAAATAGATATTAGTTTAGGAGATATAAGAACAATACATATTACAGTAATTGGTGCATAATAAAAGTGGTACTTACAATGTTTCTTCATTATCTAATGTAATTAGTGCATTATCTGAAGCAGGTGGTCCTAATGCCATTGGCTCTTACAGAGAAATTGAAGTAATCAGAAATAATAAAATTTTTACTAAGGTTGACTTATACCGCTTTTTACAATACGGCGATCAATCACAAAATATAGGTTTAAAGGATAACGATATTATTCGTGTGCCTGCCTATAAAAATAGAGTGGAGCTAACAGGCGAAGTAAAAAGACCAGGAATTTTTGAAGTAGTGGGCTATGAAAGTTTTAGCCAAATTTTAGAATACGCAGGTGGCTTTAGTGATAATGCTTATTCCGCTATGGTTAAAATTATTCAGAAAAATGATAAAGAAAAATCGGTGAAGGATTTATCTAAATTAGAATATGGAAAGTACCAACCTAAAAGTGGAGATGTAGTTAGTATTTCAAAAATTATTAATAGATATCAAAACAGAGTAGTATTAAGCGGTGCAGTATACAGACCCGATGTTTATGAATTACAAGCTAGGCATGCGCATTGCCGATTTAATTAATAAAGCAGATGGTTTAAAAGAAGATGCTTTTACAGGTAGAGCACAATTAATAAGAACTAAACCTAATTTATTAAAAGAAATGATAAGCATTAACTTATCAAAGGCTTTAGAAAAAAACAGTACTGAAAATATATTATTACAAAGAGAAGACGAGCTATATATTAATTCAATTTTAGAAATTAGAGATTCTTTAAAAGTAGATTTATTTGGAGAAGTAAAAACAGTAGGTTCCTTTAACTATATAGATAGCATGACAGTAAAGGATTTAATTTTAATGGCAGGAGGTTTTACTTATGCAGCTAATAAAAATATTGAAGTAGCAAGACTAGTACAATATGGAGATAAAGTAGACAATAACCAGGTAACTACAATTTTTAAAACAGAAATTAATGGCGATTTAAGTTTTAATCCTGGTCAAGAAAATATTGTATTACAACCTTTAGATGTAGTCACCATTACTAAAAAAGTAGGCTATACTTTACCTGAAGTAATTACCATTAGTGGACAAGTACAAAGTACTGGTAAATATACATTAAGCTCTAGAGTTGAAAGAGTAAGTGATATTGTAAAAAGAGCAGGTGGTTTAATTGGAGAAGCTTATGGAGAAGGTGCTTATATCAAAAGAAAAAGATTTGATATTGATTCTTTAAAATCGGATGAAACAAAAACATCTATTGAACTTGCCTATACTAGAAAATTCAAGGCTAAGCAAGAAGCCGATAAAAATTCAATATTAAATACACCATCTGCAACAAGTGCAATGGGTACAACAGACATTGATTTAAATCCTCAAGCCAAAGGCAATAAATTAAAAGATACTTTAAATGCATTATTTAAAGATATAGAGGAAGATTATTATCAAATTGCTATTGATATTAATTATATCATGCAACACCCAGGTTCTGAATTAGACTTAGTATTAAGAGGAAAGGATGAAATAGTTATTCCTAAAATGGACAATAGAGTTAAAATAAGTGGCGGTGTATTAAGACCTACCAATATTGTTTATAGAGAAGGCTTAACTATTGGAGAATGTATTAGTGCTGCTGGTGGAATTTCTGAATATGCTAAAAGAGGAAGGGCTTATGTTATTTATGCTAATGGAAAATCTAATAGAACAAAAATGTTTGGCATTTTTAGAGTGAACCCAACCATTAGACCAGGTGCTGAAGTGGTTATTCCTGAAACAGATGCTAAAAAGGATAAAGCAATAACTACAATAGTTCAATTTACAACTGTAATTGCTCAAGTAGTAGCTGCATTAGCTACTATTAGTTTGTTACAAAAATAGTCCACCACTTTATTTAAATTTTAATTTTACAAAATGGCTTTAGAAAATAATCAAATAGAAAATTCAAATATAGACAATGATGAAATTTCATTGAAAGAATTTGTTATTAAAATAAAAGAATGGGTAGCTTTTTTAAAATCTAAGTGGAAAATAATTTTACTTATAGGATTAATTGGAAGCATTCATAGGCTTTACATATGCATAATGTTCAAAAACCAACTTATAAAGCTGTGTTGACATTTGCCATGGATGATGATAAAGGCGGCGGCGGAGCTGAGGCAGCGCCTTGGGACTAGCTTCGTAGTTTTGGTATTAGATTTAGGCGGAGGTGGAGGTGGAGCATTTACCGTCTAATAATTTAGCTGAATTAATGAAAAGCCGTTTAGTAGTTGAAAAAACTTTACTAAAGCCGATTTTGATAAACGGCAAAAAATCTACTTTAGCAGAATATTATATTGAAATTAATAATATTAGAAAAAGTTGGAATGAACATCCAAATTTAAAAAGTATTAGTTTTTTATTAAGTAGCAGATTCTGATAAAATTTACAAGACAACAAGATTCTATATTACAAACAATTTTTTCATGCTTTAGCTACTAAGCAAAGTTTGTTAATAGACCAAAAGGATAAAAAGTTCACAATTTTCAATTTAGAAGTGACTAATGAAAATGAACTTTTTGCAAAATTATTTTGTGAAAATTTGGCAAATGAAACCTCTAATTTTTATGTTCAAACAATAAAGTAAAAAATCTAGATTAAATGTTTCAATATTACAAAATCAAGTAGATAGTGTAAAGAGACAATTAACAAATTCCATATACGGGATTGCGACTGAAACTGATAATATCTATAATTTGAACCCTGCATATAATTTAAGAAAACTGCCTATTAAAAAACAAGCAAGTTGATGTTGCAAGCAAATTCTGCAATTCTTACCAACTTAGTTGTGCAATTAGAACTAGCAAAAATAAATCTAAGAAAAGAGACACCTTTAATCCAAGAAATAGATCATCCAACTTTGCCACTTGAAAAAGAAAAGTTGAGTAAATTAAATTATATGATTTTAGGAGGTTTTCTAGGTGGCTTCTTAAGTGTTATTTTTTTAATATTTCGTGAACTTTATAAAAAAATGATTATTTAAAACGAAATCATAAATTTTAAATAATAGTCAATAAAAAAAATAATTTATTTGAAAAAAGCAATTATAACCGGAATTACAGGTCAAGATGGGGCGTATTTGGCAGAGTTCTTATTGAATAAAGGATACGAAGTACATGGTATTAAAAGAAGGTCCTCTTTATTTAATACACAACGAATTGATCATATTTACGAGGACCCACATATCCCAGATAGACACCTTCATTTACATTATGGGGACTTAACGGATAGCACTAACCTAATACGTATTATTCAAGAAGTACAACCAGATGAAATTTACAACTTGGCTGCAATGAGTCATGTGCATGTAAGTTTTGAAGAACCAGAATACACTGCCAATGCAGATGGTATTGGAACACTTAAGAATTTTAGAAGCGGTACGTTTATTAGGCTTAACTAAAGAAAACAAAAATATACCAAGCATCTACTTCAGAATTATATGGATTAGTGCAAGCAAGTTCCTCAGTCTGAAACTACTCCATTTCTATCCACGTTCTCCTTATGCTGTTGCTAAACTGTATGCTTATTGGATTACAGTAAACTATAGAGAAGCTTATAATATGTATGCATGTAATGGTATTTTGTTTAATCATGAGTCTCCACAAAGAGGTGAAACTTTTGTAACAAGAAAAATTACAAGAGCAACAGCAAAAATTGCTTTAGGTATGGACAATTGTTTGTACTTAGGAAATTTAGATGCAAAAAGAGACTGGGGTCATGCAAAGGATTATATAGAAGGAATGTATTTGATTTTACAACAAGAAAAACCAGAAGACTTTGTTTTAGCAACAGGCATAACTACAACGATTCGTGATTTTGTAAAAATGAGTTTTGCAGAGTTGGGAATTGAACTAGGATTTAGAGGTAAGGATGAAGCAGAAGAAGGTTATGTTGTAAAAAATACTGGTGAATACAAATTAGAAGAAGGTAAAGTAGTTGTTAAAGTAGATCCTAAATATTATAGACCAACTGAAGTTGATTTATTAATTGGAGATCCAACTAAAGCAATGACTAAATTAGGCTGGAAACCTAAATATGATTTAGCAGCATTGGTTAAAGAAATGGTAGCAAGTGATGTTTCCTTATTTAAAAAGGAATTGTATATCAAACAAAGTGGATTATAAGCATGGAGCAAACCGCTAAAATATATATTGCTGGACACAGAGGAATGGTAGGTTCTGCGATTAGAGCGTAAACTAAGAAAAGAAGGGTATAATAATATTGTTACAAGAACCTCCAATGAATTAGATTTAAGAAATCAGCAAGCTGTAAATGATTTTTTTGAAAAAGAAAAACCTGACATATGTAATACTTGCTGCAGCAAAAGTAGGAGGTATTCATGCAAATAATACTTATAGAGCAGAATTTATTTATGATAACTTAATGATTGAAGCTAATATTATTCATGCAGCTTATTTGAATAAGGTTACCAAGTTGTTGTTTTTAGGTTCTTCCTGTATATATCCTAAAATGGCACCACAGCCATTAAAAGAAGAATATTTATTAAGTGGTTATTTAGAACCAACTAATCAACCTTATGCTATTGCAAAAATAGCAGGAATTGAACTGTGTGATAGCTTATAGAGCACAATATGGTTGTAATTTTATTTCAGCAATGCCTACAAATTTGTATGGTACAAATGATAATTACCATCCTGAAAATTCACATGTACTTCCTGCATTAATTAGAAGAATTGTTTTAGCAAAAAAAAATAATGAACCAACGGTTACAATTTGGGGTACTGGTACACCTAAGAAGAGAATTTTTGCATGTTGATGATTTAGCTGATGCTTGCTATTTTTTATTACAGAATTATAATGAACAAGGCTTAGTAAATATTGGATATGGTACTGATGTTTCTATAAAAGAATTAGCAGAGTTGATTGTTGAAGAAGTTGAATATGAAGGTCAACTTGTATTTGATACAACAAAACTTGATGGCACTCCTAGGAAGTTAATGGATACTAGTAAAATTAATAGACTTGGTTGGAAATCTAAGATTTCTTTACCAACTGGATTAAATCTTACTATTGAGGAATTTAAAAAAAGGAATAATTAAAAATAGCCACAAATAGGTGAATTTAACTTTTGTTATTTCTTCAAACGGCTTTGGACATTTAAAAAGAGTTACTTCGGTATTGCATTTAATACTTGAATACAATAAGAAGTTAAATATTTTTATTGTATGTAATGATATTAAAAAGAAAATAATAAAACGTGATAAATTATTAAAAAATTTACGTTTTTGCACAAGTATCATGAAACACGAAATTAATTGGTTAAGCCCAGATAAGAATGCGCTCAATCAATATTTAAAATGGAAAAATAATTTCGAGAAAAGCACTGTTATTAAAAAAAGTGATTTAATTGTTTCTGATAACCTAGTTATTCCACTCTTTTCAAATAAGAAATCAATATTAATGGGTTCTTTTCTATGGCATGATGTAATTGACACAATAAACCCAACATTTAATAAAATAGCCGAAACAGAAAAAAATATTTTATTAACAAAAAGGCCCAAAATAATCTGTTTAGAATCGATGTATATGAATTCAATTTCAAAATATACAACTACAATAAAAGTACCTTGGTTTACCAATAGAATTAAGATCACAAAGTTTCATAAAAATAAAGAGGTTTTAATAACTGGTGGCGGAACTGATCAATTAGATGAAATTTTATTAAGCATTGCAAACAAAATTCACTATAAGTCTTTTATAAAAATCTTTTTAGATGAAAAGCTATATAATAAGTATAAAAAATATAATACAAGTAATACTATATTTTTTCAATTTGACTTCAAGGAACAAAGTTTTGGGGCTTTAACTACAATTATTTGCAGGCCAGGTATAGGAATTTTGACTGAATGTGTTAAATATTCAATACCGGCAATTGCGGTATATGACAATAGTAATAAAGAAATAAGTCACAATGCAAAAAAAATTAGTGCATTAAAAATTGGCTCATCTATTCACATTAAAAATACTTTCGTAAGTGATTATTACGTAAAAAAAATTAAAAATATAATCAATAGCCGAGCTGTCTTAACTAAATACACAAAAGAAATTTTGAAACAAGATATTAATGGTGCAAAAAAAGCAACAGATGTAATATTAAAAGAACTTAATTTATGAATTTATTAAAAAATATTTTTTGCACCAATTCAAATACTATTTTAGATATTCTACAAATATTTGAAAATGCTCCAAAGTATAATTTACCAAGTGGAATTGCATTATTTGTAGATGAAAACTTTAAATTAGTTGGTGTAATTACCGAAGGTGATGTTAGAAGAGCTTTGCTAAATGGCAATAAGTCAGAAGATTTTGCAATCAAATTTATGACTACCACTCCGATTGTTTTTAGCCAAGAAAATAGTATTACAGAAATCTTTGAAAAACTACCAATTGAGCTAAAAAAAAGGAATCGTAAATCAATTAAATATTTAGGTAAAGTAGTTTTAATAAATGATTACAACCAACCAGTTCGAGTGATTGATTATCACGAATTGTGGGAGCAAAAAGTTGCCACACATAGAAATATAGTAGTTGTTGGAATGGGTTATGTTGGCTTAACACTTGCATTGGTTTTAGTAGATTCAGGTTTCAAGGTTGTAGGTATTGAAGCAGATCCAGAAAAAGTTAATTTATTGAATGCGGGGGAAAGCTATATACATGAAATAGGATTACCAGAGTTATTGAAGGAACATCTAGGCAAAAATCTTACTTTTAAAAATGAATTGCCAAATGATGGTGATGTTTTTATTATTACTGTAGGTACGCCAATAGAATTTAATATTAATAACGAACCTGAACCTAATACAGATTTTCTAAAAAATTCTTGTTCTTCTATTGCAAATAAGTTAAAAAGAGGAAATCTAGTAATATTAAGATCAACAGTACCGATAGGTACAACAAGAGATTTAGTTAAAAATTTACTAGAAAAATTATCTGGCTTAATTTGTGGTATTGATTTTCACCTAGCATTTGCGCCCGAAAGAACTGCTGAAGGTAGAGCAATAAAAGAATTAAGATCATTACCACAAATTATAGGAGGGTTTAATAATGATTCAGTTCGATCTACAGAAGCAATCTTCAGAGATATTACACCTACAATTGTTAAAGTTGATTCATTAGAAGCTGCCGAAATGGCCAAGCTTATTAATAATACATTTAGAGATTATGTATTTGCTTTTGCAAACCAAGCTGCGCAAGTTGCATATAAATATAATATAGACGTTTTCAAAGTTATAAAAGCAGCCAATGAAGGCTATATTCGCGATCCTGTCCCATTGCCTAGCCCAGGGGTTGGGGGCCCTTGTTTAACCAAAGACCCACATATATTTGCATCAATTTCAGATAAACATCCAATATCAAATGGTTTCTTTAGAAATAGTAGGCGAATAAATGAATCTATGCATCCATTTATTTATGAGAATGTTATAAATGCTACCAAACTTGTAAATAAAGATATTAATACTTGTAATATACTATTTTGTGGATTAGCATTCAAAGGACATCCTGAAACTGGAGATTTAAGAAATTCAACATCTATTGATATTGCAAATTTATTTCAAGGTAAAGTCAAAAACTTATATGGTTATGATCCGGTTGCCTCATCAAGTGAAATTGAAAAATATAATTTAATACCATTTGATATTCGTAATGGTTTTAAAAACATTGATATATTACTATTTTTAAATAATCATAAATCATTTGAAAAAATAAACGTATTTGAAATGGTAAGTTTAATGAATGAAAATCCAATCATTTTTGATGGTTGGGATACGTTTTATCATGAAGATATTATTTCAATTCGTCCTTCAGTTTATCTTGGGTTAAGTTATATATCAGAATCAATAAGTAAAGCTTAAATTACAAAATGAAAATATTAGGAGTTATTCCGGCAAGAGGAGGATCTAAAGGTGTGCCAAGAAAAAATATAAAATATTTAGGAAACATTCCATTAATTGGGCATACAATTATGGCAGCTTTAGAATCTAATATTTATAAATTAGTTGTTAGTACCGAAGATGATGAAATTGCTGAAATTTCATTAAAATTAGGTGCAAATGTACCATTTAAAAGACCAATCCAACTTGCACAAGATAACTCTAGCTCTATAGATGTTGCAATTAACGCATTGTTACAGTCAGAAAAAATTTATAATGAAGAATATGATGCAATAATGATGCTTCAACCAACAACACCCTTTAGAAATAAGAATGATATTAATAATTCTATTGATATTTTAAATAATAATTCAGATGCGGATAGTGTAATTAGTGTTGTCAATGTTGAAGGCCATCATCCAGCCAGAATGAAATACATTAATAATAATATATTAATTGATCCAGATTTTTGCGAAAAACATGAAAATCAAAATCGACAAGAACTCGTACCAATGTATATCAGAAATGGTGCAATCTATTTAACTAAAAGAAATATCTTACTTCAAAAATCTTTAAAAGGTCACAAAAGTCATGCATACATAATGCCTTTAGAAAGGTCAATAAATATTGACAATCAAAATGATTTTGATTACGCAAAATGGCTATTACAAAAAAGTAATTAAACTAAGAACAAATATGAAAAAACTAATGAAAGATTGGGAATTTAATGTTTTAGGAATTGACAATTATAATAAAATAGGAAAATTAAAACCTTATTATGATTTTATAAGAAATAATCATAATAGTATAGATGGAGATATTTGTGAAATAGGTGTATATCGTGGCTTTTCTTTATTAGCAACCGCTATGCTATTAAAAGAAATTGGCAGTAGTAAAATTGTTTATGGATATGATAGTTTTATGGGATTTCCAAGTTACCATGAAAACGATGATTTAAATAAATTTGAAACTTTATACACTAATGGTTTGATTTCCCAAGAACACTACAATGATTTTAAGCTTAATTTGAGTTATAAAAATCTTATTTCTAATGTAAAAATCGATGCAACAAATATTTCATCATCTGGAGATTTTTCTGATAATTCATTGACACTACTTGAAAAGAAAATTAATTTTTTAGGTTTAGATAATATCAAATTAGTCAAAGGCGACTTTAAAGACACAATGATAAATCAGAAAGAAATAAACAATCAAATATTTTTTGCAGGACTGGTCGATTGTGATTTATATATGGGATACAAAACATCCTTACCTTTTCTATATGAGAAATTAAACAGAAATGGTTATGTATATTTGGATGAGTACTATTCACTTAAATTTCCAGGTGCCAAAATTGCTAGTGATGAGTTTTTCTTCAAAAAAGAAAAACCACTAATGCATGAAACAGTAAATGGTGATTTTGAAAGATGGTATTTTATTAAAGAATAACCAACATAATTTGTGAAAAAAATCCTTCTTTTAGAAAGTGAAAACTATCCATTAAGTGCAATCAGTAAATTGGAACAATTCTTTGATGTAGTCATTAAAGAATTTAATAACCAAAGTCAGTTTGATATTTATTTAAAGTCAAATAGTTTTTTTGCAATTTTTACTAAGTTAGGATTATATATTGGCGAACAACAAATTTCAACACAATCAGAACTAAAATATATTGTTACTGCAACAACTGGATTGAATCATATAGATCTTAAATATTCTTCAGAAACCAATATTAAAATTATAAGTTTAAAAGGCGAATTCGGTTTCCTTAGAAATATAAAATCAACTGCAGAGCACACATGGATGTTAATTTTAGCAATTTCAAGAAATTTATATCCCGCCATAAGTGATGTTAAGATTAATAGCAGGTGGAATAGAAGATTATATTTAGCAGATGAACTTAATGAGAAAACAATTGGTATTATTGGTTACGGACGACTTGGGAAAATTATTGCAGAATATGCACAAATTTTCGGAATGAATATACTAGCATATGACAATGATGATACAACATTTTCAAATACAGATGTATTATATAAAACAAGTTTGAATTATTTACTCACAAATGCAGATTATATTGTATTATTAATTTCTTGGAATGAAAAAAATATGAAATTTTTTAATTCAGAAATGTTTAATGTTTTAAAAAAAGGAGCATATTTTATAAATACATCAAGAGGTGAGTTGGTTGATGAAAAGGCATTATTAGATTCTTTGAAAAGTAATAAGTTATCGGGGGCAGCAATCGATGTATTAGATGGCGACTCTAGTTGGGGATCAGAATCTCATATAACAAATGATTTGTTAAAATATTCATCTACACACCATAATTTATTAATTACTCCACACATGGGTGGGTATGGCCGCACATCAATTTATAAGACAAGAGAATTTATAATTAATTTATTTTTAAAAGAAAACGAATGAAACCAATATTAATTGCAGAATGTTGTCAAAATCATAATGGTGATATTGAAGTACTAAAACGTCAAATAAATGAAGCTGCAGAAAATGGAGCTGATTTTGTAAAAATACAAGCTATTAGATCTAAAGAATTAACACATAGACCAATTTTTGATGTAGGCGAAATCGATGAACATGGTAATACATTAGCAATAAAACGGCCATATTTAGCAGAATTAGAAAGACTAAAGAAACTCGATCTTAATTTAGAGCAAGAACAGTGGTTTGTTAATGAATGTAGACGAGCTGGTGTAGCACCAATGACAACAGCTTTCACAATCACCGCTGCAAGGGAAGTCAAAGATTTAGGATATGAAGCAATAAAAATTGCAAGCTATGATTGCGCTTCATATCCCTTATTAAATGAAGTAAAAAAATACTGGAATAATATTTTCGTTTCTACTGGTGCAACTTATGATCATGAAATAGAAAAGGCAGCCTTAACTTTAAAGGGATCAAATTTTCATTTTTTACATTGCATTACTATTTATCCAACTCCATTAAATGAATTGAACTTAAATAGATTCGATTTTCTTAGAAAATTTACTAATAATATTGGATATTCAGACCACACACATGTTGAACAGACTGGATTGATTGCTAGTAAGATTGCTCTTGCGTTAGGTGCGTCATCTATCGAGAGACATTTTACAGTATTAGAAAAAGACGAAACAAAAGACGGCCCCGTATCAATTAAACCTAAACAATTAAAAGAACTTAGTGAATTTGCAAAACTCTCACGTTATGAAATGATTTCAATTATAAAAAAAGAATACCCAAATTGGGAAGTCACATTAGGAAATTCATCAAGAATTTTATCTACAACAGAAATTTTAAATAGAGATTATTTTCGAGGTAGATTTGCAAGTTTCGTTTTTGGTAATTTTATTTATAACTGGGAAGAAGTTTCATTTTAATTTTAAAATAATCAAATGAAAAATTTTCTTTTTAAGCTAGTATTAAGATTATCATTAAATAGTTATAAAACACCAATACGTAGAAAAATTCACAAGGCATTTTTCAAATTTTTACAAATAATTTTATTTAAAATAAAGTTTCATATAAAGGATATAAAAGTAGATAAAAATTATATTAAATTTTTAAATCAAGGCTTTGTTATTATTGATAAAAAAATAAATTTTAATTTAAAGATTAAATCTAAATTAATAAATTCAATCAGACTCGCTAAATCAATTTTTGAAAATGAAAAATTACAATATGTAAAAAATAATAAACCCTATTTAAAAAATATTAATTTTCATAGTACAGTAAATGCTGGAAAAACGTTTTACGAATTATTCACTGATGATTATTTTTTGAATTTTGCAAAAAATTATTTCAATGATATTCCATTATTAACAGAAATTAAATTATTGCATTCGCCAATAACACATGACAATCTATTTACAGGATCACAACTCCTTCATTCAGATCACGATGATAATAAGTTAATGAAGATATTTATTTATTTAAATGATGTAACACAAGAAAGTGGTCAATTGGAGATTGTAAATAAATATATCTCTAAAAGAATCATGAAAAATAGCTACTATAGATGGGGCCAAGAGAATAGAAAGTATAAATCGCATGACGATTTATTATTAAATTTATATCCAAATAATAATGCAATTAATTTACTAATTGGCAATAAAGGCACGATTGTTATTGCTGATACTGCAAATTGTTTGCATAGAGGATCACGAAACCCTAATAAAGAAAGACTTGTTTTATATGCCACATATAGTAGTAGAACATCATTTTCACACCCACCAATAAATTGGATTTTCCAAACTAAAACTGCTTCATTAATTTCGAGTCCTTTAATGAGCCTAGATCCTATAGGAATTTATATTAATGAAATTGCAATAAATAATTAAAATGATATCAAATTTAAATTTCAAAATAGACGATAAATCTTACAAAGAAATAAGAAGAATAGATTCAAGGATGAGATCAAAAAAGTTGTATTGGTTTTATAATATTTTAAAAAATATATTAAAATATTCAGATGATTTTTTTATATTAAATTTAAAAGAAAATAAACCAAAAATATATTTATTAGCTAAGAATAATACTAAATTTTCATATGAGGAAATACAAACAGAAGCAAATGTTAGAAAATTAGACCATACAACAGAAAAATCTTTAATACCTCGAGTAAAAGCATGCGTAGATTATTTAAAATTAAATTCAAATAAAAAAGAAAACTACAATGGAATTTGTCATGGAGTTAGAAATGGTATTGAAGTTAATTTATTTAATAAGCTATTGAATGAGGATCAAGAATCTAATCTAATAATCGGAACTGATATTTCTTATACAGCTATTGATTTTAAAAATGTGATACAATTAGATTTTCACATAATTAAAGATGAGTTTGTTAATAATTTTGATTTTATCTATTCTAATTCATTAGATCAGTCAAATAATCCTGAAAAGGCATTAGATTCATGGGTAAAATGTTTAAAACAAGATGGGCTTTTATTTGTTGATTTAGGTAGAGGAGGAAAGTCACATTGGGCTTTACTTGACCCATTTTGTTGTGAACCTGAATTATTTCCAATGGCTGTATTAACTTTCCTGAAAGGGAAAGGATGTGTAGTTGATACAATACAAATCAACTCAAATGATTTCAGAAATTTAATTTTTGTTATTAAAAAACAGTAACTAATTATATAAACCTAAATGTTGACATTTTCTGATTTTTTTTTAAAATTAAACTTTTGTATGAAAAATATAAATGAACTAAAAAATAAATATGATCAAATTTATTTAAATGATAATAAGGAATATTTTAGTAAATATATTAACGGCGTAGATATTTCAGAAACAAATAGAGTTGTTTTGAGTAATCTACCTGATTTAAATAATAAGGTTATAGTTGATTTAGGATGCGGTGATGGGGAATTAATAAGTAAAATTGCAGAATTAGGAGCAAAAAAAGCAATCGGGATTGATTATTCATTACCAGCCATTGAAATAGCTAAACAAAAATATACGGCTAAAAATTTAAATTTCGAATGTTCTAATATTGATCAATTTAATCAAGAAGTAGATATAATTATTACAAATGGCACACTCGAACATTTAGACGAACCTTTAGACACATTAATAAATATTCGAAAGAAAATAAAGAAAAATGGTTTAGTATATATCACATGTCCTCATTTTTACAATTTACGTGGTTTTATTTGGGTCACACTCAACAAATTATTAAATGTACCGATGTCTTTAACAGATATTCATAATATTACACCTAATGATATAGAATTGTGGTCAAAACTATCGCATTTTAAACTTCTAAAACAAGTTTCATATGATTTAAAAAGATCTAATGGGATTTTAATGATTAATGATATGAATAAAAGGTTAACAAACGCATTAAAGGATTCTAATTTACCTAATAATAATGTTCATTCATTGCTCAAATTTTGTAACGATTTTTTTGATTATCAAGAAAAAAATTCAGATAGTATAAAATTGGAAGGTATGAGTAAACTATATATTCTTAGCCCACTATAACTTTTTTCAAATTAATTATAATAAACCAATTTCGAATAATAACTATAATGTTCAATAACCAACAAATTGCATTAATCAGAAGACTATGGATTTTTATTCCACCAAAAAGGAAATTTCAATTTCTAATTTTATTAATATTAACTATATTCTCGGCTTTTTTAGATGTCTTTAGTTTGGGAGCTATTTTTCCTTATTTAGGAATAATTCTAACACCTCAAAAAGTTTTAAATAATACTTTTTACCAGAAATTATTATTATTTCTAAATATTAATAAAGGAGACAATTTATTAATATTTTTCACATTTCTATTTATCACCTTAATCATAATTTCTACATTATTTAAATTTTTCTTATTTTATTTTCAATCAAAATTAAGTTCAATTGTAGCAAGTGGCTTATCAAAAACTACTTTTAATAATACAATTAACCAAAACTATGAATTCCATTTATATCAGAAAAGCAGTGAAGTAATTTCAGGTGTAAACAAATCAAATGGGATTGCTGGAAATACAATTATTCCCATCATAACGATTATAAATTCTATTTTATTGATTTTTTTTATTTTTATAACTCTTACTATTATTAATCCAAATATATCAATAACTGTAATTGTATTTACCCTTATATTTTACTTATTCGTAATTAAAATTACTAATAAAAGAATTAAACAATATGGAAAAATAATGAGTCATAATGCAACGAAAATTATTCAAATTATTCAAGAGTCATTAGGCGGCATTAAAGATATAATAATTAGAAGAAATCAAGATTTTTATACTAGATATTATTTAAATAAAAATATTCCATTATTAGAGTCTATGGCTAAGGTTGATTTTATTAGTACTATACCAAGATATTTACTTGAATCATTATCAATAATTTCTCTAATTACATTTATATTTTTTTTAAGCAAATCAAACGGTAATATTCAAGCATATTTACCAACTATTGCAGCGCTAGTTGTAAGTTTGCAAAGATTATTGCCAGTTATACAACAACTTTATGCTAATATAACAAAATTAAAATCTAATGAAGCTTCTTTAAAAAAAGTTCTATACTATTTAGAATTAGAACCACTACAAAAATTTAAATCTACTAAAGAGAATATCATTTTTTTTAATAAAGAAATTAAATTAATTAATATATCTTTTAAGTATCAAAGTGATTCTAAATTTATTTTATCCGATTTAAATCTATCTATAAAGAAAGGTAATAAAATTGGTTTTGTTGGTGAAAGTGGAAGTGGCAAAAGCACATTACTAGATCTTTTAGTAGGATTATTAAAACCATTCAATGGAAATATACAAATAGATGATATCGTTTTAAATGATGAAAATATACATAATTGGATGAAAAAAATATCTCATGTACCCCAAACCATTTTTCTAGCTGATTCTACAATTGCAGAAAATATTGCTTTTGGACTTCCTCTTAAAAATATAGATCTCAATCGTGTCAAAAAGGTATGTGAAATTGCACAAATAGCTGATACTATTGAAGGATGGCCAATTTCTTATAATACTTTAGTTGGAGAAAGAGGTGTAAGGCTGTCTGGAGGTCAAAGACAACGAATAGGTATAGCAAGAGCTTTATATAATAATTCTGAAATTTTAATTCTAGATGAAGCTACTAGTGCTTTAGATGAAAAAACTGAATTTGCTGTAATGAATGAGTTACAAAAAATTAGTCATGAATTAACTTTATTAATAATCGCACATAGAATATCTACATTAAAATATTGTGATAAAATTTTTGAGATACAAAATGAGAATTTAAATGTTTATAATTCGTTTGAAGATTATTTAAATAAAAAAGTTTTATGATTGTAGATGGTAAAATATTAGTGCAAGGAATTGATAAAGATTATTTTCAAGATAAATTTGAAATATTTCATAAACATTACAAAAAAATTACTTGTGTTATATCTTTTTATCCAATTAATTCAAAATATGCATTAAGTAATATAGACAGGATTGATTTATCTTCTTTGTATAATTTTAAATCAATTAAAAATGCTTACCCAATCAATTACAGCACATATCTTGATAGTAAATTTTTAACTGAAATGAATGAATGTCAGTCAGTTTTTTTTTCAACTATTGATAGATGTTGTTCTATCCCATTGCCTATTTCATATCATCGAAATTATTTTTTAGAATTACTTTATTTTTTTAAATCTTTTTTTGAGAATAAAAAAGAAATTAGAAATGTATTTTTTTCAACCAAAATAACATTTTCCGGTAGATATAATCCTTTTTTATGTAGCTAAATATTTTTCTATAAATATTATTATTTTAACTAGAACCGATTTTAATAATCAATTTTTTTTTAGAAATGATTGGCGTAGTATACATTTTTTTAATGATAATGTAATTTATAATAATAATAAACTAATTTTAATGTAGAAACAAAATTCTAAATTTGTTTAATACAAATTACTTAAAAGATCAATTTTAAATTTATATAACAAGAAATTAGTGAGAAATATATTTATAAAATATTTCCTACTTAATAAGATAATCATTCTATGTTTCTAGAAAAAAAATTTATTACAATACATTTTTTTAAATAATAATATTTCATTTATTTCAATTATCAAATTACAATTTCAAAGATTTACTGATAATACTAAATTATATAAACATTATTTAAAAATATCAAATAAGCCAATCTTCTCTGAAGAATATATTTATTTCCCTTTACATTTTCAACCCGAAAGATCTACTGATCCTGAAGGTTTATATTTTTCAAATCAGTTAACCGCATTAGAATTATTAGTTAATTCTATACCTAAAAATATTAAAATTTATGTAAAAGAACATCCTAGACAATTTGATTCAGGCATACCAGATTTAAGAAAATTATATTCTAGATCAAAATATTTTTATAATAAAATTTTAAAAATGCCAAACACACATCTTATTGATATAGAAACAGATTCTAATCAATTAATTATTAATGCTTTTGCCGTTGCTACAATATCTGGCAGTGCTGGGTGGGAAGCAATATTAAGAGGAAAGCATGTTTTAATTTTTGGAAGACCATGGTATTCTTCATGTAAAACATCACATATTATTAATGATAACACTGATATTATTGATACATTAAAACATATTAAAACTTCGAATTATGAACAAAATATGGAATATACACGTTCTTTCATAAATAAAATTGAAGGTAAAACATTTGATGCTTTTATTGGCAATGTTTATTTTGATGGTAATAAACTTTCATACAAAAATTTAATAAATTCATTTGCAAACAACTTAAATAAATACTTAAATTCACTAAACAATTAAACATGTTAAAAAATTCTACAATTTTAATAACAGGAGGAACTGGATCATTTGGCAAAACATTCGTTCCAATGACTCTAAAAAAATATAACCCCAAAAGAATTATAATTTATTCAAGAGATGAAATGAAACAATGGGATATGGGTGAGATTTATAAAGATGATGAAAGAGTAAAATTTATAATTGGAGATGTAAGGGATAAAGACAGATTAGTAAGATCTTTAGATGGTGTTGATTTCGTAGTTCATGCAGCTGCAACTAAAATTGTTCCTACTGCCGAGTATAATCCATTTGAATGTGTAAAAACTAATATATATGGGGCAATGAATATAATTGATGCTTGTATAGAAAGGGACATAAAAAAAGTAGTAGCATTATCTACAGATAAAGCAAGTAATCCAATAAATTTATATGGCGCAACTAAATTAGCATCAGATAAACTTTTTGTAGCTGGTAATTCTAATTCAAATGATCATAAAACCAATTTTTCTGTTGTAAGATACGGAAATGTAATGGGTTCAAGAGGTTCCGTTATTCCATTTTTTTTAACACAAATTTCTAAAGGAGAACTACCTATTACTGATCCTAGAATGACAAGGTTCATGATTACTTTAGAAAGTGGAGTTGAATTAGTATGGCGTGCATTTGAAGATATGCTTGGTGGTGAAATTTATGTTAAAAAAATCCCATCTATGAAAATTGGTGACATAGCAAATGCAGTTGCACCTGACATCAAACATACAATAATTGGAATTAGACCAGGTGAAAAAATACATGAACAAATGATTGGTTTAGAAGATGCACCACATACTTTTGAGTATGATACATATTTTAAAATTCTCCCAGCTATATATGGATGGTCAAGTGATCCATTGAGAATTAAAGATGGAAGAATTGTGGCCGATGATTTTACTTATTCATCTGATAACAATTCTGAATGGATGTCAGCTGATGAATTGACAGAATGGATAACAAATAATAAATTTAAGGTAGGTCAAATATAATGAGTCAATTGCCTTCTATATTCCTTACAGGTGGTTCAGGACTTCTAGGTATTAATTGGTTTTATTCGAAGAAAAATGAATATACAATTTATTTAGGGTTGAATGAAAAAAAAATAAATCCAGAAGGTTGTAAAACCATAACTATTGATTTTAGTTCTACAGAACTCCTTATTAAACAAATAATTACTTTACAGCCAACAGTAATAATTCATACGGCAGGTCTAACTAATGTTGAAATTTGCGAGAATAATCCAGAAATGGCATATTATATTAACGTCGAACTAGCAGCTATGGTAGCTAATGTAGCCAAACAATTATCTATCCCATTTGTACATATCTCTACAGATCATCTTTTTGAAGGAAATGCATCTATGCTTTCTGAAAATGAACCTACTAATGCGATTAATGTATATGGAAAAACAAAGGCTTTATCGGAAAAGGCTGTTTTACAAATTAACCCAGAAGCATTATTAATTCGAACAAATTTTTATGCTTGGGGAACTTCTTACAGAAAATCATTCAGTGATCAAATTATTTCTTCTTTACGTGATAAGCAAACTATAAATCTATTCGATGATGTATATTATACACCTATATTAGCAGAAAGTTTAATTAATACTGTGCATGAATTATTGAAAAAGAAAGCTTCAGGCATTTATAATATAGTTGCTGATGATAGAATTTCAAAATATGAATTTGGTATTTTAATAGCAGATCAATTTGGTCTAGATAATTTATATATAAAAAGATGTTCTTTGTATTCCAATAAAAATTTGGTTAAAAGACCTGCTGATATGAGCTTATCTAATCAAAAAGCTAGAGAAATATTAGGAAGAAATTTAGGCACAGTAAAAAATGATATTATAAGACTACATCAACAAGAATTAGAAGGTAAAACCACAGAAATACAATTATTATGATACCATATGGACGCCAAGATATATCCGAAGCTGATATTCAAGCAGTTGTTGAAATACTAAAATCAGATTTTCTTACGCAAGGTCCAGCTGTTCCTGCATTTGAAAAAGCTGTGTCAGAATATTGCAATGCTAATTATGCTTTTGCGGTTAACAGTGCTACGAGTGCCCTTCATATTGCTTGCTTAGCCTTGGGTGTAAGTAAAGGGGATTTGGTTTGGACGAGCCCAATAACCTTTGTTGCTTCAGCAAATTGTGCTTTATACTGTGGTGCCGATGTGGATTTTGTTGATATTGATGCAGTAACTTATAACATGTCTGTAAACGTTTTAGAAGAGAAATTGATTAAAGCAGAAAAAGAGGGTAGGTTACCTAAAGTTGTAATACCAGTTCATTTAGCAGGTCAATCTTGTGAAATGGATAAAATATATGAACTAAGTAAAAAATTTGGTTTTAAAATTATTGAAGACGCTTCTCATGCAATTGGTGGTAAATATAAAAATCATGCAATAGGTGGTTGTCATTATTCTGATATTACAGTATTTAGCTTCCACCCTGTAAAAATTATAACTACAGGTGAAGGTGGTATGTGTTTGACCAATGACTCTGATTTAGCCATTTCCTTAAATCGTTTTAGAAGTCATGGTATTGTTAGGCAACCAAGCGAAATGACTCATGTTTCTGATGGACCTTGGTATTATCAACAGGTCGAACTTGGCTATAATTATAGAATGACAGACATTCAAGCGGCATTAGGAATAAGTCAAATGAAAAGAATAGATGAATTTGTAAAAGCACGACATGCTATTTTTGAAAGATACAATGAATTTTTAAAAGAAGATTGGTTAGAATTGCCATGGCAACATAATGATACATATTCCGCATTACATTTATATATTATTAGAATTAAAAATAATAATAAAGGAATCACTCATCGTCAACTTTTTGAAAAACTACGAAATGCTGGCGTGTTAGTAAACTTACATTATATACCTATTTATAGACACCCATATTATGAATTAAAAGGGTATGATAATAAAGCATTTCCAAATGCAGAAGCTTATTATTCTCAAGCAATTAGTTTACCAATTTTTTCTAGTTTAACAGAAAGTGAACAGCAATTTGTTATTGATACTATCAAAAAACCTTTAGGCCATCAGAATTTATTTTAATGAATAAAGCTATCACTAAATTAGAGTCACAAAGGTTGTTATTGATTCCAATAAATAATTCATTTTGTTCAGTTTCTTATTTAAGCTGGTTAAATGACCCCGAGATTTGTAAATATTTGGAATCGGGAGGTGCATATAATATGGTTACTCTTAATGAGTATATCCATAATGCTGTAATTAATAATGTTTTTTTTTGGGCTATTTGTTTAAAGAGTAATAATAAACATATTGGAAATATTAAAATTGATCCAATCAGTTTGCTCATTGAAGAGGTGAATATGGTATTTTAATTGGAGATAAAACTGAGTGGGGAAAAGGTTATGCAAAAGAGGCTTCAGACCTTATTATTGAATTTTGTTTTAAGAAGCTAAATCTACGAAAAATAACTTTAGGTGTTGTCGAATCCAATATGGCCGCTGTTTCTTTATACAAAAAAATGTGTTTTCAAATTGAAGGGGTATACAAAGACCATGGTATTTATGAAAATAAGGTAGAAAATGTGTTAAGAATGGCAATATTTAATCCAGGATTTATTTATGAATAAGTTTATTCTAGGGACAGCCCAATTTGGACTTAATTATGGCATTAATAATCAACATGGTAAACCTGATAAGTCAACTGTATATGAAATTTTAAAGCTAGCCTATCAGCTAGGTATAAATACTTTAGATACAGCTTATGCATATGGTACATCTCATGAAATAATAGGAAATTTTCATCGCGATTTTAAATTTAATTTTAAAATAAATACAAAATTCACCTCAGATGAAAATGAAATATTTATTGATAAAGTTAAACATGCTTGTGACATATTAAAAGTCGAAAAACTAAATACTTGTTTTTACCATAGCTACAAGGATTATCACAATGGAAATTTTAAATCATATTTTTCCAAACTCATGGAGCTTCAGTTAATAAAACAAGTTGGAGTTTCTGTTTATACAAATGAGGAATTAGAAATTGTTATTAATGATCCTTTAATCAATATAATTCAACTACCATTCAATCTTTTTGATAATTTTAATCAACGAGGAGACTTAATATTAAAAGCAAAAGAAAAGGGAAAGACAATACAAGTAAGATCCGTTTTTTTACAAGGGTTATTTTTTTTAAATCCAAAATTACTAAATGGCAATTTAGCAGAACTAGCTAGTGAGCTTAAATTATTACATAATATTGTTTCAGATTTTAATATTTCAATATCAGATTTATGTTTACAATATGTACTTAATTATAAAGAAATAGATCAGATTATTATTGGAGTCGATTCCACTGAACAGTTGATATCAAATTCAAATACCTTTCAAGGAAATATTAATTCAGAAATAATTGACAGAGTAAATTCAATATACATTAAAAATAATTCATTATTATATCCTTATAATTGGAAATGAAATTTACAATAATTACTCAAGCTCGTTTTGGATCAAGCAGATTGCCAGGTAAAGTACTTAAAAAAATCGATAATTTAACTTTACTTGAAATTCATTTAAAAAGATTAAAAAATGTAAATTTTGAAGCCTCAATTGTTGTTGCAACAACAATTGAAAATGAATCAGATATAATAATTTCAATCGCTCAAAATGAAAATTGTTTATTTTTAAAAGGTTCAATAAACGATGTTTTAGAAAGATTTTATCAAGTAAGTTTAATCACTAAATCTGATTATATAGTAAGAGTTACAAGTGACTGCCCATTAATTGATCCTAAATTAATTAATATGGTAGTAAAATATACAATTGATAATAAGTTAAATTATTGTATGACAAGTGAAGAATTTCCAGACGGTGTTGATATAGAAGTTTTTAAATCTAAAGAATTAGAGTTTGCGTATTTTAATGCAATTTTAAATTCAGACAGAGAGCATGTTACTCCATATATTCGAAGAATCTGTAAATTAAATGGAACTTACGGAGAATTTAAATGTTTAGAAGGTAATTTTAGTGACGTCAGAATGACTGTAGATGAACAATCCGATTTAGATACAATTCACGTGTTAGTTGAAAAATTAGGTATTAATGAATCTTGGCCTGTTTATGCCAATTATATTATTTCCAATCCAGGCCTATTCACTAATCAACAAATTATTAGAAATTCTGGATATATAAAATCACTAAAAAATGATACCAAAAAGACAAATCACTAATTTCGCCAATTCAGATAAATATAGAAACAAAATTCATCAATTAATTCCAGGTGGAGCTCACACCTATTCAAAAGGTGATGATCAATTTCCGCTACTTTCGCCTGCTGCAATAAGTCATGGGAAAGGCGTTTATGTTTGGGATATTGATGACAACATGTATTTAGATTGCTCTATGGGGTTAACAAGTGTAAGTTTAGGCCATGCTTATGAACCTGTTTTAAATGCTGTAAAGGTAGAATTAGAAAAAGGAGTTAATTTTCAAAGACCATCAGTATTAGAGAAAGAAACAGCAGAAAAGTTTTTGACACTAGTCCCACAGCATGATATGATAAAATTTGCTAAGAATGGATCGATTGTTACTACCGCCGCAGTTAAACTAGCAAGAGCCTTTACAAGCAGGAAACTTGTTGCAATTCCTGGCGATCATCCATTTTACTCTTATGATGATTGGTTTATAGGTACAACAGATTGCAATAAAGGTATACCTAATGAATTCTCCGATCTTACGGTTAAATTCAAATCCTGTGACATCAATTCATTGAAACAACTTTTTCAACGCTATCCTGGTCAAATTGCTTGTGTGATTACAGAACCTGAAAAAAGCGCTTGCGGAAATACTTGTAATTGTTCACAAAGTCCTGCCGTATTTTTGAAAGAAGCAATTGAACTTACTCATAATGAGGGCGCACTTTTCATTATAGATGAAATGGTGAGTGGTTTCAAATCGTCTTTTCCTGGTTCTATGACTAAATATGATTTGAAGCCAGATATGGCTACTTGGGGAAAAGGAATTGCAAATGGATTTTCATTTTGTGCCCTCACTGGTACAAAAGAAATTATGGAGCTAGGAGGTATTAACAACATCGGAGAGGAAAAGGTGTTTCTGATTTCTACTACTCATGGAGGCGAAACTCATGCTATGGCAGCTGCAAATGCTACAATTGATGTATTTCAACAACAAAATGTAGTAAATCATAACCACCAAATTGGTGATGCGTTGATTAAAGGATGTCAAGAAGCTATTATTGCAACTGGTTCGAGTAATTTAGTTGATATTATTCCTTGTAACTGGCTTGTTGCATTCAGTTTTAAAGATAGTCAAGGACAACTTAGTGCCGCCATGCGAACTCTTGCAATGCAAGAAATGATAAAAAGAGGAATTTTGTTTCAAGGTGCATTTTCACCATGCTTTAGTCATTCTTTAGATGATGTAGCATATTTTGTAGAAGCATTTTCTCAAACACTTGAAATACTCCAAGAAGCTGAAAAAGTTGGTCTGGAAAATATATTAGTGGGAGACCCTGCTAAGCCTGTATTTAGAAAGTTTTTATAAATGATTTTTAATAATGAATTTTTATAAATGTTTGAATACACAAGAATTTTTTAAAGAAGGATATAAAATAGTACCCATTCGGTTAAAAGATCGATTTAAAATTATGGAATGGCGTAATGAACAGATTTATCATTTACGTCAAAAGCAACCTTTAACAGCAGAAGACCAAGATTTTTATTTCTCTAATGTAGTTTCTAAAATATTTGATGCAGACCAGCCTGATCAAATTTTATTTTCTTTTTTAGAAAATGAAGTTTGTGTTGGCTATGGTGGTTTAGTTCATATTAATTGGAAAGATAAAAATGCCGAAATCTCTTTCATTATGGACACTAAATTAGAAAAAGAGAATTTTGAAAAAATATGGCAGGTTTACCTTGATTTAATAGAGCAGGTAGGGTTTAATGATTTAAAATTCACGAAAATATATACTTATGCTTTTAATCTAAGGACTAATCTTTTTATGGTATTAGAGACGTCAGGGTTTAAATTGGATAACTCTTTGAAAAATATCCAAAGATCAGAAAAAGGAATAGCGGTTATTCATTCGAAGCAACGACCTAAAAATTAATCGATATTTTGAAAAACATTTTAGTTTTAGGCGGAACAAGATTTTTAGGAATTGAGTTTGTCAATATTCTGAATGAAAAAAATACTAAGTTATTTGTAGCTTCTAGGAATAAAATATCGACTCAAAACTTCATTAATATTGATAGAAAAAATCAGAATGATTTAGATAATTTATTTAAAAATATACAATTTGATGTAGTTATTGATTTTATTAATTTTTCTTTACCAGATTCTGAAAAATTATTAAGAGCGCTAAAGTTTCAAGCAAAGTCTCCTAAACTAATCCTAATATCAACTACTTATGTTTATGATACCCCTTTAAAGATAGAGAAGAACTCTATATTTAATGAACATGGGTTTATTCCAGGTAAGTATAAAGTATCTGGCTTTGATAGACCTGAAATATCTTATTCTAATGGAAAAAGAGAAATGGAGAGTTATTCTGTTAATAATTACGATAGTGATAAATTAGTTATTTTACGCTTTCCAATTATTTTAGGAGCAAAAGATTATACAGGAAGGACCAATTTTTATTCGTCTTTAATCAAAAATAAAAAATCAATAAACCCATATAATGTTCATAGAAAATCAAATTATATTTTTTCTAATGAAGCGGCATATTCGATATTGAATTTTGTAAATAATGACTTAAGTGAGTATTTTTAATGTAAGTTTTAATTCAATTTCAGAATACGATTTGATTAGTATAATTTGTGATTTTCACAGTTATAGAATTAAATTATTAATTAATGAAGATATTGATATAACAAACACACCTTTTACAAATATGTTTGATTTCAAAATTGACAGTAATAAATATCAAACGCTGTTTCCTTTTAAAAACAGTTTTGTTGAATCTTTTAACAGAGAACTTTCTAAAATATAATTTTGAAAATTGCAATTTTATCAGATATACATGGCAATATTTTTGCTTTAGATGCAGTCCTTGAAAAAGTTATACAAGCTGAAGTTAATCGAATAATTTTTTTAGGTGATTTCACTGGTTACTACTATCATCCTAGACAAGTTTTTGATAGACTTAATGAATTATCTGCTACTATGATTCTTGGAAATCATGAACATATGCTTTTTGACTTTGCTGACGGACTTTTAGATGGAGAAGTATTAAGAAAAAAATACGGCAGTGGTCACAAATTGGCTTTGCAACAGTTCACCACCTCAGAGTTAAATCATATTCGAAAATTACCTGATTATCATTTTGAAACTATAAATAATTTTTCCATTGGCTGCTTTCATGGTTCTCCATTTGATCCCAACTTCTATTTGTATCCAGATGTGAGCCCCGATATTTTATCCAAATGCAATATTGGCGTAGATTTTGTTTTTGTAGGACATTCTCATTATCCATTTATTACCAAGCTTGGATATGGCATACTCGTTAATGTTGGTTCGGTAGGTCAGTCCCGAATTGCTGGTGGTCTTGCTTCTTGGTGTTTGTGGGATGCAGAAAGTGGTGCATATGCGTTACAAGAAACATATTATGACACTCAGTTATTATTAGAATTAATTGATCATTACGATCCCGATATTGACTATTTAAATAAAGTTTTAAAAAGAAGCGTGAATGAAAGATAAGTTGAAGGTACTTGTTACAGGTTGTGGTGGAGACATAGGGCAAAGTATTGGTAAGATTTTAAAATCCAGACCTGAACTATTTACACTGGTTATTGGTGCTGATTTGAATCAAGACCACGCTGGCATATTTATTTTTGATAAATGTTATACAGTTCCTCGTTGTGATTTGGATGACTATCAGTTGGAAGTTCTAAGCATAATTAAACAAAATGAAATTGATTTAGTAATTCCTATTTCAGAACCTGAGTTGAGGCAAATGGAGAAACTACAATACCAAGATGACTTTTTATGCAGACCTGTTATTATGGCAAATCAGCGATCTCTAAATATAGGGTTTGATAAAAAATTAACTTCTGATTTTCTCGCGAATCATCAGCTTCCTTTTCCTGAGACTTTTTGTATAAAAGAGTATGATAAAAATATTTATCCAGTTTTGATTAAAAGTCGAGACGGATCAGGTAGTAAGTCAATTCATATTGTTAATAATAACGACGAAATGACCTTGTATCAAAAAATTTATCCTGATTTCATTGCTCAGGAATTTTTAAATGATGAGGGCGGAGAGTTTACATGTGGATTATTTCGTTCTACTTCTGGGGAGATTAGAGATATTATTTTTAAAAGAAAATTGATAGGAGGCTTTTCTGGTTTCGGATCAAGAGAAGAACATCCAGTAATTAGTAAATTATTGCATCAACTTGCAATCTTGCTCGATTTGAGAGGTTCTATCAATGTTCAACTTCGCTTGGTTAATAGTACGCCTGTAATTTTCGAAATCAATCCTCGTTTTTCGAGTACAGTTTTATTCCGTCACATGATGGGATTTGAAGATGTCATTTGGAGTATACAAGATAAATTAGAAATGTCAATAGATAAATATAATATCAATAATTCAATTAATAAATTTTATAAAGGATTTTCTGAGTATGTCAACTAACAATTTTAACATCGGACCCTTTGAGATAGGGAATAACGTTCGCCCATTTATCATTGCAGAAATGAGTGGTAATCATAACCAGTCTTTAGATAGGGCCTTGGCAATAGTGGAAGCTGCAGCTAAAACTGGTGTACAAGCAATTAAATTGCAAACCTATACTGCAGATACAATAACATTGGATGTTCATGAGAATGAGTTCAAAATACAGGATGAATTGAGTTTATGGAATGGCAAAAGTCTGCATAAGCTTTATGGAGAAGCCTATACTCCTTGGGAATGGCATGCACCAATCATGAAAAGAGCAAAAGAACTTGGAATGGTTTGTTTCAGTAGTCCATTTGATGAAACTGCTGTTGATTTTTTGGAGAATTTAAATGTCCCTGCTTATAAAATAGCTTCTTTTGAAAACATTCATCTTCCATTAATTCGCAAGGTAGCTGCTACAGGTAAGCCTTTGATAATATCTACTGGTATGGCAACTATAGCAGAATTACATGAAGCTGTAACAGCAGCAAGAGAAGCTGGATGTAAGAATTTAGTATTACTAAAATGTACAAGTACTTATCCTGCTGTTCCACTAAATAGCAATATCGCCACAATTCCACATATGAGAGAATTGTTCCAATGTCAAGTGGGTCTTTCTGATCATACTATGGGAACAGGCGTTTCTGTTGCAGCTGTGACACTTGGGGCCACTATAGTCGAAAAACATTTCACTTTGAGCAGAGCAGATGGTGGTGTGGATAGCGCTTTTTCGCTTGAGCCTTTAGAAATGCTAGCATTAGTTACTGAAGCAGAACGAGCTTGGCAAGCATTAGGTCTAGTTCGTTATGGAGCTACAGATGCAGAAAAAAAATCATTAGTATTTAGAAGATCTTTGTACATCTCTAATGATATAAAAAAGGGCACAGTTTTGAGTCCTGAAAATGTAAGATGCGTGAGACCTGGTTTGGGATTGCCTCCAAAATATTTTGATCAAGTAATGGGCCTGAAGACTAATAGCGATATTGCAAAAGGAACACCAATTACTTGGGAATTGTTATTAGACAAAAAATAATTTTTTAGAGTAGTTTAATATTTTATATATGAACAAAATCACAGGAAAAGACGGAAATAAATATGAACTAATAAAGCATAAATTGGGATTTTTGCAAGTTTCTCCTATTCCGAATGTATCTGAACTCAATGCATATTATGCTCAAAAATATTTCCAAAATCCATCAGTAGCAACTTATTCATTGAGTTATTCTGATGATGAACTTCAATTACAATCGGAAGTCTGTAAAATGGCAAATCAACTTTTTGAAGTTCAGTTTCCAAATGCTAATAAATCTTTATATGATATAGGTTGTGGGGAGGGCTTCTTCATGCAAGGTTTGATGGATTGTGGTTGGACCGTATACGGTGTTGATTACTCAGTTGCAGGTATTGAAAAACATAATCCTAGCGTTGCTTCATATGTAAATATTGGAGATGCTATTACTGATGTTGACGCATGTATTGAAGCTCAGAGGTGTTTTAATCTGATTAATTTAGGGAATGTTTTGGAACATGTACCAGACCCTATTGCTTTATTGGAGAAGATTCAAAAACTCTTATTGCCCGACGGTTTACTTAGAATAGTTGTTCCAAATGACAGCACAGAACTGCAAGAACTACTTAAAAATCAAGGTTCTTTAAATTATGAATGGGTTCATCCGCCGGATCATTTGTCTTATTTCAATTTTGATAATTTATCTCTCGTGTTAGAAGCTACTGGTTTTAAGGTGGTCAATATGCTGGCTGATTTTCCAATAGAATTATTCTTGACAAATGAGCATTCGAATTATATAATAGATAGTAGTAAAGGGAAGGCAGCACATGCAAGTAGAGTCATGATTTCTAAATTAATTTACCAAAGAGGATTAGATAAATATATAAAATGGTCTGAAGGTATAGCTGCAGCAGGAATTGGTAGAACTTGTATAGCATTTGCAAAATTGAAGTAATATATTTATATACTAATATAATTTAGTGAAATTTAAGAAATGTAATTTAAAATTGAGTAAAAAAAATAAAATTCGAAACCTTTTTTGTGGGTATAACACACTTAAATTAAATAATAAATTGGGATTAATTGACGAGATAAGGTTTGAACTTTCTAATACCAAGCTTTTTAATCAAAAGGGTATGAATGGATTTAATAAATTATATTTTAAAAACGTAAATATAGAGGTAAGCGCACGGCAATATTTATTACAACATTTTATTAATCAGTCATTAAATAAAGAAATCCTATATTATTTTTCTAATCAAAAAAAATCAATTTGTTATCCAATCCCAATTATCTGGCAAAAAGTATTAGAGCAAAAGGGGATTAAAGTCAATAATTTTTTATCTACTATATTCTGGTACTATGAAGTTTTTTAAATTACTTATTCGTACAATTCTAGAATTGTTTTCTCAAACAAGTAAATCAATTATAGATAATAAGAATATCAATCGTAGCCAAAATGAGAAATATATTCATTTTGAATCATTAGATAAAAATAATATTCCAAATGACTTTATATGATTTTGGAATATTTACATGGTATTTAAAAAATTATACTGATAACGAATTAGATTATTTATCTCATTCTGTTAAAGGTAAAATGAATATATATATAAATAATATAAATATTAGATTTAAAAATTCACAATTCTCCTCACCTATTTCTTTAAAAGCATTAATGATATTTTTTTATAAATCTGTATTAATGATTTTAAATTCATTTATTAAATTATTAGTTGGAAAATGGTGGTTTGCATTATTGTCAAAAGAGATTTTACTTTCATATGTTGTAGAAATTAATAAAGATAAAGGATTAGGTAAGCACTATTTATTTAATAATTCGAGCTCTATATATAGGCCTATTTGGACTTATTCTGCTGAGAAATTTGGAGCAAAAATTAGCTTTTATTTTTATTCAACAAATAATGAAAGGTTTAAACAAAAAAATACCTACCCAAAAGTTGCTAATTTTTGGCATTTGACAACATGGCCTGAATATTTAGTCTGGGATATTTTTCAAAAAAATTTCATTGATACTGCGATTGGGTCAATAGATAAAACTTTGATAGTAGGACCAATTTACTTTCAATGTTCAAATAAGAGCATTGAACTTCCTACAAATACATTTGCCGTTTTTGATGTTCAACCAGTTAGACACTCCTTTTATGTTATATTGGGTTTAGACCAAGAATATTATATCCCAAAAATTGCAAATCAATTTCTAAATGATATAACAGAAGTATTAAATTCTACAAAATATAAAATAGCAATTAAAAAAAAACGTGAAATTGGGAAACTTGCACATTTATCTTATATCAATAATTTTAAACGTCTAATTAATAATAACAATATTATAAATATTGATTCTGATATACCAGCTGAGAGTTTCATTAAAGATACAAAAGGAGTTATTTCAATGCCATTTACATCAACCGCAATTATTGCACATAAACTAGGCAAACCTTCTATTTATTATGATCCAAGCGGGTTGATAGAAAAGGACGATAGAGCTGCACATGGTATACCAATTATAAATAATAAATCTGAACTCTTGAACTGGATAAATTCTTTTTCTACAAATTAGATACCTTTACTCTATTTATTTTAAATGAAAATATGAAAATTGAATTTTTAATTTGGATTGAGGTATTTATAAATTATTTACCAGGAAAAATTGGTTACTACGTTCGACGTTTTTGGTATTTATACAGATTTCCGAACAGAAAAAAATTAATTATAGAACGTGGTTGTGAATTTATTTCACATCATAACATATTTTTTAGAGATTCTAATGTAATAATTGGAAATAATTGTTATTTAAATGCTTCGGATGGTTTAATCGAGATAGGAGCAAATTCAGCATTTAACAGAAATGTACATATCAATGCATCTATTGGTGGAAAAATTATACTTGGTGATTATGTATTAGTAGGACCTAATGTAATGATGAGATCTTCTGGTCATAAATTTGATTCAATTGAAATTCCAATACGTCATCAAGGACATATTGCAAAAGATATATATATTGAAAATGACGTTTGGATAGGTTCAAATGCAATCATTTTAGGTGGTATAAGAATTTCTACTGGAGCAATTGTTGGAGCTGGATCATTAGTTATAAAAGATATCCCACCCTATGCTATTGTAGGTGGTGTCCCTGCTAAAATTATTAAATATCGTAATACTTAATATGAAAGAAATTTGCCCTATTTGTAATAATAATATAATTACACATTTACGAAAGTATAAAAATAAGCACAAAAGTTTTAATAATTTAAATTTATATAAAATGGTAATATTGTAAATTTGTTTTTGTTAACCCAATGCCATCTGAAGAAATTTTAAAAGATTTTAATGAAACTTATTTTAATAGTGCACATGGGGGCTTTAATTTAAGTAAAACAGCTGAAGCATTTTTTTCTGGGATATCAAAAATTAGATATAACTATTTAAAAAAATATTTATTAAAAAAATAATATAAATAATTGCCTCAATATTTTAGAAATTGGTCCAGGAAAAGGTTTTTTTGCTGAAAATTATGTTAAACCATTACAAGTCACATAATTATTATGTAATTGAATCAGATCAAACGTGTTACGATTCTTTATTGAATATTGGAACATCTATATTGGATATTGATACTTATATTAAATCTAATTTAGAATTCGATGTTGTAATAATTTCACATGTTTTAGAACATGTTTCCGACCCCATAGAATTTTTAAAATTAATGACATTAAAACTAAAACAATGCGGTGTTCTTTATATAGATGTTCCATGTTTAGATTACTTGCACAAGGAATTAGACGAACCTCATCTATTATTTTTTGATAAATATCCTATGAACATTATATTAGAAAAATTAAAATTCAATAATATTGAAACCAATTATTTTGGACAAGAAATAAACAAATTGGTTCAAAAGTCTAGATTTAATTTTTATTATCAACAATTTCGATCAATATTAATTTCAAAAGGATCATCATTTATTTTAGTCAGAAAAAAATGATTTGAGCATGTTAAACAGTTCTTTAGAAAAATCAGTAATGATACCTTATAAAGCACACATCGAATCTAAAGTGCCAGCTTGGTGGCTAAGGGCTATAGCTACTAAAATGAAATTATAATGAATTTATGATAAAATTTATTTATAAAAGTTTGAATTTTTTTAAAAAGAATGATATAAGATGGATCTTATATGAAAAATATTCAAAAATAATAGGGAATTATAATATAAAATTTCAAAAAATATTATATGGAAAAAGGTTTACAATTAATCCAGGTTATAAAGTTTGGGGTAAAATAAGACTTTTAATACATGGTGTTGGTTCAATAAGTATAGGTAATGATTTTCACGCTGTTTCAGATAGAAAGAGATCTTTTATTACTTTATTTTCACCAATACAACTTACCATAATCGGGAATGCTGAAATTATCATTGGGAATCATGTAGGTTTAAATGGTACTACTATAACTGCAAGAAAAAAATTTCAATAGGAGATTATACAATGATTGGGCCAAATACTATAATTGTAGACAACGACGGGCATAATGCATGGCCCCCTCGAGAACGTTGGACTACCAGTGGTAGATCAGAAGAAATAATAATTGAAAATGATGTTTGGATTGGCATGAATTGTACTATCCTAAAAGGTGTAAAAATTGGCACTGGTTCGATAATCTCAGCTGGAAGTGTTGTAATATCTAATGTTGAGGCTAATTCTTTATATGCTGGTAATCCTGCAGAAAAGATAAAATCTTTAAATAATTATTAAACTATATAATGAATAATTTTTTAAAAAATTTTTTTAATCTTGATGATAAAGTTGTTTTATTAACTGGATCAGGAGGTCATTTAGTTAGTGAAATGGCTCGCGCTTGTGGAAAGGCAGGTATGAAGGTTGTTTGTACCGATTTTAAATTAGAGACTGCTCAGAAAACGGTAAATGAAATAATTGATAATGGTGGAGATGCTATTGCTATTGAAGTTGATGTTACTAAAAAGCTAGATCATGAAAAAGCATTAAGTATAACTATTGAAACCTATGGAAAATTAGATTACTTATTAAATGGAGCAGGCTCAAATGCACCTACACCATTTTTTGATATTAGTGTAGACGAATGGAATAATATTTTATCTGTTCAATTAACTGGAACAATGTTAAGTTGTCAAGTTTTTGGTAAATATATGATAGACCAAAAATATGGCTCTATAATAAATATCAGTTCAGCTTCATCTGGCCCTCCATTATCAAAAGCTTTTACATATTCCGTTGCAAAATCTGGGGTTAAAAATTTAACACAAAACCTAGCTAGAGAATGGGGTACAATGGGAGTTAGAGTAAATGCATTACGACCAGGCTTTTTCCCAACAGAGTGGTCAATGAAGAATTTTATTACTCCTGAAAGAGAAAAAGCTATATTGAATCATACAGGTATGAAAAGATATGGAACTCCCGATGAATTAACTGGCGCTGTATTATGGTTATTTTCGGATGCTGCTAAATTTGTAACTGGTGCAGAAATAGCTGTTGATGGTGGTTTTACTGCAATGACAATTTAATTTTTCAAAATATGTATAAAAAAACAGTCTTAATAACCGGAGGTGCAAGAGGTCTTGGTAAAATAATTGCAGAACTATTTTTAAAAAATGAATATAATATCGTTTTAGCTGCTAGAAATTTATATGATTGTAACTTTCCTAAAGAGTTTTATAAGTACATAAAAACAGATGTTAGAAAAGTGGATGATTTACAAAAAGCTGTAAGTGACACAATAGAATGGGCAGGGTCTATTGATGTTTTAATAAATAATGCAGGATACTCTGAGTGGAAAGAATTGTCAAATATTGACGAATTATTTTGGGATAATATGATTTCAACAAATCTTAAAAGCGTTCTTTTTGCATCAAAATATGCTGCCAATATAATGCAACCTAAGGCTAGTATAATTAATATTTCAAGCCTTGCTGGAAAAAGAGGAAGTGCTAATAATTCAGTTTATTGTGCCTCTAAATTTGGTGTTAATGGAATAACACAAACAATAGTCAAAGGAATTAGGAATAAAAGGTATTAGGGTAAATGCAGTATGCCCTGTTTATTTAAGAACAGAAGGTCTCGAAAATGCTCTCAAAGAAACTCAATCTCCAACTAAAGGAGATAATTTGGATAATTTTTTAACTGATTTTGCAAAAACCCAAACTGCTTTAGGTATTTTACCAACTGAAGAACAAGTTGCAAATACGTGTTTATTTCTTGCATCTGAATCTGCCGCCGCAATTACAGGCCAATGTATAAATGTAGACTGCGGTGTAATGCCACAATAGAAAATTGACAATATGAAAGAAGTTCTAATTACAATTGTTATACCTGCGCGAATGGCTTCAAGCCGTTATCCCGGGAAACCATTAGCATTAATTTCTGGAATTCCACTTATTGAGCATGTTAGAAGAAGAGCTTTATTAGCTGATGAAGCTACTTTAGTAGTTGTAGCAACATGTGATATTGAAATTAAGAATGAAGTTGAACGATCAGGTGGTATTGCAGTAATGACAAAAAATACGCATGATAGATGTACTGATAGAATTGAAGAAGCAATCCAAAATATACCTGGTGATATTATTGTTATGGTTCAAGGTGACGAGCCATTACTAATTCCAGATGCAATTACAGCTTTAGTATCGCCCTTATTGAAAGATAAAACTTTGCCAATAGTTAATTTATTATCACCTCTTGAATCTGAAGCTGACTATTCAAATCCTAATATAGTAAAAGCAGCTTGTAATAAATACGGAGATGTAATGTACTTTTCACGATCTGCAATTCCTTTATTTAGAGAAAAAGTAGAAGTGCCAATATATAGACAAAGTGGTATAATGGCATTTAGAAGAGATGCTTTATTGAATTTTGGTAGCCTTACTCCCACACCTTTTGAAAAAGCTGAATCAGTAGATATGTTTCGAGCTTTAGAAAATAATATACGAATAAAGGGAGTGGTTGTTGATTATCCAACAGTAGGTGTTGATAGAATTGAGGATGTTAAAATAGTTGAGGAAATTTTAAGTAAAAATTCAATTCAAAATAAATTATATAAAAAAATTTGTAAACAAAATGAATCAGAAAATTAAAGTAGGAATTGTTGGCTTTGGGTATATGGGACAAATTAGATTAAGGAATATTATAGATACAAGTACAATGGAATGTACTGGTATTTGTGATGTAGAAAAAAAAGAGGAAATACAATCTAAAGGTATAAAGTATTTTGAAAAATGGGAGGATCTTGTTCATTCAGGTATTGATGCTATAATCGTTTGTACTCCCAATTTTGCTATACCTGAAATTGCAATTTTTGCAATGAATAAAGGGTTGCATGTTTTTTGCGAAAAACCTCCTGGTCGTAATTATACCGATATACAAAAAATTAAGGATGCAGAATTAAGCAATCCAAAAGTTAAATTAATTTTTGGATTTAATCACAGACATCATCCTGGTATTACAGATGCCAAATCAATTATCGACTCTGGCTCTTTAGGCAGAGTGTTAACCTTAAGAGGTGTCTATGGTAAAGGCGGTGGGTATGACTATCATACTTCTTGGAGAAATGACATTAGTGTTTCTGGTGGAGGAATTTTACTTGATCAAGGCATTCATATGTTAGACTTATTTAGATATTTTGTGGGTGATTTCGTTGAAATTAGTGGGATGAGAGGGGTTACTTTATTTGACATTGATGTTGAAGACAATGCAGTAGTTATTCTTAGGTCTGAAAATGGACAACTTGCTCAATTGCATTCTTCTGCTACTGCATGGAAACATACTTTTAGACTTGAAATTGGATGTGAAAAGGGCTATGCAATTATAAATGGGTTACTTTCTAAAACGGGTAGCTACGGAAGAGAAACATTAATTATTGGTAGGAGACCTGCAAAGAATCAAAATATAGCAGTTGGTAATCCAAGGGAAGAAACAACATATTACGATCAAGATCCATCTTGGGATTTAGAGATGGAACATTTTGCTAAATCTATCATTGAGAATACACCAATTACAAAAGGTACTTCTAATGATGCGTTAAAAGTTATGAAGATAATTGATGAAGTATACAATTTACCAATCATTCATATGAATAAAATAAATTAAGATAATGAAAACAATAGTATCTGTAAATGAAATTTCAGAATTTGAAATTAAGCCAAAAAATGAAATCAAAAAGTGGAAAAAAATTGTTTCTGAAGAAATAGCTAAAACTTGGAATTCAAAAAAAGATTGGGTAGAAATATTTTGTCCAGTTTGTAATAAAAAAGAGTCTATTTCTGCTTTTAAAAAAAATGGCTTTGAATATGTTGAATGTAATCATTGTAAAACTTTATATGCAAAAAATAGGCCCAATCAAACAGAATTAAAAAAGTGGTTCACAAAATCAGAATCTGTAAAGTATTGGGAAAGTGAATTATTAGCTAAAAGTGCCGCTTCTAGAGATGCTAAAATTGTAGAACCAAGGTCACAATGGATTTTTGATTCATTAGCTGAGTATTCAACATCTTCCTTAGATCAAAAAGTGAATTATTTGGATATTTCATTTTTTGGAAAAATGTTAAATCAAAAAATATCAGATAAGTCAAACAATTTCAATATAATATCAGCAGGTATAACTTCAGAAGGAGAAACTTATACATCTAAATCAATTAATGTAGATTCGTTAGAAAATTTAAATGATATAAGTAAGTTTAAAAATATGGATGTTGTTGTCGCATTTGATGTGTTTGATAGAGTTGAAAGTGTTCATCATTTAGTTAAAAATCTTGAAAAAGTTATCAAACCAGGTGGTTTATTATTTGCAACCTGTCCAGTTTCAACTGGATTTGAAATCCAGACATTATGGGATAAATCACCTTCTATACTTCCTCCTGATAAGTTAAATTTCCCCTCTGTAAATGGGTTAATTAATTTATTTAATAATTCAAATACTTGGTCTTTACTAGAATTGAGTACACCCGGCATGTTTGATATTGAACTAGTCAAAACTGAACTTTCTTCTAATCCTGATTTAAAATTACCAAGAGCCATTAATGCTTTATTGGGCGGAATAAATAAACAGGGAGAGGGTTTGTTTACCGAATTCCTTCAATCGCAAAGACTTTCTTCTTTTGCTAGAATTGTATTAAAACGTAAAAACGAAAAAATATTTTAAATAATTAATAATGCTAGCTAGAAAAAATAAAAAGATAAATTAAATTTAGGAAAAGTATCCATAGGTTCCTGGATGTCAATGGCTCATCCATCAATTGCTGAAATTCTAGCTATGGCAGGATATGATTGGGTTGTCATTGAAACCGAGCATACAGCTATTGATGTATCTGAGGTATTACGACTAATTATTGCAATTGAGCAAAGAGGGTCTATTCCTCTAGTAAGGCTAGCCTGGAATGACCCTATTCAAGCTAAGGCGGTATTAGATTCCGGTGCCGCAGGAATAATAGTACCAATGGTAAATACGAAGGCTGAGGCTGAATTAGCCGTAAAAATGACTAAATACCCACCTATGGGCTTTCGCGGAGTAGGTTTGGCAAGAGCTCAAGGCTATGGAGTACATTTTGATCAATATGTTAATTGTGCAAATGCTGATACTTTGCTTTTACTTCAAATTGAACATATTGATGCTGTGAACAATATTGAAGAAATTTTGTCTGTACCTGGAATTGATGGTACTTATATTGGCCCTTACGATTTATCTATGTCACTTGGAATTCCAGGTCAATTAAATCATCCCGATGTAATAAAAGCGAAAAATAAAGTTTTAGAAGCACACTAAAAAAAGGTTTAGTAGCTGGAATTCATTGTGTTCATTCTGATACTGCATATACTGATTCTAAGCTGGCTATCCAGCAAGGTTATAGATTTATTGCCATTGGAACAGATATTCTGTTTTTAGGTAATAGCGCAAGGTCGGTTTATGCTGAAATACAGAAAAATATTTTATAAATGCCTAGTCAAAATAAAATTAAGGTTTTAATTTTTGACTTTGATGGTGTAATTGTTGAATCAAATAATATAAAAGATCAGGCTTTTGAAATTATTTTTAAAAAATACCCAGAACAGTATAATCAGTTAATCAAGTTTCACAAAGATAATATTTCAATTTCTCGTTACGAAAAATTTGATTATTTATTGAAGGTCACTTCCAATGAAAATAATATCAGTTTAAAAAAAAATTTACTTGAAGATTTTTCGCTCATAACACTTAATCTAATGCAATCAGTTCCCTTTGTAGAAGGTGTAATTGATTTTTTGAAATCTATTCATAATAAAATTCCAATTTATTTAGCATCGGTTACACCAATTACTGATCTAGAAAGTATTTTACTAAATCTTAAAATAAACCCGTATTTCAAGAAAGTATATGGGTGCCCACCATGGGTTAAATCTGATGCAATTGCTGAAATAATTAGAACTGAAAATGTACTACCCGATGAAGTACTTCTAATTGGCGATTCATATGGAGATCAAAGAGCTGCTAAAATTAATAATATTAATTTTATAGGAAGAGATAGCGGCTTATCCTTTGAGGAGCCTTATCCATTAAAAGTTATACCTAATTTTATTGGGTTCTCTATATAAATAAATTTATCTATGAATAATAATTTAATTTTTGTTGCTTTGTCAACCTTTTCTGAAAAAGATAACGGCCCATTAAATTTACTGAAATCGTCAGGAATAAATTATAAAATACATAACAGTGGGAAAAGGATAACCAAACAAGAATTATTAGACGATGCATTAGATGCTACAATAATTATAGCTGGTGTTGAAATATATGATAAAGAATTATTAAATAAATTAACTAATTTAAAATACATAGTAAGATGTGGAGTGGGTATTGATAATATTGATTTGGATTATGCAAATGAAAAAGGGATAAAAATTTTAAATACCCCAGATGTTCCATCTTTAGCTGTAGCAGAATTAGCTTTATCTATGTTTTTAATGTTAAGCCGAAATCTTTTGCTGCAAGCAAATTTAATGGCGGATAAAAAGTGGGTAAGGGTAGAGTCGCATTTATTAAGTAATAAAAATTTAGGAATTTTTGGATATGGAAGGATTGGGAAGAAAGTAATCGAATTATGTAAGCCTTTTGGATTAAATATTTATGTATGTGATCCTTTTTATAATTCTGATAATACCAATGAAGAAAATATAAAATTTGTATCTAAAAAGGAATTGCTTAATAAAGCTGATATAATATCAATCCATGCATCTAATACTACGCCTGGCAGTTACCTACTAGATGAATCAGATTTTAATTTAATGAAAAAAGGTGTTTTTGTAGTAAACCTGTCAAGAGGGGGAATGATAAATGAAGAAGCATTATTTACTGCATTAAAAAATGGCCAAATTGCGGGAGCTGGGCTAGATGTTTTTGAAAAAGAGCCTTATGACGGGAAATTATGTGAGCTTCAAAATATTATATTAACCCCACATTCAGCCACATCTACATTAGAAACTAGAACCGCTATGGAGAATGAATGTGTTGAAAAGTCCATAATGGCAGCAACACAAAATATTTAATTTTTCACTATATTTGTAAAATAAACATAAAATAACACAAAATGAGCAAACAGATTTTATTTTCAGAACAACATCTTGCTGAATCTAAGCTAATTATAGACCAAATTGATAGGAAGCAATTGAAAAGATGACCGTTTTATTGGTCAATTTAAGAAATGAAGGAGGAAGGCTCTTTTTAGTTGGTGTTGGAGGAGGAGCAGGTCATGCTGGTCACGCAGTAAATGATTTTAGAAAATTAGCTGGAATTGAATCTTATTCGCCAAGTGATAATATTAGTGAATTGACGGCTAGAACAAATGATGAAGGATGGGATACAACTTATTCAGCTTGGCTTAAAGTAAGTAAATTAAATAGCAAGGATATGTTATTTGTTTTTTCAGTAGGTGGCGGAAACTTAGAGAAGAATATTAGTCCAAATATTGTTCGTGCGGTTAGTTTAGCTAAAGAAGTAGGGGCTAAAGTTATTGGTGTTCTTGGGCGCGACGGAGGCTATACTGCTTCGGTTGCAGATGCATGTGTAGTGATCCCTACAGTTAATAGTGATATGGTAACGCCACATACAGAATCATTTCAAGCTTTAGTTTGGCATTTACTAGTTTCTGACCCAAGATTACAAATGATGTTAAATAAATGGGAGTCGAGTGTTAAATAAGTTTTTAAAATTAAAAAAATAGATATGAAATATACCAATGTTGCTGATCTTAAGGTTAAAATTTTTGCTGATGGCGCTGATAAAGCTGGAATGTTAGAAATGGCTTCTAAAAGCTTTGTTAAGGGGTTAACTACTAATCCAACTTTAATGAAAAAAGCAGGTATTGTTGATTATAAAGCCTTTGCTTTAGAAATTTTAAGTGAGATTAAAGAAAAGCCAATTTCATTTGAGGTTTTTTCAGATGACTTCGATGAAATGGAAAAACAAGCATTAGAAATAGCAAGCTGGGGAGATAACGTTTATGTAAAGTTACCTATCACAAATACTAAAGGTGAGCCAATTTATAATTTAATTTTAAAACTTGCCAATAAAAAAGTAAAACTTAATGTTACTGCAATAATGACTTTAGAGCAAGTAAAAAATGTAGTAAATAATTTAAATCCTTCAGTTCCAAGTTATGTCTCTGTTTTCGCAGGAAGGATTGCTGATACTGGCAGAGATCCATTACCATTAATGATTGATTGCGTGAACGCTTTGAAAGCAAATCCTCTTGCTGAACTTATTTGGGCAAGCCCTAGAGAATTATTTAATATTTTTCAAGCAGATCAAATAGGATGTCAAGTAATTACTGTAACAAATGATGTTCTAAAAAAATTAGATTTAGTAGGTAAAGATTTAAATGATTATTCTTTAGATACTGTAAAAATGTTTTACAATGACGCAAAGTCAGCAGGCTTTAGTATATAAAAATATAGTCCCTATTAAAATTTTTAGAGATATATAATGATAGATAATAAGGACAAAATCCTTTTTTATAAGAAATTATGTACAAATTGCGACTATGTATTGCAAAATAATTTATCAATTGAACGTGTCTCTATAAGTTCTTTGCACGTTTTAAATGAACATCCAAGTAACTTATCCAAATACAATCATTTATTTAATCAAAAGTTATGTTTTAGAATAAAGGAATCATATAAATCAGCTATAATTCAAATTAAAGAATTACTTTCTTCTTACAATAAAAAAGACGTAAGTCATAAAGAAACTTTAAAAGAAACAGATGTTGTATTTATTTCACATTTACTTAATGTAAATCAAATAGGAAAAGAAGACTTTTATTTTGGAAATTTACCAGAAATTTTAATAAAAGAAGGATTTTCAACAAATGTTATTCTTACTAATAACGTAAGATCTAATATAAGTAATATTAAGCTATGGGATTATCACATGGCTCGTAGAATAGTCCTAAAAAAAATTCTTAATTTCAAGGAAGAAATTAATTTGAGAGTTCGATTAAGCAAGGAATTAAAAATTTTAACTAAAGAACTTAATACAATAACAGAATCTAATTTAAAAAAAGTTTATCAATTTGCAATTGATGAAGTTTTATCTACTCGTTCGATAGTATCATTAAGGTTCTACATTCAGTTTAAACAACTTTTTCAAATTTTAAGACCAAAAGTTTTAATTTTAACTTACGAGGGTCATTCTTGGGAAAGGCTTGCATTTGCTGCAGCGAGAGAAATAATACCTGAAGTTAAATGTATTGGATATCATCATACTATTAATTTCCCATTACAATATGCTTCTAATAGACTTCTAGGAAATAATTTTGATCCCCATATTTTACTTACTGCTGGAGATGTAAGTACAAATCAATTTAGAAATATTTTTAATGAAAATTTAGTTAAAGTAAAAACACTTGGAATTCATAGAAGATTTAATAATAAGGAGCTAGATTTAATAAGTTTTGATAAAAAACCTACCTGTCTAATTGTTCCAGATGGGATCATTTCAGAAGTTTTAATTTTATTTAATTTTGCAATCTCTGCAGCACAAAGTAATCCTTATATAAATTATATATTTAGGTTACATCCTGTTGTTTCATTACAAAATTTAAAAAGAAATTACGTAGAGTTCAATGATTTACCTTTAAATTTTATTTTTTCTAGTAATACTCTGCAAGATGATATTAATTTTTCTAGATGGGTTTTATATAGAGGTAGTAATGCAGCTGTCTATTCTGTTATGTTTGGGTTAAGGCCATTTTATTTAGAAAATGAAGGAGAATTGACGATAGATAGTTTAAATAATCTTATTACTTGGAAAAAAAGGTAAAGAATATACAAGAATTTATTAATTTGGCTTTAATGGATTTAACAATATCTGATTCAGAATTAAAGTAAAGAATCATGAAAGTGCTATTAATTATTGTAATAATTATTTCCTGCCTTTAAATAGTAATGTATTATTAGAAGAATTAAAGTAATAATACAAAATTCATAATGAAACAATATTGGGAATATATAAATGACGATAAATTAAACTATTTAGAACAAACAGTTTTGTTTTTAACTGATGAATTTTCTTTTTCATTCGGTGAGTCTCCATGGTCAAAAGAATATTTTAAATGGAAGTTAGGAAATGATAATCCTGCTGGACCTGGTTTTATGTCTGTAGCTATTTCAAATGAAAAAGTAGTAGGGACTACTACTTTAACTTTAAAAAAAGCTTTAATAAATGGGAAGGAGGTTTTAGGTGGTGAAATGGGTGATAGTTTTACATCATTAGCAATTAGAAGAGGAGGCCTGCCACTTAACTTAACTGCTTCAAATTCGAATCCCAATAGCTATATAAATAAAAGTGTATTTGGTCGACTAGCTCATGAAACCAGAATTCGCGCAGAGAAAATGGGGGTTGAGTTTATTTATGGAACTCCGAATATGAATGCTTTCCCTGGATGGACTAAAAATCTTGGATATCGTGAATTGATAGATATTAAGGTTCGAAATTATTATCGCCCAACAGCTAAATATGTTTGCACTAAATTTCCAATTATTAAGAATTTTGAAGGTATAATAAAATTTTTGGATGATAGTACTGTAAGTTTTTCTAGAAAAATCTATAAATTTAATTCCTTACAAACAATTAATTTTGAAAGACCAAACGAAGATGAATTAGATGCTTTATGGGTTAAGTGTAAGCCAATTAATGGCTTTTCCTTAATTAGAGATGCCCAATATTGGAAACATCGTTATTATATCCATCCAAAATTTAAATATGATACTTTTATCGTTAGGCAGAATGATGATTTAACAGGAATTTTAATTACTAAGAAATTAATTACAAAAGATGGTAAGTTATATATTGCATTAGTTGAATGGATGGGGGAAGGCTTAGTTCTAAATAACAATCTACTTAATGAAGTATTATATCATTTTAGAAATTCAAATATAGATCTATACTATTTATTCGCATCAAATAGTTTGTTTAAAATGTCTAATTTAAGAAATAAACTCTTCTTTTCTGGATCAAAAATCCCAGTTATAAACCCAATTAATAATGATTCTTTTGATCAAACATTATTTCAAGATTCATTTTTTTATCTTGGTAGCACAGATGCTATTTAAATTTAATAAAATAAAATGAGTAAACAATTATTTAATGAAGTAGGTATTTCTGAAATTGGTTTTTATATACCAGATAATTTCATATCAAATGAAGAACAAATAGCAAAATTTGGACTTGATGAATTATTCATAAATCAAAAAATAGGAACAACAAAATTATCAAGAAAATTTTTGCAACAAGATACCTCAGATCTTTGTGTTAAAGCTTTTGAGGAATTAGAAAGCAGAGTGATGATAAACAGAGAAACAATTGATTGTTTAGTTGTTGTTACTCAAAATCCAGACGGAGACGGATTGCCACATACATCTGCAATTGTTCATGCTAAACTTAATTTAAAAACTAGTTGCGCAGTTTTTGATATATCTCTTGGATGTTCAGGTTATGTTTACTCTTTATCAATTATAAAATCTTTTATGGAGTCTAATAACCTTAAAAATGGCTTACTATTCACTTGTGATCCATATTCTAAAATTATAGATATTAATGATAAGAATACTTCTATGTTATTTGGTGATGCTGCTACAGTTACTATGATGAATACTAAACCTAAACTATTATTAGATAAGTTTATTTTTGCAACTAGCGGAATTGAAGCTGACTCATTAATTTGCAATCATGGTGTTCTTACAATGAATGGAAGAGCTGTATTTAATTTTTGTGCAACAGAAGTACCTAAACAAATTAAGGATATAATAAATAATTATAATAATGGGATAGAGGCAGATATATATTTATTACATCAAGGAAGCAAATACATAATAGATACTAATATACTGAAAATTAAATCTAAATAATGATAAAACACCTTGCAATTTAGAAGGAGTAGGCAATACAGTTTCATCATCTATCCCCTTACTACTTAAAAATTATATTAATAATTCACAAATAAAAACTATAGTTTTAAGTGGATTTGGAGTAGGACTATCTTGGGCTTCCTGCATTTTAAAAACAAACCAATAAATATATTTTTATGATAATATCAGAAGATAAAATTTTAGAATTAATTCAAAGCTCTTGTTTGACAATTGATTCTAAAAAACTTAAAGCAGACGACTCATTAATCAAAGCTGGTTTTGACTCAATGGATAAAGCCTCTCTAATACTAGAAATCGAAGAAAAATACAATTTATCAATACCAGATATTGATTTTGATAAACTAGACTCAATAAATGCTATTGTTTTGTATCTGAAAGATAGATTTTTTTAATACTACTTTCATTTCATAATTTCAATAGTATGAACAATAATTGCCAATAATTTATTAATGACATTTCAGAATAATTTAAAACATAGGATTGGATCCTTTGCAACAACATTATTATTTGATAGATATTTATCCGATAAACTTGTAGTATTTAATTATCATGATATAAGTGATAATCCATCTCCATTCAGCGCTAAATACCATTTAGCAGTTAAGCCTGAATTGTTTATCAAACAATTAAAATGGATTAAAAATAATTTTAATGTGATCACACCTAATGATTTATTAAGTGGAAATTATGAACGACCTGCAGCAATGATTACGTTCGATGATGGATTTAAAAGTGCTTTTAAATTAGGAGCTGATATAATTTCTAACGAAGGGTTATCTGCAACTATTTTCGTCAATATGGCACCTGTAAAGGGAGAAGTTTTTTGGAGCGGTTTAGTTACATATTTATGTAATTATATACCTTCATTTCAATCTAAAATGTTAAAAAAATATAAGGTAAATATTAATAATTTATTTTTATATATTACAGATGAGGATATTTATGAATTTAAACAACTAGATATAGTTAAAAATATAAATGAAACGGTCAAAAATTATCATAGTGAATTTGCCGACATAGCAGATTTACAAAACTCTATTAATCAAAATATATTTTTAGGTAATCATCTTTACAATCATTATAATGCATTAAATATTTCCAAAGAAAAGCTAAAAGATCTTTATACTACAAATTCTAAAGAATTAAATAAATATAAAAATTTTATAAATGTGTTTAGTTATCCATTTGGTCAACCTGACACCTGTTATTCAGAGGAAACAGATAAAATTATTTATTCATTAGGGGCATCTAAAATTTTCACTGCATATCCATTAGTAAATAGAAAAGATAATTCAAAACGTTTACATAGAATTTCTTTATTTAATAGTATAAATACAGAAGAAAGATTTCGTTATCATTGCGTAATTCCAACTATAGCTAATAATTTAATCAGACGTCATAAATATTCTTTTGTTTAAATTATCTTATTGATGGAGTCAAAATTTCTTAATATTTCAGTTGTAATTGCAACTATAGGTGGTGAATCGATTTATGAAACAATAAGAACCATAAATAGTGATTCAATTATACCATAATGAAATATTAATTTGCATTCCATTTGAATTTAATAAAATAGAACTAACTAAATTTGAATTAAAGAACATAAAGATTATTCAAACGCAAGACAAGGGCCAGGTAATACAAAGAACAATAGGTTTTCAAAATGCGATATATGATTTCGTTTTGCAAATTGATGATGATGTTATATTAGAATATAATTGTTTGGAAAATTTATATGATTCATTAAAACATAGCGATTCCCATGCAGCTATTTCACCTGCATTATATACACTTAAAACTAATTTATCTGTCTATAGAACTTCAAAAAAATTACTTAATATATTTTTATTAAGACCTTTGTATTATTTCATTATAAATGGTTTATCGGGTTATAAACAAGGTTCTATAACATTAGCTGGAACACAAATTGGTATTGATCCAAATAATTTTAAAGATAAATTAATTAGAAGTGAATGGTTACCTGGTGGATGCGTTTTACACAATAAAAAAAATTTAATATTAGAAAATTATTTCCCTTATAAAGGCAAGGCTTACATGGAAGATTTATATCATTCAATTTTATTAAACAAAAATAATATAAAGCTTTATATTAATAAATTTGCAATTGCATACATCGATGATCCTCGAGATGAAAAATTAAAATTTTCTAATTGGAGAAAAGAGATTTCAAATGATTATAAAATCAGAAAAAATTTAGTAAATATTACTAACAAAAGCTATTTCAATTTACATATTTATTACTGTATTCGTATTTTACAATTTCTTTTTATGAATCTAATTTCAAAATTAAAATATTGAAAAATAAAAAACATACATATTACAATTTATTTTTTCTATTATGCATAATTTTCATACATTTTGATCCAACTGGTTTTAAAATAACTATTGGAATCTTTTTTTTACTAAGCTTTTATTTGCTTTTTTTAAATTTAAGTTTTATAATTATGCACCCTATAGTTTACTTTTACTTTCTTTTTTCTATCCTTTATTTATTTTTTTTTATAATAAAGAACTTAATATCACATTTTTACTTTTTCTTAAACCATTTATATTATACCTTTTATCTGCCATTATTCATATATTAATAATATATTTACCTATAAAAAAAAATAATTTCGATTTTACATCTATCTTAAAGCCTTCTTTAATTTTAATTTTATCAATAGTATCAATTCAATTTTTTTCATCATTCATATTCCATAAGCCATTTCTTTATAATTTATTTGGAATATTTCAATATAATAATTTAAATCCTGTAGATGAATTAACTGCCAATTTCTTTCCTAGAACCCAAGGGTTTTATTTAGAGCCATCATATCTAGCTTTTGTGACAATCACTTTAATATGTATTAGTATTAATCTGAATAAATTTACTAGATTCTCTTTTATTATCGGAGGGTTAATTATCTTTATGTCTGGATCAAGAGGTGGGTTTCTAGGTTTATTTTTAATTTTAATAACACAGTTATTTTCTAATTTTAAATTTAATTCATTCAAATCATATAGCTATTTCTCTATATTATTGGTTTTTGGTTTTTTCCTTGTTATACCAGTATTATCATTACTGACATTAGAATCTTTAACCACTGTCAACTCCTCTCAATATGTTAGATTTTATCAAGGTTTTAATTTAAGTACTTTTGTATTATCAAATTATTTTTTGGGAATTCCATTAGGGGCTTTAGAAAAAGCTTATCAAATAAGTACTGGGGAAACAAGTTCAATATTTTCTTTTTTTATTTTTAATATTATTTATCATGGTTGGTTTTCATTTCTTCTTTTATTTTTGATATTCACTAAATTATTGTTTTCAAAAATTCACAATAATACAAGAGTATATTTCTTGATATATTTATTATTATACTTCAATATGACAGGTATTATTATTTCACCTGATACTTATTTTTGGTTTTTTTGCTTTTATTATACTTATAGGCTATCTAAAGGTAGTATACACAAACAACTCGATGAAAGTATTTACATTTAGTTTTAATGATACAAAAGGTGGTGCGGCAATATCAGCTTATAGATTACATACAATTTTAAAAAATTCTGGTATTGATATAAAGATGTTTGTTGCTAGAAAGTTTACAAATGATGAAAGTGTAATAGGTCCAAAAAATATTTTAAATAAACTAACGCAACTAGCAAAACAAAAAATCTGTCAAGTATTTATTTATATATTTTTTAACAAAGAAAAAATATTTATATCACCTTCTTTATTTCATTCATATTGGCATAAATTTATAAATAAATCAAATGTTGATATTGTTCATTTACATTGGATAAATTTAGAGTTTTTCTCTATTAAAGACATCTCTAAAATTAAAAAACCAATTATATGGACTTTACATGACATGTGGGCATTTTCAGGATCGCAACACTTAGTATATGATAATTCCTATGCTTTTGAATATAAATTCAATATATTTTCTAGTCGAATTTCCAAATTAGATTATTTTGTATGGAAAAGAAAAATTAATTATTTCAAATCTAATATGGTAATTGTTGCACCAAGTAATTGGCTTGCAAGTTCCGTAAAACAAAGCTTAATTTTCAAAACAAACCCTGTTTTTGTTATACCTAATCCAATTGATATTGACTCTTGGCATCTATTGGATAAAAATGTAGAAAGATTAAAATATGGTTTTGCATCAGATGAAAGATTAATTTTATTTTCATGTTCTGAACCACTTAATAATTTTAATAAAGGTT